>NZ_JBAKAU010000005.1:0-212821 GCF_038155085.1 Pseudoalteromonas aliena
ACATCAGTGTGAGCGATGGCACCACAACAGAAACGTTCATCGCGACAGTACAAGCTGACGGCAGTTGGTCAGCAGATGTACCAACAGCATTAGCTGATGGAGAGCTGACCATTGAAGCCAGCGTGAGCGATAGCGCAGGCAACACTACCACATTGAGTGAAAGTGCGACGATTGATACGAATGCGCCCAGTATTAATATCAACGCATTAATGGATACAAATGATACAACGCCTAATGTAAGTGGTACTAGCAGTGCGGTTAATGGCACAACCGTAAGTTTAAGTTTTACAGACAGTGCGAATAACACAACCACCGAAACAACGACGGTTACAGACGGTGTATGGAGTATAGAAGCGCCTGTTGATTTAGCTGAAGGCAGCTATGAGGTTACAGCGAGTGTTACTGATGGAAGTGGTAATACAAGCACAGCAATAGAAAATGGCGTTATCGATACTACGATTCCTAATATAGCAGTAAGTGATCTAGATGTTTCGAATGACACCACTCCAACGATCACAGGTATCGCGAATGCACCGCAAGGTAGCACTGTGACAGTTGAAATCACCGACAGCAATAACGTTACTCATACGGTTACAACTTCGCTCGGGGCTAATGGCACCTGGAGTGTGGCCGCCTCACAAGTACTGGCTGAAGGCAGTTATACAGTAAGTGCAAGCGTAAGTGATGCAGCGGGTAACGCCGCGAACGCCACCGGCGTAGGAGAAGTAGATACCATTGCACCGACACTTGAGCTAACCAGCCCAGGTTCAAGTAACGACGTAACCCCAACCTTAAGTGGTACCAGTGATGCCGTTGAAGGCACCGTGATCACCTTTACTGTTACAGATGATTTAGGGGCCGAGCAAACGTTCACCACCACAGTGGATGCTGATGGCAACTTCTCAGTAGAAGTACCGACTGCATTGGCCGAAGGCCCTTACAGCATCGAAGCGACTATTAGCGATGCAGCGGGTAACGGCACCGATATTACTGGCAGTGGTAACATTGATACCACCGCACCAAGTGTGAGTGTGGATGCGCCAATACTCACTAACGACAGCACACCAAGAGTGACAGGCACCAGTGATGCACCAAACAGCACCATTACCGTCACCTTTACGGATGCGGACAATGCAGTTCAAACCATTGATGTACAAACGGATATCAACGGTGACTGGGGCGCGACACCAACGACTGATTTAGCTGAAGGCAACTACACTGTTAGTGCAAGCATTACTGATGCAGCGGGTAACACAGGCACAGGCACAGACAGTGGTGAAGTGGATGTAACCCCACCAGATCTGAGAATTATTCCTGCATTTGCAACAGGGAATTTAGTTTCACTTTCGGGAGAGTCGGATTTACCAGAAGGTTCAGTGATCACAATTACTCAGTATTTAGTAGGTGGCGCTGCAGGCGCCACTTACACTGCTGCGACAAATGCTGATGGCTCATGGGGTGTTGCAAATATAACAGTTCCCTTACTTGGTCTTGCTTATGTAACAGCAAGTGCAAGTGATGCCGCGGGTAACGTTGTTACTGTTAACTCGCTTGATTTTGATAACGAAGCACCAGCGCTCACAGTGTCGGTTGATGCCTTATCGAACGATGCTACGCCTGTAATTTCTGGCGTCACTGATATGGAGGAGGGGGCTGCGATACAACTTACCGTTGTTGATAGTGCTGGGCAGAGTCAAGAATTTACGGCTATTGTTCAAGCAAATGGAGGTTGGTCTGTTGAAGTACCAACAGAACTCTCACAAGGTCAGTACACTGTAACTGCAGAGGTAAGTGATGAAGTTGGTAATTTAACTAGTGAGCAAGCACAAGGTGAGATAGACAGTATTGGACCAACTCTTAGTGTTAATCCTATTGATACTACAGCAGATATAACACCTACAATTTCGGGTACGAGTGACGAAATTGGTGCTGATGTAACTATTATTATTGGCGGCCAAACACTAATAGCCAAAGTGGGTACTGATGGTAATTGGCAAGTAGATGTACCTTTTGCACTTGCTGATGGTGATTATACGGCGCAAGTAAGTATTACCGATGATGCTAATAATACCAGCAGCACGACTATTGATTTAACAATTGATACCCAAGTGCCTGTTGTTGCACTTAATAATATAACTGTATTTAACACCGATACACCCATTATAAGTGGTACTTCAACTGAACCACAGGGGACAGTGGTCGATATAGTCATCACAGATAGTAATAATGACACACACATTTTAACTGCAATAGTTGATGCTAACGGCGATTGGCAAGTTACAGCGCCAAGCTTACCGAATGGAAGTTATAATGTAGGGGTAAGTATTACTGATGACGCTGGTAATACAGGCTCCGATACAGGTTCGAGTTTTGTTGATACTCAAGCACCAAGTATTACTATAAATGCATTAGGTACAATTAATAACAGCACGCCAACTATTTCAGGTACATCCAATGAACCTGAAAACACGAGTATTACAGTAACAGTGACCGATGGAGATAGTACCGAGACTTACACAACAGCCGTTGACGCGGGAGGTGATTGGAGTGTAGATATAACCGATGCACTAACTGATGGTGAAGTTATAGTTTCTGCAACTATTGTCGATACCGCAGGTAATAGTGCTTCAGCAAATGCTACCGCAACGCTAAATACTAATGCGCCTACAATCAACATTAATACAATTGTTGATACGAACGATCAAACACCAGCAATATCAGGCACAAGTAGTGCGGCAGATAACACAGAAATTACGGTCGTTATAACTGACGTTAATAACGTTTCATATACTGTAACTACTTCGGTAGTAGGCGGGATTTGGAGTGTTGATGCGACAAGTATTCTTCCTGAAGGCGAGTTTACTGTTTCGGCAAGTGTAACTGAAGGAGGCTTAACGAGTAATGCAACGGGCGGTGGTGTTATTGATTTAACAGCACCAGCGCTTAGTATTACACCGCTTGTAACTTCAAATGACACAACTCCAACTATTTCAGGTACAACCACTGCACCACAGGGCGCATTAGTTATTATTTTAATCACTGATAGCTTAGGTGCAGAGCAAACGGTTAATGCTACTGTTGGTGCAAATGGCATATGGTCAGTCGCAGCAAGTACAGAATTGAGCGAGGGTACTTACACTGTTTCAGCTTCAACCACAGACACTGCCGGTAACCCTGTAAACACAAGTACTACAGGGGTAGTTGATATAACCGCGCCAGTTGTAACTATTAATAATATTGTTGGAATTACAGATCTAACCCCAATTATTTCGGGAAGTGTGACAGGTGCCTCGATAGGTGATGCTGTTGCAGTGGTATTCACCGATGCACAAGGTAACGAGCACACGGTGAATACAACGATAAAAGCAGGTGGTGTATGGTCTGTCGAGGCAACTAGCTCTCTATCACAAGGGGATTATTCAGTTGAAGTCTCTGTTACTGATAGCGCGGGTAATACCGGGAATACAACAAATACAGCAACTATCGATACAATTGCTCCTGAAATTAGTATTAATCAAAGTTCATTAATACTGACCCAAGATAGCACACCGCTAATTACAGGCACGTCTAACGAGGCAAATACAAACGTTATTGTTACCTTTACTGATTCTGCTGGAGTTTCTCATCAAATGACCGTTCAAACCGATGGCAATGGAGACTGGCAAGCGGCTGCTGATAATATTTTAGCTGACGGTGTTTACAGTGTTAGTGCAACTATTAGCGATACTGCGGGCAATACTTCGGTCGATAATAAAACAGGTGGCGAGGTTGATACCGTTGGACCAGAGCTAACAATTGTTCCTTCGTTTTTAGTCGGAGGGTTATTATCACTATCGGGTACATCTGATTTGGGCCCCAATGAAACTGTAACTGTAACAACTAGACTGGCAGGAAGTTTAGTTGATAGTACTTATGAAGTACTAACTGATGCTAATGGAGATTGGGAATTACTTGGCCTTACAATTAATATTATAGGCTTGTCAACAGTCACTGCATCAGCTACAGATGAAGCGGGTAATACAACAACTATAACAACAGCAGATATAGATAACACAACGCCGGTACTCGATGCAGTAGTTAACTTTGTAACTGGAGAGGGGGATTTACCAATAATAAGCGGTACGACCGACCAAGCACCAGGCACGGAAGTGTTAGTTAGAGTGGTAGATAGCGATAATGCAGTACAAGAGCTAGTTGCTATAGTGCAAGCCGATAATACGTGGGCTGTGCAGGTTCCTCAATCATTGGCTGAAGGTACATATAGCGTAACCGTAGATATAGTAAATGAGGTTGGTTTAACAACAACAATCTTATTGACCAAGGTTGTAGATACATTATCTCCTAGCTTAGGCTTAGAAGTTATTGGCACAACATCAGATTCAACGCCAATAATTCAAGGTACTAGTGATTTAATTAACGGCACTGTAAAAATTCAGCTTGATGATGGTTCAATAGTCGAGACGACAGTTAATGCTGCTGGGATATTCACACTTCAACTAGACGCACTAACTCAAGGGCAACACGTTGCGAATGTGAGTATTACCGATGATGCAGGAAACGTAGTTACCGATACTCTCGAGTTTGTAGTTGATTCA
Source organism: Pseudoalteromonas aliena (assembly GCF_038155085.1). Lineage (GTDB taxonomy): Bacteria > Pseudomonadota > Gammaproteobacteria > Enterobacterales > Alteromonadaceae > Pseudoalteromonas > Pseudoalteromonas aliena_A. The sequence goes on from NZ_JBAKAU010000005.1 coordinate 4,596, forward strand.
TTAGTACCAGTTGTGAGTATTCTACCTTTGAGCATCAGCAACACCGATATACTAGAGCTTTCAGGTTCATCATCAGAAGCACCAGGTACAGATATTGATGTAACTGTTATTGGCAGTAATGGTGGTGAAACAGTTTTCGATGCAGTTGTTGGTAGCGATGGCAAGTGGTCTTTAGTAACAACTAGCCTATTAGATGGTGTTTATAATGTGTATGCGAGTATAACTGATGCTGCAGGTAATACTGGGCAATCACTCATTGAGCAAGTGACTATAGATACCATTCCACCTGCGTTAGAAATAGATGCGTTTGGAGTACTTAATACTTTAACACCAACAATTACAGGCTCTAGCGATGAAGAAGTAGGGAGTTTAATTACAGTAAATATCACTGACTCAACAGGTGGTGTACAAACAGTAACAACTACTGTTCTGGGAGATAGTACTTGGTCTGTCATTGCTCCTTTATTACCTGAAGGAGAAATTACAGTTGAAGCTATAAGTACTGATGACGCGGGTAATATCGCAACAATAACGCAAACAGGTACAGTGAGTACGATCTTGCCAAGCTTATTGATAAACCCAATAATTGATACAAGCGACACAACACCTTCGATTACTGGCACTACCGACGTATTAAATGGCGATGTGGAAGTTGTTATAACCGATAGTAGCGGTACAGCAACTACTTACAACACACAGGCTGTTACGGGTATATGGGTGTTAATACCTAATATTCCATTAGCAGAAGGCACTTTTACAGTGACTGCTACGGTTGAAAATTTAGGTGGTACAAGTACTACAAGCCTTGATGGCGTAATTGATTTAACACCGCCAACAATTGAAATTGATCAGTTAGCAGTTACTAATAATCCACTACCTACCATTGAAGGTACAAGTGATGCACCAGCAGGTACAACTCTAAGCGTGGTTATTACTGATGCTAATAACGATTCACAAACTATTACTGCTCAAGTTGCAAGCTATGGTACATGGTCAGTAATAGCGACCACCGCATTAAGTGAAGGTAGCTTTAGTGCAACAGCCTCAATAAGCGATACAGCGGGTAACTCTGCTAGCGATACTATGGTCTCAAGTACAGACTACACAGCGCCAACTGTAGTCATAGATCCAATTATTGTTGTAGGGCAAGATACAACACCTACTGTTACGGGGTCAGTTACTGGAAGCTTTGCAGGTGCGGCTGTGATAGTTATGTTTACTGATTCAGCAGGCGCCACTCATAATGTTGAAAAAACAGTTGGTCCTGATGGAACTTGGAGTGTGACCTCAGCAGAAGTACTCCCTGAGGGTAACTACAGCGTAGATGTAAGCATTGCTGATGGTGCAGGTAATATCGGTACGCAATCCACAAGTAGCGCAATTGACTCAGGTATTACAATTGACTCAGGGTTAGTACTAACAGCAGAGCAAACACCTCTTGTTACGGGGACTGCTGGCGCAGGTGAAACTATATTAGTCACCTTTAGCGGTCCAACAGAAGTCACTAAACAGGTAACTGCTAACTCATCCGGTGCATGGAGTGCTTCGCCAGATACAGATTTAGTTGACGGCGCGTACACTGTAACAGCTGTCGCAACTGATACATCAGGTAATACAACTTCGAGCGGTAGTTTATCTGGATTAGTTGTTGATACAACGCCAATCAACTTTACGGTAGAACCTGAGTACTTACTTAATTTATTCGGTATAGGGATATTGGTTGGTTACGAAGGTACATCTGATGGTGGTGAGGGAAGTAAAGTCTATATTTCCGACTCATTAGTTTTAGGCATTGATTTAGCATTAACTTCAGCGCCATATGCAGTTGTAGATGCTCAAGGTAATTGGGACTCTACTAATTTAGATCTGAATCTTTTAGGTTTACTGGGGACAGGTCTTGAAAATACGTATTTCTATACTGTGGACGAAGCCGGTAACTATCAAGTTAAAAATGGTAATGATGTATTTTTAGAGTCAGGCAATATTTACGATAATGGAGCAAGCGCAGCTTCTGGCGACACAATCCCTGAATCATTTAGCGAAGAGTCAGCATTGGGTGATACACAAGGTGATGGAGTGTTAAACACCGAAACCATCAATTTAGAAAATGTAGGAACAATGGTAAGCACGCCAGAGCAGGTGGTAGAAGTTGGTGAAGCAGAACCGCTAAGTATAAACGACGTAATAATTGACTCTGAAACAGAGCAGTTAGTTGCTTTAAACAGCTTACTTGATGAAGAAGGTTCTGCAATTATTTATAGCACGGCACAAAGTGGGGGAAGTATTGACGATACCACGCCAGCAGCGGATGTTCAAAACCAGTCAGAGGAAATGATTAAGCACTTAATCGAAAATGGTAATAACCAGACAGATACTTAATATCAATTAAGTCTTCTCAATTATCATTGAGAAGACTTACAGCCATCCGATAGTAAATGCTTAGTCGAGCTTATTTGCAGCTTTATGAAGGAATAAAAAACATTGAGGCTTTTTAACATTAATCTTAGTTTAAGCTTTTAAGTTATGAACAAGCTTATTCTCGGTGTTTACGGACTTACCAGCTTGATCGTAGGTCATTGATTTCGGTGTGCCAATTAATATTTCTTTCAATTGTTTAACACTCAGTTGTGCTTGGCGAGCAGCATGGGCATTTACATTATTTTGCTTTTGGCATTCTACAAGTTGCGTTTTAACTTTAGTAATTAACTCAGCAATCTCTGGATTCTGAAGTTCATTACTAGCAATTAGTTTTTTTAGGTCTTTGTCAAGAGCGCTTAGCTTAGTTAAGAAAGACATTTTTTGTTGGGCAATTTCTTTTAAACCTTCACCACGACGAGATGCTATTGCATTAAGCTCATCATTTAGTAAAGATTGCATTGACTCCAAACAATTAATTTGTTCGTTTAATTTTATGGTTATTAAAGCGTTATGATTAGCCATATACATCAAACTCAAAGTCAGCTAAATTTTTAGCAAGTTTCTCGCTATCAATTTGATATTTACCTTCAGAAATAGCCTTTTTTAATTCAGCCACTTTACTGCTATCAAAACCTGAAGATTGCTCTGCCTTATCTTGCAATGTTTTTAGTTTAATAGCTTGTGGGGTTAAGCTTACTGAGTCACTAGCAGTTTTAGGGGCTGCTGATTGAGCAGTTTGTAAATTGATATTGTCTTTTTTTAAATCAAACTGTTTATTGGTGCTAGCCAAAGCACTTGCTTGTTGATTACTTTTATTAACTTGATTGACCATAATAGAAACCTGTATATTACCCAGCATATTTTAAGTGTATCGGCATTGACAAAGAATACTTTAATATAAATTAAATATTTACTTTCACGGACTCTACACCGTCCACACGTGCATTTAAAATCTTACCTGTTTTTTTATTCTCAACTTGAATCTGTTCACCAAGAGTACCGTCCTCTAATGCTACACCTGATGTTTTAATTTTTAATCCTCGAAGACTCGCGTATATATTAACAGAATCCCCCTTACAAACCATACACACTTGGTTTAATAATACAGGCGTACCTCTTTGTAAGTTTCGTTTACTCCGGCTACCGACTAAAATTTTAGGGTCATTTAAATATTGAGCTCTAATAAAGTGTATCTTTTTCATTTCTATACTTAAATGGCTGCTTGTAATAATCTCCCCTCGAGCTAAGTTTTCATTTACAATCACAACTGGAGCCATTTCTTCAACTCTTACATGCACATACTGAGCCCAACTTTGGGTGTCGTTACACTTGATTTGCAAAGTGATTTGACGATTAAATGGAGGGGGGTTAGGAATTGATAATTCAAGATCTGTCAAGCAAGTTCTATCAGGTATGCGGCTGTCTAATGGAAGTGCGCTGAGTTGGATTTTTTTATTATCAAGGTCATTAATTTGTGTTGCCACATATGAAATAGCCATATTTTGTAGCAAATCTTTATCAAATACTTTAGCTTGTAGATTCCAAGCGAAGCAGATACTAGTAACAAAATAAAAAACACTGTATCTTTTAATTTTTTTTAACAAACTCATAATGTTTCAACTATGCTTATGGTTTCGGACAGGATATAAATTATAATTATTTAGCGTCAAAAAACAGGCGCGTTTATGATTATAATGTAGTTATATTAACTTAAAGCAAGTATCATTCCGTTATATATGTTTTCTTCAGGAGATTTTAATGGCAGGCATTTTAGACTCAGTGAACCAGCGAACTCAGTTGGTTGGGCAAAACCGTCTTGAGCTACTTTTATTTAAGCTCAGAGGTCGCCAGCGTTTTGGTATTAACGTTTTTAAAGTAAGAGAAGTACTACAGTGCCCTTCTCTTACAAGCATGCCAAAATCAAATGCTTATATCCGTGGTGTTGCACACATTAGAGGGCAAACTATTTCGGTTATTGATTTATCCATGGCTGTAGGTGGAAGACCTATTGAAAACATACAAGATAGTTTTATTATAATTGCAGAATATAATCGAACGGTTCAAGGTTTTTTGGTTGGGGGTGTAGAGCGTATTGTTAATATGAATTGGGAGAAAATAATGCCACCTCCTTCAGGAGCTGGTCGTTACTCCTATTTAACCGCAGTAACAGAAATAGAAAATGAGCTAGTCGAAATTTTAGATGTTGAGAAAATTCTGAACGAAATTTGCCCAGTTAGCACGGAAGTAAGTGTTGACGTTGCAAGTAGTGGCGATATCCAAAAGGATTTAGGCGAACGAATCGTGTTTATTGCTGACGATTCTGCGGTAGCACGAAATCAAGTTAAGCGAGCATTAGAGCCTTTAGGGGTGCAAATTGAGCTAGCTAAAAATGGTAAAGAGGCATTAGTAAGATTAAAAGAAATAGCTGAACTTGATTGTAATAATAATGTTACTGAGCGTGTTGCATTACTTATTTCTGATGTTGAGATGCCTGAAATGGATGGTTATACACTAACTGCTGAAATAAAAGCTGATCCTAAATTAGCTCCATTACACGTTATTTTACATACATCTTTAAGTGGTGTTTTCAATCAGGCAATGATAGAAAAGGTAGGCGCTGATGATTTTATTGCTAAGTTTAATCCTGATGAATTGGCAACAGCTGTAAAAAAATGGGTTAATTGTGATTAATTTTAAAAGGTGGTCTTAATTTGAATAATAAAGATCTACAGCAAGCTGAATACGATCAATTCCGTTCGTTTTTAGAGCAGCAATGTGGCATCGTATTAGGCGAGAATAAGCAGTACTTAGTCAAAAGCAGACTTTCTCCACTGATGACTCGATTTGGAGTTGGATCTTTATCTGAATTAGTTAGCAAAACGTTGGGGCTACATGAGCGGCAGCTTCGCGCCGCTGTTGTTGATGCTATGACCACAAACGAGACTCTATGGTTCAGAGATCAATATCCATTTGAGTTATTAAAAAATAAATTATTCCCCGAGTTTGGCGGTTTAAACAGGCCATTGAAAATTTGGTCGGCGGCAAGCTCGTCAGGTCAGGAACCTTATTCAATTGCGATGTCCATAGCTGAGTTCCAAAGCCAAAAGCCAGGTGGGCTTCGTATGGGGGCGCAGGTTATTGGTACTGATATCTCTAATACAATGCTAGATATGTGCAAAAATGCAGAGTATGACTCATTAGCCTTGGCCCGTGGCTTATCTGCGGAACGGCGTAAAAAGTTTTTTAAAGATAGTGGCAACGGAATGGCGCAGGTAAATGATGCAATTAAAAAGTACGTTAGTTTTAGGCATTTAAACTTACTTGATTCTTATACCCTAATGGGGAAATTTGATATTATTTTTTGTCGTAATGTATTGATTTACTTTTCACCGGAAGTTAAAGCTAAAATTATTAGCCAATTTTCTCAAGCTTTAAATCCTAGAGGTTATTTATTTTTAGGAGCATCAGAGTCGATGTCTGGGTTGAGTGATGAGTTCGATATGGTTAGATGTAACCCTGGTATTATTTATAGAAAAAAATAAAGACCTCCCATTTCTCTTCTATAAAACGACACTTCTGTGTCGTTTTTCTTTTTAATATATGAGCTTACAATAATCGTTTGTATCTCAAAGTAAGTGGCTTAATTTTTGCTTTAATCTACAGTAAGTCAATTTATTGGAGATAGTTATGGCCATCGGTTTTGATAAAGCACTCGGTGTGCATCCAAATGCCATGTTAATACGTTCACAACGTGCAGAAGTGCTCGCGACAAACATCGCAAATGCAGATACGCCAGGTTATAAAGCGAAAGATATTGATTTTGCTTCTGAGCTAAAAGCGGCAAAGTCGAACCAGTTAAGCGGCAATATGATGGTCCGAACCAATGAAAGACACATTGCTGGTGGGACTAGAATGGTTGGTGGTGGTGAATTATTTCGCGTTCCAAATCAACCGGATACGGGTGATGAGAACTCTGTTGATATACAGGTGGAACGGAACTTGTATACTCAGAATGCTATGGAGTATCAAGCCAGCTTACAGTTTTTAACTGGGCGATTTAAAGGCTTGAATAAAGCCCTCGGTAGTCAAGGAGCCTAACAATGAGTTTATATAACGTTTTTGATATATCTGGTTCGGCAATGAGCGCGCAAAATGTACGCTTAAATACCACAGCTAGTAACATATCTAATGCAAATACCATTAGTTCTTCTCAAGATAAAACGTACCGAGCGCGACAACCTGTGTTTGCTGCAGAGTTAACGAAAGCTTCTGCTTCAGCAAGTAACCCACAGGGCTCCTCTGTTGGCGTTAAAGTTTTGGGGATTGTTGAGAGTAACAAGCCACTGCAAATTGAATATAACCCTAATCATCCTAGTGCCGATGAAAATGGATATATCTATAAACCTAACGTTAATGTTGTTGAAGAGATGGCGAATATGATATCGGCATCTCGTTCTTATCAAACAAATGTTCAAATTGCTGATACAGCGAAACAGATGTTAAGCAAAACACTGTTGCTAGGGCAGCGGTAACGAGGGTAGGTTATGAGTAATGATATTAGTACGTCTTCATCTTATTTAGATTCATTGCGGTGGCAGGATAATCAAGTTGATACAGAAGAGAAAAGTGATGCATTAACTCAAGAAGATTTCTTCTCGTTATTGACGCAGCAATTATCTTTTCAGGACCCTAGTAATCCTGCAGACAATGATCAAATGATTTCACAGATGACAAGTTTTACTATGGCCGAAGGGATTTCAAATTTGAATTCAAAGTTTGATTCTCTTGCAGCTTCTATGACCTCTAATTCAGCGCTTCAGGCCTCAACTTTAGTTGGTAAGCAAGCCCTGTTGGAGTCAAATTCCTTAGAACTTAATGATACTGGTGAAGCGAAGGGGTCTATCGTTGCTGAAAGTTCTGTTGAAAGTTTAAAGCTTAGTATTACTGATGCTTCAGGGCAATTGGTTAGAAGCATCGATTTAGGAGCTCAGCCCGCTGGACCGGTTCGCTTTGCATGGGATGGTAAAAATGAAGCTGGTGAACGTTTACCTGAAGGGGAATACAGCGTAAAGGCCGAAGGGAGCACTAATGGTGAGTTCTCTAGTTTACCTATCGCTACATTTAAAAATATTGAAAGTGTTAATATAAATGGAGCAAGCGGTATTATTATTAATACAAGTGAAGGTGCAGTTAGGCTGACGGATGTCGCAGAAATTGCATAAAGAATTATAAGTTTAACTTTGCCTTATTGAAGGCTAATTGACAGGTTAAAGGTGAATTATGAGTTTTAATATTGCATTAACCGGCCTAGCTGCCGCGCAAAAAGATTTAGACGTAACAGCAAATAATATTGCAAACGTTAATACAACAGGTTTTAAAGAGTCTCGCGCTGAATTTGCTGATGTGTACGCAACATCTATATTCAGCAATAGCAAAACTAAAAGTGGTGATGGTGTACAAACAACTATGGTGGCTCAGCAGTTCCATCAAGGTTCGTTGCAATTTACAAATAACTCACTTGATTTAGCTATCACTGGTGACGGCTATTTTGCTACAACTTCAGATATCGGTTCACAAGATTTTAGTTACACGCGTGCGGGGGCATTTAAGTTAGATAAAGATAATTTTGTGGTTGACTCAAAAGGAAATTATTTACAGAGTTTTCCAGTTGATCCAGATAGTGGTGATACTACATCAGTAAGTTTAAGTACATCATCAGCGCTGCAAATCCCAGATACTTCAGGTTCACCGCGTGCAACATCTAATGTTTACACTTCTTTTAATGTTGATTCTCGTGAAGATGTGAAAACAGTGCCTTTTGATGCAACTGATAATACGACTTATAATTCATCTACATCTACGACTATATATGATTCACTTGGTGAACCGCATATTTTGCAATACTTCTTTGTTAAAACTAATGCAAATGAGTGGCAAGTGCATGGTACATTAGATAAAACTCCTTTTGATAATACAGGTGCTGCTGCAGCAACACCGACTCCACTAAGTACCTTTGGTTTTGATGCCAGTGGTATACCAGCAACCACAGACGGTGTTCCTAATGTGGGTAACACATTTAATGACGTAGACTTAACAGGAGCAAATTTAACTGGTTTGTTAAGTAATGGCGCACAATTTAGCGACGTTAAAATAAATTGGAGTGATAGCGCAGGGACAACCAATAAAACTCCAACTCAATATGCTAGTATCTTTGAGGTTAAAGCATTAGAGCAAGATGGTGCTACAGTAGGGCGATTAGCTGGAATTGAAATTGGCACAGATGGGAAGGTGGTCGCTTCATATAGTAATGGTGATGAAACCTTCCTTGGTCAAGTTGCAATGGTACGTTTTGCTAATTCTCAAGGGTTAAAGCAAGTGGGGAATACAGCTTGGAAAGAAAGTATTACCTCTGGAGAACCAATAGCTGGTGAACCAGGATCTGGGACTTTGGGTAATATAAATTCATCTGCACTAGAGCAGTCAAATACTAACCTAACAAATGAGCTTGTAGATTTAATTAGTGCCCAACGTAACTATCAAGCAAATTCACGAGCGTTGGAAGTTAACTCTACAATTCAGCAGAGCATTCTACAAATAAGATAATTTATATTTTCCATTGATATAACATTACTGGCCGCTATTAAGCGGCCTTTTTATTAGATGTTATAAAAAGTCGTCAAATTTACTTGGCATCTATTTTGCATTTGCTAATTAGATGTTTTTATATATGAGTCGATGTTATGGACAAAATGGTTTATATAGCTGCGTCAGGAGCTAAGCAAAGCCTGACAGGGTTAGCACTTAAAGCCAATAATTTGGCGAATGCGAACACTACGGGTTTTAAATCTGATTTTGCTCAAGCACGTTCTATGCAAGCGTTTGGTGAAGGCTTGCCGACTCGTGTATTTTCTATGCAAGAACGACCTGGTTCAGACATGACATCAGGTGGGATTATAGAAACAGGCCGAGACTTGGATATAGCGATGAGCGATAACGCATGGCTTAGTGTCCAGGATGCATCTGGTAATGAAGCATACACCAAGGCCGGCACTCTCAATATCACAGCTGAAGGTATTCTTCAAACAAGCCATGGCCGTCAAGTTATTGGAGAAGGTGGTCCAATAATATTACCTGTTCCAATTGAAAAAATTGAATTTAGTAAAGACGGTACGATTCAAGTTCGCCCTCAAGGCGCGCCGGCTACTTTTTTAGAGAATGTAGATCGTTTAAAGGTCGTAGAGGCAAGTAGTCGTCAGCTTGAGAAAGGTAACGATGGCTTATTTAGGCCTAAGCCAAATGAAGAAGTTGCAGTATCAGCAAATGTGCAGGTATTAGGCGGTACGCTTGAAATGTCTAATGTAAACCCTGTCCATGAAATGGTTGATATGATTAACCATCAACGCCAATTTGAACTACAAGTAAAGCTAATGAAAACAGCAGAAGAAATTGATGAACGTCAAGATCAATTGCTACGCATAGTTTAACTTTTAAATGAGGATACTATTATGAATCCAGCATTATGGATTAGTAAAACAGGGCTCGATGCTCAACAAACAGATATTTCTGTTATTTCAAATAATTTAGCTAATGCTAGTACGGTAGGTTATAAAAAAAGCCGAGCTGTATTTGAGGATTTACTCTATCAAAATGTAAATCAACCAGGTGGGCGTTCATCTCAAGATACTGAAATGCCTTCGGGGTTAATGCTTGGTGCTGGTACCAAAGTAGTGGCAAATCAAAAAAACTTTTCTCAAGGTAATATGCTAACTACCGAAAACTCCTTAGATTGGATGATTTCAGGAGAAGGTTTTTTTGAAGTTCTGCAACCTGACGGTAATATAGCATATTCAAGAAATGGGCAGTTTACCACTGATGGTGATGGGCGAATAGTTACCTCTGGAGCGGGTTTCGTTATTCAGCCTGAGATGAATGTTCCTGATGATGCAAAATCTATTACTGTTTCTCAAGATGGGGAAGTATCTGTAAGTGTGGCAGGGCAGGCAGAGAATGTTGTTATAGGCCAGCTAACAATTAGTGATTTTATTAACCCTTCTGGCTTAGAACCTATTGGCCAAAACCTTTATACTGAAACAGCTGTAAGTGGTGCCCCTGTACAGGGTAATCCTGGAGTAGAAGGGCTTGGAACTATTGTGCAAGGGTCTTTAGAAACATCAAACGTTAATGTGACAGAAGAGTTAGTAAATCTTATCGAGACTCAGCGCATTTACGAGATGAACTCAAAAGTAATTTCAGCTGTTGATGAGATGATGAGTTATATTAATCAGCAGTTATAAGGTTTGGGGAAAAATATGCGTAATATTATGTTATTTGCAGCAGGTACTTTACTTTTAAGTGGCTGTGTATCAACACAAAACAATGAGGTTGTTCAAGATGATCCTTATTATGCCCCAATGTACCCTGAGCCTAGTATAGAACCAGTAGTCGCAACCGGGTCACTATTTAATACAAATGTGTCTAATGATTTATACGCAGACAGAAAAGCTCTACGTACAGGTGACATTATTACAGTTAAATTACAGGAATCGACTCAAGCGACTAAAGCCGCAAAAACTGAAACCGATAAGCAATCTGATTCAAGCTTAGACCCTGTAATCGGTTTAGGGGGATTACCTGTTAATATTGGTGGTGATAGTATTCAATTTGGAATTAGTAGTGATTCTTCTTTTACGGGAGATTCAAAGTCGAATCAGTCAAATAGTTTAGTAGGTGATATATCCGTTAATGTGATGCGCGTTTTACCAAACGGCAACTTAGTTATACGTGGGGAAAAATGGCTAACTCTGAATACTGGTGAGGAGTTTATTCGCTTAGAAGGATTGGTTCGTCCTCAAGATGTAACTTCAGATAATACTGTAGAGTCAAATCGAATAGCCAATGCACGTATTCAGTATTCCGGAAAAGGGCAAGGCCAAGAGATGCAAAGTGCGGGTTGGCTAACGCGATTTTTTAGCAGCTCGCTTTTTCCCTTTTAGAGGACGTTATATATGAGTGGATTTAAAGTCTTTTGTTTAGTAATTTTATTAGGTTTTCACTTTTCAGTCAGTGCGGAGCGTATTAAAGATGTATCTATGGTTGAGGGCGTTCGTTCTAATCAACTTGTAGGCTATGGTTTAGTTGTGGGGCTTCCTGGTACTGGAGAGCAAAGTAAATTTACACAGCAAAGCTTTAAAGGGATGCTGAGTAACTTTGGAATTACGTTACCATCAAATTTAAGTCCCAAAATTAAAAATGTCGCTGCGGTGGCTGTGCATGCTGAGCTGCCTGCTTTTAGAAAGCCAGGACAAACTATTGACATTACTGTTTCATCGATAGGTAGTGCAGGTAGTTTACGTGGTGGAACTTTGCTTCAAACTTTCTTAAAAGGTGTTGATGGGAATATATATGCCATAGCACAAGGTAGTCTTATTGTGGGAGGTTTTGGCGCCGAAGGATTAGATGGTAGTAAAGTTGTCATGAATACACCTACTGTTGGGCGCATACCAAATGGAGCCACGGTTGAACGGACTGTTAATAGTCCATTTATGCAAGGTGATTACATAACTTTCAACTTAAATCGTCCTGACTTCACAACGGCAAAGCGTTTAGAAAAAACGATTAATGACTTGGTTGGCCCAAACAGTGCACAGGCACTTGACTCAGTATCAGTGCGTGTTTTAGCTCCTCGCGATGCTTCACAGCGTGTATCATATTTATCAACACTCGAAAATCTAGAATTTAAACCTGCGGATATGGCTGCAAAAATTATTGTTAATTCACGTACCGGTACGATTGTTATTGGTAAAAATGTGAAGCTTCAGCCTGCGGCTATTACTCATGGAGGATTAACGGTAACGATAGCAGAACAACAGAATGTAGCACAGCCAAATCCATTGAGTGAGGGGGAGACTGTAGTTACTCAACAAAGCATTATTGATGTAAATCAAGATGACTCGCGGGCATTTGTATTTAACCCTGGGGTAAGCTTAGATGATTTAGTGCGTGCAATCAATGAAGTAGGTGCAGCACCAGGTGATTTAATGGCTATTCTTGAGGCGTTGAAAGAAGCTGGAGCCATTAATGGCCAGTTAGTTGTCATATAAAGTACTAAATCAGCTCTAGCTAACTCTAGGCTAGGGCTAAGAACACACCTCTTTATACTCTCCACTCATTAAGTGGCTCAATACTTGCATAGTTATTGGTATTATTCATTTTTGTGTCAAAAAGCTGATGGAAACAAATCATCTAGATAAACAGAACTTTTTTGATTTAGGTAATTTAAATGCGCTGCGCTCTGAAGCTTTAAATAGTGGAGATGCATCGACAGATGCATCTAAAGCAGCGCTGAAAAAAGCCGCTGCACAATTTGAAGCCATCTTTACACAAATGCTACTTAAAAGTATGCGTAAAGCAAATGAAGCATTTGAGGATAAAGATAGCCCATTTAATTCCAGTAGTGTTAAATATTTTGAAGACATGCATGATCAGCAATTATCTACGGAACTTTCTTCGAATGGTTCATTAGGCTTAGCAGACTTAATTGTTCAACAACTATCTCCTGATGGCAAAAAATTCGTTCCAGCTTCTGTAATCCGTTCAAGCAATGAATTATTAAGTGACAATAGAATGAGAGGAGTCCCCTCCGCAGAGCTTAGTAAAAATGAAACCGAGACTGTGAGTGCTGAAAGTGGAAGCTCCACCGGAAATAACCCTACATTTGAAACTGCTGAAAAATTTGTTAGTTCTGTATGGGAGCATGCTAAATCTGCAGCCAAAAAAATCGGATTAAACCCTGCTGTAATGGTTGCACAAGCTGCTTTAGAGACTGGGTGGGGGAAATATATAATTAATAAAAGCGATGGAAGTAGCTCGAATAACTTATTCAACATTAAATCAGATAAAAGCTGGGAAGGTGAAAAAGCAAGTAAAGTTACACTGGAGTTTGAGCAAGGGGCTGCAATTAAAAAACAGGCTAGTTTTAGAGCTTACAATTCTGTTGAAGAAAGCGTAAATGATTTCGTTGATTTTTTGAAACAAAACCCGCGTTATCAAGATGCATTAAAAAATACAGCCAAGCCTTCCGAGTTTTTAGATTCTTTACAAAAAGCAGGTTATGCAACTGATCCAAACTATGCCAATAAAATAAAAAAATTACTTAGTAGCAGTGAGTTAAAAGATATTGCGAAAAATGTGATTCATCAAGGAGTAGACTAAAATGTCATTTAATTTATTAAATATTGCCAACTCAGGTGTAAGAGCTAGCTCCGAATTACTCCAAACGACAAGTAAGAATATTGCAAATGTAAATACTGAAGGGTATGTACGTGAGCAAACTGAGCACTCGACCATGATTGATAATCAAGTAGGTCGGGGTGAAACTTATCGATTATTAAATGAGTTTGCTCAAAAGCAGTTGAATAGAGATACTTCTAATAAAGCATTCTTTGATCAATTTACAAGTGAAGCAAACCGTATTGATTCATTATTTTCCCAAGAGTCGAACAGTCTTTCAACAAACATTAATTCTTTTTTTAATAGTTTACAAGAAGCATTAAATCAGCCGTCATCTAGTGTGGCACGCTCTCTTGCGATGACAGATGCCGAGAGCTTGATAAATCAAATGGATCGTCTATCCGGAATAGTGTCTGAGCAAAAGAGCGTAGTTAATGAGCAGTTAGATATCTTTACTAGTGAAGCTAATACACTTATCAAGAACATTAGTTCATTGAATAAAGAAATAGCGGCAGTGAATGGAACAAATAACGCAGCCGATGCGACTTCTACTTATAATGAGCGAGACAAAGCTATCCGTGAGTTATCAGAATTAATTGATATTGAAACTTTGGATGGCCCTAATGGGGAAAAGCTTGTTTTTATGGGGACTGGGGAGTCTGTAGTTATGCAAGATGGCTCTTTCAATTTGTTTTCTATAAAAGGAGACCCTGATCCAAACCTGAAAACATTTCAATTAGATGTTGATAATGGCAAAGCAATCTCATTGGAAATTGATGCCAGTAAATTAAAAGGTAAAATTGGTGGGCTACTTTCTTTTAGAGATGACATTCTAGTACCAGCCCAAAACCAGATAGGACAAATGGGTATAGTGATAGCTGATGCATTTAACCAACAAAATCATTTAGGGATGGATGCTAACGGAGAGCTTGGTGGTGATATTTTTACTATACCTGAAGTTAATGGGCTTGCTTATCAAGCTAATACGGGTGGTTCAGGTATGACAGCAACACTCGAGCCAGGAAAAGGAAGTGAGCTTCCTGCTAGTGACTTTATTATTTCATATACAAGTGCAACAACTGTTGAAATTCAACCTATTGACAATAAAGGAGAGCCCATCGGATCTCCTTCTGCAGCAGATATTATTGCTGGAGAAATTAATTCTTCGACAGTTACTTTTGGAGAAGCATTTGGCTTAAAAATAAATGTGAGTGGAACAGCGAATGTAGGAGATGAATTTCAAGTTAAGTTGAGCTCTGGTGCTGCAGGAAATATCTCGCTTAAAACCGACCGCGGAGAAGATCTTGCATTGGCTTCTCCTATTAGAACTTTATCTGATTTGGATAATATAGGCACTGGCTCACTTTCATTTAGTGAAGTAACAGACGTAACAACCGGTAGCTTTGGGTCTTCACCTTTGAGCTTAACTAATGGGCCAATTACGTTAGTTAAAACAGCTAACCCTGATGAATATACTGTTTCTGATGGTGTTAATACGAGTACATTTATAGCAACCCAACCAACAGAGAATATGCTTAATCAAGCTGGTGGAGCTTTTGCTAATTATGGTTTCGATTTTAATTTGACAGGAATTCCAACTGTTGGAGATTCATTTACAATTGAAGTAAATGAAGGTGGCTTTGATGATAACCGTAATGGTTTAAAGTTGGCTAATCTGCAAAATGAAGACCTTGTTCGGCAAAATGTAGTTGCAAGTGCAACCGCTGATAATGGCAAAACCTTTAACCAAGCTTATGCAAGTTTAGTCACTGAAATAGGGGTGGTAACGGGACAAGCTAAAACAAGTGGCGAAGCTTTTGATGCTTTAGCACAGCAATCTGAGGCTTGGTATGAGTCTTTATCTGGTGTTAATTTAGATGAAGAGGCTGCTAATTTACTACGGTTCCAACAATCTTACGCTGCATCTGCGCAAATACTTTCTGCAGCGCAAACTATATTTGACACTCTAATAAGTGCTGCGAGGTAATTATGCGTTTATCTAATAATTTAATGTATCAAGGTAATATTAATAAAATACTTGAAAATCAGCAAAATGTAGCTAATGCACAAGAGCGTGCTAATACAGGGAAAAAGTATTTAACCACCTCTGAAGGTCCTGCTGCAATATCTCAAGCTATGCTATTTACAAATAGTATTGAGAAAAATGTCCAAAATACTAAAAATATTAATCAATTAAATGGTCGTTTAGACACAGAAGAAACTGTTTTAAAAAGTATAAACCTCAATATACAAAGTGCAGAAATGCTCACTATTCAAGCTGGTAATGGTTCGTATGACGCAACAACTAAGCAAGGCATTGCTGGTGAGTTACATGAATTACAACAATCCATTTTAAGTTTGGTGAATACTAGAGCTGAGGATGGGAAATTCATTTTTTCAGGCTATCAAGATAGTTCTCAAACTTATACTTTCGATAGTACCAGTAATGAGTATGTTTATGGTGGCGATCAAGGGCAACATAAAATAACAATAACCGAAGGTGTGGATATAAAGTCTAGTGATAATGGTTTTGATATTTTTGAAAAGGTAGATGCTCGTTTAAACGTAGTTTCAAATGAAGGAACATTAACTCCAAGTTTAACAAAGGGTACAGTGTATGTTGATAAACAGTCTGAGTTTGATACCTTTCATGAAAAATACTACAACCCAGACCCCGCGGCAACAGCAACAGCAAACACTATTAATGTTGTAATAACTGCTGGTGTCGCTGGTGCGCCAGATCAATATGAAATAATGCAAGATGGCCTCCCCTTTGTACCAGCTGTAGTTGGTGAATATACTGATGGTGAAACGATCGAATTTGCTGGTATGAAGTTAAATTTGGAAGGTAGTGCCCCAGGGCAAATGGATTTTGAGTTAGAAAAGCCTAAAAAAGAGAATATTTTAAATACTTTAGAGTCATTAATTAATGGTTTAAATGATTCGTCCTTAAGTGAGGAAGACTACCAACAAGTATTAGCTACAGGTTTGATACAGCTGAAAAGTGCAAGCGAACAAGTGGTTTTTACTCAAGCTAGTTTAGGGGGGAGAATGAAAGCTATTGATCAAATCACTGATTCTAATAGTGGGTTAGATATTAACAATAAAGCGAGTCGCTCAGATTTAATTGAAATTGATACCGCGGCAGCTATAAGTGATTTGGGAAAGCAAGAAGTGGCATTACAGGTATCGCAAGCAACTTTTGGACGTTTAGCTAACTTGTCATTATTTGATTACCTCTAAGGTAAAACATTGCCAGTATTAAGCGGCAAAAAACTGGCACTAATTTAAAGTAGTGCCAGTTTTTTTTATTTAAAAGATAAAGTTTTTAATTATCAAGGTTTTATTGTTTGTTTTTTGTTGGCATGAATCATGCTTCCTAATGTTAAGTACTAAGAAGTGGTCTCAAGCTAAACGACGTATTGAACCACAACCTACTAAATATTAGGAGATGGTAAAATGGCTTTAAGTGTAAATACAAACGTTGCATCACTAAATGGGCAACGTAACTTATCCAAATCTAGCATGGCTTTAGAAACCTCAATGCAACGATTGTCGTCTGGCTTGCGTATCAACAGTGCAAAAGATGATGCTGCTGGTTTGCAAATTGCAAATCGTTTAACTTCACAAGTGAACGGTTTGACTGTGGCTCAGCGAAATGCAAATGATGGTATTTCAATGGCGCAAACAGCTGAAGGTGCAATGCAAGAGTCTGCAAATATTCTACAACGTATGCGTGATTTAGCACTGCAATCAGCTAACGGTTCTAATAGCGCAATTGATCGAGCTTCACTTCAAAAAGAAGTAAGTGCACTTCAGCAAGAGCTAACACGTATCGCAGAGACTACGAAGTTTGGTAACACTAGTCTTCTTGATGGCAGCTTCGGTACTAAACAGTTTCAGGTCGGTGCGAATGCAAATGAAACTATTAATGTAAGTTTAAGTAATACAGCAGCTGATGCAATAGGATCGAACGATATTGCGGGAGCTGGTACAGTTATTGGCGCAGGCAGTGACAATTTACTCGCTACTCATTTAGCTGGGCAGACACAAGCTGCAGCATGGAATGTTAATGGCGAAGACGTTGCTTTTGCTATCACTGATGGTGCAGCAGATATGGCAGAAAAAATAAATTCAGCCGCAACTGGTGTTACAGCAGAAGCTAAGTTAAATGTCACTATCACTAATTTATCATCTGATGATGATGATACAATGAATATCGGTAATGACAGTTACGATTTAGGTGCATATGGTGGTGACGGTGAGCGATTAACAGAAGACCTCGTTGCTGATGGTTATGATGCTATCTTCGATCAGGATACCGGAGAGATTACGCTTCGAGCCACGGATGTAAACGGAATTGAAATTGATACAGCTGCAGGTACAGGTACAGGTACCGTTCAATTGGTAAATACTAATGCAGGTTCAACATATACAGGTACTGCGGATGGTAACCAAGTTGTTTCATCTACCTTGACATTAACTTCTCCAGATAAAATTGCAGTTAGTGACTCATCTGGTGGCGTCGTAAGCGAATATTTAGGTGGTTCAATTGATGGCTCAGCGGTTTCGGCTACTGGTGCAGGAAGTGGCTTAGTAAGTGTCGAGTCTATAGATATCTCTGGCACTACAAGTTATGGTGCGCAGTCTGCAATACAAACAATTGATGCAGCTTTAGCACAGATTGATGCACAACGAGCTGATTTAGGTGCTGTGCAAAACCGTTTTGGTCACACTATTAGTAATTTAGCAAACGTTTCTGAAAATGTATCAGCTTCACGAAGCCGGATCCAAGATACTGACTATGCACTTGAAACAGCAACACTTACGAAAAATCAAATAATGCAACAAGCTGGTACTACTATTCTCTCGCAAGCAAATCAGTTACCTCAGGCTGCATTAAGTCTTTTAGGTGGTTAAACTATTATTTTTATGAGTTGATACAATATTTAGCGCACTTATTTAAGTGCGCTTTTTCGTGTGTGAAGTGAAGTTTTTATTGATATGTTATTAATTTATAGTGATATTTTATTCTAATTAGCACTGTTACAGAGGCTAATAATTTATTTTAATAAAAAAACTAAAGTTTATTTTTTAGCTGCCGTTAACTTAATCAGAACGGAGCTTGAACATATAAAAAAATGTAAAAGCTCTTGGTTAAAATCAATTAGCTACATTACAAAAGTAATCAGGAGTTATAACATGGCTTTATCAGTAAATACAAACACAGCATCTATAAACGCGCAAAGAAATTTATCAAAATCGAGTGATGCATTGGGCACATCTATGCAACGTCTTTCTTCAGGTATGCGTATCAATAGCGCGAAAGATGATGCGGCAGGTCTACAAATTGCGAGTCGATTAACGTCACAGGTTAATGGTTTAGGTGTAGCGCAGCGAAATGCGAATGATGGTATTTCGATGGCACAAACGGCAGAGGGTGCGATGCAAGAGTCGTCAAATATCTTGCAACGTATGCGTGATTTAGCACTGCAGTCAGCGAATGGTTCAAACGATGCAGATGCTCGTGCTGCACTTCAAAAAGAAGTAGGTGCACTTCAACAAGAACTTACTCGAATTGCAGATACAACCAAGTTTGGTGGCACGAGCCTATTGGATGGTTCATTTGGTACAAAGCAATTTCAGGTAGGTGCAAATGCAAACGAGACAATTAATGTTAGCCTAAGAAATATGTCAGCTGATGCAATTGGCTCAAATGATGTTACGGGTGCAGGTACAGTTTTTGGGGCAGGTGATGACGTGTTACTTAGTGCTCAAATCGGTTCTCAAACTCAAGCAGCCGAATGGAATGTCAATGGTAAAGATGTTTCTTTTGGTGCTACCGATGGTGCCGCTGATTTTGCAGATAAAATAAATACAGCTGCTACGGGAGTAACAGCAGAAGCTAAGTTAAATGTTACTATTACTAATTTATCTTCGGATGATGATGATGTTATTAAC
The DNA here is from genome assembly GCF_038155085.1 of Pseudoalteromonas aliena. Classification (GTDB taxonomy): domain Bacteria; phylum Pseudomonadota; class Gammaproteobacteria; order Enterobacterales; family Alteromonadaceae; genus Pseudoalteromonas; species Pseudoalteromonas aliena_A. The sequence goes on from NZ_JBAKAU010000005.1 coordinate 24,204, forward strand.
CTGGGCGAAGATAGTTACGACCTAGGTACATTTGGTGGTGATGCTGAGCGTCTAACAGATGCTTTAGTAGCTGATGGCCACGATGCCATTTATGACAAGGATACTAATAGCATTAGTTTAAAAGCGACTGGTGTAAATGGTATAGAAGTAGATACGGCAGCTGGTACAGGTACAGGTACTGTTCAGCTAGTTAATGCAAATCCTGGTGCCGCTGCTTTTACAGGTACTGCCGATGGCGATCAAGCTATAGCATCTACGCTAACACTTACTTCTTCAAGTAAAATTGCGGTGAGTGACTCAACGACAGGTGCCGATGTTCAAGAATATTTAGGAGATGATACTGCTGGATCAACTGTATCTGCTACCGGTGCAGGAAGTGCGCTTACTAGTATCGAGTCTCTTGATATTTCAGGTACTACAAGTGAAGGTGCACAATCGGCTATACAAACAATCGATGCTGCACTTGCACAAATAGATGCGCAACGTGCTGATTTAGGTGCTGTTCAAAACCGTTTTGGTCATACTATAAGTAACTTAGCAAACGTATCTGAAAATGTATCAGCTTCACGAAGCCGTATTCAGGATACAGATTATGCAGCTGAAACAGCAACGCTTACTAAGAATCAGATTATGCAGCAAGCGGGTACAACTATTTTGGCGCAATCAAATCAGTTACCACAAGCAGCATTAAGTTTATTAGGTTAAACTTAGTTAGCCTCAGTTTAGATAAAGGGATTTACTTCCCTTTATCCTTAAGACTCACAAATGAATCTCAGCTTTATTTTAGGAGCGGATCATGGAAACCCCAAACATATCACTCCAAGCAGTAACCCCAAGCAAAAATGATATTTCTAAACATGATGTAAATCGAACCCCAATACATGATGAAATTAAAAGTAATGCTATCGAACATCTTCCTTCTGAAGACGCTACAATTGGTGTAGGGCTGAACTCCCCAGACTTAGAAAAAGTGGCGCAACAATTGCAAACCTTCATGAACGACATGAATAAGGGGCTAGAGTTTCATGTTGATGAGGATTCAGGACGCAATGTGATTAAGGTCGTTGATAAAGAAAGTGGCGATTTGGTAAAACAATACCCTTCTGAGGAAGTGTTAGAGATTGTATCTAATTTAGCTAAAGCGACTGGCGCGCTTGTTGATTTTAAAGTATAAATAATTTTTTATTAGGTAAGGTGTTAGATTATGGCTCTTTCATTTACAGGCATAGGTTCCGGTTTACAGGTTAACGATATCGTAGACGCTTTAGTTAGCTCTGAAAGAGCCCCTTATGAATCACGCATTACGCAACAACAAGCAGAGCATACAACCGATATATCCGCCGTTGGTGCGCTAAAATCTTCACTTGAAGAGCTTAACACTTCATTAGAAGCTCTAGGTGACGCGGATAATTTTCAACAACGTTCCATTAGTGGAAGTGATGACTTTATATCACTAACCTCTGAAAAAGAAGCCCAGCCGAATAACTTTTCTATACAGGTAAACAGTCTGGCAGAAAACCACAAATTAGCTTCAATTGCTATTGACGCTGATATACCTGTAGGTGAGGGAAAGCTCACAATTAGCTCTGGTAGTAATGAATTTGACATAAATGTATCTGACAGTGCAACGCTTGCTGAGGTTCGTGATGCGATTAATGACTCAAACGATAATGACTCAGTCAATGCGACTATTATTACTGATAGTACAGGACAACATTTAATATTATCTAGCAAAGAGACCGGTGAAGAGAATGCTATAAAAATAGTCGTAGATGACATCAGTGATGGGAATAATACGGATACATCTGGCTTGTCACGCCTTGCTTACGACAGCAACCCCGCATCGACTACGTACGCTGAGAATTTAGACGAAATAATAAAAGCCACCGATGCATCAATAACTATAGATGGAACACTAGTGGCCTCTAGCAGCAGTAACGAGTTTAGTGATGTCATTGACGGTGTCACTATATCAGTAAAAAAAGCGCACGATGTTAATGATGACTTGAGTAAAGCCGTAATAACTGAAAACAACAATAATGTGTCATCTGGTCTGGAAACGTTCATAGAAAAGTTTAATGCATTTATAGATTTAACCGATCAGCTAGGAAGCTCTAGTGAAGAGGGGATTGGTGCATTGTCCGGAGACTCTCTGTTAAGAGGTGCGGTTAACCAAGTAAAATCGCTACTCACGTCGGAGTATGACACCGGTAATGACAGTAGTAGCTTCCTAAGTAACTACGGGGTAAGAACTGAGCTCTCTGGTAAGCTAAGTTTGGACTCAGATGCTTTGAAAGAGGCGATTGAGAATGATTCAGATGCAGTTCAAATGTTTTTCACTGGCGATGATGATAATGGGTTTGTATCGAAATTTGATTCGGTGATACAAAGCTATACAGCGAGTGATGGCGTAATAGAGGCTAGAATTGACGGGCGTGAAGCACAGATTGATAAGCTTTCTACTGATTATGAGAGCTTTAGTTTACGCATGGATGATTATGAACAACGCTTACTTAACCAATATAATGCAATGGACCTACTGGTAGCTAATTTAAATAATACGGGCAGTTATTTGACACAACAGTTAGCTAGCCTACCTGGTGTAGTTAAAAGTAGTAGCTGATTTTAAAAGCTACTACTGATGAAGTAAGGAAAATAATAATTTATATACTAGAGTTTATATAACTTAAGAGTTAGCTCTATACTTACTAACAGCTTTTTTATTACGTTGTTTTTTGATGATTTTAGCTGCAACTTGTTGTTTATCAGCTTCTATTTTTTCAGATAATTTTTTAAGAAAATCAATTAAAAATTCTAATTCTTTAGCCGAGTAGAAAGAGGGTTCTTTCGAAATAGCCTCTTTCATATAAGTATCTAATTTACTACAAGCATTGTTTAAAGCTGCGATTTCAGGCTCTTTTTCAGCGGATAAAAAATTTATCAGCTCCAAGCATAAATCACAAGTATGCGTATCGCTCACGGGGATTTCTTGGGTTGAGTTTATAAGCATATTTTGCAGAACCTATTGACGTTGTTCAGTGGGAATTGCTTCCCAACCTGATTTAATCTCTTTAATCAGAACAATTACTTCATCTAATTTATTAATATCATTTTCTAAATTTGCTGTTAACAGCGTGCGTAAACAGTAATCATATAAAGAGTCTAAGCTAGCAGAAATTTGATTTTCGTTTTCAAAATTTAAAACTTGCTGTAAAGCTCCTAATAAGGTGATGCAGTCAGAAATAGCAGTCCCTTTTTTTTCAAACTCTTTATGCTCAATTAGACCCTTAGCTGCAGATAGTTTACCTATGATGTTTGTAAAGACTAATTTCACTTGCTCATAAGGTGTCATCTCTTTAACACTACTTACAGTTACTTGACGGTATTTCTTGATAGACGCGTGTGCCATATAAATCACTCCTAGAACTTTAATTATATTATATAAATCTTAAGCAAGTTTAGTTCCAAAATGGAAGTTAACTTTTATCTATCGGCAAAAACCGCTTTTTCTTTAAGGCGAATTGGGTTATTTGCAATTTTACTCTGATTAGTACAAAACTACTAACCCAGATTGAGAGTAAGAAACTATTTCTTGATGTTCAATATTTTTAAAATATGCTTTTTAAGCTAATTCATTTATATTGGCAACAATCATTTTTCGCCTTAAATAATAGTTAAAAAGTATTGTTTTAATGGTTTTGTGTCTATTTTTTGGCGTTTATGTCAAAAAATTGCCGCTAATGCTTGCATCCAAAACATACTCGCTTACAATTTGATTTATTAAATGAATTAGTGAAATTATGGCTCGCTAACTATGATCTTGATTTTAGATAATAATAATAATCGCTCGTTAGGTTTGGGGGCATCACTTACTTTTATAGGTGAAGCTACTCAGCAATTAGAAGAAGAAAATATTGAGCAAGAATGCATCAAATATCAGCACAGAGAATGTATCGTAATCTTGGGAGCTTTGAAATCACTAGATCATGAAAGTTTGATAAAGCGTTATCCGACTATACCATTTCTATTAATTGGCGAGACTTTAAAACCGTTACTGAATATTGCTAATGTTGTCGGTCTTATTTGTGAGCCTTTTTACTATGAAGTTACAACTCAGTTACTACATGATTGCCAACAGTACCAACGTATGTTGCCAAACGAACATAAACATGGAAAATCTCATAAAGTTTTTGATGGTTTAGTTGGAGAAACGGATGCAGTAAAAAGTGTTCGCTTTTTGATCGAACAAGTGGCCAAAACTGATGCTAATGTGCTTATTTTAGGTGAGTCAGGTACTGGTAAGGAAGTTGTCGCACGTAATGTACATTTGCTTTCAAAACGAAATACTGGACCATTTGTACCAGTTAACTGTGGTGCGATACCTGGTGAGTTATTAGAAAGTGAATTATTTGGTCATGAAAAAGGAGCGTTTACAGGGGCCATATCAGCTCGTAAGGGGCGCTTTGAGTTAGCCCAAGGCGGGACATTATTTTTAGATGAAATAGGCGATATGCCACTTCAGATGCAGGTAAAATTGTTACGAGTTCTCCAAGAGCGCAGCTACGAACGAGTAGGGGGAACAAAAGCTATTCAGGCTGATGTGCGTATAATTGCTGCTACACATCGAAATCTTGAGCATATGATTGAAGATGGGAGTTTTCGCGAAGACCTTTACTATCGTCTAAATGTATTTCCTATTGAAAACCCTTCACTTAGTGAGCGTGCGGATGATATTCCGCTATTGCTTAAAGAGTTAATGCGCCGAGTTAATGAACAAAGTGGAACAATGGCTAAATTTACTGAACGGGCAGTTGAGAGCTTAAAAGAACACTCTTGGCCGGGGAATATTCGAGAGTTAGCAAACCTTGTTGAACGTATGGTAATCATGTTTCCTGAAAAAGTAGTTGATATACCTGATCTACCGAGTAAGTATCGGTATATTGAAGTTGATGCCTATGAACCTGAGTACCCTGAGGAGTTAATGGAAAAAGATGCTTTTAATGATATCTTTAGTACGGGGTTTAGTGATTACGAAAATCAATCAGATCCTGAGTTTAATCAAGTCGGAAGCGACTTATTACCAAATGACGGTATAGAGCTAAAAGAGTATTTAGCTGAGCTTGAAGTAAGTTTAATAACTCAAGCCCTTGAGCGTTTTGATTATGTTGTAGCGCGTGCTGCGGAAATATTGGGTGTACGTAGAACAACTCTGGTTGAAAAAATGAAAAAATATAATCTATCGAGAGATTAGTTATATCACACCTTTATCTCTAATGTTTTAAATTGACCATCGGGTAAGTTAGTTTGGCTTTTTTACAGAAAGATACTTAGGTTTGGTTTTTAATTCAGAGTGCAATTAAACATATAATGAGCTAAGTCTATTTTTGTAGAATTAGCTTGATAAAAGAATTTATAGCTCTCTAATATAAGAAATCCTTAGAGACTTTATTGTTTATATTTTACAATTATTTCATTTTTTCTAAAGCAGTTATTACTGTGATCGTTCACCATACCGCAAGCTTGCATATAGGCATATACTGTTGTTGGCCCTAAAAATTTAAATCCACGCTTTTTTAAATCCTTGGCAAAGGCGGTTGATGTTTCTGTAATTGAAGGGTAATCATCAATGCTGTTTAACTGACTCACAAGCGGTTTATTGCCTACAAATTGCCATTGGTAATTACTAAAACTAGTAAACTCTTTTTGTATCTCAATAAAGCACTTTGCATTATTAACCGTTGCTGCGATTTTTAAGCGGTTTCGTACAATGTCTTTATCAAGCATTAAACGTTCTATGTCTTCGAGTGTAAATAAAGCTACTTTATGTACATCAAAATTAGCAAATGCTTTTTTATATCCATCACGTTTTTTTAAAATGGTGTACCAACTTAACCCCGCCTGTGCTGACTCAAGCGTAATAAATTCAAATAATTTTTGATCGTTATAAATAGGTACTCCCCACTCTTGATCATGATAGGCCACATAGTCAATTTTGGTAGTATCTAACCATGGACATCGGCGCTTCTTTTGTTCTGTCATTAGTCATCCCTATTTATAGGCGTCATTTTTATGTCGCGCATATTTTTATGTAACACGATGAAAATTATAAAATAAAATTTGGTACAAATTGTGCATTTAGCTCTGTATATACATTCATTAAGAGATTTTATTATGGCTCTTGCTACTGTGCTAAAACCACTGTTTATTTCTGCAAATCAGTATAACCCATGTTTACTTCAAGAGGAGTATGTTGGGGAATTAAGTGAGCTGCGTAAACAGGCGAGTTGGCTTTCACATTTAGTTGATACCATGCCTGCTGGTGTAGTCGTATTAGATGGTAAGGGTATGATTGCTAAAGCTAACCAGATCGCTATGGATATGTTAGGTGAGCCGCTTGAAGGTGAGAAGTGGTTTAATGTTATCCAGCGCTCTTTTAGACCGCATCAAGATGATGGCCATGAAGTATCTTTAAGAGATGGACGACTAATTAAACTCGATATTACTGCACTAGCTCCTGAGCCGGGACAGCTTATTTTGATGACAGATTTAACAGAGACACGTCGTCTACAAAAGCGTGTTGCTCATATGCAGCGGCTAAGTGCATTGGGGAAAATGGTTGCATCGTTAGCCCATCAAGTAAGAACACCGTTATCAGCAGCCATGCTATATGCCGCCAACTTGGGGTCTAAACGTTTACCTGAAACATCCCGTGATACTTTTCAAACGAAGCTAATGTCGCGTTTAAGAGACTTAGAAACCCAAGTAAACGATATGTTGTTGTTTGCAAAAAGTGGCGATCGACATGTTGTAGAAAAAGTGTCTATGCAGCAGTTATTGAGTGAAGTTAAAGTTGGGGCGGATGCAATGATTGCTCTTAATGATAGTGAATTAAGTCTGAATTTACCTGAACCAGATATTGAGATTATGGGAAACAAAACAGCGATTGCCAGTGCAATTCAAAATCTAATCCATAATAGCATTCAGGTTATTGGAAAAAATGCAAGAATCTACTTAAGTGCGGCCACAGATAGTAAAAATCAAAACTTAGTTCGGATCAGCGTTAATGACAATGGTCCAGGAGTTGATTTAAAGAAAATAGATAAAATATTTGAACCATTCTATACAACAAAAAGTCAGGGTACTGGTTTAGGTCTAGCTGTTGTTAGCTCTGTTGTTAATGCACATCAAGGGCATGTAGAAGTGGATAATAATAGTCATGGTGGTGCATGTTTCAGTATGTTACTGCCAATTAGAGAGGCATCTAATTTAGAGGAATCATTATGAGTAACACTATTTTAGTTGTAGAAGACGACGCAGGGCTTCGTGAAGCATTAATTGACACCTTAGAAATGTCAGGTATTGAATGTGTTTCTGCTGATTGTGCCGAGGAAGCTATGTTACTACTTAAAAAAGAAATGTTTTCTTTAGTTGTAAGTGACGTACAAATGGGAGCAATGAGCGGGCTTGATTTATTACGCAGCATTAAATTAAATTACCCAGACTTACCAGTACTAATGATGACAGCGTATGCCACTATTGATGATGCAGTTGAAGCTATGCGTTTAGGAGCTATTGATTATATGGCTAAACCATTTGCGCCAGAAGTGTTATTGAATATGGTGAGTCGATATTTACCAGAAAAACCTAAAGAGACAGAAGGCCCTGTAGTGGCTGACCCAAGTAGTATTCAATTATTAGAACTTGCAAGTAAGGTAGCTCGCTCTGATGCAAGTGTTATGGTACTGGGTCCAAGTGGCTCTGGTAAAGAAGTGTTAGCTCGTTACATTCATGATAAATCCAGCAGATGTGATGAGCCTTTTGTTGCTATAAATTGCGCAGCTATACCAGAAAATATGCTCGAAGCTACATTATTTGGTTATGAGAAAGGCGCTTTTACGGGGGCTATTCAAGCATGCCCTGGTAAATTTGAACAAGCTCAAGGCGGTACAATTTTACTTGATGAAATTACTGAAATGGATTTAGCTCTTCAGGCTAAATTGTTGCGTGTATTGCAGGAGCGTGAAGTTGAACGTTTAGGAGGGCGTAAAACTATTCAACTTAATGTGAGAGTGCTTGCAACGAGTAATCGAGACTTAAAAGAAGCGGTGGCTAATAATCAGTTTAGAGAAGATCTTTACTATAGATTGAATGTTTTTCCGTTGATGTGGCGTCCGTTATGTCAGAGGCCTGGTGATATTATTGTTTTAGCAAGGCATTTAATAGAAAGGCACGTCAGTAAAAGTAAAGAGCCAATGGCTTATTTAGATAAAGTTGCAGAAAGTAAGTTATTGTCCCATAAATGGCCTGGTAATGTTCGAGAGCTTGATAATGTTATTCAACGTGCCCTTATACTCCGAACTGGAAATGTTATAGGTGAGCATGCTATTTTTATTGAAAATATAGAATCTAGTAATTTTGTGGAAGCTAGACCAGTACAGACTAAGGAAGTAGATTCAACTTCATCAATATCAGATGTTTTGAAAAGTAATCTTTCTTCGACGTATTGTGATAAAACGCCCGTAGCCGAACATGAACCTAAGCATGATTCACTTACTACTGAAAATGGTAGTTATAAAGATGAGCTTAAAGACAAAGAGCATCGTATTATTTTAGAGACATTAGCTCGCTGCCAAGGTAAGCGAAAAGATGTGGCTGAAACTTTAGGCATCAGTCCAAGAACTCTACGATATAAGCTCGCTCAAATGCGAGATTTAGGTATTTCTCTCCCCGCATAATCTTAATTTACAGTCCTAAATATTAATTAATTTAGGACTGCCAAAATTATGACCATCAACCAACCTCTAACGCATTGATAAATATTGTTTTTTTGTGGCACGATTTATGCTTTTCTAGTTGTAAGTGTTAATTACATAATTAGATAAGTTTATGAAAATTCAAAATAGTGCGGTATTTCAAGAAATGCAGTCTATGGCCATGGAAGCGGGTCGTGATAATCAAATAAATAAATTACCGTCTCAGCAGGTACAAGCTACTTCTACTTCTCAATTTGGTGATATGCTAAGTAATGCTTTAAATACTGTACATGGGTTACAGCAAGATGCAGGTCAAAAAGTAAAAGCTGTTGAAATGGGTGACAGAAGTGTTTCTTTAGCAGAAGCAATGATTGCTTCTCAGAAGTCTTCAGTTGCATTTGAAGCTACAGTACAAGTTCGTAATAAACTCGTTGAAGCTTACAAAGAAATTATGAATATGCCTGTTTAACTGGGTAACGGAGAACTATTGTGGCGCAATCAAATCAATCTACAGATCTTGCCCTCGCTGGTGGAGGTATCGATCAAGATGATACTGAAGCTCAACAAGAGCAAAAGTCAGGTTACTTAAGTGCATTAAATGGTGTAGATGTATTACGTCAAGTAACTCTCGTAATTGCCCTCGCTATTTGTTTAGCCATTGCTATTTTTATTATCATTTGGGCTCGTCAACCTGATATGCGCCCGCTAGGTAAAATGCAAACAGAGGAGCTTATTCAAACTCTTGATTTTTTAGATGCACAAAAAATAGACTATGAGCTTGATGGTGATGTTATTTCTGTTGATGAGACAGAGTATCAAAATATTAAATTACTGATGGCTCGTGAAGGTTTAGATCAAGGTCCTAGTTCTGGTAGCGATATTGTTATGCAGGATATGGGCTTTGGAGTAAGTCAGCGCTTAGAGCGTGAGAGATTGAAGCACGGACGAGAGCAGCAGCTTGCTCGTACTATTGAAGAACTTAATAATGTGACTCGTGCTAAAGTATTGTTAGCAATTCCGAAAGAAAATGTCTTTGCTCGTAGAGAGAAAAAACCATCAGCCACAGTGGTTTTAACTCTTAAGCGAGGTAGGATGCTTGATGGGGAAGAGGTTGATTCCGTTGTTGATATGATTGCTTCGGCAGTTCAAGGTTTAGAGCCTGCGCGAGTTACAGTTACAGATCAAAATGGTCGTTTATTAAATTCAGGTTCGCAAGATTCTTTGGCTGCTCGTTCTCGTAAAGAATATGATTTAGAGCGTAAACGTGAGCAAGAATATCTTGAAAAAATAGATAGTGTACTAATCCCTGTAGTCGGGTTAGGTAATTACACAGCACAAGTCGATTTAACAATGGACTTTAGTGCAGTTGAAGAGACCCAGAAACGCTATAACCCAGATTTACCAGCAGTTCGAAGTGAAACTACGTTTGAAGAAAATAATATTGGTGGTTTAGCTATAGGTATTCCTGGTGCTTTAACAAACCAACCTCCGGTTAGCTCAGATATCCCTGAAAAGATTACTGAAGGTGGGGCAGCTAAAGCAACGTCACCGAGTCGTAGCCATAAAGAAGCAACTCGTAATTATGAACTAGATACTACTATTTCACATAAACGTCAGCAAACAGGTGTTATTCGTCGAATAAGCGTATCAGTTGCAGTTGATTATATATCAAAAGTAGGTGAAAACGGCGAGAAAACAATGACTCCACGTTCTGTCGAAGCTTTATCAAATATTCGTCGTTTATTACAAGGCGGAATTGGTTTTGATATGCAAAGAGGCGATGCACTTGAAGTAGTTACTGTACCATTTGTTAGAGAGGATATAGGACTAGAATTAGAGGTTCCTCTTTGGGAGCAGGATTGGTTTATTAAGGTTGTAAGGTTAGTCTTAGGGGCTCTAGTTATTATTGTATTAATAATGGCTGTTGTGAGACCTATGCTTAAACGTCTTATTTATCCAGAAGATACTTTAGATGAATATGATGATGATGCCCTAAGCTCTGGTGTAGATATTGGAGATACGACTTTGGATATGCTCAATAAAGATTTTGATTCTTCTTCAGTAGGCTTTTCAAGTGATGGTACACTTAGATTACCTGATTTGCATGGTGATGAAGATTTACTTAAAGCTATTCGTGCTTTAGTTGCAAATGAACCTGAACTATCATCACAAGTAGTGAAAGCGTGGTTAACAGAAGATGAGTGATCAAGAACAAAAAAAACTCTCTACAGCGTTTGATATTGATAAACTCGATGGTGTAGATAAAGCTGCTATTTTATTGCTGAGCTTAACCGAAGAAGATGCTGCTCAAATATTAAAACATCTAGAGCCTAAGCAAGTACAAAAAGTAGGCATGGCTATGGCTGCTTTAGATGATTTATCACAGGCTAAAATAAGTGCAGTTCATAATCTATTTATAGAGCAGATACAAAGCTTTAGTACAATTGGCTTTCAGTCTGAGGATTTTATAAGGAAAGCTCTTACAGCAGCACTTGGTGAAGACAAAGCGGCTAGTTTGATCGATCAAATAGTGATGGGTTCAGGTGCCAAGGGACTTGATTCACTCAAATGGATGGATTCTAAACAGGTGGCAAATATTATTCGTAATGAGCATCCACAGATCCAGACTATTGTTTTGTCTTACTTAGAACCGGACCAATCGGCTGAAATATTATCTCAATTTCCAGAGAAAGTGAGATTAGACTTAGCTATGCGTATTGCAAACCTTGAAGAAGTTCAACCGGCGGCTCTCCAGGAGTTAAATGAAATCATGGAGAAACAGTTCGCAGGTCAAGCTGGGGCACAAGCCGCGAAAATGGGTGGCTTAAAAGCTGCTGCGGATATAATGAATTACTTGGATACTAGTGTCGAAGGGCAATTAATGGACTCTATTCGTGAACATGACGAAGAAATGTCACAACAAATCCAAGACTTAATGTTTGTTTTTGACAATTTAATTGATGTAGATGATCGTGGTATTCAGGCTATTTTACGTGAAGTGCAGCAGGACGTCTTGATGAGAGCAATTAAAGGTACTGATGATGCACTTAAGGAGAAAATACTCAGCAATATGTCTAAACGAGCTGCTGAGATGCTTGCCGATGACTTAGAAGCTATGGCTCCTGTACGAATTAGTGAAGTTGAAGCCGCACAAAAAGAGATTCTATCAACCGCACGTCGGTTGTCTGACTCTGGCGAAATTATGCTTGGTGGTGGTGGTGGTGAGGAGTTCTTATAAATCATGACAAAGCCAAAAGGACAAGCATTGCATGCTGACGAGGCTGATGAGCTGTTGAAGAATTGGCCTATTCCAGAACTAACGCCGGATAAAAGCAGTTTTGGAGACCGTTCAACAGCTTACGGTACACCCCTTAGCGAGCTTTATAAAAAAGAGATGGCGGAAGAGATACCATTAGAAGAGCCAGAAGAGCCTGAGCTGCCTTCACTCACTATGGTTGAGCTTGAACGAATTAGACAAGATGCTTATGAAGAAGGTTTGAAGCAAGGTCACGAGCAAGGTTATATAGACGGCTTTGAAAAAGGAGTGAATGAAGGAAAGGAGGCTGGTTATAAAGAGGGTATTGAACAAGGAAAAGTGCAAGGTCATGAAGATGTAAAACCATTAATTGAAGAGCAGTTAACTAGTCTAAAATCAGTATTTGAAGGTTTAGTATCTCCGTTAAGTAAAGTAGATGAACGAGCAGAAAAACAGTTAGTCCATCTTGCTAGTATGTTGGCAGAAGCTGTTATTTACCAAGAGGTTAAAATATCACCTGATATTATTTTACATACTTTAAAACAAGGAATTGACTCACTAAATTCCGATCAAGAAAAAGTTCGTATACATCTACACCCTGAAGACCTGACTCTTATCAAGCAAAGTTATGGTGAAGAAAGTATTACGGATAGTAATTGGTATTTAATTGCTGAGCCAACACTAGAACGAGGCGGCTGTGAAGTGAAAACAAGCCAATCTTCAATTGATATGACACTAAAAACTCGCGTCAAAGAAACGTTGGATAGTTTTTTGCATAATAGCGATATATAACAATAATTTTTATTTTGGCGCACTATGCTAGCTCAAAATGTACCCTTAAGCGAACGCTTATCCCAATATCAACAGTATATCAAATCTCCTATCCCTGCTGTTGCGGGTATATTGACCCGGGTTGTAGGACTTACGCTAGAAGCTAAGGGACTTCGGGCGCCTGTTGGTAGTCAATGTCAAATAGAAACATTAAATGGTTTCGTTGATGCTGAGATCGTAGGATTCAATGACCAAACTCTCTATTTGATGCCCAATGATCATATTTCTGGAGTATTGCCAGGGGCTCGTGTTATTCCTCAAGTAAATAATTTAGGCCTACCCGTAGGGATGAGCTTATTAGGCCGTGTAGTTGATGGACTGGGTCGCCCGCTTGATGGCTTAGGTAAGATCAACGCTGAACATCATTTAAAGTTTGCACAAAATTCAATAAATCCGCTTGCTAGAAGACCAATAAGCAAGCCTATGGATGTTGGTGTGCGTGCAATTAACTCTGTGATCACAGTCGGACAAGGCCAGCGAATGGGTTTATTTGCCGGCTCAGGTGTGGGTAAGTCAGTACTGCTTGGTATGATGACCCGAGGTAGTGAAGCTGATGTAATTGTTGTGGGATTAGTTGGTGAGCGTGGTCGTGAGGTTAAAGAATTTATAGAAGAAATTCTTGGCATTGAAGGGCGAAAGCGCTCTGTTGTGGTTGCTGCACCTGCTGACTCATCTCCATTAATGAGATTAAAAGGGTGTGAAAGTGCGGTCACTATTGCTGAGTATTTTCGCGATCAAGGGTTAAGTGTGTTGTTGTTACTCGACTCAGTAACCAGATATGCTATGGCGCAGCGAGAAATTGCATTAGCTGTAGGCGAGCCGCCAGCAACAAAAGGCTATCCACCGTCTGTGTTTGCTAAGCTACCCGCGTTGGTGGAGCGAGCAGGTAATGGAGGAGAAGGTCAGGGCTCAATTACTGCTTTTTTTACAGTATTAAGCGAAGGCGATGATATGCAAGACCCGATTGCCGATGCTGCTAGAGCAATTTTAGATGGTCATATTGTGCTTTCGAGAGATTTAGCTGATAGTGGACATTATCCGGCAATTGATATAGAAAAATCAATATCGCGAGTTATGCCCCAAGTAGTTTCTGAATCACACATGCAACAAGCTCGAGTGCTCAAGCAGGTCTATTCTATGTATCAGCAAAATAAAGATATGATTACCTTAGGGGCTTATCAAAAAGGAACGGATCAAATATTGGATCAAGCAATTAATATGATGCCCAGAGTAAATGCTTTTTTACAGCAAGGTATGCGCGATGTGATCAGTTACGATGATGGTCTAGAAGGCCTAGCACAATTATTAGGCCAAGCGTAATGATAAAAAACAAATTGCATTTATTGCTCAAGCTTGAAAATGAAAAAGAAGAGACGTTGAGAATAAATTATTTGCAAGCAAGTCAAAACTTGCAAGCCAACCAACAAAAACTGCAAGGTTTAAATGACTTTAGACTCGAATATACACAACAATTGCATGTAAGAGGCCAAGCTGGCCTATCAAGTGAAGGGTTTAATCAATACCTTGCCTTTATTGCAAAAATAGAAGAAGCAATTCGCCAGCAAGCTAGTACTGTAAATACAGCAAAAAAAGTTGTAAACCAGCGCAAAACGATATGGTTAAAGCAACAAATTAAGGCTAAAGCTGTTGCTAAATTAATTGAGAAACAGAAATTAAAAGCCGATGTGTTAATTGCCAAAAATGAACAAAAAATGCTGGACGAATTTTCATCTAATCAATTTTTTCAACGTCGTAAAATTAATTAGAACAGGCACGTTAATTGCTTTGAATGAAATGAAGCTTAATTTAGGCAATGCACGGTTGTGTTTTGCCGCATACGGTGGGTGATTTATGGCAATGAATAGTATTTCAATTTTAGCAGTATCTGAAAAAGACTCTTTTTCAGCTTTTCAAGACAAAAGCCTTCAAGTTAAAGATAACAGTTTAAACTCTGGGTTCTCAGCTCTTCTACAAGGTGCTGAGGAGCAGTCAGATGCGAATGAAAATACAGATGCTAGTGTTAAAAATGATTTGGGATCTACAATTGCCGCCCTTTTTGAGCAACAAAATAACGATGATAGTGAAGCGACAAAAATAACAATAGATAAAGCCATTGATGGTGAAGCAACTGATCCAGTAATAAATGAAGACAGTGATATTCAAAGTACTAATTTTGAAGATAATATTACAGATAAGAAGTTAACTGACGACAATGCGTCCTTATCGGGTGATTTAATGTTAGCTCAGATTAATTCAGCACAAATGGTTGATACTTCTGTAAAAAAATATAGTTCAGATTTTGTTGAAAAAGCAGATATTAGTTTGACAGGGAATGGTAAAAAACCTGTTGATGAGCTTACACCTATAGTAGCTTCTCCACAAAAATTGAGTAATGCCGAATTACAAAGTGGGCAAGCTAGTGATTTAAACAAAGTTGTTGAAGCTTCTTCTATATCGGAGACTAACTCACCGATTAAGGCGTTAGTGAAAGGTAATAAAGACTTAGAGCTAATAGTTAGTCAAGATAAATCAGTGGGTGAATTAGATAAGTCAGCTAGCAGCTTAACTCCAAGCCAACTCGATAAATTAGCGGTACAAGTTCAAGCTTTAGATAAGTCAAATAGCAACTTAGCTACATTAAAGCAAATGCTAGAGCAATATATAACGAGTAATGAACCTAACGCTTCAAAGACTGATCTTAACACAGAGATTAATAAATTAACTAAGGCTGAAAAACAGGAACTGCTTGCGCAATTAAATAGTTATATAAAAAATGCACAACCTCAAAGTGAAGAATTAGCTTCACTTAAAACAACAGCAAACGATTTAACAGTATCTATAGACTCTGAACTTGTACAACAAGTAAAAACAGCAACAGTTGCTAATGCTAATGCTCAAAGTGATAAGTCAGGTATAACTAAGCTAGTTCCAAAACAAAATGAAAACTTAAAAACGGATGAAATAGCTCAAGAGTCAGCTAAGGTTACAAATTCATTAATAAATGAAGAAAAAGCAAATCAAATAGAAGCCTCTAGCAAAGAAGGTTTACGTAACAATAACGCAGAAATATCAACAAGTCGTGTAGCACAATTGTTCACGCAAATTACAAACACATTAAGCCCTCAGCAAGCGAGCTCTTATAGTAGTTACAATCAACTTGATTACGAGCAATCAATAACAGATATACAAACTCTTCAATCACAGCATATACAGAGCACAGCACAGACCAAGCAGGTTAGTATCGACCCTAATGTAATGCAGGCTATCAATATCATTAAAAGTGATGCAGCGAAACTGCTCCAAGAACGTGTGAGTTCTATGTTGAGTATTAACAATAAAGAAGCTGAAATACGCCTTGATCCACCAGAAATGGGGAATATGCAAATACGTATCAGAAGCGATGCAGAGCAAGCTCAGATAAATTTTGTAGTACAGAACCAACAAGCAAAAGAAGCCCTTGAGCAATCTTTACCTAGATTACGCGAGATGTTAGCACAACAAGGAATAGAGCTCGGTGAAAGTAGTATCTCTTATGGCGATTCGCGAGATGGTAATGCTGAACATGATGGTTCTGAATCGGACAAAAGAGCAGTAAGAGCTGAGTTAGCTCATGAAGAGAAAAATGAGGCAAATAACAATCAAACACAAAGTTATCAACAACAAAACACATCATCAATAGATTACTATGCCTAAGTGCTGTTATTATAATAGTTAAAACAAGCTAATAGTTCAGTTCAAAAGGAAACATAATGGCTGAAGAAACGAATTTAGAAATAGAAGATTCTGGTAAAAGTAAAAAAAAGCTAATTATTATAGTAATTGTTTCTATTGTTATTTTAAGTGGTTTAGCTTACTTCTTTTTATTAGGTTCTGATGCATCGTCCGATGTATCTAATACCGAAGTGCAATCTACGGAGCAATCTGCAGAAAGTGGAAATACAGCGACTCAAGTCGGTAGTGCATTATATGTTGCTATGCCTAGGCCTTTCATATTCAATGTGCCAGGGTCAAGTAGAGATCGAATTGTGCAAATCAAAGTTCAACTATTAGTAAGAGGCGATGTGAATGAGGAGACAGCTAAGAAGCATATCCCTCTTATTGAAGGGACATTGCTTAGTGTTTTTTCTACAACAACTGCAGATGAATTAAGTACCAGTGCAGGTAAAGAAACATTACGCTTTAATGCTCTTGAAAAAGTGCAAAGTGAATTAGAAAATGTCGAAGGGAGCAAAGTAATTGAGCGGGTTTTGTTCACCGGCTTTGTGATGCAATAAGGGGTTAGCGTGAGCGATTTACTATCTCAAGAAGAAATTGATGCGCTTTTACACGGCGTTGATGAAGTTGAAGAAGATGATATTCATAACGATGGGTCTGATGGTGACACTCTTCAATATGACTTTTCTTCACAGGATAGAATCGTGCGAGGGCGTATGCCAACGCTCGAAATTGTTAATGAACGCTTTGCTCGACATATGCGAATCAGTTTGTTTAATATGATGCGTCGCACTGCTGAAGTATCTATTAATGGCGTTCAAATGATTAAATTTGGTGAGTACGTACATACCTTGTTTGTACCAACAAGCTTAAATATGGTTCGATTTAGACCATTAAAAGGTACGGGACTCATCACTATGGAAGCACGTCTCGTATTTATCCTAGTTGATAACTTTTTTGGTGGTGACGGGCGTTATCATGCAAAAATAGAAGGGCGTGAATTTACCCCCACAGAACGTAGAATTGTGCAAATGCTACTTAAAATAATTTTTGAAGATTATAAAGAAGCATGGGCTCCGGTTATGGATGTGTCGTTTGAGTATCTTGATTCAGAAGTTAACCCCGCAATGGCGAATATTGTTAGCCCTACTGAAGTTGTTGTCATAAGTTCTTTTCATATTGAATTAGATGGTGGGGGAGGTGACTTTCATATTACGCTGCCTTATTCAATGCTCGAACCTATTAGAGAATTACTTGATGCGGGTGTGCAGTCAGATACAGAGGACACCGATTTACGTTGGAGTAAGGCATTACGTGATGAAATTATGGATGTTGAAGTTGAATTATCCACCCAGTTACTTGAAGTTGACTTAGCGTTAAAACAAATCATGGAATTTAAAGCTGGAGATATAATACCTGTTGAAATGCCAGAACATATAACGGTATTTGTCGAGGAACTACCTACATTCCGAGCTAAAATGGGGCGCTCTCGGGATAATGTTGCTTTACAAATTAGTGAAAAAATTAAAAGACCTGATTCAGTTAAATCTGAGCTGCATGTATTTACCAAAGGTGGTAAAAAAATAGATTCAGATGCTGAGTTAGCTGAACTAGAGGATGACTTACATCTATCAAATGGTGTTAGTTTAGACTGGTAATAAATAAAAGGTTAAAAGTATGAGTGATGACCAAGATACTATGGATGAATGGGCTGCGGCCTTAGCGGAAGCAGAAAGTACGGATGACAATGCTGAAGCTCAAGTTGCAGAACTTGATGAGTTGAGTGATACAAAACATGAGCTTACTGGAGACGAAAAGCGAAAGCTTGATACTATCTTAGATATTCCCGTAACTATTTCAATGGAAGTAGGCCGTTCAAAAATTAATATACGCAACTTATTACAATTGAACCAAGGCTCCGTTGTTGAGTTGGATCGGGTTGCTGGAGAGCCCCTCGATGTGCTTGTTAACGGTACACTTATTGCTCATGGTGAGGTTGTCGTGGTTAATGATAAATTTGGTATTCGATTAACGGATGTTGTGAGCCAAGTCGAGCGGATTAAAAAGTTACGATGAATAGTTTAATATTATTATCTAACTCTGTTTTTACCACAACAGAAGCTACAGCACCTTCTAGTGGAGTACTGTCAATGGTGCTTTCGCTAATTGCAGTACTTATTCTTATTTTGATTTTAGCTTTTTTTGTTAAAAAATTGAATCCAAACTTAGTTAACAATGATGAATTTAAAGTAATACGTAGTTTGCCATTAGGTTCTAGAGAGCGTTTAATGGTTATCGAGATTGATAACGCTCAACATTTGTTGGGCGTAACTCCACACAATGTTAATTACTTACACAAGTTAGAGACACCTTTAACCGAAAAAGAGTTGCCGGAATTAGCAAAGCGCTTTGGTAAACTTTTAAATCCACAAATAGAAAAAAATAAAAAGAAATAATACTATGATGAAATGGTTATTCGTTATTTTTATGATTGTGTTTGTTCCAAGTACTAGTGCAGAAGGTATTGATGCCTTAACAATTACAACAAATGTTGATGGGACACAAGATTACTCGGTAACATTACAAGTATTAGCAATTATGACTGCGATGAGCTTTATACCCGCAGCCATAATAATGATGACGTCATTCACAAGAATCATTGTAGTTTTAGCTATTTTGCGCCAAGCAATAGGCTTGCAGCAAACCCCTTCTAACCAAGTATTATTAGGTATGTCTTTGTTTTTAAGTATCTTCATAATGTCACCCATTTACGAGCAGATAAATGAACGTGCTATAGAACCATACTTAAGTGAAAAGGTTACATCGGTAGAAGCATTAAGACTTGCAGAAGAACCGATGAAAAAGTTTATGCTTTCTCAAGTGCGTATAAAAGATCTTGAAACATTTGCCAAAATAGCGGGGTACGATAAGCTAGATTCTCCAGAAGAGACTCCGCTTATAGTACTCATTCCTGCGTTTGTTACTAGTGAATTACAGACTGCCTTTATCATAGGTTTTATGTTCTTCATTCCATTTTTGATTGTAGATTTGGTTGTAGCTTCCGTTTTAATGGCGATGGGGATGATGATGCTATCGCCAATGATAGTTTCATTACCTTTTAAAATAATGTTGTTTGTACTTGTTGATGGATGGAGTTTAGTCATGGGAACTCTAGCTAAAAGCTTTGGTTTAGGTACTTAGATCAAAACTTAACACTAGTAAGGAGGGGGCATGGAACCTGAAGTTTTTGTTGATATACTAAGTGATTCACTTTTTTTAGTGATAAAGCTTGTTTCAGCTATTGTAGTACCAGGTCTAATTGTTGGTCTAGTAGTCGCTATTTTCCAAGCTGCGACATCTATTAATGAGCAAACATTAAGCTTTTTGCCGAGGCTATTAATCACTATTGGCGCATTAATTGTTGGGGGGCATTGGTTAACCCAAGAGTTAATGGATTTTTTTACACGACTAGTGATGTCCATACCTGAAATTGCGGGTTAAATGTGGAATATCCATTTGAAGTTATAATCCAATGGCTTAGTGACTTTTTATTACCTTTAGTCCGTATTAGTTCGATGATTATGATCATGGCTGGGCTTGGAGCTAAAAATGTTCCTACTCGCGTAAAAATGGGTTTAGCTGTTGTTGTTACATTTGTTGCCGTTCCGGTTTTACCTCCAGCTTCGTTTACTAATTTATTTTCATTTGAAATGATTTTAGTTGTTATTCAGCAAATGCTAATTGGTATTGCTATTGGCTTTGCGTCTACTTTGCTATTGAATACATTTGTTTTAGCGGGGCAAATACTCGCAATGCAAACAGGTCTTGGGTTTGCTTCCGTAGTTGACCCCTCAAACGGTTTAAGTGTACCGGCAGTAGGGCAGTTTTATTTAATTTTAGCTACCCTATTATTTTTTGTATTTAATGGGCACTTAATGATGATTCAAATGGTGGTTCATAGCTTCAATGTTTTACCTATAAATGGCAATTGGTGGGCTGTTGATCACTATTGGGATATTGTTACTTGGGGTGGGTGGATGTTCACTACTGCACTTATATTGTCTTTAGCCCCTCTTACCGCCATGCTTGTTATTAATATATCATTTGGCATTATGACTCGTGCAGCACCGCAACTTAATATCTTCTCAATAGGCTTTCCTTTTACTCTTGTGGCAGGGCTTATAATTATTTGGGCAACATTGGGCAATTTTATTACTCAATTTGAATTTCAATGGCTTAAAATGGTTGAGTTAATGTGTTCCTTAGTCGGTTGTTCCCCATAGGAGTGAGTAATGGCTGAAGATTCTGGTCAGGAAAAAACAGAAGAACCCACATCTAAGAAAACAGATGATGCGAAAAAGAAAGGGCAAATAGCTCGTTCAAAAGAACTAGGAACTATGTTTGTTCTTATTTTTTCTGCAATTTCGCTGTTAATGTACGGACCCGAAATAGGTAAAGGGTTGTATGAAATAATGGGCCGAATGTTAAGCTTAAACCGTAATGAAAGTTACGATACAACAAAAATGTTTGCTGTATGGGGGGAGGTGGCTGATGTATTAATATTTCCGATGGGGATGTTTGTGCTAATAATCGTATTAGCAGCTTTGATTGGAAATACTTTATTAGGAGGCTTTAATTTTAGTTGGCAAGCGGCAGCTCCCAAGCCAAGTAAAATGTCTCCAATGAAAGGCTTTAAGCGTATGTTCGGTTCTCAAGCCGTGATAGAGCTTGTTAAATCACTTTTAAAGTTTGGCTTAGTCGCTGTATTTGCAATTTTTTTGATAAATACTTTTTTTGATGAAATATTACATCTCAGCCTAGAAAGTGCTCCGGGAAATGTGATTCATGCATTAGAGATTTTATCTTGGATGTTTCTAGGACTTTCTTGTACTTTGATTATCATCGCTGCAATTGATGCACCTTTTCAAAGCTATAATCACAATAAACAGCTGAAAATGACCCTTCAGGAAGTAAAGGACGAGTACAAAAATTCTGAAGGTGATCCGCAAATAAAAGCGCGCATAAGACAGACGCAAAGGCAGATGTCGCAAAAGCGAATGATGCAAGATGTGCCAGATGCTGACGTTATTGTTACGAACCCAACACACTATTCAGTTGCTTTAAAATATGATACGGAACGTGCTGGTGCCCCTATTGTTTTGGCTAAAGGTGTTGACGAAATAGCGATGCAAATTCGAAAAGTAGCCTTAGGCAATGAAGTACCTATTGTAGAGTCTCCTATGCTTACCCGTGCCCTTTATCATACCGCAGAGGTGGGCGATCAAATCCCAGATCAACTATTCACAGCAGTGGCCCAAGTTTTAGCTTATGTATTCCAATTAAAACGTTTCAATAAAGGGCGAGGAAAACGGCCTACAAAACTCAATAGTAAACTACCAATTCCTGACGCCTATAAGTATTAAAAGTATAAATACCATAAGTTGGAATAGTTATTGCTCTATCAGAATAGTGTCAATTTTTTGAAATTGTAAGTTATGGATTTTAAAGCAGTATTACAACAACTCAATAAAGATAAAAAAGAATATGCAAAAGGCGTAGGGACTCCTTTATTGGTCCTTGCTGCTTTAGGTATGGTGATCCTGCCATTGCCTCCATTTTTATTAGATATACTCTTCTCATTTAATATCGCATTGGCATTAGTGGTACTTTTAGTAACTGTTTATACAATGAAGCCAGTTGAGTTTGGTATGTTTCCTGCTGTGTTATTGATAGCAACTATTATGCGCTTAGCACTCAATGTTGCCAGTACCCGAGTGGTTTTACTTGAAGGGCATAATGGCGGAGACGCTGCTGGTAAAGTAATTGAAGCCTTTGGCTCAGTTGTTATTGGTGGTAATTATGCTGTTGGTTTAGTCGTATTTTTAATATTGATTATTATCAACTTTGTTGTAATCACAAAAGGTGCTGGACGTATTTCAGAGGTATCGGCACGCTTTACACTAGATGCGATGCCTGGTAAGCAAATGGCAATAGACGCAGATCTGAATGCAGGCTTTATTAGTGCTGAGCAAGCAAGGGATCGTCGTGAAGAAGTAACCAGAGAAGCTGACTTTTATGGCTCAATGGATGGTGCGAGTAAATTTGTAAAAGGCGATGCGATAGCCGGGATTGTTATTTTAATAATTAATATTGTCGGTGGCTTATTTGTGGGGATGATTCAACACAATATGAGCTTCGGTGATGCCATGGAAGTCTATACGTTACTCACAATTGGTGATGGCTTAGTTGCGCAATTACCTTCTTTACTTCTATCTATTGGTACTGCAATTGTTGTAACTCGTCAAAATGAATCGCTCAACATGGGTGATCAATTTAAGAAACAACTGGGGAACGAGAAATCATTATTCATAGCATCAGGCATACTGATAACTATGGGTTTAGTTCCTGGTATGCCGCACCTGGCCTTTTTAAGCCTTGGTGTGCTTTTAGGTTACATTGCCTATTATACACAGCAAAGTAAGCTTAAAGCAGCCGCTGCGGCAGTTGAGGCTGAAAATGATAATACAGCAACAGGAATTGCAAATAAGCAAGAGCAAAAAGAGCTTAGCTGGGATGATGTGCAACAGGTGGATGTTATCGGTTTAGAGGTTGGTTATCGTCTTATTCCACTAGTTGATCAATCTCAAGGAGGAGAATTACTTAATCGTATTAAAGGCGTGCGTAAGAAGTTATCTCAGGAATTAGGCTTTCTAGTACCTCCAGTACACATACGTGATAATTTAGAGTTGGACCCTAATGCCTATAGAATCACAATGATGGGGGTCTCAAGTGGTGAAGGAGAATTAAAACATGGTGATGAGCTAGCGATTAATCCAGGGCAAGTGTTTGGGCCAATTAAGGGAACGGAAACTAGAGATCCTGCATTTGGCCTTGATGCAGTGTGGATAAAGCCCGATCAAAAAGATGAGGCTCAGTCACTTGGCTACACAGTAGTTGATTCTGCAACAGTGGTTGCAACGCATATTAGTCAATTGCTGACTAATAGCGCAGCTTTATTACTTGGACATGAAGAGGTACAAAATCTACTTGATATGCTTGCTAAAAGCCATCCAAGGCTTGTTGAAGGATTAGTGCCGGATATATTACCTTTAACGACAATAGTTAAAGTACTACAAAATTTATTAAATGAAGGCGTTGCGATACGTGATATGCGTTCTATTGTTCAAACCCTTGTTGAATATGGACCTCGTAGCCAAGATCCTGATGTATTAACTGCAGCAGTGCGTATTTCTTTACGTAGATTAATAATTCAAGACGCGGTTGGAATGTCTTCAGAAATACCTGTCATAACCTTGGCGCCCGAGTTGGAACAGATGTTGCATCAGTCATTGCAAAATGCTGGCGATGAAGGTGCTGGTATCGAGCCAGGGCTTGCTGAGCGACTTCAAGTTTCTTTAACCGAAGCGCATCAGAATCAAGAAATGGCTGGAGAGCCTTCTATATTGCTAACGTCAGGTATGCTGCGGACAGTATTATCTCGTTTTGTTAAGTACACGATCCCTGGATTAAGAGTTATATCTTATCAGGAAGTACCTGACGAAAGGCAGATTAAGATAATTAGTTCAGTGGGCTAATAAAAAGATTTTAACAGGGGTTACATAATGAAGATTAAACGTTTTTTCGCTAAAGACATGCGTACAGCACTTAAAGAAGTTAAAGAAGAACTAGGCGTTGATGCGGTTATTATGTCTAATAAAAAGTTAGCTAATGGTGTTGAAATTGTAGCCGCAATTGATTATGAGAAGACAGCCCCTAAAGCTACAACTGAAGTACAAAACCCCAACGTATCAAATGCGCAATCAAATGATATTAATAACGTTATAAAATCGGGGCAACGCTCAAGACATGAATCCCAACCGAAAGTTGCGGATAGCTTACAAGCATTATTAGAGCGCCAATCGCCTCGTCCACGTTCACCTGAACTGGCATCTATGTTTTCACATTCTGGAATTGATACTACTGACAACTATCAAGAGCCAACAGCTGAAAAGCAAACGAAGGGTATTTTTTCGCGAGAAGGTAAAGCACCGATTCGTCCACAAACACAAGCTGATAGTTTAGGTTTCGATGATTTAGAACACGACTATGATGATCTCGATACCCCAATTTCCACTCGTAAAAAAACGAGAAACACAGAAAGTGAAGAAATGATGACTATGCGTGAAGAAATGAATGCTATACGTCAATTATTAGAACATCAAGTATCGGGCTTAATGCAGCAAGATATGGCGCGTAAAGACCCAACACGTGCTTGCATGATAGATCGCCTCGTCGGAATGGGAATTGACAAAGAAGTTGCACAGCAAATGGCATGCTTTGTTCCTGATGAAGTATCTCGTAAGCAAGGCTGGAAAGCTATGCTTACGATGGTTGAAGATCAAATGCAAACTACAAATAATGAGATATTACGTCAAGGTGGTGTTTACGCATTAGTTGGTCCTACGGGGGTTGGTAAAACTACAACAGTGGCTAAATTAGCAGCCTTAGGTGCACAAAAATATGGCGCTGATAAAGTAGCATTAATTACGACCGATACATACCGAATTGGGGCCTTTGAGCAGCTAGCTACATACGGACGTATTATTGGCTGCGGTGTTAAACAAGTGAAAGATGCAAATGAACTGGCTGAAGTATTGTATCATTTAAGAAATAAGCGCTTGGTATTAATAGATACAGCGGGTATGAGTCAGCGAGATTTACGTTTAACAGAGCAATTAAATACATTAATGCGTAATCAACGTGTTGATATTAGAAGCTATTTAGTGTTAAGTGCTACTGCGCAAATTAATGTGCTGCAAGAAACTGTAAGGCATTTTAAGAAAGTTCAGTTAAGTGGTTGTATTTTCACCAAGTTAGATGAATCATTAAGTTTAGGTGAGATTATTAGTATTGCGATTCAAAATCGTCTTCCAATAGGGTATCTTACTAATGGTCAACGAGTTCCTGAAGATATTCGCGTTGCAAATGCAGAGAAACTAGTGAAAAAAGCTGAGCAATTGTATTTAAAGAGAACAAAAGTACAACATTCACGACACCAAGCAGTGGCGTCGAATACAGTAGAGATGTATGATTAACACAGTATTAGATCAAGCAAGCGGCCTACGTAAAATGAGTCAAAATAATAACAATGATGTAAAAGTTATAGCTGTCACCGGTGGTAAAGGTGGAGTAGGTAAAACAAATGTGTCGCTTAATACAGCTATTGCGTTAGGTCAACAAGGCAAGAGAGTTTTAGTGCTTGATGCTGACTTAGGATTAGCAAACTGTGATGTGATGCTGGGTTTACGTGTTGAGCGTAATTTATCACATGTATTATCTGGTGAATGTGAACTTGATGAAATTTTAGTTGAAGGTCCTGCCGGGATAAAAATTGTGCCAGCTACATCTGGCTCTCAAAGTATGGTTGAGTTGAGCCCATCAGAACATGCAGGCCTTATTCGTGCATTTAGTGAGTTAAATACAGAATTTGATATTTTAATAGTGGATACAGCTGCAGGTATCTCTGATATGGTTCTAAGCTTTTCTCGAGCAGCACAAGATATTATGGTTGTTGTGTGTGATGAACCTACCTCAATTACAGATGCATACGCATTAATTAAAGTTTTAAGTCGAGAACATGGAGTATATAAATTTAAAATAGTTGCTAACATGGTTAGAACTTCACGGGAAGGGCAAGAACTATTTACAAAGCTTTCAAAAGTAACAGATAGGTTTCTAGATGTTTCAATGGAGTTAATTGCAAGCATTCCTTACGATGAGAATATGCGCAAATCGACTCGAAAACAAAAAGTAATTGTAGAATTGTTTCCAAGTTCTCCAGCAGCTATTGCATTTAATAAATTAGCAAGTAAAGCTAGTAAATGGCCGATACCTAATCAAGCTTCTGGACATTTAGAGTTTTTCATTGAAAAGTTAGTAAATGGCTAAATATGACATCATTGGTGATTAGAGCTATGGGTTATCCGTCAACACAAAATTTAAATGTACTTGTTGAAAAGCATACGTCTTTAGTAAAAAAAATTGCATGTCATTTAATTGCTCGTTTACCCCCAAGTGTTCACCTAGATGATTTAATCCAATCAGGTATGATTGGGTTAATAGAAGCTTCGAAAAACTTCGATGCGACTAAAGGGGCTAGTTTTGAAACCTTTGCTGGCATCCGAATTCGAGGCGCTATGCTTGATGAAATGCGTAGAGGGGATTGGTCACCTCGCTCTGTTCACAGAAAGAGTAGGCTCGTAGCAGAAGCAATTACAGTATTGGAAAAAAAGTTAAATCGTGAACCTAAAGATATTGAAGTTGCTGAAAACCTTGAAATATCTTTAGAAGAGTACCATCATATCCTAAATGATGTAAATTCGAGTAAGATTTTAGGTATCGAAGATTTAGGAATTGATGAGGATATAATTACCCCATCGGGATATGATACTGCACTGGATAAACCTTTTGATAACGTAAAAAATGCGCGTTTCAATGAGTCTTTATTGAGTGCAATAAAGTCGTTATCTGAAAAAGATGCTATGGTACTTTCATTATACTATAACGATGAAATGAATTTAAAAGAAATTGGACATATACTCGAGGTAAGTGAATCGCGTGTAAGTCAGATACATGGCCAGGCGATGATTAAGCTTAAAGCAAAAATCAATGACTGGATTAATTAATTAGTTACAAAGATTCAGGTTTCACTGGAGGGTGTTTTGGATAAAAACATGAAAATTCTTATTGTTGATGATTTTTCAACGATGAGACGTATTATCAAAAACTTATTGCGTGATTTAGGCTTTACCAATGTACAAGAAGCAGATGATGGTTCTACTGCTTTACCAATGCTACAAAACCAAGTTTTTGATTTTGTTGTGACGGATTGGAATATGCCCGGCATGCAAGGGATAGATCTTTTACGAGCAATTAGAGCAGATGACAAGTTAAAACATCTTCCAGTTTTAATGGTAACTGCTGAAGCTAAAAAAGAACAAATAATAGCAGCGGCTCAAGCTGGCGTTAACGGTTATATAGTTAAACCATTCACGGCTGGCACATTAAAAACAAAATTAGAAAAAGTGTTCGAACGCTTAGGTTAAAAGAGGGAGAGGCTTATGTCAGCACCCGCTGCGCCTCAAATAAGTTTAGATCAAGCTAAACAGCTCGTTGCTTACTTAGAAAATGGTGAGCAAGAGAAAGCGAATCAGTTAATTATTGAAACCGCATCTAAAGAGCAGTCAAAGTTATTTGCTGAAGTTGGTAAGTTGACTCGTCAATTACATGAGTCGCTAAAAAACTTCGAACTTGATACGCGTTTGACTAGTTTAACTACGGATGCTATTCCTGACGCAAAGAAACGTCTTAGTTATGTTATGGAGCTAACTGAGAGTGCAGCCAATAAAACTATGGACGCAGTTGAAGCTGGATTACCAATTGCTCAGGAGTTAGCTGCTGAAGTTGCTGATATTAAGCCTACCTGGAATCGTTTGATGAGTAGGGAAATACGCCTCGGTGAGTTTAAAGTTTTATGCCATAGTATAGATAAGTTCATGAGTAATTCGCACCTTAAAACAGACGAATTACAAAGTATAATGACAAACATACTAATGGCTCAAGATTATCAAGATTTAACGGGTCAAGTTATTCGTAGAGTAATAGAACTTGTTAGAGAAGTTGAAGAAAGTTTAATTCATCTATTAACAGCATTCGCTGAACAAGATGGCAGTCTAAATGACATAGTAGAACAACAAAAAGCAGAAGAATCGGTTGACGCACAGACATTAGCAGGTCCTGAAGGTCCTATTATTGATAAAGAATCGCGCAATGATGTTGTATCTGACCAAGATGAAGTTGATGATCTTTTATCAAGTTTAGGCTTCTAATAGGAGAGTAACTGCATGAGTTTTGAAGTCGATGAAGATATTTTACAAGACTTTCTTGTAGAAGCTGGAGAAATTCTTGAGCTTTTATCTGAACAGTTGGTTGAACTTGAGAATAACCCAGAAGATACAGAATTGCTGAATGCTATTTTTAGGGGCTTTCACACTGTTAAAGGTGGTGCGGGTTTCTTGGGAATGACAGAACTTGTCGATGCTTGTCATGGTGCTGAAAATGTATTTGATTTGTTGAGGCAAGGCGTTCGTACAGTTAATTCTGAATTAATGGACGTCATATTACAAGCACTTGACACTATCAATGAAATGTTTGCGACCATTCAAAATAGGGACAAGCCAGAGCCAGCTGAACCTGAGTTACTTGAAATTTTGCATAAACTGGGGCTACCTCCTGGTGAAGATGAGCTCTTGGATGAAATAGCGCCTGAAAGTGTAGTAGAAGCAAGTCAAGCTGAGGTTTCTAATTCAACTGATAATGATGATCCATTTGCATTTGATGAATTTTTTGATAATCCTCCAAGTTCGCCAGAGTCACAAATAGATGAAATAACTGAGGATGAGTTTGAAGATCTCCTAGACGAATTACACGGTAAAGGACAAAGCTCCTTAGCTGAAAAAACAAAAAGTGTTGATGATTTAAGTGGCGATATTACTGATGATGAGTTTGATAGTTTATTAGATGAGTTACATGGTGTTGGCAGTTTTGGAGTTGTATCTAAAGAGCCCGAAAAGCCTGTTAAAAATACTCAGGAGCCAAAATCAAATAATGATAGCGGTGTTGCTGATGATGAAATTAGCGATGATGAATTTGAAGCTCTTCTTGATGAACTACATGGAAAGGGAACCGCACCAAAATCTATAGAAAACATATCGACAACTGAACAATCAGAAGTTGCTAAAGTATCAGCTACTAAAAATGAACCAGCAAAAAGTCAGGAAGCTAAACCTGTTGCTGTTGCTAAAGTAGCTCCCGCTGCACCCAAAAAGGCAGTAGCACCTGCAGCAGAAACGACAGTTCGTGTAGATACTAAACGTTTAGATCAAATTATGAACATGGTCGGCGAATTGGTACTTGTACGTAACCGTTTAGTTAGTTTAGCTACAAATTCTGACAGTGAGGCGATGGGCAAGGCTATATCGAATTTAGATGTAGTTACCGCTGATATTCAAGGTGCTGTAATGCAAACTCGAATGCAGCCTATCAAAAAGGTATTTGGTCGTTTTCCACGCGTTGTCCGAGATTTAGCTCGAAGCTTAAATAAAGATATTAATTTATTACTTATTGGCGAAGAAACTGATTTAGATAAAAATTTAGTTGAAGCATTAGCCGACCCATTGGTGCATCTAGTTCGTAATTCCGTAGATCATGGTATCGAAATGCCAGCCATACGTGAAGCCGCAGGTAAACCAAGAACTGGTACAGTTACTTTATCTGCTTCACAAGAGGGGGATCATATTCTGCTTACCATCAAAGATGATGGTGCAGGAATGGATGCAGAGAAACTGAAGAAGATAGCTATTCGTAAAGGTGTACTTGATTATGATCAAGCAAGCAGGCTTTCTGATACTGAAGCATACAATTTAATTTTTGCACCAGGTTTCTCGACTAAGGAAGAAATTTCAGATATTTCAGGTCGTGGTGTTGGTATGGATGTAGTTAAAACCAAAATCACTCAGCTAAATGGGTCTGTAAATATACAATCTGAGTTAGGCGTTGGGACTGTTTTAGAAATAAAAGTACCATTAACTCTAGCTATACTACCAACACTTATGGTTGTTGTTGGTGAGCAAACGTTTGCACTACCACTTGCCGGTGTTAGTGAAATATTTCATCTAGATTTAACTAAGACAAATGTTGTTGATGGTCAATTAACAATTATAGTTCGCAAGAAAGCAATACCACTGTTCTATTTAGAGCACTGGTTAGTTAAAGGTTCAGATCGCTCTGTGCGTAAAGCTCAAGGACATGTTGTTATCGTTCAAATTGGTACTCAACAAGTTGGTTTTGTTGTGGATTCACTAATAGGCCAAGAAGAAGTTGTCATTAAGCCTTTGGATGCTTTATTACAAGGTACTCCAGGAATGGCTGGAGCGACTATTACCTCAGATGGTGGAATAGCTCTGATTTTAGATGTACCTAATATGTTAAAACATTACGCAGGCTGATAATAATGTAGGTACGTTTTAAAGCGTACCTACACTTAAATTTAATAAGAGAAATAAATGGCCGTAAAAGTATTAGTTGTTGATGATTCAAGCTTTTTTCGAAGAAGAGTTAGTGAAATTCTTGAACAAGATAATGATATAGAAGTAATTGGTTTTGCTGTTAATGGTCGTGAGGCTGTAGACAAAACAGCTCAGTTACGCCCAGATGTAATTACGATGGATGTCGAAATGCCTGTTTTAGATGGCATTAGTGCAGTTAAAGAAATTATGTCAAGCACCCCAACACCTATCTTAATGTTTTCTTCGTTAACCAGAGCGGGAGCAACGGCTACATTAGATGCTTTAGATGCTGGAGCAATGGATTTTTTACCAAAAAAGTTCGAAGATATAGCACGAAATAATGAAGACGCTATAAAACTGCTGCAAACAAAAGTTAAAGAAATTGGACGCAAGCGAGCTTTTCGTAATTATGGTGCAGTAACCCAATCCAAGCCGTCTACGAGCATAAGTGCTTCAAATTCGTTAATTAAACAGCCAGATAGGAGTTATAAACAGGTTAGTGCTCCATCGGCTTCTAGTAAGGTATTGAGCAAAGCAAGTGGTAAAAATTATCAATTGGTGGCTATAGGAACTTCAACAGGAGGACCTGTTGCATTGCAGAAAATACTAACTCAGTTACCAGCTAATTTTCCTTACCCAATTTTACTTACTCAGCATATGCCTGCCGCATTTACTCCAGCGTTTGCTACTCGTCTTAATAGTTTATGTCAAATTAAAGTAAAAGAAGCGCAACAAGGAGATCGTTTGCAAGCCGGAACTGCTTATTTAGCACCTGGTGGGCAGCAAATGATGGTTGAAGGTCGAGGAGGTAATCGTACCCTTCGTGTCTTTGAAGATCAAAGCGAGAGAATTAGTTATAAGCCAAGTGTTGATATAACTTTTGCAAGTGCCGCAAAGGCCTACCAAGGAGATGTACTCGCTATTGTTTTGACAGGAATGGGAGCCGATGGGCGTGATGGTGCAAGAATGTTAAAGAAAGCAGGTGCAACTATCTGGGCTCAAGATGAAAAGAGTTGTGTGGTTTATGGTATGCCACAAGCAATCGTCAATGCAGGTTTAGCGAATGAAATTTTATCGTTAGATGATGTAGCAGCCTATATGAAAAGAGAATTGGGTTGTGGATAAGCTCTCTGTACTTGGGCTTGCTGTCGCTTTAGGAGCTATAGCACTTGGTTACTCTTTTGAAGGTGGCGAGATATCGGCACTATTTAACGGACCAGCACTTGTTATTGTTTTGGGCGGAACCTTTGGTGCTGTGATGTTACAAACATCTGGAAGTACTTTTAAAAAGGCGCTAAAAATTAGTTTTTGGATTTTTTTACCTCCCAACTATGATATTGATGAAGCCATTGAGCAGGTTAAGCGTTGGTCTTATAAAGCTCGTCAAGAAGGTTATTTATCTCTTGAAGATGAAGCGATTATGAATCCAGATGCATATGTATCGAAAGGCTTAAGCTTACTTATCGATGGAACGTCAGAACAAAAATTACGGGACACGCTTGAAATTGATTTATTATTAGAACGCGAACGTTTATTAGAATCTTCTAGAGTTTATGAAGCTATGGGGGGGTATAGCCCTACAATAGGGATCTTAGGTGCTGTACTTGGTTTAATTCAAGCTATGTCATTTATAACTGAACCACAAAAGCTCGGTGAAGGAGTTGCAACAGCATTTATTGCAACTATTTACGGTGTCGGTTTGGCTAACTTATTATTTTTGCCGATGGCGAATAAGCTTAAACAGTGTGTTGAGCAAAAAATGCTTTACCATGAATTGCTTGCCGAAGGAATTATTGCAATTAGTTTAGGTGAAAGCCCTTCAAATATAGAGCTAAAGCTGGAAGCTTATCGCGTTGAACGTCCAAGTTTAGTGAATAAGTAACGTTATGTTGCGTCGTCGCTTACGAAGCTCCCCCCCAAAAAACCAACATACGGAACGCTGGTTAGTTTCATATGCTGATTATATGACGATAATGTTTGCTTTCTTTGTTGTAATGTATGCTATTGCAATTAATAAAGAAGAAAACTTTCAAATCCTATCTGATTCATTGGAACAAGTTTTTGATAAATCAGCTCGCCAACAATCACAAACTGGTAAAGGGATTAGTGGTGATGGAATTCTAACGGATAGAGTGACTCCTGACGTTGAAGTACTATATGGGGAAAGTATTCAAAAAGAAGAGCAGGGACCTGAGTTACTTGATGGGCAGAGCAATACAAGCAATATTAATCAAAAGTATTTAGGGCAGCCTTTGGATAGTTTATTAAAAAAACTACAATCGGCGCTGATAGACGAAATTCGTTATGGCGAAGCAAGCTTAGAACTAAATTCAGATTGGCTTGTTATTGAATTAAGCTCTGGGATGTTATTTTCTAGTGCTAGCTCAGTACCTCACGCTCGAGCAAAGCAAGTCGTTAAAATTATCAAAGATATTATTGCTTCAGTCGATAATTATATAAGGGTGCGAGGTTATACTGATAACAAAACGATTAGTAATGAAATTTTTCACTCTAATTGGGAGCTTTCAGTTGCTCGAGCAACATCTATACTCGTAGAGCTAGAAACATTGGGCATTGACCCCGCTAGAATGGCGATAGAGGGCTATGGCCAGTATTCACCATTTGCTAATAACGACACTCCACAGGGGCGTGCAGAAAATCGCAAAGTTGTTATTGCACTTTCTAAGTACGGCTTACCACCAGAGAAATTGCCTAATAGTGAGCAATCTGACATTATTAAAAAGCCTAAAGCTGAAATAGAAATACCTTCGGACGATGAGGCAATAAAAATTATTCGTTTGCCTCATGGTGGTATTCGTATAACTACTCGTAGTGAAAAGTAACCAGGATAAAATGTGAAAATTTGGACTGTTGCAAATCAAAAGGGTGGGGTTGGTAAAACAACAACGGCGGTTAGCCTTGCTGGTATATTAGCTTTACAAGGAAAACGTGTATTGCTCATAGATACGGATCCCCATGCTTCTCTTACCTATTACTTTGGAATTGATTCAGAGGATTTAGAGGTGAGTGTATACGATATTTTCGCTCGTGGTGCGGGTATGCAAGGTGAAGAAATCCTTCAGGCTTTATGTCCATCTACGCTCGAAAACCTAGATATTCTTCCTGCAACTATGGCAATAGCTACACTTGATAGAAGTATGGGCAATAAGACAGGAATGGGGTTAGTGCTAAAAAAAGCACTTGCAAAAATTAGTGAACATTATGACTATGCTATTTTAGATTGTCCCCCCGTTTTAGGTGTACTAATGGTTAATGCTTTGGCTGCAAGTGAACGGATTTTAGTTCCCGTACAAACCGAGTTTTTAGCATTGAAAGGGCTTGATAGGATGATGCGTACCATGGAGCTGATGAAAACCTCCCAGGCGAAAGATTATCTTTATACTATAATTCCTACTATGTATGATAAACGTACAAAAGCATCGTTAGAGGCATATAAAACACTGCAAAACACATATACAGATAAAGTATGGTCGGGAATAATACCCGTTGATACTAAGTTTAGGGATGCAAGTTTAGCGCAAAAAGTACCAATAGAATATTGTCCTCAGTCACGAGGAGTATTTGCATACAAAGCCCTTTTAGATTATTTAATTGAGCAAGGTTAATTAATGAGTAAGCAACTATTTGCTAATGAAAAAGTGATGAAGCAGTACTTAGGTGCGTTGCTCTGTGAAGAAGAACCTATTGAAGAGTTAGAACCTGTTGCAAAACTTCTTGAAAATATATCTAGTGACCCTGTAGAAGAGCAAGAGTATCTAAAAGTAGAAGAATTAAAACCTGAAGAGAAAGTGTTTTCTGAAGAATTAACTGCACAAGAAGGCACATTGAACGTTAGTCATGATAAAGCAGTTGTAATGAATGCTGACCCTGTAAGTGGTACTGCTTTAGATATACAAGCTGAACATGAGTTATCGACTCAAAGCCAAGAAAAGTATTTTGATAGTGAATTTCAAGCATTGTTTTTTGAAGTGGCAGGATTAACTATAGCTGTACCTTTGAAAGCACTAGGCGGAATACACCAGCTTGGAGAGGTAAATCATTTATTTGGTAAGCCAAAATGGTTTAAAGGCGTTATGCTTAACAGAGATGAAAATCTGAATGTTGTAGATACAGCTTGTTGGGTAATGCCTGAAAAGTATGATGAGAAATTAGAATCATCACTTAACTATCAATATTTAATTACTCTGGGTGATAGCCGATGGGGATTATTAGCGGAAAAATTAATAAATAACATTACATTGAGTAAAGAAGATGTAAAATGGCGAACAGATAAAAGTAAGCGTCCATGGCTTGCTGGCGTTATTAAAGAAAAAATGTGTGCTTTGATAGATGTAGATAATTTAAATATATTATTAGAAAAAGGCTTAGATAGTCGTGATTAATAATCACCATTACGAGGGAACAGCATGAACGAAGATAAATTACTTTCAGCAAATAAAAATGCAGATAGCAATGATGAAATATTGCAATGGGTTACCTTTAAACTAGAAGAGGAAACTTACGGTGTAAATGTTATGCAGGTGCAGGAAATATTGCGCTACACTGAAATAGCTCCAGTCCCTGGAGCCCCTTCTTATGTTATTGGTATTATAAACTTACGTGGCAACGTAGTGACAGTAATAGATACTCGTTCTCGATTTGGCTTAGAAGCTGCCGAGGCCACTGATAATTCAAGGATTTTGATAATTGAAGCTGAAGAGCAGGTGATTGGTATTTTAGCTGACAGCGTTTCTGAGGTTGTGTATTTGCGTAGTTCTGAAATTGATAGTGCACCAAATGTTGGTACTGAAGAGAGTGCTAAGTTTATTCAAGGTGTTTGCAATCGTGATAATGAGTTGCTCATTCTAGTTGATTTAAACAAGTTACTCAGTGACGATGAATGGGATGAG
Source organism: Pseudoalteromonas aliena (assembly GCF_038155085.1). Lineage (GTDB taxonomy): Bacteria > Pseudomonadota > Gammaproteobacteria > Enterobacterales > Alteromonadaceae > Pseudoalteromonas > Pseudoalteromonas aliena_A. The sequence goes on from NZ_JBAKAU010000005.1 coordinate 59,794, forward strand.
TTAAGCGATTTATAAGCTTTATCATATAAATTATGCTGTTACTTAGTATATCAATTGCTGCGTTGGCGATAGGACTTATATCGTTAGCTTTAGTTATCGCCTTGAAAGGTAAACATACGCTTGAAGTTAGATCTGTCATACAGCAACTTAAAGATACTTCAGAGCAAACACATATTTTGCGTAGTGAGGTTTCGGAGCTTAGAACAGGGTTACTTAGTATCGGCAAGCGAGTGCTTGATGTTGAACAACAAAACCAAGATTTAATACAGCAGCAAGCAGCACAAAAATATGATGATCCAGAGGCGAAAATATACTCTCGAGCTGTAAAAATGGTTGAGCTAGGCGCTGATATAAATGAAGTCATACGTGAATGTGAGTTACCTAGAGCTGAAGCAGAGTTACTTTTCTCACTACATAAACAAAAAGGCGCTTAGCGCCTTTTTGTTTTTAATTGTCCTTATTTTAAAATGAGAAGCTAACTTTAGTATAGAAGTAACGGCCTCGCGGATTATGTACACCCGATGCATAGCCGTATAAATCAGCATCGCCATCACCAATTGCAAATGGTGGCTCTTCATCAAATAAGTTATTTACACCTAGCGATACTTTAGTTGAGTCGGTAACACGGTAAGATGTTTGTAAATCTACCAGTGTTTGCGAGTCAATCATACGTGATGTATTGCTATCAAAGTCTAAATTACCGTCAAAATTAATATCAGGGGTATCCTCAAACTCACCTACATAACTGATGTTTACGTTTGTATTAAACTCGCCAATTTCCCAATTTGTAGAGAAAATCCAGCGGTGCTCTGGATACCCATACTCTCCGGTGTAATCGCGACCATCTTTTTCAAACTTATCTTGGTATGCCCATTCTAAGTTAAATTTAAGTAGACCTAAGTCATCAAGTGAGTGACTGTAGTTAGCTGAAACATCAACCCCAGATACTTCTTGCGAAGAAACGTTTTCAAATGTGCTGTAAATTTTTTGAATTGTACCTAAGCTATCGCCACCTGTAGGTGTTAAACGCACACATACGGTACTATCTTGGTTATTACACTCAGAGTTATAAATTGGACCAAACTCTTGCTCATCAATTTTGTTATCTTGAGTGATACTCCATACATCGATGCTTAAACCAAACTCAGCAGAAGGCGCCCAAATAAAACCGACATTCCATGATTCTGATTCCTCAGCTTCAAGATCAGGGTTACCAGCAAACTCTATGTTGTAATCAAGTGCATCACAATCAAGGCCGGTTGCTTCACATCGGTATGTATCTACAAAGAATTGGCTTTCTTGAGATGGACCCAAACCAACTTGTGCCAAAGAAGGCGCTCTAAAACCTTGTGCCCAGGAGCCACGCACTGTGATTTCATCAGTAGGCGCCCAGCGAAGTGCTACTTTAGGGTTTGTTGTTGTACCAAAGTCACTGTAGTCATCGTAACGACCAGCAAGTTGTAGCTCTAAATTATCAGCAAGAGGAATGGAAAACTCAATATAGGCTGCGTATTGTTCACGATCTGCAGATGCAGATACAGATTCTGTACCAAATATTAAACCGCGTTGAAATTGATCATCAGGAATGTCATTTACATCCTCTTCACGATATTCAATACCTGCCGCCATCATTACTATTTCATCGCCAAAGCTAAATGCTTCACCTGTAATGTTTGCATCAAAAGAAGTCATGTGAGACTCACCACGACGAACCAAGCTTGTTGTAATACGCTCGATTACAGCAGGGTCGTTGTAGGTGCCGCCAAATGGATTGTAGTTTCCTGCATCAATTTCTTGTTGTAAGAAATCAGTGCGCACCCAACCTTGTGTTCTATCACCTGTTTGAAGAGATTTACTGCGGCCTTTTTGTACAGCAGTTTCCCAGCTCCAGTCATTAAATTCACCCCTAAGCCCTGCAACAAAGCGAAGAGTATCTGATTCAATATCCCATTGGCGTGCGCCAGCATCAACGGTACGGTATCGACCAATTTGAATATCTTCACCAAATGGGTTGTTAGGGTGGTTAGCTGGAACGGTTAAGCCTGCATCTTCATCAAGTGGGGTTGGGGCTCCGGCTGCAACAGATGTATTGTGTTGTACTGCCATTTCTAAAAAGCCTTTAATGCCATTATCAAAGTTATATTCAAATTGAGAAATAGCGCCCACACGCTCAGACTCTGGTGCAATATAACCGTATGGGCCGTAATCAAACTTACAACTACCATCGATAGTTGCATTTTCAGCAGGACAAGCCGGATCAATTGTTTTTACACCGTCTACATAAAAATACCCCGGGAAGCCACGAGTTGAGCGAAAATCCTGACCACCGTAAGGGGATTGATCTGCTGTACCTAATCTACCCATCTCATCAGATGATAGTGAGGTGTTTTTAAAGTAATCAATGATCACAGAAGCACTACTTTTCTCGCTAGTAGTACCCCATACTAAGCTTGCTGTTGTTTCTTCATAATTTGGACCATCAGTGCCACCGTAGCCTAAATTAACTTCAACACCGTCAATGTCTTTTTTCAAGATAACGTTTACAACACCGGCTACTGCGTCTGAGCCGTAAATAGCAGATGCGCCATCTTTTAAAATATCTATACGCTCAATCGCTGATACAGGAATGCTGTTAATATCTACAAATGAATTTGTGATACCTTCGGCAAATGCACTAATAGATACACGACGACCATTGATTAGTACGAGCGTAGCATCAGCACCTAAGCCACGTAAACTAACAGCAGCAGACCCATTTGCAGTTGAATCTTGGTTGTTACCACGTGTAGAGAAAGTACCGCTACCCGCTACAGGCATTCTTTCGAGGAGTTGTTGTAGGTTATCATAACCCATGTTTTCAATATCAGCTCTTCCGATTGATTGTACCGGAGAAGGTCCTTCGATATCTGAACGTTTGATTCGCGAGCCAGTAACTTCAATACGCTCTACTTTTTTAGCCTCTTCAGCAGCGTAAGTTGTTGTTGTAAAACCTGCTGAAAGTGCGATTGTAGCACCTGCAATTAAGCTAGGTGTAAATGCAGTTGATTGCTTCATCCTTAAGTCCTTGTTGATATGTTATAAATTTAGTTGCTCAATACCAATCCTTTTAAACTGTTAAATAAATCCAATATTTAAGCGGATTGATATAACAAGCGGGAACATTAATATCATGTAACTTAAGTGTTAGCAATTAGACTCAAATGTGATTTTAGTATGGTTTTTAGTGTGTTTTTGAATGATTTTAGAGCAGATGTTGTGTGCTGAAGAAGGTTGAAATAGGCGTGTAAGCTTTATTTTAGAAATAAAAAATACAGCCTAAATGAGAGTAATAATTAAATTAATTAATTCAAAATAAAATTGTAATAAATTATTTACATCTATACTCTGGATGAATAGTAGTTCTGTTGTATATTAATAAACAAATAATAGTTGATTTTTTAATAAAAAAAACGCCTAACTTAGTTAGGCGCTGTGCTTATACTTTGTGCTTCATTAAACGTTCTTTTTCGCGAGACCAGTCTTTATTTTTTCCATCTTCCCGTTTGTCATGCATTTTTTTACCTTTAGCTAAATGAAACTCTAGTTTCACCCAGCATTTTTTCCAATACATGGCTGTGGCTACCAACGAGTAGCCGTCACGTTCGGTTGCACCGACTAATCTATCAAGCTCTCTTCGGCTTAATAGAAGTTTTCGGTATCGCATAGGATCGCAAATAACATGGGTTGATGCGCTATTTAAAGGCTGAATTTGACTGCCTAATAAAAACGCTTCGCCATTTTTAAGGTGAATGTAAGTTTCTGAGATGTTTACCTTACCTGCTCGGATACTTTTTACTTCCCAGCCTTGTAGTTCAACACCTGCTTCAAACTTGTCGTGTAAAAAATACTCATGACGCGCTTTTTTGTTTAGCGCGATGGTATTACTATTCGATTTTGATGATTTGTTCTTAGCCATAGTGCCCTATAATATACGTATTAAGAGATGTTTTACATCGATTTTTTAATTCTGCATTTAAAATAATTAGGTTAATTTAAGCGCCATGAAAATTTGGGGAAACGCGTAAAGCTTGCTAAAATTCGCCCACACAGTTGGGAGTGAGTATGCCACAAATAGAAAAAAGTGCGCTGGTTATGTACAGCACCAAAGAGATGTTTGATCTAGTTAATGATGTAGAAGCTTATCCAGAGTTTTTACCTAATTGTTCAGACTCAAAAATTGTTTCACAGCATGATAATAACATGACAGCGAGCTTAGAAATATCTAAGGCGGGTATAAAAAAGTGGTTTACTACTGAAAATACATTTATTGATGAACAAACGGTTGCTCTTCGTTTAGTTGATGGCCCATTTAAAATGCTTCAAGGGCGCTGGCACTTTCAAGCATTAGATAAAACAGCGTGTAAAGTTAACTTAGAGCTTGAGTTTGAATTTTCAAGCAAGCTAGTTGAACTTGCATTTGGCAAAATATTTAATGATGTTGCTAAAAATATGGTGAGTGCCTTTACCCAACGAGCTAAGCAGGTTTACGGATCGCGATTATGATTAATATAGAAGTTGTATTTGCATTGCCTACTACGGCGACAAGTTTATCTATAGAAGTCCCACAAGGTACTACTGCTGAGCAGGGGGTTATTCAGTCAGGTATTATTGAAAAGTGCCCTGAAATAGACCCAACAGCACTAACGTTAGGCGTGTGGAATCGAACAGTCAAAGCTAACTACGAGCTAAAAGAGGGGGACAGAATTGAAATCTATCGTCCCTTAATTGCTGACCCTAAAGATGCACGTAGAAAGCGTGCAGAAAAAGCAAAAGAAGAAGGTCGTGCAAATAAAATAACTGGCGGACGGCCACTAGAGCGCTAGCTCGTTATAAAGGGTGAGCATGCTTATCGTAATAAAATACTAAGCATGCTTATCATTATAAAAGGCTATTGTTCAAGAGGTGTATTAAAGTTTTTTGGTTGCTCGTAATCACCAGAGAGTGTAACAAGCTTTTCATTTTCAAAGTTAATTATTAACTCTTTATGCTGCTCATTTTGGCGACCTTTATTAAAGCTGTAGACATAACGCCACGTATTTTTATCGAAAGCGTCTTCGGCAATGGGTCTACCTAAAACATAAATAACTTGCTCTCGAGTCATATTTACACGAAGCTTTTCAACATCAGATTGTTCTAAAAAATTACCTTGAGGGATGTTTATGCGATATACCCAGCTAGAGCAACCCGCTGCTGAGCTAAGTGTTAGAGCAACGATAAACCAAAGAGAAAAAGTTTTTAACGACTGCATTGTTAGTTGTGATCCTTATTTTTTATAATCTGCATGATACCGATTAGTCACTAAAGGTAAAACCCTTTTAAGTAATTGTTTTATGTTAAGGGTATTAAGGTAATGTTTTGACCACTAATAATGAAAAAAGTTTACATTGTATTAAGAAAACGACTCTTTCAAAGAGTGAGGTGATATGGTTTTTATACATAGTTGAAACACGTTTTGGGCATTGGTATACAGGAATCACTACCAATGTTGAAAAGCGATTGATGATTCACCAGTCTGGTAAAGGGGCTAAAAATCTTCGAGGTAAGGGGCCTCTGGTACTTATTCATCAGCAACTCGTAGGCAATAAAAGTGAAGCAAGCAAACTTGAATATAAATTAAAAAAATTAACAAAAGTGAGAAAAGAAGCCTACGTTGCATCATTTAAAATACGATTAGACTGTATTAGCTCAGATCCTGTCTGAACTAATACACTTTATTAGCTCAGATCCTGTCTGAACTAATACACTTTAATTGTCTCTCCAAACTTAAGATGAAGCGTGTTTTTTTGAGCAAAACCACCAATTTTAGGCTTGTAGAATTTTGCTCAAAGACGATATATGTAATACTGCTTAATGATGTTTTTCAAAAGTGGCGACAAGGGCATCTAGTGTTTGTGCACTATTAGCTAAGTCACGTATTGCTTGCTCAGTATTGATTTGTTCGTTCATTGCTTTATCGCTAATTTCACTTATTTGTTCTATATTTCGTCCCACGTCAGCAACCACATTACTTTGTTGCTCTGTTGCTGTCGCAATCAGTGTAGCCATATCATTGATTTTATTTGATGTTCCACTTATTGCATCTAGTAATTCAACAGAGCTTTGCATTGCTCCAACGCTCTGTTGTGCTTTATCTTTTGATTGGCTTATATCGTTAACTACATCGTCGGATATCTTTGTAAGCTCTTCAATCATAGATTGAATTTCGGTGGTTGATTGTGATGTACGATTTGCTAGTGCTCGCACTTCATCAGCAACTACAGCAAAACCTCTACCATGCTCACCCGCTCGGGCAGATTCAATTGCAGCGTTTAAAGCCAATAAGTTGGTTTGCTCAGAAATATCTCTAATTGAGTCAACAATACTTGCTATATCAACTGTTTTTTTAGACAGTAAAGTAACTTGCTCCGTTATGCCATCTATATCACTTGCCAGAGCTGAAATTGTGGATTGGCTTTGTAATACTTGTTTGTGACTTTGTGTTGTATTTTCTCTACTACTATTGGTTAGTTTAGCTGTACTTGCTGCGCTTTGAGCTATTTCTTGGACCGTGGCACCCATTTCGTTAATCGCAGCTGCGACTGAAATTGTTTGCTCTTTTTGATTATCAATTGCTTGTGAATTTCGTTTCGCTTGCTCAAATACATGATCAGAGCTTTGACGTATATCATGGCTTTCTCTAGCAACTTGAGTAATCGCAGTTTCTATTTTATTCATGAACTGATTAAAGCCATTACTTAGATTGTCAAGTTCTGGTTGGCTTGATTCTGGTAAGCGATACGCCAAGTTTGCATCGCCAGACCCTAAGCGTGAAAATAACTCAGCCATTTTAGAAAGTGGAGATGAAAGAGAACGAGCAAGTAAGTAACTAATCAAGCTAGCAACTAACGCAGTGATTACAGTAAAAGTAAATATTTGCCATTGTAGGGTGTTTACGCTTGCAAATACTTCACTTTTTGGCACTTGAGCTACAGCATATAAATCAGTATTTTTAATTGGGGTTGCAGCTATAAGAGTAGGTTCGCCATTTAAGTTAATTTCTTCTAGAGCAAAGCCATTACTATTAAATAGTTGGCTGTGGATATTTGCAGTATATAAATCGTCAATATTTGTTTTTGCTACTTTGCTGGCATCTTTATGCAGCTGAATCAACCCACTTTTGTCTGCAATAAATACAAAACCAGTCTTTTCAATTTTAAATTGCTGCAGCAGCTTTTGCATATCTGTAATGCTTTTAGCAAGGCCAGCTAAACCAGTTCCATTCGCTTGTTGATGATTTATAAACATTTTTACATCATTAGCTGATTCTTGGTAAATGCTAATCGAATAGGGGGCCTTAGATTGTTTAAATGCAAAAAACCAACTATCAGCAGCGTCATTTTTTAGTACACGTAAAAAGCCATTCTGGTTCCAGTATTGTGCAGTATCTCTATTTGCCCACGAGGCTGTTGCTAAGTTGAATTGCTTGGCAACACGGTTCAACTCTTTTAAAAGTACAGTATCGTCTTTATTGCTAGAGTGAGCCCATTGTAAGATAAATTCATTTGATGATAGTTGCTGTGCAGCACCTAGTAGTTCATTTATTTCACCGCCTACGCGATTGCTGATTGTCTGTAGTTTACTAGGTAGCTCTGATTCAATCATACGCTGTTCGATAATATCTTCGGAGCTGTGCAAGGAAGTCAAGCCAATCAGTGCAGCTACGCATATAGCTATAGCACTGCCTAAAGCCGTGATTTTTTGAGTAATAGAAAGATTTTGTATCGTCATGATATTAATTATTTTTACAACAAAATAGGGAGCTATATTAGCACATTATTCATCTTTCGCTAATTATCGCCATACATGAAAAAGCCCACAGCATGTGCGTGTGGGCTTGGTTTCTAACAAGCGAAACTGATAATTATACTATTTTTTTCATTGCTGACATGTAGCCGCGCAATTTAGCACCTATTTTTTCAACTGGGTGTTCACGAAGGGCGGCGTTAATTTGGATTAGTGTTTGGTTATCTACTTGATTACTTTGCTCGCCAAGACCTTTACCAATAACGTCCGTATCAATGCCCTTCATAAAATCAGCGAGTAATGGCAAGCATGCATGGTTATATAGATAACAACCGTATTCAGCGGTATCAGAAATAGTACGGTTCATTTCAAAAAGCTTTTTGCGCGCAATCGTATTTGCGATAAGCGGTGTCTCGTGAAGTGACTCGTAGTAAGCTGACTCTTCTATTATGCCGGCTGCTGTCATAGTTTCAAATGCAAGTTCAACGCCTGCTTTTACCATTGCGACCATTAAAATACCGTTATCAAAAAATTCTTGTTCAGAGATTTCTACATCGCCAGCAGGGGTCTTTTCAAAGTTAGTCTCTGCTGTTTCGCTGCGCCATTTAAGTAAGTTTACGTCATCGTTATTCCAGTCTTCCATCATGGTACGAGAGAAAGTGCCGTCAATGATGTCATCTTGATGCTTATTATAAAGCGGACGCATAATTAGTTTTAGCTCTTCACTTAGTTCAAATGCTTTTACCTTTGCAGGGTTTGAAAGACGGTCAAGCATGTTAGTAACACCGCCGTACTTAAGTGCTTCGGTAATTACTTCCCAGCCGTACTGAATTAGTTTTGATGCATAACCTGCATCAACGCCTTTTTCCACCATTTTATCAAAACATAAAATAGAACCTGTTTGTAACATGCCACATAAAATGGTTTGCTCACCCATTAAGTCAGACTTAACTTCAGCAATAAATGATGATTTAAGTACACCTGCACGGTGTCCGCCAGTCCCTGCGGCATAAGCTTTCGCTTGTGCTAAACCATGACCCTGAGGGTCATTTTCAGGGTGAACAGCAATTAAAGTTGGCACACCAAAACCGCGTTTATATTCTTCACGTACTTCAGAGCCTGGGCACTTAGGCGCAACCATTATTACAGTGATATCTTCACGTACTTGCATGCCTTCTTCAACGATATTAAAACCATGAGAATAGGCAAGAGTAGAGCCTTTTTTCATAAGCGGCATAATTGCATTCACTACTGCGGTATGTTGCTTATCTGGTGTTAAGTTAAGAACTACATCAGCTGTTGGGATTAGTTCTTCATAAGTGCCTACAGTAAAGCCATTTTCAGACGCATTTAAAAATGATTGGCGACGTTCAGAAATAGCAGATGCGCGTAATGTGTATGAAACGTCTAAACCAGAATCACGTAAGTTTAAGCCTTGGTTTAAACCTTGTGCGCCACAGCCGACAATAACTAGCTTTTTACCTTTAAGTACATCTACACCATCGGCAAATTCGCCTGCGTCCATAAATTCACATTGCGCTAATTGTGCTAGTTGCTCGCGTAAAGGTAAGGTATTGAAATAATTCGCCATTGTTAGTGTCCTATAAAATCATGTTTGTTAGATGCGCAATGTTTATTGCGCTTACAAACACCATATGTAAAATCGTTGCTTGCGTAAAATGATATATTTGAATTAAAGTGTTTCACAATATGAAATGATGGGTTTAGTATGGATCATAAACATTTAAACTATTTTTTAGCACTAGCTAAAACACTTCACTTTGCCCGCGCAAGCGAGCTTTGCCATATAAGCGCACCCACTTTGAGCCGTAATATAAAGTACTTAGAGGAGGAGGTAGGTGTTGCATTATTTATACGAGACAACCGCAGTGTTAAATTAACGCGTGAAGGTGAATCGTTTATTGATTACGCAACAGCAACGCTTGCTAATTGGCAACGTTTTAAAACGAATGTAAAAGATCCACAACAGCATATTTACGGCAAGGTAAGTATTTATTGTTCAGTAACTGCATCTTATAGTTTTTTACATCAGATATTAGAACAACTTCGCGCGCAGCATCAGTACATAGAAATAACATTAAATACCGGTGACCCAGCACTTGCTATAAATCGTGTGCTAGATGGCCACGAATTAATGGCAATTGCGGCTAAGCCTAATAAATTACCGTCGCAAATTGCCTTTGTTGATATTGGTCACTCACCACTTTTATTAATTGGACCAAAAATTCAATGTCCGATCAAACAAAAGCTTACACAAAATAGTGATGACATTAATTGGTCTGATTTAGAGTTTATTGTCCCAGAACAAGGTTTTTCTCGCCAAAGGTTAGAGCACTGGTGGCGCAAAAATAATATTCACGGAAAAATCTACGCTCAAGTTGCAGGACATGAAGCAATGGTATCTATGGTGAGCTTAGGACTCGGTGTCGCAATGGTCCCTAAAATAGTGCTAGATAACAGTCCGCTGCAAGATAAAGTACAAACACTAACACCAAAAATGCAAGCACCTGAAGGGTTTGATATCGGTTTGGCTGTATTAAGAAAAGAGTTAAATGACCCTGCAATCAGTGCTTTATGGAGTATTGCACAAACTTTAGATGCAAAAGCGATTTAATACCAACTAAATCAGTTCAGTAAATAGTATTAATATAAGTTGCGTATATGTTTACTATTAATTAGCATTGAAAGCTTATAATAAAAAATAATGACGCTTGAGAATTTATTTATGAATAACGCAGTATCACTTGCTCATTCTGCTCAGAGCTTAAAAAAAGCAATTCCTTTAATGGTAAAATATCGTATACCAGTAACTCCAATAAATTATGCAATTTGGTATTGTTACATTGAAGGTAGTAATCCTTCACTAAACGCAGAGTTAGATCAAGTTATTGAACAGAATAAAACGTGTACTCAAGATAAGGCAAAGGAGATTTTTGATAAACACTTAACCAATGACGATCTTATTTTTTTTCAAAAAAAGACAGAAAAGTTTAATAAAACTGTGGAGCAAATACAGCATGATATAGATGTTACGCTAAACCACTCCAAAAGTTTTACAACAAGCTTAGTTGATTCGCAAAATGAGCTAAGTACGCTCACTAATGCAAACTCATATGATGAAATATTAAGTTGCGTTGAACGCTTAACTGATGAGTCTATTATAATGCAAGACTCCGCTCGAGAATTTCAAACAAAGCTTGCTATTGCATATAATGAAATAAAAGACTTAAAAAGAACTCTTAATATTCCAAACGAAGTGGCTGACACTGACTCTCTAACAGGCTTTTATAGTAGAGCTAAATTTGACAAAGATATTAAAAAGTTTTGTCATGAATACTCAGAGAAGGTAAATGAACACTCACAGGCAGTACTTATTATGTTTGATATAGATCATTTTAAACGCTTCAATGACGATTTTGGCTACCAAAAGGGGGACGAAGTACTTAAGTTGGTTGCTAAAAAAGTAAAAGAAAATACAACTAAGGCTGAAAATGTATATAGGTATGGTGGCGGAGAGTTTTGTATAACAGCTTATTTTGACAGTATTAATGACATATTAACATTTTCAGATTGTATACGTTTAGCGATAGCAAAATTAGCGATCCGAAAAAAGCATGATGTAACAGCTACACGTGCTATCTCAGCAAGTTTTGGTTTAGCAATTTTACGCCCATTTACCAATAGCTTAGTTTTAGTTGAGCGTGCGGATAGAGCTTTGCATATTGCCAAAACACATGGCAGAAACCGTATAGAAATAGCCCCTGACATTTAGTAAGTACTAGGGGCGAGTGAACCCAGTCTCGATTTTGCTAAGGAAGTAGCGAAGTGAAAATAAAGCAGCAGTGGTTAACTTCAAAAAAACTCGATTTGTAGCGTTGTGCTTTATAAAAAGCACCTAAAACATCAAAGTTAACATTTTTGTATGTGAATTGTTAATAATTGTAACTAGCTAGAGCTAGTTCAAAAGGACCTTGCTAGTATGGGGGACTTACTTAAATACTTTGATGTACGCTGATGCGGTATTCCTTCACCTTATTAACAGCTCTATGTTTTAGCGCTATGTTTGTTTGCCTTTCGGTGCAGGCAACACAGGCAAGCAAGCATGCTGACGATTATACAGAGCAAGATATAACAACAGATCGTCTGCATTTGAGTTTAAGCGTTGGGGCTGGAGTTATAACTAACCCTTTACATGGTGGGGATAATATTCCGCTTGTGCTTATTCCACAAATTGCGTTTTATGCAGAGCAGTGGTTTTTTGATAATGGCCGCCTTGGCTATTCATTTTCACAATCCCCGAAGCATCATTTTAATCTAGTTAGTGAACTTAACTCCGAATCTCGCTTTTTTATAGACTGGCACCCTAAAAATGTATTTACATTGCAAACTAGTGAACTTGGTAATCAGTTTGTAATGCAAAATGAAGCTTTGTCTTCTCGCTATGCTGATATTGATAATTTACATAAACGGCAAATTGCCTTGGATGCGGGTATTGCATATCACTATGTAAATGAAGACCATGTTTTTTCAGTCCAGGCTCTGCATGATATAACCGATGTTTATCGAGGTGTACGCGGTGCATTGCAGTGGCAATATCATACTGTGCTTGGAAAGCTCAAAATAAAGCCAACACTTGGAATAAACTATAAATCTGCGGAACTAAATAGTTATTTTTATGGACTTAAAGAGGGCGAAACTCAATTTGGTAAAATAGGCGTTGGTAGTAGTTGGCAGCCTTATGCTAAAATCGACGCCCGTTGGCCACTGAGTAAGGCTGACTCTCTTCGTTTTCATGTAGCATATTACGACTATTCGCCTATGGATGGCAGTCCGCTCTTTGAACGTACTTATTCAATGACTGCATTTATAGGATTCGATCGTACTTTTTAATATGAAGTATTCAATATTGGTTGTCTTTATTACCACTTTTTTTAGTGGTTTTAGTGTGGCGAAACCCCCTTTTTTTAGCGTTTCTCCAAAAGTCTGCGTCGTTTCTGAACAGCAGGATTTTTGCGATCTTGATTTACAGTTTAATTGGCAATTAAACGCGTATAGTGATGCCTGTTTGTATCAACAAGCACAACTGCTTCAATGCTGGAAGCAACAACGTTCAGGGCAATTCAATTATAAAGCGCGTGTTCAGGTGGAGACCATATACTCCTTAATCAATCCTCATACGGGTGTGTTAATAGCAAAAACACAAGTTGAAGTACAAAGCGCCCATGCTAAAAAAAATAGGCGTAGGCTTCGCTCTCCGTGGAGTTTTTTTTAATTTAGGAGCAACTCATGCCAAAAATTTTACTTGTTGAAGATGATCTCGCTTTACAACAACTAACAAAAGATTACCTTGAACATAATGGCCTTGAAGTAGAAGTGTTAGAGCGTGGTGACGAAGTGTTTAATTACCTAGAAAATAATACCCCCGATTTGATGATTTTAGACGTTATGCTGCCAGGTAAAGACGGCTTTAGCGTTTGCCGCCAAGTGAGAGATAAATTTACTCTACCAATTTTAATGTTGACTGCTAAAGGTGAGGACTTCGACCAAGTACTTGGTTTAGAGCTTGGTGCTGATGATTATGTAATTAAACCAGCAGAGCCACGTGTATTATTAGCGCGGATCAATGCATTACTCCGACGTGGGCAACCAATAGTAAAATCTAGTGAAGAACTGCAGTTTGGTGATTTAGTCATCGATAAAACAAGCCGTATTGTAAAACTAAGTAATTCAGAGATTGTATTAACTTCGCACGAGTTTGAGTTACTATGGCTATTAGCATCAAATGCGGGTGAAGTACTAAGCAGAGAGCATGTGCACCAACATATGATTGGCCGTCAATACGACGGACTTGATAGAACTGTGGATGTACGCGTATCACGAATTCGTAAAAAATTAGGCGATAATAGTGATAAGCCGTATCGTATAAAAACTGTATGGGGACAAGGTTATTTATTTGTTTCTGATGCGTGGGAACTCTAGAACTATTTAAGGTTAATCGGCTGTAATGGGAAAACTGTTTACCAGCTTATACTTATATATCATTGTTTCACTATTTGCTGTAAGTGGTGTTATTGATCAGCTGTGGCCCTATGAAGAGTCGCAGCAGCAGGTCTTCTTAGACGATGAGTTTGGGCAATCACTTTGGTTGCTTTCACAAACCCCAAATGGTCTTAAAAAGCTAAAGCATAACTTTGAAAGTAAGGTGATTGAACGACGTGATTTAATACTCCCTCAAAAACAACAATCGCAGCTAAACCAAAACCACTACTTATACTTGTATGATAAGCAACAACGTATTGTTTGGTATGTAGATCTTGGTAATGATTCATTACTTCAAGTCGGACCGGTAGGTGTATTAACGCAGGAATCATCTTCTGTTTGGCCGTATTTATTACTACTTATTATTATAGGTATACCTGTTGGGCTGTGGAGCTTTTTACTCTGGCGTGACTTTGCAAAGCTACGTAAAGCATGTGAAGCGGTAGAGGGTTTGCAAGACTTTCAACTAAACGATTCTTCTAAGTCTTTCTTTTTACCTATAACTGATACATTAAATGTAATGCAGCAACGTATTGAGTTTTTGCTTAGTGCACAGCAAGAGCTTACCTCATCGGTATCACATGAATTTAGAACGCCATTAGCACGTTTAAAATTTGCTATTGTAATGGTACAAGAGCAAATGCTTAATGAAAAAGGCGAAAAATACTTAACCAATATGCAAACAGATATTAGTGAACTTGAGTCACTTGTCTCTGAAATGCTTGAATACGCGCGATTAGACTCTCAACAACCAAGTTTACAGCCAATAAACTGCGATTTAGCTGGGCTGGTAAAAACTACTGTTGAAAAGCTAAATTTTGAGGCTAGAACAACACTCTCTATAAATCTCCAGGAGCATTTAAATTACTACTGTGATAGCCACTTTATGGCGCGAGTATTTCAAAATTTAATTGGTAATGCGCTCAAATACACTCATCAACAAGTCAAAATTTCATTGCTACAAAAGGCAACTCACATCATATTGACTGTCGAAGATGATGGTGAAGGAATTGAACTCAGTGAGCGAGAAAACGTATTTAAACCTTTTACTCGATTAGATAAAAGTAGAGGCAAGGACACTGGTGGCTTTGGTTTAGGGCTCGCTATAGTTGCTAAAATTGTGTCGTGGCATCAAGGAGAGTGTAAAGTAGAAAGCTCAAGCTTAGGTGGTGCTAAATTTATTGTATATTTACCTCTCAAATTTAAGACATAAAAAAAGCGCCTAAGGGCGCTTTTTTTGTGGTTCAAAACCAAAATCAACAAGTAGCAATATAATAGACCGCAGGTGCTTAAAAAAGTTCTCAACTATTTTTTATTTTTTCAAGTAATGGCATTAACATTTGCTCAAGGCCATTTAGTTTAACCTCATACATCATTGCTAGTTGGCTCCCTAGTTTTGAGTCAGGAAATCCCTGCTGTTTGAACCACACCAAATAAGGTTCTGGTAGCAGTAATAAAGGGCGACCAGCATATTTCCCAAAAGGCATCGTTGTATTTACAGCTATTTTTAATAGTTTTGGATCCATAAGAGTTACTTAGGTTTTAAATTTTGCGTAAGTGTAAGGGATTTTAGAAATATAAAATAGGCTGTGACGGGCAAGAAACAGCCTATTTTACGAGGGAGTAGGCCCTCTGATTTAATAATTTTTTGTTAATTAATATAAACCTAGTTGAACTTTAATTAGCTGGGATCTAATTAAGTTATTATTAGAACATGGTTTTTTATTTAACTAACATGGATAGTCTACCTGTTTTTTATGCTTGTGGTGAAGAGGCTTGTAAAGGAATGTAAATAGAATTGCTTTTCATTTATAAAATAATAAAGCCTTAATAATTTAAGGCTTTATTATTTATAGACGTTATAAAAAGTGATTATTCGTTAAATAGCTCTTGTTTAACGTGTTCTGCAAAACCACTACCGGCTTCTAGATAAAAGTTATAAGTAGAATGAACACCCATTTCTTCTAACTCTTTTTGTTGATCAGGATAGTTTGCAATAGCTGTTACTTGGCCTTTATAACCAGAGGCTTGTAGTTGCTCTAGCGCAAAAATATTTTGCATATGCTTTGGCATCGCAAGCATGACCATTTCTACTTGCGAATGATTTACTCGTTGCCAAAAGTCAGGATCTGTTGCATCAGCAATTAAGACGTTGCGACCTCTGTTAACGTGCTTATCTACCACCTCAGGTTTTATATCTATACCTGCAACAACATTTGGGTGAGTCGCGTTAATAGTTTCATAAGCACCAGTACCAATGCGCCCCATCCCAAAAATGACTATTTTAGTATTGTTTAGGTTAACGGGTAGTTCTTCAGCTAGACGAGTTTTGCTTTCAAACTTTAATAGCCAGTGCTCTATTTTTACGTATAGCTCGTTTGAGCGTTTATTTAACGGCGAGGCAATTACAAAGGTGATAGAAACAGCAATTGCCATTACGGCCAGCCACTCAGAAGTGATCATGCCTGTGCTAGCTGCTACTGCACATACAATTAACCCAAATTCACTGTAGTTAGATAAACTAAAGGCGGTAAGTAATGATGTACGCGCGCGTAGTTTGAATACATTTGTGAATACGTAATAAAGCGCTATTTTAATAGGTAAAACTAAAACAAGTATAATGGCAACGATTAATGAGCTAGTGGTTAGCTCTGCGCTCAAGCCAATACTTAAGAAAAAACCGACTAATAATATGTCTTTTAAATTAAGCAGAGATTTTGATAGTTCTCCTGCTTTTTTATGTGGTGCAAACATCATCCCAATTATGAGTGCGCCTAGATCGCCTTTTAATCCTGCAAATTCAAATGCATGATAACCAGCAACTAAAGCAAAGAAAAAACCAAATAATGGTAATAGTTCACCATGTTTAGAGCGATTTAATACGCCATACATGACAGGTCGTAATAAAGGCAGAGCAATTATTAATGCAATTGCCCATATATTTGGAATTTTACCTGTACTAATCGCTAAAAAGATAACTGCAAAGATATCTTGCATGACTAGTATACCAATGGCTACTTTACCGTGTAGGCTTGCCATTTCTCCGCGTTCTTCAAGCACTTTCACTGCAAATACAGTACTTGAAAAACTAAGCGCAAACCCAACCAGTAAGGCACTTTGCCAACTTAAATCAATGAATAGTGGAATGGCGAGAGCACCAAGCAATAACATAAAGCCACTAAAAAGCGCACTGCTAAAAATAATATGCAATGTTGCAGGCGCCCACACTTGGGGTTTAATTAAACTGTTTACCTTTAGCTTTAAACCAATACTAAAAAGAAGAAGGGTTACGCCAAGTGCAGCTATTGTATCGAGCAACTCTGTACTTTTATAACCCGATAAATTTAAAGCAAAACCTGCTAATAAAAATCCAATAAGAGGAGGCAGCTTTAACTGATAAACAGCAAAACCACACACAAACGCGGCGGCAAAATAGATTAGTTCCATAATTCTTAATATCACTTCATTTGGGGTTGCAGTGTAACGAAAAATTTATACCATTGAAAATAAAAATAGGCCTAAAAATGAACGCGTCTAATCAAATACTTGCCTATATGTGTATAAAAAACACGCATCAAACATACATTTAATCGTAAATAGTATGTAAATAACATTTTTTCACTGACATTGGCTTTTAAATATGGTTAAGATGCGATAACGAAGAAGTTTAAGCCAGAGCAAATAATAGAACCGCTCAGCTTAAGGAGAAATATATGTTTAAAAAGATTTTAGCGTCGGTAGGTATTGGTGCTGCAAAAGTAGATACTGTTTTAGAGACTGAACACCTACAACCTGGTCAGCTTTTTAACGCACAAATAGTCATTACCGGGGGTGATGTTAGCCAAGATATTGAAGGCTTAGATTTATTACTTATGACCCGTGTTAAAGTGGCAGGTGATGATGGCGATTATTTTACCAATCATGTGATTGACCAATGGCGAATTACAGATATAGGTACAATTGAGCCGGGCGAAGTTAAAAGTATCCCTTTTGAAGCACGCCTTCATTCTGAAACACCTATTACAGAGATTAATGCAGGTTACAATCAATCTCATGTGTGGCTTGAAACAGGTTTAGATATTGATTTAGCGCTTGATCCGAGCGATAAAGACCATTTACACATTTATCCTAATGAAGCAGTTAAAACATGTATGCTAGCAATGGAAAAGCTAGGTTTTAACTTAATGAAAGCGGATGTTGAAAAGGGTCATTTGCGCGCTTCTACATTTCAATCGCTATCGGGCTGTTATCAGGAGCTTGAATATAAACCAAATAACCGTAGTTTATTTGGTATTCAAGAGATTGAGTTGTCATTTGTACCAGAGGCACATAAAACACATGTGCTTATAGAGCTAGACAGAGCCTTTAGAGGCGATGGTTATGTAGACTTAACGATAGAACATGACCACGTGAATGTATCGCAATTGTGCGACCAACTAGAGCGTTTATTTGCTTGATATAAACTAACAAGTGAATAATTTTATTAAACCCGGCCTAGGCTGGGTTTATTGTTTATAGGATTTAAAATGCAATTTAAACGTGAGCAGTTTAATGCTTTAGATACGCATACTCTTTTTACTATTATGCGAGGACGTGTGGACGTATTTGTTGTAGAGCAGGCGTGTCCTTACCCTGAACTTGATGATGTAGATATAGCCTTAAATACACAGCATCTATATACATTAGACAATGGGCGGCTAGACACTTATGCGCGATGCTATGAAAAAAATGAGCAATACAGCGCTATAGGACGCGTACTGGTAAGTAAAAGCGCGCGTGGCAAAGGCAACGCCACTCTACTTGTAAGTAAAGCAATAGAATGCTGTAAAGAGCTGTGGCCTGAGCGAGATATTTATATTGGCGCACAAACCTACTTACTTGGTTTTTACCGCTCTTTTGGCTTTGAGGATTACAAAAGCGAATATCTAGAAGATGGCATACCTCATCAAGATATGATTTTAAAACTCACTCAATAAATCAAATTTAAGTAACTATAAAAAAGCCCACTAATGTGGGCTGTTTTAATTTAAAACTATTTTAAGTAAGGTATCATTTAACTCAACAGTGAGTGTAAAAACACCATACCAATAGCAAGTGGACATACAAACTTGGTATACCAAGGCCATATTTTCCAAAACAATGTATTGTGAACTTCAGGGTTACCCTCTTGAATTGCTTTTAGTAATGAGCCTCTATACCAAATCCAGCCTACAAATATACAACACATAAGGCCAAGTAAAGGCTGAGCTACTTTTGTAGTGAGAGTGATTACTAAGCCAAATAAGCTGCTAAGGTTATATACAATTGTAATGCTAACGACAGCAGTTAGCGCCCCAATTAACCACGTTGCTTGAACACGTTTCATCCCAAAGCACTCTACGGTGTACGATACTGGCGCCTCTAACATTGAAATAGATGATGTTAAAGCGGCAATACTCATTAACGCAAAAAATGAAAAACCCACAAATAGACCTACGTCGCCCATTCCATCAAATAAAGCGGGGAGTACCTGAAACACTAATGTATCTTCAGAGAGTAGCTTACCCGTTGTGGCCGAGAATATTTCAACGCCTTGAGCTTGCGCTACATACATAGCCGGAATAATCAGTAAGCCTGCAACAAAGGCTATAAATACATCAATAAGGGTTACATACGCGCCTAAAGAAACGAGGTTTTCTTTTTTACTAATGTACGAGCCGTAAATAATCATTACGCTAGTGCCAAGCGACAATGAGAAGAAAGCTTGCCCTAATGCACTTACTAATAGTTTTGCGTCAAAAATAGATGAAAAGTCTGGGACTAAATAGGCTTTTAAGCCTTCCATAGCACCATCTTGCGTCATTACATAAGCAATAAGTGCAAATAAAATTCCTAAAAGTGCAGGCATTAAACGCTTAGACCACTTCTCGATACCGTTTTCAACGCCTCTACTTATAATAGCGACAGTTAGAACGATAAAGATCATGGTGAATATAATATTTCGAGTAAGTGATTGCTCGCTTAGCCATGTAGATGCTGTGTTGGCTCCAACTAAAGTGGCTATGGGTTCGGCTGTGGCGCTGAGCATCCAACCGGCAACAATGGCGTAAAAGCTTAAAATGAAGCCTGCACATAAAATACCGCCAAAACCAACAGCAAAGGCAAAGTGTTTTTGCCATGGCTTATTAGATATTTTTTGAAGAGATGACACTGCGTTTGCTTGGCCATGACGTCCAATCATAAGTTCAGCCATTAAAGCGGGGTAGGCTAAAAAGAACGCAAGCACTAAATATGCGACTAAAAATGCAGCACCGCCATTACTTGCTGTTTGTGTAGGGAATCCCCAAATATTGCCCAAACCAACGGCAGAACCCGCGGCGGCCATAATAAAACCAAAGCGAGAGCTAAACTCGCCTCTAACTGCGCTCATATTATTGTACTTCTCTATTGTGTGACGGCGGTGACAATCTACTGGAAATGTAAATAAATAAAAAGTGCTTATTTGCTGATCTAGCACAAATTAATAAGTAAAGTGTATGTTATAACCATCGATTTTAATTGTTGTTATTAAGTCGTTTAAAGTAACGGGTTGATTTTGTTTAATAATTGTTAATTACAGTCTGTAACTATTGCTTTACGGGTTGTAATGCTGAGCAATAGTGAGAGTAAAACAAGCCCCACCTAGTTGATTGCTTTTAGTGACTTTAACACTACCGTGATGCCAATCAGCTACTTTGGCAACTATGGCTAAACCAAGACCATAACTCTTATCGGCTCTATTACGGTGATCTTCTTCTCTAAAAAATGGGGTAAATACGTTACTAAAATTTTCTCGAGCGATACCTGGGCCGTCATCTTCTACGGTAATTATAAGTTGTTGCTCGTGTAATTTTGCACTTAAGTAAATATATTGACTCGCAAAATCGGAGGCATTCGTTAATAAGTTTGTAATGGCACGAGCAAGCCAATGAAGATCGGCACTTATTAACTCGTCGCTACTGTTTAGTTGCACACTTAACACTTGCGATTCAAGCTTTGGTGCCAGCTGTACTAAAATATCTTCAAGGTATGGTTTAATATTGGTTGATGAATAGGTCAGTTTATTCGCGTTTTGCTCTAAAGTAGCAAATGCTAAATAGCTACTAAGCATTGATTCCATATGATCTAAATCGTTCTCCATACGGGTTAAGTACTGTTTTATTTTTTGCTCATCATAGCTATCTAATGCCGCATCTAAACCAAATCGTAGGCACGCGATAGGGGTGCGTATGTCGTGAGACAAGCTTGAGGCCATTAGTTTGTTTTCGGCGACAAGTTTTTCTATTTGGCTAGCCATGCGGTTAAAAGTAAGTTCTACGTCCTTTATATAGGTAAAATGCGATACCTTTATTCGGGCTTGAACATTACCAGAGGCAAACTTTTTAGCGGCTTCATTCAAGACAGTCAGCCGTTTAGCTAAGGGCGCGATAATAAACCCCATAAATACACACAAACCTGCGTAGAATAGTAGGGTTAAGATAATGTCGTTATGCTGCTCGCTATCAAAAACTTTATCTAAACGCATTGATAAGTGAAAAGGATTTAAAACGTCGCTACTATAAAGCATATAAAAGCCTTGCTGATCCTCTAAAATCAGCCCACCTGGCGTGTGCATTTGTAATAATAAAGACGGTGGTAAGGCGAGTGACTCATTTGGCTTGTAGTCAATTAAAACGTCAAACTCTCGGGCTAATTGTTTTACATAATCGCTGCGCTCAGATGTAGGTATGTTAGCTAACTGCTTATTAAAACCCATGATCATTTTACTTTGCTGACTAAATTCATCCCGTGGGGTATGCGCTTGTTGACTAAAAGCATCAATAAGCCAGCCCAGTACCACTATAGATAAAAGTGCACTGCCTAGAAGCGATATATAAAACTTTTTCATTTATTTATTCATCGCTTTATTACCACGCGGTAGAAACAAGTAAATATCCACGGCCCCAAATGGTTTTAATTTTTTCAGGGTTTTGTGGATCATCATTAAATTTTTTACGAAGTGCAGAAATAAGTACATCAACACTTCTATCAAGTCCGTCGTATTCTCTGCCTTTGGTTGCTTTAAATACGGCATCGCGTGATACAACTTGACCTGCATTGCTTGCTAGGTAGTGTAATAATAAATATTCGGCGCTTGATATATTTATATCTTGCTCGTTAAGGGTCACATTTCTAGATTCGGTATTAATACTAAGCGCACCAACTTGGATAACGCTTTGGCTAACCTGTGGCTTATTTGGCTCATTATTTTGACGCAGTGCTGCTTTTATGCGCGCTAGCAATGCACGCGGACGCACTGGTTTCATTATGTAGTCGCTTGCGCCAACTTCTAAACCAATAACTTCATCCATCTCTTCATCGCGTGCGGTGAGCATTATAATAGGCAAATTATAAAAGCTACGAAGCTCTCTACACACGCTGATACCATCTTGCCCCGGGAGCATAATATCTAGGAGTACAATATTTGGATTTAGCGTTTTGACCTGGCTAACAACCTCGTCACCACGATGACAAACATGCGTTGTATAGCCTTGCTCTGTTAAATATTCAGCCACCCATTGCGCTAGTGATGCATCGTCTTCAACAAGTAAAATAGTCCCGTAGTTATCCATAAAACATCCCTAATGTGATTGGTATTAAAATAGTCGCCAGCGGCGTTTTTTTTGCCTGTTTTGATAAACCCATTGTAGTTTTACTTCTGCGGTGCTGATTACTTTGGATGTATTGCTATCAAATAGTTCAAATGAAATACTTTGCTGTGAGTCAAAAGCATAATTAAAAGTACCACTTTGTTGTTTAAGCCAACATTGCATTATGTACTTTGAGGTGGCGTCACGTAGGCAATAATTACCAATGAGAGGTTGCTCCCACGTTAGCGTAACGTCAGCATAGCAATTTCGCCCTTCGCGCAATGCAACGCAGGTGTCGGGAACTGCTATGAGTGCCTCAGGAGGTTCCTGAGCTTTAACAGTAAAAGTACTGGAAAAGATCAGTAATACCCAGAACCATCTAAAATACATAACGTAGGCCTACCTTGGCTTTGTGTTGATATCCTTGGGAAATAATTGGACTGTCGTCAATTTCTTTTGAAAACCATGTGGTAAGCCAGCCGGATAAAAACACCCAATCTTGGCTTATTGGATACTCAGCATGGAACTCAAAAATAATACTAGTACTGGCATTGCTGCTATAAATCGGGCGAAGGCTGGTGGCTTCATCGCTATCAATGCCAAAGTAATAATTGGTAAAGTCAGCTGAGTAGGCGCTTACACCAACACCGGATCTAAACTCCCAATTTCGCCATGGTAGAATGTGACTAAAGAAGCTGTTTATAACCCATCCATTGTGTGCACCAGATACATCATGAAGGTATTCAAAAGAGAATTGAGAATTTTCAAATCGACGAGAAAGTCGAAGGCCAACGTCAAAGTCGTAATTACGCTTTTTTATACCTTGGAGTTCTTTTATAACTCCGTGGTTATAAAATCCGAGGCCTTTTTCGTCAAACCCGGCTTGAGTGTTTGTGCCAAGTATGTCTAAGCCCCAATCAAATTTATCTATAAGGCTGTAGCCTATTACAAGGCCGCCACTGAGTTGATTGTGATCGAAATCAAGGTAAAATTTATCGTAGGAAACAGCAAGGCTTAAGTCGATTTCAGTGCCTTTATCATAAGACTCAATGCCGACAAGGTAAGAATCTTCAATATAAAAGCCCGCACCAGCACTCCAATCCCACGCAAAGCCTTGGGTTGGCTCTAACGTATTGTCTGCATAATAGCGGTTACTTGCCATACTTGTGGTGCTAAAAATGAAGCAAAAAAGCAATGCTATGCTCAGTAAAGTACGGTTAAGCAAAGTGTTTCTCATCCCTAGGGAGCCTAATTATTATTTGTTATTAAGCGTAGTATATTGTTAATTCGTTCCTTTAATCTGTAAAAAAATGTAGTAAGTGCAAAATTTACTGAACTTTAATTTTATCGATTAATATACTACTTAAGTAAAACTGCATCATAGGCGTTAATGCGCTTACTTCTGTTCTGTTACATGGGCCGCTAAGTTTGGTAAGGCTAGATAATTTTGACAACATTTTGTACTGAGGAATTTGAATGTCTTTTCCAAGTCTTTCAATGCGAGCTTCATCAGTGTTTTGCTGATGGACAAAAGCGGCAACCTCAAGCTCATTAGTTATTTTTTGCTCTTCGGTGAGACTATAAATTAGTGGCTCACGATGAAAGCTTGCACTATCAATAGAAGATTTAGCAAACCAAACAACATCACCCGATGCTTTATGTGTGAGGCGCATACTTACTTGTGCAAATATTACAGCACATTCCTGGGTTGGGTATTGCTGGGCAATATCTGAATATAATGTAAAAGGGTTCTCAGGTTGCTTTATTACGTACTTAACTTCGTCAGTGAAAGTTAAATCAAGTTGCTGAATAGTTAGTGTGTAGTCGCTGTTATTTTTAGTGGTTACTTTTAGCTGTTTATCGTTAAGTGCTTGGCTAATTTGTGATAAAAGTTTATCGGTTACACTTGCTTTATCGGTAATAATTTTTACTGTTTGGTTTCTAATTACTTTATGTGCAGGAAGTTGAACGGATTTAACTTTTGGAGATGAGTGTTCTGTGGTGTACTCAAGCTGGTAGGTTTGACTTTTTAATGTTGGCTTTAATGGCATAGCCAGTGGCTCGGCCGGCTGCTTTGTAAGAGTACAACCAGTTGATAATATAATAAAAAGTGACACAACTAAAAAACGCATAAGTACTAAACACTCACTAAAAACCAAATAATCGTCGTATTGTACGTTAGTCCAAACAAAACTTCATGATATTATCTACATAGATGTAGTTAAAAAGATAAATTTTATAAAAATGAAGTATCTTAAATCTTTATTGTATAGCTTACCTGCTTTGTGTTTTTTGTTTAGCTCTGTGAGTTTTGCATCAAAAGCAGATCCTGATTGGGATGCATTTGTAAAAAAGTACGGCCGTTATGCGCAAAAAAAATTAAAAAGTAAAGGTATACCAGGCGCTGCACTTTCGATTGTAAATACAAACAACTCAGACTACATCCACACAATGGGTGTAACTAAAATCCGAAAGGGACAAAAAGTTAATAATCATACTCGGTTTAGACTTGCGTCTGTTTCTAAAACATTTGCAGGTTCGTTATCAGCTAAATTAGCTAGTGATGGTTTACTTGAATTAGACAAAGCTGTTAGCGAATACATAACTGATTTTAAAGGGACTGTTTATCAAGATGATTTAAAGGTGTTTCATCTTTTAAGCCATTCAAGCGGGTTAGTGCCTAATGCATACGATAATTTAATTGAGTCTCGTATGGATTACCCCGGAATTGTCGAAAAGTTACTTAGCGTTAAACCTATTTGTAAACCAGGTGAGTGCTATGGCTATCAAAACGTAATGTTTAGCCTCATAGGTGATGTAATATTGCAAAGCAGCAGTAAAAGTTACGGACAGTGGTTACGAGAAGCTATTTTTGAGCCTTTAAAAATGAGTGATGCCAGCTTAGGTTTTGAATCTATGGTTCAGGATGAAAATTACGCATTACCACACGTGCGCGGTACAAAACGTTGGTATAGCGCGGAGCTTAAAAAGAATTATTATAAAGTGGGACCTGCAGCGGGTGTAAACGCCAGCGCAAGTGACATGGCCATTTGGTTAAAAGCCCAGCTAGGTCAATACTCTGATGTTTTGTCATTGGATACTCTCGCAAAGCAAACACGTCCTTATACACATACAAAAAAAGAAATGCATCGCAGAGTGTGGAAAAAACACCTTAATGAGGCTTATTACGGGCTAGGTTGGCGGGTTTATAATTACGCCGATGAAACGCTTTATTATCATAGTGGCTGGGTGCAAGGATATAGAAGCGATGTGGTTGTATTTCCACACTTAGATGTTGGTTTTAGTTTAATCATTAATGCTGAAACCGGCGTAATAAATGAATTAACGACTGAATTTATCGACAGGCTATTAGAGTATAAGCGAGGTAAAAAAATATGAATAAAATAATATTAGCAGTCGCTTTTTTAGCCATGTCATTTAATTGTAGTTTGGTATTTGCCGCACCTGACGAAGTATATTTGTTTCGTCATAGCGAAAAGTTAACGGGTAAAAACCCAGCGCTCTCAGAAGAAGGGAAGGCACGTGCAAATAATTTAGTTGCTTTGTTTAAAGAGCATCAAAATATACATCTTTTTAGCAGCAACTATAAACGCACGTTGCAAACAGCCGCACCTTTGCAGCCACATTTTAATACCAAAATAAATGTGTATAACGCAGGTGGGCTAAGTGATTTAAAAATGAGTTACTCAAACTAAAGGGTGTAGTTGTTATTGGGCACAGTAATACGACGCCGTAACTGGCCGAGCTACTTTCGAATGAAAAAGAGTTAGCGATGAGTGAAATAGAGTTTTCCCACTATTATAAATTAGAAAAAACTCACAATGATCTTTTTAATATGTATAAAGTTCGAAGATTATCAATGAGATTCTAATGAAGATTAAGTTAGTCCGCGGGTAAAATTAATTCATACACATAACAGTTATATTGAATCAGTGTGATCCAATATAGAAATAAGCTCTAAATATTTGCGTACTAAAAAGTTAATTTATTGTTTTATCCGTTTATTTGGTTGTATTTTTACTTGTTTAATCATATTTTCTTTAACTTGAAGAACCTCAACGGGATAGCCTGCAATACGTAAACTAAGGTTGGCATCGGGGATATCTTCTAAATACTCCACAATTAGACCACTTAGGGTTTTAGGGCCATCAAGAGGGAAATCCCAGCCCATTTCTTTGTTTAAGTCACGTACGTTTGCGCCACCGTCAACAATGTATGAACCATCGCTTTGGGTTGTTATTTCTTCGCTTGGGGTACGGGTTTGCGTTGTTGTAAAATCGCCAACTACTTCTTCTAAGATGTCTTCTAGAGTAACAAGACCTTGAATATCACCGTATTCATCTACCACTAAGCCTATTCGTTCTTTAGATTGTTGGAATTTCAAAAGCTGTGTATTTAGCGATGTTCCTTCAGGTATAAAGTAAATCTCGCGTACAGCCCTTAGTAATGAAGGCTTATCAAATTGTTCTTTAGTAAGTAGGCGAAGGGCATCTCGTGAATGAATAAAGCCCACGGCATCGTCTATATTATCGCGATATAATAGTACTCGTGTATGTTGGGCGTGAGTAAGCTGGCGGCTAATTAGTTTCCAATCATCATTAATATCAATAGCCACAATTTCATTTCGTGGGATCATGATATCTTCAACCGTTACCTGCTCTAAATCTAAAATTGAGGTCAGCATACTTTGGTGGCGAGCTGGTAATAGAGCTCCAGATTCACTTACCACTGTTTTCAGCTCTTCTTTACTCATGCTGTGCTGATCTATCTGCGCTGCACTAATACCAAATAATCGCAATATACCATTTGTCATCCAGTTCACAATAACAACAAAAGGGAAAAGTATTTTGAGTAACCCTTTTAGTATTATTGAGCTAGGGAAAGCAACTTTTTCAGGGTAAAGAGCGGCAAGGGTCTTAGGTGTTACTTCAGCAAATATGAGCACAACTAAAGTTAATACGCCTGTAGCTATAGCAATACCAAGATCGCCATAAAGGCGAATACCTATAATAGTAGCAACCTGTGCCGCAGCTATATTAACAAGGTTATTACCGATTAAGATTAAACCAATGAGTCTATCTGGACGGCTAAGTAATTTACTAACTCGTTTAGCTGCACGATGCTCCTCTTTTGCGAGGTGGCGCAGGCGTATACGATTGATTGACATGATTCCGGTTTCTGAACCAGAAAAATAAGCAGAAAAAAGCACCAGAAAACCTAAAATGATAAATAGGGTACTTGTCGATATGTCGTCCAACGATGGATCCTTTTCTTATAAATCAATGCGTATTAAGCTAGAGTGAGTAAGCAGAGTCAAGTTAAAACTTATTTAGTATTACTTCTTGTATGAAACGGCTGCCAAAATAAGCAAGTGTGAGGACAAATGCAGCGACCATGATCGTAACAACTACGGGTTTACCACGCCAGCCTTTTTTCATGTGGCCAAGTGCTACAACAGCAAAAATAGCCCATGCAACTAACGATAAAATGGTTTTATGAATAAACTCTTTAGCAAACATACCATCAAGAAATACAAACCCAGATAGTAATGCAAATGTAAGCAAGATAGTGCCCAAATTAAGAAGTTGATAAAGCTGGCGCTCTACAACCATTAAAGGTGGAAGGTGGCTGTGTACAATTGCTAAATCTTTACGTTTAAGACGTTTATCAATAAAGTAAAATTGTACACCATATAAAGTAGCAATAATCAAAATACAGTAAGCGAGTAACGATAATGAAATATGTGTCACTAAACCAATTTCAACATTAATACTTTGCAGCATAATATGATGCGGAATAAACAAACTGGCAATTGTTAAAAGTGCACCAAAGCCATATACAACCGGTAGTAACAACGTAGCTGGGAATTTTAACGACACCGCGGTTACCGAAACAACAATCACCCAGCATGTTAATAAGGCAACATTAACAATACTTAAATCTTGTCCATCGGACCTAAACACAGAGTTAACTAGCAGTAGCATATGCGCCACTATAGCGACGGTGCTTAAAATAACCGTTACTTTTTGGCTAGGGCCTTGTTTATGAAATAGGCGTGAAAGCACGTGGGACGTTGCTAACACATAAAATAAACTAGCAATAATAGTTAAACTAATAATCAGCATTGTGCTTGGGCCACTTAATTTGAGACAAAATAATCCTTGTTGTTATTTATGCATTGTATTTTATAGCAAAGCAAATGAATAGACCTTAAAAAAAGAAACTCAATAAGCTGCACTTGAAGGCTGTATTGTCCAGCACCATTTACGGTATACTACTTTTAATTAAAATTTAATAAATCAGTCTTTGTTAATTTAAAAATTAAATTAACAGTAAATCTAAATGGATTGATATAAACGTCTTATCGGAACCGTTACATGTTTGAGAATCTCCAAGAACGATTAGGTAAAACCTTAAAAAATATCAGTGGCCGCGGCCGTCTGACTGAAGACAACATAAAAGATACTCTTCGCGAAGTACGTATGGCTTTTTTAGAAGCCGATGTGGCACTGCCTGTTGTTCGTGAGTTTGTAAAACAAGTTAAAGAACGAGCTGTGGGTGTTGAGGTTACTAAAAGCCTAAGCCCTGGCCAAGTATTTATAAAAATAGTACGTGAAGAACTTGAGAAGGCGATGGGTGAGGCTAACGAAGAGCTAAGCCTAAATGCACAACCGCCAGCAGTAGTCATGATGGCCGGCTTACAAGGTGCGGGTAAAACCACCAGTGTAGCTAAACTTGCTAAATTTTTAAAAGAGCGAAAAAAGAAATCAGTACTTGTAGTAAGTGCCGATGTTTACCGCCCTGCAGCGATTAAGCAGCTAGAAACACTTGCAACTGAGGTTGATGTAGATTTTTTCCCAAGTGACATTTCGCAAAAGCCAGTTGAGATTGCAACTGCTGCAATTTCGCATGCTAAAAAGAAATTTATTGATGTAGTGCTTGTTGATACCGCAGGTCGCTTGCATGTTGATAACGACATGATGGATGAAATTAAAGACCTTCATAAAGCGATTAACCCGATTGAAACCTTATTTGTAGTTGATGCAATGACAGGTCAAGATGCGGCTAATACAGCAAAAGCATTTGATGAAGCCCTGCCACTTACTGGTGTGATTTTAACAAAAACTGATGGTGATGCGCGTGGTGGTGCTGCCTTGTCTATTCGCCACATCACAGGTAAACCTATTAAATTCATGGGTGTAGGTGAGCGCACTGACGCACTTGAGCCTTTTCACCCGGATCGTATCGCGTCACGTATTTTAGGAATGGGTGACGTACTTTCATTGATCGAAGAAGTCGAGATGAAAGTAGATAAGGAGCAAGCAGCCAAAGTTGCTGAAAAAGTATTTAAAGGAACAGGCTTTACCCTTGATGATTTTGCTGATCAACTTAAGCAAATGAAAAATATGGGTGGCATGATGTCAATGCTGGATAAACTGCCTGGTATGTCAAACTTACCAGATGCGGTTAAAGGCCAGATGGGTGATAAAACATTTATTCAAATGGAAGCTATTATCAGTTCAATGACTAAAAAGGAGCGTGCTCGCCCTGAAATCATTAAAGGCTCACGTAAAAAACGTATTGCGGCTGGCTCTGGTACTCAGGTGCAAGAGATTAATAAGTTGCTAAAACAATTTACGCAAATGCAAAAAATGATGAAAAAAATGAAAGGTAAAGGCGGCATGCAAAAAATGATGCGCGGTATGAAAGGTATGTTACCACCTGGAATGATGGGCGGCGGTGGCCCTAAGTTTTAATTAGTGATGTCTAACTAATTTTGAATTCGTGAAAAAGTATACAATTAAGGGGTAAAGAGCTCCTTAATTGTTGAATAATTTATGCGCTTGAGAGTAAACAAACTTTAATTTCCTGCTTAGATCACACTTTAACCTACTAAACTGCTTTTTAAAGTCACTTCTTGCTTGCATTGTTGCTAAAAACTCGTACAATTCCCCAGCTCCCCATTCTGGGGGGTAAATCTTATTAATGAAAACAGTCAATCTTTATAGAGGACGGTATGGTAACTATTCGTTTGCAACGTGGTGGCGCTAAAAAACGCCCTTTCTATCAAATTGTGGTTGCGGATAGCCGTTTCTCGCGTGACGGTCGCTTCATCGAGAAAGTAGGCTTTTTTAACCCAATTGCTTCAGGTCAAGAAGAAAAACTTCGTTTAGATTTACCACGTGTTGAACACTGGGTAGGTCAAGGCGCAGGTCTTTCAGATCGTGTAGCTAAGTTAGTAAAAGACGCTCGTAAAGCGGCTTAATAGGCGTAAGTGTAACCATGAGTCAAGAGAACACCTCATCAATAATTGTCGTAGGAAAGCTCGGTGCCCCATATGGTATAAAGGGCTGGCTTAAGGTACATTCATTTACTGATGATCCCGTAGGGATCTTCGATTTCAGCCCGTGGTTGATAGGGCAGCAAGGTAAATGGCAGTCCTTAGAAGTGGTCGACTGGCGTCGCCACAACAAAGGCTTTATCGCTAAATTTGCGCAGATAAACGACCGAGACGAAGCAATGGCTTATACCCATGCTGAAATTTCAATGGACGCAGCGCAATTACCAGAACTTCCGCAAGGCGAGTTCTATTGGCGAGATCTCATTGGCATGTCTGTTGTGACTGATAAAGGTTATAATTTAGGCACGGTTGATGACCTTATGGAGACAGGATCAAATGATGTACTTGTTGTGAAAGCAAACAGTAAAGATGCATTTGGTCAGGCAGAGCGTTTAATTCCTTTTTTAACTGATACAGTTATTAAAGAAGTTAAATACGATGCAAGAGAAATTACCGTAGACTGGGATCCTGGGTTTTAATGACACAAACTAGTTCATTATGGGTAGGGGTGATAAGCCTTTTTCCTGACATGTTTGATGCTATTACAGTTCAAGGCGTGACCGGTCGCGCAGTTAAAAATGGTTTAATTGATTTTAATTGCTGGAATCCACGTGACTATGCTTTAGATAAACATAGAACCGTAGATGACCGTCCTTACGGGGGCGGTCCAGGCATGCTAATGATGGTTGAGCCATTAAAAAAAGCGATTACCGAAGCCAAACAGGCAGCTGGTGATGGCGCTAAAGTAATTTATATGTCCCCACAAGGGCGCAAACTTGATCAGCAGGGCGCTAGCGAGCTCGCTAACTCTAATAAACTGATTTTGATTGCCGGTCGCTATGAAGGTATAGATGAGAGAATAATAGAATCATATGTTGACGAAGAATGGTCAATTGGTGATTTTATTTTGAGTGGTGGTGAACTACCAGCCATGACATTAATTGACGCAGTAGCGCGATTAGTGCCAGGTGTATTAGGTCATAACCAGTCAGCAGAACAAGATTCATTTTCGGATGGCTTGTTAGATTGTCCGCACTATACACGACCAGAAACATTGGACGACAAACAGGTTCCTTCTGTATTACTCAGTGGAAACCACCAAGAGATAGCAAAATGGCGGCTTAAGCAGTCATTAGGTAGAACTTGGTTACGACGTCCTGACTTGTTGCATAACCTAGCTCTGACTGAGGAGCAAGCGGTATTACTCGCACAATTTCAGCAAGAGTACCAAAAAGCTTGTGGCTAGAAGACAGTTACACCTAGGAAAGTGAGAAACATAATGGCAAAAGTAAACCAAAATATTATTAAAGCGCTTGAAGATGAGCAGCTTAAAACAGACGTACCTGCGTTCGGCCCTGGTGATACAGTGGTTGTACAGGTAAAAGTAAAAGAAGGTGCTAAAGAGCGTCTACAGGCCTTTGAAGGTGTTGTAATCGCTAAGCGTAATCGTGGTCTTCACTCAGCATTTACTGTTCGTAAAATTTCGAGCGGTGAAGGTGTTGAGCGTGTATTCCAAACGCATAGCCCTCTTATTGATAGCGTAACAGTTAAGCGTCGCGGTGCAGTTCGTCGTGCTAAGCTTTACTATCTACGTGAGCGTTCTGGTAAATCTGCACGTATTAGAGAAAAACTTAACTAATACGCGCTGTTTATCAACGCAAAAAAACGGGTTGCATCCTTCGGGCTGCAACCCGTTTTGGTTTTTGGAATAATCTTCAGCGTTCACCTTCATTATAGACCCCCAGCCGCAGTAAAATTTTAGTATTAGCCTTTTCTCAGTTAAGTGTTCCTGTTAGTATTTATCGTATTAATTAGTTTACTTTTTTGTAAAATTAAATTTACGATATTGGCTTTAAGGTGAAATGAACGTGGCAGACATTAGCGATTTAGCACAGTTAAGAGATGGTATAGACGAGTGCGACGCACAGCTGGTTGCTTTACTAGCTAAACGTAACAGCATTACGCAAAAAATTGGCGAAGTAAAACAGCAAATTGGTGCGCCCTTACATGCCCCCGAGCGTGAATCCGCACTGCTAGCAGCAAGACGACAAGAAGCTATTAAGCAAAATGTAAGCCCAGATCTAGTTGAAGATATACTAAGACGCATGATGCGTGAGGCTTATCAAAATCAGCAAGCAAAACTTGCTTGTGCTGCACCAGAGCTTTCACCTATTGTTATTGTGGGCGGCCAAGGCGCAATGGGACAGTTATTTGCGCGGCAGTTTATTCGCTCTGGCTACGAAGTTAAAATTTTAGATAAAGATCAGCAAGACGAGGCGCTAAGTATTTTAAAAGGTGCCAAACTTGTCATGGTAAGTGTGCCTATTAATGCACTAGATTCGGTAGTCGCTAAATTGCCTAAACTTGATGAGGATTGCTTGCTTGTAGATATAACTTCAGTGAAGCAATTACCTATTAAAGCATTAAAAGCGGCGCATAGTGGGCCGGTAGTTGGCTTACATCCAATGTTTGGTCCTGATATTTCTCACTGGGTAAAACAAACAGTTGTTGTATGTGAGGGGCGAGATCACTTAGCTGCTCAAGGATTATTAAAGCAACTACAAGTATGGGGATGCCAGCTAGTTGAACTTGATGCTAAAAAGCACGATGAAGCAATGCAAATTATTCAAGTTATGCGCCATTTAACAACATTTGTTTATGGGCAGTTTTTAGCGAAGCAAAGCCATACACTAGAAGAACTACGCAGCTGCTCATCGCCTATATACCAGTTGGAGCTGATGATGGTGGGACGTTTGTTTGCGCAATCACCGGAGCTTTACTCAGATATTATGTTAGCGCAGTTTGATGATGTAGAAAGCTTGTTAGCACAGTACCAAGATACTTTCGCTGAAACGCTTGAAAAGTTAAAGGCGGGTGATAAAACTGCACTTATAGATGCATTTGCTGATGCAAAATCTTATTTTTCAGACTCTACAGCACATTTTTTAACGCAAAGCCGAAGCTTATTAAATAAAGCGAATGACGCTAAAGTACTCGACTAACGTTTATAATTTGATTGTATGAACTAAAAAAGGGCCTAATCTGGCCCTTTTTTAGTTATAAAACGAGAGGCTAAGTGTTAACGCTAACTGCTTGTAATGTCTCGCTTTGATAGCAACCTAGAACGCGTACATATTGCGTGTATTCTTTAAGTTCTTCTAACGCATCTTTTACTTGGCTATCATCTAAGTTTGCCTCTAAATCAACATAAAACACTTCTTCCCACGGATTGCCTGGAGTAGGGCGTGATTCAAGTTTTACTAAGTTAATTTGATGCTGTTTAAAAACCATTAAAGCATCGGCTAGTGAGCCCGCTTGCTGTTTTGTCGACATGATCAAGCTAGTTTTAGTTGGAATTTGGTTAGACACTTGTAGGGGCTTACGTGCAACAACAATAAAGCGACTATGGTTTTCGCTTTGATTGGCAAGGTTTGCCTTAATAACCTCAAGCCCTACGTTTTTCCCCGCTTGTGCAGAGCCAATTGCAGCACTATTTGATGTAGTCAGAGCTGATTGTAGTGCGCTTGATGTTGAGTCACATGTTTCATGTTGTAAGTCACCTAAGCCTTGTAAAAAACGGCTACATTGGGCAAATGGTTGTGGGTGGGCAAATATTTTTGTCAGTTGATTAAGTTCCGTTTCAGGAGTTGCAAGTAAGCAATGCTCTACACTGTGAGTTACCTCTCCAACAATAGACACTTGTGCGTGCTGCAATAAGTCAAACACCTCATTAATACTACCCGAGCTGGTGTTTTCAATCGGTAACAAACCAAAATCAGCTTGACCGTTTTCTACTTTTCCTGTGATCTCATCAAATGATGTACAACCGATTTCGATAAGTTTACCGGGGCGGCGGCTAAAGTACTTATGGCATGCCAACTGACTGTATGAACCTTGACCACCTAAGTAGGTTACGCGATGAGTTTCTGTTAGTGCATCAGGGTTGAGGTTTTTTTGTAGCATTGCTTGTTGATGTAAAACAGAGTCTTCTAAAATAGTCTGAAAAACATTATTTACATAGTAAGCATCTAAACCTAGTGATTTACCGTAACCAATTAGCTTCTCCAATAGGGCGAGCTCGCGGGCTTCATCGCGTATAGGCTTATTGTTAGCAATTTTGTACTCAACCACACCATGGCTGATACGGCGGCGTTTTGCTAATAACACGAGTAAATCGGAGTCTATTTCATTTATGTCGTATCTTAGGGCATTTAATACATCAGTTGTCATTTTGGTATCCTCATTCCAAAAGTAAGCTGTTATTACACAGCAAAAACAAAAAAGCCTCCCGGTTGGGAGGCTTTACTATTCGATTGATTTTATCTCACAAACAGGTAAGCCTCTTCTATATAAAGAAGCTAAAAAACGAAAAAAAAGTGCGAGAGATAAATATATACATATGGTTAATGTATGGAGAGTTGTTAGTAATGTCAACAAAGATAATATTCTAAATAATCCCTAAGTGTTATTTATGCAGGTATGAGTAATTTTTATAGAAAGTTTACAAATAATTTATAAATATGTATGAGGATCTGATATATTTCTTTAACTGGTTCAAATAATAACAATTATTAATAATTAAGGTTGACCTGTGGTTTACAGACGCCCCCCATCGCGTTTTGGATTAAATTCTTTAAGTGTAAAACTTTCATTGCTTATATCTGCTATTTGTTTAATAGCAGGAGTGTGTGCGGCTACCTTGATGCTCAAATCAGAAGAGAAGCAACTTGTTTTCGAAGAGCATGATGTTTTAAAAAGTTCTACTGATTTATTAGTGAAGCAGTTTAATGAGCGGATTAAAACTAAAATAAATATTGCTCAGCAAGCCAATAGCGTGGTGGCGGAGCAGCTTTTTTCGAAACAATCATCAATTACGATTAAAAATAAAGTCATGTTAAGCTTTAATGCTGATGGAAGCATACGAAGTGCATCTGCAGATGGTTTGTCAGCAGCATATTTACCAAAAGAAAATTATTCCCCCTTTTATAAACAGCTATTTAATGACTCAGAATCCCTGTGGAGAATTATAGCACCTACGTTAATAAATGATTTCTTTAATTTTTACCTTATTACAAAAGATAACTTCATTCGAATAGCACCACCTAATTGGGCATTAAATACTCCTGCCGGATATGAATTTAAGAGCGGTTCCAGTTTTAGTTATTCAAAAGAGGGAATGGACTTAATTCGAAAGCCAAAATGGTCAAAAGTCTATTTTGATAAAGTATGGCATAAGTGGGTAATTAGCTTACTAGTGCCTCTTTATGTAGATAATGAGCTATTGGGTGTAACTGGCAATGATATAGCCTTGAGTTCA
This sequence comes from Pseudoalteromonas aliena, assembly GCF_038155085.1. Classification (GTDB taxonomy): domain Bacteria; phylum Pseudomonadota; class Gammaproteobacteria; order Enterobacterales; family Alteromonadaceae; genus Pseudoalteromonas; species Pseudoalteromonas aliena_A. Next base: position 96,002 of record NZ_JBAKAU010000005.1, read on the forward strand.
CTAATATCTCACTTACCAGTAGGAGATAAAGAAAAGCATTTATTAGTATTTAATAGTAAAGGGCAATTATTGGCTCATCCTGATATTAATAGCAACTTATTAATAAGCTATGGGAATGAAGGCAAGGCTCTTGATACAAAAAGTTTTGTTAATGATGAATTACAATCAATTATTAATGCAGCAATAAAAATGCATTTACCAGAATATTCCAATACATTTGAACAAGATGATGAAGAGCATATTATAAACATTCGAAAAATTGATGATTTAGATTGGTATATTGGTGTTTATAAGAAGCGCTCATCGACGTTATCTGCTTTAAGAGATTTAAAGCTAAAGTTTTTCGGATTGTTTGTTCTTTATGCGATATTAGTGGCTCTTTTATTACATCAAGCTCTATATCAATTAGTACTGCGCAGACTTCATACTCTAGTTTATGCAGTTACTAGCTTTGGTAAAGGTCACCTACAAATAGAATTTCCGCCAATAAACAAAGACGAAATTGGGGCATTGAATGGATCATTCAGAGATATGGCCGTGGAAATTCGAAAACTTATAAATGGTCTTAATCAACGTATTACAGAAAAAGAAATTGCAGAAAAAGCTGCAAATAGATTATCCAAAGCTGTAGCCTTCTCCGGTACGGCGGTTGTTATAACCGATGAAAACTTTGTTATTGAGTATGTAAATCCAAAAATGTTAGAAATGACAGGTTACCCGAATAGTCACTTTAATCGGGCACCTTTATTAAGCATTATAGCGTCAGAAATGGCTATTTTAATTGAAGATATAGATATAGATTTGCGAAGCCGCAATTATTGGCGCGGTGATACCCTTATTCAAGGAAATAATAAGCAGGCTATTTGGGTATCTTTAAGTGTTTCACCAATTCGTGAACTAGATGGAGAAATCACTAGCTATGTAGCCTCAGCACAAGATATTTCTTTCATAAAAGAAAGCCAACGCAAAATGGAGCAGCTTGCCTACTTCGATACTCTTACGGGCTTAGCAAATAGAACATTCTTTAGAATGCAACTACGGAAGTCTATGGCTCTTGCAGAGCGTGGACATTATGCGTTTGCACTGTTTTACTTTGATTTAGACGAATTTAAGCGCATTAATGACACCCTCGGGCATGATGCCGGCGATCAGTTGTTAATTGAAGTAGCAAACAGGCTTAAAAAGCGTCTAAGAGCTGAAGATACGATTGCGCGTTTAGGTGGTGATGAGTTTGCAGTATTATTGAGTGGTATAGAAAGTCAAGAGCACGCAAGCGATGTTGCAAATATAATCCAAAAGACACTTAATGCACCAATTAAATTAGGAAATAATGAAGTAATCGTAAGTGCAAGTATTGGCATTACAATGGCCCCTTGCGATAGTCTTGAGGAGGATCAGTTATTAAAGCATGCTGACTTAGCAATGTATGAGGCAAAGGCTAAAGGACGTAATACATTTCACTTTTACAGCCAAGAGCTAAATGCGGCTGCTAATGAACGCTTATTTATTGAGAGTGAGTTGCGTGTAGCGCTAAAAGAAAAACAGTTTGTAATTCATTATCAGCCCCAAATTAATAGTCTTAATAATCATGTGGTTGGATTTGAGGCATTATTGAGATGGTACCATCCAACTGAAGGATTAATTCCTCCAGACAAATTTATTCCTATTGCTGAGGCGACAGGACTAATCGTTGAGCTCGGTGAGTGGGTACTTCAGGAGTCCTGCGAATTTGTAGTACGATTAACAGAGCAAGGTTGTGAAAATAATATATCAATAAACTTGTCAGCTCGTCAGTTCAAAGATTCAAATTTAGTATCTACACTTAGCAAAATGATAATTAAATCGGGTATATCAGCAAAACGTCTTCATTTGGAGTTAACCGAAAGTATGTTAATGGGAAATGTAGAAGCTGCCATTATTCAACTTCATGAACTTAAGGCTTTGGGCATATCAATTTCGATAGATGATTTTGGTACAGGTTATTCATCACTGAGTTATTTGAAACGATTTCCTGTAGATATATTGAAAATTGACCGTTCGTTTGTAAAGGATATTCCAGAGGATACAAATGACATGGAAATTACAGCTGCAATCATTGCGATGGCACAAAAATTAAAGCTAGACGTTGTAGCTGAAGGTGTAGAAACGAGAGAGCAAATACAGTTTTTGCAAAACAATAATTGCTTTATTGTGCAAGGTTATTATTTTAGTCCTCCTATACCAGAACATGATTTACCAAATCTATATGAGCGATTAAACAAGTACTCTAATAGTGAAATAATAAATAGTTAATAAAACTGCGGGTTAACCACCCGCAATCTTTACTTTAAATTTAAGACTTTCTAAAATAACTTTTAGTTTTTCGCGGTCATCGCCTTGCACTTCTATTATGCTTTCTTTAACAGCTCCACCTTGGCCCATTTTACCTTTAATTGTTTTAGCCAGCTTCTTTAAATCGTGATCTTTTGGGTTGATACCAATAATTAGCATCACACCTTTCCCTTTGCGGCCTTTTGTTTGACGCTCAATACGAATAAAACCATCTTTAAAAAGTTTAGCTTCTAATTCTCTTTCTGGCTTTACTTGGTCAATCCGACCAGTACTTGTTGAATATACTAAGTGATTATCACTCATATCTTACCCTATATAGATAAAAATGAATTAAACATAGAGGTAAATGATAGCAAATTTGCTGTGGTGTGTTTTTCTTTTTGCTAAATATTTTTAACAGGTTATATTTAACACAAAGGAAATATTTTTGGAGTTTAATATGAGCTTAACGAAGACTGAATCAGCAGATGGGACGACTTTAACAATACAGATTAAAGGAAAGTTTGACTTTAATTTAGTGCAAAATTTTCGACATGCTTATGCTCAGATGGACGAAAAAACCGTAAAAGTTATCATAGATTTAAGAGAAACTGATTATATGGATAGCTCTGCGTTAGGCATGCTACTCAATATGAAAAAAACAATCGAAGGTCAAGTACAAGCAATCGAAATAAGTAACTGTCAACCACAACTTAGAAAAATTCTACAAATTTCACGTTTTGATAAAAAGTTTGATATTAGTTAATGATACATGTGTTAATCGTGGATGATCAGGCGCTCAATCGCATTTTACTAAGTAAAATGCTTGAGCAAGAGGGTTATAAAATATCATTGGCTTATAATGGGCTAGATGCGCTTAATGTGCTTAAAAGAAATCAAATAGACGTTGTTTTGCTCGATGTTTTAATGCCTGTAATGGATGGTTTTGAAACGGCTGAAAAAGTAAAGCAGTTATATAATGAAATTTATTTACCGATTATTTTTATAACCTCTTTAGAAGATCAAGCAAGCTTTGAGCGCTGCCTTACAGTAGGTGGTGATGACTTTATTCATAAACCATTTGAGAAAGTTATTCTGCAAGCAAAAATTAAAGCACATATTCGCACCAGAGAACTGAGCAAAAAATCAAATCAACAAAAAAAGCTGCTTGAATATCATCACAATCAAATTGAACGTGAACACGAAATAATTGAGCATATCTTCAATAACTCACTAGAAAACCAGGGTAAATTTAAAGAGTACTTAGATTTTAATTTATCGCCAGCATCTATGTTTAATGGAGATATGTTTTTAGTAGCGCAAAGCCCAATCGGTAATTTGTATTGCATGTTGGGTGACTTTACTGGACACGGTTTAGCCGCTGCTATTGGTGCATTACCAGTTTCTCGTGTTTTTTACACTATGGTACAAAAGGGTATGGCGATTAACGATATTGCTAGTGAGTTAAATACCTTGTTGTATAATTTATTACCTGGACATATGTTTTGCGCTGCAACCATTATAGAGCTTAGCGCATCAGGTAAAAGTATTTCTGCATGGATGGGCGGTCTACCAGATGCATACCTTATAGATAAAGACGGAAATGTAAGACGAACTTTAGAATCGCAGCATATGGCGCTTGGAATTTTAGATGAACAAGAATTTGAGTATGAAGTGATTCATTTTGAAACAAATAGTAATACACGCCTAGTATTAGCAACAGACGGTATTATAGAAACAGCAAACAAAGAAGATACTTTTTTTGGGGAAGAGCGTTTTTTACAAACCTTAAAAAGTAAATCGATGATTAGTAGTGAAGACATAGTTGCTGACGTTACTAAGTTTGCTGATGGTACTAAACAGCAAGACGATTTAAGTATTGTTTTACTAAACTGCCTGCCCTTAGTCCCAGAGGAACAAGAGCGAGAAGCATTTTCTACTTTAGCTTTTAATTTATCTTTGAGTTTAAATTCTGAACAAATAAAAAAAACAGATCCCGTCTACGACGTTGTTAATATTTTAAGTAGTGTCGAGGGGTTAAATACCCATCGTTCCAATATATTCTTACTGTTGTCTGAGGCTTATAACAATGCGCTTGATCACGGTGTATTAGGACTTAACTCAGAAATTAAAAAACAAGAAGACGGCTTTTTTCGGTATTACGAGTTGAGAGAGGCAGCCCTTGCTAAACTTACAGATGCCATGATTATTATTGATATGCGCTATTGCCCCGACACGCTCAGTTTATATTTCATTATTTGCGATTCAGGCCGAGGGTTCAGTGGTAAGCACGATGAGCTGGCAAAGGTTAATAATGAATTTGGTAGAGGGGTGTCTTTATTAGAAGAAATAGCCGAAAAAGTTACCTATAACGCCAGTGGTAACCAAGTTGAAATGTGCTACAAGTTGAGCTAGCTCTGTAAAAATATCCATGCTATTATTCCCGAAACTCTAGATGTATGGATGGCCAAATGATTTCTTCTTACTTAAAACAAGCACAACTTAGTGCTAATCCAACTTTGATTTCAACAGAGCTTGAAAAGCTTGACCTACATTTAGCAAGCACTACTTTGCCTGATGTTTGTTGGGAGTATCAAATACCTGAGCTTGGCGAGGGTGGTGCATGTAGTTTATTTGGTTACTTACAAGATGAGCCATTCAAATTAACTGACTACATTAAAAATGATGAGCAAACACAGTTCAAGCTAGCTAATTTACAAAGTATTGTGAGCTACATTGAGCAGCAAACAAGTGTTGATTGGTATGGTATTTATCAATCAACTAATACTAGTGAAGGTAAGCAACTATTAAAATTGGCTTATCATGGTGCGCCTAGTCGTCCGTTATTCCCTTTAACGCAGGCATTTGCGGCTGGTAGTAATAACGTACAGGTTGCGCTATCTCACGAGGGCCGTATTATTAATAACGTTGAAAAATACTTATCACAAGGTGGTGAATACTACACATGCGATCCTAAAGTTAAATCAGAAACCTGCTTACCTTTATTTAATACACAAAATGAATGTGTTGGTATTGTAGATGCAGAAGCCTTTAAAAATGATTTTTTTGATGAAAAGACGCTTGCCGTTTTAATTGCATGTTGTATTAAAATTCCTCACTTTCTAGTGTAAATAACGCTAGTCAACATGATGTGCTTTTATGTTAAGCTTAGCTTAACAGCTAACCCCTAAATAACGATAAGAGATAGCCAATGTTCTCAGTATTAAAACCATTACCTACAGATCCTATTCTTGGCCTTATGGCGGCCTATAAACAAGATACAAACCCTAATAAAATTGATTTAGGTGTAGGTGTCTACAAAGATGAGCAAGGCAATACACCGGTTCTTAAAGCGGTTAAAAAAGCTGAAGCGTTTCGTCTTGAAAACGAAATGAGCAAATCTTACATTGGTTTAGCGGGTAACTTAGATTACTGCCAAAAGATGGAGCAGTTATTACTAGGTGAACACCAAGCATTGTTAGCCAATCGCGTACGTACCGCACAAGCGCCAGGTGGTACGGGTGCGCTTCGTGTTGCAGCTGAATTTATTAAGCGTTGTAATGCCGATGCAACAGTATGGGTAACTAACCCAACATGGGCAAACCATATTAGCTTGTTTGAAGCTGCAGGCTTAACAGTAAAAGAATACCCGTATTACGATTACGAAAATAAAGACTTACTGTTTGATGAAATGATCAACACACTTAAGCAAGTGCCTAAAGGTGATGTGGTTTTAGTACATGCATGTTGTCATAACCCAAGCGGTATGGATTTAAACGAAACACAGTGGAACACAGTTGCCGAACTTGCAAAAGAAGTTGGCTTTACACCACTTGTTGATATTGCATACCAAGGCTTTGGCGCTTCACTTGAAGAAGATGCACGTGGCTTACGTATCTTAGCCGATGCAGTAGAAGAGCTAATTATTTGTTCTTCATGTTCTAAAAACTTTGGTTTATACCGCGAGCGTATTGGTGCCTGTTCATTAATTGCAAAAGACAGCGCAACAGCAGATATTTCAAACTCTGTAATGCTAAGCGTTGTACGTAGTATTTACTCAATGCCGCCAGCACATGGTGCCGATATTGTTAATACTATTTTAAGCAGTACAGAGCTTACACAATTATGGCACTGTGAGCTTGATGAGATGCGTAGCCGCATAAATGGCTTGCGTAGCTTAATTAAAGAAAGCTTAGCAACTAAAGATATTGCACAAGACTTCTCATTTATTGAACGTCAAAACGGTATGTTTTCTTTCTTAGGTATTAATAAAGAGCAAATTGCTCGCCTACAAAAAGAATATGGTATTTACATCGTTGGCTCTAGCCGTGTAAATGTTGCAGGTGTTAGTCAGTCAAATATTGAATACTTTTCAAATGCTGTAGCGGCAGTTTGTAAATAAACGCAGTTAACGAAGAAAAACCGCACTAGCGAGACATTGTGCGGTTTTTTGTATGATTAATAATTAACTATAGTATTTTTCACACGCTTCTAATGTATTTTCAATTAAGCTTGCAACAGTCATTGGGCCAACGCCACCAGGGACTGGTGTAATAAAGTCCGCTTTTTTCTCAGCTACACTATACTGTACGTCACCGACTAATTTCCCTGTATCTAAACGGTTAATACCAACATCGATAACGATTGCACCTTCTTTTACCCAATCCCCAGGTATAAATTCAGGTTTACCTACAGCTACCACTAATAAGTCAGCTCGGCGAACATGTGTTTCTAAGTCTTGAGTAAACTTATGGCATACTGTAGTTGTGCAGCCTGCTAATAAAAGCTCTAACGACATTGGGCGACCAACAATATTAGAAGCACCAACAACAACAGCGTGCATGCCTTTATAACGAACACCCGTTGAATCGAGTAATGTAATAATTCCTTTTGGTGTACACGGGCGAAGTGCAGGCATTCGTTGTGCAAGACGGCCAATATTATAAGGATGGAAGCCATCAACATCTTTATGAGGCGTGATGCGTTCTAAAATTTTTTCAGCGTCAAGCCCTTGTGGTAATGGTAACTGTACTAAGATGCCATCTACTTCATTATCTGTATTTAGTTTATCAATTAAATCTAAAAGTGCTTGCTCAGTCGTGTCTACAGGTAAATCAAACGATTTAGAAACGAAACCAACTTCTTCACAGGCTTTGCGTTTTGAGCCAACATAAACTTGGCTAGCAGGATCTAGTCCTACAAGCACCACAGCAAGTCCTGGCGCCCGTAAACCATTTTTAACACGTTCTGATACACGCTCTGCTACTGCATTACGTACTTGTTTTGCGATTGCTTTACCATCAATGATGTTTGCCGTCATGGGTGACCTTTAATTGGGGTTAGATTAACTTGATTTTGATACTCTAAAAAATGAATGCATAAAATAGGGGTAACAATGCAGTAAAGAAACATGTTCTTCAATATATTCATTTTTATATAATTGTTATTTTCGCAGAAAAGAACTAAAGCGCCAAGTTGCTTTTAAACTATAAAGCATTAGAACCATGAAAAGAGTTTAAATTTTAGCCCTGCGTTGTAATATTTAACCAGAATGAGCTAAAAATAAGCAGTTGATTGGTTTTATTAAAAAAACGTTTGACCTAACCCCGTCAAATTACTATTATGCACCCCGTTGTCAACGAGGTCATTCGTTAACAATAGTAAGCATCGGCGATTAGCGCAGTTTGGTAGCGCACTTGGTTTGGGTCCAAGGGGTCGCAGGTTCAAATCCTGCATCGCCGACCACTTTTTAAAGTAAGCTTATTTGTACGCTATGAAGTTTTCGATGCGCCCATAGCTCAGCTGGATAGAGCAACGCCCTTCTAAGGCGTGGGTCGAAGGTTCGAATCCTTCTGGGCGCACCATGTTGAAAATATGTATTTAGCGGTGATTGTAGCTCAGTTGGTAGAGCCCCGGATTGTGATTCCGGTTGTCGTGGGTTCGAGCCCCATCAGTCACCCCAATTACATGAATATCGGCGATTAGCGCAGTTTGGTAGCGCACTTGGTTTGGGTCCAAGGGGTCGCAGGTTCAAATCCTGCATCGCCGACCATTTTCTTATAAATGGTCTTAAATTCAAAGTTTAAGTATTCAAAAGTTATTTATCGGCGATTAGCGCAGTTTGGTAGCGCACTTGGTTTGGGTCCAAGGGGTCGCAGGTTCAAATCCTGCATCGCCGACCACTTTTCGAGTCAAATAACGAAAAGTAGAGTTATATCTTTCCTATCTTATTAAAATCCATTATATATTAAAATTATTAGCATCTATTTATCTAAGTAAATTGGTTAGTTTGTTTTTTGTTCGGTTGATTGCATTCAGGGTCAATCTAAGCTAAATAATTGCCCCCCAGACTCGACTCTCATGATTATTAGGTTATAATGCCGCGTCTATTGTTTAACATAGTGCCCGAAGGGCAAAGCAGCAATGGTGTCTCATGGTAGCGACGGATGCTTTTAAGTGTGAAAAACCGCTTAAACTTTATCAAGACTCATGCAGAACACTTTGTTTGTAAAGGAAGGCGAACAGTCGCCAAAATTGAATATTGAGGTAAATCATGCAAGTTTCTGTTGAGACGACCCAAGGCCTTGAGCGCCGTATAACTATCACCGTTCCTTCAGAGAACGTTGAGACCGAAGTAAAAAAACGCCTACAACAACTGTCAAAAACACAGCGTATAGATGGTTTCCGTGCTGGTAAAGTTCCAGTATCTGTAATTAACAAGCGTTTTGGCCCTGCAGTTCGTCAAGAAGTTGCTGGCGAAGTAATGCAACGTAATTACATTGAAGCAATCGTTTCTGAAAAAATCAACCCAGCTGGCGCGCCTACATTCGCTCCTAAATCACTTGAAGCAGGTAAAGATTTAGAATTCTCAGCAACGTTTGAAGTTTACCCTGAAGTTGAAGTTCAAGGTTTAGATAAAATTGCTGTAGAAAAACCAGCAGTTACAGTAACTGACGAAGATTTAGCAAACATGCTAGAAACACTTCGTAAACAACACGCTTCTTGGGCTGATGTTGATACAGCTGCTGGCGAAAACGACCGTGTAACTGTTGATTTCGTAGGTACTATCGACGGTGAAGTATTTGAAGGCGGTAAAGCTGAAGACTTCCCATTAGAACTTGGCCAAGGTCGTATGATCCCAGGTTTTGAAGATAACATCGTAGGTAAAAAAGCAGGCGAAGAAGTAGTTGCTGATGTAACTTTCCCTGATGACTACCACGCTGAAAACCTTAAAGGTAAAGCGGCTCAATTCACTATCACAGTGAAAAAAGTTGAAGCGCAAGAGTTACCTGAATTAAGCGAAGAGTTTGCAACTAAATTCGGTGTTACCGAAGGCGGCGTAGACGCGCTTAAAGAAGAAGTTAAAAAGAATATGACACGTGAGCTTGACCAAGCGGTTAAAGCTAACGTGAAAGACCAAGCAATTAAAGGTCTTTTAGAAAACAACGAAATTGAAGTTCCAAAAGCACTTGTTGATCAAGAAGTTGATGCACTACGTCAGCAAGCTGCTCAACGTTTTGGCGGCGATGCTAAAAACATGCCTGAGCTTCCAGCTGAATTGTTCCATGAGCAAGCCGTAACTCGCGTTAAAACAGGCCTTTTATTAGGTGAAGTGATCAAAGTTAACGACATCAAAGTTGATGATGCTAAAGTTGAAGCACTAATTGCAACAGTAGCGTCTGCATACGAAGATCCAACTGAAGTAGTAGAATACTACAAAGGTAATGATCAACTTATGCAGCAAATGCGTAATGTAGCAATGGAAGAGCAAGCTGTTGAAGCTATTTTAGCTAAAGCGAAAGTTTCTGACGTTGAAAAAGCATTTGATGACATCATGAATCCACAGCAAGGTGCTTAATAAGTCATTGACTTAAGCTCTCGCTAACGATTAAATGGCTCGTGTTACTCTGTCTATACAGCGTGCCCGGGCCATTTTAGTTTTTGGCTCTTAATTTGCGGAAAACGATAACTATGCTTCCTTATAATAAGGATAAGTATAAGCGCATAAGGAATTAAATAAGTATGAATACTGGTATTACAGATCCCCTAAATGCATTGGTCCCAATGGTTGTTGAACAAACACCAAAAGGCGAACGCTCGTATGATATTTATTCGAGATTATTAAAAGAGCGTATTATCTTTTTAACAGGTCAAGTTGAAGACAACATGGCAAATCTAATTTTAGCGCAAATGCTATTTTTAGAATCAGAGAACCCTGATAAAGATATCTTTTTATATATCAACTCACCAGGTGGTTCAGTAACTGCGGGTATGGCTATTTACGACACAATGAACTTTATCAAACCAGATGTAAGTACAATATGTGTAGGTCAAGCTGCAAGCATGGGGGCTTTTTTACTTACTGCCGGCGCTAAAGGTAAGCGTTTTTGCTTACCAAACTCACGTGTGATGATTCACCAACCATTAGGTGGTTTCCAAGGTCAAGCATCTGACTTTGAAATACACGCTAAAGAAATTCTGTCTATTAAAGATAAGCTTAACCGCTTAATGGCTGATCACACAGGCCAACCATTGGATATTATCTCTAAAGATACAGATCGTGATAACTTCATGAGTGCTTCGCAAGCTGTAGACTACGGCTTAGTAGACTCTGTGTTTACAAATCGCGACAAAAAGTAAGCGTTTGGTAAGCAGGACTGCCTGTTTACCACTTTGAGTTACTATGCGAAAACCAATAAATTTTGGTATAGTTAAAGCGTATTGAAATAGCCGCCAACAGTTTTGGTGGCCAACGTAATAAAATGAGGTAGCTGAATGTCTGACACTCCTACAGACGGCGACAAAAGTAATAAATTGTTATACTGCTCTTTTTGTGGCAAAAGCCAACATGAAGTGCGTAAATTAATTGCAGGCCCTTCAGTATACGTTTGTGATGAATGTGTAGAGTTGTGTAACGATATTATCAGGGAAGAGATCAAAGACATTGCTCCCAAGCATGATACGTCTGACAAACTACCTGTACCAAAAGAAATTCGTAACCATTTAGACGATTATGTTATTGGTCAAGATCATGCTAAAAAAGTATTGTCTGTTGCCGTTTATAACCATTATAAACGCCTACGTAACCAATCGACTAAGCAAGATATTGAATTAAGTAAAAGTAATATTTTGCTTATCGGCCCAACTGGTAGTGGTAAAACATTACTGGCAGAAACATTAGCGCGCCTACTTGACGTGCCGTTTACTATGGCCGATGCCACTACATTAACTGAAGCAGGTTATGTAGGTGAAGATGTTGAAAACATCATTCAAAAGCTTTTACAAAAGTGCGATTACGATGTTGAAAAAGCCCAGCGCGGTATTGTCTACATCGATGAAATTGATAAGATTTCTCGTAAATCAGACAATCCTTCAATTACGCGTGACGTATCAGGCGAGGGCGTTCAACAGGCGCTACTTAAACTGATTGAAGGCACTGTTGCTTCTGTTCCACCGCAAGGTGGTCGTAAACATCCACAGCAAGAGTTTTTACAAGTAGATACATCTAAAATCTTGTTTATTTGTGGTGGTGCATTTGCAGGCCTAGATAAAGTAATTGAGCAACGTAGCCATAAGAACACCGGTATTGGTTTTGGCGTTAACGTAAAAGAGTCTGCGGCGAGCCGTTCTTTAAGTGATACATTTAAAGACGTAGAGCCAGAAGATTTAGTTAAATACGGCTTAATTCCTGAGTTTATAGGCCGTTTGCCGGTTGTTGCTACGCTAACTGAACTTGATGAAGCAGCGCTTGTGCAAATATTGAGTGAACCTAAAAACGCGATTACTAAACAATTTTCAGTATTGTTTGATATGGAAGACGTTGAACTTGAGTTTCGCGATGATGCTTTAGCTGCAATTGCTCACAAAGCAATGGAGCGTAAAACAGGCGCACGTGGTCTTCGTTCAATTGTTGAAGGTGTATTACTCGATACTATGTACGAACTTCCTTCAATGGATAATGTAAGCAAAGTGGTTATTGATGAAACCGTTATTAAAGGTGAGTCAGACCCAATCTTGATTTATGAAAATAATAAACAAGATAAAGCTTCATCAGAATAGTTTTTAAGCTATTTGAATAGAAAAGGAGCCTTAGGCTCCTTTTTTTATAATTAATTTAATCGAGTTAGGGAAAATTGTTGAACTTTAATTAGGTTATCCCCATATACTTGAGTAATCTTTAAAATAAATGAAGTGCGAAGAGAAACTATAATGACGCTTGAGAGAACCGACCGAGTCGAAATCCCAGTCCTTGCACTGCGCGATGTTGTGGTATACCCGCACATGGTGATCCCGCTTTTTGTTGGCCGTGAAAAATCAATAAAATGCCTAGAAGCGGCAATGGACAAAGACAAACAAATTTTCTTAGTTGCACAAAAAGATGCAACTGTAGATGAACCAGAGCAAGATGATATTTATCGTATCGGTACTATTGCCACTGTACTTCAGTTATTAAAATTACCAGATGGTACAGTTAAAGTTTTAGTTGAAGGTACACAACGCGCACAAATTGAAGAATTTGTAGATAACGATGACTTTTTTATTGCTAATGCCCAATTTATTGAATCTGATTCGGTAGACGAGCAAGAGCAAGATATATTTATTCGCAGCGCTATTAGTCAGTTTGAAGGCTATGTAAAACTAAACAAAAAGATTCCACCAGAAGTATTAACCTCTGTTTCAGGTATTGATGAGCCAGCACGACTTGCTGACACAATGGCCGCGCATATGCCGCTTAAAGTACCTGAAAAACAAAAAGTGCTCGAAATTTCAAGTGTCACAGAACGTCTTGAATATTTAATGGCATTAATGGAAGGCGAAATAGACTTACTGCAAGTTGAGAAGAAAATTCGTACCCGTGTTAAAAAGCAGATGGAAAAATCTCAGCGCGAGTATTACCTCAATGAGCAAATGAAAGCTATTCAAAAAGAACTTGGTGAGCTTGATGATGTGCCTGATGAATTTGAAGCGCTTAAAAAACGTATTGAAGATTCTGGCATGCCTGATGAAGCTAAAGAAAAGGCAACTACAGAGCTCAATAAGCTTAAAATGATGTCGCCAATGTCTGCAGAAGCGACTGTAGTGCGTTCATACATAGATACATTAATTAATGTGCCATGGAAAAAACGCTCTAAAGTGAAAAAAGACTTAGCAGGCGCACAAAAAATTCTTGATAGCGATCACCACGGCTTAGATAAAGTAAAAGAACGTATTATAGAGTACCTCGCGGTACAACAGCGTACTAATAAGCTCAAAGGGCCTATTCTATGTTTAGTGGGTCCTCCAGGTGTTGGTAAAACATCTCTTGGGCAATCTATTGCGCGTTCTACTGGTCGTAAGTATGTTCGTATGGCACTTGGCGGCGTACGTGATGAAGCCGAGATTCGTGGCCATCGTCGTACTTACATTGGTTCTATGCCAGGCAAGCTAATTCAAAACATGTCTAAAGTGGGCGTTAAAAACCCATTATTCTTGTTAGATGAAATTGATAAGATGTCATCAGACATGCGCGGTGACCCAGCATCAGCATTATTAGAGGTGCTTGATCCGGAACAAAATAGTCATTTTGCTGATCACTATCTCGAAGTCGATTACGATTTATCTGACGTTATGTTTGTAGCTACATCAAACAGCTTTAATATTCCAGGCCCATTATTGGACCGTATGGAAGTTATTCGCTTATCGGGTTACACCGAAGATGAAAAGCTAAACATTGCAAAAGAGCACCTTATTACTAAGCAAGTTAAACGTAATGGCTTAAAAGACAACGAGGTAGTAATAGAAGATAGCGCTATTATTGGCATTATTCGTTATTACACGCGTGAAGCGGGTGTACGTAATCTAGAACGTGAAATATCTAAACTGTGCCGTAAAGCCGTTAAAAATATCTTACTTGAGAAAGACACTAAAATAGTGACTATCAATCAAGATAATCTAGAAGACTTTTTAGGTGTGCAGCGCTTTGACTATGGTAAAGCTGAAGATGGCGACCGTATTGGTCAAGTAACTGGTTTAGCATGGACAGAAGTTGGTGGCGACTTGCTAACAATTGAATGTGCGGCAGTGCCAGGTAAAGGCAAGTTAAGTTATACAGGTTCTCTTGGCGATGTAATGCAAGAGTCGATTCAGGCTGCGATGACGGTTGTGCGTAATCGAGCAGATACTTTTCGTATTAATAGCGACTTTTATGAAAAACGTGATATTCACGTACACGTACCTGAAGGCGCAACACCTAAAGATGGTCCAAGTGCCGGTGCAGCGATGGTAACAGGTTTAGTATCGAGCTTAACAGGTAACCCCGTTAAAGCTGATGTAGCAATGACAGGTGAGATTACGCTGCGTGGTGAAGTACTGCCTATTGGTGGTTTAAAAGAGAAACTACTTGCTGCACACCGCGGTGGAATTAAAACAGTCATCATTCCAAAAATTAACGAACGTGACTTAAAAGAGATCCCAGACAACGTGCTGGCAGGTCTTGATGTTCACCCTGTTACGTGGATTGATGAAGTATTAAAGTTAGCTTTAGTACACCCTGTTGAGAGTTTTTCAGTCGAAACACCGAAAAAACAATAAAAAACCCAAAAAAAGTGCTTTTTAGGGCTTTTCAAATCTAAACGGTATGATAAGTTAAGCACTGGTTTTCAAGCCTAGCCCTTATGGGGCCTAGGCTTAAGAAAAATATAATCATGTGAGCATTAATAGTTTGCTCTAAAATTTTCAAAAAAGTGATGTTAGTTTAAAAAACCATCGCTCTTGATAATAACAATGAAAGAGGATGATATTGTGAATAAATCTCAATTAATCGATCAAATCGCAGCTGACGCTGACATTTCTAAAGCGGCTGCAGGTCGTGCACTAGATTCATTCATCAGCTCTGTGTCTGGCGCGCTAAAGGATGGCGACTCAGTTGCACTTGTAGGTTTTGGTACTTTCTCAGTCCGTGAGCGTGCTGCACGTTCAGGCCGTAACCCACAAACTGGTGAAACAATTCAAATTGCTGCGGCTAATATTCCAGCTTTTAAAGCCGGTAAAGCGCTTAAAGACGCAGTAAACTAATCACTGTTTTAAACACATTAGTTATGGCGAATGTAAAGTTACTGATTCACCACAACAGATGAATTAAGTAACTTTACCGCCAGTTACTTCAAGTGAAAAAGCGTATCTGGTAAGATACGCTTTTTTTACATGTGACAAGGTAAAATACCTTGATCAAAAAGAGATAAACAAATGCTTGAGAAAATCAGAGAAGGTTCGCAAGGGCCTGTAGCCAAAATAATTTTAGGCGCGGTGATTTTATCTTTTGCCTTAGCTGGGATCGGTAGTTACTTAGGTCAAACCACAGAACAACCCGTTGCTGAAGTAAATGGAATTAAAATTAGTCAAACCGATTTTAACCGTGCTTATCAAAACGAACGTAGCCGTTTAGAGCAACAATTTGGTGAATACTTTACACAAATTGCAGCTGATCCAAATTATATGGCGCAAATACGTCAAGGTGTAGTTGACCGCTTAGTACAACAAGAATTGCAATCACAGCTAGCGGCTGATTTAGGCCTTCGCGTAAGCGACGAGAGTGTACGTAAAACAATTTTAGAACTACCGTACTTTCAAATTGGCGAAAAATTCAATAACGACCGCTATCTACAAGTAATTCGTCAAATGAACTTTCAGCCAGATGCTTTTCGTGAATACTTGCGTAAAGACATGACACGTAGTCAGTTAGTATCAGCTGTTGCTGGTACAGACTTTGCCCTTGAGAGCGAGCTGAAAAGTGCAATCGCTCTTCAGCAGCAAACTCGCAATATTGATTATGTAGTTATAAACAAAGAGACACTTGCCGCAAACGTTGCAGTAGCAGATCAAGAAGTATCTGATTACTACGATCTAAACGCATCTCAATTTTTATCACCAGAGCTTATTTCAGTAAGTTACATTGAGCTTAAAGCATCAGATATTAATATTGAATCGGTAACAGAAGATGACGTTAAGGCGTATTACGAGCAAAATAAAGCACAATATGTTGAGCCAGAAAAGCGCCGTGTATCACACATCTTAATTGATAACAGTGAAGATGATGATGCTGCAAAAGAAAAGGCCAATGCACTTCATGCGCAATTAGAGCAAGGTGCAGATTTTGCTGAATTAGCAGAATCATCATCTGACGATATCGTTAGTGGTGAAATGGGCGGCGATCTTGAGTGGATTGAACGTGATGTAATGGACCCTGCATTTGAGGACGCGGCTTTCGCACTTCAAAACAAAGGTGATATTTCTGATGTTGTTGCTTCTGAGTTTGGTTATCACATAATTAAACTTACGGACATTCAACCTGAGCAAGTTAAAGCGTATGACGATGTTAAAGCTGACTTACGTGCTGAATTAGAACAAGCTGAAAAAATAGATGCATTCTACGAAAAGCAAACTGAAATGGGCGCACTTGCATTTGAAATTTCAGACCGCTTAGACGATGCAGCAGAAGTTGCTGAAGTGGAAGTTAAATCTACACCTCTTTTAGCTCTTAATGCTTTACCAGAGCCGTTAAACAGCCCTGCCGTTATAACAGCTCTAACATCAGTTGATTTACTTGAAGATAAAGTAAACTCTGAAGTTATTGAGCTTGGTGATGAGCATGCAATAGTTGTTCGTATTAATGAACATAAACCTGCTGCTACTAAGCCGTTAGACGAAGTAAGCGAGGAAATTAAAGCGCGTTTAATTAATGAAAAATCATCTGAGCTTGCTAAGGAAAAAGCGCGTAGCTTATTTGCAGAAGTGCAAGCAGGTAAGAGCTTAAATGATGTAGCTGACGAGCAAGGTTTAGCAATTCGCCAAGAAACGCAGTTAACACGTCAAAGCTACACGGTTTCACCTGCTGTTGTGACTCAAGCATTTAAAATGGCTCACCCAACAGATTCTGCGGTAGTTGATATTGTAGATTTGAATAATGGTGATGCAGCAATCGTTGCGCTTAAGTCGGTAACAGATGCGCAAGTTGCAGCTAACATTGACCCTCAAGCAAAACAAAGCATTACTATGGCGCAAGCTAATAAAAACTATATGGTATTTATTGAAGCGCTTAAAGCCAATGCTGAGCTTAACTTACCAACGGCTACACAAACTGTTGAGTAATTAATTTTAGCTCATAAAGAAAGGCGCTTTTAGAGCGCCTTTTTATTGTCTTGCATAAAATTGGTATTAATTACTTCTGGCAATAAACTCAATCCTATTGCCGCTAGGCTCCCTTATCATCATATGTTGGGTTGGGCCTTTACCTAAGTTTTCGGGCGCAAACTCTATAATAATATTATTTTGTATTTTTAAGTGCTCATGTAGTTCGCTTAACTTTTTGATACTTTCAACGCTGAGTGCTAAATGGTGTAAACCTACATTTTCAGATCGATTAAACTCCACTCGTTTTGTATCGTCTTTCACTCGCCATAATGTAATGGTTATTTTATTGTTTGATAAAAAATAAGCGGGATAGGTAGGGTCATTTCCTAGCATTTTAAAGCCAAGTACATCAGTAAAAAATGCTTTGGATGCGTCTAAGTTTGATACGGTTAAACCTAAATGATCAACTCCACTAACCCAATTTTTAATCTTGTTTGGTGTATCAGCGATAGCTGAGGCCGATAGAAAGAGTAAGGGTGAAAGACTAAGTAATAACTTTTTTTTAAGCATGAGGTCTCTTGTTAATTAAATACAATTAACAAGAAGACCCATTTAAATGCGGTTTCCTAACAAAAAAATTAGATATTTATAATCTGGTTTAGCAGCTCAATAAACGCTGCGTTACTTTTGATTGAGGGTTTTGAAATACATCTCCAGTAGGGCCGTATTCAACCACTTCGCCTTTGTCGAGCACAACCACGAAATCACTGATGTGACGTACTAAACTTAAATGATGAGTGATCATCACATACGTAAGGCCTGTGTCGCGCTGCAGCTTAAGTAACAAATTTACTATTTGCGCCCGTATAGAAGGGTCTAAAGACGAAACAGCTTCATCGAGCACGATTACCTTAGGATCTAATATTAATGCACGTGCAAACGCTACACGCTGCAATTGCCCTACACTAAACATGTGTGGATAGTAATGCTTATGGTCGATTAGCAAACCGACTTTAGAAAGCGTTACATCTATTTTTATATCACGTTCAGTATTATTAAACTCGGTATTGTATTGCAAGCAATCATCAAGCATTTCGCCAATGGTTAAACCTGGGTTAAGTGATGCGGATGAATCTTGAAAAATCATGCGAATATGGCGACATTGATTATCACGTACGCCATTGTCTTCTATAATATTATTTTCGAGCAAAATTTGCCCGCTATCAGCACTATCAGCCCCTGAAAGTAGTTTTGCTAATGTACTTTTACCAGCCCCAGTTTCACCAATTATGGCAATACTTTCACCTTTTCCTACACAAAATGATATATTTTTAAGCACGTCAAATTTTTTCCGTGAAAAAAGTCCAGCCCGTACATTAAATGTTTTGGATAATGCTTGTACTTTTAACAGTGGTTGCATTATTTCATTTCCTTAATTAATGGGAAATGGCAAGCGTAACTATGTCCGTGGCTCTTAGTTAGAGAGGGAGTTACTACGCAAGCCTTTTGTGCTTGTGGGCAACGAGGCCCGAGGCGGCAGCCAATAGGCAAGTGTTGTAGAGTAGGGATAGTCCCTTTAAGTGCGTAAAAGGGTTCTTTGTGCGCTAAACCTTGCTCATAATCAGGTAGGCTTTTTAATAGAGCTTGAGTGTATGGGTGACGAGGTTGCTTAAATATTTGATGAGTAGGGCCTGCTTCTACCATTTGGCCGCAATATAAAACATGGATACCATGAGACCAATGGGCAATTTCTTCAAGTTCATGAGAAATCATCAAGATAGACATGTTTTTAAGTTGGTTTAAGCTTTTTAGTAATCTAAAAACTTGCGCGCGGGTGGTACTTTCAAGCGCTGTAGTTGGTTCATCAGCTATTAATAGCTTAGGCGTGCGAGCAATGGCCATAGCAATCATTACTTTTTGGCATACACCTTCAGAAAGTTCATGTGGATAACTATCAAGCACTGTTTCATGATTTTTAATGCCCACTTTATGTATAAGCGCTTTTACCCGGTCTTTTCTCTCGCGGTTACGCTTTAAAAAGAAGCCTTTGCGAACTACTTCAGGGAGAGTTTCGGCAATCTGGTCAAATATTTTGGCTGTAGGGTCAAGGCAACGACTAGGATCTTGATAGATCATCGCTATATCTTGGCTCACTATTTTACGGCGCTGTTCAGGAGTTAACCGCATTAAGTCTAGACCGCGCCAATGAATGCGATCTGCTGTTATATCCCAGCGTTCATTTAACACACCAATAATTGCCTTTGCGATCAAACTTTTACCAGAGCCAGACTCGCCCACAAGCGCATGCACTTCGCCTTCTTTTAAGCTAAAACTTACCCTGTCTACGGCTCTAATTACCGTCTCAGAAGTGCGCAGCTCGATAGTCAGATTTCGAACATCTAGTAATTGCATTTAATCAGCCTTACGTTCTTTTAATACCTGTCGCAGCCCGTCACCTACTAAGTTCGTTGATAGTACTGCTAAGAATAACAGTACGCCTGGTAACGCGACTGTCCAAGGTGCTAAATAAATTAAGCCAAGGTTTTCGGCTAAAATTGCCCCCCACTCTGTAGTAGGGGGCTGAGCGCCTAACTTTAAAAAGCCTAATGCAGATATATCTAATATAGCTGTAGAAAGCGCCATCGTGAATATAACCACAATATGTTCGTAAATATTAGGGAATATGCCGCGTGATATGATATGCCAATTAGAAGCCCCATCGAGCTTAAAGGCAGTTATATAGTCTTTATTTAATTCCGCAACAATTAGATTTCTGATTGAGTGAATAAATTGTGGAAGTAGGGCTAAAATAATTGCCCAAACTGTATTCATTAAACCTGGACCGAGTATAGCAATTATTATTATTGCTAATAATAAAGAGGGGATGGAAAGCGTTATATCAAGTAAATGATTTAAGAAGCTTGAGCGTAATCCACGGCTGATACCTGCAAAAGTACCTACTAAAACTCCAATAATAGTAGTTAACAAGGCGGCTATGACAGAAAGACCAAACGTATAAGTTGCACCGTTCATTAAACGTGAGAGTACATCGCGACCTAAGTCATCGGTGCCTAAAATAAAGCGTACATCGCCCATTTCTCGCCATGATGGTGGTATGAGTAGTGCATCACTATGCTGTTGGTTTACACCATACGGGGCTAAAAATGGCGCAGTGGTGGCTAACAACGCAAACGCCATAAATATCCATAAACCAACTAAAGCTGGGTGGTTATTTTTAAATTTTCGCCAAAATCGCGCAAGTGGCGATTTATTCGACTCTTCAGAAAATAAATTAAACTTTGCCATGAGCCTGATTCCGCGAAAGTGGATCGAATAAAGTATAAGTAAGTTCAGCTGTTATAGTTGCTACAATAACAAATAGAGATACTGCCATTAAACCACCTTGAATTGCAGGAAAGTCTCGCTGGTAAATACTATCGATTAACCATCGACCAATACCCGGCCAAGAAAAAATAACTTCGGTTATCATTGCAAGCGTTATTAGCGTACTAAATTGCAAACCTATTTGTTTAATTACCGGCAGTAATGCATTACGCAATGCATGGTGTATGATAAGTTGACGGCGGTTAAGGCCTTTTGCCCTTGCTGTTTTAATAAAGTTTTGATCCATTACTTTAAGCATAGACTCGCGAGTAAAGCGCACTAACACCGTGGTTGGGTACATGGCCAGGACAATAGTAGGGAGTGTTAAATGGCGCAGTGCATCAACAAAGGCCATTCCTTTGTATGGAAATCCAGCGAGAGCAATATCAATTAATATAAACCCAGTACTGGCGGGTATTTCGTAAAGAAGGCCCATTCTGCCCGACATGGGAAACCAGCCAAGCTTTAACGAAAAAACCATTATTAACAACAATGCGAGCCAAAACACAGGCATTGAATAACCTACCATAGTGACAGAGTTTATAAGTTTGTCGGGCCAGCGTTTATGATAGCCGGATCCTAAAATGCCAGTAGGTACACCAATAACAACCGATACAATTAATGCATATACGCTTAGCTCTAAAGTAGCCGGTAGTAAGTCAATAATGTGGCTAAACACGCTGTTACCAGAGGCAAACGAAAGCCCCCAATCGCCTTGAAATATTCTCCCTAAAAAGGCAATGTATTGCATAAAGTAATTGCTGTTGTATAAATATTTGCCTTCAAGCTCACTATGCTGTGCAAAGTTACCACTTGGTATGCCACTTAAATTACTTAATGGATCACCGGGAAATAAATACGCCAGTGAAAACGTAAATACGCTGAGCATTAGTATCATAAAAAAGAACAAGCCAAGGCGACGTAAAATATAATCAAAGATCATTATTTCTTCCTCGCATTAGCAAGCGAAATAGCTCCAAACGGGCCAAGTGTTATGCCTTCTACATCAGCGCTACTTGCTTGAAAGCGCAAGCCATGAGCAATAGGCAATAACGGCAACTCTTTAATAATTAAGCTTTGTGCGTCTTCGTAGTATTTTTTACGTTTGTTTAAATCAGTGGTGTCTAGTGCTTTAGTAAGCAATAAATCAAATTGGGGATCACACCAGTTTGCTGGGTTTTTGCCACTAAAAGTAGCAGTGCAACTCAGCAGCGGGCTAAAAAAGTTATCAGGGTCGGGTGTATCTGCGGCCCAACCAAGTAATACGCTGTCGTGCCTATGTTCGCCAATACGCTGAATAAACGTATTCCATTCATATTCTACAATACTTACATTAACGCCTACTTTGCGTAAATCACTTTGCATGAGCTCAGCCATTTTACGTGCGTTAGGGTTATAAATACGACTCACAGGCATAGCCCATATCGTCATATCAAAGCCATTAGGTAAGCCTGCTTCAATAAGTAACTTTTTAGCAAGTTCAGGATCAAACGTAGGTATATCTTCTTGTGGCTCAAATGCCCAAGAAGTTGGCGGCAAAATAGATTGTGCGCGAGTACCGTTACCGTAATAAACTGCCTGCATTATTTTATCTACATCTATTGCATGCGCAAGAGCTTGGCGTACGCGTAAGTCGTCAAATGGAGCACGCTCTGTATTAAAAGCCCAATAACCTACGTTTAAGTTCGTTTCTTTTTCGACGTTTATATCATCACGTTGCGCTAAAATGCTCAATTGCGCACTACTTGGATGAGCCGTTACATCGCACTCTTTAGTTAGCATTTTTGCTATACGCGTAGTGCCGTTAGGGGTTATATCGTAAACCAATTGTTCAAGTGCAACGTCATGCTTCCAATACAGTGGATTACGGTAAAAGCGCACAAGGTGATCTCGGCGATACTCTTTATAAATATATGGACCGGTACCGATTGGGTACTGATCAAATAAGTTTTCTTGATTGTTTTTCTTAAGTTTCATGGCGTATTCTTCTGAGAGCACCACAGCAAAGTCGGTAGCCATATTGGCCAAAAAGCTACTCTCAGGATTAAACAATTCAAAACGCACTTGGTAGTCAGACACGCGCACAATTTTACGAATGAGTTGATCAATCCCTACACTTTGAAAATACGGGTAATTGGCATCACCCACAAAGTGATATGGATTGTATACATCAAATAATCGGCTAAAGCTGAATATAACGTCGTCGGCGTTAAAGTCCCGCGATGGGGTAAAATAAGACGTTGTATGAAACTTTACATCTTTACGCAAGGTAAAGGTAACCGATTTACCATCTTTGCTAATTTTCCAATCGGTCGCCAGCTCACTTTGAAACTCTGCCGTAACAGGGTCAATGCTAATTAAGCGGTCGTATAATTGGTTAGCAATTATATCAATAGTTGAACCGGTGGTCGTGACTTGCGGATTAAACGACACAGGGTTAGCTTCAGCGCAATAAACTAAGCCTTGGTTTTTTTCTTCTATGATTTCTTCTTTGCTATCAAGGCAACCAACTAAAGTGGTGGTAAGCAAAACAAGTAATAATTTATGCACCCGCATAACCTCTGACTATTGTTGATCCAACAAGTTGTATTTTTTAAGATAACCACGTAGTTGATGATACGTTAAACCAAGTACTTCTGCAGTTTTCTTTTGATTAAATTGGCTATGTTCGAGTGCTTTATTAATCATGTTTATTTCAAAGTCGTTTGAACGCTCTTTTAAGCTGCACGGAAATTGAATATCAACGGCTGAATCATTGCTTGTTTGAGTAATCGGCGGCGCAACAACAATAGGCTCTGCATTAACAGTTTGAGCCGCTACAGGTGCTTTAATACGCGCTTTTGGTCTGAATGGGCTATCGAATGGGTCTAAAATAATCTGGTGAACGGGAATATGTTCACTACCGTGGCGATACAAACTGCGTTCAACCACATTTTTAAGTTCACGAATATTACCAGGCCAGTCATAACTAAGCAGTGTTTCTGTTGCGCTTCGGGTAAAACCGCTAAACAGTTCCCACTCTAAATCGCGCGCCATGTTCATCGCAAACTGCTCAGCAAGAAGCATAATATCGTCTTGGCGTTCGCGCAGTGGTGGCAGGGTAATTACATCAAAGGCAAGGCGATCGAGTAAATCACTTCTAAATTCACCTTGCTCGGCCAAATAAGGAAGATCTTCGTTTGTCGCACACACTAAGCGGGTATCTACTTTTACAGTTTGTTTGCCGCCAACACGTTCAAACTCACCGTATTCTATAACGCGCAGCAGTTTTTCTTGTACCATAGCTGAGGTATTAGCTAATTCATCTAAAAACAGTGTGCCGCTGTTGGCGCGTTCAAAACGACCTTCGTGGCGTTTGCTTGCCCCCGTAAAAGCACCGCTTTCGTGGCCAAATAATTCACTTTCGAGTAGGTTTTCGTTAAGCGCTGCACAGTTAAGCTTTACGTAGTTTTGATCCCAGCGTTTTGATAAAAAGTGTAAGCGTGCTGCTATTAGCTCTTTACCTGTGCCGCGTTCACCAATAATAAGTACCGGTTTATCTAAATTAGCCAGTTGCGATACCTGATCTAATACAGACAGAAAGCTATCTGATTGGCCGAGTAAATTATCCTGTTGGCGATATTGGCTCATATTTCCTAACTCTTGGTCATTTTTACTAACAGTTAGTGTATTTCATAATTAGGGATAACTAAAGAAATTTGTATATTTAGTTTAACGTAATGAAAATAAAGTGTATTTTAACTTTTAAAAAGTTGGCAAGCATATTGATACTAGTTATACCAGACTAACTAAGTTTTAATTACAGAGGTAAATGTTATGGGAATTTTTTCACGTTTTGCAGATATTGTTAATTCTAATATCAACGCCATTTTAGATAAAGCAGAAGACCCAGAAAAAATGGTTCGTCTGATTATTCAAGAAATGGAAGATACGCTTGTTGAAGTACGTTCTACATCGGCTAAAACATTGGCTGAGAAAAAAGAAATCGTACGCCGCTTAGATACACTTAAAGCACAAGTAAGTGATTGGCAAGATAAAGCCGAGCTGGCTT
Organism: Pseudoalteromonas aliena; assembly: GCF_038155085.1. Classification (GTDB taxonomy): domain Bacteria; phylum Pseudomonadota; class Gammaproteobacteria; order Enterobacterales; family Alteromonadaceae; genus Pseudoalteromonas; species Pseudoalteromonas aliena_A. Next base: position 120,855 of record NZ_JBAKAU010000005.1, read on the forward strand.
TAAGTAAAGACCGCGACGATTTAGCGCGTTCAGCCCTACTTGAAAAGCAAAAGTCGGCAGATGCCGTTGCTTCAGTAGCGAGTGAGCTTGAACATGTAGAGTCTCATATTGAGAAATTACAGCAAGAAGTCACGACGCTACAAGAAAAGCTAGCAGATGCTAAATCTCGTCAAAAGGCAATTATACTTCGCCAACGTTCGGCTGAGTCGCGCCTTGAAGTGAAAAAGACACTTGATAGCTCAAAAGTAGAAGAAGCACTTAATCGCTTTGAACGTTACGAAACCAAAATTGATGGACTAGAATCTCAAATTGAGTCGTACGATTTAGGTAAAAAGACGTTAGCGGACGAAATTGCTAACCTACAAAAAAATGAAAAGATAGATGATGAGCTAGCCGAACTTAAAAAGAAGTTAGCTGATAAATAATTACATATAAAAATATATGGGGCCCATGTGCCCCAGCTTAAAAACATCAAAACGGATTGTCAGGAGAGGGTTATGTTTGATTCAGAGGTAATAATTGTACCATTTGTCATGTTTATGATTTTTGTTGCGCCACTGTGGTTAATTTTACACTACCGTAGCAAAAAACAAGTAAGCCAAGGTTTAAGTGAGCACGAACATCGCCAATTATTGGAGCTTGCACAAAAGGCTGAAAAAATGGCGGATCGATTAGAAACACTTGAAGCATTACTTGATCAAGAGTCACCACAATGGAGACGTAAAGTATGAGTGCCAAACGCGAATTATTAAGAGACCCACAACGCGGTAAAATAGCCGGTGTATGTGCGGGATTAAGTGACTACTTTAATATGGAGTTATGGTTAGTTCGCATTATATTTGTTAGTGCGGTACTGCTAACGGGTGGCCCATTATTTGTGGTAGCGTATATTGCAGCTTGGTTCATTTTAGATAAAAAAGAGCCAGCAACAGCGCAAACTAATAGCTCAACTAAAACTGACGATCCGCTAGAAGTAAAATTTAAAGTATGGCAAAAAGGCGAGCCACCGCGCCGCGCATTGCAAGATTTAAAAGAGCGTTTAACGCGTGTAGATACTCGCCTTCAAGATATGGAGCGCCATGTAACTTCAAGCGAGTTTACGGTGAGCCGTGAAATTAACAAACTTTAAAGGATTTCATAGCACCTTATTTGCAGCGTGATAAATTACGGCAAATTAGGTGCAAGACACTTTATGAGCCAATCATTTGCAAAAAAGACCTTTAAAAGTATTAAAGGCAAAGCACAAAAAGCCCTTCATCGCAGTTTAGACCAACACGTAAAGCTTGCCGTAACTGGCCTAAGTGGTAGTGGTAAAACAGCCTTTATTACCGCGCTTGTTAAACACTTAACAACCCAAGCGGACGATAAAAACTTACCTTTTTTTGATGTAATGCGCGAGCACCGCCATGTGGCCACTAAAGTTGTGCCGCAAGAGGCGTTAAAAGTCCCGACGTTTAATTATACCCGCGCGCTAAATTCATTATTACCAAGCGATGGGGTGCCTACATGGCCTGCATCTACCGAGCGGATTAATACTCTGCGCTTAGCAATAAAGTATCAAAGTAATGCAGGGCTGCGCGGCCACTTTTCGCCGCAATCAACGCTTTATTTAGATATTATTGACTACCCGGGTGAATGGCTCCTTGATTTACCTATGCTTGAGCAAAGCTATGCTCAGTGGTGCGAGCAGCAATATCCGTTATTAATTCAGCCTTCGCGCGTAAACACATCAAGTGATTTTTTAATGGCCGTTGAGCAACTTGACTTAAACGCTCCCGTTGATGAAAACGCACTTGCCCATATTGCTCAGCTTTATCAAAGCATGTTAGTAGGGCTTAAAAAAGACACCAAACTTGCCATGTTACAACCTGGGCGCATGCTTATGCCTGGAGACTTACAAGGCGCGCCATTGTTATTGTTTTTTCCGGTATCGGGTGAAATAAACAGTGACGATGTCGTTGCGGGTTCTAATTTAGCGCATTTAATTAAGCGTTTTAACGCCTATATAAAAGAAGTTGTAAAACCATTTTATAATGAGCATTTTAGACACTTCGATCGCCAAATCGTACTTGTAGATGTACTTAGTGCGCTAAATGAAGGGCACGAAACACTCCAAGAGCAAAGCAGTGTAATAAACCAATTACTCGCACACTTTAACTATGGTGAGTCAGGCTTTTTTAAACGCTTATTTAAGCCCAACATAGACAAAATATTATTTGCAGCTAATAAGTCAGATCACATAAGTGCAAAACACCATAAAGATTTAGCACTGTTACTTGATTCGCTCGTGCATGAGCAAAGTAATCATTTAAAGTTTGATGGTGTAAAAATAGAAACCATGGCCATGTCGTCAATTACAGCAACGCAGCCGCGGCAAATTACCGACAAAGGCCAAACGCTTGACTGCATTTACGGTAAACCATTACACGAGCTTGATTGGCTTACGTATTTACCGCCGCAACCTCCCTCGCGGATGCTTAATAAAAATGAGTGGCCAGCACAGGGATTTGAGTTTTTATCGTTCTCTCCAATGCCGAGCCCCGATAAGCAACTAAAACATATTCGATTAGATCATGTCATGCAGTACCTGCTAGGAGACAAATTAACATGAGTGAGTCAAACCAACCATTTCAAGCAGGGCGTCGTATAGATACGCAAAGCATTGAGCAAAACGAACCCGTTTTAGCACCTGCAAAAATTATTCACCACGGACAAAGTGATTACGAAGAACTTGAAGATGAAGCACTAGAGCCAGAAATAGATCTGGAACCTGTTTATAAAAAGTCAAAGTGGCAAACGCTTAAAGGTGTTTTTGCTCTTAGTTTTATAGTACTGGTGCTTTTAGAGTTTGCATATTCGTTATTATTTGCTTTCGAGCAGTCAATTATTTTAGGCAGTGTTTATTTAACAGCAGTTGTAAGTGGCGTGCTGCTAATAGGGCGCTTATTGTGGCGAGAGTACCGAATGTTGCGTAGTTTAAAGCGTAACCAGCTGCACCGAGTTGAAGCCGACAGGCTTTTAAACAGCGAGCAAGTAGGCGGTGCATTACCTTGGCTCGAAAAGCTCAATAAACATCAGGAGCTTGATAACTTTGAAACCTTTAAAAACCAAGTAGCGATGCATCACAGCGACAAAGAAATAATGACGCTGTACGCCAATAGTTTATTAATAACCCAGGACACCAAAGCTAAAAAGCTTATAAATCGTTTTGCGACTGAATCTGCACTGCTAGTTGCCCTAAGCCCACTTGCGCTGGTGGATATGATGGCTGTGCTTTGGCGCGGCACTAAGTTAATAGAACAAATTGGTAAAATTTACGGCATTGGTTTTGGTTACGCGAGCCGCATAAAGTTATACCGTATGCTGATAAAACAAGTAATGTTTGTAGGCAGTGCAGAGCTTGTATCTGACCTTGCTGCAACTGCACTAAGTGCTGAGCTTTTAGGTAAGCTTTCGGGACGAGCTGCGCAAGGGGTCAGTGCTGGTATTTTTACAGCGCGTATTGGTTACAAAGCAATGGAGCTTAGTCGCCCATTACCAAGGCTTGAAAACAAACGCAGCTTACTAAAAGGCACTGTGCAAAGCATCGCAGGTAAAATTATGAGCCGCAAAAAGGCGGAACCAACACACTAGATTAGCAGTGGCAATATTTGTGTACAAACGTGCGCTGCATGGTTTTTACACAAATAGCCATCTGAGCATCCGGCATGCTTGCTGTTTGTAAGCGCATACGTTTTGATTGTTGAATTGCAAAAACATAATAATCAAAAAAATGAGCCTACAATGAGCAAGCATCATATAAACACCCAGTGTATTCACGGACCACAAAAAGCAAACGACCCGCACGGCGCACTCACTTCTCCTTTGTATCAAACCTCTACCTTTCATTTTGAAAATGCCGCACAAGGTGCTGCGCGTTTTGCAGGCGACGAACCTGGCTATATTTATACGCGCTTAGGAAACCCTACAACCACAGAGCTTGAGCAAAAAGTTGCTCAACTAGAGAGCTGTGAAGCAGCAGCTGCAACCGCAACAGGTATGGGGGCTGTATCTGCCTCAGTACTGAGCTTTTTATCGCAAGGAGATCATCTTGTTGCCTCAAGTGCTTTGTATGGTTGTACCTTTGCATTTTTCTCGCATATGTTGCCGCGCTGGGGAATCGAAGTCACCTTTGTTGATATGACCAATGAGGACGAACTACGCGCTGCCATCAAACTTAATTCAAAAATGATATTTGTAGAAACGCCAATCAACCCCACTATGGCGGTTATTGATTTGGCACTCATTGGCGCAGTTGCTAAAGAGCACAACTTAATTAGTGTAGTCGACAACACCTTTTTAACGCCGCTACTGCAATCACCTAAAAAATACGGCATTGACATCATAATGCACAGTGCGACCAAGTACTTAAACGGCCACGGAGACGTAGTCGCGGGTATTGTATGTGGATCGCTTGAGCACATAACACACATTAAAATGACCGTACTAAAAGACATTGGTGCAACCATAAGCCCGCACGACGCGTGGCTAATTAACCGAGGCCTAAAAACACTCGCTATTAGAATAGAGCGCCATTGTCAAAGCGCACAAACAATAGCGCAATATCTAGAAGCGCATCCACAAGTAAGCATCGTATATTACCCGGGGCTTAAATCGCACCCTGGTTATAAGTTTATTGGTAACCAAATGCAAGCCGCTGGTGGTGTTATTGCGTTTGAAATAAAAGGCACGCTACAAGATGGCGCACAATTTATTGATAGTATGAAACTTTGTACACTTGCAGTAAGCCTCGGCGATGCTGAAACACTGATTCAGCATCCAGCTTCAATGACTCACTCACCTTATACGCCAGAGGAGCGAGCCGCCGCTGGAATAAGTGATGGGCTGATCAGGCTCTCGGTTGGGCTGGAAGATGTTAACGACATTATTAGTGATTTAAACCAAGCTTTTACTAAAATTGGTTAGGTGTATTTAATTGTATACACTTAAAAATAAGCTGCAGGCCTTTATTTAAAGGTCTGTATTTTTAATGTGCCATGAGTGTAATTTTAACTTTACGATCTAAGTGATCACACTAAATACTGATGTTAGCCTATCTATTAAACTTTTCTTCACTTTTGCATAGTATGGGGTCATTCGATATTCAACAGATTTGAGTATCACACTGACACCGATTTAGGGCTCACACCCAAGAAGGTACTTATGGCTAAAGCAAGTAAATACACATCCAAAACACCAGACGAAAATGGTGTTATACACTGGAGTGATGAAGAAAATAAAATTTGGTCTGAGCTTGTAGCGCGCCAACTTGCGTGCATTGAAGGCAAAGCCTGCAACGAGTACATGCAAGGGTTAAAAAAGATTAACCTGCCGCACAATCGTATTCCGCAGTTAAGCGAACTAAACGAAGTGTTGCTAGCCACTACCGGTTGGCAAGTTGCGCCAGTACCTGCGCTTATCGACTTTGATGAGTTTTTTAGATTACTAGCAAACAAGCAGTTTCCGGTAGCTACATTTATTCGTAGCCGCGAAGAGTTTGACTACCTACAAGAGCCAGATATTTTTCATGAAATATTTGGCCACTGTGCCATGCTGACTAATCCTGACTTTGCCGAGTTTACGCATAAGTACGGGCAATTAGGTTACGCAGCGCAGAAAAAGGACCGTGTATACCTTGCGCGTGTATACTGGTTTACGGTTGAATTTGGTTTAATGCAAACCGAACACGGTCTGCGTATTTACGGCGGCGGTATTTTATCAAGCCCAGGGGAGACTCAGTACGTATACTCAAACACGCCAGAAATTAGCCCAATGAATGTGCTTGATGTACTGCGTACGCCGTACCGTATTGATATTATGCAACCACAGTACTACACCATAAATTCGATTCATGATCTGTTTGATATATCGCAAATGGATATTATGACTTTGGTTGAGCGAGCTAAAGAGCTTGGTTTGCACGACCCAAAATTTCCACCAAAAGAAAAATTAGCCAGTTAAACATTAATGCTAAAAAAGCTAAAAGTAAGGATTTAGAATGTCTTCATTAAGTGCACAAAAATGCGAAGCCTGTCATGTAGATGCGCCAAAAGTATCTGACGAAGAGTTAGCACAATTAATTACTAAAATCCCAGATTGGGTACCAGAAGTACGCGACGGCATTATGCAGCTTGAGCGTGTTTATAAATTTAAAAACTTCAAACAGGCTATCGCGTTTACTAACAAAGTAGGCGACATGGCAGAAGACGAAGGCCATCACCCAGGTTTATTAACCGAGTGGGGCAAAGTAACCGTCACATGGTGGAGCCATTCAATTAAAGGCCTACATAAAAACGACTTTATTTGCGCAGCTAAAACAGACGACGTATTTAACGCGCTGTAAACTTTTTAAAGGTTTAACCTTCGCAACAAAAAGCCCGCTAAAGTTATTTAGCGGGTTTTTTATATACCGTCGTCACTGGCATTTATAGAAATTGAATGAACCTTTAGCTGTTTATCAGAAAACTTACTTTTAAGCATGTCGATGGTTTTTTCTTGTTGCCTACAAGGCGGACAGGGGCCTACATCTTCATCTATTGAGGTGTAAAACAACGTATACTTTTGCTGGGTAAAATCGGGCAACGTTGTTAATAGCTGCTCTAAATTACTTTTAATTAAATCAGAATCAGGATGGCTTTGTTTATTTTTAAAAATGGATAAAATATTTGGTAAATATTTATCAGAGTAATGTATCAATTCGCCTTTGCTGTTAAATAAAAGCATTTGCGGTGCGGTATTATTAATGGGCGATTTAACCATTTGGTAATGAGAGAAACTGTACTGCTCAGCGTATGTATTTCCGCCATATATAAGTAGTGTAGTCAGTAGTAATTTGTACATGCTTATCCTTAAGTTAAGTTATTCCACGAGTTGTTAAGTGTTTTTTTAATCTCTATAGCAATAATACATATAACCGCTAACAAAATGACTAAATGCACTGTAAGTATCGTGTTTAGGTCAAAAACGGATTGTTGAAATAAAAAAGTTTGTAGTTTTTCATGTTGGGTGAAAAATAGCGCAATAATAACTATGTGAGTTATCACAAATGCAGTAAAAAAGAGCTTTAAAAATAAATAACATATTTGGTAGCTGCGAGCGCCCATTGCACGTCTTAATGCAAGCTCTGTGGATGATTTAGCCGTAAGCTGTTTAATACTGCTGTAGTTGTATAAAAACGCAGAGAGTAGAAGAATTGAGGAACACACCACGGTAATTATAAGTAATGCATTTCTAGGGGCTTGCTCATTTTTTACTAAAGAAGAAAGGGAGGTAAGTGATAAATCGTTAAAGTTTACACTTAATGCTCTTACTGCCGTTTGGAGTTCATTTTCAACTTGTGTGATGGGCGCATAAGTTTTAATTATAATTGTTTCAAAACCTGTCATGGCACTTATTACATTATATACAGTGGGCTGAACCGGTGTGTCGGCTCCTTCGTTATAAATATCATTAACAACGCCAACTACTTTATGTTTTACTTTTCCAGTATCAAATTGGGCTAATAAATAAGCTTGGCTTAGTCCTGTGCCTGCAAAGTATTGATCCCATAAAGCGCTGTTAACGACAATGTTTTGGTACTGTTGCCATTGCAGGCTTTGCCCAGAAATAAGCTTAGCGCCAATAGTTTTAAAGTAATGCGGGCTCACTCTATGGCTTGCGGTACTGGCGCTTTTACCCGAACTGATAGCCTGTCCGGTAACGGTGTACCATGCACTAAACCCACTGCGATCTGATAGGGGCGGGGCTGAGCTAAGTGATACTTCTTCAATAATGGGCAGTGAATTTAATTGCTGAATTAACTGTTGAGCAGAATTATTTGCATTAAAGGCCTCGCTAGGTGATTGTGGAAAACTAAAGCTGGCAATTAGAATATTATCTGCATTAAAACCCATACTTTTATTATTTAAATTAATCTGGCTGTAAATAACCAAACTACTAATGTAAACACTTGTAATAGCAAGGCTAGTAAGTAATGAAAGCAATGAGAACACTTGTACTTTTTCGCTTGTTGTTGCACTTTGGCCGCGTCCAATACTGCTGTGTATCCACCTTCGCTGAAAATAACTAAGCGCCGATAAAAAAGTAATAATAACAATGTAAAATACCGCCAGCGTAAATAATGAAAAAGAGCTGCTTAGCTTATTCAGGCTTGGTAATAAAATTGCGCTAATGCGGTCGCTCAGTGGATACAAAACGCACATTACAATAATAAGTAGTAGGCTTGTGAGTGCAATATCAATAATTTGCTGCACAAAAATGTGTGTGTTATTGGCTCCACATAGTTTGCGTATAGTTTCTTCTTGTTGCTTTTTAATTGACTCTGCACAGTAAAATGCACAAAAAGCAATGAAGCTAAATGTGAGTAAAATATAATAAAGTAACTGCAATAAATTTAGGCGCTTTATTATTTTATTAAAGTGAGTCGGATTAACGCCAATACCATCACTAAACTTAAGTTCGGTGTTATCAAATATAAACATCTCTTTTTGTAAGTGCTTATTTATAGAACTTAAAAAGAGTGTTCTATTTTTAATGTTTCCTAGAATATACGTAAATGTATCTGGGGTTAGGCTACTTTCTTGAGGCAAAATATGTTTGAGTTGCGAGTAAGGAATAACGAGTTTAGGTTCATAGGCACGTTTAAAGCTTTTAAACTCTTTTGGCATTACAGCAACAATGTTTATGCTTTTATTATTAACAACAAGCTGTTTGCCAATAATATCAGTGACACCTTTAAAATGAGTATGCCAAAACGAATAGCTAATGGCGGCACTTAGTGCGCTGCCTTGTTTTGGGTAATTTAATTGTTCAAAGCTGCCTAAAGCAGGAATGATACCTAATTGTTTATAACCCCCCGATATAAAGCTTACCTTAACAGGCTCGCTATTATGATTAATCGAAAGCTTTAATGATAAATCAATAGAGCGTTCAAAAACGCCGACTAAATTTTGGTGCAATAAGATTATTTCATCAAAAATGTATTCATCAACGGGTAAGTCATTTTGAGTGTCACTTAAGTAAACTTGTTTAATGTTGTGGATGTTATTTATTGCCGTGTAATCGGCTGATAAAAACTGACTATGAATATTACTTACATTTAAAATTAGACATAAAGGAATACTCAGCAACAAACAGCTAAGCCATAATTTAGTATTTTGCTTAGCATATTTTAGCCAGTTTAAGGTCAGAACAGTAATTAAGTTCAGCATCAAAAACCTTGCGTACTAAGCTGTCCGTCTTGAATATACAAACGCGTTTTTGCTGTTTTAGCATGGTTTTCATCATGTGTTATTAAGCAAATTGTTTTGCCTTCGTCGTTTAGCTTATTGAGTAACTGATATATTTGTTCGCTATTACTCGAATCTAAATTACCCGTTGGCTCATCGGCTAAAATAACAGAGGGCTCATTTATTAATGCTCTAGCAATAGCAACTCTTTGTTGTTGCCCGCCTGACAATTGGCTTGGCTTTCTATCAATAAATTCAAGCATATTTACTTTATTAAGCGCAGCTTTAACTTTTTTTTGATAATCCTTTCTAGGTACCGACTTGTTGTAACTGAGTGGCAAAGCCACATTATCAAATATGCTTAAATGATTTAATAAATTAAAGTTTTGAAATATAAAACCAAGTTCTCTATTTTTAATGGCTGCAATAGAGTAGGGTGTTAAGTCTGCTGTATTAGTGCCTAAAATAGTGTATTGCCCTTGGCTAGGTAAGTTTAGTAAACCTAAAATAGAAAGTAAGGTACTTTTACCACTGCCAGAAGTACCGGTTATTGCAATGTAGTCACCACTGTTTATTTTAAAACTTACAGCTTTGAGGGTATCAATTTTGGTATTAGGATATTGATAAAAAACATTTTTAAACTCTATCAGCGGATAACTCATTTAAAAGCACCTATTAAATTAAAGTTATTTTTAGTGGCGTAATCAGCAGGCAGCAATAATACATAATTACTCTGTAGCGTTTCATTAAAGCTCAAGGTGTCTTGCTCAGTCGTTTTATAATTTATATTAGTAAGAACAGCTTCACTCGATGGTGTTATTTCGTAGACCTTCCATTTGCTGTAGTTATCAAAATCATTCGGTTTTTTAATGTTTTGAGTTACTAAAGATTGCTCCAAATAAATATGAGCTTCTATTGCTTGGCTGCTTCTAAGCCATGATGGAGGGGAAGCGTCTAAAACTAAAAATACATTAATAGCGCCATTTCTTATTACCGTATCAATATAATCTACCTTAGCTGCAATTGTGCCACTGGGTGTAACTATGTCTGCTTTTTGGCCTATTTTTAACTGATTAGATGAGTACTGAGGGACTTGTATTTTAGCCAGTAAGTTGTCGGTCTCTATTAACTCAAACAGCGATTGTCCTTGAGTAACCGCTTGACCTAACTTAGCTAAGTTTTGGCTTACAGTACCGTCAAAGTTTGCTGTGAGTGTTAGTTGCTCTTGACGCCTTTGTAAATAACTAAGTTTGTTTTTTGCGATGTTTACTTTGTTATCAAGCGCAATTAATTGCTGACCAAATGCCTCTTTAAATAGACTAAGTTCACCATTTTTAGCATTAACTTCAAGTTCACTTTGTTTGTAAAGCATTTCGCTTTGTTTAAAGCGAATTGCAGAAATAATACCTTGTCCCATTAAAACTTTATTAGCATTTAATTCAAGCGCTTGCTGCTGCAATGCCATTTTAGCTTTAGATAAGTCGACTTTAATTTGCGAGAGCTTAATTGCTAAATTGCTTTTATCAATAGCCACTTGAGATTCTAAATTAAGCTGCTCGTAACTCGCATTATGTATATCTTGTTCCAATTCGTAGTTATTCAGTTTTGCTAATACTTGGCCTTTCTTTATAGCTTGCCCTTCACGAATTGTAAGTGTGTTGATATTGCCTTTTAGCGGCGCAGACAAAAGCTCTCTTTGTGTAGGCTCTATTGTACCAATCCCTTTTAATACATTAGGTGAGGATATTTTAGTAACAAGTATTGGTTTCAAATAGCGAGCAGGTATGCCATCAGAGAATAGTGCTAATTTAATTAAATAGCCAAGAGCTATTAACAACAATAAAGTCCCAATTATGAATGGAGCTTTCTTTTTTTGTTTTACGATTAAATACTCTTCCATTAGTACAACCCGCTAAGTGCTTTTATTATTTTAAAAATAGACTAAACGTTATTTAAGTTAGAGTTTTCACTTTCCTTATAAAAAGGATGTGAGGTTAATATCTAGCAGACTAACAGTCTGAATATTCATCAACTCGTTCCCAAAATACACTCAGTTATATCACTACTAAGTTAACGATGTAAATTTTATTTTAATGTAATTTAGGGCAATAGAGATTTAATTATTTTACTTCTGATGATGTGGGGTAGAGAAACTATTACGTTGCTATACAAAAACGACTTTATTTGCGCAGCTAAAACAGACGACGTATTTAAAGCACTGTAATTAAAAATTAATTGAGCAAACTAAAAAGGCACTTTTCAGTGCCTTTTTTATTGCATTAATTGTGTATTAAATACGATGCTTATTTAAGATTTATCGCTATTTAACATGTCATCGTGCTCGGCCATATCCCAAGGTAGCTCACCTGGGCTGTTACCTAAAAAGTGTAAGTAATTCTCAAATTGATCAAGAATATCTTTCACAATATCATCTTCACTGTAACCATACACATCGTAAGATTGCCCACCACGACGTAAGAAAACATCAGCCTTGTAATACATTTCGGTGTTATCAATATCGGGCTTTAGTTCTGAATAGGCAAAGCTTGGCATAGGGTGTTCGGTTAGACGAATGTCATATACAAAATCAACATGCTCATGTCGTAGCACAGTTAAATGAGCACGGCCTAAGTCGGTATCAAAATCAACCTCTGCATGCCATTGTCGAGCTTTTAATTCAGCCTGAACGGCTTGCATTGCTTGTACCACCACACTACTAATGAAGGTGTGTACTTTTTCTCTATTGGGGTAATTAATCATGGCGGCTAAACGGCGCTTCCAATGAGATAAGTTGACATTACGGCCATTGAACGCATGTGCTTGTAAGCTAGTATCGCGATGGCCTTCAATAATCAGTGCTCGCCAAAGCCCGGCGGTTGCAATAAGCATAATAATCGCAAAGGGTAAGGCACTGGCTATAGTCATAGTTTGTAGTGCACTTAACCCACCTGCTACTAATAAAACAGCAGCCACAGCACCCTCTAGGACAGCCCAAAATACGCGTTGCCATGCAGGCGTATTAATATTACCGCCAGAGGCGAGGGAATCAATAACTAATGATCCTGAGTCAGACGAGGTTACAAAAAAGGTAATAATTAAAATAACGGTGAGTAGCGAAATAATAAATGACAACGGTAGCACTTCAAATAATTGAAACAAGGCAACAGCTTGGTTGGCTTGAACGTCAGTAATTAAAGTATTGAACCCTTCATTCATTATTAGATTTAACGCGGTATCACCAAACACAGAAAACCACAAAAAGGTAAAAATAGTCGGCACTAGCATCACGCCTACAACAAATTGCCTAATGGTTCTGCCGCGGCTAATTTTAGCGATAAACATGCCAACAAAGGGAGCCCAAGCAATAGTCCAACCAAATATAAAGAGTGTCCAGTTACCAATCCAATCACTACGGCTATACGCCTGTAAATTAAAAGTACGCTCAACAATACCGCTAAGGTAGCTGCCGGTATTTTGTAAAAACGATTCAAGAATATGAATAGTAGGACCAATAAAAAATACAAAGGCCATTAATGACACTGCAAGTGTCATGTTTACAATAGATAAGCGTTTTACTCCTTTATCCATACCTGCCACTACAGAGAACGTGGCCGCTGCTGTAATAATGGCAATAGCAGTAATTTGTACAGTGGTATTAATAGGAATACTTGGCCATAAATAATGCAGCCCGGCATTAATTTGAGTAACGGAAAGTCCTAACGTTGTAGCAATACCAAATAGCGTGCCTAATATGGCAAACACATCAACAGTGTGACCAATAGGGCCATATATTTTATCCCCAATAAGTGGATACAACGCTGAGCGAATCGACAGTGGAAGGCCATGGCGAAATGCAAAATACGCAAGGACTAAACCGACAATTCCATAGATTGCCCATATGTGAAAACCCCAATGAAAAAATGCAATTTGCATAGCTTGCTTGGCGGCGTCGACGGTTTCTGCTGCGCCTGCGGGCGGAGATGCATAATGGAGCACGGGCTCTGCTACACCAAAATAAAGTAATGCAACTCCGTAACCGGCTGAAAATAGCATGGCAAACCATTCAGCGAAACTGTATTGCGGCTGCGCATGATCAGGACCCAGCTTGATATTCCCCCAGCTAGAGGTTGCAACACAAACGATGAAAACTAAGAAAATAGCGACTGATAACATATAAAACCAACCAAAGGTTTCTGTTATCCACTTTAGGGTTACACTGAATGCTTGCCCTGCCAGTTCAGGGTTGCTACTTGTACCAATTACCAAGAGCAGAATAATAAACACTGCAGGTAAAAATACCGGTAGCAAAATAGTTGAGCGTAAAGCAGTTTTTGTCATATTAATCCTTAATATTAATTGCTAACTTTCAATTATGCTTTATCACCTTATTATATCTTGAGTGTGTTGGCTAATTCAGTCTCTTGTTTTGTATATAAGTGTTTTTACAGCAAACGTTTTTATTATTTCGATTAAACACTCACTTTTACTTTATAACGCTATGTTTTAGATGACATCTTAAATTCAATAATGATTTGTGAGTGAATATTAATGGAGAGAACAATTAGGGATGAAATTTTAGATTTTACAGGTTCAACTAATATATTACTTATTAAGACAAATATAATACTGTTTGATTAAGAGCTCACTACTGTAAACAAAAAAGCTCTAAACCAAAGGTTTAAAGCTTTTAATATACAATCAAACTTTTGCTAATACACTAAACTTTAATGTGTTGTTGGGTTTCGTTTTGCTTAACCAACGTACGATTAACACCAATCTGCTTAGGGCTTACAGCTAAAAGCTTATCGCTTCTTTTTAATCATCAATTGAGCGTAGTAGGGCGTTGATACCTACTTTTTCACGTGTTTGCTTATCTACTCTTTTCACGATAATAGCAGCGTAAAGGCTGTGGGTGCCATCTTTTGACGGTAGTGCGCCTGGTACAACTACTGCGCCTGCTGGTACGCGGCCGTAGTGAATTTCGCCAGTTTCGCGGTCGTAAATACGGGTGCTCTGGCTGATGTAAACGCCCATTGAAATTACCGCGCCTTCTTCAACAATTACGCCTTCAACAATTTCAGAACGTGCGCCAATAAAGCAGTTGTCTTCAATGATAGTTGGGTTAGCTTGTAGAGGCTCTAAAACACCGCCTATGCCTACGCCACCTGATAAATGTACGTTCTTACCAATTTGTGCACACGAGCCTACAGTCGCCCATGTATCAACCATGGTGCCGTCATCAACATATGCACCAATATTTACATACGATGGCATAAGTACGACGTTTTTACCTACAAAGCTGCCTTTACGTGCAACTGCGTTTGGTACGACGCGCATACCGCCTTGCTGAAATTGCTCTGGCGTATAGTCACTAAATTTAAGTGGTACTTTGTCGTAAAATTGGTTTACGCCGTCGTTCATTGGTTGGTTTTCGCGAATACGAAACGACAGTAATACGGCTTTTTTAAGCCATTGGTGTACAACCCATTCACCTGATATTTTTTCAGCAACGCGCGCAGCGCCGCTATCAAGTAAATCAAGTGCGTCGATAATGGCTTGTTTTACGTCGCTTGATACTGTGCTTGGGCTAATGCTATCGCGGTTGTCCCATGCGTTTTCGATCATCGTTTTTAAATCTGACATGTGTGTCCTCTATTCTGTTTCGGCGTTGAATTTTTTACGTAATGCCTGATGAATTTTTGCTTGCTCTTCATCAGTCAGCGCTTGGTATTCGTTATTAGATACAACAAAGAAATCCTCGGCACGTTCACCTACCGTTGTAATTCGGGCAGCGTGAATATGTAGTAAATGCGCTTGGAAAACTTCGGCTATTTTGGTTAGTAAACCTTGTATATCGACGGCTTGAATTTCTATTAAGCTACGGTCTTTACGTGCATGTGGGCGCAACACAATTTTAGGTTTAATATTAAAATCTTTAAAGCGTTGAGAGCGGCTCTTTTTAAAACGAATTTTCTTACGTGGATCGCTAAGTGCTTGTTCTAGTCCACGTTTAATTGATTGCGCTCGACCGCTCGCTATAGGGTCGCCACTTACTTCAAGTATTACAAAATTAAATAGTACGTAACCATCTTTGGTGGTAAGTACTTGAGCATGTTGTATTTGTGCTTTTTTAGTACCGATTACACTTACTAGACGAGCAAACAATGGCCCAGAGTAGGGGCTGTATACAAAGACTTGTGTGCCACCATGCATGGCTTTATCTGATACAACTACACTTGGCTGGCTTAAATCTGTACATTTAAGTAGATGTTCGCTGTGCCACGATATTTGTTGCTCACTAAAGGCGGTAAAGTAATTTGCTTTAAAACGGCTCCAAATTAAGTCAATTTGTTCTTCAAAGTGGCCTAAATTCAGTAAGCGCTGCTTAGCTTGGTGCTTTTTATCACGTATTTGGTCGCGTTGATCCATTGGGTTTTCAAGACCTAGGCGTAACGCGCGTTGAGTATGTAAGTAGAGTTCGCGAAGTAGCGTGTTTTTCCAGTCGTTCCATAGATTGTCGTTGGTTGCGCGAATATCGGCAACGGTTAAACAATATAGGTAGTCGAGCTGGCGTTCAGTCTTTACGCGTGATGCAAAGTCTTTAATTACACCCGGGTCGTTTATATCTTTACGCTGAGCAGTTACCGACATAAGTAAGTGGTTACCAACAAGCCAAGATATTAGCTTGCCGTCTGACGATGGGAAACCATGTAATTTAGAAAAAGCAATCGCATCAACCGACCCTAGTTCTGAGTGATCTCCACCACGGCCTTTAGCAATATCATGAAATATTCCGGCTAAATAAAGCAGCTCGGGCTTATCCATTCGGGTCACTATCTCACTACAAATAGGAAATTCACTAATACCGGTTTTATCAAAAAATTGGTAAATATTTTTAATGAGCTTATGGGTGTGCTCATCTACCGTGTAGGCATGAAATAAGTCAAACTGCATTTGCCCAAATATATTACGCCATTGTGGTAAGTAAGCGGCCAACATGCCGTGTTTATGCATAAGCGTAAACGCGCGGCCCATGCCATTAGGGTGTTTTACCAAACGTAAGAATGCTTCACGACAGGCTGCGTAATCTTGTAAATCGCCTAATAGGCGCCTACGAACTTGGCGAATTGTGCGTATGGTGCTTGGATAAATATGAGTGATTTCAGGGTTGTCGGCTATGTGTTCAAATAAAACAAATAGCTGGTCGCGCCTAAAAAACACAGATGGATTTTTCACTCTAATTTGATGACCAACACGTTCAAAATTTCTATCAAGTTCTACAACTGGCGCTTCTATGGTTTCTGGAATAATGCTTTGTTCAAAGTACGACAGTAGCATTTGATTAAGCTCGCGTACGCGGCTCATTATTCTAAATAAGCGCTTCATCATGCGCTCAACCGACGATTTACCATCACTACCAAAACCTAAAATTTCAGCGGTATTGGGTTGGTGATCAAACAACAACCGGTTTTCTGAGCGACCCGCAGCTAAATGCAGCGCAAAGCGAATATTCCATAAGTTCTCTAGGCACTCTGAAAGTTCTTGAAACTCTTCATGAGTTAAATAGCCGTGGCTTATTAGTTCTTGTAGGGTTTCGGCTCTAAAGTGCTTTTTAGCAACCCAAATTATAGTTTGTAAGTCGCGCAGGCCACCTGGGTTTTCTTTTATATTTGGCTCTAGGTTATATGCTGTGCCGTGGCATTTTTTGTGGCGAAGGTTTTGCTCTTGCACTTTAGCAACAAAAAACTCACCTGAGCGCCTAACTGGGGTTTCGATAATATGCGTTTTGAGTTTTTCAAACTCAATGTGGTTACCAAAAATAAGGCGGCTTTCAAGCAAGCTGGTGGCAAATGTAACGTCTTCACGTTTTTGTTCAATAGCTTGTTCTATTGTGCGTACGCTGTGGCCAATCTCTAAATTGAGATCCCATAGCATAGTGACAAATTGGCCTATTTTTTCGCATATTTCTTCGCTTGGCGGTTTAGTTACAAGCAATAAAAAGTCGATGTCGGAATAGGGATGTAGCTCGCCACGTCCGTACCCGCCTACTGCTATCAATGCTAAATCAGGTTCGCGCGCTAAGTCGTAAACATGAAATAGTTTTATTAGCAGGCGGTCAATAAACTCAGCCCGGGCATTGATTAAATTCCCAACCGGTTGTTTAGAAAATTCGTTATGTAACCACTTATAAAAATAGCTAGAACAATCGCGATAATCACTAAGTTGCTCAGCATCGCTAAGCAACTTCTTTACTTTGTTGGGTAATGCCACGTGGGCCGGCTCCTAATTTTTTATTTATTATTAGTGTTCTATGATCCTGTCGAGAGTATCATCTGATCGTAGCGTTAAAATTTCAACACCATTTTCAGTCACTAATAAAGTATGTTCCCACTGTGCAGACAAGCTACGGTCGCGAGTTACTACAGTCCAATCATCTTTAAGGAGTTTACATTGGCGTTTACCCGCATTAACCATTGGTTCAATGGTTAAGCACATGCCCGCTTTTAAAGTTTCGCCAGTACCCGCTTTACCATAATGCATTACTTGTGGTTCTTCATGAAATCCTGCGCCAATGCCATGGCCGCAGTACTCACGCACAATTGAATAGTTAAAACCTTCAACATATTTTTGAATAGCTTCGCCAATATCACCTAAACGTACACCTGGTTTTACCATTTTAATAGCAATGTATAAGCTTTCTTGTGTTACTTCTGCAAGACGTCTGCCTTGAATGTTTGGTGTACCAACGTGGAACATTTTAGATGTATCGCCGTGGTAGCCATCTTTAATGACAGTAACATCGATATTTACGCTGTCGCCGTCTTTTAATGGTTTGTCATTTGGAATTCCGTGACAAATAACATGATTAACTGACGTACAAACAGACTTAGGGAAGCCATGATAGTTTAGCGGAGCCGGGATCGCTTTTTGCACATTAACAATATAATCATGACAAATTGTATTTAGCTCGTCAGTAGTCACACCCGGCACTACATGTGATTCGATCATTTCAAGTACGTCCGCCGCTAAACGCCCGGCTATACGCATTTTTTCAATTTCTTCAGGGGTCTTGATAATAGCGCTCATTGAGGCTCCAAGGTTGCGTTTTTTAACATTTGTCGCCGCACAAATTTTGCACGCGACGTTGAGTATTTAATTTTAATATGGTATAAAGCGCGCCGTCTTTTTACAAATAAATTCTTAAATGATTTTTTGTATTTAAGGCAAACACAATTTTATTTTAACACACACACGTATCGTCACATACACTTGGGTGCATTTGAAGTTTAAATACTTCGGTGTTGGTGCTATGGGATATGTGGAGGCCTAACCCTAAACAACTATAGAGGATCTATAAAATGGCAAACGTTTCAATGCGCGATATGCTTCAAGCTGGTGTTCACTTTGGTCACCAAGCACGTTACTGGAACCCTAAGATGAAGCCTTTCATCTTCGGCACACGTAACCGTGTACATATCATCAACCTTGAGCAAACTGTACCAATGTTCAACGATGCACTTAAGTTTTTATCAAGTGCTGCAGCAAACAAAGGTAAAGTTCTTTTCGTTGGTACTAAGCGCGCAGCAAGCGACGCAGTTAAAGAAGCTGCTTTACAAAGCGACCAGTTCTTCGTAAATCACCGTTGGTTAGGTGGTATGTTGACTAACTGGAAAACTGTTCGTCAATCAATCAAGCGTCTTAAAGACCTTGAAGCACAAAGCCAAGATGGAACTTTCGAGAAATTAACGAAGAAAGAAACGTTAATGCTTAACCGTGAAATGGAAAAGCTTGAGAAGAGCCTCGGTGGTATCAAAAACATGGGCGGTCTTCCTGACGCGATTTTTGTTATCGATGCTGACCATGAGCACATTGCTATCCGTGAAGCAAACAACCTAGGTATTCCAGTTGTAGCAATCGTTGATACTAACTCTAACCCAGACGGCGTTGATTACATCGTTCCAGGTAACGATGATGCTATCCGTGCTGTAAGCCTTTACACTAGCGCTGTTGCAGCTGCTATCACTGAAGGTCGCGAGAATAACATCGTTGCTCAAGCTGAGAAAGACGATTTCGTTGAAGCTGAGTAATTAGCTGTCATCAAGTCTTCATCTTTTTAAGGTGAAGACTTGCTATTCTTGTCGAGCGGGTAACCCGCTTATCTAACCTGATTTCAGATTTGAGGATTTACTAATGGCTGTAACTACTGCCCTAGTTAAAGAATTACGCGAGCGCACAGGCGCTGGCATGATGGATTGTAAAAAAGCGTTAACTGAAACTGATGGCGACATCGAGTTAGCGATTGAAAATATGCGTAAAAGTGGCGCGGCTAAAGCTGCTAAAAAAGCAGGTAACATTGCTGCTGAAGGTACTATCATCATCAAGCAAAATGCGGGTGTTGCAGTATTAGTAGAAGTTAACTGTCAAACAGATTTCGTAGCAAAAGATGTAAGCTTCTTAGCATTTGCTAACAAAGTTGCTGACGCTGCAATCGCAGAAACAATTTCTATCGAAGACTTACAAGCTAAGTTTGAAGAAGACCGTGTTGAGCTAGTTACTAAGATTGGCGAAAACATCAACGTACGTCGCCTGCAGTACATCGCTGGTGAAAACCTAGTTGAGTACCGTCACGGTGAGCGTATTGGTGTTGTTGTTGCCGGTGTTGCTGATGAAGAAACTCTTAAGCACGTTGCAATGCACGTTGCTGCTTCAAGCCCTGAGTACTTAACGCCTGCTGATGTTCCTGCAGACGTTGTAGAAAAAGAAAAGCAAGTACAAATCGATATCGCGATGAATGAAGGCAAGCCTGCTGAAATCGCTGAGAAGATGGTTGTTGGCCGTATGAAAAAATTCACTGGTGAGGTTTCTCTTACTGGTCAAGCTTTCATCATGGAACCTAAAAAATCTGTTGGCGAAGTTCTTAAAGAGAAAAATGCAACAGTTACTGGCTTCGTACGTGTAGAAGTTGGTGAAGGTATCGAGAAGAAAGAAGAAGATTTTGCTGCTGAAGTTGCTGCTCAAATTGCTGCAGCTAAAGGTGAGTAAGATTTGCTCGTTGTGATGCATAAGGAAATTAGATGCAATTAAAGTACTATTTGGTTTTGCTTCACAGCTAGAAATTCTTTAAAATAACCGCGCTTTTATGTTTAACATAAGCGCGGTTATTTTTTATCCATAATTCAATAAAAGTTGGCCCCAATACAATGATTATTAATCGAAAACCTATTTTTAGACGTGTTCTTCTCAAATTAAGCGGTGAAGCTTTAATGGGAGACGCAGGCTTTGGCATTGATCCAAAAGTTTTAGATCGCATGGCTCAAGAGATTAAAGAGCTGGTAGAGCTCGACGTAGAAGTGGGTTTAGTTATCGGCGGTGGTAACTTTTTACGAGGCGGATCGCTTGCAGAAGCAGGTATGAACCGCGTAGTAGGCGATCACATGGGGATGCTTGCTACAGTGATGAACGGCCTTGCAATGCGTGATGCGCTTCATCGTGCATTTGTAAATTGTCGTTTAATGTCGGCTATACCACTCAATGGTGTATGTGACGCTTATAACTGGGCTGAAGCAATTAGTTTATTAAAAACAGGCCGCGTAGTTATTTTTGCAGCGGGTACAGGTAACCCATTTTTCACTACTGATTCAGCAGCTTGCTTGCGCGGTATTGAAATTGAAGCAGATACTGTAATTAAAGCAACAAAGGTTGATGGTGTTTATAGTGATGACCCAGTTAAAAACCCAGATGCTACGCTTTATAGCCATTTAAGTTACAATGAAGTTATAGACAAAGAATTAAAAGTTATGGATTTAGCTGCGTTTACTTTGGCTCGTGATCATAAAATGCCATTAAGCGTGTTTAACATGAACAAATCAGGCGCGCTAAAACGCGTAATTATGGGTGAAGAAGAAGGAACACTTATTTCTTCACAAGCCTCAGATGAAGTAATCAAATAATTAGGATTGTACCGTGATTAACGATATTCAAAAAGATGCGCAAGCGCGTATGCAAAAAAGTGTAGCTGCATTAGGCAGCCAATTATCTAAAATTCGTACTGGTCGTGCCCACCCTGCAATTTTAGATGGTATTATGGTGTCGTACTATGGTGCAGATACACCACTTAACCAAGTAGCTAACGTGACGATTGAAGATTCACGTACACTTGCTATTGGTGTATTCGACAAATCTTTAGCGCAAGCAGTAGAAAAGGCTATTATGGCCTCTGATTTAGGTTTAAACCCTATGTCTGCAGGTACTGTTATTCGTGTTCCATTGCCTCCACTTACAGAAGAGCGTCGTAAAGATTTAATTAAAATTGTACGTGGCGAAGTAGAAGGCGGTCGTGTTGCTATTCGTAATGTTCGTCGTGATGCTAACGGTGATGTTAAGTCTTTATTAAAAGAAAAAGACATTTCTGAAGATGAAGCGCGTCAAGCTGAAGATGCAATCCAAAAGCTTACAGATAAGTATATTAAAGAAATGGATGCACAATTAGCTGCTAAAGAAACTGAATTGATGGAAATCTAATTCAATAAATAACCTACACTTTAGGTTATTAAATATATTAGTTTTGAAACGCCGTCTGGGGTATACTAGGCGGCGTTTTTTTATGGAATAGTCAATATTTATGGTTCTAGACGCTGACACAGTTTCACAGCAATGTTTACCTAAACATGTTGCCATTATTATGGATGGCAACGGGCGTTGGGCACAAGCTAGAAATAGACCGCGTGTGTATGGGCATAAAAAAGGCGTAGATGCAGTTCGTCAATCTGTTCAGTTTTGTACTAAATTAGGAATACAATCGTTAACCTTATTTGCTTTTAGTAGTGAAAACTGGCGCCGCCCTGAAGACGAAGTAAACACTTTAATGGAGCTTTTTTTATTTGTTTTAACAAAGGAAGTTAAGAAGCTTCATAAAAACAATGTAAAATTGACAATTATTGGAGATTTAACACGATTTTCAGAAGGGTTACGTAGCAAGGTAGACGCTGCACATCAGCTGACTGAAAATAACACCGGGCTGTGCTTAAATATTGCAGCTAATTACGGTGGTCGTTGGGATATGACTAATGCCGCAAAGCAGCTTGCTTTGCAAGTGGCGAAGGGTACTCTCAATGCAGAAGATATTACAGAAGAGCGCCTAGCGCAGCATATGAGCATGGCGGATCAGAGCGAACCTGATTTGCTTATTCGCACCGGTGGCGATGTCCGTATTAGTAACTTTTTACTATGGCAAGCTGCTTATGCAGAGCTTTACTTTACCGAGACACTTTGGCCTGATTTTAATGAAGCAGCATTTGCTGAGGCCATTGCATGTTACGTTGCCAGAGAGCGACGTTTTGGTTGTACGGGCGAACAAATAAAACAATTACTCGCTCAAACCTAAAAATAGAATAAGGGTCACAATTTTGTTAAAACAACGCATTTTAACTTCGCTCGTGCTAGCACCGTCTGCATTAGCGCTGGTTTTTTACACACCACTTACGTTATTTAGCTACTTTGCAGGTGCAATTGTAATGCTAGGCGCATGGGAGTGGTCTGCATTTATGGGGCTATGTGATAAGTTAAAGCGTAGTGCTTTTGTTGTGCTAATAGCGTCTCTGCTTGGGCTACTTAACTTACATTGGCCGATTGAGTCGTTATGGGTTAACGGAAAGCTAGCTGGGGATGCAAATTACATATTTACACTGTCCTTTGCGTGGTGGATTGTGGCTAGTTACTTAATATGGCGTTACCCAGCTATGGCTAAAGCGTGGAATGAAGGTTTAGTTATGCGCGGTATTGCCGGGCTACTAACGCTTGTGCCGTTATGGCTTGCGCTTAATACTCTTCGTAGTGCGCAGTATGCTGAATCGACTCACTTTGGGTCAGTACTTATTTTAGTGGTGTTAG
The DNA here is from genome assembly GCF_038155085.1 of Pseudoalteromonas aliena. Lineage (GTDB taxonomy): Bacteria > Pseudomonadota > Gammaproteobacteria > Enterobacterales > Alteromonadaceae > Pseudoalteromonas > Pseudoalteromonas aliena_A. Next base: position 144,011 of record NZ_JBAKAU010000005.1, read on the forward strand.
GCATAGTATGGAGTGCTGATATAGGCGCTTATTTTTCAGGTAAAAGCTTTGGTAAGCACAAGCTAATGCCGAAAGTGAGCCCCAATAAAACGATTGAAGGGTTAGCTGGTGGTGTTGTTGCTTCAATTATTTTTGTTTTAGCTTTTTGTCACTTTACTGATGTCGATTTAGTTGTGTGGCCTATTTACGCTGTAATGACTGCATTTATTGCACTATTTTCTGCTGTTGGCGATTTACTTGAAAGTATGTTTAAGCGTGAAGCTGGTTTAAAAGATAGCGGCAGCTGCTTACCAGGTCATGGTGGTATTTTAGATAGAATTGATAGTTTAACCGCAGCAGCGCCAATGTTTGTGATGTGTTATGCATGGACCTTGAGTTTATGAGTCAAAAGCAACAACTGGTTATTTTAGGTGCTACAGGTTCAATCGGTCTAAGCACATTAGATGTAGTAGCCAGAAATAAAGAATTATTTGACGTATTTGCACTAACTGCCGGCCAAAATGCAAAAAAAATGGCCGAGCTGTGTATCGAACATGAACCGCTTTATGCTGTTATGGCTACGCAAGCGGCCGCAGAGAAGCTTAGCTCTTATTTAAATAACACGCCTTGCCAAACTCTAGTTATGCACTCAGTGCAAGCTATGAGCGATTTGTGTGCTCATCCTGATGTAGACACTGTTATGTCGGCTATTGTGGGTGCTGTTGGTTTATTACCTACGCTTAGCGCTGTAGAAGCCGGTAAAAAAGTACTACTTGCGAATAAAGAATCTTTAGTTATGTCGGGTCAGCTGTTTATTGATAAAGTTAAACAATATAAAGCTACCTTGCTGCCAATTGATAGTGAACATAATGCTATTTTTCAATGCCTTCCTTCTGCGTTACAAAATGGTAAAGGTGATAAAAATTTACAGCAACATGGTGTAAGTAATATTCTGCTTACCGGCTCAGGTGGTCCATTCTTAACACGTGATATAAATACGCTAAAAGACGTAACCGTAACTGAAGCTGTAGCACATCCTAACTGGTCAATGGGTCAAAAAATATCAGTAGATTCAGCCACTATGATGAACAAAGGGCTTGAATTTATTGAAGCGAAGTGGTTATTTAATTGCGATGCTAGCGATATTGATGTAGTTATTCACCCACAAAGTATTATTCATTCTATGGTGCAGTATCATGATGGTTCTATTTTAGCGCAAATGGGGAACCCCGATATGCGAACGCCAATTGCACACGCACTTGCGTATCCTGAACGAGTTAATGCGGGTGTTAAACCGTTAAACTTCTCTGATATTTGTGATTTTTCGTTTACTAAACCTGATTTTTCTCGCTATCCAAATTTACAGTTAGCGATTGATGCGTGTAGTGCAGGGCAGGGGGCGACAACAACGGTTAACGCAGCAAATGAAATGGCAGTAGGCGCATTTTTAAACGGTAAAATAGGCTTTACTGATATATACAAAATAAATGCACAAACACTAGAAGCCGCAATGTACACGAATGTGCAAAGTCTAGATGAAATTTTAGAGTGCGACAAATTAGCGCGTATTAGCGCCTCAGAATTTATAACAAAAGTGGCGCATTAATATGTTTGATTTTTTTTGGAATCTTGGCTCATTTATTTTAGCGCTTGGTATTTTAGTGGCCATACATGAATATGGCCATTTTTGGGTTGCACGAAAAATGGGCGTTAAAGTGCTGCGTTTTTCAATTGGTTTTGGTAAGCCACTTTTAAAATGGCACGATAAATACAAAACCGAATACGTAATTGCTGCTATACCGCTTGGTGGTTACGTAAAAATGCTCGATGAGCGAGTGGATGAAGTACCAGCAAACCAACGTCATTTGTCGTTTAACGCTAAATCTGTACAAGCACGTATTGCCATAGTTGCAGCGGGTCCAATGGCCAACTTTTTGTTTGCCATTTTTGCTCTTGCTGTAATGTATATGGTGGGTGTGCAATCGGTAAAACCTGTGGTAGGTAGTATTACTGAGGGTAGCCGGGCTGAGGAAGCGGGCATTATGCCTTCTCAACATATTATTAAAATTGGCGATGATGAAATTGCAACGTGGCAAGATGCTACATTTGCATTAATGTCGAGCTTAGGTGAGGAAAGTGTTGAGGTTACGGTTCGTGATAAAAACCTACAACCACGTATCAAAACGCTTAACTTAAATGGCTGGAAACTAGACCAGCAAGATGTACCGCCACTGAGCTCATTAGGAATTGTGCCCTTTAGGCCCAAAGCAACGCTTACTATTGCTGCAGTGACTAAAGATTCAGCTGCCGAACACGCTAATTTACAAGTTAATGACACAATTTTGGCTGTGAACGGTGAAACAATAAGCAATTGGCAGCAATTAGTTAATATTATTACGCAATCAGCTAACAAATCTTTACAATTTAGTGTAAAAAGACAAGATACTATACAAACCATTACAGTAACCCCTAAAGGGCGCATGGATAATAACGGTATTGAGCGAGGCTTTTTAGGCGTTGCTCCTGTTGTACAGCAATGGCCTGATGGTTATGTAGAGACTAGACATTACGGCCCGCTCGATAGTATCGTGCGAGGCACAAAAGAAACGTGGCGCTTAATTACACTCAGTTTTGACATGATTGGTAATTTAATTACAGGCCAGGTTTCGGTTAAGAATTTAAGTGGCCCTGTGGGCATTGCAGTAGGTGCTGGCACTAGCGTTAGCTATGGGTTAGTCGCCTTTTTAAGCTTTTTAGCCTTGATAAGCGTTAACTTGGGTGTATTTAATTTATTACCCTTACCAGTGCTTGATGGTGGACACTTAATGTATTACATAATTGAACTTTTTCGTAAAAAGCCGGTCTCTGAAAAGACACAAGAGTTTGGTTTTAAAGTGGGCGCCTTGTTGCTCATTTTTCTAACATGTTTCGCTTTGTTCAATGATGTATCGCGTTTGTAGTTACAGCGTGGCAATTACTAATTAGAACACGATTGTAAAGCACCACTAAGTTGGGTGTTATGCGGTAATACAGTTGTAAAGGATAAAGATAATAAAATGGCTATAAAAAAACATTTGGCAGTAACAAGTTTATTGGGTGCAAGCTTTGCAGCCCTAGGCCAAAACTCCTTTATTGTTGAAGACCTAAAAGTTGAAGGTTTACAGCGTGTAGCACTTGGTGCGGCGCTTACACATATTCCTATTAACGTTGGCGATAATATTGATGACTATACGATTTCAAAAACAATAAAGTCACTTTATGGTTCTGGACACTTTGATAATATAAAAGCCCTTCGTGACGGTAACAATGTTATTTTTAAAGTAACGGAACGTCCTACCATCAGCTTCATTGAGTTTGAAGGCAATAAAGACATTAAAGACGAGCAGCTTAATGAGTCTCTTGATCAGCAAGATATTCGCCAAGGTGAACCACTTGATAAAACCGTTATCGATAGTATCGAAAAGGGCTTAGTTGAGTTTTTCCACAGTATTGGTAAATACAATGCTACAGTAGACATCAGTATTACTAAGTTGCCTCGTAACCGCGTTAAACTTAAATTAGAGTTTGATGAAGGTGATGCTGCTTCTATCCGCCAAATTAACTTAGTGGGTAATGAGCTTTTTTCTAATGAAGAACTTCTCAAACTTGCTGAATCACAGCAAGATTTACCTTGGTGGCAGTTTATGGGTAGCGATCGCTACCAAAAGCAAACCATTGAAGGCGATTTAGAAAAAATCCGTAGCTATTATTTAGACCGTGGTTATCTACGTTTTAATATCGACTCAACGCAAGTGTCAGTGAGCCCCGAGCGAGAATCAGTTTACGTTACAGCTAACTTGACTGAAGGCGTAAAGTATACCGTTAAAGGCTTTGACTTTATTGGTGACTTGCTTGGCCGTGAAGACTTAATTAAAAGTGTTATCCCACTTAGAGCCGGTGAGCTATACAACGGCTCAGTAGTGACTTCATCAGAAGAATTTATTAAAAGCTATTTAGCACGTTTTGGTTACGCTAATGCTGAAGTGCGTACAATTCCAGAAATTGACGATGAAAACCAAGAAGTACAACTAACATTATCGGTTAATCCAGGTAAGCGCGTATACGTTCGACGTATTATTGTGGGTGGTAACCAGAATACTGCAGATGAAGTGCTTCGTCGTGAAATGACGCAACTTGAAGGTGCATGGTTATCTAATCAAAACCTTGAGCGTTCAAAATTACAAATACAACGTTTGCCTTATATGGAAACTGTTGATTTTAACGTAGTGCCTGTACCAGGTGTGGATGACCAAGTAGATGTAGACTTTACTGTAAAAGAGCAATCCGCGGGTAGCTTTAATGCTGGCCTTGCTTATGGCTCTTACTTAGGTCTGCAATTTAATATTGGTGTAACAGAGTCTAACTTCTTAGGAACTGGTAACCAAATTGGTTTAAACCTTAATACGTCTACAGGTTCTGAAAGCCTAAGTTTATCATACACAGATCCATACTTTACGCCTGACGGTGTATCCCAAGGCAGTAGTATTTTTTATACTAATTATGATGCAAGTAAGTTCAGTCTTGTAGAATATAAATCTAAAACTTATGGCTTAGGCACAAATATTGGTTTCCCAATTGATGCTGTAAATCGTGTTAACTTTGGTGCTCGCTGGATAAAAGAAGAGCTTTCAGATATTGCAGAGTATGAGCAAACACGAGTATTGCGTGAAACATTCTTAGATCCGGAAAACCCAGATGCTGGTTTCGATTTTAATAAATATGAGCTAAGTGTTGGTTGGTCACGAATTACTGTTAACCGCGGTTTGTTCCCGACTGCGGGTTCGCGTCAAACTCTAAACTTAACAGCAACAACGCCTAACTCGGATCTTCAATACTTTAAACTTAATTACGATTCGCGCTTTTACTGGCCTATATCAAATGATCACCGTTGGGTATTCTCAACACGTGCCGCACTTGGTTATGGTAACGGTTATGGTTCTACAAACGGGTATGAGCAAACACTTCCATTCCAAGAGTACTTTCAAATTACAGAAATGGAATTACGTGGCTTTGATCGAAATACAATATTACCACGTGCTGTATCACGTATACCGCAGTCTATTCCGGGTACACCAGGTGCAGACGGTACAACAACCGGTAGTATTGGCGGTTCATCAGAGTTTGATATTCTAATCCCGCAAGGCCGTATTGGTGGTAATGCTAAGGCTGTGGCCGGTATGGAGCTAATTGTTCCTACGCCATTCTTAGATGAAGAAAATACTAGCTCTGTACGTACCAGCTTCTTTGTAGATGCTGCAAACGTATGGGATACTGAGTTTAACGTTGACCGGTATCAAAACTTAGCACCTGATGAACGTGCTAAATTAGATGATTATTCAGACCCAATGCGCTTTAGGGTTTCAACAGGTCTTTCATTACAATGGATCTCTCCTATGGGTCCAATGCTTATAAGTTTTGCGTATCCATTGCAAAAAGAAGAAGATGACGATACGAAAACTATTAGCTTTAATATTAGTAACACTTTCTAAAGGAGTTTTTTGTGAAAAAATTATTTAAATCAACAGCAGTAGCAGTTTTAGCAACGTTAATGATGGGTACTTCAGTGAATGCATTCGCTCACAAAGTTGGTATTGTTGACATGCAAGAGATCTACAAGCAAATCCCTCAAATGGCTAAAATTGAACAGTCTTTACAAGCTGAGTTTGCAGAGCGTCGTCAAGAGCTTGAAAAATTACAAGGCGATATTCGTTTTGAAGCTGAAAAATTTAAACGCGAAAGTACAACTATGAGCCAAGCTCAAAAAGATGCACTACGCGATAAAATTCAAGGCATGCAGAAAAATCTTGCTGAACAAGGCCGTCCTCTAGAGCAAGAAATTAAAGCACGCCAAAACCAAGAACTTGCTAAAGTTCAAGGTGTGATCATCAAAACAATTGAAGAAATTGCTAAAGATGGCGACTTTGATGAAGTTAAAGTTAAAGACACAACTATCTACTTTAACCCTAAAGAAGTAACGGATCTTTCATCTAAAGTTGTAGCAGCTGTTAGCAAGAAATAATCTATCTATGCAAAATTATACGCTTTCGCAAATTGCGGAACTTCTAGGCGCCGAGCTTCAAGGTGATGGCGCTTTAGAAATAAAAAAAATAGCGACACTTGCAAATGCCCGTACTGGGCATATTGCATTTTTAGCGAACTCAAAATATCGTACGCAGCTTGAAACTACACAAGCCAGTGCTGTAATAGTTAGCCAAGCTGATGCTGAATTTTTTAAAGGCAGTAAAGTGATAGTTGCTAACCCCTATGTGAGTTACGCAAAACTAGCACAATTTATGGATACTACGCCTCGCTCGGCTTCTACAGGTATACACCCAAGTGCAACTATTCATCCTTCAGCTATTGTTAGCGACAGTGCCGCTGTAGGCGCTAATGCTGTAATTGAAGCAGAAGCTGTTATTGGTGATAACGCGCAAATTGGTCCGAACAGTTTTATCGGAGAACGTGTTAAAATAGGCTCTGGCACTAAGCTTTGGCCTAGTGTGACTATTTATCACGATGTTGAGATTGGCGCAGATTGTTTGTTTCAAGCAAATAGTGTTGTAGGAAGTGATGGGTTTGGTTATGCCAATGAGCGCGGGCAGTGGGTAAAGATACCCCAACTTGGCTCAGTGATTATAGGCGACAAGGTTGAAATAGGCGCAAGCACTACTATTGACCGTGGCGCACTAGATAACACCATTATCCATAGCAATGTAATTATTGATAACCAGTGTCAAATAGCACACAACGTTGAAGTTAACTCGGGCACAGCGATTGCTGGCTGCACCGTACTTGCAGGAAGCGTTACCATTGGCAAGAACTGTCAAATCGGCGGCATGACTGCAATTAATGGTCACATGTCTGTATGTGATGGTGTTATAATTACCGGTATGAGTATGGTGACTAAATCAATCACCGAACCGGGTATTTACTCATCAGGTATGCCCCATACAACTAACAAAGAATGGCGTAAATCAATTGCTCACTTGCGTAACCTTTCGGACATGAAATCTCGTCTTAAAGCGCTTGAAGCATTGGCTAAGTCATAACGTTGAACACTAATAAGGATGCTATTTTGGCAAACGAATTAAATAGCCTTGATATTCAAGAAATTTTAAGTTTATTACCACACCGTTATCCGATGCTTTTAATTGATCGTGTTATTGACTTTACACCTGGCGAGTCATTACATGCAATTAAAAATGTGTCTATTAACGAGCCTATTTTTACTGGCCATTTTCCAAATCAGCCAATTTTTCCTGGTGTGCTAATATTAGAAGCAATGGCGCAAGCCACTGGTTTATTAGGGTTTAAAACTGTAGAAAACCGTAGCGATAACGAGCTTTACTTATTTGCTGCTGTAGATAATGCGCGTTTTAAACAACCAGTAGTTCCTGGCGATACAATGCATCTGCATGTAGAGTTTTTAAAAGAGCGTCGCAATATATGGAAATTTGCCGCTGAAGCAAAAGTCGATGGCAAAGTAGTATGTAGTGCCGAAATTATGTGTGCGAGAAGAGAGTTTTAATAGTGATCCATTCTACAGCAATAATCGAACCTGGCGCTAAACTAGGCAACAATGTCTCAGTTGGTCCGTATAGCTATATTGGCAATGATGTTGTGATCGGTGATGACTGTATTATTGAGTCTCACGTTGTTGTTAAAGGGCCGTCTACCATTGGCTCTGGAAACCATATTTTCCAATTTGCGTCAGTAGGCGAAGCCTGCCAAGACAAAAAATACAACAACGAGCCAACCACATTAATCATGGGTGATAACAACGTTATTCGTGAGTGTGCAACTATCCACCGAGGTACTATTCAGGATCAAGGTGTAACTAAAATTGGTAGTAACAACTTATTTATGGCTTATACCCATGTTGCGCACGATGCTGTGATTGGTGATAACGTAATTTTTGCTAATAACGCAAGTGTTGCAGGCCATGTACACGTAGGCGATTGGGTTATCTTAGGTGGTAACTCGGGTGTTCATCAGTTTTGTAAAATTGGTGACCACGCATTTATTGGCATGTACTCAGGTGTTAATAAAGACGTACCTCCGTTTGTTACTACTATTGGTATGCCAGCAGGTCCTGCAGCAATCAACAAAGAAGGCATGAAACGCCGTGGCTTTGAAAGCGATGAAATAATGGCAGTACGCCGTGCTTATAAAGCATTTTATCGTAAGGGCTTAGGTGTTGATGAAGCCATAGCTTCACTAAGTGAAGACGCTGCAAAGTATCCAGCAGTGCAAACCATGATAGATTTTGTTAAAGCCTCAGAGCGCGGCATTGTAAGATAATTACAAGCTTTGCTTTGAGCATTAAAAACCACTCTAGATGTTAAATCGAAGGTGGTTTTTTATTGCCCTGAGTTCAAGGCCAATTCAGTTAATACTCAGGGTACTCAAGTTAGTATGCGCTTAATTTTTATAAAAAAGCCATTCTATGCGTTTACCTAAGTTAGTTGTCACTCTTTTTATTACTTCAGTTTTAGCCGCTTGTAGTAGCCAGCCACTCATTAAGTCATCTACAGGAGAAATAACTCAAGTAGGAAAAGCATCTTTTTATGCTGATAAATACCACGGAAGAATAACTGCTAATGGAGAGCGTTTTAGCCAGCAAGCTGCAACAGCTGCTCATTTAGAATTCGATTTTGGGACTAAGGTGGTTGTTACTAACCTTGCTAATAATAAATCAGTCATAGTAAGGATAAATGACAGAGGCCCTTATGTACGTGGCCGTATTATCGATTTATCAAAAAGCATGTTTAAAAAGATAGCCGACCCTAAAGTAGGCATTATTGACGTGTCTGTTAAGGTATTAAAACCGGGTAGTTAGTGCCACATAATCTGGATAAGCGCTACTGAGCTCTTTATGAGAGCCTTGTGCAACCACTTTACCGTCTTCTAACCATATAACATTATTCATTTGAGCAAGAAGAGCAGGGTCGTGGGTAATTGTAAGTACGCTTGCGTTACCCATTACCTGCATAATGGCGTTCATTACGGTTTGCTTAGATTGGTTATCTAGCCCTTCGGTAGGCTCATCAAGTACTAAAATAGCGGGGTTTTGTAATAAAGCCTGAGCAATCGCTATACGCCTTGATTGCCCTTGAGATACGCTTCTGCCTCCGGTACCTAAACGTGTTTTTAAACCCGCTTGTAAATCATTAAACCAAGGCTCTAGCTGCGCAAGTTTAATGGCTTCAAGCATTTCTTCTTTTGTAGCACTTGGTGCAGCATAGCTTAAATTTTCACTCAGGGTGCCATCAAAAATATGGTGTTGCTGCGCTAATATATTTATAACGTTTGCGCGGGTGTCATTGCTTAGTGAGTGTAGTTCTTGCGGGTTATTTTGATCATCTAACGTAATGCTGCCTTGCTGAAGTGGCCATAGACCAGTTAGCAAATTTACAAGCGTAGTTTTACCGCTGCCGCTTCTACCTACAATAGCTACTTTTTGCTGCGCTTTAAGCACAAAGCTAACGTTAGTTAATGCATTATGCTCATCGTATTTATAGCTAATGTTATTAAGTGTTAGTGCGGTATTATTTTTATCAAACTGAGTATCAATTAGAGCGCTGTGAATGTTGCTCTGATCAGAGACTTTATCTTGAAGTGTAAATAGTCGCTCTGCGGCTTTGAGTACATTAGGTAGCTCTATAAAAGCATTAGGGAGGAGCAATACACTTTCAAAGCTTGCCAATACAAATAGGCTTAGCATAGCAAGCTCTACATTTACCATGGCCCCGCTGTAAACCAATGGCACAATAGTAACAATGGCGCCTAGCATAGCTAATTGCACTACCAGCAAGCTTAAGCCATCACTGTTTGCCAGTGCTTTATGGCGACTATAAAGTTGCAGGTTGTACTGTTCATTCAAATCATCACATTTTGAAATTTGATTGCCACCTGCTTGATAAATACTAAGCTCTCTAAGGCCTGTTAGCGTATCTGAAAGTTCAGATCTAAGCTGAGCACTTAATTGTGTTTCTTTATGGCTATTTTTATTTAATTTAGCACTTAATAAAGCTGGTAAAACAACACCAATTAATAAAATGCCAGTAAAACAAATAAGCGCAACGTTTGCGTTATAGGCCGCCATAAACACCATAATAATAGGTATGCTTAATAGTGCTACTAGCATAGGCAGTAATATGTTTAAGTAAAATTTATCTAGGGCATCAACATCGTTCTGTAGGCGGTTTACTAAATCGGCGCTGCGGCGCATTGCTAAATCTACATTGTTTAGCTTACTTAGCGTTGCAAACATATTTACGCGAATTTCGCTAAGCAATAAAAACGTCGCGTTATGCGTTACTAAACGCTCACCATAGCGTGATGCGGTACGAACAATCGCTAAAAATCGAATAGTCCCTGCGGGTGTAAAGTAGTTCATTTGCACGCCAGCAATACCTGCAGCTGCCATTGAGGCTAAAAACCAACCGGATATAGCGAGTAAGCCCACGTTTGCAAGTACAGTTAAAGTGGCTAAAAAAGTACCCAGCAACATAGCTTTATAGTGCGGGCGGCAAAGCTTTAATAGCCTAATAAAATTAGTCATTATCAGATCCTTGCACTTGAGTGCTTAGCAGTGTTTTAAACGCACCATTTTGCTGAGCAAGGTGTGAGTATGTGCCTTGCTGTGCTACCTCACCATTTTGCATAACAATAATATTGTTGGCATTTTTTACTGTATTAAGTCTATGAGCTATAACCAGTACCAAATGTGTTTTTGCATAATCGTTTATTGCATGCTGAATAAGCTGCTCTGTTTGGCTATCAAGGTGCGCAGTTGGTTCATCGAGTACTAAAATAGGGGCTTGTTTTAAAAATGCACGGGCAAGGGCGATACGTTGTTTTTGTCCGCCAGAAAGCCCTTCACCTTGCTCGCCTATCAATGTATTAAAGCCCATGGGCAACGTGTTTATAAAATCTAATGCGCCAGCTTGGTGCGCTGCTTGCTCAAGCTCTAATTGTGAAGCGTCTGGTTTTGCTATTTTTATGTTATCGCTAATGCTTTGATAAAATAGCGTTGGGGTTTGCGGGATCCAAGCAATTTTATTTTGTAGCGTATTAATGTTAGTTGCATCTAGTGGCTTGTCATTAATACTGATTTGCCCAATCACCTGAGGGTGAAACCCTAATATGCAATCAAATAAAGTGCTTTTACCTGAGCCACTTGCCCCTACTACAGCGACTAAGCCATGATTGGGTAGGGCTAAGTTTATATTTTTTATACCTTCATTACTGTTTGGGTAGGTAAAATTTAAGTTGTTAATGCTTATTGTATTTATAGGCTCGCTAACGTGTGCATTGTCTTGCTGTGACTGTTCAGGAAGGGGCGCATTTAAAATGGTTACCATGTCGGCTGCAGCGCTAATACCTTGCAAGCGAGCATGATAGTGGCTGCCTAATTGGCGAAGTGGTAAATAAAATTCAGGGGCAAGTAGCAGCACTACAAAGCCGGTTGCAAAATCTAGCGTGCCAAAAAACAGCCTAAAGCCAATTATTACCGCAACGAGTGCCACGCTAATAGTGGCTAAAAACTCCAGCGCAAATGATGACAAAAAAGCAATTTTTAATACATCGAGTGTGGCGTGTCTAAAATCATCAGAAATTTTAGCAATATGTTTAAGTTCAGTGCGGGTGGCATTAAATAGCTTAAGTTGCGTTAAACCTTGTATGCGGTCAAAAAAGTAGTTACCTAAAACGGCAAGTTGTTTCCAACGTTTTTGATTTAAATCTTCAGCTTTAGATCCAACTAAAATCATAAAAAAGGGAATAAGCGGAGCGGTTAGTAAAAATATTAAACCCGCTTTATAGTCGGTTGGAAAAATTACCACCAAAATTGCTATAGGAATAAGGGCACTGTAAGCAACACCAGGCAAGTATTTAGCGTAGTAGTCGTGCAATGCTTCAACGCCATCGTGCAAGGTGTTAAGCGTTGCTCCTTGACCATGTTGTTCAATGTAGCTAGGCCCTAATTGAGTTAATTTGGTTAATAAGGTTTGGCGCATAGCCGATTTGATTTTAAGTGCAGCAAAGGCACTTAGCCTTTCACTTAGCGCTAAAAAAAGCGCTCGTAGTAAAATAATGCCTGCAAGTGGCCATAGTAAATGTGTTACTTGAGCAAGGCTTTCACCTTCAAACATTACATTATGAATAGTTTGGGCGAGTAAGTAAGCCCCTGCAATCATTAAAATAGCGTTAAAAGTACCCAGTGCAATGCTTAACTTTAACCACATTGCAGCGGGTTTACTTTGTAGCTTTAAAAAAGCGCGCAGAGACTGCTGCTGCGCGCGATCTAATCGAGGGTTAGTCGTCATTTTTAGCTGAGTTTTTCTCGTTTAATAAATCGTGCATAGGTTGTTCATCATCAGCTATGCTGTTTTTATTTTGGTGAAACTCGTACCACATTACGTTTATTACACCTAAGGTACAGGCTAAAAGTACACCTAAAATCCAAGCAAAATACCACATAATTTAGTCTCCTTAGTAGCTACCGTGAGTGTTGTTTTCAATTTCATCTACCGTTACTCTGCGCCACATTTTTACATAACACCACGTGGTGTAGGCCAGTATTAGCGGTATAAAAATAATTACGGCAACAAACATAATATTCAGCGTTTTATGACTAGATACCGCATCCCAAATAGTTAAGCTAATATCAGGATTATTAATTGAAGGCATAATGAATGGGAATAGTGATACGCCCGCCGTCATAATAATGCCTATTAACATGACACTTGTAGAAATAAGGCCAAGCGCAGGCTTATTAATTTTTGAGAAAAACAATGCGCTTAGTGCCATTACAAACCCTAAAATAGGGAAGGTCATTGTCCATGGTCGTTCACTGTAGTTATTAAGCCAAGCACCTTTTGCTCTAGTTACCACTTTAGCTAAAGGGTCTGCATGGCTTTGCGTATCTGGCATAGAGATAATTTGATAGCCATTGATACTAGCCACCCAAACACCAGCTCCAGCAAAAAGCACAATAAATACAATTAGTGCATAGCGGCCATACTGCCCTGAACGTTCAGCTACTGCATCAGCGGTACGAAGTTGTAACCACATACCAGCATGAGCAATTAACATAGCCACACTAATTAAACCTGCAAGCAATGCAAATGGGTTTAATAAACCAAAAAACGAACCTTGGTAACTTACACGCAGTAAGTTATCAATATTAAACGGCACGCCTAAAAATAAGTTACCAAATGCCACACCAAATACTAAAGCCGGAATTGCACTGCCTGCAAACAAGCCCCAATCCCAGTTGTTGCGCCAGCGTTTAGAATCTATTTTAGAGCGGTAATCAAAACCAAGAGGTCTAAAAAATAATGCAAATAGCACCAGCATCATAGCAAAATAAAAACCCGAAAATGCGGCTGCATACACCATAGGCCACGCTGCAAATAAAGCGCCGCCAGCGGTAATAAACCACACTTGATTACCATCCCAGTGCGCGCCAATAGTATTAATTACCGTGCGACGTTCTGAGTCTGTTTTACCTACTAGGCGTAGCAGCATAGCCACGCCCATATCCATGCCATCGGTAATAGCAAAACCAATAAGCAATACACCAATGAGCAACCACCACAGCATTTTTAATGTTTCATAATCAAAAATCATAATTGCTCTCCTGCATCTTTATCTGCTTTTTTTGGTAACTCAAAGTGGTACTTTCCAGTATGTAATGAGCTTGGCCCTTGTTTGATAAAGCGAACCATTAACCAACCTTCCACAATAGCCAAGCCAGTGTAAAAAATAATAAACCCAGTTAAGCTAATTAAAATATCGTTTACCGTCAGTGACGAGGTCGCTAAAAAGGTCGGCAGTATTTCTGATATAGCCCAAGGCTGACGGCCATACTCGGCAACAATCCAGCCAAATTCAATGGCAATCCAAGGCAGTGGAATACTCAGTACCGCAGCCCACAGTAACCAGCGTTTTTGCTCAATAATACGGTGTGCATTGTAGTAAAATGCCAATATAAACACTGCCAACATAGCTACGCCACAGGCAACCATTATTCTAAACGACCAGAACATAGGGCCAACGCGAGGGAAGGAGTCTTTCACCGCTTTTTGAATTTGCTCCTCGGTGGCATCTACTACATTTGATGTGTAGCGTTTGAGTAGTAAGCCATAACCTAAATCGGCTTTTAGAGTATCAAACTTAGCGATGTTTTCAGGTGTATCGTCACCACCTCTTAGTTTTTCAAGGTATTCGTAAGCGATCATGCCATTACGTATACGTACTTCGTGTTGCTTTTCTAAATCAGAAATACCTGTTACTTGCTCATCTAAAGAGCGTGTCGCAATTAAACCAAGTGCGTAAGGGATTTTTACCGCCGCATGGGTTACTTGCTCGTCCGAATCAGGAAAACCAATAGCTGTAAATGCAGCAGGGGCTTCTTCTGTATGCCACTCAGCTTCTATTGTTGCTAGTTTTACTTTTTGAACTTCGCCTACTTCGTAGCCCGATTCGTCACCTAATAAAATCACACACAATATTGAAGCCAAACCAAAGCCCGATGCCACCGAGAATGAGCGCTTAGCAAAGGCTAGATCACGGCCTTTTAGTATGTACCAGCTACTTATACCTAACACAAACATAGAGGCTGCTACGTAACCCGCCGATACAGTATGAATAAACTTAACTTGAGCTACTGGGTTAAATACAAGCTCTGCAAAGCTAGTCATTTCCATGCGCATAGTTTGATAGTTAAACTCAGCACCTACAGGGTTTTGCATCCAACCATTAGCAATCAAAATCCAAAGCGCTGACATATTTGTACCTAGCGCCATTAAAAATGTTGCTCCTAAGTGTTGGCGTTTAGTTAACCTATCCCAGCCTAAAAAGAACATACCCACAAAGGTCGATTCTAAAAAGAATGCCATTAAACCTTCAATAGCAAGGGGAGCACCAAAAACATCACCTACGTAATGCGAGTAATAAGACCAGTTAGTACCAAACTCAAACTCCATGGTTAGGCCCGTTGCCACACCAATTGCAAAGTTTATACCAAACAATTTTCCCCAAAACTTAGTCATATCACGATAAATTTCGCGACCGGTCATAACATAAACCGATTCCATAATAACTAAAATCCAGGTCATACCTATCGTTAACGGTACGAATAAGAAATGAAAGAGAGCGGTAACAGCAAACTGTAATCGCGATAGATCCACAAAGGTTTCATCTATCATTATTGACTCCTTGAGAGTGACGGATTAACAGGGCAACATTTAATTGGCAAAGTTAAGTTTTAATGAACTTTCAGTAATTACTGAAAGTTCATAATATTATTTACCTTTGTTCCATTTTTGTCAATATGTATATTAGTAAAACTTAATATATATTTTATATGCTACATCAGTATTAAAAACAAACAATACAATAAATTAAATTTAGTGATAAAAAACCAGTTATTTAAAGCGTTTAATCAAACAGTAAAACACGGTAAACTAATAAGCATGAACGCCTGGTTTACTTGTGAAATAAAATCAAATGAATAAAGATAAAAAACAACTACGAATTGGTATTGTGGCAGGTGAACTGTCGGGCGATATTTTAGGTGAAGGCTTAATTAAAGCCCTTAAAAAACACTTTCCGGACGCTATTTTTGAAGGAATAGCCGGACCTAAAATGCAAGCGCAGGGCTGTAAAACACTTTACGACATGGATGAGCTTTCGGTAATGGGGCTTGTTGAGGTACTTGGGCGTTTGCCGCGGTTACTTAAAATACGTAAACAACTCGTGCAGCATTTTGTAGATAACCCACCTGATGTATTTATAGGTATTGATGCACCCGATTTTAACTTACGTGTAGAAAAACCACTTAAAGATGCGGGCATTAAAACCGTACAGTATGTAAGTCCGTCTGTTTGGGCATGGCGCGAAAAGCGTATTCACACAATAAGTGCTGCTACTAACTTAGTGCTTGCATTATTGCCGTTTGAAAAAGAATTTTACGATAAACACCAAGTTCCTTGTACATTTGTAGGGCACACACTCGCTGACGATATAGCCCTTGAACACGACGACAGCCAAGCGCGTGCAGAGCTTGGCCTAAGCCTAGATGACAAAGTACTTGCGTTACTGCCGGGTAGTAGAGGCTCTGAAGTCGGTTTATTAAGCGAAACCTATATAAAAACAGCTGCAGAGCTGCAGGCGCAAAATCCAAAGCTTAAAATTGTGGTGCCATTAGTAAACGAAAAACGCAAAACGCAGTTTACAGATATTTTAAATGCCACAGCACCTAGCCTTAATATTAGTTTGCTAGATGGGCAATCAAAATTAGCGATGCAAGCGGCAGATGCCATTTTACTTGCATCGGGCACCGCAACACTTGAAGGCATGCTTTATAAAAAGCCAATGGTAGTAGGTTATAAAATAAAGCCGATGAGCTATTGGATTTTTAAAACTTTATTTACCTTTAATATTAAGTATTTTTCGCTGCCTAATTTATTAGCCGACGAAGAACTAGTGCCTGAGTTTTTACAAAGTGAGTGTAATGTGGCTAATTTAACCAATGCGCTTACCCCGATGCTTAATACCGATAACATTGAGCTAAAAGCACGCTTTTTAGCTATTCACGAAAAAATTAGATTAAATGCCAGCGAACAAGCAGCCAATGCTGTGGCGGAGTTAATAAATGCAAATTGATAGACCCAACGTAGCCTTAATTGCCGGTGTAGATGAAGTAGGGCGCGGACCACTTGTTGGTGATGTAGTTACTGCCGCTGTCATTTTAGATCCCACTAAACCAATTGCAGGTTTAGCAGATTCTAAAAAATTAACGGATAAAAAACGCCAAGCACTTGCAATTGAAATAAAAGAAAAAGCATTGTGCTACGCGTATGGACGCTGCAGTCCAACAGAGATTGATGAGTTAAATATTCTTCACGCAACGATGCTTGCAATGGTTCGCGCAGTAGAGGCATTAAGCACACAGCCTGAATTTGTCTTTATAGATGGAAATCGATTGCCAAAACTCACTATACCAGCTCAAGCTGTTGTAAAAGGTGATAGCTTAGTGGCCGAAATTTCAGCAGCGTCTATTTTAGCTAAAGTGGCACGCGATGACGAAATGCTTGAGCTTGATAAACGCCACCCACAATATGGTTTTGCAGGGCATAAAGGTTATCCAACTAAAGCGCATTTTGCAGCGCTTGAACAGTACGGTGCAATTGACGAGCATCGTAAAAGCTTTAAACCTGTGCAGCGCGTTTTGGCGAAAGCCAATGGTGAGGGCTGAGCATGGCTGCACCAGAGTTCGTACATTTAAGGGTTCACTCAGACTTTTCGATGGTTGATGGCCTTGCTAAAACAAAGCCAATAGTCGCAAAAGCGCAAGAGCTGCAAATGCCAGCCATTGCAATTACTGATCAAATGAACTTTTGCGGTTTAGTACGTTTTTATGGCGCCACACATAATGCAGGTATTAAACCTATAGTGGGTGCTGACTTTTGGGTTCGTAGCCCAGAGTTTCCTGATGAGCCAAGCCGCTTAACCATATTAGCCAAAGACAACGACGGTTATAAAAACATTACCTTGCTGATATCTAAAGCGTATCAACGTGGGCATGTATTTCATCGCCCTGTGATTGACCGAGAATGGTTAGTTGAGCTAAAAGCAGGCTTAATTATTCTCTCAGGTGCTAAAGACGGTGATTTAGGTAAAGCGTTATTAAAAAATAATCCGACTGTAATTGAATCGGTTGTCAGTTTTTATAAGCAGCATTTTAGCGATAACTACTACCTAGAGCTTGTGCGCACCAACCGACCGCTTGAAGAAGATTACCTGCACATGGCTGTAGAGCTTGCTGCTAAAGAGCAACTACCTGTTGTAGCGACCAACGAAGTGGTGTTTTTAAAGCCCGAAAACTTTGAAGCGCACGAAATTCGTGTTGCTATTTTTGACGGTTACACGTTGGATGATAAGCGCCGCCCTAAACGGTTTTCTGAAGAACAATATCTAAAAACGCCTGAGCAAATGGCTGAGCTTTTTAGCGATATTCCAGAAGCCCTACAAAATACCGTAGAAATCGCTAAGCGTTGTAATGTAACGGTGCAATTAGGTACTTACTTTTTACCTGATTACCCAACCGGCTCGCTTAAAATTGAAGACTTTTTAGTTAAAGTGTCACAAGATGGCCTTGAAGAGCGACTACAGTTTTTATTCCCTGACGAAGAAGATAGAAAAGCAAAACGTGTTGAATACGATGAGCGTCTTGACATAGAGCTTGGGGTAATCAACCAAATGGGATTCCCAGGTTACTTCTTAATCGTAATGGAGTTTATTCAGTGGAGTAAAGATAACAATATACCAGTTGGGCCTGGTCGTGGTTCAGGTGCGGGTTCGTTAGTTGCGTACGCGCTTAAAATTACCGACCTTGATCCACTTGAGTTTGACTTACTCTTTGAGCGATTCCTAAACCCTGAACGTGTATCAATGCCCGATTTCGACGTTGATTTTTGTATGGATAGACGAGACGAAGTAATTGATCACGTATCGGCTTTGTATGGTCGGGATGCGGTTTCGCAAATTATTACCTTTGGTACCATGGCTGCAAAAGCGGTAATACGCGATGTAGGGCGAGTGCTTGGGCATCCTTACGGGTTTGTTGATCGAATTTCAAAATTGATTCCGGGTGACCCCGGTATGACACTTGCCAAAGCGTTTGATGTAGAACCACGCTTGCAAGAAGCCTACGATGGCGACAATGAGGTAAAAGACTTAATCGACATGTGTCGCATCCTTGAAGGGTGTACACGTAACGCCGGAAAACATGCTGGTGGCGTAGTAATATCGCCAACCACTATTACCGACTTCGCTGCACTTTATTGCGATGACGAAGGTAAGTTTCCGGTTACCCAGTTTGATAAAAACGACGTAGAAACTGCAGGCCTTGTTAAGTTCGATTTCTTGGGTTTACGTACCTTGACCATTTTGCAATGGGCTGTGGATATGACCAACGTGCGAATGCAGCGCGAAGGTAAGGACCCTGTTGATATAAACACCATTCCACTGGATGATAAAAAAAGTATTGAGTTGTTACTTCGTGCCGAAACGACCGCTGTATTCCAGTTAGAGTCGCGTGGTATGAAAGACTTAGTACGCCGACTTAAGCCCGATTGTTTTGAAGATATGATCGCACTCGTGGCCTTGTTCCGGCCAGGTCCACTACAATCAGGCATGGTAGATAACTTTATCGATCGTAAACTCGGCCGAGAAGAAATCTCATATCCAGATGCGCAGTATCAACACGAAAGCTTAAAACCAATATTAGAGCCAACCTACGGCATTATTTTGTATCAAGAACAAGTAATGCAAATAGCGCAGGTGCTCGCAGGCTATACGCTTGGTGGCGCCGATATGTTACGCCGTGCAATGGGTAAGAAAAAACCTGAAGAAATGGCAAAGCAGCGTTCAACGTTTGAAGAAGGTGCAAGAAATAACGGCATTGACGGCGAACTCGCCATAAAAATCTTCGACTTGGTAGAGAAGTTTGCAGGTTACGGCTTTAACAAGTCTCACTCGGCAGCTTACGCACTTGTATCGTATCAAACGTTGTGGATGAAAACGCACCACCCAGCTGAATTTATGGCTGCGGTAATGTCGGCAGATATGGATAACACCGACAAAATAGTAATTTTGGTAGATGAATGTGAAAACATGAAGCTTACCTTATTACCGCCAGATGTAAATGCCGGTGAGTTTAAGTTTACGGTAAACCTGCAAGGCGAAATTGTTTACGGTATAGGTGCTATTAAAGGCGTAGGTGAAGCTCCGGTAGATGCTATTTTAGAAGCGCGTGCAAAAGGTGGTCCATTTAAGGATTTATTTGATTTTTGTGCCCGTGTTGACTTAAAACGATTAAATAAACGTGTTACCGAAAAATTAATTTACGCAGGCGCACTGGATCAATTAGGACCAGAGAAGACGCAAGCGGGGCGTGCCATTTTACTGGCAAGTTTAAAAGATGCCATGCGTGCGGCCGATCAGCATAATAAAGCTGAACAATTAGGGCAAAGCGATTTATTTGGTTTGTTAGCTACTGAACCAGATGAAGTAGAACAGGCATTTATAAAGGCTACGCCCCTCACTGATAATCAATGGCTTGAAGGCGAAAAGGATACGCTAGGCCTTTATTTAACTGGGCACCCAATAAATCAGTATCGCCGTGAGCTTAAACACTACACCAGCGGAAAAATAGTTGACTTACAGCCAACTAATCGTGACGTGTTTGCAACCGCTGCGGGTTTAGTCATCGCTTCTAGGGTATTAATTAATAAAAAAGGAAATCGTTGGGCCTTAGTAACTTTAGATGACAAGAGTGCACGCATTGATGTACGCTTGTATTCAGACGAGTTTGAAAAGTACCAAGATATGCTCCAAGTTAACAATATCTTGGTAATATCTGGACAGGTCAGCTTTGATAACTTCTCCGGTGGTATTACAATGACCGCCAGAGAAATAAACACTATTGCTCAGGCGCGTGAAAAGCGTATAAAAGCGATTAAAATGACGCTGAACATGGTGCAAATCGAGGCTGGTTTCTTCGATAAATTACAAAAAGTACTCGAACCCTACAAAATGGGAACGTGTCCGATCAAGGTTTATTACCAACGCCCCGATGCGTTGGCGCAATTAACTCTTGGGATCGAATGGTGTGTTACGCCAAGTGACGACTTAATCCATAAGTTATCATTAATGGCTGCGCAAGATGTAGAACTAGAATTTAACTGATTAGGTAGTTTAGAGCATGAGCCTCAATTATCTTGATTTTGAGCTTCCAATTGCAGAATTAGAAGCAAAAATTGAAGAATTACAAAATATAAGTCGCGCTGGCGAATTAGACCTTGAGTTAGAAGAGGAAGTCAGCAAATTAAAAGAAAAAAGTGCCAAACAAAAAGAGGAGATATTTTCTAATCTAGGCGCTTGGCAAGTATCGCAGTTAGCACGTCATCCGTTGCGTCCTTACACTCGAGATTATATCGAGCGCATTTTCACGGAATTTGATGAGTTTGCAGGTGATCGTACTTTTGCTAACGATCCCGCCATTTTAGGTGGTGTTGCACGCTTAGATGGTGAACCAGTGATGGTTATTGGCCAACAAAAAGGCCGTGATACTGCTGAAAAAATTAAACGCAACTTTGGTATGCCAAAGCCAGAAGGTTACCGTAAAGCATTGCGTTTAATGGAAATGGCAGAGCGTTTCAAAATGCCAATCATGACCTTTATTGACACACCAGGTGCATATCCAGGTGTTGGTGCTGAAGAACGTGGCCAATCTGAAGCAATCGCACGTAACTTAAAAGTAATGGCGGCGCTTAAAGTGCCGACAATATGTACGGTTATTGGTGAAGGCGGTTCAGGTGGTGCACTAGCGATTGGCGTTGGCGACAGAGTTAACATGTTGCAGTACAGCACTTATTCTGTAATTTCGCCTGAAGGTTGTGCGTCTATTCTTTGGAAAAGCGCTGACAAAGCACCGCTTGCAGCAGAAGCAATGGGTGTAACTGCGGAGCGCGTTAAAGAGCTAGACTTAATCAACAATTTAGTTGATGAGCCACTAGGTGGTGCGCATCGCAATTATGATGCTATGGCACGTAACTTAAAAGTACGCCTTAAGCGTGACTTAGCTGATCTTCAAGCGCTTACGCTTGAAGAAATGCTTGATCAACGTTACAAACGTTTAATGTCGTTTGGTTATTGCTAAACACATTAAATGTTAAAAAAAAGCCGCTTATGCGGCTTTTTTGCTTTAAAATGTTCAGAGTTTTTATATTAAAGTGCGCCCATATGCATACATCAGCAATTTATCAGCAATTAAAAAAATCATTAAATAGCTATATTGAGCAAGGCAACACCGCTTTTACAGTGGCCCTTTCTGGTGGCGTTGATTCCGTGGTGTTGCTGCACTTAATGCGTACTTTAAGATCAGATAACCCTGTAATTGATTTATCGGCTATTTATGTTCACCATGGTTTGAGCCAGCATGCTGATGACTGGCAACGCTTTTGTGAAAACGTATGTATTGAGCTTAATGTGCCTTTTGAAGCTGCGAAGGTTGTAATTGAGCAGCAGTCGCGTACAAGTCTTGAAGCCCAAGCACGCGACGCCCGTTACAAAGCACTTGATGAGTTAAGTCCAAAAGGCAGTATTATTTTACTTGGCCAACATTTAAATGACCAAGTAGAAACATTTTTGCTGCGCTTAAAGCGAGGTTCGGGTTTAAAAGGACTTGGCTCAATGTACCAAGCGCGTTTACTGCAAAGTGGCCGAGTATGCTTTAGGCCATTGTTAAATGTAGCGCGCAGCGATATTGAAGCCTTTGCAGCGCGCTTTAGTATTAACCACATAACTGATGACTCTAATACAGATGAAAGTTTTGATCGTAACTTTTTACGCTCAAAAATAGTACCGGTATTAGCTGAGCGCTTTAATGGGTTTGAACAATGCACTGCACGAAGTATTGAGCTACTACAACAACAGCAAACACTACTTGATGAATACACACAGCTTGATTTAAATAAGTGTATTAACGAGCATCAAGCACTGTGTATTAATCAAGTAAGTAAATACAGCGCAGCGCGTATTGCAAATGTAGTGCGTGCTTGGCTTGCATTATTTACACAAGTGATGCCATCGCAAAAGCAGCTTGAGCAAATTATTAATCAAGCAATAAGTGCAAAAAGCGACGCACAAATGCTAATTGATTTAACCTATGGGCAAATACGCCGCCATCAAGGTTATTTGTACTTTGTTACACCAAGTGCAGAATTAACAGATGCTGAGCTTAATTATTCAGAGTTAAAACTTGCAGACGGACGATTACTAATTAAATGCAATGGCTGCGGAGTGAGAGCTCCAAACGCTGATGAGCAAGTAACAGTGCGCTTTAATTGTAATAGCGCGCGTATAAAACCACTTAAAAAGCCCGGTAGTAATACAGTTAAGCATTGGTTGAAAGATGCAAAAATAGCACCTTGGTTACGCGCCAGTGTACCGCTTATTTTTTATAATGATGAATTAGTGCAGGTAGTTGGCTATTTCATAAGTGCTAAGCACGTTGATGAAAATGGTATTTTTTGGGAGTGTAAATAAATGAGTAAACAGCCGCATGTTGGTTTGTCGTTAGTGACTAAAGCGCCAATGGGGATGCTGATAACGGCCGTTATAGCTATTATCGCTAATGTTTTACTAGAGCTTAATATTATTACTTTAGGTTATGCAGTTGCCGGTGGTGTGATTTCGGCGGCATTACTACTTGCCTACTGGTTAGGTAAAGGCGGGCTATTTTTTATTTTAGGCGTAAGTTTACCACTGGTTTTAGTGTTATTTACACCGCTTGCTACTATTACCGCATTACTTAATTTAATTAGCGGATTCTTTTTTGGTTTTTGTGCAGCGTTGTTTATTTATAAATTAGTGAGTGTAAAACCTTAGTATTGGAGTTTTAGCAATAAAAAAGCCTAGCGGGGGAAGCTAGGCTTTTTATTTAATGCAGTTAAGTAAATACTAATATGCTTTTGCGCAGTTTCTGCCAGATGCTTTTGCTTTGTATAAGCCTTTATCGGCTCTGGCAAATATTGCGTTATCGCAGTCTTGGCTGCTAGCCAGAGTATAACCAATACTTGTTGTTACCTTATACTTAGACATTAATGGCGATTTTCTTACTAAGCACATTATACGTTCGGCGATTACTTTATTAGTCGTAAATTCTGGGTCTTCAATAAGTAAAGCGAACTCATCACCACCAAACCTAAATACCGAATCTGTGCCACGTATACTATTAGCGAGTACTTTTGAAAACTCTCGTAGCATATCATCACCTACTTTATGACCGTAATTGTCGTTAACCTGTTTAAAGTTATCTAAATCGAGTAACATTAAGCTAAATGGACGTTGATAACGACGACAGTTTTCGAGTTTTTGCGACAAAAAATCATTAAATTGACTTCTATTATTTAAACCTGTTAATGCATCCTTTGTAGCGAGTTTTAGCACGCGACTGTACATCATGGCATTGCGTAGTGGGTAAACTAGTACGGAATGTAAACCGCGCAATTTTTTCTCAATAGCCGTATTAAGTTGATACTGACTAAAGTAAATTAATTGCCCTAAGTGCTCTTTATCGATCGATAAATCAAAAATATAGGGGGTTGTATTCGTATCACTATCAGAGGTTTGAGTCGTACCTAATGTTGATTGAAATTGCAATCCAGAAAAGTTTAGTATTTGCTTTACAAATTTTGCATAGATAGCTAAAACATCTTCTATTACAAGGCTCGTTTGAAGTTTGTTGACTAAATCATGTGTTTCAGTAATTTCGTTAACACGTGCGTACTCAGCCGAAAACGGCAAAAAATCACCGCGACCAGACACACGCTGCGTCAAAATATGGACGTTTTCCATTAAATACTCCCCCGAGAGTGTTACTTTGCAATAACTAAGCGATTTTTGTGCCATATTTTAAAATTGCATGAAAAACATATGGTTGCTATATTTACTTACAGGCTACTAGTTTAATTTAAGCGCGAGGCTGCATTTGCAAAGTATTAATGCTCAAATTTTTGGCTTATTAGTAGCGGCAGTTCTTTTTGTGTGGTTTTTTAAGCGCATTGGCTTGCCGCCTATTTTAGCGTACCTTGCAACAGGGGTTTTGGCCGGTAGTCATGGTATTGGCTGGCTTGCACAATCGCACGAAATAGAGTTTGTAGCTGAATTGGGCATTGTTTTTTTGTTATTTAGTTTAGGGCTTGAATTTTCTATTTCTCGGCTAATGGCAATGCGAAACCTAGTATTTGGTTTGGGCTCATTACAAGTAGGTATAACCAGTTTACTCTTCATTATTATTCTATATTCCTTAAACTTTTCATTACTCACCAGTTTTACCATCGGTACAATTATGGCGCTTTCTTCAACTGCTGTGGTTGTTAAGCTATTAAAAGAAACGGGTGAGCTTAATCAGCGCCGTGGGCAATTGGCCGTTGGTGTTCTACTTTTTCAAGATATTGCTGTCGTCCCTCTATTAATAATACTTCCTTTATTTGCATCAAGTGACTCTCAAAGTATTGGTTGGGCTTTAGCGTTTGCCCTAAGTAAGGGCGCATTTGTATGCGTGCTTCTTTGGGCAATTGGTAAATGGGTATTGCCCATTGTGTTTAAAGAAATAGCACAAGTACGTACCGATGAACTGTTTGTATTAACTACTATTTTGGTTGCGCTGTTTGCTGGGTTATTAACTTATATGTTTGGCCTATCTATGGCCTTAGGGGCTTTTTTAGCGGGTATGATGTTAGGCGAGAGCCATTACAGGCATCAATTAGAAGCTGATATAAGGCCGTTTCGCGATATTTTAATGGGGCTGTTTTTTGTAACCGTTGGTATGCAGCTCGACATTTTATTTGTCCTCAACCACAGTTTACTCATTATTGGTGCCTTACTTGGCTTATTGATATTAAAAATTACCGTGGTGGCGCTTAGTGCACGGCTTATGCACGAGCGAAACCAAGACTCCTTAGCGTGTGGCATTATGCTGTGGCAAATGGGGGAGTTTGGCTTTGTACTTATTGCACTTGCTGGTCAGCATCAATTATTAAATTCAGAGCAAGCTTCATTTTTAATTGCCCTTGGTGTGCTTTCAATGGCATTTACCCCATTTTTGATTGATAAAACGCCAGTTATTTTAAAGCGTTTAGGCATACTTGATCGCCCAAGTTTGGCGCTCGAGAGTGGGCCACAAAGTAGTACGCTATTTAGTGACCATGTTATTATTTGTGGTTTTTCTCGGGTTGGGCAAACTATAGCGCGTTTTTTAAAGCCCGAAGCAATAGACTATGTTGCGATTGAAAGTAACCCAATACTTGTACAAGAAGGCAAAGCAGCGGGTGAGCCTGTCATATTTGGCTATGTTAAACAAAAAGATATTTTGAAGTGCGCAGGAGTAGAGCGAGCTCGACTAGTTATTATTACTTTTACAGAGCTTGATCACGCACAAGTTGTGATTGATGCCATAAAACAAATAGCACCCAATGTTAAAATACTCATTCGTACCCGTGACGATAGCCAGCTAAATTATTTAAAAGAGCTAGGTGTAACCGAAGTAGTACCCGAATCGTTAGAGGCAAGCTTGATGCTCGTGTCGCATGTGTTGTCTATGTCGGGAGTACCGATGACGCGTATTGTGCGAAGAGTAAGTAAAGAGCGTCGTAATCGTTATCCGTTAATGCAAAGCTTTTACGCAGGCTATTTTAAAGATAACGAAGATACACCAAGTGACAGGTTAGAGTACTTACATGTGGTTGCTCTGCCTGATAAAGCCTATGCAGTTAATAAAACAATCGAAAATTTAAATTTAGAAAAGCGTCGAGTACTAGTAAAAGCACTGCGCAGAGAAGGGGCCGAAATAGACACGCCATCAGCACAAACAACTTTATTGGCTAATGACGTTTTAGTGTTACAAGGCAAACCAAGGCGCGTTGAGCGGGTAGAGCATTACCTGCTCGACGGAATAGAATAGTGACTTAGATTAGTCTAGCTCTAAAAATTCACGTATTTTAGGCAACTGCGCCATACCGTCTTCATAGCCAATTTGCATTAAATGCTGGGTGTAGCGTTTTTCAAACAATAGATAGCTGGTTAAACTCGATTGTGAATGTTTTTTAACACCAATAGTACGCAGTAGTACTTTAATAGCCCAAGGCATGTCGTTGTAATATTGCGCGGCAATGGCATTAAAGTTTTGTGATGGGTTAATTACAAAGGTATCAATTTGTTTAAGCTCTTGATGTTTATCGCGAGCGGGTAGTAGCCCTAAAGTGCGATTAACACGAGCCAAACGCTCTAAATCCGATTGCATGGTGTCGGTAAAAACACTATCGAGTAAATGCCCAGCCACAGCCGAAAGCCCCGGGTAATGAGGAGAATACCCCGGAGGGTGAAGCTCTTTAGGTTGATCGACCCCAATAATAAATATTTTCTCTGCACCTAAATGAATAGATGGGCTTAAAGGCGAAAGCTGATGTATTGAGCCATCACCAAAGTAATGGTTATAAATATTCACACTAGGAAACACCATAGGAATGGCGCTTGATGCCATTAAGTGTTCTACATTAATACGCGTTGCTTGGCCTTCGCGCTTAGCACGCTGCCAAGATGTTTGCGTATTAGATTGAAAAAATGCAACAGAATCGCCGGTTGTGTAACTAGAGGCCGTAATCGACAAAGCATCTAGGTAATTACGATGTAAATTACGCTCAATGCGGTGTAAGTCTAAAATCTCATTGAGCAAACTACGCAGAGGGCGGTTGTTTAATAAGCTCGCAGGAGGGTGGTTAATATGCTCTGACTGAAAGCTCGTTAAAATATTACGCGCAATATGGCCAAATACACTTAAAAAGTCACTTTTATAGACCATAGAGGTTGAAAAGTTTTTCCAAACTGATTCAAGCTTTCGTACAGCCAAATGCGCACAGGAAGCGTAACATGCCAATGCAGCTGAGTTAATAGCGCCAGCGGAGGTGCCGTTTATTACTCTAAATGGCAATGGAGCTGTGCGAGGCATGCTATGAGCTAGCGCTTTAAGCACACCCACTTGATAAGCAGCTCGTGCGCCACCACCTGTAAGCAATAAGGCAGTTTTAGGTTTTTGTGGATCAACTTGCTTGATTTTCATATTGGTGGTTAAACAGTTCTACGTCTTTACTTTATTTATTAACTGTAAGTCTTTAAGCTAGAAGAATCAAAGGATAACTGAGTTACTATGTATAGTAAGCTTACATTTATATTTGTAAGCTAAAATAATTACAGTAATAGTTTTTACGCATAATGAATTTTTTCCATTCAGAGCACTCTGAGTGATAATGCATTTTAATTTTTATGGAGTTTGTATGTCAGATAAACCAGAAGCGTCAGATGTTCAAAAACGTCCGCCTAATAACAACTTTTTATTCGCCGTTATTATTTTAATTATTGTGGTATGCGCTGCCGCATTTGTACTTTTAAAACCAAGTGACGAGCCACAAAAGCGCACCGAAGTGGAGCAAGTACCAAAAGAGCAGCCAATGATGGAGCTTAAACCAGAAAATGCCCCTGTTATTGATGCACCATCAGTTATGCCAGAAAAACCAGAAAAACCAGAAAAACCAGAAAACCTAGAAGTGCCAGTACAGCGCCAAGTTGAGCCAGAACCTGAGGTTGAGCCACTACCAACGCTTGACGAAAGTGATGCGGTTGTGGTTGCTAAAATTGATGAGTACCTAAGCGACTCAGTAATGAGCCTAATGGTGACCGACGATGTAATTCGCCGTGGTGTTGTATTTATAGATAATCTAGCTAAAGGTAAGGTAGCTAAAAAGCACACGCCTGTTGTACAACCAGAAGAGAAATTTAGCGTTAATGAAAGCGATATCCTCACGATTAACCCTAACAGCTACGAACGTTACACACCGTATGTAAAAATATTTACAAGTATGAGTGCAGCGCAAGCCGTGCGTATGTACGAAGAGTACAAGCCACTTATTAATAATGCATACAGTGAAATTGGTTATGGCGATGATGAGTTTGATCAAACGCTAACCGATGCAATCGATATACTCCTTGATACGCCAGAGCCTCAAGGTGACTTGCCGTTACTTCGCGACTCAGTAACGTATCAGTATGCGTTTTCGGAGTGGGAACAATTACCTGCTGCTCAAAAACAACTTTTACGCATGGGTCCAGAAAACATGAGAAAAGTAAAAGCAGCACTTCGTAATATAAAAGAGCAGTTAGAGAGCAACTAATACGCACTAAAACAGCTAAATACACCGCGATTGTATATGAAGTATGCAATCGCACTTTCTTTTTTGATTATCCCTTGAATAACAGAGCAAAAGTAGAGATAATCCTTTTCGCGCCAACCAAGGCCCTCAATGGTAGTCTTATTGGTCCTCTCGCAACACTAGCAGGCGAACCTGGTCAGGCCCGGAAGGGAGCAGCCACAGTTTGTGACGTGTGTGCCGAGATGTGGCTGGTAAGACTGCCACCCAAACTCCTCATTTGGGTGTTTAAACTAATAAAGCTATTTCTTCAAAAATAATTCACCTTATTTAATAATACGATTTATTTATAGATTACTTTATAAGTTCCTTTATAGATTTTTGTGTCTTTTTTGTAGAAAGTATTACTAATAACCACATGATAATGTTAACTAAAAGTAAATTACCCTTCCTTTTAAATATGTTGCTCATTCTCGATTCGTAAATGCGACTTAAGTCTATATTGTGTAGTACGAAGTTAGGATTAGAATAATGCCAAATTTATAAAGGGGCTCAAAATGAACTTGGAACGTATTCGCAATAGTAATCTGCATAATAAAGTTATGTCTGCTGAGCAGGCAAGTCTGTTTATTAAAGATGGAATGACAGTAGGGATGAGTGGTTTCACTCGTGCTGGAGAAGCTAAAGCAGTACCCAGAGCATTAATTGAGCAAGTCAAAAAAAATCCAATCAAAATAAATTTAATGACGGGTGCATCACTAGGTAATGATCTCGACAAGCTATTAACAGAAGCGGGTATTTTAGCGCGTCGTATGCCTTTTCAGGTAGATAGTACTTTACGTAAAGCGATTAACAACGGCGAAGTTATGTTTATTGATCAACATTTATCTGAAACGGTTGAGCATTTACGTAATCATCAATTAACCAAGCCTGATGTAGCTGTTATTGAAGCGGTTGCCATTACCGAAGAAGGACATATTGTACCAACTACATCTGTTGGTAATTCAGCAAGCTTTGCTATTTTTGCAAAAGAAGTTATTGTTGAAATTAATATGTTGCATAACCCTAATCTTGAAGGTTTGCACGATATATACATTCCATCGTATCGTCCTACTCGTCAACCAATGCCGCTAGTTAAAGTAGACGACCGCATTGGTGGCATGGCTGTTCCTATCGATCCTGCAAAAATTGTTGGTATTGTTTTTACTAACCAAAGCGATTCGTTTTCGACCGTTACCGACCCAGATGAAGACACCGCATCAATTGCGCGCCATTTAGTTAACTTTTTTAAAGAAGAAGTGGCTCAAAATAAATTGCCAGCTAATTTAGGTCCGCTGCAAGCAGGCATTGGTAACATTGCTAATGCGGTGATGATGGGACTACTCGACTCTGACTTTAAAGACCTAACAATGTATTCAGAGGTACTGCAAGATTCGACGTTTGACTTAATTGATGCAGGTAAGATGAGCTTTGCATCAGGCAGTTCAATTGTTTTGTCTGAGCGTTGTAACGCACAAGTATTTAATAATTTAGAAAAATACAAAGACAAACTAGTGTTACGCCCTCAAGAAATTTCGAACCACCCTGAAATAGTGCGCCGTTTAGGTATTATTGCCATTAATACTGCGCTTGAGTTTGATATGTACGGCAATGTAAATTCAACGCATGTGTGTGGTACACGAATGATGAATGGTATTGGCGGCTCGGGTGATTTTGCACGTAATGCTCATTTAGCAATATTTGTAACTAAATCGATTGCTAAAAATGGCGACATTTCAAGTGTTGTGCCTATGGCGAGCCATGTTGATCATAACGAGCACGATGTTGATATTTTAGTAACTGAGCAAGGCTTAGCTGATTTACGTGGTTTAGCACCGCGTGAGCGTGCTGTACAAGTTATTAAGCATTGTGTGCACCCAGAATATCGCGAAGCAATGTTAGACTATTACAATCGCGCGTGTGAGCGTGGCGGGCATACGCCTCATTTACTTGAAGAAGCATTTAGTTGGCATATTCGCTTGGAGCAAGAAGGTAGTATGAAAAAAGTATCTGCAACAGATACCCAAATACCGCTATCAGCTTAAGCTTTATTTTGGCTAACAGATAGATACTTTAAACGCTCCATTTAGGAGCGTTTTTATTTAGAAATAAATAATTTTAACCCGTAATTAGGCTTAATCAATTGGGCGATTAAGCCTGATGCTAAAGCGTTTAAATAAAATCGAGCGTAAGTAATAAGCGTTGCTCGTTTGCAGCTACCGGTGGTGAGCGATGCACTAAACCTGCACCTTCGTTGTCATCCCAGTATTCTCCTTTAAGAAGGGCAACATCACCTTCTGTTAGCTGATTAATATTACTTAAGCTTTTAAATAAGCCTGACTCTTCATCTGGCTTACCTAAATTACCTGCACCTAGCTTTGAGCGGTTTACATCACTGTGATTTAACCACTGTGTTGCAACACCTTGGTAAGTGGTAACTAATCGGCACGGAATTTTGTCTACATGAAAGCGCGGGCACATGGGGTTATCTAATATTTTTAGCCTTAAACCGGCGCGTTTTAAATCAAACAGACAGCAAAACATTTCAACTAATAGTGCTATGTCTTCACACAAAGCGTTAACTTCATCGCGGTTATTATCTTCTGGTTTAAGCGCAGTTATTAACTGATCAAAAGCGTCATCGGGCGATACAGCAAGTTCTAATGGTTTTAACGCATTGGTGGCAATGAGTGTATTAACAGCTTTTGTTAGTTTTTCGGCTGTGCTTCTTTGCCAAATAACAATGTTAGTGTCTTGGTTATAAATTTGTGGAAAAACACTGGCATCACTACCTTTTGCCGCTCTTCTATGGAGTTCTTCAGCTGGTTTTATTTGCGCTGTTAACGGGGCCAAGGCGTTCATTACTCTTCCTCCCAAATAGGAAACGGGTCGTTATAGGTTCTCCAAAAGTCTTTACCCTTAAGTACGGCACCTTCTGATAATAAGCAGTCATCAAGCGCATTAATCATCGCTTGTTTATTTAATGATTGACCAATAAACACTAGCTCTTGGCGCATATCACCAAAGGGTTCTACCCATTTACTGTTTATATCAGCAAGCAGTTCGGGCTCTGTGGGCCAGTCTTTTTTAGGAATTGCTTTATAAAACATGCCTGCAAACCCGTAATGAGCTATGCCACCAGCTTGGCTCCATTGCGCGCAAAATAAAGGGCGCGTTGCGAGCCAAAAGTAACCTTTAGAGCGAATGAGTTTGCCAAATTGCTCGGTATTGTGAAGAAAGTTATAAAACTTTTCAGGATCAAACGGACGGCGCGCCGTATAGTTAAAGCTGCTAATACCATACTCTTCGGTCTCGGGAATGTGTTCACCGCGCATTTCTTTAAGCCAACCGGGGGCTTGTTGTGCACGTTCAAAGTCAAACAAACCGGTGTTTAGTACTTCATTAATATTAATACTGCCATTTGATATAGGAATAATTTTGGCTTGAGTATTAAGTGTATTTAAAATAGCGGAGAGTTTATTTAACTGCTCCTCGGTTACTAAATCGGTTTTACTAATTAAAATTACATCAGCAAATTCAACTTGGTCTACAAGTAAGTCGGTTACGCTTCGCTCGTCATCTTCACCAAGTGACTCGCCAGTGTCTTGTAAATCGTTTGCTTGTTCGTAATCGTTTAAAAAGTTAACGGCGTCAACTACGGTCACCATGGTATCAAGTGTGGCAACATCGCCAAGTGAAATACCGTTTTCATCGGCAAAGGTGAAAGTTTCGGCAACCGGTAGGGGTTCCGATATTCCTGTCGATTCAATAACTAGGTAATCAAATTGACCTTCTTTAGCTAGCTTACCAACTTCAATAAGCAAGTCCTCTCGAAGGGTGCAACAAATACAGCCGTTACTCATTTCAACTAGCTTTTCATCACTGTGACTGAGCGATACATCACTTTTAATTGTGGCTGCATCAATATTTATATCGCTCATATCGTTAACTATAACGGCTACTTTTTTGCCTTCTCTGTTGTTAAGAATATGACTAAGTACGGTGGTTTTACCGGCCCCTAAAAAACCTGATAACACTGTGACGGGCAGTTTATTTATCATTTTTAAATCTTACTAAATTGCAATTTGTCGGTATGTTATATTATATCAATTGCATATTCTAGTAACGCTCGCCGTTTATTAACTGCTAAATGGATGTGAATAAGTAACTCATTGTTTTAAAAATTATTCGTTCTAAAACTTAGAAGGTTTTTGCAGCGTACCTCCATTGATTGTGAAAATGATAAGAGTTATCATTTTGGTTGTTATCTACTTGCATTCTTCTAGGGACTTTCATGTTTAACCGAACTAATTTGGCGCTCAGTATTGCTGCGTCTCTTTCTGCTTTTTCTAATATGGCACTTGCTGAGCAAAATAACGATATTGAAAAAATAGAAGTAACTGGCCGTGCTCAGCAATTTTACCTTGAAACCGAAAGTAAAATTGGAACTAAAACTAATTTAGATCTTATTAAACTACCTCAATCTGCACAGGTATTAACAGAGCAACTTATTATTGACCAAGCAGCGCGCGATATTACCGACTTATATCGCTCAATTGCGGGAGTGAGCGAATATAGCTACTCCGGTGTAACTTTTCGTGGCTTTAGAGATGACGCAAATGTATTTTATGATGGCGTGCGCGGCGACCCATATTCTGGCTTTGGTGTACCACAACTATTTAATGTAGAGCGTGTTGAAGTATTAAAAGGGCCTGCCTCTGCTTTGTATGGCGGTGGCGAACCAGGTGGGATGATTAATTACGTAACCAAAAAGCCAAGCTACACACAAAAGCGTGAATTAAAGCTTACTCTGGCTAACTACAACACCCGAGGTGCATCACTTGATATGACCGGTGGTTTAAGCGATACAATGGCTTATAGATTAGGTGGTTTTTATGAAGAGCAAGACAGCTTTCGTAATAATGCAGATTCAAAAAATACCGAACTTACTGGCGGTTTGCTATTTGATTTAAGTGATTCAACCACCCTAACTACAAGTGTTGACTACATAAAACAAGACCTAGGCGGAAACCGCTTACGTGGTGTACCGGTTGACGACAACGGCAACTTTTTAGTTGACTCAAGTTATAACGCTAATGAAGCGGTTGATTATCAAGATATGGAAGCGTTGGTGCTTCAAGCCGAGATAAGTCATTACTTTAGTGATGACTTTTATGTAAATAGTACACTGCGCTACATGGATAACGAACGCGATCAAGGCTACCATGAGTCGCAAAGTTGGGTAGATGTAAACGGCGATGGCGTTGCCAATATTGATGACGAAACTATTAAACGCGAATACCGCAAACAATATCGCGCTAACGAAGAAACAAGCTTAACTACCGACTTTGTTTATAGTTTTGAACATGGCCAATTAACGCACCAAGTACTATTTGGCGGCGACTATCACGCAGTGGATACCGAATACGATTATCTGCGAGCGCGTTATGAAGCCGATGGCGTTACTAATTTAAACATATTTGACTTAAATTACGGCGAGACAGATCCAAGCTCTTATAACTTAACCGACCTAAACCGCGATGGAATACAAAGCGACCGTTTTGGTGTTTACCTGCAAGATGTTTTAAGTATTAACAAGCAATGGACCGTTATTGCAGGTCTGCGTTACGATCATTTTAAAGAGCTAAATAAAGAAACGGGATTTAGTTACTCAGATAGTGATATAACTCCGCGCGTTGCTGTTACTTATCAACCAGTAGAAAACACCTCGGTATATATAAATTACTCAGAAAGCTTTAACCCTACCTCCTCAGAGGATCAAGAAGATATAGACGGCGAGGGTAATTTAACGCCAGAAACCGGAAAACAAACCGAAATTGGCATGAAAAACCAATGGCTGAATGGCAAAATTATGAGCACCTTTGCTGTTTATCAAATTAATAAAGAAAACGTTGTGCTAAGTAACCCCAATGACACTGGCGCGGGTGATGGTATTGCTGCACTTATTAATATAGGTGAAGTAGAAAGCCGTGGCTTTGAAACAACGCTGGTGGGTGACTTAACAGAGTATTGGACTGTTACCGCTAATTACGCATACAACGACACTATTGTAATAGAAGGAGTAGCCGGAGACACTGTGGGAGACACCTACGGTGATGGTACTCGTTTTGCTAATGCCCCACGTCACCAGGCAGGCTTATGGACTCGCTACGCACTGGATTCAATTGACTCATCAATTGCATTTGGTGCAAATTACGTCAGTGAGCAACTTAGTACAAGCGGCCAAAAAGTTAAACCATTTACCGTATTCGATATGAGCTGGACCACCCGCTTTGACGATGTGTTATTAAGCGTAAATATTAATAACCTGTTTGATAAAGAATACGCGGTTAGTGGATTTAATGAGCGCAACGGCCACTTTCCGGGGAGCCCGCGTGAAATTGTTGGGCAAATAACCTACAAGTTTTAATACTTATTAGCGCGAGAGTCACTCGCGCTTTATTTTAAGTATCGCCTTGCACCTTTTTATCGTTACTAAATTTAGCTGCTTCTTGTGTCGTGTTAATAGCCGTAATAGGGAAGGGAATTACGATGCCTTCTTTTTTATAGCGTTTATGCAGGGCTTTTATAAACGCAGATTTAACCCAAAAACGATTAAAGTATTCTTTAGCTCTAAGCATTACCGTAAAGTTAATGCTTGATCTATCAAAGGTATGAAAAACCACAAAGGTATTATAATCATCAACGCCCCATTCGTGTGAAATAAGTATTTCGCGAGCCACTTCAAGTGTTACTTGTTCAACAAACTCTAAATCTGAATCGTAATGCACGCTTATATCAACAGGCACGCTTAGCTCTTTTTCAGGATAAAAGTAATGAGGGCGTGTTGAACTTTGCGGATTGAAATTTGTTCAATCTAGGGGCGATTATATCGCGGCGCGAGGTTTGTAACCTAGTGGGCTAAGTAAAAACCGAGCAACAAAGAGTTTATCGCCCCTAGGCAGAACCCAAAGGGCAGCGCATGTTTGGTATTTATGCTGCGTTATCGCCTATTTATGGGGAATAACCACACTTCATAGGCTCTGCCTTGCCTAAAAACCAAACACGCTGCTGCAAATTCAATCATCAAAGATCAACACGCCCTACTAATACGCGACTTAGATAATTGGCTATTAGGTATAATAATCATATTGTTGGGCAGCATTTTAACCCATGTAGATCGCCAGCCTATATGATCAACAAAGCCTTGCTCCTTAGATTCAAGCTCAATAAAATCACCCACCCTTATAGGTTTATCTATTACTAGCTGCACGCCAGAAAAAAAGTTTTCAAGGGTAGGTTGCAAAGCAAGGGCAACAGCCAGTGATGTAATACCTAACGAGGCAATAATGGGCGTAATAGAAATACCTAACGTGCCCATTAACACCAGCAGCCCTACTGACGACAATGTAACGCGTATCACGCCTTTAATTATGCTTTTTGAATTAAAAACCACGGCAGATTGTTTACCATAGTAATTAATAGTGCCAATAATAAAACGGTCTAAAAACATAATAAGTGCAAGCAGCGCTAATACAATATTAATGTTATTAAAAGGGATCTGCTGAGAAATAGAAGTACTAATAATGAAGGTGTCGTGCTCTAAAATGGTGAGCAGCACAATAATTGTGCACAGTGTAAGCGGTTTAGATATTGACTCTATTAGTAATGTATCGAATATAAACGTGGTTTTTGAAGTCCATTTTTTTAGCCAGTACATTACAAAAAAACGAATTAAAAACAGTAGTATAGCTATAAGTAAAAGAGAGGACGCTGCGCTTAACCAAGGTGTGCTGTTAGAAAATTCCAGCGCTTTATTTAGCATAACTTAAACCTGTTCAATATAGTTTTATATATATTGCAGCAAGTTATGTACCTTTATTTGGATAAAAGTAGCTGCCGAGTTTAGTCGGCAGCAAATATTATACTTTTTTGGCTAACCACATACCGCCTAGCACGGCTGCAAAAAATAATAAAAACTCCATTTTAAGAGACACCAATTGAACCAAACCAGGCCCTGGGCATATACCACTTAAACCCCAGCCTAAACCAAAAAGTACTGAGCCGATAATTAAGCGCGCATCAATATTTTTTAAATTACTTAAATTAAACGTTCCTGAAATAAGTGGCTTCTCTTTTTTTGCAACCCATAACCACGTAAGCATCATTATTAGCATGGCAACTGCCATCACTATAATTAAGCTTGGGTCCCATTGGTTCCCGTAGGTAAGAAAGTTAATCACTTTATCGGGGTTTGTCATCCCGCTAATAATAAGTCCTAAGCCAAATATAAAGCCTATAACAACCATCATAATTGCTTTCATTATTTATCCTACAAGGTTTGCTGTAATGAAGGCGACAAGCATAAATGTGCATGTTGCAACCCAA
This sequence comes from Pseudoalteromonas aliena, assembly GCF_038155085.1. Taxonomy (GTDB): domain Bacteria; phylum Pseudomonadota; class Gammaproteobacteria; order Enterobacterales; family Alteromonadaceae; genus Pseudoalteromonas; species Pseudoalteromonas aliena_A. The sequence goes on from NZ_JBAKAU010000005.1 coordinate 181,234, forward strand.
GAGCGAGTAGAAAAGCGCGACATGCCACACACGCCATGGCCACTTGTGCACCCATTAGCTAACGTTGTACCGGAGCCAACTAAAAGCCCTGCAACAACAATAAGCCAAGGCGGCAACTGTAATTCGCCTTCTAATAAAGAAGGCGCAAATATTCTTACAGCTACACCTGCTAACAACAATCCTAAAATAAAGTATAACTGCCAACGCGAGCCCGAATTTGCTTTAGCGAATACAGACTTAACAATGCCTGATATGCCCGCAATTTTTCCGTATAAAACCAGTAATAACGTACACGCTATACCTATTAATGCCCCGCCTATTGCAGCTGATACTGGGGTGAATTCTGTTACCATTTTTAAATTTCCCAAACAATAGAAACACCTAAACCGGTTTGTTTCATTTCGATTGATATTTGCTGATTAGGTGCTAAGTAGTTAGCACCCGTTACTTTTTTATTTGGCGAATAATATCACCGCTTTTTAAAAACTACATAGACTCGAGCGTTTTACCGCGTGTTTCTTTAATGTATTTAACAACAAAGAATATGCTTATAAGTGCCGATAACGCATAAAAGCCATAAGCACCGGCAAGGCCTATATTGGCAAGCATAATAGGGAAGGTCATGGCGATTGCAAAGTTAGCAATCCATTGTGCGCTAGCCGCAACAGCAAGCGCTGCGCCGCGAATACGGTTATTAAACATTTCGCCTAATAACACCCACACAACAGGGCCCCAACTTAAGCCAAAAAATACCACAAATAAGTTAGCCATAATAAGCGCAAATGTACCCATGTTATCGCTAAGGGCAAGTTTGCCTGCTTCATCAAGGCCTGCACTGCCAAATATATAAGTAAGCGCGCTTAAGCTAATAAACATACCAATACTGCCTACTAATAGCAGTGGTTTACGGCCAATTTTGTCAACTAGGGCAATGGCAATAAAGGTTGATGCAATATTCGTTGTGCCTGCGAGTACATTTATAAATAACGATTGCGATTCATCAAACCCAGCGGCTTGCCAAAGCTCAGAGCCGTAATAAAACACCACGTTAATACCCACAAATTGCTGAAATACACTCAGCGCCACACCCACCCAAACAATTGGGTGTACTTTTTTACTGCCATCAATAAATAAGTCGCGAATACTTGGCTTTGTATCGCTATGCAATGAGCGTTTTACATCGCTTATTTGCTCATCAACGTTATCGTTCGATATTTTACTAAATACCGCTTTTGCATCATCCACTTTACCTTGCGCCACTAAATAACGAGGCGACTCGGGAATAAACAACACACCGACTAAAAATAGTACAGCAGGCACAAGCTCTGCCCAAAACATCCAGCGCCAAGCGGCTATATCAAGCATTAAAATATTTTGCGCGCTGCCTGCTGCATCAGCAATTAAGTAGTTACTTAAAAAAGCAGCAAATAAACCCAATACAATAGCGAGTTGTTGTAGTGTAGCTAAACGGCCACGTAGTGCTGGTGGCGCAACTTCTGCAATATAAGCAGGCGCTAATACTGATGCAGCACCAATACCTAAACCACCAAATAAACGGTAAAAAATAAACTCCGCAGAGCTTTCGCTAATGCCCGAACCAAATGCACTAATGGCAAAAATAATAGCGGTGATGATCATAATTGCACGGCGACCAAATTTATCAGCCAGCGGCCCCGCAGCAAGCGCACCTAAAGCACAGCCAAGTAACACAGACGCTACGTTAAACCCCGTAGCCACACTGCTTGAATTAAAAGCATTACCGAGTGCCGACACCGTGCCGTTAATAACGCCCGAGTCAAAACCAAATAAAAAGCCACCAATAGCAGCCACAGCCGATATAAAAATTACGTAAATAAGAGAGGTATTTTCAGCTGTGTTGGCTGAGTGGGAAGGCGGTGTGTGCGTTGTCATTATATGCCCTGAAAGTTAATTTAAATTCAAAGGAGCATAATATCGTAAAGCGCTATGGCTGAATACATTTGTGCAGGTATAAAGGGTTCGGCGAGTATAAATTAAGTTGTTTTTAAAGGTTTTAACTTAATGGCTTTAATTTAAAGGTATTAGCTTACCGGCGTTACTTTAAAATTAAGTTACTGCCTTTTTAGATAACACAGACTGAATTTTAATAAATAATATGCTTTGTATAGGAAGTGCCTGTTGGAACAATATTACTGTTCTGTACCTTTAAGTGTGCTTTTGCAATTACATAAATTGATAGGAGGTTAGGTAATTGTTTACAAGTGATTATTTGGTGGTTAAGGTAAATGCATTGAATATAGGAACATTGTCGGTTTATAAAACGACAGATATCGTAGCTAAAGTTGTTAGTAAGTAATTGTACATGGAGTGTAAATGCCTAGAGTTGATAAAAGGGTCCTATTATTAGATTTCTTCCGAGAGAAAGAGAAAGATGGAAGATCTTTTACTTTTCAAGATGCAGCTGAAAAAACAGGTTATAGCCCTAAGAGCGTTAATAAATATATATCCGAAAAGCTAAAAGGAAAATTTATATTTAAATCTGAAAAAGGTGGCTGGGTTTCTGAGGGATGTTCTCAGCTATCAAATGACGATTTTGTCCGTTTAATGTCACAAAGTACGGCTGCAAAAGTACTAACGCCAGATGAGAAAATTTATCAAAAGCTAATAAAACGTAGCCTTGATGCATTTACACTTGCTTTAGAAGTTTATAATCGCCCAAGCTTAAGTAATCGAGTTGAAGCTTTTGCTATTATGATGGTTAATTCTTGGGAGTTATTTTTAAAAGCTGAAGTTTTAGATTCTTTAGGTCATGAGAAGGTTTTTTATTCCAATGGTAAAAGTATTAGTATCTCAGATGCTTTACCGCTGCGATTACAAAATAATGACCCCGTAAAAAAGAACATTGAAACATTAATTCAGCTAAGAGATCATGCTACTCATCTTCTTATACCTGAATTACAACCTCAACTATCACGACTTTTCCAAGCTAATGTTTTAAATTACCAAGAACGTTATAAAAATCAAATGGGCAATTCCCCACTATCAGGACAAAGTGTGGGAATGTTGAGTTTAGTCATTGATGGACCAGAACCTGAAATAGGCGTTATAAAAGAATCATATGGTGAATTAACGGCCAAAGAAGTTTTAACTTTTTTAAAACAGTTTGAAGAAACTAGTAAAGATGTTGATTCTGATAAATATACAATATCAATCGATTATAAGCTTAAGTTATCTAAAAAAACGGATGAAGCTGATCTCACTTTGAGTACAGGTGTAGACGGGCAACAGGCAGTGATAATCACTACAGCAAAAGACCTGAATGCTACTCACCCGTATACTACTAATTCTGCAATCGAGCAAATCAACCGAGATCAGTCAGAGTTAAAAGTTACGTCTTACTCGTTTCAAGCAGTACTTTTTAAGCATAAAATTAAGGCAAATAACAACTCTGAATATCACAACTACACAGATATCCATCGATATTCTGCTAAATTTGTAAACTGGTTTGTAAATAATCTAGTTAAACAAAACAACTGGTTAAAGAGTGCTGTTGATTCATATAAGAAACGGTGAAGTTGCTCGTTTCTCGCTGGAACCCCAAAACTGCGTGGCGATTTAGTTTTGGTGCTTCGCCAAACTATAACCAAATTGGCGCTAAGTTTTGGTTGCCCATAAGCGGGCTTTACGTGTTTAGGAGTGAAATTTGACTTTTATATGTATTGGTATAGTAACTTTGATTCTTACTTACTACGCTCAAATCAAAGCCGGTGATAAGTGGAACAATTTTTTAGTTTACGTATTTTCTGGTTTAACGTATTTTTGTGCTTATATTTTAATCGACATTGAGACTGATGTGTTCGACATTGTTTATAGTATTTTTTCGATATTTTTTATATTTTCAACGTTATTTGTTACTTTGCTAATAAAACCCGATAAGTCTAGATAAATATTATTGATATAACACATAACAAATAGTTAAGCGTTATCAATCGCTAATCCATAGCTAGCTTAAAAGTATTTTTAGCACTATTTATAGTGCTAAATCTTGCTCAGTTCCTGCTTCACGCTTCAGAGTTATTAAAGTACTCTTTTTGCAATTCTATAGTCAGTGCTTTAGGGCGAATGCCTTGTACTAGGTCGTATACCTCTTCTTTTGTGTAACCTGCCGAGTTTAAAATAAGCGCAGCAACCAACCCTGTGCGGCCAGTGCCGCCTTTGCAATGTATGGCAATGGTTTGTTTGTGTTGTATGGTTTGTAATATGTCGCTTTTTACATTTAGTGCTTATTGACTCTACATTATTTTTATATGGCAACTATAAGCATTACTGATTACAAGTTTAAGATTGAATAATAAGCACAAATGCTGGATACTGTTTTTATATACAGTTGTGGCGATGTTATGAAAAAAGAATTACCAGCAAAATACTATTTAGCGCATTTTAAAGAGCTTATTGAGTTTGTAACAAGTAAATGTATGCATTTACTTGAGCCCAAGCATAGTGAATTTATTAGTAAAATTAACCAGCTAGATGAGCAAAGCCAGTGCATGTTGGCGCGTGTGTACTCGCGCAAGCCTTATTTGGTGCAGGCGCAATCGCTTAATTATGAAGAAATAACCTCGCCGCATCAGGCTATTTATACGCTAAAAAAAGCCGGCATTTTATTTGAGCCAAATGAGCAGCATTACCAGCAGCTTTTGGCTCACTTAACCAAACCTGCTTTGCTGGAGTTGCTAAGTAATTACCCTGAGCAAATAAGCTTTAAAAAGAGCGCCGCTAAAGGTGTGCTGGTGGATATTGCGCGTGAGTTTTTTAAAGCATGCCCACAAGAGCTTGCGCCACTTTATAGCCAGTATGTAATTAATAACCGCAGTGATTACTACGAGTATTTTGAGTTTTTATTTGCAGGCAAACTAAGCAGTGGCGATGTGAATCATCAAAACCGTTTTGTAATGCGTGACTTAGGCTTAACCGCTACGCGCGAAGGACACAGCGAGAGTTTGTCGCGCTTTGAAACACTTGACGAAGCGCAATCAAACTATTTATTAAACCGTTACCGGTTAGCATTTAAAAATATTACAGATGAGAGCGATTACGTTGCTTTAGCGTCGCAGGTTTTAGTGCAAGCTGCACATGGTGCAATAGCCGTTGCATTAAAAAATAGATTATTAGTTAGGCTTTATAGGCAGCTAAAAACAGTTGATAGCGAACTTGCTTTTAGTTTACTTGAAGTGTGTGTGGATGATAGCGAAGCACAAGAAATTCAAATAAGAGAGCAATACAGGCTTGGCAATAAAGAGTGGGTAAAAGCACGGTTAGAAGCCATTATCGAAAATCCCCTTACGGATGATTTACTTTATTTTGCTGACGATTTTTTAATGCGTAAGTTTAATAAAAAAACACGTTCGCGTTTAAGTGCCATGCTTGCCGACACTCAGTGCGTGCTAGAAATAGATGAACTGTACCGAGGTGAAGTAGAGCAGGGCGTAAACGATTATTATACTCGCCAAGGTATGCAGGTATTTAATACCGAAAACACGCTTTGGCAAAGTTTGTTTGGTTTAGTATTTTGGCATGAGTTATTTGTGGAGTCGCCTTACCCGCCATGCAATGAGTTTGATATTTATCCGCAGGTGTTAAGGCTTGGTAATTTTTATGAAGCGCAGCAAACACAAATAAATGAGCGCTTAGCACAGTGCCAAACGACGCAAGCATTACTTAATTTGGTATGCAAAAATGCAGCGCAATACTTTGATCAGCCCAATGGCTTATTTAGATGGCGCAGCGATTTATTAGAGCCACTAGAAGCGCTTATTTTAAACAGCCCATTTGATGCATTAATTAATCATTTAACAAATATGAGTAAACATTATTTACAACTAAAAGACGGCTACCCCGACTTAATGGTTATCAATAATGGCAAAGTACATTTTGAAGAAGTAAAAGCACCGGGCGACAAACTTAGGCGCAACCAACTTACCACCATAGATAATTTAAAAAATGTGGGCTTTACAGTACATATTGCTGCAGTTAAGTGGTTTGTAGACCCAAACCGTGTTTACAGCGTAGTTGATATAGAAACCACGGGCGGCTTAAAAGGCGGCAACCGAATTACCGAAATTGGCATTGTTAAAGTGCAGCACGGTAAAGTAATTGATACTTGGACAAGCTTAGTAAACCCCGAACGCCATATACCTGGCTTTATTACGTCATTAACCGGTATTAGCGACAGTATGGTTTATAACGCGCCTGTATTTGCCGATATAGCCAAGCCGCTATTAGATAAACTCGCAGGCAGTATTTTTGTAGCCCATAACGTGAACTTTGACTACGGCTTTATTAAAAAAGAGTGTGAGGTTGCAGGGCACTTTTTTAAAATGCCAAAAATGTGCACCGTGGTTGAATCGCGCAAAGCGTTTAAAGGCTTAAAGTCGTATTCACTTGGTAACCTTAGTGCGCATTTTAATTTAAATTTAACCAGCCATCACCGCGCATTGGCCGATGCAACGGCTACTGCTGAGTTATTATTACTTATTCAGCAATCCCAAATTAGTGAATAAACAGTAAATCTTAACTTAAGAAGTAGTATAAATTAAAAGCATTTAGCTTGTTTTAGCTAAGTGCCTTTTCCGTGGTAAAAAACCAGTAACCAGCATAGTGCCTATAATTACAAATAGTGCGCCTAGTAATGTATTTGGCCCTATTTGTTCATCTAAAAATAAATGCCCCCAAAAGATGCCAAATAATGGAATTAAAAAGGTGACAGTGAGTGCTGAAGTTGGGCCTATATCGTCAATAAGTTTAAAAAATAATATATACGCAAGCGCAGTACATACTACGCCCAGTACTAATACACCTAGCATAACGTTGGTGGTTGGAATTTCACGTATTGGCATAAATAAAATAAGTGGCAATACTATAAAACTCGACGCCCACATTGAGCCATGAGCGTTATCGAATGGAGCCAATTTAGGCGCATTTTTAGTGTAATGCGATGCAATGGCATAGCAAAGTGAAGCGCTTAATGCCGCTACTACGGCTATGATTGATTGGCTATTTAGTACAAAGTGATTTTGTCCAACAAGTATTGCAACACCTATCAAGCCAAGCAATAAACCAAGCACCATACTTTTGGTTGGCTTTGTTTTTGTCCATAAAATACCAACTACTGCCCCCCAAATAGGGGTTGTTGAATTTAAAATTGATAAAGTAGAAGCGCTTATAGTTTGTGCTGCATAGGCAAAAAATAAAAACGGCAGAGCTGAGTTAAACACGGCTATAATAAAAAAGTGTTTTTTGTGTTCAGTAAATGCTAAACGGCGCTTTAAGTATAAGGCAACAATAAATAAAGTAACTGCGGCAAAGCCAACTCTAAACTCAATTAATACTGCAGGCCCCAAGCTATTAGCTGCCATTCGCATAAATAAAAATGATGCGCCCCAAATTGCGGCCAGAAAAAATAATCGCAGTAAGCTTGCTAAGGTCATGATAGTATTTTAATTATGTTGATTGGCTTTTAGAATAGCAGGGTTTATAAACACTGTAAGCCATATTCGGAACCGGCACATAAAAATAATAAATTAAGGATAAGAATGAAAAAGTTCTCAGTAGTTGCAGCTTCTATGGTATTTATCACTTTGTTGGGTGGATGTAATTCTAGCCCAATCAACCTTTATAGTGATACCACTATGAAAAAGAATGAATACAATGGTATTAAAGCGTATCGAAAAGAGCAGTTCGAGGCCGCTTTCAATTATTTAAAAAAGCCTGCTGGGCTAGGCTATAAAAGCGCACAGTACACATTGGCATTTATGTTTTTGAAAGGCCAATACTTGGAGCAATCTACTAAACTAGGGATGGGGTGGCTAGGTGTTGCAAAGGAAGCGGGGGTCGAAAATTGGTCTGCGCAATACGATGCATTTTACAGTGCAGCGACTACGCAGCAAAAACGACAAATAGACGAAACAGTAGCATTGTACATAACGCAATTTGGCGTTAAGGCACAAAATATGACCTGTCGTCGTTCAACTTCGCCTAGGCGTACATTTGGTGAAGTTAAAATTGATTGCACTAAGTACGAAGGTATCGTTACCGAGCACGAAATACAAATAATAGAATAGGGTTATAGCTTTTCTAGCTTCTTTTCAAAGTCGCTTTTAACTATTTCAAGTGCTTTTAGTACTTCTTCTGGAGCAACATTGTGTTGCTCTAGTATCATAATTAAATCTACTGCAAGTTTAATATGTGTAGGGGCTTGATCAAGTGGGCTTGTCATTTAACTCTTTCTTTTTTGATATTTGGCTAATGGCAACATTTATTGCTGTTTGTACACGTTGTTCCATATGTATGCGTTCTGATTGCGGTAAATAAAACGCCATATCTACATCGTAGCGAATATATCGTGGCGGGAGCTGATTTAGTACTGTACAACAAAAGTCAGCCATTACATCTTCATCGTATTTTTTATCAAGTTTAAGTTTGATAACTTCCTCGATCACAATTTTTTCGTAAAAATTGTGTATATCTTCGTGTAATCGCATATTCGCACCGCTTTAAAATAATCCGTTTAACTGAGTCTATACTATGGTTTGTTATAAATCGATAGCGGCTTTAAATAGTTGTTTATGGACATTAATTAGTGAACTCAAATTACGCTGATAACCGCCACCTAAAGCGCACATTAGTGGGATTTGGCGTTGCTTACAAAAGTTGAGAGTAAAAAAGTCGCGTTTATATACGCCATTGAGCGATACATCAAACAAGCCTAACTCGTCTTTTGTGTAAATATCAGCACCTGCATTATACAAAATAATATCGGGATTATGAATGCGTACGCAAAAATCGAGTGCTTGCTCTAATGTAGCAAGGTACTCAGCGTCTATTGTTTTAGCGGGCAATGAAAAATCGTAGGTAGACTCCTGCTTATTACGAGGGAAATTTTGTTCACAATGAATTGAGCAGGTAATAATTTGGTCATGATTTTGAGTGATTTGTGCTGTGCCATCGCCTTGGTGTACATCGCAATCAAAAATTAAAACAGTGTCGGCTTGCTCTGTATTTATTAAATGTGCTGCTGCAATAGTTAAATCATTAAAAATACAAAAGCCACTACCAAAATCGCTATGAGAATGATGATAACCACCGCTTAAATTAAAAGTTAGATCGTGACTAAAAGCCGCTTCAGCAGCTTGAATACTCCCGCCAATTGATAAAAGAGTACGCTCTACAAGTTGTTGCGAATAGGGAAATCCCATCTTTTTAATTGCTTTATCGCTTAACCCGCCAGCTAAAAAGTCATCTATATAACGTTGGTTATGACATAGCGAAAGTTGAGATTTGGTTGCTTTTATAGGCTCTTGAAAGTGAATAGCCGAAACACCTAGATTTTCTATTTCGGTTTTAAGTAATTTATACTTTTGAATAGGGAATCGATGACGTTCTGGGAGTATAAGGTCTGAATACAATGGGTGATAATAAAGCTGCATAGTAAAGTGCGCCTTAACGCAGCTGCTGTTTTTCTACTTGTTGAATTTTATCTTCGGTGGCAGAAATTGCTTTTCTGCAGCGCCCTAACCTGGCATGTGTGCTTAATATTTCAAGGTTAAGCTTTTGTGCTTTAGCAGGCGAGGCTTTATCCATTTGCATTTTACGTTCTTCAATCATGAGCACTAAACGGCGTTCAAACTCATGGTTTTGTTTTAATTCGTCGTAAAGCTCATGGGATGATTGCATTACTTTTTGCACAGCTTGCTTATATACTGTTTGCTTAGGGCGTGGTTTATAATGGCTTTTGTTTTCTTTAACCCAAATAGGCGTTGATTTAATGACGTTAAAAACTGCTTGCACTTGTGCGCCTATGCGTTCAAGTGCGTAAGTATAAGCATGACGACGCTCGCTTGGCGGTAATCGCGATATTTCGTCTTCTATTTCAATTACGTAATCGGCTAGGTTCATGCTTTTTGTACTAAAAACTGCGCGGTCAAACAAGCTCGGTTGCGCTTGCATGTAACGATTTTTAGAAAACAGTTTAGCTTTATCAAATTGCTCAGCTTGTTGTTTTAGCGTTGCAACTTGTTGACGTAGTTTATCTAAAGCCACTGAATGCATATTAAAAGTAAGCCTCGTAAATTAGTTTTAATGCTAAAAGTATAACCATAGTATTAAATACAGGGCGAATAAATTTGCTACCAAAACGTATTGCAGAATGTGCCCCAAGCCATGCGCCTAGCATAATAAAAAAGCCCATTGTTATGCCAAGTAAAAAGTTTACATGGCCGAGTGCTACAAAGGTGATGAGGGATATAAAATTAGACACAAAGTTCATTGAACGCGCTAAGCCACAATTGAGTAGCAAGTTCATTTTATAAAGCATGCCATTAGAAGCAGTCCAAAATGTTCCCGTACCTGGGCCTGCTAAACCGTCAAAAAAGCCTAATGCTAACCCCTGTAGCCATTGTTTTATTTTCATCGCTTTGTTTAGTTTAGGGAGCGCATCGCCTTCTGTGGTGCTTAAATTACCAAATAAGCTATAAGCTGCCACTAAAATAATAATAATAGGCAGTAGCTTGTTTAAAAAATCGATGCTTAAATGATCAACAATAACAGTGCCTATTAATGCACCTATTGCAGTAGCAATAATAGAGGCTGCCCAAAACTTTGGACTAAATAAGTTCTTTTTATAATAGGTATAGCTTGCCGTTAACGAGCCAAAACTTGCCGCTAATTTATTGGTGCCTAATGTTAAATGAGGAGGTAAGCCTGCAGTTAGCAAAGCGGGCACAGTTAGCATACCACCGCCACCGGCGATAGCGTCTATAAAACCTGCGGCAAGTGCAACAGCACATAAAACAGCCCAGGTTGTTGGATCGAGTGCGAGTTCAAACATTAATAATCTATTTGTCTTTTAAAAGGTGGTAGGGTGTCGAGCATGGCTTTACCGTATCGCTTAGTAACTAAGCGTCTATCGAGGATAGTAATACAGCCTTCATCACTCTCTTTTCGCAGCAGTCTACCACAGCTTTGCACCAATTTCTTTGCGGCGTCTGGCACGGTAATCGTTAAAAACGGGTTACCGCCTTTGCTTTGCACAAACTCTGCTTGCGCTTCTTCTATTGGTGACGTAGGTACAGCAAACGGAATTTTAGTAATTATTAAGTTCTCTAAATATTTACCAGGTAAATCAAGACCTTCCGAAAGGCTTTGTGTTCCAAATAAAATGCTGCCTTTGCCTTGGTCTACATTTTTAGTGTGTAATTTAAGCAACGCTTCTCGCGACATCTCACCTTGTACTAATAAGTTAAAACCTTTTGTTCTAAGAAGTTTTGTTACGTGGTCCATTTGCCAGTAAGAAGCGAATAGTACAAGGTTCGCTTTTTTATCATTTAGGTACTCTGGTAAAGTTTTCGCTAGGTGATCACTAAAGTCTTTATCGGTAGGTTCTACTTTAGATACCGGAATACGTAAAGAGGCTTGTTTTGGGTAATCAAAAGGAGAAGGTACTTTAATAAATTTAACGCCTTCTTCTTTGGCAAGTCCTGTTTCGTAAGCAAAGTGATCGAACGAGCCGAGTGCACTTAATGTGGCAGAGCACAAAACAGCGCCCGCGCATTCTCGCCACAATTTATCTTTTAAGTAATAACCGACCTCAATAGGGCAGTCGCTTAATAAGTGATCGTGATGGCTTTTGTATTCAAGGCGTTTTATCCACCGTGCATGCGGAGCACCTTCGCCTTTTTTTGCGTAACTAAACCATAGTTTGTTTAGTTGCTCTAACCGGTTTATGTATTGTCCGCTTTCCCCTAGTATTGGGTCGGCAATGTAAGGTTTTATGTCGCCATCGCTTACATCTTGAGTAAGGGTGTCGTGCATTTTGTTTAAACAGCGCAGCGCATCTTGCGTGGCTTCGCTTATGTCTTTAGCTTTACTGTGCAGTGATTCTGGAATTTCACCGTGCTCAAAGCGATAAGTATCGTCTTTTGAGTATTCAAAATCGGCATTATCAAGAATATCGCGAACTACTTTTAAATCTTTGTTTGCGTCGTTAATACTGTCGCAAAGTTTAAAGTTTTGCCCTATTGCTTTTTGCCCCACTAAAACTTTAGCCATTTTCCCGCTAAACTTGGTGAGCTTATCAAGCCATTCTATGGTGCCTTTAATTGTGGCAGCAGCAGATGAAAAGTCGCGTGTGATGTGCGCTAAATGATGCGCTTCATCAATTACATAAATGGTGTTGTCGGGCTCGGGCAAAATTTTACCGCCACCTAAATCTAAATCAGCAAGTAATAAAGAGTGATTAATTACCAGTACATCCATTTGCATAAGCTGGTTACGAGCAAGCTGAAATGGACACGTTTGGTGTGCTTTCATTTGGCGCTGGCATGAATGTTTGTCACAGGCTATTAAATTCCATACTCTGTCGGGGATTGTATCAGCCCAGCTGTCTCTATCGCCTTGCCATTTTTTATTTACATAAGCGTTATATAACTCATTCAAACACTTGGTTTCCATTGCACTTAGTGGTGAGGTAAGCGTTGGCATAAAATCCATTTGTGTTTGGCTATCGCTATTAACAGCATTGTGTAGTTTATGAGCGCAAATATAACGATGGCGACCTTTTACCAAGTCAAATTTAAAGTCGAGGCCTGAATGCTTTTTAAAAAATGGCAGTTCTTTTGCTATTAATTGCTCTTGCAGTGCAACCGTTGCGGTAGAAATAACGAGCTTCTTTTTTTGCGCTAAGGCAAGCGGTAATGCGCCTAAACAATAGGCAAGAGATTTACCTGTGCCTGTGCCAGCTTCAATTACGCAAATGCGCTGCTTTTTATGGTATTCGCCAGCAAGTGTTTTTGCTATTTCGGCTACAAGGTAGTTTTGACTGCTACGAGGGCGATAATCGTTTAGGTTACTAGCCACATGCTGGTGTACTTGCCTAATTGTTTTTTTTAGTGAGTCAGAAAGCATGGGATGATTTACCTAAAGTATGTATATAATTACAGTGCTATGGATTTTAGAGTTATAAGAGTGTAACTACAAGAAGTGATGAAATTAATTTAGCAAAATAAAGTCTCTGAGTGTTTATTTAGGTTTAGTTTATGGCTTTAAAGCATTTTGAATTAAGTGAAAAGTTACATATATATGTATAAGGTTTAGTAATAGTGTACTTAACAGCCGGTTTTATTGTTTCCTCTCATGCGTACGATACTGCTAAAGGCATATGCTACGAAGCGTGGTTTTGTAGTGATAAAGGGCCTATAAAAACAGTATCGGCTAACGAAAGTGCACTGTTTTTCATTAAAAGCAAAGATGCTGAAATAGCGAATGAAATATTAGTAGCTGAATCACTTAGTTTTAATATTAAAAGCCTTGAGTTAAAAAACTTTCAGCAAGAAGATATGTCTGCCTGTTACTTCAAATCACTTAAACATTTTTATTCTGCTGCTAAAGCTTTAAAGCAACGTGGCGTTGTATTATTTGAAGAAGATATTCGACCAATAGAGCGTTACTTAATGGAGCGCTTTATAAAAGGTGGAGCGTGGATAACGGGTAATGTTTTTTATCAAAAAGGTTATACATTAGTAACAGAGGCAAAATTAAAAGCAAATGATGAGTATTCCCCAGCTCTTAATAAGCTCTCGTTAGACATTGAATGTAACGAAAGTGGCGTTTTGTTTTCTGTTGGACTTGTGGGCTGCAATTTAGACTGTGTTTTAATGATTGGCGAGCCAGATAGAGAAGCTGAAAACCTAGAGTTTGATATTATTTGGTGTGTAGATGAGGCTGAGCTGCTAAGGAAGGTAGAGTATTTTATTAAGCTTAGCAATCCTGATGTCATAATTGGCTGGAATGTAATTGAGTTCGATTTTTCGGTTATTCATGAAAGAGCTGAAGCCCTAGGCATTAAGTTATTACTGGGTAGGGGAGATCAACCTTTATATGTTCGCAAAGGACACTTTACTCGTGTATCGATCCCTGGGCGATGTGTGGTTGATGGAATAGACACTTTAAAAAATGGTACATACAGCTTTGAGAGTTTTTCTTTAGCTAATGTTTCAAATCAAGTGTTGGGTGAGTCTAAATTAATCGACACGGCTAATAGTCTGCAGGAAATTATTAGGCAATTTAATGAAGATAAGCTTTCTTTAGCAAAATATAATCGACAAGATTGTATTTTGGTAAATAAAATTTTTGATAAATTAAAGCTACTCGATTTTTCTATTATAAGAACAAAGCTCACAGGATTAGAGCTTGAAAAAAAGGGCGGCTCTGTCGCTGCTTTTATTAATATGTATTTACCATTGCTGCATCGCAGCGGTTATGTTGCCCCTAATATGGGCGATCATGGACTTACATTTGAAAGCCCTGGCGGTTATGTAATGGAGTCTATTCCTGGGCTTTATAAAAATGTCATTGTTTTAGATTTTAAAAGCTTGTACCCAAGTATTATGCAAACTTTCTATATTGATCCACTCGGACTGATAGAAGGTTTAAAAAACCCTAACCAAAGTGTGCAGGGTTTTAATGAAGCCGTATTCTCGCGCGATAAACATCATTTACCTTTATTAATTAAAAGCTTAGCATCGCAAAGGCAACTCGCCAAAGACAATCAAGATCAAATGCTTTCTCAAGCAATTAAGATAATAATGAATAGCTTATATGGTGTTTTAGGCTCTAAAGGATGCAGGTTTTACGATCCCAGGTTATCAAGCTCTATTACTCTGCGTGGGCACGAAATAATGCTACAAACTAAAAAATGGATAGAAGAGCTTGGTTATAGCGTTATTTATGGCGATACCGATTCGACATTTATTAAGTTAGATGATGATTTAACCCGCGACGAATGTAATGAAATTGGCGTGTTTTTAGCTAAAAAGATAACTACAGATTGGGTTAACGAGATTAAACAAACGCACAACTTAGCAAGTCATTTAGAAATAGAATTTGAATCTCTTTATAGCCCTTTCTTTTTGCCAACCATAAGAGGAAAGCTAGTTGGTTCTAAAAAGCGCTATGTCGGTAAGTTAATTAAATCAAACGAATCAAAATTAGTATTTAAAGGGCTAGAAACAGTAAGAAGTGATTGGACTAAACTTGCTCAGCGGTTCCAATTAGACCTATTTACTAGTCTTTTTGATGGAAAACTGAGTATAGATGAACTTTTAAAAGACTATACAACAAAGCTATACCAAGGTGATTTTGATCATTTACTCATTTTCAAAAAGAGATTAGGTCAAAACTTAATCGATTATAGGAAAAATATCCCCCCTCATGTTCAAGCAGTTAGAAAACACCAGAAAAAAAATAGCGAATTTACGGTCAATAGAGGTGAATTTGTTACATTCGTTTACACAACTGCTGGAGTTGAGCTGTATCAAGGCATACACCGCTATGACTATGCAGTTTATCTAGAAAAACAGATTGTACCATTAATTGAAATGGTAGGTGTTATTTTGCACTGTGATGTTTTATTAGGGTTAAATGTTCAAGGTGACCTTTTTTAATAATACCTAAAATGGCAACTCTTTTGCTTTCCATTCTTATAAATCTCTTTTTTGTTCCTATTTATTGTATTGTTTGCACTTTTTTTTAAAATCCCATTAACTTCTATTGGCTTTTTAATGTTTTTTGTTTATTATTTGTTTCAGTTACTGTTAATTAGCTGTAACCATAAAAATAAATAAATAATGATTGCTACTAAAAGTAGTGACACCAGGGAGAATCAAATGTTAAACAATCAAGTAGCTAAAGCGGTGCGTATCGCACTTGCTTTTGGCGCAGCATCAACAGCTGCATTTTCGGCGAGCTCTTTTGCGGCTGAAGAAGGTATAGAAAAAGTAGAGCGTATTCAAGTTACTGGTTCTAGAATTAAAAGAACAGACTTGGAAACATCTAGCCCGGTAACAGTTATGACTGCTGAAGAAATTAAGCTTAGTGGTTTTACTCGTGTTGAAGATGTTCTTAATCAGTTACCACAAATTGAAGCTGCGGAGAGTTCTTTCTTAGCAAATGGCGCAACGGGTACTGCAACGGTTGATTTACGTGGTTTAGGTTCAAACAGAACGCTTGTATTAATTAATGGCCGCAGAATGCAGGCTGGTAGTATTACCTCACAAGTTGCAGATATTAACCAAATTCCAGCGTCGTTAATCAAACGTGTTGATGTGCTAACTGGTGGTGCTGCTGCAGTATACGGTGCAGATGCTGTTGCCGGTGTTGTAAACTTTGTAATGAATGATGAGTTTGATGGTGTTTCATTGAATGTCGGAACATCTGGTTACCAACATAATAATGACAACAAATATATCCAAGGCTTAATGGATGATAAAGGTTTCGATTACGAAACTGGTAACACGGGCATTGACGCTAAGTCTTACAGCATTGACTTTACAGTAGGTAGCTCATTCGATGGCAGTAAAGGTCATGCAGTTGGTTATGTAACATATAACCGTCAAACAGAGTTATTGCAGGGTACACGTGATTACTCTTCATGTGCACTGGATGGTGCTGGCCAAGTATGTGGTGGCTCAGGTACTACCCCAAACCCTTTCTTTGACATATACCCTGTTGTAGATGGTGAAGTTGATTACAAACAAAATCTATATGGCTACCTTAACCCTAATGGTGAAGATTTTATTCCAGATGATGGGTACCGTTATAACTACGCACCAGTAAATCACTTTTTAAGACCAAATGAGCGTTTTACGTTTGGTACATTTATTGATTATGAAATTAATGAACATTTTAGACCGTACTTAGAGTTCTCATTTATGCATAATAGAACGGCTGGCCAAATTGCTGAGTCTGGTACGTTTTATAACGAAGAAATCTTATTTGACTATGATAACCCTTTAATTTCTGATTCGCAAAAACAACAGCTGCAAGAGTTATTCGGTCAATCTGCGGGTGATCAATTTGTTGCTTATATTGGTAAGCGTAACGTCGAAGGTGGGCCTCGTGAGGATAACCTAGAGCACACTTCATACCGCATTTTAACAGGTATGGAAGGTGAAATTAACGATAGTTGGTCGTATGATATTAGTTATAACTATTCATCAACTTCTTCAAGTTCAGTTTACAAAAATGACTTACTAGCACCTAAAATAGCTCCTCGTGTTGGTGCTGTTGGAACTGAGTGTGATGCTGAAGCTGGATGTTTACTGTATAACGTATTTGAATATGGCGGTGTAACTGCTGAGCAAGCAGCTCAATTAGCTGGTGTTGGTACTCAAACGGGTCTAGTAACGCAAATAATCTATAGTGGTTACGTGAGTGGTGAATTTGATTGGACTTTACCAACTGCATCGTTGCCTGTTGCAGCTGTATTTGGTTTTGAACGCCGTGAACAAGATTACGAGCGTATTTCTGATACTGTATATGAAGAAGGTCAGTTACTAGGTCAAGGTGGTCCTTCGCCAAGTCTTTACGGTGCTATAGACGTAAATGAAGTTTATGGTGAGCTACAGTTACCAGTATTAGACGAACTAAATGTTTCTCTAGCTGCGCGTTGGTCAGATTATTCAACTACGGGTTCAGATACAACATACTCAGTTGGTGCTGATTATACTCTTGCTGATGCTTATAAATTTAGAGCAAGTTATGCAAAAGTAGTTCGAGCTCCTAATATCGGTGAGTTGTTCTCAGCTCAAAGTATTAGCTTATGGAGTGGTGCGGATTCTTGTTCTGGAGACTCTCCTACTTTCAACGCTAGTCAGTGTGCTAATACTGGTGTAAGTGCTGACCAGTATGGATTTATTGGTGAATCTCCTGCTGGTCAATATAATCAGTTTGCTGGTGGTAACCCAGATCTTTCACCTGAGGAAGGGGATACTTTCACAGTAGGTTTAGTTGCTAATCCATTCGATAACTTTAACTTTTCAATAGATTACTTCAAAATTGAAATAGAAAAAGTAATTGGGGTAGTTGGTGCAGAGCGAATTATTAATAACTGTGCTGAAACTGGCGATGCATTCTTTTGTGATAACGTAAATCGTAGCCCTTCAGGTAGCTTATGGTTAGGTCAAGCAGGCTTTGTAACTAACTTGAGTGATAATATCGGTGGTCGTACATGGGAAGGTGTTGACTTTACAGCTGCTTATAAAATAGATCTAGAAGAGGGTGCCTTAAACTTCGACATTAATGGTTACTACAGCATGCAGAAAGAAGTTGAACCAATATTAGGTGATTCAACTTTAGCTTATGATTGTTCAGGTAATATTAGCACAGACTGTTTTGCGTCACCTGAATGGCGTCATACTGCAAACATGAACTATATTCGTGATGATTGGAGAGTTGGTGTTAAATGGCGCTATTATGGTGAAGTTGAATATGATGGCACTGCTGATACTTCATTAATTGAAAACGGTGGTATTGACGCATATAACTTCATTGACCTTTCTGGTAGTTACTCATACAACGAGCATTTAACCTTCACTGGTGGTATGAATAATATATTTGATAAAGAGCCTCCAATGGTTGGTAATACAGTATCTTCTAATGCAAATACTGTTGCTGGCTTTTATGATACGTTAGGTCGTTTCGTACACGTGAGCTTTAATTTGAAATTCTAAAGTTTAGAATATTCAATTAAGGAGGCCCATAGTCAATGACTATGGGCCTTTTTTATGTGTATAACTATTTTATTATCTAAAAGCAGGTCGCTCAATTAAGTGAGTAGGTGCAAGTTTTGCCTTGGTATCGCGTTATTTTTACATGTAGATAACTTCATCCATTCAAGCATGTTAGATAGTCAACCAACATAATGACTAGCTTTATTGCGATTAATATTTCCTCCCTGATCTATCAATTTTTATGTCGAATTACCCAGCAGTTATAATACTTAATCAATTTAAAGGATTAAACTTGGCAATACCATGTTGAAAAATTCTTGTATAGAACAATTAAATAACGAGTTTTTTGTTATTGATGCTATTTCCTTTCCTCAAAATAGATAGCTTACTAAAGCTAAGTAGTTCTGCAAAAATCACTTGTTGAAACTTTTTTAGTTTCGTTTTGATCAAAAAAACAATAATCCTCAATTATGCAATAATGATAAAATTGCAACGTGTTTTATTTTTGTTGATTTAAAGTATTGTAAATAAAGAAGTTTATTTGGTTAGCTAAGTGTTGACCTTTTGCTTTGGTTGGGACTACTATTCAAACCAAAATATGTTCTGTGTTAATCGCAGACTATTTTTAAAATAATTAAAAAGTATTCTAGGGAGAATCTAATGTTAAACAATCAAGTTTCAAAAGCAGTGCGCTTAGCGATTGCTTTTGGTGCAGCATCTACAGCTGTTTTTTCTGCAAGTACAATAGCTGCTGATGAAGGTGTGGAAAAAGTAGAGCGTATTCAAGTTACTGGTTCACGTATAAAACGAACTGATATTGAAACAACTGTACCAATTACATCAATCGGGCGAAGCGATATTGTTCAAATGGGCGCATTGAATGTAGCCGACGTATTGAATCAGTCACCAGTTACTATTGCTGGTTCAAACCAATCAAATAGTGCATTTGGTACTACGGGTGTGGGCTTAAATACAACATCGCTACGTAATTTAGGTTCTTCAAGAACATTAGTATTAGTGAATGGTCGTCGCTTTGTATCAGGTGTCTCTCCTTCAAGCGGTTATGCGGTTGACTTAAATGCAATACCAGCATCAATGATTGAGCGAATTGATATTCTTAAAAGCGCTTCATCTGCAGTTTATGGTTCAGACGCTGTTGCAGGTGTTGTGAACATTATAACACGTAGCGATTTTGAAGGCGTTGAGGTTAATGCTCAAACAGGTATTTCAGATGAATCTGATCGTGAAAAATACTCTTTAAACCTTACGGCTGGTAATACATGGGATACAGGTAGTGTTACAATTGCTGCTGGATATGATGACGATAAAGGTCTTAAATCATCTGACCGTGATTTCTCTAAATATGACCAAGCTATATTTTTGAATGATGAAGGTGGTGAATATGTTGGTATTCAAAACTCTTCATACCCACCTCAAGGCCGTGTTGGCGTATATAATGCAGATGGTACGCCATATGTAGGTGATGAGAATTCATTCAATCGTGCTTCTTACAGACAGCTAGTGACTCCGCTTGAGCGTAAATACGCAGCAGTTAACTTTAAACAAGATATTTCAGATAGTGTTCACTCTTTCACGGAAGTAAACTGGAATTCATCTAAAACATACAACTCGACTATTGAACCTACTCCTTTTACTACAGATGATGTATATCTACCTTCACGTGGTGGCGTTGGTGGTATTAAGTTGGGAAGCCCTTTAGTTCCAGAACTTTTGCGCCAAAATTTAATGTCTGATAATCCTGATTTGACAATGGATGATAATATTCCAACGTTAGTTCGCCGTATGGTTGAGTTTGGTGCTCGCTCAACAGATTTAGAGCGTGATACTATTCGTATTGCGACAGGTATAGATTGGGAAATTAATGACAACTGGCTTTTAAACTCTTATATTTCATGGGGTAAAACTGACCAGCGCCAAGAAAATGGTGGTCAAATAAATGTTGAACGTGCTGCAAATGCATTAGATGTATTTACTAATGCAGAAGGTAACATTCAATGTTCTAATGATTTAGCAGTACTTCAAGGATGTGTGCCTTTAGATTTGTTCGGTGCAGGAACTTTGTCTGATGAAGCAGTTGCATATGTAAGGTCACCTGCAAAATCTCAAGGTCAAGTTGAGCAATTTATATTTTCAACAACCCTTTCTGGTGAATTACCTATTGAGTTAGAAGGTGGTATGGTTGGGCTAGCTGTTGGTGCAGAACATCGTCTTGAAAAAGGTTCATTCTCTCCAGGTGATTTAGCGCAAACTGGTGCTTCAAGTACAAATAAATCTGAGCCTACAAACGGTAGCTTTTATACTAACGATGTTTTTGTAGAAACTGTTTTACCAGTTCTAGAAAATGTTGAACTAGATTTAGCCGCTCGTTATTCAGACCATGAAATTGTTGGTGGACAAACAACATGGAATGCAGGTGTACAGTACTCTCCTACAGATACAGTAAAATTAAGAGCATCAGCAGCTCGAGCAATTAGAACTCCAAATATTGCTGATTTATTCGGTGGCAAAGGTGAAACATTTGCAGGTGTTGCAGATCCTTGTGATGCAATTACTGCATCATCTACAGGAAATGTAGCTGCTAATTGTCTTTCTATCGCTGAAGTGGCTAATAGAGTTGCTACTGAAGGCTCGTTCAATTTGACAACTATTGAACGTCAGAGCACAGGTGGTTATATTGGTGGTAACGAAGATGTAAAAGAAGAAACATCTGATTCATTTAGTGTTGGCGCTATTTGGCAAGTAACGGATGAGTTCTCATTAACTCTAGATTACTACGATATTGCTGTAGATAATGCAATTGCGACTACAGGTAGAACAACTGTATTGAACCGATGCTACAGTGTTGATCCATCTGATTTTGATGCAACATGTGGTGGAGCAATACGTGATACTAGAGGTGCTTTGACAGAAGTTAGCTCTGGTACAAGTAATGAAAATGATTTAAGCACAAAAGGCTTAGATATAGAGTTGAGTTATAAGCAAGAATTTGCTTACGGTCAATTATCAGCAGACTTGATATGGAATCATTTGTATGAGTATGTTGAGACATCAATTGAATCTGGTGAAGAGATTGATTACAGAGGTGAAGTATTAACTCCTACTAATCGTGCAAACTTAAATTTAGGTTATGCTGTTGATGACCTAGCTCTATCATGGCGCATGAAGTATTGGGCAAGCTCAAACGATAGTAATATCGAAGGTAACCAAAACTTTACAAATGGTGCTCCTTTAGACAAGTTTAATCGTTTCCCGACTGTTATTTATCATGATCTATCAGGTACTTATAACATCACAGATGGAACAGATGTTACTTTATCAGTTAGAAATATTTTTGATAAGCAACCTCCTGTAGCAAACCAAAGTTCAGTAAGTGGAGCATCAGGTATAAACACTGTTGGTGAAGCTTATGACGTAACTGGTCGTTATTTCCAGTTAAGCTTTACTACTAAGTTTTAATTAGCTCTAAGTCTAAAAGCCGTGATTATTATCACGGCTTTTTTATTTCAAATACTGTCTCGTCCTGAAATGTGTTTACACATTTAGGATTTATTATGATCAAGTAAAATAATACACCGATCAAACGAGCATAACGAGATTATTCATTAGGCTTTAAATTGCACGTTGTCGATGCTGTAGAAAAGGGCGATATGATTTATAAACAAGCCCAAAAATTTATGGCATACAAGGTCGTTCAATCGTGCTTACTTGGTTAATTAATTACTAAGATGATGTCCCTTGCTGATGTGTATATATACATTTAGGGCTTGCAAGTAAGTGTTTTACGCCAAACTTAGTATAAAGGTTAAGCCAATTTGATTACTCGCAATGGTATCTTTTCTTTATTTTGGTTGGGATCTGAATAATACCTATCCGCAATAATGCTTAATCAATTTTAGGGATTAGATCTGATACTAACTGTGTTAAAAATTTCTGATGTACTACTGCATGGTTCCTAGAGGAAGAGCAATGCAGAAGCAATTTCTGAGAACAGCTAAACAACTAAATTTTTGCTTTGCTATTGACATGATTTCCTTACCTTAAAATAAATCACTTCACTAAGCGAATTGGTACAAATAGGGTTCCACTATTTAGATACCTTTTCGTTGGTGTGTTAAATTGTATTTAATCATGAAATTATATATTGATTCGATCTAGTGGTAGGCGACTCCGGTGAAAGAGTGTTTCTAACAGAAACCATTTTAAAACTTCTAGATTTTTGCTTTATGTTAGGTATTTAGCATTATCGCTTCAGTTATTTCGTTGTGGAGTACAGGTACTGAGAGTAATCATACCCTTTGACGTAATATGGGGATTATTCGTCAGCAGGTAAGTTTTTTTTTCTAAGTCTCACTGTAACCCCACTAGCAGCTAGCAATAAAATAATCCCCCAAATAAACGTGTTGCCATATTGACTATATACGCTATCGCCTTTTATAAGCTTTATATCGGCTTTCATGGTCGCAGCTTTAAACTGTGGCATGGTTTGTTGTGTGTGACTTATTGGGTCGTATACGGCGCTTACTCCGTTGTTGGTAACACGTACCAGCGGGCGTTGTAGCTCTAATGCGCGCATGCGGGCTATTTGCATGTGTTGTAATGGCCCAATAGAGTCGCCGAACCATGCGTCGTTACTTACGGTAAAAAGTAGATCTGAGTCGCTTTTGTAGTTACCACGTACTAAATCGGCAAATACTATTTCATAGCAAATGGCAGGCAGCAAGTTAAACCCATTGGCACGCAAGTTATTTTGTACTTTATCACCACGGGTAAACGATGACATAGGTAAGTCAAATAGTGGTGCTATTGGGCGCAGAAAATCTTGAAATGGTACAAATTCGCCTATAGGGAGTAGCTGATGTTTGCGATAGCGGTTTTTGCCTAAGTAGCTATAGTGGCCGAGCTCGTCGTCGCGTTCTTTATTACCGACTACAATAAGAGTGTTAAATATATTTTTGGTGTCTCGTTGGTAGTCAACAATACCGGTGACAAGGGCGGTTTTATTAAACGAAGCAGCACTGTCTAAATTGCCTAGGTAGGAATCAGCAAGCGCTTCTATTTCAGGTACTGCGGCTTCAGGCCATACAATTAAATCAGCATCCCAATGTGGGCGGGTTAAGTCTTGGTACTTGCTCATGGTGGTCCAAAATTCACTTGGCTCAAAGCGCAGGTGTTGCTGAATATTTCCTTGTACGAGCAATACTGACATGTTTTTATTTGTGTAATGAATACTGCCAGTGGTGTTTGCACCTGTAAAAATTAGTGCAACAGTTGTAGTAGTAACCGCCGGGATTTTAAAATCCTTTTGGGTAAGTCTATATAGTGCAAAGCCAATAGCGACACAGCAAAGCGTTAAGCCAAACTCACCAATATAAGGGGCAAGCAGCCTTAAAGGTCCGTCAGTTTGTGTGTAACCAAAACTCAACCACGGGAAACCAGTAAGTACAGTGCCGCGTAAATATTCACTAATTGCAACGCTTACTATTAGTAATGCACCAAAGCTCTTAGGGCCACTTGCAAAGCGTGTTGCAGCCCAAAACGCAAGCGCAGGGAATAATGCTAAGTACGCGCATAAAAATGCCATTAAGGAGAGTGAGGCAATAAGTGGCATACCACCAAAGGTAGCAATGGATACATGTACCCAGCTTATACCAGCACCAAACCAGCCAAAACCAAATATAAAACCATATTTTGCGGCCTTTTTGGCGTGAGTTTTACCTGTGTTGTTTGGGTTTATGCAAAAAATAATAGCGGCAAGGCTAAAAAATACAATGGGCCAAATTTGAAAAGGGGCGTAGCCAAAAGTTAAAAGAAGGCCCGCAATAAGTGCGAGCCATGCTTTTTTATCTTTTGCTAACAGGGTGAGTTTAGTTAGCAGAGTCTTCACTGTCGTTTTCATCCACCTTAGGTACGGTGACTTGCAGTTGTAAGATACGACGATTGTCAGAGTTGGTTACTTTAAACTGGTAACCTTCAATGTCTATTGTTTCACCGCGACTTGGCATATGACCAAATGCGTGTAATACAGTGCCACCAATAGTGTCGGCTTCGTCGGTGCTGTAACCTGTTTTAAAGTACTCGTTAAAGTCATCTACAGGGGTAAGCGCTTGTACTGCGAATGCATGCTTAGCTAACTGGCGAATATCTTGTTGATCTTCTTCTTCGTCATGCTCATCTTCGATTTCGCCAACGATTATTTCAAGAATGTCTTCAATTGTTACTAAGCCCGATACACCGCCATATTCGTCAATAACAATAGCCATATGGTAGCGCTGCTGACGAAATTCGTTTAGTAGGGTATCTACGCGTTTACTCTCAGGTACTACCATAGCTGGGCGTAAATAATCACGCAGTGATGGTAGGTGCTCATCTTTATTTAAGATAAGCGGTAGCAAATCTTTAGCGAGCAATATCCCCTCTACGTGGTCTTTGTCTTCACATACTACCGGAAAGCGTGAGTGAGTTGAGTCGACCATCATAGGGATGAGTTCTTCTAGTGGGCTATCTACCTCAAGAGTGATCATTTGTGAGCGCGGGATCATTATGTCACGCACTTTAAGCTTAGATACGCCAAGCACACCTTCAATCATCTCTTTGGTTTCTGGATCTATTACGTCACGCTCTTGCGCATCGGCTATTACTTCAACCAGCTCTTCTCTATTCTGGGGTTCCCCTTGCAACATTTGGGCTATGCGGCCCATCCACGTTTTGCCAGAAGAACCCTGGCTAGATTGCGAGTTATCGTCGCTCATTGCGTCTAATTGCTCCGTTAATTTAAATATCATCTCGGTATGGGTCGGCTATGTTTAGCTCGCCAAGTAATTGCTTTTCTATACTTTCCATCTCGAGTGCGTCCTCACTCTTTATATGGTCAAATCCAAGTAAATGCAAGCATCCATGAATAACCATATGAGCAAAGTGGTCATGAAATGACTTCTCTTGCTCTATTGCTTCAGCCAAAACAATGGCTGGGCAAATAATTAAATCGCCCACAAGAGGAATGTCTATTCCTGGTGGCGCTTCAAATTCAAATGAGAGTACGTTGGTTGGTTTATTTTTACCGCGGTAATCGTTATTTAGCTGCTGCGATTGCGCTTCGTCGCTTATTACAATGCTGAGTTCAGACTCATCACGGTATTGGCTTAGGGCTTTATCGGCCCACAGTGCAAATTGCGCTTCGCTTGGGAGATTGTCAAACTCACACGCTATTTGTAAATCAAGTTCGGTGCTCACGGTATTACTCTTTAGTAGAAGGCTGCTGTTGAGCGGCCAATAAGTCTTTGGCTTTTTGCTTTTCTATACGTTTAAGTCGCTCGTTTTCGTCGTTGCGCTCGTAGGCTTCTACAATGCGGCCAACAACAGGGTGGCGTACTATGTCGTGCGATTTAAAATAGTTAAAGCTAATTTCTTCAACGCCGTCGAGTACTTCTATTGCGTGGCGAAGGCCTGAACGTGCACCACGAGGTAAATCTACTTGTGTTATATCGCCCGTAATAACCGCTTTAGAGTTAAAGCCTATACGGGTCAAAAACATTTTCATTTGCTCGGCGGTGGTGTTTTGGCTTTCATCTAAAATAATAAACGCATCATTTAGTGTACGGCCACGCATGTAAGCAAGTGGTGCAATTTCAATAATGTGTTTTTCGATTAGTTTTTCAACTTTTTCAAAACCCAGCATTTCAAATAACGCGTCGTAAAGAGGGCGCAGGTATGGGTCTACTTTTTGGCTCAAGTCGCCTGGTAAAAAGCCTAACTTTTCACCGGCTTCTACTGCTGGACGAGTAAGTAATATTCGGCGAATCTCTTGACGCTCTAGCGCATCTACAGCAGCGGCAACTGCAAGGTATGTTTTACCTGTACCAGCGGGGCCAATACCAAAGGTAATATCGTGATGTAAAATGTTAGCTACATATAAACTTTGGTTGTCGTTGCGCGGTTTAATTACGCCACGGCGGGTTTTAATGTACATTTCTTTGCCGTAAGCACTTTGTGGTACATCTTGCTCTAGGGCTTTTGATTCGGTAATGGCTAAATGTACGTTGTCGGGTTCTATTTCACCAATTTCACCACGAACAGGTTGAGTACTCACGTATAAGTCTTTTAGGATCTCTACGGCTGCAGCGCTTGAGTGCAGTTTTCCTGTTACTTTAAAAAAGTTGTCGCGGTGGATAATTTCAACACCAAGGCGGCGCTCAATTTGTTTGATGTTTTCGTCAAACGGGCCACATAAAGAAGAAAGGCGTTTGTTGTCGGCAGGTTCTAAATAAATCTCTAACGTTTTTAACTGATTACTCAAAATTACTTCCTATTCGGGTGCGCCAGTGTTAACTGGCGCAATGAATTTATGCAACTAAGGTACGAAAGTAGCTACACCAATTTCGTTTGTTGTTTCGACTTTTGGTTCAATGCTTGCGGCTTTAGTTAAAATAGCTGAAGGCGCAACTTCACGTCGTAAGTTCATTTCTGATTCTGTACGAATTAAGTCACCACGTAAAGAGTTTGGTAGTGCCTCGGTAATACGTACATCAACAAACTGTCCGATCACAGTGTGTGGACCAACAAAGTTGACTACACGGTTATTCTCAGTACGGCCACGTAATTCCATTGGGTTCTTTTTAGAAGGACCTTCAACTAAAATACGTTGCTCTGTATCAAACATTTGGCGGCTAATTTGTTGCGCCATTTGTGTAATACGGTTTTGTAGTAGGTATAAGCGCTCTTTTTTCTCTTGCTCTGTTACGTCATCTGGCAAGTCAGCCGCTGGTGTACCCGGGCGTGCACTGTAAATAAAGCTAAAGCTCATATCAAAACCAATATCGTTAATTAGGTTCATTGTGGCTTCAAAGTCTGTTTTGCTTTCACCTGGGAAACCAATAATGAAATCTGACGACATGCTTAAGTTAGGGCGAATTTTACGTAACTTACGAATAGTTGATTTGTATTCAATTGCTGTGTGGCCGCGCTTCATTAAATTAAGGATACGATCTGAACCACTTTGTACTGGTAAGTGTAAGTGATCGACAAGCTCTGGCACATCAGCGTATACGTCGATAATATCTGGCGTAAACTCTACAGGGTGCGATGTGGTGTAACGAATACGGTCAATACCATCAATGGCGGCGATCAAACGAATTAAATCTGAGAAGTAGCAAATATCGCCATCGTGAGTATCACCACGGTATGCGTTTACATTTTGACCTAGAAGGTTTACTTCACGTACGCCTTGCTCAGCAAGTTGTGCTACTTCTAGTAGTACGTCATCTACTGGGCGGCTAACCTCTTCACCACGGGTGTAAGGTACAACACAAAAAGTACAGTACTTAGAACACCCTTCCATAATAGATACAAATGCTGAAGGGCCTTCAGCTTTTGGCTCTGGTAAACGGTCAAACTTTTCAATCTCTGGGAATGAAATATCAACAACCGATGAGCCTTTATCGCCTTGCACTTGCTTAATCATTTCTGGTAAACGGTGTAGTGTTTGTGGGCCAAAAATAACATCAACAAATGGCGCACGCTGGCGAATAGAGTCACCTTCTTGTGAGGCAACACAACCACCAACACCAATAATTAAATCTGGCTTGTCGTCTTTTAATAATTTCCAACGACCTAATTGGTGAAATACTTTTTCTTGCGCTTTTTCACGAATTGAACAGGTGTTAAGTAATATTACGTCGGCATGTGTTGCATCTTCAGTTAGCTGGTAGCCGTTGGTAGCATCTAGAAGTTCAGCCATTTTCTGAGAGTCATACTCGTTCATCTGACAACCCCAGGTTTTGATATGCAGCTTTTTGCTCATTGAAATATAGCCTCGTGTTCAATTCGGTAGTGGCACAAAAATGTGCTTAAATCAGGATTAAGGAGCAAGGTTGCTCACTTAAAGGACGCGTATTTTAGCTGGATACCCGCCCAGCCTCAAGTATAGTTTTTATGTTTGTGATCTTAAATCAATACAGAGCCAGTTTAATAGCTTGATAGTTATATACTCTCGCACTAAAGCAGCGAGTTACGGTACAATAAAAATAGATTCACGTATTAACAAAATGATGAAAAACATGACTCAAAATAAAGCGATAGTTGTTGGTGGTGGCATGGTTGGAGCCGCTATGGCCATTAGGTTAGCACAGCAAGGAAAGTCGGTACGCATTATAGAAAAGCATATAATTGATGCCGATAATATTTTAGCAAGCGATACGGTAGATATTCGCGTATCAGCTATTAATCGTTTTTCAGAAAATTTACTCGATGAATTAGGTGCTATGCCTATTTTAAGGCAAAGCCGTGTAGCGCCTTATAAACAATTAGAAGCATTTGAGCGCGGCGGCGATAACCTTTTATTTGATTGCGCCGATATAAATACCTCGCATTTAGGCCATTTAATCGAAAACAACTTAATACAAGCAAGCCTTTGGCAGCAGTTTCAAAAATACAACATTGAAGTTATTGAACAATCAGAACCTGTAAGTGCTATTGAGCAAAATGCTGACTCTATTACGCTTATATACGCAGATACTCGCTATAACGCTGATTTAGTGATTGCAGCCGATGGTGGGCAATCGCAGCTACGTGCAAAAGCTAATATTGGTGTAACCGGATGGCAGTATCAACAACATTGTATGGGCGTACTTATAAAGCTTGATGCGCCGCAGCAGGTAAAAACATGGCAACAGTTTACGCCAACCGGGCCATTAGCGTTTTTACCTATGCAGGCCCCATACGCTAATTTAATTTGGTATGACGACGCTAATACATTACAAAACTTTAAAGGGTTAGCGCCTGAACAAATTAAAACGCATATTTTAAATAAATTTCCGACACTTGCAGGCGACTTTGACGTGCAAAGCCATGCGATATTTCCGCTTACCCGTCAACATGCTAATAATTACTCGCAAGGGCGGTTAGTGTTAGTTGGCGATGCAGCGCACACAATTAACCCGCTTGCAGGGCAGGGGGTTAATTTAGGCTTTCAGGACGTTGTAGCACTTGCTAAAGCGCTTGATGGCGTTGATGATATTGGTTGCCCGTTAAAACTAAAAGAGTACGAGCGCAGCCGCCGCAAAGCTAATTTATTAATGATGAGTATGATGGATGCTTGTTACTTTGGTTTTTCTAATCAAATTACACCCCTTAAATGGGCGCGAAGCCAGTTTTTAAAAATGGCCAATAATACCGGCCCTTTGAAAAATTGGGTTTTAAAATACGCTATTAGCGGTGAACTTGGTTAAACCTTTATACGCACATTACTTTAATGTGCGTTTTTCTATTGCTTAGCACCTGTCATTTTTTTAACTTCTAAAAATAACTACAAATTATTGTAAATTTATTTCGTTATTACGTTTATTTGCCATACTCAAATTATAATCAAATAAAAAATGAGTTGTTGTGGGAAATCTTTTTGTTTATCTAATTATAATAGGGGTTGTACTACTTACCCTTAGTATTATGCCTACCTTACAAATTTGTAAAAAAACAAAGAGAGTGTCGTGGGTTTTATTATTAGTTTTAATTATTGGCTTTATTGTAGGTTACTGGTGGATTTTATATTACTTTGTTAATAATCCATCGAGTGATTTTGTTGTCAGTAGTATTGCGCTTATCCTGTGTGGCGGTGGTGCGTTTGTATTTTTAATTATTAAACTCAGCTTAAAAAGTATTATTAAAATAGATGAGTATGCAGAGCGTCAGCGCTTTTTAGCAGAGCACGACCATTTAACCACACTTCCAAACCGTAAAAAATTCTTTCAAATATTAAACCGCCAAGTTAAGTATAAAGACCCTTTTACGCTGCTTTTAATAGATCTAAATAACTTTAAAAAGATTAATGATTTATATGGCAATAAGGTCGGTGATATTTTACTTACTGTATTTGGTAAAAGAATGAGTCAAAACTTAAGTGGGATAGCAAAACTTTACCGCATTGGCGGAGATGAGTTTGCCCTGATAGTTGAAACCTCACCCAATGATAATTTTGAAGCCTGTTTAAATGCCATTAATAAATCTATTAATTCCCCCTTTGTTATTTACGAGCATAATTTAAAAATAAAACTAATAATTGGGGCAAGCCTGTACTTACAGGACTCTTTGCAAGCAAATGAGCTATTTACGCAAGCTAATTTAGCAATACATGAAGCTAAAAGTATACAGCAGCCTTTTGTAGCGTATAAAAAAGAGCTTGGCAAACGCGCCAATGATTTACGAGATATGAGTAGCAAAATAAAGCGTGCCATTAACGAGAAAGAGTTTGAGCTGTACTTACAACCAATATTTGATGCCGATTCACAGGACATGCACGGCGCTGAGGTACTCATTCGCTGGCCTCAAAGCGATGGCTCTTTTATAAACCCTGAATTATTTATTGGTATTGCAGAGCAAAGTGGGCTTATTTTAGGTATTTCTAAATGGGTTGTGCTTGAAACAATAAATCATTTAAAACAACTAAAGAGTGCCGGCTTTATTGGTGCATTATATGTAAATTTATCAACGAAAGATTTAGAAAGCCCTGAGTTTTACGAGTTTATAGAAACCTTACTAGCTGATGATCCAAGTTTGAGTGATTTTATTATTTTTGAAATTACTGAGCGAGCCATGATGACTAATTTACAAGCGGCTCTAACTATGATGCAAAAATTAAACAGTAGGGGCTTTGAATTTAGTGTTGATGATTTTGGCACTGGGTTTTCTTCGTTAGTATTATTACGGGAGTTACCTATAAGCCAAATTAAGATAGATCAGTCATTTATAAAAGATATGCTGACACAAATAGCGGATTACGCCATTGTGGAGTCTACTTTGTTTTTAGCAACGCGATTAAATTGTAAGGTGGTTGCCGAAGGCATAGAAAATGAAGATGTCCAGCAGGCATTAACCGCTATGAATTGTGACTATTTGCAAGGGTATTATTACAGTAAACCAGTAAGAATTAATGAATTTATAAGCAAGTATTTGAGCGAGGATAGATACAGGATAATTTAGAAAATTGGCTGGGATACCAGGATTTGAACCTGGGAATGCCAGGATCAAAACCTGGT
>NZ_JBAKAU010000006.1:0-210987 GCF_038155085.1 Pseudoalteromonas aliena
CGATGATAGTGTAGCATTTGTTATGTGAAAGTAGGACATTACCAGGCTTCAAATTCCGTCGAAGGACTTTAATCTTAATAATTAAAAATAAGAAAATTGAAAAGAATTTTCTTGGTGACAATAGCGTTTTGGACCCACCTGATTCCATGCCGAACTCAGTAGTGAAACGAAACAGCGCCGATGATAGTGTAGCATTTGCTATGTGAAAGTAGGACATTACCAGGATTTAATTAAAAGAAACCCGTTACAGTGATGTGACGGGTTTTTTTCCGTCTAGGACTTAGTAAAAAAGCCCGTTCCAAACTAAGTTGTGGCCGCTTTTCCATCCTATGCCTAGTGCATTTTTTTCTTTTACATTAAACAAAGAGACCTAGACACAAAGATAGTTTAGCATTTCACTGTGACTCACCACCGGTGTAGGTGACATGAGCACCGACCTATAATAAGAGATATCAGTTACTGCAATGTACCGCTTTTCTCTTTCAATTTAAAAAATCTTACCTTTGAATTTATTAACAAAACTATGTGCGCCTCTTGGTGCGTGCTAAAATCCAATTTTTATCAATGACGATGTAGAGGTATAGATTGCTGACTGCTGATTACCAAAAGGTGCTTGATGAGATAGCTCATGAAGTGCGTCCTTTATTATCACAAGGGAGGGTGGCTGATTATATACCTGCGCTTGCTGAGGTTGATCCTGAGCAGTTTTCTATCGCCATTTACACCACTGATGGTGAAACTATATGCGCCGGAGATTGCTCTCAACGATTTACTATTCAGTCTGTTTCAAAAGTTATGACACTTACTATGGCCTTAAAGCGCTATGGTGATGAGCTTTGGAATAGAGTGGGTAAAGAGCCTTCTGGTACCGCGTTTAATTCACTAACTCAGTTAGAGTTTGAAAAAGGGATCCCACGAAACCCTTTTATTAATGCCGGTGCAATTGTTACATGTGATGCGCTGTATAGTCGTTTATCAGCTCCGCGTCACTCAATGCTTGAAACGTTTAGGTTACTCTCAGGCAATAGCATTATTGTTGTTGATAAAAAAGTAGCTAACTCTGAATATGAATTTAGACATAGAAATGCCGCCATGGCACATTTAATGAAGTCTTTTGGCAATTTTGAAAATGATGTGGATGATGTGCTTTGGTCGTATTTTAATTACTGCTCAATTGAACTCAACTGTGTTGAACTTGCGAAAGCGTACAATTTTTTAGCTAATAAAGGGATTGATTTTAGTTCTGGTAAACGTGTGCTATCGAGTCGTCAAAACAAACAGCTTAACTCACTTTTATTTACAAGTGGGTTATATGATGCGGCTGGTGATTTTGGTTATAGGGTTGGTATGCCAGGAAAGTCAGGAGTGTCAGGGACTATTTTAGCGGTATTACCGGGTAAGTTTACAGTGGCTGTGTACTCTCCTGGGCTTAATAGTTTTGGGAATTCAGTGGCAGGGATAGCAGCACTAGAGCTGCTATCTAAAAAACTCGATATTTCAATTTTTTAAAACACCGATAGGGAGTTAACTTAGCTCCCTACGTTATTGCTCCCAGTACACTTGCTCAAGACAGTCTTCGCGCTCTGGCAAACCACGCGATAAGCGTGGAGAATGCTGAACTAACACTTCATAACTAGCTCGGTTAGCATATTTACTAATTTGCGATAGTGATGAGTAAGTAATAGCTTGTTGCTGATGCTTAGCAGAGTTTGCCACGTTAAGTTTATGATAAACATTCGCCGATAAGTCATGTAGCACAGCGGCTAATGCACAATCTCCTGCACCATTGGTGTTTTTGATTGAATCAGGCCCGCCCATAAATGGTGCTGTGTGGCTATATGCTCTGATAGGCGTATCACACTCGGTTTTACGCATAGCACGTGAGAATTCGTAACGGTTAAAGTCAGGTATTGCTCCTGGTAATAACGGGTACTCAGTTTCACGTTTAAAGTTTTCGTCTACGTAGCCGGCCATAAATAAACCTTTTTCGCCAGCGGTACAAATAACTAAGTCAACCCAATCAAGTGCTTTATCTGCAGCTAGGAGAGGGTCTTCAAAACCTGTAATAGCAAGTCCCTCTTCTTCGTTCATGGCAAGAATGTCCACATGCTTTTCAACAAAGTTAGCCCACCAAACAGGGTCTTGTTCAATTAAGAATTTAGTACCGAGTGTAAGTACAACTGGAACACCTGCATCATTAGCATATTTTACCGCTTGCATAGTCGCTTCAGTCATCGTTTCGCTACCTTGGGTGCGCATAAGGTAGGCACTGATCACTAACGCTGATGAATTTTCAATAAGGCTTTTATCGATAGATTCAGGACGTAAGTGGTTCATTAGGCCTGCACTTATTGCAAAAGTACGCTCACCGGTTTCATCAATTAATGTAAAACAACGACCTACAGGCCCATCAACTGGTTGAAGGTAGTTTAAATCTACACGGCTTGAGGTATTACATAAAAAACGGTAAGCATAGCTACCAATTTTAATATTTTCGCTCATAACGCCTAATAAAACTGAGCGATCATCTGCAAGTACAGAGTAGTTGTGCATAGTGTTACCAATGGTTCCACCTGCAAACTCAAAATCAACCATATCGTTTAATTTTAAACGATCGTATAAGGCGTTTGTTGTATCGCTATCAATAACTTGCGACATACCTCTACGTAGTTGAAATTCGTCAAGGAAAGCTTGATCAACTTTTGCCTCTATATCAACAACGATCTGATCGATACCCGTAATATAACTACGTTGTAATCGCTCTGTTGCGTTAAGTTGATTGGTAAGTGGATCTTTGGCTTCCACTGGAAAATAATGTTTATGCCTGCGGCGTCCAGGAAATTTCATTTGCTACCCGTGTTGTGAGCTAAATAAAAAAAGCGTGAGATTATAGCGTAAATCAGCACTACTGAGCCATTACAAAGAGGTAAATATCGTTTTATTTTTGCAATAAAGTAATGAATGACCCACTTTATGGTGCTAACTAGGTATAATTACAGCATAAAAAGTTATTTAAGTAGAAAGAATGAACGATCCATTTAATGATGCCTACTGGATGGAACAAGCGCTTTTGTATGCAAAGCAAGCAGAGTTGCTCGATGAAATTCCTGTCGGGGCGATTGTAGTAAAAGATAATCAGCTAATTTCAGTCGGATTCAACCGCTCAATAATCGATAACGACCCATCTGCCCATGCTGAAATGATTGCAGTGAGAGAAGCTGGAAAAGTACTTAATAATTATCGCTTAATTGACTGCACACTATATGTGACGTTAGAGCCTTGCTTTATGTGTGCAGGGCTGTTGGTGCATAGCAGAATAAAGCGTTTAGTATTTGGTGCCCTAGATGCTAAAACAGGGTCTGCAGGTTCAATTATGAACTTATTACAAGATCCAAGGTTAAATCATCAAGTAGAGGTATGTGGTGGTGTTTTAGCAAAACAGTGTGGTGATACTATTTCAAATTTTTTTAAGCGTAGAAGAGCGCAAATTAAAGCAGCTAAGAAAGCTGCTCGTGATGACAAGGTAAATAAGCCTAGCTAAAGTTAACTCGCGATTGGTTCTATTTCTGTTTCAGCCATTTGCTGCATAGCAAACATTCGGCGGCGCCAGATGATTTTTTTGTGCAGTTTTCTCAACATAACACGGCGACGTGTGGCAGTTGAATAAATTACATTGCGTTTTAATTTTTGTGTGCGTCTACGTTTTAGCATGTTTTCTCCTAATGCAAGAGTGAGAAAGGCGCAGGGTATATCTTATAAAATAATAATATACATGTAACACACATTAGTGATCATTTGATGACAAGTAAACAGATATTTAATTTAGTTAAATTTAGCTTATTGACTTGCTCAAAAAACAGATACCTATACAAGTCTTAGTTATTGTTTTCACTCGGCTGTTCAGGCTCAATTATAGGTAGTTTTTTTTCTGTTTGCGCTTCATCTTTCTTATTTTTCACATTACTTTTTTCATTTAGCTTTGGCTCGCTATCAGTGCTCTGCTCTGTGATTGACTCAGGCTCTACAGCAATAGCATTATTCTCATCGAGCCAAACAAGTGCATCGTAATAGCGACGAATATTATCAACATATTTAACCGCGACATCGCCACGAGCATAACCATAGCGGGTTTTGCGGTAATAGCGCTTTTTAATTAACAGCGGTAAGCGTTTTTTTACATCAGCCCATTTATCAGGGCTTGCGCCTTGCTGCTCGGTAATTATACGCGCGTCGTTAACATGCCCCCAACCTACATTGTAAGCTGCTAGTGCAAGCCATGTTCTATCGGGTTGAGGAATTCTGTCAGGAATACGCTTAATCAGTTTACTTAAATATTTACCACCACCGCGAATATTTTGCTCAGGCTCTAAGCGGTTGGTAACCCCCACTTGTTTTGCTGTATTACGGGTTAGCATCATAATACCGCGAACGCCTGTTGGCGATTTAGCGCGAGGGTTCCACATAGATTCTTGATAGCTAAGTGCCGCTAATAAACGCCAATCAAGGCTACCAGCATATTGTTCAAACCATGGTTGATACGTTGGTAAGATTTCTTTTATCGCTTCGATATAAGCAAGAGTATTCACATAGTTAAATTGACGCACGTGACCAAAGTATTTTTCTTCAAGTACGTAGAGCTGATTACTCTGTTTTATATAACCAAAAAATGGCACTAATAGTGAATATAAAGAATCATCATTTGATTTGTTAAGTATCCATGCAATTGGGTCGTTATGGGTAACTGAAAAACCGATACTTAAATTAGGATGATAACGGCGAAACAACGATAGCGTATGTGTATCAGCGAGAGTGTAATCTATTTCGCCATCAATAACTGCTT
The DNA here is from genome assembly GCF_038155085.1 of Pseudoalteromonas aliena. Lineage (GTDB taxonomy): Bacteria > Pseudomonadota > Gammaproteobacteria > Enterobacterales > Alteromonadaceae > Pseudoalteromonas > Pseudoalteromonas aliena_A. The sequence goes on from NZ_JBAKAU010000006.1 coordinate 4,841, forward strand.
GAAGTAGTTCTTCTTCATCAAACTCTTCGCTTTCTATCCAAGTAAGATCTGGATTGTTTTTTTTCATTTTTTGTAGAGTAAGCGAATGGCTACTTTTAGCGATAACAGTAAAGTTGCCATCTAAGTCGGCAAACTCACGAGGACGAACACGTCCTTGCTTATAAACTAATTTTTGGCTGATTGTTCTGTAAGTTGGTCCATAACGGTATTGCTCTGCACGGGTTTTATTATAGGTAAGTCCTGAGGCAATTAAATCTAAATCCCCGCTTTCAAGGCGTTCAAACATATCGGATAAGTTAAAAAATGGCACTATTTCAAGCTCTACACCTAAATATTCAGCAAATGCTTGAGATAGCTCATATTCAAAGCCTTGTTCACCTTGAACGGCTTGATAATAATTACTAGCACTTGCAAGTGTACCCACACGTATTTTGTTTTGCTCTTTTATTTGGGCGAGTTGAGTTGGCTGCTCTTGCATATCACATGCACATAACAGCATAACTAAAGTAATGATTATTATTAGTTTTTCCTTGAACATTGAGTGCCCCTTAAGCTCGCCAGCTACCGTTATAGCAAAACTAAGCCATCGCGTCACTTTACCTTTTATTTTATTAACCAAAAGAGGCTATAAATAAAGCTAAAAAGTTAATTTTATGAAAAGCGTAATTTTGAGTTAAATCTGAATGCTAATTGGACTATAATGCGTGCCTAAAATATCGTTCAATCCCTAACCCCGGATGAAATTACCTATGTTGATCCTTCGTGGTGCACCAGCACTTTCAGAGTTCAGAGTTAATAAAATTTTAGCGCGTTGCCAACAATCGCAACTTCCAGTCACTAACGTATACGCCGAGTATGCTCACTTTGCCGATTTAACATCGCCGCTGAGTAGCTCTGAGCAAACCAAGCTTGAAAAACTATTAACTTACGGTCCAACTATTGCTGAGCATACCCCAGCTGGCAAACTTGTACTTGTTACACCTCGCCCAGGTACCATTTCACCTTGGGCATCTAAAGCTACCGACATCGCCCACAACTGTGGTTTAAAGCAAGTACACCGTGTTGAACGCGGTATTGCTTATTATGTTGAAGGTGATTTAAACGCAGAACAACTTACACAAGTAACTGCGTTACTGCACGACCGCATGACTGAAGCCACACACAATGAACTTGAAGATGCGGCTCAGCTGTTTCGCAGTGATGCTCCACGCCAAATGTCGTCTGTTGATATTTTAGGTGGTGGACGCGAAGCACTAGCAACAGCCAATGTTGAACAAGGTTTTGCGCTTGCTGATGATGAAATAGACTACTTAGTAGAAAATTTTACAAAGTTAGAGCGTAACCCTAACGACATCGAATTGTTTATGTTTGCACAAGCGAACTCAGAGCATTGTCGCCATAAAATATTTAATGCTGACTGGGCAATCGATGGCAAAGAGCAGCCAAAATCGCTGTTTAAAATGATTAAAAATACTTTTGAGCTAAATCCTGAAAATGTATTGTCGGCATACAAAGATAACGCTGCGGTAATGAAAGGCTCAAAAGCGGGTCGCTTCTTCCCAAATGCGCAAGGTGAATATGCGTATCACCAAGAAGACATTGAAATACTAATGAAAGTTGAAACTCATAACCACCCAACAGCTATTGCACCATTCTCAGGTGCGGCTACAGGTTCTGGTGGTGAGATTCGCGATGAAGGCGCAACAGGCCGTGGCTCTAAGCCAAAAGCAGGTTTAGTTGGCTTTACCGTATCAAACTTACGTATTCCAGGTTACGAGCAACCGTGGGAAAGCGATTTTGGTAAACCGGGTCGTATTGTAAACGCACTTGATATAATGACAGAAGGTCCACTTGGTGGTGCTGCATTTAATAATGAGTTTGGTCGCCCTAATTTATTAGGCTACTTCCGTACTTACGAAGAAAAAGTAACAAGCCATAATGGTGAAGAAGTACGTGGTTACCATAAACCAATTATGCTTGCCGGTGGTTTAGGTAATATTCGCTCAGATCATGTTCAAAAAGGTGATATTCCTGTAGGCGCTAAATTAATAGCGCTAGGTGGACCTGCAATGAACATTGGTCTAGGCGGTGGTGCTGCATCAAGTATGGCTTCAGGTCAATCGAACGAAGATTTAGATTTTGCTTCAGTACAACGCGAAAACCCTGAAATGGAACGTCGTTGCCAAGAAGTTATCGATAAATGTTGGCAGCTAGGTGATGAAAATCCAATTGCATTCATCCACGATGTAGGTGCTGGCGGTTTATCAAATGCGTTTCCTGAGCTTGTTAATGATGGTGGGCGTGGTGGTAAGTTCCAATTACGTAGCATTCCTAACGATGAGCCAGGCATGGCACCACACGAAATTTGGTGTAATGAATCACAAGAGCGTTATGTACTCGCTGTTGGCGCAGAGGACTTTGACCGCTTTGAAGCTATTTGTAAGCGTGAACGAGCCCAGTACGCTGTAATTGGTGAAGCAACCGCGGAACCTCACTTAACAGTGTCAGACAGCCACTTTGAAAATAACCCTGTTGATTTGCCGCTGGACGTATTATTAGGTAAAGCACCTAAAATGCACCGCGATGTAACGTCAAAGCAAGTTGTTGGCAAAGCGCTTGATATCACATCAATAAATGCAGCAGATGCAGCGCAGCGCTTAATGCGCTTACCAACCATTGCAGAAAAAACATTTTTAATAACAATCGGCGATCGTTCAGTTACTGGTTTGGTGGCGCGCGACCAAATGGTTGGTCCTTGGCAAGTGCCTGTTGCTAACTGTGCGGTTACCGCAGCAACGTATGACACTTACCACGGCGAAGCTATGTCACTTGGTGAGCGTACTCCGGCTGCATTACTTAATTACGGTGCATCTGCTCGTTTAGCTGTGGCAGAGTCGTTAACTAATATTGCTTGTGCAAATATTGGTAGCCTTGAAAACATTAAGTTATCGGCAAACTGGATGGCTGCTGCGGGTCACCCAGGTGAAGATGCTGGTTTATACGAAGCTGTTAAAGCCGTAGGCGAAGAGCTTTGTCCTGCGCTTGGTTTAACGATTCCAGTAGGAAAAGATTCTATGTCGATGAAAACGACATGGAAAGATGAAGGTGACTCACAAGAAAAATCAGTAACATCGCCGCTTTCACTAGTTATAACTGCGTTTGGTCGTGTTGACGACGTACGTAAAACAGTAACGCCACAACTACGTACAGATAAAGGCGATACATCGCTTATATTAATTGATTTAGGTGCGGGTAAAAACCGCATGGGCGCATCAAGTCTTGCGCAAGTTTATAAGCAATTGGGTGATGTAACCCCTGATGTTGATAGCCCTGAGTTATTAAAAGGCTTTTATAACGCAATGCAAGCGCTTGTGGCTGATAGTAAGTTACTTGCTTATCATGACCGCTCAGACGGTGGTTTATTTACTACAGTAGCTGAAATGGCGTTTACGGGTCATACCGGTGTAACGGTTGATTTAGCAGCTTTAACAGGCTCTGACATTGAAGCGCTTTATAACGAAGAGCTAGGTGCCGTAATTCAAGTTGCAAATGCTGATTTAGATGCAGTAAATGCGGTGTTTGAGCAACATGGTATAGCAGCCATTAGTCACAACATTGGCACGCTTAACAGTGACGATACGATTATATTTAACCGTGGCGAAAATACGGTACTTAATCATACGCGTACTGAGCTTCGTACTATCTGGGCTGAAACAACGTATCAAATGCAAGCTCGCCGTGATAATCCTGAGTGTGCTAAGCAAGAGTTTGATGCAAAATTTGATGCAAAAGATCCAGGCTTAAACGTAAAACTTAACTTTGATTTAAACGAAGATATAGCAGCGCCATACATCGCAACAGGTGCTAAACCGCAAATGGCTATTTTACGTGAGCAGGGTGTTAACTCTCATTTAGAAATGGCTGCTGCGTTTAACCGTGCAGGTTTTGCTGCTGTTGATGTACACATGAGCGATATTTTAGAAGGTCGTTTAACACTAGAGCAATTTAAAGGTTTAGTGGCATGTGGTGGTTTCTCATACGGTGACGTACTTGGTGCGGGTGAAGGTTGGGCTAAGTCTATTTTGTTTAACGACATGGCACGTGATCAGTTCCAAAACTTCTTCCACCGTGAAGATACTTTTAGCTTAGGTGTATGTAACGGTTGCCAAATGTTATCAACGTTAAAGGAGTTGATCCCTGGTACTGAACATTGGCCGCGCTTTGTAACTAATAAATCAGAGCGTTTTGAAGCACGCTTTAGTTTAGTAGAAATACAAGAGAATCCGTCTGTATTCTTTAACGGAATGGCTGGATCGCGTATGCCAATTGCAGTTTCTCATGGTGAAGGTCATGCTGAGTTTGCAAACGATGCAGCCACTAAAGCGGCGCTTGATAGCGGCACTGTAGCGGTTAAGTTTGTAGATAACTACGGTAACCCTACAACGCAGTACCCAGCTAACCCTAATGGTTCTCCAGAAGGTGTTACCGGTATTACGTCAACTGATGGCCGCGCCACTGTAATGATGCCGCATCCAGAACGCGTATTTAGAAGCGTTGCTAACTCTTGGCATCCTGATGAGTGGCAAGAGGATAGCCCGTGGATGCGTATGTTCCGTAACGCACGTAAAAACGTAGGTTAATTACATTTGCGTTTATACAAGTTAGATTCATAATCTTACTGTAAAATAAAAAAGGCTGCATTGTGCAGCCTTTTTTGATTAGTATAGTTTTAGCTAAAAGCACATAGCATTTAAGGAGAGTATGTTTAAGCGAGTTGGTTTAATTGTTGGAGCTGTATTACTAAGTACCTTGCTGCTTGGTTATGTATTTCGCTTGCCATTATTACAATGGGCTATAGCTCCTGAGCTTAAAAAAGCAGGCATTACGCTAAGTTGTCTCGATTTTTCAATTACGTCTGAACTAAATATTCATGCTGATAAAGTGTGTGTAAATTATCAAAACCAACAATTACAACTCACTGGTATTACTGCAAATATAAAACGTGTAGATATTAAAAATGCTGTGCTAACGGTTAATCCTTTCCCTAAAAGCGATAATGCTAATCAACTTGATAAAAATCTCGATTTAGCGCTTTCTTTAAATCGCCCATTAATCAATATTAAACAGCTTGTAGTAAAAGGTGAACAGCTCAATAAGCCACTGAAAATAAGTATATTGGAACCCGCACTGAATCAGTTTAATGTCACTGGTGATATAAACGCGAGTGCAACTTTGACTGTTAATAAAATAAGTGGTCAGTTTGCAGTAAATGACACTCTTTTAAAGCAAGTTATAAACACTAAAAACACCTCAATAGCAGATGCTAATTTTAATACTCAGCAAGCGTTTAGTTTTGACGGTATAGAGCTTAAATTAAATGGCGATGTTAGTGCCCAGTTTGCTCATACTTATGAGCAGTGCCAGGTTGATGTATTAACTACGGGCAAGTTGGCAACTCATTTTAATTTAAATAGCCAAGCGTTAATGTTTGATACCGATTTGCTTAATAACAAAATTAATTTAACACCAAGCTGTACTGAGTTAATTCCACCGAGTGAATATGCAGGCTTTATTAGCAAACAAGTGCTTTTAAATTGGCAACTTAAACTCCCTCAATCAATTCGCTTAGAGGGAAGTGAGCTCAGTGTACCTGTAATTAATTTGATGAGTGAGGGCGATAAGCAATTTGATATTCTAATAACAGATACAACACTTAATATTAAATCGCCACTTGAAAACGTACAGACAAATTTATCAGTTCAAATAAGTACTCCCAATATAAATAATATTAACGTTAATGCTCAGTTATCTGGTGCTGCGATTAAAGGCAATTACGCCGTTATGCTTGAAAGCTTGCCTGATTTTGTTCCTGCAATAGCGAATGAACTTCACCTTAGTGGTCGCTTTGATATAAGTGAGTTTATAGACTCAAGACCAGTTGGGCTTATAAATGCTAAATTAACACTTAATAGTGTAGATGCGTTTGATATAAGTGCAGTGCAATACGAAGGTGATTTAACAGCAAAAATGGATAAACAGTTAAACGCAGAGATAGCGTTAACTCAGCAATTAAAAAGTGCAGAATATAAAGAGTTTACAGCCTCAAGTATAAATAACACATTAAAAGTAAATGCTAATTTAGGCGTAGGCGAATTATTTGCTGATCTAACAGCAAAAACGAATATAAAAGCAGTTAATAGCCCTGACATAAAACTTAATAATATAAAAGTAGAGTCTACTGGGCTACAAAGCCGTGCACTAAAAGCTACGCATCACGCATTTATGAATGATGTTGAGTTAGTGATAAATCATCATATATCCTCGCAAGCTCATCCGTTTGAAGTGGTTATTCCTGAACAAAGTGCGCTGCCGTTAAATTCGTTTATTAGTCAATTTGAGCCACTTGCAAAGTTAACAGAGGGCGAATTTAATGGCTATATTAGTGGCGATGTAAACTTACAAAGTGCATCGTTCAATATAGGGATTAGTCATACAAGCGCACTGTATAACGATTACCTTGCGAGTGATTTAAGCAGTACATTTAGCGGGGAATATAATTCAGGTAAGCTTAATGTAAAACCAACTACCTTTAATTTAAATGAATTTAGAGCCGGTGCTGTTGTAAAAAATATTAAAGGGCAGTGGCAAGTTAACGATAATAGCGCTCTAGTAAACGATATAACGGGCGATGTATTTGGCGGCGAGTTTTCGTTAGATACCTACACATTAGGTCAGTCAAACCAAGTTGCTAATGTTAAGTTTGAAAATATTGATGCAAGCAAGCTAGTTACACTCGACGATAAGTCGGGCATAGTATTAACGGGACGCCTAGCAGGTGCGTTGCCAGTCCACTTTAATAATGGTGAAATTGAAATCATTGATGGCAGTTTATTTAGCCAAGGGACAGGTAATTTAAAAATCACCAATAATGCCGCGTTTGATTCAGTAATGCAGCAACAGCAAGAGTTGCAACCTGTGTTAGGGTTATTAACTAATTTAGATATTCAAAAGCTTGATAGCAGTGTGGCATTAAAAAACGATGGCTGGTTAAAGCTTGGGGTTAATTTACAAGGCTATAATAAAGCAGAGCAGCAGCAAGTTAACTTTAATTATAACCACGAAGAAAACATATTTACACTTTTACGCGCACTGCGTTTAAGTGACGAAATTACACAGAAAGTTGAGCAACAATACTCACAAAAAGGAAACTAATAATGAGACCGTCGTTATTGATAAAAGTACTGCTCGCGCTGAGTGCTATTAGTGCATTAAGTGCCTGCACGCACCGTGTTGAGGTGTCTGCAAAAGAGCCTATTACTATTAATTTAAATGTGAAGGTCGATCACGAAATTCGCGTAAAAGTAGACAAAGAACTCGACAGTTTATTTAGTGACGATAGTGAGTTATTTTAAGGAGCTAAAACATGAATACGAAGAAAAAATTAAATATTATTACGTTAGTTAGTGCAGTATGTATGTCTTTCTCTGTATGGGCTATTAGCCTTGATGACGCTAAAAACCAAGGTTTAGTAGGTGAAGATAGCTCTGGTTATTTAGGACTTGTTGTACAAAACGCAGAAGCAAAAGCGGTTGTTGATGACATAAATGCAAAGCGTAAAGCGCAGTACTTAAAGCTGGCTAAAAAGAATAACTTGTCGCTTTCACAAGTAGAAGCACTCGCCGCTGCCAAAACAATTGAAAAAACGCAAAGTGGTCATTATGTTGAAGTGAATGGTAACTGGGTTAAAAAATAAGCTTAAGTTATTGCCTTGTTTTGCAAAAGTTTTGTACAAAGTTTTTTACAAACCAAAATAAAACCGAGCCATTAAGCGCTCGGTTTTTTACAGCCTTCAAGTAACTGCTGCCAAAAATCAATACCCTTACGTCTTGCTAGGTTTATATTGTGCTCTGGAATAGATTCGGGCTCGTTGTAACTATCAAGTGCTTCGCTCATACTTGCTTCACGAATTAAATGTAAAGTAGGAAAGGGCGCTCTATTTGTGTAGTTTGCAGCATCGGTTTCATCACTGTCAGCAAATACGTAATCAGGATGAAAGTTAGCGATTTGATACTTTCCTTCAAACCCTTGCGCGACTAAAAGCGCATTAGCTAAATCGACCAAGTCTAAAAAGTCTTCAAAATCACTAAAGCCATTATCAAACATGATAAGGGTTGTTTCGCGCTCTGGTTCGCGGTCAAGCTCAACACATTGCTCAAGCATATCCATTACAGCATCATCCACACTAGCTGCTGGGCTTACTATGTAATGAATACAGTTGTTTTCTACTTCTTTTCGAGCAAATGGGCAAAAGTTATATTTAACAATAACAGATGACACCCATTCGCGAGTTTGGCTTATAGCTATGTTGATCACGGTTTTGGCTCTAAATATTGATTAATAATGGTAAGTGTTTTTTGTATAGCACCTTGGTTTTTAGCAACGCATTGAGCAGCCTTAATACCTAAGGTTTGGCATGCTTTTATGTTTTGGCTAAACGTTATGAGCTGCTTTGCTAGTTCGTCGTTGTTATCAACCACTATAGCGCCTTTAAGCTTTATTAGCTCGGGATAAACATGGTCAAAATTATATGTGTGTGGACCTGTTATTACACCTACCGAAAACGCCGCTGATTCTAGTGGGTTATGCCCACCTCTGCGAATTAAGCTGCCACCAATAAAGCTTACATTTGCAGCACCATATAAACACTGTAACTCACCAAGCGTATCAGCAAGAAGTACTTGCTCATTGCTATAGTTACTTTGGCTACGACGACTAAAACTAAGTGAGCTTTGTGTTAAAAGCTCAGCTACTTTATCAAATTGTTCTGGATGGCGCGGAGCAATTATAAGTAATGCATTAGGTTGCTTTTTTAGTAACTCTTGATGGGCTGAAAGTACCAACTCATGCTCAATAGGATGTGTTGAACCTGCTACCCATACAAAGCGTTCGTCATTGATATGTTCATTACTACTATTTTTATTAATACTGTAAAGCTGTTTAAGGTTGAGTACTTTGCCTAATTGCTCGTCGCTTGGTGTTATATCAAATTTTATAGAGCCTGTTACATGGCTTTTTGAAGTTTCGAGACCAAGCTCTATAAAACGCTCCGCATCTGCCTTGTTATGACTCGCAAGTACTGTAATTGAGCGCATAATAATATGCGTTAATTTAGCGACTTTTTGATAGCCTTGCTGCGACTTTTCAGAGAGCCTTGCATTGATAACAAGGACCGGTATATTTTTTTTATGGCTTATCGCCATTAAATTTGGCCATAGCTCTGTTTCTAAAATACATAATGCTTGTGGCTTTATACGCTTTAAAAATCGAGCTGTCGCAAACGGAAAATCGATTGGTAAATAGCTACACGCCACAGTATTTTTAAACTGGTTAAGTATTTGATCTCTGCCTGTTGGGGTATTACAGGTTATAAGTATATTTAAATTTGGATGCGCTTTTTGAAGCGCTTTAATAAGCGGCGCTGCGGCAAGTACCTCACCAACAGACGCACAATGAAAAACTAAAGGTTTGGTTTTAGTCGTAAATAAAGACTTACTAATAAACCCAAAGCGCTCTTTAAAGTGTGCACGATAGCCTTGGTTTTTTTTACCTCGTAAAATATAGAGATAAAATACAATTAGTGGACTAATCATAATTAATGCCAATGAATAAAAAATACGTACCACTTTTGAATCTCCAATAACAAAGATTAATGATAGCGTGAAAAACTAACCAACAAAATATTAAGTTGCTAAAAACCACGATAGCAAGAGTATTAATTGTTTAGTTGATACTAAATTTGGTAATATTTAATTATCATTCCGGAAATTATAGTCATTATGAAACTAAAATTAATAAAACCATCGCTTTTAACCATTCTAATGGGGTTTACTTTACAAGTTTTTGCGAGCCCAACAGCTTATTTACCTGTAGGTATAGACGCACAGCTTGATCATCAACTCGATACTTTATTTGCGTTAACTTCTGGTACGCCTATGACTAAACCTTATCGATTAACAGAGGTTGAAGCTGCACTGGTAAAATTACAAAATAAAAAACCAGCATTGGCTAAAGTAATTTCAGATAAGATAAAACCTTACCAAGTTAAAAGCGGCACTACCCGAACTGGCTTAAAGCTACGGGTAGATAGTGATAATGCGGTTCAGCTTGCCAATCAACGAGGTGTCAGTTCTGATGAGTGGGGGCAGGTGTTTTTTGAAGGGATTTTACGCCCTAATGATTACAGTCTGATACAAGTTGGCCTTGATTACCGTGCTAAGCAAAATAAACTTACTAATTACAATACTTTTGTGAGTGTTGCTGGGGATGATTTACAATTAAATGTTGGCTATAAAGAACATTGGTTTTCACCATTTAAACAGTCAGCGCAGATTGTTTCAACCAATGCACGTACTTCACCTTCTATTTCATTAGGGATGGTTGCACCAGCGCATAACTGGTGGAACTTCGATTTCGAGCTCTATTACTCTGAACTTGAGCATGTAGATAAAGGTATTTTATATCAAGGCGAGCTACATGATGGCACCCCTCAATTAGCGGGTACCCATATTAGCTTTGAACCTATGTCTGGTTGGAAAATTGGTTTAAACCGAATGATGCAATTTGGTGGTGGTCCACGAGAAGTTGGCTTCAGTGATGTGGCTAAAGCATTTTTTGACCCTGCAGGACAGGACAATGCAGATTTGGTTGATGGTGGTAGAGATAATGAGTTAGGCGACCAGTTTGCCTCTATAACTTCGAGTTTTAATTTTGATTGGGGATTGCCTGCTGAGTTATATTTTGAATACGGTGGCGAAGATACTAAAAACCATAGTAACTATCAATTGGGTAATACAGTATCAAGTGTAGGGCTTTTTATGCCTTATTTAACTGCAGATCTAGCTTTGCGTTATGAATATACCAATATGCATAGCCTATGGTATGTAAATCAAATTTATTCAACTTATGGCAATACTAAAGATGGCTATGTTATTGGGCATTTTGCTGGTGATCAGCGCACATTCGGTGATGCCACACCTAGCGATATTCATGTTTTAGAAGCTTCTTATAATGAAGATACTTTCTCGCTTTGGCGCGCTAAGCTTACTGTGATTGATAATGCTAGCAATTATCTCAATGAGCTTGGACAGGCAGGTGACAAGTACGAGCGAGCGATTGAATTGCAAGTTAGTAATAACCGTAGTTTGCAAGAGTATAATATAGAGACGACTTTGACCTACGGGGAAGATGTATTTGGAGAGGATTATGCTTGGTTGTCAGTTGCATTGTTCTGGTAATAATTTTAAGAGGAATATTTTATGTCAATTATCGATTCAGTGGCAACTAGCTACGTTGAAACATTAAACCGCCATCAAGCATTATTTGAAACGATGGAGGCTTATCATCAAGAATCTATGCAACTATTAGAAGCATGCCACAGTGCATTACAAGCTGGTGGCAAGATTATTTGGTTTGGTAACGGCGGTAGCGCAGCCGATGCGCAGCATTTAGCCGCAGAGTTTGTAGTGCGTTATAAACTAGAACGAGGTCCGCTTGCCTCTATGGCATTGACTACCGACACCTCTATTTTAACCGCTCACAGTAACGATTATCACTTTGATACGGTGTTTGAACGCCAAGTTCAAGCACTATGTAAGCCAGAAGATTTAGTAATTGGTTTAACTACTTCGGGTACAAGCAATAATATTAACTTAGCGCTAGAAGCTGCAAATAAATTAGGCGCTTTTACCGTGGCATTAACTGGTCGTGATGGCGGTAAAGTAAAATATATTGCTAAGTTACCTATTATTATAAAAAATGATGAAACAGCACGCATCCAAGAAGCTCACATGTTTATAGGTCACTGGTTATGTGAAGCCATGGATATGGTTGTTGCGGAGCAGCAGTAATGGATTTGTCGTTATTAAAAAACTTATCGGCTGCACGCATATTAGTTGTTGGCGACGTAATGCTAGACCGTTATTGGTACGGTGATACAGGGCGTATTTCGCCTGAAGCGCCAGTACCTGTCGTTAAAGTAAGTAAATTTGAAGACAAAGCGGGCGGTGCAGCTAACGTTGCAAAAAATATAGCGCGGTTAGATGCAAAAGTCGGCTTGCTCGGTTTAATTGGTGAAGATGAAAGCGGACAGATTTTAGAGACAATTCTAAAAGGTGAAAATATTAGCTCACAATTAGTCAGTGTATGTGATTTGCCAACTATTTCAAAAATGCGCGTTATTAGTCGTCATCAACAACTCGTTCGCCTAGATTTAGAAGAAATATTCACTGAGCAACACAGCCAACTTTTATTAAATCGCTTAGAGTTGGTACTAGATGAATACGACTTTATTGTATTTTCTGATTACAGCAAAGGCTCTTTAAGCTTAATCAAAGAGATGGTAAGCCTTGCTAAAGAGGCTGGTAAAATAGTTTTAATCGATCCTAAATCGCCAGACTTACATTTATATGAAGGTGCTGATTATATTACGCCTAATTTACATGAGTTTAAATTAGCGGGTGGTCTAATCGAATCAGAAGAGGTTTTAGTTTCAAGTGCACGTGATTTAATTAGCAAAAGTGGCATTAAAGCTATGTTGCTTACGCGTTCTGAGCAAGGTATGTCGCTCATTGATGCAGATGATAAGTTTGATTTTGCAGCGCAAGAACTTGAAGTAAGTGATGTAACTGGCGCTGGCGATACCGTTATAGCTACATTAGCCGTTATGCTTGGCGCGGGAATGGCACCAAAAGATGCTGTAGAAATTGCTAATTTAGCCGCAGGTATTGTTGTAAGCAAGTTTGGGGCTGCAACTGTTTCACCAGAAGAGTTAAGCCGTAAACTTGGTCAGTATTTACATACTACTGGTGAACATTACCAAACCCCATTTGATGATGTGCTTCAACATATTGAGTTTGCAAAACAAAACGGCGAAACCATTGTATTCACTAATGGCTGTTTTGATATTTTACACGCAGGGCATGTACGCTATTTAGCACAAGCTAAAGCTCGAGGCGATAGACTCGTTGTTGGATTAAATAACGATGAATCTATTTCACGTTTAAAAGGGGCAGAACGTCCTATTAACCCACTAGATGAGCGTGCAATGGTACTTAGCGCACTTTCATCAGTTGATTGGGTTATTCCGTTTGGTAGCTTAGATGAAAACGATACGCCCGCTAAATTAATCGAGCAGATCAGCCCTGATATTTTAGTTAAAGGTGGCGACTACACCGTAGAGCAAATAGCAGGTGCTGAGCATGTACTGCGCCATGGCGGAAAAGTTGAAGTGCTTGAATTTTTAGATGGGTGTTCAACATCAAAAGTAATTAGTAAGATTAAACAGTAACTACTAGGGCGTGTTGATCTTTGTGGATTGAAATTTGTTCAATCTAGGGGCGATTTAATCGCGGCGCGAGGTTTGTAACCTAGTGGGCTAAGTAAAAACCGAGCAACAAAGAGTTAATCGTCCCTAGAAAGAACCCAAAGGGCAGCGCCTGTTTGGTATTTATGCTGCGTTATCGCCTATTTATGGGGAATAACCACACTATATAGGCTCCGCCTTGCCTAAAAACCAAACAGTCTGCTGCAAATTCACCCACCAAGGATCAACACGCCCTAATTTAATTAAACAAATACAAAAAAGGGATGAAAACACTGTTTTCATCCCTTTTTGTTTTTAATAAAGTAACTTATTAAAAATTGAATTCGTACTTGGCAAATGCTGATGTATCGTTTTCAGCACCGTCATTGTTAGATGCAAAAGCACCTAAAGTGACCCGCCCTCCCATAGAAAGCATTCTATAACGAAGCTCTAACTGCTTAGAGTTAAAGCCTGTTTTAGTTATAGTGTTACCTAAGTCTGGATTGTTAGGATAAAGGTCACGGCTATCGCTGTTGTAATCAACACTGCGTAATTTTACCTGCCAATCATTACCATTTGATAATTGACCTAATAGGGTTAAAACAACTGACTGTGCATCATTATCATAAGTAGAACCAATAGTGCGACCGTGGTAACGGTAACCCGATTTATAATCTGAATGCTCATAATAGCAATTTTCATTGGTAGACTCAGCTGAACATGAAACACCTGTATCTATGTACTCTACATTTATTAATAAGCTTTGATCATATACACGTTGTGTTGTCTGCACACCAAATAAGTAGGCTCTATCAGCGGGTTTAAACTGTGAACTAGCATCTTCGCCAATCGTACTGGCATATACAGCATAAGGTTGGTTGAAAAGTGTATCTGACCAACGAACGTCAATACCCGCTAATTGATTACCAATTTTTGATTCTAATTGACTATCACAGCTATCATTGCCATCAATACATGCTGTTTGCCCAGTGATAACATCAATAAAATCACCGGCAGAACTAGGCTGACCGTCACCGGCCCATTGTGCAGACCAACTAAGTGCAATTTCTAACTGCTGAATAGGGCGAAAGTTTAAACGGCTGCTCCAAAGCAATGCATCAGGAACAGCACGGGTTGACTCAAGTTTTGCCATTTGTGCGGTAAAGCTCCATTGACCAACCCAGCTTAACCATGGAGTTTCGAACGCAGTGCTTTGCTCCCTGGTTACACTGAGTGCAGGTAACGGTTTCGCGTTACCAGACATAATTAAACTGTTATCAACGCCAGGGCCCCAAAATTGTTCAACCGCACCGGCTCTAAAGACCCAGTTACCTATGCGGTACGCTAAATAACTATCGTCAAATGACGTATCATTGCAATCGGTTAGGGCTTGCTCATAAGTGATAATATCATCAGTTGCTTTGCCTTCGATTAAACATTTTTTTCCATTGCTTCTACTATTTATTGCTATTTTAGCTGCAAAATTATGACCTAAATATGCATAAGCTGCTGAAAGTTCGGATTCTTGAGTGTTCGTTGCGCCAAAACTTGTCGTATTTACAGAGTCTGTAGCAGCAAAAGCTGAAAGCTGAAAGCTATGTGAGCTACTATTCTCTGATTCATAACGGTGTTTTACCCGTAATAGTGAATCTTGCAAGCTAGGGGAAAGTTGCTCAAGAGAAGTGCTCTCTACATCGTTAATAAAACTTTTCCACATAAGAGGGTAGGTTGTTACAGGAGCTAAAATGATACCCGCATCAGATAATTGTTGAATATCAGCCCTTAATCCATAATCATCTGGTTTTATCCAGGGTTCAGCATTAACCGAAGCACTCATAGCGCAAAAAAGAGTCGAAAGTAGAAAAATTCTGTTTCGCAAAGTTCAAATCCTTGTTATTAATAATTATGGCCTAGTTAGTTAACTTAGACCTCAAATTATAGTGGCTTATAATTTAATTTTTTAGTGTAAAATGTAAGTAGAGTTTGAAAGTCAGTCGCTTGCCAATTAAATGACTCGTTTCGAGCTTGTTCTTTTAAAAATGAGCGCTCAAGACGTGCCATATTACCTTGTTGCCATTGCTGATTAGGTGTTTTTATTTCACCTCTATCAAAGTCGATAATATACACATCACCAGTATCATCAAATAAAATATTATTAATGTTTAAATCGGCGTGGTATACACCTTTTGTATGAAATAGCGCGATTGTTTTCGCAATGCGCTCCAACTCATCTTGAGTCAATGAGCGTTCAATTAATATGTCGAGTAAGCTTTTAGCGCCTTTAATAGCCTCTGTAATAATATCACCACGGTAAATTAATCCGCTGCGGGTTACTTTAGCTGCAATAGGGGTTGGTACATTTAAACCAAGCTCTATAAGTTTACTCATTAAGCTAAATTCTTTATAAACACGGGTTTGTTCAAGCCCTGGGTATAAGTATTGATCGCTTAGCAATTTACCCACTAAGCCACCGCGCCAATAATGCCTGAGTACGGCTGTTAATTCGTCTTGTTTAAAAAACCACGCAGTTGCTCTGCCTTTTTTAGCGCCCACTATTTTATTTTGTTGTTGCCAATAATTTGCATCAAACCAATCGAGGGTAATTTGGCTTGTGTATTTAGGGTGGCTTAATAAAGTGTGGTTGCCTTGCACGTGTTGTTTAAACATAGCTCTGTGTAATTGCTAAATAATATGTCTATATTAGCGCGTTTTAAAGCGTAGGATAAGTGCTTGCAATAGCGTGATTATAATTTAAAATCGGCTTTTGTATTTAATACCTAAGGGAATGTGTGACTCAAGCTCCTAATTATTCATCTATTTGTATATTAAGACTCTCAGCCATTGGTGACGTATGTCATGGTGTGAGTGCTGTACAAGCTATTCAAAAAGCACACCCTAATGCAAAAATCACCTGGGTTATTGGCAAAATAGAAGCGATGCTACTTGCCGATTTACCGGGTGTTGAGCTGGTAGTATTTGATAAAAAGCAAGGCAAAGCAGCGCTTAAAAGCTTAAAACAGCGCTTTAAAGATCAACAGTTTGATGTACTACTTAACATGCAAGTTGCATTAAGGGCTGGGTTTGTAGCACGTTGTATTCCGGCAAAAGTGAAAATAGGCTTCGATTGGGCGCGCTCAAAAGAATTGCACAGTTTATTTATTAATAAACGAATAGCCCCAGAAGCTCAGGCGCATGTGCTTGAAGGATTTAAAGGTTTTGCAAAAGCCATTGGTGTAGCTGATTATAAGCCTAGTTGGAACATGCCATATACAAAGCAAGACCAAGCGGTTGCGGATGAGTTACTAACACCAGAGTACCTAACTAATAAACTATTTGTAATATCGCCCGCAGCTAGTAAAGCACAGCGCAATTGGTTAGCTGAGCGTTATGCAGCATTGGCTGATTATGCAAATGAGCAAGGCTTTAAAGTTGTATTGACGGGTGGTCCAACAGAGCTTGAAATTAACCTAGCAAATAGCATTATTGAGTATAGCAAAACACCTATTTTAAATTTAGTGGGCAAAACGAAACTCAAAGAGTTGTTGTGCGTGTTAAAGCGTGGCAGTTTAGTGCTCGCGCCCGATACAGGTCCTGCACATATGGCAGTAACTGTTGGTACGCCGGTTATTGGTTTATATGCACATTCAAACCCAGCACGCACGGGTCCTTACTTATATCAAGATTACGTGGTTGAGGTTTATCATCCAAATTTGCTTAAGCAAACAGGTAAAACGGCTGAGCAAGTACCGTGGGGTACGCGGGTAAAAGGCGATGATTTAATGAGCCAAATTACAGTTGATGATGTAAAAGCAATGTTTGATCATGTTGTACAAAAAGAGTCTTTGTAATGAATGCACAACAAAAAAGTAAAGCGCTTTTTTTAGATCGAGATGGCGTAGTAAACGTTGACCATGGTTATGTGTATCAAAGCGATAAATTTGAATTTATTGAAGGTGTTTTTAGTACTTGTAAAGCATTTTACAATGCAGGTTATAAAATCATAATCGTCACTAATCAATCTGGAATTGGTCGAGGTTATTACACCGAAGCTGATTTTTTAGCACTAACTGATTGGATGAAAGACCAATTTAGCGATAACAGTATTGAAGTTGCCGATGTCTACTTTTGCCCTCATCACCCTAAAAAAGCGCACCCTGAATATTTGAAAGAGTGTAGTTGCAGAAAGCCTGCGCCAGGTATGTTATTACAAGGCATACAAGAGCATAATATCGACCCTGCTTGCAGCATTATGGTGGGCGATAAACTCAGTGACATGCAGGCCGCGAAAAAAGCGGGTATTTCAACTCGTATTTTAGTTCGCTCAGGACAAAGCTTTGATGAAAGTGCAAAACAAGAGGCTGACTTAATTATCGATTCTATAAACAGCTTACCTGCACTTTTAAATACATAAATAAACTAAACAGATTAGGTTGTAAACTGGCAGGAATTCCTTCCAGTTTATGGCGTTTACTACGAACTACAAACCGTGCATTTTCCCCATTAAACTTTTACAATACCCCTCATAATAAACAGTCGCTTAAATGTGGTTGTTTACCCGTTCAAATAAATGGAGAACCTAGATGAGAGCATCTGCTTTTTTTAGCCAGCTACAACAGCAAATTGAAGACGTAAAAACCGAAGGTTTGTATAAAAGCGAACGTATTATTAAATCTCAGCAGCAAGCTCAAATCGAAGTTGCGTCAGGTAAAGTAATCAACTTTTGTGCTAATAACTATTTAGGTTTAGCTAATAGCCCAGAGCTAATTGAAGCTGCGCAAAACGGTTTAAATAATCATGGTTTTGGTGTTGCGTCTGTTCGTTTTATTTGTGGCACGCAAGATATTCATAAAACGTTAGAGAAAAAAATCAGTGAGTTTTTAGAAACGCAAGACACCATTTTATATTCTTCGTGTTTTGATGCAAATACCGGTTTGTTTGAAACTATTTTAGGCGCAGAAGACGCTATTATTTCTGATTCTCTAAACCATGCATCAATTATTGATGGTGTACGTTTGTGTAAAGCTAAGCGTTTTCGTTATGCAAATAACGACATGGCTGATCTTGAAAAGCAACTTATTGCAGCAGATGAAGCTGGTGCTAAAACAAAGTTAATAGCGACCGATGGCGTGTTTTCTATGGACGGCGTTATTTGTAATTTAGAAGCTGTGTGCGACTTAGCCGATAAATACGATGCACTTGTTATGGTTGATGACTCTCATGCAGTCGGCTTTGTTGGTGAAAACGGTAAAGGTACACCAGAGTACTGTAATGTATTAGACCGTGTAGATATTATCACCGGTACATTAGGCAAAGCACTAGGCGGCGCATCAGGTGGTTATACATCGGGTAAAAAAGAAATTGTTGAATGGTTACGCCAACGCTCACGCCCATATTTGTTCTCAAATTCATTAGCACCTTCAATTGTGACGGCATCAATTAAAGTACTTGAAATGCTAGAAAATGGCGGCGAGCTTCGCGCTAAACTTTGGTCAAATGCAAAATATTTCCGTGAGCAAATGGAAGCTGCTGGTTTTACGTGTGCAGGTAAAGATCATGCCATCATCCCCGTAATGCTAGGAGATGCAAAAGTAGCCTCGTTAATGGCTGATAAGCTACTTGCTGAAGGTATTTACGTTACTGGTTTTTCATTCCCTGTAGTACCAAAAGGGCAAGCTCGTATTCGTACACAAATTTCAGCGGCGCATAGCATTGAGCAACTTGATATTGCTATTGATGCATTTACCCGTATTGGTAAAGAAATGGGCGTTATTTAATTTTATTTTAAACCGAAGCCTCGCTTCGGTTTTTTAGTTGAGTGTGGATTATGAAAGCATTATCTAAATTAAAAGCAGAACCTGGCATTTGGATGACAGATGCACCAAAGCCAGAAGTGGGTCATAACGACTTACTGATTAAAATTCGCAAAACAGCTATTTGCGGTACTGACGTACATATATACAAGTGGGATGAATGGGCAAGTAAAACGATTCCTACTCCTATGGTTGTTGGTCACGAATATGTTGGTGAAGTCGTTGATATGGGACAAGAAGTTCGTGGCTTTCAGGTTGGCGACCGCGTATCTGGCGAAGGGCATATTACGTGTGGTCACTGTCGAAATTGTCGTGCAGGGCGTGTACATTTATGCCGTAATACAACGGGTGTAGGTGTAAACCGTGAAGGTGCATTTGCCGAATATTTAGTTATTCCTGCATTTAACGCATTTAAAATTCCTGATAATATTTCTGACGAACTGGCTTCTATTTTTGACCCATTTGGTAACGCAGTTCATACCGCACTATCGTTTGACTTAGTTGGCGAAGATGTACTAATAACTGGTGCTGGCCCAATTGGTATTATGGCGGCAGCTGTTGCGAAACATGTTGGTGCTCGCCACGTTGTAATTACCGACGTAAACGAATATCGTCTAGATTTAGCACGTAAAATGGGTGCTTCACGCGCTGTAAACGTTGCAAGCGATAAGCTTGAAGATGTAATGAAAGAGCTAGGTATGACAGAAGGTTTTGATATTGGTCTTGAAATGTCAGGTGTGCCAAGCGCTTTTAATTCAATGCTTAATAACATGAATCACGGCGGTAAAATTGCCATGCTAGGTATTCCACCATCTGATATGGCAGTTGACTGGAACCAAGTTATTTTCAAAGGCTTAGTAATTAAAGGTATTTACGGTCGCGAAATGTTCGAAACGTGGTACAAAATGGCAAGCCTGATTCAATCAGGTCTTGATTTAAATCCAATCATTACACATCAGTATTCTGTAGATGACTTCCAAGCTGGCTTTGATATGATGGTTTCAGGTCAGTCAGGTAAAGTGATTTTAAACTGGGATTAGTTCCTCACTAAATTACAAGAAGGGCGGCGCTAGCCGCCTTTTTTATACTATTAATTAAAGAGACTTCAATGGCATTTAAACATATTTCTATAGCGCAAACGTTAGAGCTTTTAGATAAAGAAGACGTGGTAATTGCAGATATTCGCGATCCTAACTCGTATCAAGCCGGTCGCATTCCAGGCTCAGAAGTACTTTCTAACGGTAATATCGCACAATTTATGATGGAAAAAGAATTTGATCAGCCAATTATTATTGTCTGCTACCACGGTATGAGCTCTCAAGGTGCAGCTAACTACTTAGTTGAGCAAGGTTTTGAAGACGTTTACAGTATGGATGGCGGCTTTACAGCTTGGGAAGCTGCTTACAGCGAGAAAGTAGAGCGATGATAGAGCTTGGCAGTTTAAATAACCCGCGCGCCGCACAGGGCTTTATAGATTATTTAAAAAGCCAAGGTTTACAAGGGCAATTAAGCTCTTCAGATGGCAGCAATGTCATTATTAGTGTTGCGCCTGAGCATTTTCATCAAATACAACCGTTATGGGCTGAATTTACACAAAACCCTAACCATGAACGCTACCAACAAGCTTCATGGGATGTAGGTAGCACACAATCGCCGCTTAAATATCAAGGGCAATCACTTAATTTAATGACGCGATTTAAAGCGCTTAGCTGGCTTAATCAAACGGTTAGCATATTGAGTATTGTTATTTATATTGCTTTTCTATTGGGTGGATTTGATGAGATTTATACAGCTCTGCAATTTAATCCAACACAACCACTTAGCTGGTTAACCCCCGCACTCGTTCACTTTAGTGCGATGCATATTGTGTTTAATTTAATTTGGTGGATATCGCTTGGTGACAATATCGAAAAGCAATGCGGAAAACTAAGCTTAATAGGCTTGTTTTTAGTGGCTGCACTTATAAGTAATTGGGCACAATACTTAATGGTTGGCCCCAATTTTGGCGGCTTGAGTGGTGTTGTGTATGGGCTACTTGGTTTTTGCTGGATCCATAGCTTTTTAAATCCTAATAAGCCAGCACTTGTAAGTACGGCTATTGTTGGCTTTATGTTGATTTGGTTAGTGCTTGGGTTTGCTGATGTATTGTTTGTAGGTATGGCTAATTGGGCGCACTTAGGTGGGTTAGTTAGCGGTATGGCTTTTGCCTATACCGCCAAAATATTTAACGCAAAACGTTAAATATTAATGATATAAATATTTAGTGAACAATACTTCACGGATGATCTCTTGTCCTGTTTCTTCTTTTAGCAGACTTTTTAGTTTTTCGGCGCACTTTGCACGTATTTCTTCACGACCAGTCAGTGATTTTATTTTTTCTTCAGGCTCTTTTGACAATATTTCAACAAGTGCAGCACGAAGTAGTGGGGTATGGTGCTCAACAATTACTATATCGGTTGTTTTATCAAGCATTAAATCAACAGTGACACGAACATACCCCATTTTTCTATTGGAATAGCCAATGTAATTGGTAATTATATCTGGCTCAAAACCAAAATAACCAACTGTGGATTCAGCACGAGCTGTAAAATTAATAACGCTTACAAAGAACGTAAAAAGACCTGCGTATACTATTTTTTTCATATTTAGAGCGTTTCTTAAAACTTGTTACAAATAGTTTATACTTAATAGTAGGTAATAAACAGCGCCAAGCAATTATTTATGGTTATAAAACATCACTTTTTCAAAAGCTTTGGCAATGGTATCATCTCGTTGTTTTTTATTTTGTTGAGCTATTGTGATTACTTATCCTCTGTCTATATCTGCTAATTGGCAGTCTACTTCTTATATAAGTGACTTATCTCCTCTAGAGCAAGAGTGGCTTTTTGAACAGAATTCATTAACGGCTAAATTAAAAAGCAACTCAAAAAATTTTAATGTAAAGGTATTAAGTGAGCAGTTATTTACTTTAAGTCCAGAACAAAATTTACTACTAAATAGCACAGCTAAAACCGCTATTAATCGAGAAGTACTCTTATTGTGCGATAACAAACCTATGGTCTACGCACAAAGCTGGCTTCCTAAAAATGATTCGATTAATCCTTTGCACAATATGGGCGAGCGTCCTTTAGGTGATGTGATTTTTCAAGACCCAGCACTCAAACGAGCGGATATAGAAATTGCTTATTTTGATGACACGCACCTTATTCAGCAATTAGTTACAAAATTGAACTTACCCGAGAAAAAATTACTAGGGCGTAGAAGCGTATTCTCACTCAAAGAATATAAATTTTTAGTGTGTGAAGTCTTTTTACCTGGAGCATATTTATACTCATGAAGTTAGCCGCTTTAAAACCAAAACATATTCCTTATTATATACAGTTAATGCGTATAGATAAGCCCATTGGTACCTTGTTATTACTTTGGCCAACATACTGGGCTTTGTGGCTTGCTAATAGTGGGATGCCGAGCTTACTAAACTTTGTTATATTTACGCTGGGCGTTGTTGTTATGCGTAGTGCTGGGTGTGTAATTAATGATTTTGCAGATAGAAAAATAGACGGCTCGGTAAAACGCACAGCTCAACGGCCGCTAGCATCAGGGCTGGTTAGTAGTGGTGAAGCGCTTAGTCTATTTTTACTGCTCATAGTTATTGCGCTCATTTTAGTATTAATGCTTAGCGTTAATACTATTTTGCTTTCTTTTGGGGCTTTGGTTTTAGCCTTTTGTTACCCTTTCATGAAGCGCTATACACAATTACCTCAAGTTGTTTTAGGGGCTGCATTTGGTTGGGCTATACCTATGGCGTATATGGCTTCAATTAATGTACTACCACAGCAAGCGTGGTTATTATTTATAGCCAATATTTGCTGGACGGTGGCTTACGACACTATGTATGCGATGGTTGATAGAGACGACGATTTAAAAATAGGGGTAAAATCAACCGCTATTTTATTCGGTAAATACGACCGCCATATTATCTTTTTACTTAATGCCGTATTTATAGCGTTGGTTGCTTTTATTGGTATAAGCAATCATTTAAGTGTCGCGTTTGGCGTTGGTTTAAGCATTGCTGCGGGTTTATTGGCATATCAACAAGCGCTTATTCATAAACGTGAAAGAGATGCCTGTTTTAAAGCGTTTTTAAATAATCATTACGTGGGGTTGGCTATCTTTATAGGGTTATTGTTCTCATACCCAATAGCATTTTAAAGCCTGTTAAAGTTCTCTATTTAGGGCTATCGGGGCGGATCAATAATACCGCTAATAGAGGCGTTTTTTCTAAACCACCCTGCAATAGAATAGCGCTCGTCAACGGCGGGAAGTACTTCGTGGGTAAAACGTTCGCTTTCAAACATTACTAATGTGCCAGCAGTTGGTTTAATTGTGATTTCTACCTCTTTACTTTTAGGTTTATAAATAATAAGTTCGCCACCTTGCTTAGGCGTATTTAAATAAAGCACCGTTGTAAATACTCGATTAGAGCGACCTTTAAATGCATCTAAGTGCTTTTTGTAAAAGTCCCCCTGTGTATATTTTGCATAATGGCATTCGTAATCAAATAATCCCATAAAAAAACTGCGATTTAACGTGGTCTTTATACTTTGCATTATTGCTTGATAGGTAAGCTGTGCTTGAGAACTGCCGTCAAACCAATAGGTTTTATCAGTACGTACAGTTTTATCTATTTGTAAGTCATTTAATCGACCAATAGCGGCAAGGCTAAAGTGAGGGTTTATACGGTGACAGTCTGCAACTAAATCGTTAACTAAATCGGCAATAAGCGCGTTATGAATTACGGTATATCCTTGGCGTTCTATATCATCTAAATAGACACCAGGTCCAAAAAGTGTGTTCATTCACATCAGTTGTTTAAAAAAGGTGCGACAGTGTAGCCGAAAAGCCGTTAAAAGCTACTGTTTATTGCGCCGCACTTTTTGAAATATCAGATTAGCTAAATGTAGCACCCGCTTTTTTTATAAGCGATAATAAATGCTCTACATGCTCAGTAATAGACGTTTGTTGGCTTGTTTGTACAACGAGTTGTTCGTGGTTTAAATCTTTATTTGTTTTAAGTTGTACTAATTCAGAATTCTCTGCGATTGCATTAGCATGTTCAATGCTTGCAATAGCAAAATGATCTGATTTAACTACACCTGCCATTACTTGCTCAATACTGCCCACCTTAATACTTGATGATTTATTTAAAGAATCAATTGCTTCATTAATCATAGTTTGCACTTGTTTAGACTCAGAGAAACAGCCAAACATCGGATAGCTATCAAGGTTCTGTTTACTTATATCGTTTTTATGTGCAAGAGGGTGGTTTTTTGAAACAAATAATACAAGCTGATCAGGTAAGTGAATGTCACTGCCAATACTATTAATAGCTTGAGAGTATACGCTAATGTCTATTTCACCCTGTTGGAGTTTGCGTGTTAGCTCTTGCTGATCTTGTAGCTGCATCTCAATTTTTATATGAGGGTATTGAGCTAAAAACTGTCCACAAGAAATAGGAACTATGCTGCTTGCCTTATTGGTATACCCAATAACGAGTTTTTCATTGGCATTACCGTTTACTGATTGAAAAATTCGCTTTTTCGTTAGCTCAAGTTCAGATAGGGCCGTTTTAGCATATTCTAGAAAAAGCTCGCCTTCTGGCGTTAATTTAACAGAGCGTGTTGAGCGTTTTACTAACTCATATCCCATTTCATCTTCAAGTGTTTGAATGCTGCGCGTTAGCGCTGAAGTACTAATTTGGGTTTGTTCAGCAGCTTGTCTAAAATGACGTAATATACCAAGTGCAACAAATTGCTCTAATTGTTCAAATCTCACTTTATAGTCCCTTTTTATAAGTAAGTCGCAGGTACCGCGAACATAAATTTTACTAATTTTCATTCTAAAAATTAGTGAAATTTAATACTGAAAATACGTTTACAAGTTCATGCATTATTTGGGCAGGATACTCCCCTTTTAGTATTAATTAAAGAGAAAAGCGACCAAATAGTATTGCTTTTTAAATTGAGGACTCATTGTTTATTATTCTTTGTTTACATTTATACAGCTGATGTTTTTTCAAAGTTATTTGTAGTCAGTTAGTTAGTTTTAAAAATTTGATTTTAATATTCTAATTAGTAAAAAAGTTCGCCCTAAAATGGGGCGTTCATAAATAGTTATTATGGCAATTGGTAGAATATTTGAAGTGCACGAGTATCATTTGACAAAGTTACGATTAATTCTACTACTCAATGGTTTGTTTTCTATGCTTTGTAACTCAATTTCGATTGCATCACAGGAAATATGTATTTCGAATAAAGATGTTAATAGCGACAAGCTTAAACAAGTTAAGCTGATACCAAATAAAATAATACCCGTGGTATTAAACTCAATAAATAAGGCAAACATTGAGAGTGTGCAAAGTAAAAAAGACGCTACACCATATACTTGCATCGTTCTAATTAAATTAATTCGCTTTCTTAAATTAGTGATTTGAGCCACTACAACAGGCCGAATAGATTCACCTTCACGCGCATTTAGCTCCCTAATTAATTGCGCTAAAACTAAAAACCGGTTTGTATAGGCGAGTAATAGCAGCGATATGGCGGGAAAAAGTAAGCCAGGAGTTGTTAGTGTCATGTTTATTCCTTAAAAGTGCAACGCGCCATAGTAATTTAGCGTAGGATATTGTTAACACAAAATAAATGAGGTGAATATTGCAAAATATTAATAATAACAGTTCAACAGATAGCTCTTTTCAATGGGTTACAATTTATAAAGCTGAAAATACCTTGGAAGCGAATATCATAAAAGGTTTAATACAAACTGCCGCAATAGAGTGTAAAATTAAAGGCGAGATGCTCCAAGGGGCGCTTGGAGAAATTCCATATGATCAGGCGCAAGTTAGTGTGCAGGTTTATGCGATAAAAGAGCGCCATGCGCGGCAAATATTGGTAAACTATCAACAAGTAAAACAATCCGCTCCAGATTGGGTATGCCCTAACTGTAATGAGCATAATGGATCAACATTTGATTTTTGTTGGTCGTGTGAGACGTTAAAGAATGACTAAAGCAAATAATTTTCAGCGTATTAGAGAGCTTAACTATTTACAAAAAGCTGTTTTAGCAAGTGCTTTAATAGAGCGAATGCTGCCAAATTACGGTTTATTTAGCGAAGCAACGGGGTTTGGTGACGAAACCTTATTACGTAATTCGCTTAATGTTTGTTGGGAAAAAATATTACTGCCTAAAAGTAAAATAGATCTCGAAAAGCAAGTTGAAAAAATAGAGCCGAATGTTCCTGAACTTGCTGATTTTGATATGTTTGGTACTTACCCTGCTATTGATGCTGCAACGTCTTTACTTAGTCTAATGCACGGTTTAATGGCGCAAGATGAGCAAGAGTTCATTAGTGTCAGTAAAATATCTCAAGCAACAGTGGCTCGCTTTATCGAATATCAAATAACTGTTGAAGGTGAAGTTGCAGATAACAAAGCTGTTAGGGAGCATCCATTAATGCAATACGAAATTGAAGTATTAGGTGAGCTAATCGATTTTGTAGAAAATATGGGGCGTATCACCTCAGATAGTGTAAAAGCACTTAAAAAGTTTGCCCTTGAAGATGGCCAAACAAATATTGGTCTTACGTTATAAAAAACAGCGAAGTGAAAATTTTAAAGGCAGGAGAAGTACAGTGCGAATTTTAGGCATTGAATCATCATGCGATGAAACGGGCATTGCAATATATGATGACGAAAAAGGTTTGTTAGCTCATCAATTATACAGCCAAGTAAAAGTACATGCTGATTATGGCGGTGTAGTGCCGGAACTTGCATCGCGCGATCATGTTCGTAAAACGCTACCACTTATAGACGCAGCATTTGCACAAGCAGGTTGTGGCCCCGAAGATTTAGATGGCATTGCTTATACCGCAGGCCCAGGTTTGGTTGGTGCATTATTGGTAGGTACTTCTATTGGTCGTTCATTAGCATACGGTTGGGATATACCTGCCGTAGCAGTACATCACATGGAAGGGCATTTACTTGCTCCGATGCTTGAAGAAAACATCCCTGAGTTTCCGTTTATTGCATTACTTGTATCGGGCGGCCATACCATGATGGTTAAAGTTGCGGGTATTGGTCAATACGAAGTACTAGGAGAGTCAGTAGATGACGCGGCAGGCGAAGCCTTTGATAAAACAGCTAAGTTACTTGGTCTTGACTATCCAGGTGGCCCGCGCTTAGCTAAAATGGCAGAACAAGGCGTTGCGAAGCGGTTTATTTTTCCTCGCCCGATGACCGATAAACCAGGTCTTGATTTTAGCTTTAGTGGTTTAAAAACCGCGGCCTCAATTACCATTCGTGAAAATGACGACGACGATCAAACTAAAGCAGATATAGCGCATGCATTTCAAACAGCGGTTATTGATACACTTGTTATTAAGTGCAAGCGAGCGCTTAAACAAACAGGTATTAAGCGTTTAGTAATCGCCGGTGGCGTAAGTGCTAATACGCAATTACGCTTACAGCTAGAACGAGTAATGAAAGGTATGAAAGGCGAAGTTTTTTATCCGCGTACTGAATTTTGTACCGACAACGGTGCAATGATTGCTTATGCAGGAATGCAACGTTTAAAAGCAGGTCAGTTTGCAAGTCTTGATATGAAAACAAAACCTCGCTGGCCATTAGATAGTCTTGAGCCGATTTAACTGCTCATATTTTAAAGATTTTTGTTTTCATCAGTGGGTGCTTTTTTAGCGCCCACTTTTGGTTCGTCTCCACTAAATAGTCTAATAACATTAGTACGGTGACGAAATATAATTAACAGCGTAATAAAAGCAACAGGAAGTGTATAAAGTGGTTTTATCAGCCATGTATATAAGGGCGCTAAAGAGACTGCCACAAGCGCCGCAAGTGATGAATAGCGTGTTATTGCGACTATAACCAGCCATGTACAAACAAGTAAACCAGCCAATGATAGGCCAATAGGTAGTAATGAGCCAAATGCAGTTGCTACAGCTTTACCGCCTTTGAAGCTAAAAAACAGTGGGTACATATGGCCTAAGCAAGCTGCTACAGCGACTAAACCAAGCTCTAAAGGTTCAACTTCTAAAAAATAAGCGCCCCATACTGGAATAGTGCCTTTTAAAATATCAAACACTAAAACCAAGCAAGCCGGAAATGCTCCGCCTAATCTATAAACATTTGTAGCCCCTGGGTTGTTAGAACCACTATTACGAGGGTCAGGGAGTTTGAACAACCGCGACACTAAAATAGCCGACGAAATCGACCCAAGTAAATAAGCTAAAACAAACATTAAAGTGGCTAACACACGCTTCCTTATTTTTTAATCGCTATACCAATTGATAGTACTTTTAAGCTATTATTGGCAGCAAAATTTATTGTGAAAATTATTAACAGGCTATTTAGTAGCTAGTTTGTTTATTTTGCTATTGTAGAAGTTATTTTCACATATTTAAACACTGGTTAAACCATAGTCAGTATTAATTTTATTGATGCTGTGTATAGTTGCTTAGCCGTTTGTTTTTATTTGGAGTATCAATGGATAAGGTTTTTATATCTCAATTGCACGTCGACACTATTATTGGAGTGTACGACTTTGAAAAAGAAAGTAAACAGAGCCTTTATTTTGATATTGAAATGCTTAGCGATATTAAGCCTGCAGCCGCAAATGACGATATTAATTTAGCACTCGATTACTCAAAAGTAAGTGAGCGAGTTATTGAGCACTGCACATTAAAACCTGTAGAGTTGCTAGAAACTTTAGTTGAGCAATTGGCAAATATTATTTTAACTGAATTCAATACTCCACAAGTTACTATCAGAGTAAGTAAACCAGCAGCAGTAGCGCAAGCACAAACTGTGGGTGTTGAAATTACACGTGTTAAGGTAGCTGGCTAAATGGCTCAAATTTATATCAGCCTAGGGTCAAATATAAATAAAGCGCATTATATACAATGTGCATTAATTGCACTTAAGCAGCACTTTGAACACATTGTGCACTCGTCTGTTTTTGAAAGTGAAGCTGTTGGGTTTGCTGGCAATAATTTTTATAATTCAGTTGTTGGCACTACAACTGATATGTCGCTTGTTGATGTATGTGCTTTATTAAAAAAAATAGAGCGTGATAATGGACGCACAGCGAACGATAAAAAATTTAGCCCAAGAACGCTCGATTTAGATTTACTATTTTATGATGATGTAATTTGCGGTTCTCCAGCACAATTACCACGTGATGAAATAACTAAAAATGCATTTGTATTGCAACCTCTCAGCGAGATTGCCCCAGATTTTTATCATCCTGTAGCCAAACAAACGATTGCGCAGTTATGGAATGAATATAATAACCCTCAACAAAAGCTATGGAAGGTGGAGTTTTCTAACCCATGAGTATTATCGAAATAATTATTTTAGCACTCATTCAAGGGTTTACCGAATTTTTACCAATATCGAGTTCTGCGCACTTAATTCTCCCATCACAAATCTTAGGCTGGGAAGATCAAGGGCTCGCATTTGATGTTGCAGTCCATGTTGGTACTTTAATCGCCGTTATTATTTATTTTCGCAAAGAGGTCGTCGACATACTCAGTGCGTGGTTTAAATCCTTTGGTTCACAAGGTACAACTGATGATAGTAAGCTAGGCTGGTGGATAATTTTAGGCACTGTACCTGCCGCTATTCTAGGCTTGCTTTTAAAAGACTTTGTTGAGTTATACCTGCGAAGCGCTTGGGTAATTGCTACCACCACAATTGTATTTGGCTTATTGCTTTGGTGCGCCGATGCAAAAGGTAAGCAAATGAAAACTATTCATCAGCTCAATTGGAAAACGGCACTTATCATTGGTTTTGCACAAGCTGTTGCTATGATCCCTGGTACTTCTCGCTCAGGTATTACAATGACCGCTGGTCTAATGCTTGGAATGAATAAGCAAAGCGCGGCGCGTTTTTCGTTTTTACTAGCTATCCCGATTATTTCTATGATGGGACTTTATTATACTGCAGAGCTTGCGTTGGGTGACCATGTAGTTAATTGGAGCACATTATTGCTAGGTGTAGTGTTATCATTTTTATCGGCTTATGCATGTATATTTATGTTTTTAAAAGTAATAGAACGAATGGGGATGCTTCCATTTGTAATATATCGTTTATTACTTGGTGTAGGTTTAATTGTATTTTTATCGTTGTAAGTAGTCGTTAATCACTAATTATACCAATCTGCTTATATACTGGGTCTATTTAACGTTGAGAAAATTACGCTAGAACTAGGCAAAAATTTTTGTATCTAGTTGTTCTCGGCAATTGCTCCCTGCATTGCTCTACCTTCTGCATCCATGCAGTCGTAAATAAAAAATTTTTAACGACGTTATAGTGCAATTTAATTCGTTAAATTGATCAAAGATTTATGCAGGTTGGTATTAAATGCAATTGGTATACACAAATTAAAAAAGCACCTTAAAGTGCTTTTTGAGTTTCAAATCCAGCTTATAAATTTAACAAATAAGATTCTATAAACTGACGTTGGTTAGCTGCTTTTGGCGCTGTTTTAAATATCAAAGTATTACCATTTTTACGTAATTTAAGCTCATTAGTAAATTTACATTCAATAGCATTAAATTGTGCAATGTCACTTTTAAAGCTTTGATCTTTTTCGCACATGTAAGCCATTTCGTTTGCAACTTGTGCACAAAATGAACCTACGGCATATTTCTTTAAGTTTTCATCATCAATGCTTTCCCAATTTACACTGGTATTTATTTTTAATCCGCATTGTTTACTTATTTCGCTATTAGCGGCTGCTATATTTTTTTGTTGATACCCCAAATGTTTGTTACGGTTAAATTCTGCTAGTTTAGCTTGAGTACCTTTATTTAACTGTTGATCGTATTGTGCTTTTAAATCTTCAACAATGGCAGGGTTTGATTCTTCTTTTTTTGATAAGTAAGTTCCATCACGAGTATCTGGGATATAAAGGGTGTAATTGCAGCAGCGATAGCCATCATCAACACTTACTAAGCTTCTTTGTGTACCATCGTAAGTATACTTGTAAGCATTATTACTACCGTGAGGCTTTAAATCGGTTAAAAATACAATACCATCAATATCATGGTTTATACCTGTTACTTTTACTAAGGCTTGTTTTTTATCTGTTGTTGGGGCAATAACAACACTAACGCCTTCGCCTGAACTAAGTTCTATTGGGTACTTAGCAAATTCCAAAGCAAAGCTTTTTTGACTAAGTAAAATACAGGCTATAAAGAATAGTTTTTTCATATTAAGTCCTTTTTAAGTTTTAAAGTTATACAGCAAGCTGGTTTATAACATTGATAATAATTGATTAAAAGCAATACAGGTTAAGTGAACGTGCCTATTTTAAAGTTTTTAGTGTTTAAAAAATTAATTAACGTATTTTTGGCACGAGTGAATTGTGCAGACGTACATAGTAACTAAGCACGAATTTTGGCATTATAGCGCCATTAAACTTTGCATAGCTGTAAAGTGAGCATACGATTTAAGGAAAATATATGCATATACATATTTTGGGCATTTGTGGCACGTTCATGGGCGGTATTGCTGCCATTGCTAAATCATTGGGTCATAAAGTAACGGGTTCTGATCAAAACGTTTACCCACCAATGAGTACGCAACTTGAAGAGCTTGGCATTGAACTGACTCAAGGCTACGACGTATCTCAATTAGAGCCAAGGCCAGATATGGTAGTCATTGGTAATGCAATGAGCCGTGGTAACCCATGTGTAGAATATGTACTTGATAAAGGTCTGCCTTATACTTCAGGCCCTGAGTGGCTTAAGCATAATTTATTACAAAACTCATGGGTACTTGCTGTAGCGGGTACTCATGGAAAAACGACCACGGCGAGTATGCTGGCATGGGTTTTAGAATATGCGGGTTTAAAGCCAGGTTTTTTAATTGGCGGTGTTGTGCAAAATTTTGGTGTATCGGCCAAAGTAGGTGAAACGCCATTTTTTGTTATTGAAGCCGATGAATACGACACTGCTTTTTTTGATAAGCGCAGTAAGTTTGTGCATTACCTCCCGCGTACACTTATCTTAAATAATCTTGAATTCGATCACGCTGATATTTTTGAAGATTTAAACGCGATAAAAAAACAATTTCATCACTTAATGCGTACATTACCTCAAAGTGGCAAGGTAATTTGGCCAAAGCAAGATGTAGCGCTTAATGATGTAATAGCACAGGGGCTTTGGAGCGAAAGCGAAACTCTAGGCGATGATTGGAGCTATGAGTTAATAAAAGCCGATGGAAGTGAGTTTAATGTGCTTTTAAATAACGAAAAGCAGGGTACTGTCCGTTGGCAAGCAATTGGTGTGCATAACGTTAAAAATGCAATTATGACTATCGCAGCAGCGCGCCATGTGGGTATAGCTGTTGATCATAGTATTGATGCCTTAAGAGAATTTATTAGCCCTAAAAGGCGTATGGAGCTAAAGGCTGATATAAATAATATTAAGGTGTATGACGATTTTGCGCATCACCCAACAGCAATTAAAACTACGCTTGCAGGACTGCGCGAAAAAGTAGGCGATGAAAAAATTATCGCTATTTTGGAGCCGCGCTCAAACACGATGAAAATGGGTGTGCATCAATATACATTATTAGATTCACTGCGTGATGCTGACGACGTACTGCTTTTTGAACCAGAGAATCTAAATTGGTCGCTAAAAGAGCAAGCAGATAAAGCGGGCATGCAATGCTTTAGCAGTACACAAACAATCATTGATACGGTGCTTGAAAATATTGAGCCAAATCAACATATTTTAATTATGAGCAATGGCGGTTTTAATGACCTTCATCAACATCTTGTTGATGGTTTAGCTGATAAATACAGCGGAGAATAGTGTGCAATTTAAAGATAGAATTACGCTCGCTTTTAGCGGTGCATCAGGTGCGCCTTATGGTTTAAGGTTACTTGAAGTATTGCTTGAGCAGCAATTTCAAGTTTACGTACTTATCTCAAGTGCAGCACGAGTGGTGCTTGATACAGAATCAAATATTAAGCTCTCTGGTAATGAAGATAAAGCCACTGAGCAGTTAAGTACGCTGCTTAATGCTAAACCTGAGCAGCTAAAAGTATACGGTAAAGATAACTGGTTTAGCCCTGTGGCTTCGGGCTCTGCTGCACCTAAAAAAATGGTGGTATGCCCATGTAGCGCTGGGTCGGTTTCTGCAATTGCAGTAGGGGCGTCAGATAATCTGCTAGAGCGCGCCGCTGATGTTGTAATTAAAGAACGCGGACAGTTAATTTTAGTGCCGCGTGAAACCCCGTTTAACGAAATTCATTTAGAAAACATGCTTAAGTTATCTCGTTTAGGGGTGACAATTATGCCAGCAGCCCCAGGTTTTTATCATAAACCACAAAGTATTGAAGACTTAGTGGATTTTATGGTGGCGAGAGTTTTAGATCATTTAAATATTGAACATAACCTAACAAAACGTTGGGGTTATGGTGAGGGTAAGTAATGGATAAGCAAAATATTGCTTTAAATATAGAAGGCCTTACCAAGGTCTATAAAAATGGTGTTGAGGCTGTTAAGGGCGTTGATTTACAAGTTCATGAAGGTGATTTTTTCGCTTTGCTTGGTCCAAACGGAGCCGGTAAATCAACCACTATTGGTGTTATTTCGTCACTTGTTAATAAAACAAAAGGCAAAGTAGAAGTATTCGGTTGTGATATTGATACTGATTTAGAAGCTGCAAAAGCGCATTTAGGCCTAGTGCCGCAAGAGTTTAACTTTAGCCAGTTTGAAACATTAGGACAAATACTTGTTAACCAAGCTGGTTATTATGGTGTGCCACGTAGCGAAGCCCATAAACGTGCTGATAAGTACTTAGCGCAGCTTGGTTTACTAGAGAAAAAAGACAAACAAGCACGTACGCTTTCAGGCGGTATGAAACGCCGATTAATGATTGCGCGTGCCCTTATGCACGAACCAAAATTACTTATACTTGATGAACCAACGGCGGGTGTAGACATAGAACTTCGTCGTTCGATGTGGGATTTTTTACGTCAAATAAATGAGCAAGGCGTTACCATCATTTTAACCACGCATTATCTTGAAGAAGCAGAGTTACTGTGTAAAAACATCGCTATTATTGATTCTGGTCGAATTGTTGAAAACACCACTATTAAAGCACTGCTTGCAAAACTTGATAAAGAAACCTTTATTTTAGATTTAAAAATGCCAGCAAATCCTGTCACGCTAGACGGCTATAAATTTACCATGACGGACGATCATACTATTGAAGTCGAAGTAGCTAAATCACAGGGTTTAAACGCGGTATTTAGTGCGTTAACAACTCAAGGTAATACTGTGTTGAGTATGCGAAATAAAGCTAACAGATTAGAAGAGTTATTTGTAGGATTATTAGAGCAAGGGCGGGGCGAATAAATGTTTAAATATGGCGTAGCCTTAAAGAGTTTGTGGATTAAAGAGTGCATTCGTTTTTTACGTATTTGGGTGCAAACCTTAGTACCACCGGCAATTACAATGAGCTTATATTTTGTTATTTTTGGTAATTTAATTGGTTCACGCATTGGCGAAATGGGCGGCTTTAGTTATATGGAGTTTATTGTACCCGGCCTTATAATGATGTCGGTTATTACTAACTCTTATTCCAACGTAGCCTCCAGTTTTTACTCAACAAAGTTTCAAAAAAGCATTGAAGAGCTTTTAGTTGCACCTGTACCTAACTACATCATTGTTCTAGGTTATATGGGTGGCGGTATGACGCGCGGTATTATGGTGGGTTTTATAGTTACCTGTGTGTCGTTATTATTTGTTGATATTCAAATTCACAATATTTTTGTAATTATGGCGACGGTTATTTTAACCTCAGCTGTGTTTGCTTTAGGTGGTTTAATTAATGCAATTTACGCAAATAGCTTTGACGATATAAGCATTATACCCACCTTCATTTTAACGCCATTAACTTACTTAGGTGGTGTATTTTATTCAATTACGTTGCTGCCTGAGTTTTGGCAAAATGTATCACAAATCAATCCTATAATTTATATGGTTAACGCGTTCCGTTATGGCTTTTTAGGCGTGTCGGATGTTGATTTAAGTGTAGCGTTAGGTGTTATTTTGGTGTTTATTACGGTGTTATTTACTTTAGCGCTAACTTTAATTAAAAAAGGTGTGGGGCTAAGACACTAATGAGTGATGCAAATTCACGTAGTATTGTATCCAATCAAGCGGGTATTCACGAAAAACTTGATGAAATAGTAAATAAGCACTTAGATGCTGAATTTAAAAAACCAATTGCAGCGCACACTCAAGCTGCATTTGACGAGGTTAATGCTAAAGTACAAGCCTTTAATGGCCCGCTTATTTTAGACTCGTGTTGTGGCGTGGGTGAAAGCTCAGCTAACTTAGCTAAGCGCCACCCTGATGCACTTATAATTGGTATTGATAAATCGTCGCACCGATTAGATAAGCACGATGTTGAATATAAGCAAACCGACAGTGGTCAGTACATCTTAGTGCAAGCAGACTTAAATGACTTTTGGCGTTTAGCGGTTGCTGCTAATTGGCAACCTACGCACCATTATCTGTTGTATCCAAACCCGTGGCCTAAGTCTAAGCATATTCGTAGGCGCTGGCATGGCGCGGCTATTTTTCCGTTTATCGTTAAGTTAGGTGGGCAATTAGAAGTGCGCAGTAATTGGGATATTTACGTTAAGGAGTTTGCTCGGGCGCTTGAATTAACAGGCAATCCTTGCGATGTAACACTTTATGAGTCTGACGATGCAATTACGCCTTTTGAGCGTAAATACTGGGCCAGTGGCCAGCAAAGCCACCGATTCGTTATTAACTTACCTTAGCTAAAGTAAGTTAAAGTGCGAATTCTTCTGTAACCGTATTAACATGTGGCACTGGGTAGGCAAAATAATTACCTTGCATTAGTGTCACATTCGCCTTTTTAAGTGCAGTTACTATAGTTGTATTTTCTACCGATTCCGCCATTAACTGTAAACCAAGTTGATTAGCAAAGCTGGCTATATGCTCAATAAACAAGTAGATATCTTTGTCATTCACTATTTGCTTTATTAGTGCGGGATCTAATTTAATACCATCTACTTCAAGCTTAAGTACGTTTGATATATTTGAATAACCACTACCAAAGTCATCAATAATAACCTTAACGCCTTTCGTTTTAACCATTCCAATAAATGCTTTTACTTCAGAAAAGTTGGCAATAGCTTGGGTTTCTAAAAGCTCTAATGTGATATTACCCGGGTGCGGGTAGCGCTTAAGTTCGTCCGCAATAAATTCACTCAAACTTGGATCAAGTATATCTTGGGCTGTTATATTTAAGCTCCAGCAAATATCTGTCTTTCTGAAACGGCTAATGCACTGGGAAAATATGGTACGTGTTAATAAACCATCCATTCTTGAACGCTTCACTACATTTATAAATGCTTCGGGTTTTAGTATCTCGCCTTGTGCGGTCACTAGGCGGGGTAAACACTCATATTGAATAACCTTATTGGTAATGGTATCAAAAATAGCTTGAAAATAAGGAACTATACGGTTGTTATCAAATGCTTCACGGACTTCTTTAGCCATCTCTACGTTATATTGATATTGTGCCTTCACATCATGTAGCGCTTTTGAGTAATTAACGACAGTATGGCGACCTTGTTTTGCTTGTAGAGCTGCAATATGTGCGTTTTCTAGTAGTAGGTGTTTATTGCCACTTGCAATACCTGCGCATAGCGTAATATAAATAAATGGGTCAGTTAGTAGCGGGGTATTAAGGTTATAAGTTTCAATTAGGCTGTTAAACTCATCGGATGGAATTTCCTTAGGGGCGAGTAATACTAATTTATTCGTCGCTAAACGATATATATGACAATGGGAAGAGGTACGTTTTTTAAAATGTATAAGTAAATTTTTCATTACTTTATCGCCCACCTCAGTACCATAGAAACTATTTATATCTTCAATTTCGTTAATCCAAATTACCGCTAGTTGCATGTGGTGAGCATTACTTTTTTTGATAAAGTATTCTAGTGCAATATGATTTGCAAAACCTGTACTTGAATCGGTGGTTATAGAGCGTTTTAACAAATAGATATAAATAGCGGCAACAAGTATTGCTATAAAAAAGAAGAAACTAGCCATTGCAGCTGCTTTTGATACACTTTCTTTTAGCTGTTTGTTTAGGTTATAAATGGTTATGTCAGCGCCTGTTAAATAGGTTTTGCCGTTAATTGGATCGACGTAAGGGATAAAAATACTTTTAAAGTCCCCCCACTGATCACTTGATATTTCAAAGACTGGCTCTGTAGAGTAAAAAGCACTGATGTTTGTGTCAGTTGCTTCTGGGTATAAATCCATAAACTGAGTTACTTTGCCATTATTCTGGTCGTCTTGTGTATAGCTTGATGAACTAAAAAGAACTTTACCGTCTTTTAAAATCATTGAATACACATAGGCAATATCAAGTGCTTGAGCAAACTCAGATAGTTGTTTACTTTTGCTGTGATAATCCGAAAAGCTTATGTTATTTCCTTGGTTAACGGACGTTAAATATTCCTCGCCTAAGATATGCTTAACGCTGGTGGCGGCATTAAGTAAGCGATTGTCAACCGACTGCATTATCTCAGTGCGCGTAGTTTGGTAAGTATAGTAAACGTAGGTAAGTAGGCTGATTAAAAACAGACTAAAGCCTGCTATTATCCAACTAATTTTGACTCTTCCTTCTGGCATATGGGTCCCTTTTTGTTTTGAATTTATTATACCCAAAATAAACAAATGCCCAATAAGTAATTAGGTTTAGTAGAGTTTTAACTAAATTATCATTTTTTTGTCATCGGTTTGAATGCTTTTAGAGGTTTAAGCGAGACATTTTGCTTATATTGCAGTAAAGTTAGCGCAATTTTTAAAGAAGCACTGTTGTCTGAATTTGGCATTATTAGATAGATAAACAGGTGTTCTAGCTACACACACTAGGTATAAAGATGGATCAAAAGCGTTTTGCCGTCGCCTCTAAAGAAAGCCTTAAGCGTATATTTACTGTACCTGAAGCGCCAGACTCAACTTTAAGCAAAATCGAGCTTGAAATTTCGAGTAATTTAGCAGGTTTTTTAAACGAAAATATAGCAGCAATTGAAAAACCATTACATGAAATAGAAAAAGATTTTCAATCGGCAGTGATCCCTGAAGATCCAACATTTGTATCTGCTTATGCCCAAGACATAATGGAGCAACTTGTTGCGCATTCTGTGCATACAGCTGCGCCTAGTTTTATTGGTCACATGACCTCAGCCTTGCCGCATTTTTTATTACCGCTGTCAAAACTGATGGTAGGGCTAAATCAAAACCTAGTAAAAATAGAAACGTCTAAAGCATTTACACCTCTTGAACGTCAAGTACTTGGGATGATGCACCATCTAGCTTATGGGCAAGAAGACTCGTTTTATTCTAAATGGATGCACAGTGCTAAAACCTCATTAGGCGCATTTTGCTCTGGTGGTACTATTGCTAATATTACAGCGCTTTGGATTGCACGAAATTGTTTATTAAAACCCGATGGCGATTTTAGGGGAATAGGCGCTCAAGGTATTGTTGCTGGTATGTTACATTACGGCTATAAAGGTTTAGCTGTATTAATATCAGAACGCGGACACTATTCATTAGGTAAATCGGTTGATTTACTGGGCATTGGTCGCGATAACTTAATTGGTATTAGGACCTGCGAAAATAATAAAGTCGATGTAAAAGCAATGCGCGAAAAAGCACGTGAGCTTGAAGCGCAAGGTATTAAAGTAATGGCAATTATTGGGGTCGCGGGAACAACTGAAACCGGTAATATTGACCCACTTGATGAAATGGCCGACTTAGCACAAGATATTAACTGTCATTTTCATGTAGATGCTGCATGGGGAGGAGCAACGCTTTTATCGAACACGCATCGTTCTTTACTCAAAGGAATTGAGCGAGCAGATTCAATTACTATTGATGCACATAAACAAATGTATGTACCAATGGGAGCGGGCTTGGTTTTATTTAAAGACCCCGCTGCAACTGATGCTATAGAGCATCACGCTGAGTACATATTACGTAAAGGTTCAAAAGACTTAGGTAGCCATACGCTTGAAGGCAGCCGACCAGGGATGGCAATGTTAGTGCACGCTTGCTTACGTGTTATTGGTCGTAAAGGCTACGAAATGCTGATTGATCGAAGCATCAAAAAAGCACATTATTTTGCTGATTTAATTAAAGCTGATGAAGACTTTGAGCTTATTTCTGAGCCTGAGTTGTGCTTATTAACGTATCGTTATGTACCCAAGAAAATAAAACAAGCTATAGCTGATGCTGATGCAGCAACTCGGTTAGACATTTTTGCTTCACTGAACCGTTTTACTGCCAGTATGCAAAAGCGTCAACGCGAGTCAGGTCGCTCATTTGTATCACGCACGCGCTTAACGCCAAACCAATACGATAATCAACCAACTGTTGTATTTAGAGTGGTACTTGCTAACCCGCTTACCTCAGGCGCTATTTTAAAAGAGATATTAGCTGAGCAAAAAGAGTTGGCTGCAACAGATCCTGTATTCAAAAAATATTTAAGAAAGTATATGTAATCTAAATATAAAAAGGTCCATTAGGACCTTTTTATATCTAAACTTAATAACAATAAATTAATGTAAAATACGTGCTCTAATTGTCCCCTCAACAGCGCTTAGTTCTTTAAGTGCTACTTCAGATTGATCTGTATCAACATCAATAACTACATAACCAATGGATGCGTCTGTTTGTAGGTATTGCGCAGCAATATTAATACCGTGCTGTGCAAACGCTTGGTTAATTTGCGTTAGAACACCTGGGCGGTTGTGGTGTACATGTAATAAACGGCTACGATTAGCAAGCTCAGGCAGCGATACTTCAGGGAAGTTAACCGCAGTGATAGTTGAGCCATTATCTGAATATTTAGCCAATTTACCTGCTACTTCAATACCAATGTTTTCTTGCGCTTCTTGTGTAGATCCACCAATGTGCGGCGTTAAAATAACATTGTCGAATTCACGCAGTGGCGATACAAATTCTTCTTCATTAGATTTTGGCTCAACAGGGAACACATCGATTGCAGCACCACTTAGTTTTTTCTCTGTTAGTGCTTCAGCAAGTGCATCAATATCAACAACAGTTCCGCGTGAAGCATTGATTAAAATAGATCCCTGCTTCATAACAGCAAATTCTGCACTACCAATAAGGTTTTTTGTTTGCGGTGTTTCTGGTACATGCAAGCTAATAATATCAGAGCGTTGTAACAGCTGGGTTAAGTTATGAACTTGCGTTGCGTTACCTAACGATAGTTTATCTTCGATATCGTAAAACTCTACATTCATACCAATATTTTCAGCCATAATACCCAGCTGAGTACCAATGTGGCCATAACCAATAATACCTAGTGTTTTACCACGTGCTTCAAACGAACCATTTGCTGTTTTTAACCAGCCACCACGATGAGCCGCTGCATTACGCTCTGGAATACCACGTAATAAAAGTAGGATTTCACCAAGTACAAGCTCAGCAACTGAACGAGTATTAGAAAATGGGGCGTTAAATACAGCAATACCACGCTCACGTGCAGCATCTAAATCAACTTGGTTTGTACCAATACAAAAACAACCAATAGCAACTAGCTTTTCAGCTGAGTCTAATACGGCTTGGTTAATATGAGTACGAGAACGAAGTCCTACAAAGTGGACATCTTTAATGCGCTCTTTAAGCTCGTCCTCAGGTAAGGATGTTTTAACGTAGTCGATATTGCTGTAACCGTTACGTTTTAGCGTTTCAACAGCGCTTTGGTGAACACCTTCAAGCAAGAGAATTTTAATTTTGTCTTTTGCTAACGATACCTTACTCATAACTACATCCTATTTAATTTGTGGCCCATTTTTAGTACCGATAATCACTTTATCAGCACCTCGCATCGCAAATAGGCCGTTGGTAACTACGCCGACAATTGAATTTATTTGTGTTTCAAGTTGTTTGGCATTGGTAATTTTTAAGTTAAATACATCTAATATTACGTTACCATTATCGGTAACTACGCCTTGGCGATAAACAGGGTCACCACCAAGTTTTAATAATTCTCGTGCAACGTAGCTGCGCGCCATTGGAATAACTTCTACTGGAAGCGGGAAGTCACCCAATGTATCTACCAGCTTTGTGTCATCAACAATACACACAAACTGTTTTGCAACTGCCGCTACTATTTTTTCACGTGTTAGTGCTGCGCCGCCGCCTTTAACCATTTCGTTTTGAGCGTTTATTTCGTCAGCGCCGTCAACGTATACATCTAAAGCATCAATGTTATTAAGTTCAAACACATCAATACCTAGCTCTTGTAGGCGTACAGTTGACGCTTCTGAGCTTGATACAGCGCCTACAATAGTGTCCTTTACTGAGCCAAGGGCATCTATAAAGTGATTAACAGTAGAGCCTGTACCGACACCTATAATAGTGTTTTCTTTTACAAACTCGAGTGCTGCCCAGGCAGCTGCTTTTTTTAATTCGTCTTGTGTCATTGCTTTGTGCTCATATATGTCAGAAATATGCGGTTAGTAATCAAAATTAAATGTTACCAACAGTATGTTTTATCTGGGGTGATAATGGTTTTAAGTGGTACGTCCCACGACTCGATTGGTAGAGAATCAACTTTTTGGCACTCATGTGCAAGACCAATTAGTTGTGGTTTTTGCCAACTTTGTTCATGTAAACGCGCCAATGTCCGGTCGTAAAACCCACCTCCCATTCCTAGGCGATTACCTTGTTTATCAAATGCAACTAATGGCATAAGGAGGTAGTCAAGCGCTGGTAATGGGCATATTTGAGAGCAGTTCAGCTTAGGCTCTAAGATACCATAGCGATTTGCCCTCATGGGTGAGTTTTTCTCATAGCGCTGAAACAGTAAATTAGCGCCATTGAATGGGTGTATTATAGGTAGGTAAACAGTATGGTTTAAGTTCCATAATTCCTTAATTAACAGTGAGGTATCTAGTTCTCCATCATTACTTAAATAAATAGCAATATGCTTTGAATTCGCTGTTTTTTCGCTTTTTAAATGTTGAATGAAATTCATAATTAACGATTGAGCAGCTAAATGTTGCTGATTTTTTGATAGGTTATTGCGCGTCTCGCGAATCATTTTTCTTATATGTGCGCGTTTATTACTCATAAGGCTAATTAACTATCCCTAAAAAGAAAATAAATTTGGGAAAACTAAATAAACAGCCAATACAATTAGCAAAATTACCGCAGTGGTTATCAATGAATACAAAAGTATGTTGCTGCGTTTTTTAGGCGGGACTAAATCCTCCTCAAGCATTAAGTCATCACTCTGCCACTCGTCAACACTTTCGTCTGGTGTTTTTAATTGAGCTTCAGGAAGGCGTTGTTCAAGATCTTCAAGTTTCTCTTCAAGACGAATTAAGCTACTTGTGATGTAATCTAGTGCATCAAAAATACGTTCATCACGTAGACTGTTTGTAATAGAGACTGAACTATTTTGAGTCGCACTTGAAACAGCTTGAAGTCTACAATTAATACCAAAGCTTGTAAGAAGCTTGGCTTGCTTTAGTGCTTTGTCTTTATTATTTGGCGCAAAAAGTGGTTTACCTTTTAAAAAAAGAGCCACTTTTTCTTCTGACGTTTTTAACTTAGTTGCTAAGTTTACGCATACTGTTTTGCTATCAACATCTTGTGCAAGTTCTACAAATATAACGCGAAAATTGTCGGCCATTTAACTATCCCTAAAGCTTTATAATGAAATGAGTATATACCTAAAGTACAAAAGAATTCGAGGTCGATTTTATAGTTATTTTGTAGACGCACTACAAATAATGTAACTGATAAGTTTTAGATACAAAAACGGCCCTATTAAGGGCCGTTTTTAATTTACTTCAACACTTTTAACTTAAAGGCCAGCGGCTGCACGAAGTGCATCAGCTTTATCTGTACGTTCCCAAGGGAATTCGTCACGACCAAAGTGGCCGTAAGCCGCTGTAGGAAGGTAGATAGGGCGCTCTAAATCAAGCATTTGAATTAAGCCATAAGGGCGCAAGTCAAAGTGTTCACGAATAAGCTCGATTAAACGGCTTTCTTCTAACTTACTTGTACCAAACGTTTCAACGCTGATAGATGTAGGTTCTGCAACACCGATTGCGTAAGACACTTGTAGTTCACATTTATCAGCAAGGCCAGCCGCAACTACGTTTTTAGCAACGTAACGTGCAGCATATGCAGCTGAGCGATCAACTTTTGATGGATCTTTACCAGAGAAAGCACCACCACCGTGGCGAGCCATACCACCGTAGGTATCTACAATGATTTTACGACCAGTTAAACCACAATCGCCCATTGGTCCGCCAATTACAAAGCGACCTGTTGGGTTAATGAAAAATTTAGTTGCACTAGTAACAAGTTCTGCAGGAAGTACTGGCTTGATGATAGTTTCCATCACCGCTTCTACTAAATCTTTTTGCGAAATGTCTTCGCTGTGCTGAGTAGATAGTACTACTGCATCAATACCTACTGGCTTACCATTTTCGTACGCAAAAGTAACTTGAGATTTTGCATCTGGACGTAACCAGTTAAGCTCGCCGCTTTTACGAACCTCAGCTTGGCGCTGTACTAAACGGTGTGAGTAAGTAATTGGCGCAGGCATTAGCACTTCTGTTTCGTTACATGCGTAACCAAACATAAGACCTTGGTCGCCAGCACCTTGTTCTTCTGGGCTAGTACGGTCAACACCTTGGTTAATGTCAGGAGACTGTTTACCGATGGTGTTTAAAATAGCACACGAGTCTGCATCGAAACCCATGTCTGAATGCGTGTAGCCAATTTCACGTACTGTTTTACGTGTAATTTCTTCGATATCAACCCATGCGCTAGTCGTGATTTCACCACCAACCATAACCATACCTGTTTTTACGTAAGTTTCGCACGCAACACGGGCATGAGAGTCTTGCTCTAGGATAGCATCAAGTACCGCATCAGAGATTTGATCGGCGATTTTATCCGGATGACCTTCAGAAACTGATTCAGAAGTAAATAAATGTTTTGCCATTGTATTTCTGCTCACAAATATTGCGCTTCACAAACGTCGGTATTAGCGCTAAAAAATTAAGGGGCGTATTTTATCGAAAACAAAACACCTTGCATAGTGTTTTTACGCCTAGACGTCTAAATAAAATTACTAATAACTTTTTGGTCTTAAAAAATATTCATAATGCCTCACTTTTATAGGGTTTTTAATTGCACACTGCACCCACAATAAGTAAGAATGGTCACTATAAACAAACCCAAGTTACTTGGGTGTATAAACAAACACATAAATACCCGCGCAAATACACATAAAGGTAGGAGAATTCATGCCATCTCGCAAAGAACTTGCAAATGCTATTCGCGTCTTGTCAATGGACGCAGTACAAAAGGCCAAATCTGGTCACCCTGGAGCCCCTATGGGCATGGCTGATATCGCAGAAGTATTATGGCGCGATTATCTAAAACATAATCCAACTAATCCAGAGTGGGCTGACCGTGACAGATTTATTCTTTCAAACGGCCACGGTTCAATGCTTA
The DNA here is from genome assembly GCF_038155085.1 of Pseudoalteromonas aliena. Classification (GTDB taxonomy): domain Bacteria; phylum Pseudomonadota; class Gammaproteobacteria; order Enterobacterales; family Alteromonadaceae; genus Pseudoalteromonas; species Pseudoalteromonas aliena_A. The sequence goes on from NZ_JBAKAU010000006.1 coordinate 49,665, forward strand.
TATATTCTCTATTGCACCTAAGTGGTTACGACTTACCATTGGACGAAATTAAAAACTTCCGTCAAATGCATTCTAAAACACCAGGTCACCCTGAATACGGCTATGCACCAGGAATCGAAACTACTACGGGTCCATTAGGACAAGGGATCACAAATGCCGTAGGTATGGCGATTGCTGAAAAAGCACTTGCTGCGCAGTTTAACCGTGAAGGTCACGATATTGTTGATCACTTTACTTATGCATTTATGGGCGATGGCTGCCTTATGGAAGGTATTTCTCATGAAGCAGGTTCACTTGCAGGCACATTAGGCCTAGGTAAACTTGTTGCGTTTTGGGATGACAACGGCATTTCAATCGATGGTGAAGTAGAAGGTTGGTTTACAGATGACACACCAGCTCGCTTTAAAGCATACGGTTGGCATGTAATTAGTGGTGTTGATGGCCACGACAGCGATGCTATAAGTGCTGCAATTGCAGAAGCTAAAAGCGTTACCGATAAACCATCACTAATTTGTTGTAAAACAATTATTGGTTACGGCTCACCTAACAAATCTGGTAGCCACGATTGTCACGGTGCACCACTAGGTGATGACGAAATTAAAGCGTCTCGCGAATTTTTAGGTTGGACTGGCGATGCGTTCGAAATTCCTGCTGATATTTACGCACAGTGGGATAGCAAAGAAAAAGGTCAACAGCTTGAATCAAGCTGGGACGAAAAATTTGCAGCATACGCAAAAGCATACCCAGAGCTTGCAGCAGAATACAAGCGTCGTATTAATAATGAACTACCTGGCGATTGGGCTGAAAAATCTCAAGCGTACATTGAGCAACTACAAGCAAACCCAGCAAACCCAGCGTCTCGTAAAGCGTCGCAAAATGCGTTAAATGCGTTTGGTCCGTTATTACCAGAATTTATGGGTGGCTCAGCCGATTTAGCTGGCTCAAACTTAACAATTTGGGATGGCTCTAAAGGTTTAACACACGATGATGCAAGCGGTAACTACATTTATTACGGTGTGCGTGAGTTTGGTATGTCGGCAATTATGAATGGTATTGCGCTTCATAAAGGTTTTATTCCTTATGGTGCAACGTTCTTAATGTTTGTTGAATATGCAAAAAATGCTGTACGTATGGCTGCATTAATGAAGCAACCAAGCATTTTTGTATACACGCACGATTCAATTGGCCTAGGTGAAGATGGTCCAACTCACCAACCAGTAGAGCAAATTGCAAGCATGCGTTTAACGCCTAACTTATACAACTGGCGCCCATGTGACCAAGTTGAGTCGGCAATTGCATGGCAACAAGCTATTGAGCGTAAAGACGGTCCTACATCGTTAATCTTTACTCGCCAAGGTCTTGAGCAACAAGCGCGTGACGCACAGCAATTAAGCGATGTTAAAAAGGGTGGTTACATCCTTAGCTGTGACGGCAACCCAGAGATTATCTTTATTGCAACGGGTTCTGAAGTGCAACTAGCACAAGATTCAGCAAGCGAACTACGCAGCCAAGGCAAAAAGGTACGTGTTGTATCTATGCCATGTACTGATGCCTTTGAAGATCAAAGCGCAGAGTACAAAGAAAGTGTATTACCGGCATCTGTTACACGCCGCGTAGCAGTAGAAGCGGGTATTGCTGATTACTGGTACAAATACGTAGGCCTAAACGGCGCAGTAGTAGGCATGACTACCTTTGGTGAGTCGGCGCCTGCTGGTGAGCTGTTTGAGCACTTTGGCTTTACAGTGGCAAACATTGTAAGCAAAGCAAACGAGCTTTTTTAATCGCTTTTGATTAAATAAAGTAAGTAATTGAAAAACCTGTACATGTTGCGGGTTTTTTTATGCCCTTACATGAAACAACTTCACCTTGAACAATGCAGCTTTCCTTGCAAGAAAGTAAGCTATCAGGCAATGTAGTGCGATAAAATTTATAAATAAAAATCTTAAATTAATAGCAGGAGCTAAAAATGCCAAAGTTCGATAACGTGAGTGTAGTAAAAAAAGCCAATGTATATTTTGACGGAAAAGTGTCTAGCCGTACCGTTATTTTAGGTGATGGCGAGGCGAAAACGTTAGGCTTTATGCAACCAGGTGAGTTTGTTTTTGATACAAACCAAAAAGAGTGTATGGAGCTTTTAGCTGGCCAATGGGATATTTTATTACCAGGTGCGAGCGAGTGGAAGACATTTAACGCAGGTGAATCGTTTAACGTAGATGCGAACGTAAGCTTTAAAGTAAAAGTATCTGATTTTGCTGACTACTGTTGTTCGTACACAGATTAATCAATCAGAGCTTAAGTTAAGTAGACGTCTGAAAGCCCATGCACTATGGGCTTTGCATAAACTTTGCGCAACACATGATTTAAATCACCAAAAGCCGCAAATAAACCTCAAATATCTCTCTTTTTTCCTTGTGTTAATCTAAATAGCCCCCAATACTATTTATGAGGTAACAAATAAAAGGATACCCTATGAAAATTAATCTTTCTGGTCACCATGTTGAAGTTACTGACTCTATTAGAGAGCACATCAACGAAAAATTTTCAAAAATCGAGAGCCACTTTCCATCGCTTATTGCACTCGATATTATTTTGTCTAAAGAGCATCATAAAATCCAAGCTGAAATTAGCACTAATTACGAAGGCACGCGCATATCGGTAAAAGGGGAAAACGAAGTTATGTACCCAGCCATTGCAAGTGCAGCTAAAAAACTCGATGCGGCACTAAAACATCGAAAAGGGCAGATAAAAGCAAACCTACACGAAAAGCCTGTTAGCACGACACCTGAAATCGCACACGAGATCATCCAAGAGATGGATCTTAAATAAAATTTAGTTCCAAAGTATTATAAAAAAGAGCCGTATGGCTCTTTTTTATTGCCTGTAATTTAGGTAAGTTATGCGTTCTTGCAGTTTATTAATCAAAAGAATTAATAAAAGTAGCGTACAACACACATATTTTGAGAAATTAATGCACACAATAAAAGCAGTATGGAAGTCTCGACTAGGTGCGCTTGGACCTGGAATCCTCATGGCAACAGCCGCTATTGGCGGCTCTCACCTAGTTGCCTCTACACAAGCAGGAGCAATATTTGGCTGGCAATTATTTTGGCTAATACTTGTTGTTAATGTTTTAAAGTATCCATTTTTTCGTTTTGGTATGGAATACACACTGGCCACTAAAAATAGCTTGGTGGAGGGTTACAAAAGCAAAGGTCCATTTTATTTTTACAGCTTTATTGGTTTAAACATTATTGCTGCTATTGTAAATACCGCCGGCGTATTATTACTAACCGCAAGCTTACTGCATTACGCTCTACCTATTGTCATTGAAGTAACCTTACTTTGTTGGATGCTATTGGGCGTGTGCTTAGTTATATTATTACTTGGGCACTTCAAAGCGCTCGATAACGTGGCTAAAGGCATTATGGGGCTGCTTACGCTCGCGACTTTAATTGCTCTTGTCATCGCGTTTAATAACGGTCCAATGGCACCTGCTGATTATGTGGGCCCTTCACCGTACGAGCTTGCAATGCTTAGCTTTATGGTGGCTTTAATGGGTTGGATGCCAGCGCCTATCGAAATATCCGCATTAAGTTCTTTATGGCTAAAAGAAAAACAAGAGCATCAAACAATTACTAAAAGCCAAGGCTTGTTTGACTTTAACGTAGGCTATTGGCTTACAGCAGGCTTAGCCTTAGTGTTTTTTAGCTTAGGTGTATTAGTGCAATACGGGCAAACCAGCAGTATAGAACTCGGTGGAGTCGCCTTTGCTAAGCAGCTTATTGATATGTACGCATTAACAATAGGCGAATGGGCAAGACCGCTGGTATCTGCAATTGCGTTTTTATGTATGTTTGGCACCACACTTACTGTACTTGATGGCTACGCCCGTACGCTTAACGAATCTCATAAGTTACTTGGCTTTAAGCAATCAAAACACAGCCTAAATATTTGGTTAATACTACAAGCACTTGCCGGTATGGCAGTTATATTATTTTTTAAATCAGCCCTTGGCCCAATGCTTACCTTTGCGATGACGCTTTCATTTGTCACAACGCCTGTATTTGCATGGCTTAACTTTAGCCTAATACGCTCAGACCTCGATATTAAACACAGTGTATTACTGCGTATTTTAAGCTGGTTAGGTTTAGTCTATTTAATCGGCTTTGCCGTAGCGTTTATAGTGTGGAAGCTAGCTGTGTAAATTGAGTTAATTAGATAAATAATGTTATGGGCTTAATGTAACCTTAAATTGCGAGAAATATAAATGGAAATTAGAACAGGCGAGCTTTCAAACCCACAGGTTATAAAGTTACTACAAGCGCATCATAACGATATGCTAAAACATTCACCCGTTGAGAGCGTACATGCACTTGATGTGAGCAAACTCACTCAGCCCGATATAACCTTTTATAGCTTATGGATTGGAAATAATTTAGCGGGTGTTGGTGCTTTAAAAGCACTAAATACGACCGAAGGCGAAATTAAATCAATGCGCACATCAAGCAGCTATTTACGCCAAGGCATAGCCGCTAAGTTACTCACCCATATTATTGAGCAAGCAACTTTGCGAGGTTATAAAACACTAAGTTTAGAGACCGGCACGGCAAAGGCATTTTTGCCCGCACAAAAACTTTATACTCAATTTGGTTTTAGAGAGTGCGAACCGTTTGGTGATTATGAGCTAGACCCGTATAGCTTGTTTATGAGTAAAGGGTTTTAAAAGTGAGTAAGAGATATTATGGCTTATAACGTTGAACTTAAAGCCCCAGTACTGAATGAGTTTGCCAATTTACGTACACAAGTAAAGTGGCGAAATCCTGACGATAAAAGATTAAAAGCAAGCATCGAAAACTCACTTTTTTGGGTTACAGTGTACGACACTGATAAGTTGATAGGCACTGGCAGAATTGTTGGTGATGGCGCAATGTATTTTTATATTCAAGATGTAATTATTGCGCCAAGTTATCAAAGCAAAGGTATTGGTCATTTAGTTATGACTCACATTAAAAACTACCTAAGCAACACCTGTTCTAATGGCGCTACAATAGCTTTATTAAGTGCTCACGGTAAAGAAAGCTTTTATACACAATATGGTTATGTAAAGCGTGATGGAGATGGTTTAGGATTAGGAATGTGTAAGTTTATTAGCAAGTAATAATAAATATTGCTGCATGATATCAAGACTATTAAGATAGCTTTTAGAGGTATAGCGTAATGAGCAAACGTGATTTATTTTCAGAATTAATTACAGCACTTGTAGATGCTAAAGCGCATTCACTAGAAAAGCTTACGTTACGTTCCCATAAGGTAAATGATATCAAAGACCTTGCTATCTCATAGGATGAAATAGTAAATATTCGAGAAACATTTAATATGTCGCGTGGGGTATTTGCAAACATTCTACATACATCAGCAAGAACGCTCGAAAACTGGGAACAAGGACGCAGCGCACCGAATGGGCAAGCGATAACTTTGCTAAAGCTTGTACAGCGTCATCCTGAGACATTGAACCATATAGCTGAGTTATAGAGCTTCGCACACTTTGAAATATGAAATAGATTTGAACAAGAGGGTAGGCAATAAATGGATGTTTCTGGCTTTTTAACTTTATTCGCGGTGCTAGCTGCAATAATCACCTTATTACCTGAAGATAAAAAATTAGAATTATCACTTAATCTTAAATCAAAAGTTACGTGTTCCATTTTTCTATTATTTTGTTCGTTTTCTACTTATTTCCTGCTTTATGATGTTTTTTCTGCTTGGGGAATAATAATACCTTTAAAATGGATAAAAGGCTTTGATCAAGAAAGTGCTTTACTGCTTATTTCGATTCTTTTTCTGGGGTATATCTTTAAATTGATTTTAGCTAAATCAATCAGAGAAAATAAGATACCTCACCTTATTGATGCAATTTCAAATGATATTAAATACGAACAAAAAATGAGCCTCATTGACTCCTTATTAAATAGAAATCTTTGTACTTTGAAGCGTTATTTGATAAAGGAAACTTTATTTAAATCACTAAGGGTAAAGTTATTAAATCAAGATATATCAAACTACTTTAACGAACCATTGATTGCCCTCACCAATGAGCAGCCTAAACAAGAGTCATTGAGTGCCAAAAACTTTTTCAAGTACCACTTTCTTATAGTTCCCTTAACTAAATTTGAGCAACTTAGTAGGTTAAGCAGCAGGCAAGAAAAATTAATTGAAGTACTGAAAAAAGAATTTTTCACCTCTAGAGTTAAAGCTCATATCCTGAAAAATAATCCTAGAGTTGCATTCGAACTCATTTCACTTACTGGAAATGACTTTTCAGAAGAGGATATTGAAATATTAATAAGTTCTTCACACTTTAAACATGAGTTAGAGACTTTCTTTGAAGATTACTATTTTTATGAAAATATTCTTGGATTTTCTCCTTTATTAGATGAGTCTATTGGAAATGCTGGTTTTATTGATAAATCTAAGTTTTTTGATAGGCTAGAAAGTATAGTAAAAACGTATATTTTAAATAACAAAAATCAACTTGTTGAGGCACATGAGTACATACCAAATGACTCATTTATAAAGCAAACACGATTAAATTTTTATATAGACTGCGTATTCCATTCTTCAGTTGAAGTAAGCAAAAAAGAACAATCATTTTCTTCTCGACATCCTAGCTGGGTACTAACAAAAATTGTAGAGCAATTGATTGAACTCTCTAACGAAAATGCAGCGAAGGTTCAAAAAAATTGTGAATTCGAAAGCAGAGCTGGCTATTTCATATTTGAGATATTAAATAGCCAAATTAAAGTATTTGAACATATTTTTGAAAGCAAAAGCACTCAAAGCTACGATAATATACTGGAATCTATGGGGCATTCGTTTTATAAAATTTTCAAAAATTCTAATTCAGAAGTAATAAAAACATTTTCATTTGAACTTTTAGCAAGGGTATTTGTTAAATCCGAACAAAATGTTCAAATACTAGAAAGCTCGATTTATGGAGTTTATGGAAATGGCTCTAAATCATGTTTATTAGACTTTAGTATTTTAAAACCACTTACCGTAAATAGTGGGAAAGGTTTTAAATGGGATATACTATCTAATAATCTGGTGAATTATTACTCAGAAAACGAATGTGTATAACAAAATCATATAGCTCAACTACTTCTAAGCACTATAGATTTAGAAGTAGTTGCTAATTTATTTTAACTCAGCTCTTTTATCGCTTTACTTATTCCATCTAAGCTCAGCGCATACATGCGTTTGTTCATTAACTCTTTTATAAAGCCAATTGATTGATAGTATGGCCAGTGTTCAACCGGTTGTGGGTTGAGCCAGGCGACTTTATCAAAGTGGTTTGTGACACGTTGTAACCAGGCACTGCCGGGCTCTTCATTGTAGTGTTCTACCGAGCCGCCCGCATAAGCTATTTCGTAAGGGCCCATAGTGGCATCACCGACAAAAATTACTTTATAGTCGCTGGTAAATTTGTTTATGAGCGTCATGGTGTCTATTACGTTTGAATGGCGGCGCGCGTTGTCTTGCCAAACATGCTCGTATAAACAGTTATGAAAGTAGTAAAACTCTAAATGTTTAAACTCACTGTGGGCGGCGCTAAATAACTCTTCACAGGTATGAATGTAGTCATCCATTGAGCCGCCAATATCAAACAGCATCAATACTTTTACGGCATTGTGGCGTTCAGGTGCCATTTTTACATCCAGCATGCCACCTTGCTTTGCGGTAGCGCGAATGGTCTCGTTTAAATCAAGCGTGTCGCTTGCGCCAGTGCGGGCAAATTTTCGTAACTTTTTAAGGGCGAGTTTAACTGTGCGCGAACTAATTTCTCTGTCGGTGTCGAGGTTACGGTATTCGCGCTTATCCCAGACTTTTACTGCTTGGCGGTTACGGTTACCGTCTTGCCCTATACGCACACCTTCTGGGTTATAGCCGTATGCACCAAAAGGTGATGTGCCGCCAGTACCTACCCATTTATTGCCGCCAGCGTGGCGTTTTTGCTGCTCTTCTAAACGCTCTTTTAGGGTTTTCATAAGCTCGTCGAGTCCGCCCATGGCTTTAAGTTGGGCTTTTTCTTCATCGCTTAGGTTTTTTTCGAATTCTTTACGTAGCCAGTCTTCAGGTAAGTTGTGTTGTTGCTTTAAGCTCTCGAGTAAATCAAGGTCGGCAATACCACTAAAATAGTCGCTAAAGGCTTTGTCGAATCGATCAAAATGGGTTTCGTCTTTTACCATTATGGTGCGTGCTAAATGGTAAAAGGCGTCTACGTCGGCAAATATAACGCCTTTTTTTAAGGCGTTAATTAAATCGAGCAGTTCGCGAAGGCTTACCGGTAAACGGTATTCACGCAGTTTGAAAAAAAACTGTACTAGCATGTTAGCGACGACTCATAAACGCGAGTTTTTCGATTAGGCTTATGTCTTGCTCGTTTTTAAGTAAGGCGCCAAACATTGGCATTAATCCGCCTTTTTGCGCTTTGTCGTGCAGCGTTTTTGCGTCTATATCTTCTGCCATTAAAAGCTTTAACCAATCGAGCAATTCGCTGGTGGAGGGCTTCTTTTTGAGGCCGTTGGCTTCACGTAAGTTAAAAAATACTTCTAGCGCTTGGCGAACTAAATCTTGTTTAACATGCGGGTAGTGCACATCAATAATTTGCTGCATTTCATCACTGCTTGGAAAATCAATATAATGAAAAAAGCAGCGGCGTAAAAATGCATCTGGCAATTCTTTTTCATTGTTTGAAGTGATGATCACAATAGGGCGCTCTTTTGCGATAATGCGCTCGTTAGTTTCGTAAACATGAAACTCCATTTTATCAAGCTCAAGCAGTAAATCGTTTGGGAATTCGATGTCGGCTTTGTCTATTTCATCAATTAAAAGTACAGGACGTTTACCATTAAGCTCGGCATAGTTAAACGCTTGCCACAATTTACCTTTAACAATGTAATTGCCAATATTATGTACGCGTTCGTCACCTAATTGGCTGTCGCGTAGGCGCGATACGGCATCGTATTCGTACAAACCTTGCTGCGCTTTGGTGGTCGATTTGATGTGCCATTGAATAAGCTCGGTATCTAAACTTTTTGCAAGTTCTTCAGCTAGCATGGTTTTACCCGTGCCGGGTTCACCTTTAATTAATAATGGTTTTTCGAGCATAATGGCGGCATTTACAGCCTGTTTTAGCGAGCTGCTTGCGATGTAATTGTCGGTAGAGTTAAATTGCACGGTGCACCCTTGTCTGGTCTGAGCAGTAAGTTATTTAGTTATAATGCCATAGTTAATCTACAGGTCCAAGGTAAGCAAAACGAGGTATGGTTTCGCCTCCTTTTTCAACGGTTTCTAAAAACATACTAAGTGGACGTGCCCAGATTCCAAATTCACCATAGAGTGCTTGGTAAATAACAAGTTGTTCCTCGGTTTCGCTATGGGTGGCAACGTGAATAACTTTGTATTGCGGCCCTTTGTAGTGTTGGTACATACCTGGTTTGAGGGAAAGTGGTTTTATTGCTGTAGTCATGTTTTGATCTCTTGTATAATTTGGCTTTGCACTTTTAATGTTAACTAATTTGCCAATACTATGAACTATATTTCTTTAGATGATTACAAAAAGGCGTGGGTTTTTCGCCACAAAGATTTACCTGTATCTGATGAAGACGCAGCAAAAATAAAGCCTATGAGCGACGAGCGCGCAGCAGTACTTTGGACAACCATGGTGAGCCGTGAGTTTGATCACCCTGATTTTTTTGAAGACACCGATTGGTGCGGACAAGAAAAAAGCTTTAGCCAAGAAGTCGATTGGCAAGATGCGTGGGAAAATGGTGATGCGCAACCACCAGAAACAATCTTAACGTTTTTAGATTGGGAAGCTAACACCACGGTTTATTTTTGTATGGCTCGCGATAATATTATCGAAACGACGTTTGATGTATTTAAACGCAATTGGCAAAACTTTATGTTTTTAGCTGATGGCAGTTTACTGATTGGTAAAAAGCGTAATACGGTTGTGCAATTTTTAGAATCAGGTAAAGCAAAATTAGGTGAAAAGCCAAGCGCTTAAATTAGTGCGCTGCGCTTAAAAAACATTCAATACTGTGTTATAAAACATTTACCTGAATATTTTTGAGTACAGCTTTTGGTCGCTAAAAATCAGTCACTTGGTGCTCAACAGCAAGTTGAAATTTGGCAAACTGATGCACAAAAAGTGTTGTATGCACAATTGTGCAATGCGTTTTATCAGCGTGAGGTTCAACGATTAGTTGCAGAGCCTAATGCCGATAAACTGCGCCGCCAGTTAAAAAGCCTACCTTATTATATTGAGCGAGCTGCAACGTTAGTTGCCAATGGTGACACGCCTTTTACGCTTGACGCACAAAATGGTACGTGGCTTGAAAAGCAAAAACCGACCCCACCCGATGTGAATGTTCAAGCTAATGAACTTTTTTATCAAACGTATGCCAAAGTGGGGCTTATAGTGCCCGTTATATTGTATGGCTACGATCAGGTGCGTCTTAGAATAGACAGTATCGATCAGTTAGGCGAAAATAAGCTGCATTGTAACGAGCTCGGTTGGTTTGATTTTTTAGGAAATGGGCTAGAGCAGCAAAATGCTCAGTTAATAAAACCAAGTAAAGTGAGTTTAACTGCAGCATGTTGCGGGCATCAGTGGCAATTTTCGAAGCGTTGCATGCCACGGGTTTTATCTCTACGCGAAATGCTTTTAGCGGGTAGTATTAATTGGCGCAATTTAAAGCGCCCCTTAGCGTATTAAAGTTAAGGTATCTGGAATTTAAAATAAGGAGTGTTAAATGCGTATTTTTCAAGTTGGTTTACTATGCTTAGCACTGTTTGTACAGTACAGATTATGGTTTGGCCATAATGGATTACAAGACTACGCACGGCTAAAAGGTGCTGTAGCGTCACACCAACACACTAACGAAAAGCTTATTAAACGTAATAAAGTACTTAAAGCAGATATTGAAGACTTAAAGCTTGGCCAAGAAGGCATTGAAGAGCGTGCACGTAACGAATTAGGAATGATTAAACCGGACGAAACATTTATTCGTGTTTTACCGGGCAAACAATATGACAAATAAACAAACTATTGCAGCAATTGTACCTGCTGCGGGTGTTGGCAGCAGAATGCAGCACAATGCGCCTAAGCAATATATAAAACTAGCCGGTAAAACCATTTTAGAACACACCTTAGCCAAACTTTCTCTATTACCCCAATTAAGCTTTATTGTTGTTGCCCTTAGCGACAGCGACCCCTATTTTGACGAACTCCCTCTGCTTGATAATCGCATTGTGCGAGCCAGCGGCGGAAAAGAGCGCGCCGACTCAGTGCTCAATAGCTTGCTTTTTTTAGCGCCTAACCCACCAACATGGGTATTGGTGCATGATGCTGCTCGTCCATTAGTTAATATGACTGATATAGAGCACTTAATTGACGAATGTATAAACGCTGATGAAGGTGGTATTTTAGCTAGTAAAGTAAAAGACACCATAAAACGTGGCCACACACATGCCCTACAAACGGTGCCACGAGACGATTTATGGCAAGCACTTACACCGCAGTTTTTTAAATATGAGGAGCTTAAAACTGCGCTTCAAAACGCATTAGCAAGCGGGGCTACTATTACCGATGAAGCCAGTGCAATTGAGTGGGCGGGTAAACCGGTTAAGCTTGTGGCAGGTCGTAGCGATAATATTAAAATAACTACGCCAGAGGATTTAGACCTGGCTGGGTTTTTATTACATAAACAACAAAACGAGAGTGGATTATGATACGAATTGGCCATGGTTTTGACGTACATAAATTTGGCGGCAAAGGCCCGTTAACTATTTGTGGTGAAAAAATAGATTACCCACAGGGCTTTTTAGCGCACTCAGATGGTGATGTTGCTATTCATGCATTATGCGATGCTATTTTAGGCGCGTTGGCAATGGGTGATATTGGTAAGCACTTTCCAGATACGGCAAGCGAGTATGAAAATATCGATAGCCGTATTTTACTTCGCCACGTGGTGGGCTTAGCTAAAGAGCAAGATTATATACTTGGTAATGGCGATGTGACTATTGTTGCTCAGGCACCAAAAATGTTGCCACATATTCAAGCTATGCGCGCTAATTTAGCCAGCGATTTAAATTGCGACCTTAGCCAAATTAACGTTAAAGCCACTACTACCGAACAGCTAGGCTTTGAAGGGCGCAAAGAAGGCATTTCTAGCCATGCAGTAGTTATTATGAGTAAAGAGCTTGCGAGTACAAAAAACGCATGAGCGATTTAAATTATTTATACGGTGCGCCGCTTTCTAAAGCTGATTTTAAAACCACTGCTGAAGACTTTATGGTTGATGAAGACTTGGGTATAGAATTTACCGGCAGTGGCGAGCACGTGTGTTTGCAGGTGGTTAAAAAAGGCGAAAATACGCAATACGTTGCAAAGCTAATTGCACAACGTGCAGGTGTTTCACCGCGAGACGTAAGTTACGCCGGCATGAAAGATCGCCACGGAGTGTGCTCACAGTGGTTTAGCGTAAAAGTACCGATTAAAAAGCCTATCGATTTTAGTGACTTAAATAGTGAGAGTATTTTTATTGTGTCGCAACAGCGCCACGACCGTAAATTACGTACGGGTTGCCACAAAGGTAATAAATTTACTATTACGCTGCGTAATGTAACCAAGCCCCTTGATATTTTATGCCGCATTAACGCAGTACGCGCAGGTGTGCCTAATTACTTTGGCGAACAACGATTTGGTTATGGCGGTCATAACTTAGTTATGGCTGAAAAAATGTTTGCCGGTGAGCGTATTCGCGATAAAAAGTTGCGCGGTATTATTATTTCTGCAGCACGGTCGCATGTATTTAATCAGTTAGTGAGCCTGCGTGTAAAAGAGCATGGTTTAGCTAAAACAATGCACCGTGAAGTATTTATGCTCAGCGGCAGTAATGCATTTTTTGAAGATGCAATTAATGACGAAAACATAGAACGATTAGCCACTGGCGATATTATGATGTCAGCACCTATGGTGGGTAAAAGTGAAAAAGGCTTAACCGAGCAAGAAAAAGTATGGCTTGAACCATATCAAGCATGGTGCGATGGCTTGGGTGAACTCGGCCTTAAAAATGAGCGCCGAATGCTGCGCTTAATTCCACAAAACTTAACTGTTGAAACACTTGATGAAACCACACTAAAACTAAGCTTTGGTTTGCCAAAAGGGTGTTTTGCAACCGCATTATTACGTGAGCTGGTGGATTATACAGATGCAAGTCCACGAGAGCGCAAAGAAAAGGATAATGGCATAAATGAAGATACTGTTAAGTAACGATGATGGCGTAAATGCCAAAGGCATTGCGGTTTTATATCAGGCGCTTATACAAATTGCAGAGGTAACCCTTGTTGCACCTGATCGCAACTGTAGTGGCGCAAGTAATTCTTTAACACTTATGAACCCGCTACGAGCGACTACACTAGAAAATGGTTTTATGTCAGTTAATGGCACACCTACTGATTGTGTACATTTAGGTGTAAATCAGTTAGCTGATGAAAAGCCAGATCTAGTTGTTGCAGGTATTAACCATGGTGCCAATTTGGGTGATGACACGCTTTATTCCGGTACTGTTGCCGCTGCAACTGAAGGTCGCCATTTAGGTCTGCCTGCAATTGCGGTATCGCTTTGCTCACATAAGGGGGAGCATTTTGAAACAGCCGCTGCTGTTACCGTAAATATTATTAAAGGCTTGGCTTCGCATCCGCTTCCAAAAGATCAAATAATAAACATTAATGTGCCAGATACTCCACTAAGTGAATTAAAAGGGGTGCAAGTAACACGTTTAGGCGCTCGTCACAAAGCTGAAACAATGACTAAACAAACCGATCCATGGGGCCGTGATATTTATTGGTACGGATCGCTTGGCACCGAAAGCGATGCTGGTGAAGGCACCGACTTTTACGCAATCAATAATGGCTATGCCTCAGTTACGCCATTGAGTGTTGATATGACAGCTAAAGATAGCTTAAAGGCAGTAGGAGAGTGGTTAGCCGATTTGGAGATTAATCGTGCTCGCTAATTATACCCGCAGTGCAAAAGCGTTATCTGACTTATTAAAGCGTGAAGGTGTTGAAGATACCCAAGTACTTAGTGCTATAGCTGATATTCCGCGTCATATTTTTATAGATGATGTGCTAAAACACAAAGCCTATGAAAATACTGCGCTACCTATTGGGCAAGGTCAAACAATTTCTCAGCCTTATATAGTAGCGCGCATGACAGAGCTACTTCGTTTAGCTGGTGTGCGCAAAAAAGTGCTTGAAATAGGAACAGGTTCTGGGTATCAAACTGCAATATTGGCCAAAACGTTTGCGAAGGTTTACTCGGTAGAGCGTATTAAAACACTTCAGTGGCAGGCAAAAAGACGTTTGCAGCAACTCGATTTGTATAATGTAACCATGAAGCATGGCGATGGTTGGCAAGGCTGGCAATCACAAGCACCGTTTGATGGTATTATAGTGACTGCTGCGGCCTCTAAAGTTCCGCAAGATTTACTTGCTCAGTTGGCCGACGGTGGCGTGTTATTAGCTCCAATTGGTGAAAGTGATCAAAAATTAATAATGGTTATCCGCAAAGGCGATAATTATAAAGAGCATGTTATTGCTCCCGTTAGATTTGTGCCGTTAGTACCTGGCGATATTGAATAGGAATTCATTTTGAAGTTGTTTACCAAGTTATACGATATGGCCCTTGTGTGGGCTAAACATCGCCATGCAGAGCGTTATTTAGCTGTAATGAGCTTTGCAGAGTCAGTTTTTTTTCCTGTTCCACCCGATGTTATGCTTGCACCTATGTCACTTGCACAGCCACAAAAAGCATGGCGCTTTGCAAGTTTTGCCACAATAGCATCAGTTGTTGGCGGTATAATTGGCTACTTGCTCGGCTTTTGGCTATTTGAACCTGTTGTAGAGCCATTAATTACACAAATGCATTGGCAAGAAAAATTTGATACAGCATTAACTTGGTTTAAAGAGTATGGTGTTTGGGTTGTATTTTTAGCTGGTTTTTCACCGATACCTTATAAAGTGTTCACGATTGGTGCTGGTGTAATGCAAATGGCTTTTATTCCATTTTTACTCGCATCTGCCGTTGGACGTGGTGCTCGCTTTTTTCTAGTTTCAGCCTTGATGAAATGGGGCGGGGTTAAAATGGAGAAAAAATTACGTCAATATATTGAAGCGCTTGGTTGGTCTTTAGTTATATTGATTGTAGTTGCGTACTTTTCATTACGTTAAGCATTAAAAGTATCTGTTTTTAAATTAAGGAGTAAAATATGATGAATAAACAATTTTTATTATACATTGTTGTATTCACAAATATTTTACTTTCTGGTTGCTCTTCTCGCCACGTTCCCGCACCTGTAAGTAGTTTAAATAATAATGTTAATGACTTGAGGGGAACTGTTAACATAAATGGAGGTTACTACAAAGTACAAAAAGGAGATACACTTTACTCCATCGCTTTTAGCGCTGGACAAGACTTTAGAGTACTAGCAAAAAACAATTCTATTCCAGCACCTTACATCATATTTCCTGGACAAACTATTTCTCTAACAGCTCAACCAGTAAAAATAAAAAAGCATAAAAAATATACTAACCCTAGTAAGAAGTCTACAGAAAAAAAACAAAAAAGTAACAAAAAATTAAAGAAAGAGCTTGATCCTCCAAAACAACGAGAGTATGTTCAGAAACAAGCTAGTAACAAAGTTAGTAATACTAAACGTTTGTCGAGCAGTAAAGTACAGTGGCTTTGGCCTGCAAAGGGGAAAGTTACTAAACGCTTTTCTAATAAGGAAAACGGTTATAAAGGTTTACAGATTACTAATCATAAAGGGGCACCAGTCTTAGCCGCGGCACAAGGAACGGTGGTGTACGCGGGTAACGCCCTTCGAGGTTATGGTAATTTAATCATATTGAAACATAATGATGATTACCTAAGTGCTTATGCACATAACTCGAAATTACTTGTTAAAGAAAAGCAGAAAATTAAGGCAGGACAAAAAATAGCAGAAATTGGTAATTCAGAATCTTCGGTGACCGCGCTTCGTTTTGAAATTCGCTACCGTGGGAAAGCTGTCAATCCTGCTAAATACCTTCCCTAATTTTTAGGTATTGATAATTGCTCGGGAGAAGGCTTATGTCTAGCGCAGCAAAACTTGACAAAAATATCACGACTGACGAAAAGTATAACGACACCGCCGTTGAAGAGACTACACCGTTACTAGAAAAAGTAGATGAAGAAGAAATTTTTGCTAAAGAAGAGGTTACAAAAAACCTTGATGCTACCCAACTTTATTTAGGTGAAATTGGTTTCTCCCCTTTGCTTAGTGCAGAGGAAGAGGTCTTTTTTGCTAGAAAATCCCTTCGAGGTTGTGAAGCTTCACGTAAGCGTATGATTGAAAGTAATCTACGCTTAGTTGTCAAAATAGCACGCCGTTATAACAATCGCGGCCTTGCCTTACTCGATTTAATTGAAGAAGGTAACTTGGGTTTAATTCGCGCAGTTGAAAAATTTGATCCAGAACGTGGCTTTAGATTTTCAACCTATGCTACATGGTGGATACGCCAAACAATTGAACGTGCCATTATGAACCAGACACGTACCATTCGCCTACCTATTCATGTTGTCAAAGAGCTTAACGTTTATTTGCGCACTGCACGTGAACTAATTCAAAAACTTGATCATGAGCCAACAGCCGAAGAAATTGCTGCTTGTTTGGATAAACCAGTTGAAGACGTAACAAAAATGCTACGTTTAAACGAGAAGATTGCATCAGTAGATATGCCTATTGGCAGTGAAAACGATAGTGTTTTACTTGATATAATCCCTGATGAAAAAAGTTTTGGGCCCGAAGGTGAAGTACAAAATAATGATATTAATAAACATATTGTAGATTGGTTAGGAGAATTAAACCCTAAACAACGTGAAGTGCTAGCACGTCGATTCGGACTGCTTGGCTATGAGCCATCTACACTTGAAGATGTAGGTCGTGAAATAGGCTTAACACGTGAGCGTGTAAGACAAATTCAGGTAGAAGCATTACGTCGTTTAAAAGACATTTTGCAACAAGAAGGTTTAAGTACAGATAGCTTGTTTAATCAGTTTTCGTAATTAGTTAACCTGATCTTTGGTTAAGAGATTTACCAAAGTATTGAATTATAGTGATATTTAAATTTATTTTCTCTAGCCAGAGATTTTCAGTGAAAACAAGGCGAATTTACGCGTCAATAGCTGGCCTATTGCAAGTAAATTCAACGCAGTGATCGCTGAAAATAGCTGCTTGAGATAGATTTATTATCCAGAGTTCAGGTTAGTTAAATAATTTAAGAGACTATGTGTGTTAAAAAGCCGAAGAATTTATTCTTCGGCTTTTTTATGCTTGTAAATTAGATGATATAAATTACAACAATGCTTTTAGTTTATATAACAAATTGTGCGCTTGGCGTGGCGATAAATTATCAGGGTCAATAGCGCTTAACTGCTCTTCTACTTCAGAAGGGGCACTTTGTACAATTTCGTTATTAAAAGTAAAGGCTTGTTGCTCTGTATTTGGTGCAGTAACGCTTTGATGATTTTCAAGCAACTTAAGTTTTTGCTTTGCTTGTGCAATAACAACTTTTGGCACACCCGCAAGGGCTGCTACCTGCAAGCCAAAGCTTTTACTTGCAGCGCCATCAAGTACGGTGTGCATAAAGGCGATAGTATCGTTGTGCTCGATTGCATCAAGATGCACGTTCACTAAACCTGCTGTTTGCTCAGCAAGTTCTGTTAACTCAAAGTAATGCGTAGCAAATAAGGTTTTAGCTGATATTTTTGATGCTAAATGATTCGCTGTTGCATACGCAAGCGAAAGCCCATCGTAGGTACTTGTACCGCGACCAATTTCATCCATTAACACCAAAGATTGCGCTGTGGCATTATTTAAAATAGTGGCGGTTTCGGTCATTTCTACCATGAAGGTTGAGCGGCCAGAGGCTAAATCATCACTTGCACCAATACGCGTAAATATACGGTCTATATTACCAATTTTTGCGCTATCAGCAGGGACATAACAGCCAATGTGCGCCATTAATACAATAAGCGCTGTTTGACGCATATAGGTTGATTTACCACCCATATTTGGACCTGTAATAATCAACATTTTGCGCTGGCTATTAAGTTCTACGGGATTTGCAATGAAGGGTTCTTTCATTACCTGTTCAACAACTGGGTGACGACCTTGTTTAATGCTAATGTTGTCGTTGTCGCATAATTGTGGTTTAGCATAATTAAGTGCAAAGGCACGCTCGGCTAAATTATTTAATACATCTAAGTCAGCAAGTGCAGCGGCCATTATTTGCAGCTGTTCAATGTGCGGGGCTATAAATTCAAATAACTCTTCGTATAGTTGTTTTTCAAGCGCGAGCGCTTTTGATTGGCTGCCAAGTACTTTATCTTCATGCTCTTTAAGCTCAGGAATAATATAGCGTTCATTATTTTTAAGCGTCTGGCGACGAATATAATCAGCAGGTACTAAATGTGAATTAGCGCGACTCACTTCTATAAAAAAGCCGTGTACTCGGTTATAGCCAATTTTTAATGTACTAATGCCTGTGCGTTCACGCTCGCGTTGTTCAAGTTGCTCAAGTACATCTGTTGCACCTTTACTAAGGTTACGCCACTCATCTAACTCGCTATTATAACCCGGCGCAATTACGCCCCCATCACGAATAAGTACTGGCGGATTATCAATAACAGCACGCTCTAGCAATGCTTGTAGATTTGGTAGTTCTGGCGAGTGTTGGATAATACTTGTTATGCGCGGGTCACTCGCATCACTTAATAAATTATGCAGCGGGGCAAGTGCTTGTAGTGCACTGCGCAGGCGTGTTAAATCTCTTGGGCGTGCAGTGCATAACGCTAAACGCGCTATTACACGTTCTATATCGCCGATATCTTTAAGTGACTCGTGTAATTCGCCGCAAAGTTGTACGTCTAAAATTGCACTAATAGCATTTAAACGAGAATTAAGCTCATCTTTATTACGTATAGGTGTGTGAATTCGGCGTTTTAATAAACGTGAGCCCATCGCTGTTGCCGTTTTATCAAGTACTTGTGCTAGGGTGTTTTCAAATCCGCCTGATAGATTAACCGTTAGTTCTAAATTTTTACGGGTTGCGGCATCTAAAATAACCGCATGCTCGTTGTGCTCAAGCGTAATAGCACGAATATGAGGTAAAGCAATACGTTGTGTATCTTTTACGTATTGCATTAAACAGCCGGCGGCTACGAGTGCAGAGTGAGCTTTTTCTACACCAAATCCAACTAAATCCTTGGTACCAAATTGATCGCACAATAAGTGCTGCGCTGTATCTAAATCAAATTCCCACTCAGGGCGACGACGAGCGCCTTTAATATGTTCAATTAAATGTGTATTTACAAAGCTTTCGCTATAGAGTAATTCTGCTGGGGATAACCGTTGTAACGTTGAGCTAAAAGCTTCGTCAGTATTTACTTCTACAATGTTAAAACGCCCTGAGTTTATATCAAGGTAAGCAATGCCGTATTGGCCTTTTTTATTTTGCCAAACACTGGTCAGTAGGTTGTCTTGTCGCTCTTGTAGTAGTGCTTCATCTGAAATAGTGCCCGGTGTTACAATGCGAACTACTTTACGTTCCACAGGGCCTTTACTGGTTGCGGGATCGCCAACTTGTTCACAAATAGCAACCGATTCGCCCATTTGTACTAAACGGGCTAAGTAGTTTTCTACGGCATGATAAGGTACACCGGCCATAGGTATTGGATCGCCGCCCGCTTTACCGCGGTGCGTTTGCGATATATCAAGAAGTTGAGCTGCGCGTTTAGCGTCATCAAAAAAGAGTTCGTAAAAATCTCCCATACGATAAAACAATAAAATATCGCGATGCTCTGATTTTATTTTTAGATACTGCTGCATCATAGGGGTTTGTTGTTTTATAGTGTGTGGTGCATAAAGATCAAACGACATGTATTTACCCAAAGGCTGAATATGGAATTACATCAAGAGATTAAAACACTTGCTGCGCAATTAGGCGCTATTTTAACGGATAAATGCTTATGGATCACTACTGCTGAATCATGCACTGGTGGCGGAGTGAGTTATGCTCTTACAGATACCCCTGGTAGCTCGCGGTATTTAGGGCGTGCGTTTGTTACATACAGCAATGAGGCAAAGCACGAATTAATTAATGTAGCGACGAGCACATTGGAGCAATTTGGAGCGGTAAGCGAGCAAACAGTTAAGGAAATGGCATTTGGTGCCATAAACGCGGCTAATGCCGATGTTGCTATTGCTATTTCAGGTGTTGCAGGGCCGGGCGGCGCTACTCCCGGTAAGCCTGTTGGCTTTGTGTGGTTTTGCATACAAATTGCTGGTAAGCAATTCACTTTTAAGCAAGTATTTAGTGGTGATAGATCGCAAGTTAGAGTGCAAGCTATTGAATTTGCGTTGAAAAAAACGATAGAGAAGATAAATTTATAAATTTCGCTTGATACTGTGGTTTCATACAGTATACTTGTTCGCATTAGCTGGATTTGGAGAACAAAATGAACGATAACAAACAAAAAGCGTTGGACGCTGCACTATCACAAATAGAGCGTCAATTTGGTAAAGGATCAATCATGAAGCTGGGCGACAATAAAGCCCTAAACATTGATGCAGTATCTACTGGTTCATTAGGGATCGACATTGCTTTAGGCATAGGCGGTTTACCTATGGGTCGTATTGTTGAAGTGTATGGTCCTGAATCTTCAGGTAAAACAACACTTACTTTACAAGTTATCGCACAAGCTCAAAAAGAAGGTAAAACATGTGCCTTTGTTGATGCTGAGCATGCTCTAGATCCAGTATACGCACAAAAACTAGGTGTTAACATTGATGAGCTTTTAGTGTCTCAGCCAGATACGGGTGAGCAAGCACTAGAAATTTGTGACATGTTAGTACGTTCAAGTGCGGTAGATGTTGTTATTGTCGATTCTGTTGCTGCACTTACACCAAAAGCTGAAATTGAAGGCGACATGGGCGACTCGCACATGGGCTTACAAGCACGTTTAATGTCGCAAGCATTACGTAAGCTTACGGGTAATATTAAACGTTCTAATACGTTATGTATTTTCATTAACCAAATTCGTATGAAAATTGGTGTAATGTTTGGTAACCCTGAAACAACAACTGGCGGTAACGCTCTTAAGTTTTACGCATCAGTTCGTATTGATATTCGTCGAATTGGTTCTGTAAAAGAAGGCGATGAAGTTGTTGGTAACGAAACGCGCGTTAAAATTGTTAAAAACAAAGTAGCACCTCCGTTTAAGCAAGCCGAATTTATCATCATGTATGGTGAAGGTATTTCTAAGCAAGGCGAGCTAATTGATTTAGGTGTTAAGCACAAAATTGTTGAAAAAGCAGGTGCTTGGTACAGTTACAATGGTAATAAAGTAGGCCAAGGTAAATCAAACTCAATTAAGTTTTTGAAAGAAAACGTAGAAATTGCAGATGAGATTGAAGGCAAACTACGCGACATGTTATTGCTAAAAGCGACTATTGAACCAGAAGACGGTGAAGATAAGTTAGGCGATGACGCAGACCTTTAAGGTTTAAAACGTTCTCAAAGCTTGATTTGACCCGAGCTTTATAAAAAACGCTAACCAGCAATGGTTAGCGTTTTTTTGTTTGTGGGAACCTGTAATATAAATTAGCAGTAATACTTATTACCAACCTGCATAAGTCTTTGTGAAGCCTAATGAATTAAGTTACACCATAACGTGGTTGAAAGTTTTATTTAGCACAACCAAATAAAAAATATTGCCTAGATTTAGCGCAATTTTTTTAATGCTAGTAAGACCTTATATAAGTAAATTAATATTAATTATTTTAAGCTGCCAGCTTAATGCAGACTATTTAACTGCTTGCAATATAGAGCAATTAAATAGCAAGGAAGTGATGATGCTTTAGCACTCAATAGCTAATAATATAGATTTGAATTTAATTAGCTGTAAAACTGCCGCCTAAAAATAAAAACGACACATATAATGTGTCGTTTTTAAATTAAGCTTATAAAAAACCTATGGTTAGATAGCGCATGAGCATACACTAGTAATTGCTCAATTCAGTGCAGAGCAATCATGCGCTATAAATTTTACTCAGTAAAAGCATTTTCTAATAGTTAAAGAATGAGCTCTAAGTAAAATAGTATTTTAAAAGCGGTAAGTTAAGCTAACTTTTCCGCTAATAGGTGAGCCATAAAATCCCACATTAGCTAAGCTAGTAATATATTTTTCATCTGTAATATTATCAATGTTAGCTTGAATTGATAGGTCTTCGTTAGCTTCCCATCTAGCAAATGCGTTCATTAGTAAATAAGAATCCTGTTTAACATTACTGGCTATATTTGCTGTTTTTGATTGCCATTTACCGGCTAAGCCGAATTGAAACTGAGGTAGTTGAGGTAGCGTGTAATCTAATGAAAAATTAACAACATTTTCAGGCTCCCACTCATGAGAGCTATCGCCAGCATCATCATTAATATCTAAGTATGTATAAGCAAATACAGCGTTTAGATCATCAGTTATTTGTCCTGTTAATTCTAATTCAAAACCCTGCGTATCTTGGTCGGCTCCTTTATAGTAAGTAAACCCAGATGCATTTAGCCCAGCATAAGTTGCAATGTTATCTTGCTTTGCGCTAAACACTGCAAAGGTTGCAAGCAGGTGATCATCAAACCATTGAGTTTTAACACCTACTTCGTAATTAACGCCTTTACTTGGATCTAAAAAGTTACCGTCGTAGTCGTATTGTTCTTGTGGTTGATAAATATCGGAGTAGCTTACGTACAAGTTAACATCATCATTAATTGCATAGGTTGTTGCTAGGTAAGGGCTTACTTCACTCTCATTATTATCTATATCAACGCCTTGGCTAAATCCTGAGCGCTCATAATCAATAGCGTTAAAGCCTGCAATAACAAATAGGTCACTTGTTAGGTTTAATTTAGTTGAACCAAAAAAACGCTTCAAAGTAACATCAATATCAGCATATTTAGTTTGCTCGCCCCAAATAGGTTCAGCGATCGCATCTAAAGCATATGGAAAAGCAGGAGCTAAACCATAAGCTTCTGTCGTTGCAGCATCGTAAGAGTTAGTAAAAGAGTAGGATGTGCTTTGTGAAATACTTCCACCAAGCATTAATTCATGCTCTTGACCAAACAAGCTGTATTCACCCTTAGCCGTTATATCAAATAAATCAGCTGAGAACTCTGTATCGTATCGTCCAGGAAGACTTACTAAACCTAAATTAGTTTCACTATCAAACATTCCATAAGCGTCATAAAGATAAAGTAATTTGCTTTGATCTTCAGAGTCTTGATAATTATAAGTTGTTTTAATTTCCCAGTTATTATCAAATACATAAGTATATTCAATAAAAGCAGTGGTATTAAGAGTGTCCCATTTAGTCCACTCTTGAGTTGGGCTTGCGCTTACGTCCCACTCTGCTTGCGTACCATCAGCATAAGATAGTGGCAAACCTCCCCACATTGTCCCATCTGTATTTGCATCTTGATATGAGGCACCGAATGAAAGTGTTGAATTACCAGTAAGTTGTCCATCAATTACAGCAGAGAAGTAAGTGCGATCGTTTTCTAAGCCGTCTAGGTATGAATCAGAATCCTCTGCAGCAGCAACAAATCGAGCAGCCCAACTGCCTGAGTCTGTTAATAAAAATGAATAATCTGCTTGCAAGCGTTTGAAGCCATATGAACCTACAGATATACCCACTTCACCTTCATTCTCATTTGTTGGGCGCTTTCGAACATAGTTAATAGTGCCCGCAGCATTACCTACACCTGTTAATTGCCCATTAGCACCACGAATAACTTCTATTTTTTCATAACCGTAGCTTTCCATAGCACCTGTAACAAGGCCCCAGTTATTAGGCAGTCCAACACCGTCAACTTGAGTACTCTTAATATCAAAGCCTCGTGAGGTATATCGTGTACGGTTAGTTTCACCTTGCTCTACAGTGATGCCTGTGGCCATTTTCATAGCGTCATTAATGCTGTTTGCTGCAAAGTTTTTAAGTTGTTTTGCATCTATTACACTAATAGATTGTGGTGTTTCATTAAGCTCCATGGTTAAACCTGTAGCACCTTGGCTAACTCGGTCTTGACGTACACCAACTATTAATATTTCTTCCATTTTTTCATTATTATTTTCAACTGTACTAGTAGCTGCTGTTTCTTGTGCGTGAGCAGAAAAACCCATAGCCAAAACTAATGAAGAAAGTGCAAAAGTGCGATTGAGTTTCATGTTTTCCCTTAATTAATAGAACTTATTATTTGAGTTTATTTAAATATTTGCCATATTCTACTATTTGAAAATCACAAATTCAAATAAAAACTATTATCATTTGTAAGTGTGTTTCTATTGTTTAAAATTAGACATTTATTTTTTAATATATTTCCGACTGACGAAACGATATTGCTAATCAGAAATATGCTTGTAATTAATAGGGCTTCTTTGAGGATTGCGGGAAGGTGGCAGTTTTTTACAATTTATCTTGGTTGAATCTCCCAACTATTAAACTAGCTCACATTAAATTAATGTGGATATATTTTTATGCTCTAAGTTAAAGTTTTATAAAAAGGCGCCTCAATAAAGTCTCAAACTCAGGTAAGTAAAGGCAAAGCTCCATATCGTCGTAGGGATTTATAACAATATATTAGATTTAAGTACAAAATAGCCATGTGATTAGGTGAATACTTTTTTAATTTAGTTAAAAAAAGCGGCCTAGGCCGCTTAATTGATTATGCTGTTTTTATTTATTAAAAAGAGTATTTAACAGAAAATTGTAAACGTTCTAAATCACCATCAACACCGCTTTCAGTTTCTCGTTCTGCGTGCTTAAATTCTGCACCAAAAGTTAAACGTTTAACCGGTGAGTATAGAATGTTAGCGCTGTAGCTTTGGCTTGATTCAGTCGGATCTCCAGAGATAGAGAGCAAATCAGTGTTATTATCAGCAGAGAAGAACGAGTATAGGAATGTTGAGCGCCATTTACTTGTCCACTTATGCTGATAAGCTACAAAGCCAGATGTTGAATCAATTGCATCTAGTTCATCACCATTAAGTACTGCGCCATGTGCAACGTTCAAGCCTACGTAACGGCCTAAGCCTTTACCTTGAGTAAGCATAAATTTTAGGTTGTCTTCACCAAGGTTTATTTTACCTGATGCACTAATACCAAAAGATGTTTCATCTGCATCAACACTGCCTACTTTATAAGTAAGTTGGCGAGCAAGCGCAGCCACCACAATGTTACCCCAATCGGCTTTGTGTGTGTAACGAGCTGTAAAGTCAGGTAATGAAGCATCATCGGTTACTACCATACCGCTAGTAGTAGAAATTGTACTTTCAGGGTTTTCTAATGAGAACGACCACGCACCAGTTGTATATTTAATTTGCGATTGACGAACAAACACAGTGCCTTCAGCTGGGCCTACAAAATCAAGCGTTTCAGCAAGTGCTCCGACATTTTGAAAGTTAGACCATGTCTGACCAAATAACCAGCCGTCATATGTTACAAAGGCATGGCGAATACGTGGCGCATAAGAGTTTGAAACTCGCTCATTACCGCCTGTAGCTGAGGCTAAAAAATCAATTTCAATTTTAGTTTTTACGGTTTTACCGTTATCCATAACTGTAGCTGTGCCAAAGTTAAAACGTGACTCGCGAGCATGCATATCAAACACAGCATCTGAGTTATTATCATCGCCAACTGTTAGCGTACTGGGTACGTAAAAGTCACGACCTACGTTTGAGCCTGCAGGTGCACCCGCTGAATAATCACTCCACATAGAGTCGAGTTTAATGTATCCACCGTAGGTAAATTCCGTATCACCAATTTTTGCAGCAGTTGCAGAGTAAGCAGTAGTCGATAGTGCACAAAGCACAGCGCTTGCTGCTAATGTTTTTAATGGGGTAAATTTCATTGTGGTGTCCTTTATAGGCTACTTGTTGTTTGTTACTTTTTTCTTCATGTAAGATTGTATTACTTGCTACCAGTATTAACCACGAATAAAAAGAGTTGTTAAATTGGCTATCAATAAATACGTTTCTTTCATTCGTTAAATAAAGCTTTTTAGTAAGGTATACGCTAAATATCTTTATTAAAGTACGAGAGTACTTTTAAGTATGTGTAATATTTACTCAATTACCTATTGGTCTATAAGACTAAGGTTCTAGGATGCATTAGTTTGTTTTTGCTTAAATTTAACATCTTGTATTGATTATATAAAACAATTAAAAGCAAATGGATTATAAACTACAAATTGGTAAATTGAAGTGGAATACAACTAAGGTCTAATACTTAATGAAGCACTGCTGAGTAATCCTTGAAAAGAGCCTAAGGCAAGTAAATTAAATGGAGACTAAGATGTCACAAAGTATCTATCCAGTTCCTGCGCATATTAAAGATGCGACTCTCATTGATAAAAATAAATATAATACGCTTTATAAGCAATCTATTGATGACCCTGAAGGTTTTTGGGGTGAACATGGCAAACGCCTTGATTGGTCTACTCCTTATACTAAAGTTAAAAACACCTCTTTTGATAAAGGCCATATCAGCATTAGATGGTATGAAGATGGCTATTTAAATGCGTCTTACAACTGTATTGACCGCCATTTAAAAACGAAAGCAGACAAGGTTGCACTTATTTGGGAAGGTGACGACCCTTCTCAAAGTGAGAGCATTACTTATCAAAAACTTCATGATGAAGTGGCTAAATTTGCCAATGGTTTAAAAAAGCTGGGCGTACAAAAAGGTGACCGCGTAGCTATTTATATGCCAATGACCCCACAAGCGGTGTATGCAATGCAAGCTTGTGCACGTATTGGTGCTATTCATTCTGTTGTATTTGGCGGTTTTTCACCATCGGCTATTGCTGATCGTATTAGAGATTCTGGCGCTAAGGTTGTTATTACTTCTGATGAAGGACGCAGAGCAGGAAATTGTGTTCCATTAAAAGCAAATGTAGATGAAGCGGTAGCGCAAGAAACTGTAACCACAATTGAACACGTTATTGTGCACCAATTAACAGGCGGTGAAGTTGATTGGAATGAGCACGATGTATGGTGGCACGAGCTAGTTGCTGACTTACCAGCGCTGTGCGAACCAGAGCCTATGAATGCTGAAGACCCTTTGTTTATATTGTATACATCAGGTTCTACTGGACAGCCTAAAGGCGTGGTACATACCACTGGTGGCTATTTAGTTTATTCATCAATGACTCATGAATACGTATTTGATTTACAAGATGATGATGTTTATTGGTGTAGTGCCGATGTAGGTTGGATCACAGGACACAGCTATATTGCATATGGCCCATTAGTAAATGGGTGTACTCAAGTATTATTTGAAGGTGTACCTACTTATCCAACTGCTGGTCGCATGGGGGAAGTGGTTGATAAACACAACGTTACTATTTTATATACCGCTCCAACCGCCATTCGTGCCTTAATGGCCAAAGGCGATGAGCCAACTGAGTCTTCGCATCGCGATAGCTTACGTATTTTAGGTTCTGTAGGTGAGCCAATAAACCCAGAAGCATGGACGTGGTATTACGAACAAATTGGTAAGTCAAATTGTCCGATTGTAGATACGTGGTGGCAAACAGAAACCGGTGGCATTATGATCACGCCATTACCAGGTGCGACCGACACTAAACCAGGCTCTGCGACACATCCATTTTTTGGTATTGCACCAGCATTATTTGATGCAGAAGGTAATACACTAGAAGGCGCTGTTGATGGGAACTTAGTTATATTAGATAGCTGGCCTTCACAAGCACGTACTGTTTATGGCGACCATGAACGCTTTGAGCAAACTTACTTTAGCGCATATCCAGGTGTTTATTTTACAGGTGATGGTTGTCGCCGCGATGAAGATGATTACTACTGGATCACAGGTCGTGTAGATGATGTACTTAATGTGTCTGGGCACCGTTTAGGTACCGCTGAAATAGAAAGTGCATTAGTTGCGCATGAAGCGGTGGCAGAAGCTGCTGTAGTAGGTTACCCACATGACATAAAAGGCCAAGGTATTTATGTATATATTACGCCTAACGAAGGCGTAACTGTGAGTGATGAGCTAACTAAAGAGGTACGTAATTGGGTTCGTAAAGAACTTAGCCCAATAGCATCACCTGACATGATTCAATGGTCACCGGGTTTGCCAAAAACACGTTCAGGCAAGATTATGCGTCGTATTTTACGTAAAATCGCGGCAAATGAGCACCAACAACTCGGTGATACGTCAACGCTTGCCGATCCTTCAGTTGTCGATGAACTAATCGAGAACAGATTAAATCGTTAAATGCGCGTTAAAAACTTGATTACAAGTTGATTCTAAACGTAGTATATCGGCTACCAGTAAGGATTTATACCTAACTGGTAGCCGAATTTATTAGGAGTGAACCATGAGTCAGTTTTTAATAGCGGACGATCATCCGTTATTTCGTGAAGCACTAAAGGGCGCACTGAGCGCAAAATTCGAAGGTTTAGAGGTTTTTGAATCATCAGATTTTGACAGCACATTGCAAGTGTTAAGCGAGCAAGAGGATCTTGATATATTACTGCTAGACCTTCACATGCCAGGAAATGGTGATTTATATGGTCTTATTCGTATTAGAGAAGAATACCCAAGCTTACCTATTGCCGTTGTTTCTGGTAGTGAAGACGTGAATATCGTTTCTAAAGTAATGGGTTATGGTGCTATGGGCTTTATCCCTAAATCATCATCGTCTGATGATATTGCCAGTGCAATTAACCAGATACTTGAAGGCGATACATGGTTACCAAAAGAGCTAAAAAATAAAGTAGCTGAAATAGAAGGCGAGGATAGAGAAATAGCAGCGCAAGTTGCAT
This sequence comes from Pseudoalteromonas aliena, assembly GCF_038155085.1. Lineage (GTDB taxonomy): Bacteria > Pseudomonadota > Gammaproteobacteria > Enterobacterales > Alteromonadaceae > Pseudoalteromonas > Pseudoalteromonas aliena_A. Next base: position 78,667 of record NZ_JBAKAU010000006.1, read on the forward strand.
CATTAACGCCTCAACAATACCGAGTGCTGCAATATCTGCACGAAGGTTTACTTAATAAACAAATTGCTTACGAGTTGCACATATCAGAGGCGACTATAAAGGCACACATTACAGCCATATTTAGAAAACTGGGTGTGTACAATCGTACTCAAGCTGTTTTAATAGCAGCTAAATTAAAGCTAGAGCCTATAGAACAGACACAATAAAATGCTAACATTATTGACGTTTTATTGTGTCATATTAGAAAATTTAGTATTTTGCAGGTTGCTCTTTTTTAGGCAATGCATGTATTATAAATTTACGTAAGTCATTGTTTGATCTTTCTAAATCTGAATGGCGTAAATACATCATATGTCCACTACGATAGCCTTTAAAGCTTAACCTATCTTTCATCTTACCGCTTGGGTCTAATTGCCATAACGTATATTTAGCATCAAAGTAATTAGTTGCACCATCAAAATATCCGGATTGAATCATTACGTTTAAGTAAGGGTTTTGCGCCATTGCTAAGCGTAGATTTTCTCCTGTGTTATTACCTGATCTTTCCCATGGGTGAACATTACCAAATAAGTTATATTTTATATCTGTTTTATAATTTAGCTCCTCGCGCAGATAGTGATTAATTGCCGGGGTGAACGAGTGTAGCCAAGAGGTTAATTCAGCCCAGTAATCAGGCGATTCGCCAGCATCACGTTTATCTATGCCTAAATAGCGAGAGTCTAAGCGACCTATTGTTTGACCTCGTTCTCTTAATAGTTCTTTCCAGAAAAATTGAGTTGGTATATCTAAATTATTTTGTTCAACAAATTTTTCTGATAAACCTGCGTAGTGAGCCATTTTTGTAATTATTCGACGTTTTTCATCTGTGTCAATAAAGCCGCCTTTTGTAAGTGCGGGAATTAGTTTATTTACAGTAAACTGTTCTACTTCAGGTAATAACTCATTTAAGTCTTTTGCCTGTAAATCTGCACTAAGTGCTTTGTGATACCAAGCAGTTGCTGCAAAATAAGGAAGGCGGTTGGCAGCTTTGATAGGACCATCGCGTTTAATACCAATATCTGTGGGCGATACTAGTACAACACCGTTTATATACATCCATTGACTGTTTTGAAGCTCATGAGCGAGTCCTGATACGCGTGTTGTACCATAGCTTTCACCAATTAAAAATTTAGGCGAGCGCCAACGCTCTGTTCTACTTACAAAGGTATTTAGCCATTCTGCAAGATATTTAATATCGGCGTTTACACCAAAAAACATTTCTTTTTGTTTTGCTTGAGAGGGAAGTTCGCCCTTGTCATTTTCAAGTACGCGAGAATAACCAGTATTTACAGGGTTTACATAGACAATATCGGCAATATCAAGTACTGAGTATGGGTTATCTTTCACTCCATAAGGTTGAATAGGATACCCTTCATCATCAATTTTTAAAACGCGTGGACCAGTATAAGCAAGGTGCATCCATACAGAGGCTGAACCAGGTCCGCCATTGAAAGAAATCAGTAATGGGCGTGTTGTTCTGTCGTCGACTTTATCACGGGTGTAATAGGTATATTGCAGTGTCGCAACTGCATTACCCTTGTCATTCCATACAGGTTGCGTCCCTGTTGCAACAGTATAGTTAAAACGTTGACCGTTAATATTAGCTTTGTGCTTAGTAACAACTTTACTGTCTACATCTATCCGACGCTGGTTATCGGCAAGAGCGCTTGTAGTTATAAGTATTGCAATAACAGTTGCGGGTAAACTGATCATATGGCTTAGTTTCATCGGGTATCCTTATTATTGTTGAGATCTTATTAAAAACACTAATAAGGCAAATAACAAAATTATTGAGACTAGTGGTAGATAATGCTGGTTAAGTAAATATAAATACGTTAAAAAGGTATGTAATTTAATATACTGATATGTTTATGCTTAGTGTCTATATTTAGTTAACTATAAAACTCGAGTATATTACGTGTAGCTTGTAACTAGCTTTAGGCATATAGCTATTAAAAAAATAAATGGGTTATGTTTTTAAAGTTAAATCAATTGTATAGGGATTTATAAATTAGAGTATTTACACTAATAAAGCTGGATAAATTAAATGTTGTATTTGTAGGTCTACTACAAAATTAATTAAAGGTGAAATAGAAGCTTTATGCAAAGAGTATTAGTGGTTGAAGACAGTAAAGTCGTACAACAGGTATTACGTCACCTGACTGCGCTGTATCTTGATGTTGTCGTTGATTTTGCTTGGTCTTTGGCTGAATGCGAAGCGTTTATAGAAAAGTATAATTACTCTCTTGCATTGGTTGACTTAACTTTGCCTGATGCACCTAATGGTGAAGTAGCAAAGTATACTTTATCTAAAAAAATTCCAAGCATTGTGCTTACTTCAAAAATAGATGAATACAAGCGTCAGCAAATGCTCGAATTAGGCGTTGTCGATTATGTTATTAAAGATAATCGAGACTCTTATCATTACGCTATTAAACTAGTAGCCCAGCTTTTGAGAAATCAAGGGTGTAAGGCCTTAATTGCTGATGATTCTGTCTTGAGTCGAACGTTGATGAAACAAATGCTTGAAAAACAATTGTTTGATGTAACTGACGCACATGATGGCCAGCAAGCACTCGAAATATTAAAAAGTAATCCCGATATAAAACTACTTATGACTGATTATGCTATGCCTACTATGGATGGGTTTGAACTAGTTAAAGCCGTACGTAACTTTAGAGGTAGGGATGATTTAGCTATTATTGGTTTATCAGGGGCCGGCAAGCATGGTTTATCAGCCAAATTTATCAAGTATGGCGCTAATGACTTTTTAACAAAACCCTTTATGAATGAAGAGTTTCATTGTCGTGTGTTACAAACAATGGAACAGCTTTCCCTGATCGCTAGTATTAAAGAAAGTGCATTTAGAGACCACCTCACGGGACTTTACAATCGTCGTTACTTTTATCAATATGCTGAAAAATTGCTTAAAAATAAAAGCAAAGAAAATACTCTTGCATTAGTTGATATAGACTTTTTTAAAGATATTAATGATACGTTTGGGCATGAAGGAGGCGATCAAGCCTTAAAACAAGTTGGTTCATTGATTAGGTCTACATTTTCAAACTTTACAGTATCTCGTGTCGGTGGAGAAGAGTTCGCTATTATTTTACCTGAAATTGAACTTGCCCGTGGTCGAGAGTACTTTGAAGCGTTTAGAAAAAAGATGGAAAGTTATGACTTTTCAATTAGTGATAGGCCTTTCAGAATTACTATGAGTATTGGTTTAGCTGAATTTCAGAATACTAGTTTGACAGAGGCTATGCGATCGGCTGATAAAGCATTATATAAGGCTAAAAGCCAAGGTCGAAACTGCGTGGTATAAACCCTTTTTATACAATAGGAATAGTATGAGAGTGAGATTGAAATACTATTCGCACCAATGTAGCTAACTTGTTAAATTAACGCACCTAATTGGTGCGTTTTTTTTGCTGTTTAGTTTTTTTTTTACACTAACTTATTGTTTTAAAAAATATAAAAATAGTGGCACAAAGGTTGGATTGTTTAACCCAATAGGATAACAATAAAGAGTCCGAGGGGGCCGCTATGAAAATGATTAGTGCAATCATAAAACCATTTAAATTAGACGATGTGCGTGAAGCACTCGCTGATTTAGGAATTGAGGGGATGACAGTAGTTGATGTTAAAGGTTTTGGACGTCAACGAGGTCATACTGAGTTATATCGTGGTGCAGAATACCAAGTAGATTTTATTCCTAAGATCAAACTTGAAATTGCAACGCGTACTGAAAATTGCCAACGCGTTGTTGAAGCAATTACTAAAATTGCATCAACAGGTAAAATTGGTGACGGGAAAATTTTCGTGTACGACTTAGATCAAATTGTTCGTATTCGTACTGGCGAACTTGATGAAGAAGCAATTTAAGGGGGTCTCATGGAAAATACAATAATAGAACTAAAGTTTTCACTCGATACCTTCTATTTTTTAATATCAGGTATATTAGTAATGTGGATGGCAGCAGGTTTTGCCATGTTAGAGGCGGGCTTAGTTCGCTCTAAAAACACAGCTGAAATTTTAACTAAAAATGTCGCGCTGTATTCAATTGCATGTACGATGTTTTTATTGGTTGGCTACAACATTATGTATGTAGACAATGCCGAAGGTGGTTTTATTCCTTCAATAGGGGCTTTAATTGGCACACAAGCTGCTGATGCTGACCATTCATTAGAATCTGACTTTTTCTTCCAGGTAGTATTTGTTGCAACGGCTATGTCGATTGTATCGGGTGCTGTTGCTGAGCGTATGAAACTATGGGCTTTCCTTGGTTTTGCTGTAGTTCTAACTGGTTTTATTTACCCTATTGAAGGTTACTGGACATGGGGTGGTGGTTTCTTATCTGAAATGGGCTTTGTAGATTTTGCTGGCTCTGCAATTGTACATGGAGCAGGTGCAGCTGCTGCACTAGCAGGTGTATTAATCCTGGGTGCTCGTAAAGGTAAATATGGTAAAAACGGTGAAATATATCCAATTCCAGGTTCAAACTTACCACTTGCTACACTAGGTACATTTATTTTATGGATGGGTTGGTTTGGCTTTAACGGTGGTTCTCAATTATTACTTTCGGATAAAGAAAACGCAACAGCGGTAGGTCAAATATTACTTAATACTAATGCTGCTGCTGCAATGGGGGCCATTGCTGCACTGTTTGTATGTAAGATACTTTGGGGCAAATCAGATTTAACTATGGTATTAAATGGTGCATTAGCAGGTCTAGTTGTAATTACTGCAGACCCACTTTCACCTTCTCCATTAATGGCATGTTTACTAGGTCTACTTGGTGGCTCGTTAGTTGTGTTTAGCATTATAGCACTTGATAAAGTTAAGATTGACGATCCAGTAGGTGCTATCTCTGTACACGGTGTATGTGGTGCATTAGGTATTATGCTAGTACCGCTGACCAATGGTGATGCAAGCTTTGTTAATCAGTTAATTGGTCTAGTGTGTATTATTGCCTTTGTATTCGTAGCATCATTTATTGTTTGGACTGTGCTTAACAAAACAATGGGTATACGAGTAACTGAAGAGGAAGAATTAAACGGTATGGATCAACACGATTGTGGTATTGAAGCCTACCCAGAGTTTGTTTCTGTTCGAAATAGCTAATAGTTTATTTAAAAAATAGTGTGTTTACACAAAGCCCTACTTCGGTAGGGCTTTTTTCGTTTCAGGGGGGGTTAACTTTTCGGATGTTAGGGTATGCCCAATATGCTAAGCTCACATTCGTGAATAACCCTTGGAATAAATTACACTTAAATGGCCGACAATAAAAAAACACCTACCAAAAAACCTGCAGCTAAACGTGCAAGTAAATCGTCAAGTACGACAAAAAAAAGTACATCAAAGAGCAGTAAAAAAACAGTGACGCCCACTGTTAAACGCTCTTTTATGAGAAAAACATGGTCAGTGTTTTGGAAATTCAGCTTGGCTGTTTTTATTGCAATGGCAATGTATTTCATTTATTTAGATTCAAAAACGACTCGTATATTTGAAGGTAATAAATGGCAACTTCCAGCGCAAGTGTATGCTCGTTCTATGGAGTTTTATCCGGGGCAATTCTTATCAAGTCAAGAAGTTGTATTTGAGCTCAAGCGCTTAAATTATACATCCGTTAATAAACTAAGCCGAACAGGGCAATTTGTTAAAACAGCAGGTAGCATTAAGATTTATCGTCGTGAGTTTGAATTTTATGATGGTCTTGAAAAGTCACATATTATTGAACTTCGCTTTGCAGGGAAAAAAGTTGCGACCATTAAAGATAAGTTCGGTAGGCGTTTAAACTCTGCTCGCCTAGAGCCTGTGCAAATAGCGCGAATTGGTAACGACTCTAAACAAGATAGAGAATTTGTACCGCTAGATAAGTTTCCAGCCATGCTTAAAGATACGCTACTGGTGGTTGAAGACCGTAACTTTTATGAGCACCATGGTGTATCTGTATTCTCTATTTTACGAGCTCTGTATTCAAATATTAAAGCTGGGCGTACCGTTCAAGGTGGCAGTACGCTTACTCAGCAACTTGCTAAAAATATTTACTTAACACGTGAGCGTTCTTTAATGCGAAAAATAAATGAGGCGTTTATTGCCCTTATTTTAGATTATCGTTATTCGAAAGATCAGATACTTGAGGCTTATTTAAATGAAGTATATCTAGGGCAATCGTATAACCAAGGTGTGCATGGGATGGGGCTTGCTTCTGAATTTTATTTTTCAAAGCCGGTAGATGAGCTTGAGTACGATCAAATTGCTTTACTGGTGGCGATGGTTAAAGGGCCATCTTATTATAATCCTCGTCGCTATAAAGAACGTACAATGGAGCGTCGAGATTTAGTACTTCGTCTAATGGTTGAAAATAAATTACTTAGTACAAAAGAGTACCGAGCTTCACTAAAGCGGCCGATTAATATCGCACCAATGAAAGCCAGTTTGCAAAAATCATATCCAGGCTATTTAGAGTTAGTAAACAGGGAGCTAAATAAGCTATTGCCAAATCAACAGACGTTGGATGCGGGGGTGAGAGTATTTACTTATTTTGATTTGCAAAAGCAAATAGCGATGGAAGAGTCAATTAAAAAGAGTTTACCATATTTAGAAAAGCGCCCAAATACTGAAAAACTAGAAGCAGCAATGCTCTCTGTTAATGTAGAGAAGGGAGGGGTTTCTGCACTTGTTGCTGGACGAGATGTGCGTTATTCGGGCTTTAACCGTGTTCTAGATACAAAGCGCAATATAGGCTCGCTGGTAAAACCTGCAGTGTATTTAACTGCACTACAGTTACCGCATTATAATTTAGCAACACTTCTCGACGACTCCCCATTACAGGTTACAAATGAGCAGGGAGAAGTGTGGCAACCAGAAAACTTTGATCATCAATATCGTGGTGCAGTCCCTCTTTATAAAGCATTCAGTAACAGTATTAATATTCCAGCGGTTAATTTAGGGCTTGATGTAGGTGTTGACAAGGTAGTAAATACACTAAAAGGTTTAGGTGCGACAGGGGCGATAGACGAATACCCATCGTTGCTTTTAGGGGCTGTTGAAATGTCGAGCTTTGAGGTTGCCCAGCTTTATACAACAATTGCAGCAGATGGTGAATACAAGAAACTTACTGCAATTTCGGCATTAACTGATTCGGTGGGTAGAGTGCTTTATAAGCATGAGGTAAAAACAGAGCCTCGTTTCGATAAAGACGCCGTTTATATGACTAAATACGCGATGAAACGTGTAACGAAAGATGGCACTGCTAAACGCTTAAATTTACACTTCCCGTCAATTCAATTAGCAGGTAAAACAGGGACTAGTAACGATTTACGCGATAGTTGGTTTGCAGGCTTTGACCAAAGTACAGTTACAGTAGCATGGCTTGGCCGGGACGATAACAAAAGCACGGGTTTAACTGGTAGTGTAGGCGCATTAGAAGCGTACATTCGTTACTTAAAGCCGCTTAACCCACAAGCAATAGCTGATACTCGCCCGCCATCAATACGTTGGGCGTTCGTAAATGAGCGAACGGGCAAGCAAGCACCACCAGGATGTGGCAAGGTGATTCAGTTACCGCTTAGAGCGAGTGAGTTTCAACCAAGACCGCAGTGTATTCGCTAATTTAAGGCACAACTCACAACAAAGCCGCTTATCTAGCGGCTTTGTTGTGAGTTGTAGTTAACGTAATTATGATTTAAAAAATTGCATAGATTTAGTTAAATCATTTGATAAACGACTTAATTGCTGCGCATCTTGTAGTGTTGATTGAGCAGAAATTAGTGTTTGATCGGCTAAATTACTTACTTCTTGTGAATCATTTAGTGCTTGTGTAGTTGCATCCGATTGCTGTTTAACACGCTGTGCAATAACTTCGCCTTGATGCTTGATATCGCCCATGCTTTGCTCTGCACTTTGCAATACTTCATTAGTTTGGTTTGCAGCTTTTACTGATTGTTCCATCTTTTCAACACTTGAACGCATCTTTTGCTGAGTATCATCAGATGCTTGTTGCAAGGAGCTAATAATTTGATGTATTTCTTGGGTTTGTGTTTGTGTACGCTGAGCAAGTGTTCTTACCTCATCAGCTACAACGGCAAACCCACGACCATGCTCGCCAGCTCGTGCGGCTTCAATAGCAGCATTAAGGGCAAGCAAGTTTGTTTGATCGGCTATTTCACTAATCCCTTTACTAACTTTGCTAATTTCTTGGCTGTCTTGTGCCAGTTTGTCGAGCGCTTGTTGGCTTTCTGCAAATTCAATTTGTAGATCTTGCATGTATTTAGCAAGCTCCATTGTATTGTCTGAACCTTGCTTTACATGCGTTGCAGCATCTTGCGCGGTGAGTGTTGCTTGATGTGCTGATTCTTCAACCGCAAGTGCGCTTTGAGCCATATCACTTAACGCGTTATAAATTGCATTTACGCGGGTTTGTTGTTTTGAGACGTCATCACTTGTTTGGCTGCTTGCATGAGAGAGAGATTTAGTTGAGTCACAAAGCTCCTCGGTACTTTTTTTAACATTAAGTAGCAAGTGTGAAAATGCATTAAGTAAAGCATTGTAACGCGATGCAATAATTCCCATTTCATCATTAGTGCTCGAATCGATAGTTGCATTTAAATCACCGTTTGCAGCTCTATCAGCTGCATCAGCAAAGCGATTTATAGTATCAACTACTGCGAAGTAAAACCCAATCATCAAATAAAATGCAAATAATAAACTAATCACCGATGCAGTTAAAACAAGGTTTCGAGTCCATAATTGAGTTTGTAATTTGGTTTCAATCAGGCTCTCAAGCGTTGGAATACTTTTACTAACAAGTTGGCTAATACTACTGTGAACATTATTCGTTAATTTAGTAAACTCGGCCTGCGTTAACTGTATGTCGTCAGGTTCAAGTAATTTTTCATCAATTGCATTTTTAAAGGCATCAACAGCGTGGTGTAAATTAGTAAGTGGGGGGAGGAGCGCTTTATTTACTGATTTGTCTGCGCTAGTTGCCACATTAAGTATTTTATCGAGCTGCTTTTCGTATAAAGGAAGTGACTTACTAAAGTTTGAAAGTGCTATAAATGTGTCTGGTGTAAAGCGGTTGCTTGCCAATACTGTATTTGCACTTTGGGCTGTTGAGTTAATTTGCATTATTAGTGCTGGAATTGGCGTCACTAAAGAGCGGTTTACATAGGCGCTCGCCAGCTGGTTATCTAATGCTAGATTTGATTGAATTGAAACAAGTTCAAGTACTTCATTTTCTGAGTCGTTTTTTATATTAAAACCAAGAGAACGGGCTATCTCTATATTTTTATTTGCATTGCCTTGCATTTGGTTTGCAATTATTGCTCTATAGCCCTTTAAGCCTTGCTGCTGCATTTTTGAAACAGCGATACTTTCACTTAATAACGATACTAAAAAGAACAAACTTAACGCCAGAGGGAGTAATAAAATTCCAAACATTAGACTTATTTTTGTTTTGTATTTTAAATTTGCCATTAATTGAGTAGCGAGGGAGGCAAACTGGCGTAATCCTGACATAAGGCTCTCTTGTGTTTTTGTAATTATAGGGTAAAGGTAAACAGACCGTGTTATGTTTAATTATCATTCATTTATAGTACATTACAAATAAAAAAAGCCCTTTCGGGCTTTTTTCAATCTTTAGTCTTAATTACATACTTAAAAACAAGTGGCTACAAATGTATAAATAGTAATTTTTTAGCTTAAAGTTTAGCAAACGAGCGTTCCGCCGCCTCTATTGTGTCTTTTACTTCTTGTTCAGTATGTGCAGCACATACAAAACCAGCCTCAAATGCAGATGGAGCAAGGTAAATGCCTTCTTCAATCATAAGGTGGAAAAAACGTTTAAAGCGCTCTAGGTCACACTCAGTTGCCTGTTTATAGGTTGTTACTTTTTCAACATCAGTAAAAAAGAATCCATACATACCGCCAGCGTAGTTAGTTGTTAACGCAATACCTGCCTTTTTAGCACCTGCTTCAAAACCTTCACAAAGTGCTTTTGAAATAGCTTCTAACTTATCATGAAGGCCAGGCTCACTTAATAGCTCAAGTGACTTTAAACCTGCCGCCATTGCAATAGGGTTACCTGAAAGCGTACCTGCTTGATAAACTGGGCCTACAGGCGCAATGTAATCCATTATTTCAGTTTTACCACCAAATGCGCCAACCGGCATGCCGCCGCCAATTACTTTACCTAAACACGTAAGATCTGGTTTAATGTTGTAATAAGCTTGTGCACCGCCAAGTGCAACACGAAAGCCTGTCATTACTTCATCAAAAATAAGTACTGATTTATATTCGTCACACACATCACGCAAACCTTCTAAAAAGCCAGGTACTGGTGGAATGCAGTTCATGTTACCGGCTACTGGCTCTACAATAATACAGGCAATTTCGTCTGCGTATTTTTCAAAAATAGCTTTTACTTCATCTAAGTTATTGAACGAAACTGTAAGTGTATGCTTAGCAAAGTCTTCAGGAATACCTGGGGAATTAGGTACGCCCATTGTTAGCGCACCTGAGCCTGCCTTAACTAATAACGAGTCAGCGTGACCATGGTAACAACCTTCAAATTTTAAAATTTTATCGCGACCGGTAAAGCCACGTGCTAAACGAATTGCACTCATTGTCGCTTCAGTACCTGAGCTAACCATGCGTACTTTTTCGATTGATGGAACTAGTTCTTTTACTTTTTCAGCCATTAATATTTCGGCTTCAGTTGGTGCGCCATAGCTGAGGCCATTTTCTACAGCTTCGTGTACGGCTTGTTTTATTGCAGGGTGGTTATGACCCATGATCATAGGTCCCCAAGAGCCAACATAATCAATGTAACTATTACCGTCAGCATCGAATGTAAATGCGCCTTCTGCTTTTGTAATGAATAGTGGCGTACCACCTACACCATTAAAAGCACGAACTGGTGAGTTTACGCCACCAGGAATAGAAGCTTGGGCGCGTTCAAATAAGTTTTGGCTAATTGTCATGAAAAATCCTATAAATTGTCACTTAAAAGGGGATTAGCTGTCGCGTTTGCGGCTAAACCAAGGTACGTCTACTTCATACTTATCGACTTTATTTTCTACGCCGAGTGTTAAAGCAAACAGTGCCATACGAATTAATACGCCATTTTGTACCTGGCGAAATATTGCTAAATTGTCGTTACTATTTAAGTCGTTATCAAGCTCGTTCGCTTCTAAGCGACTATCGCGTGGAAGAGGATGCATTAATACTGAGTTAGGCTTACAGTGAGCGTTGTAAATAGATTGGCTAATCCTAAAGCCACCACGGTATTTATTTGCTTCTTCTTGCGAAGGAAAACGCTCTTCTTGAATGCGTGTTTGGTAGACAATATCGGCTGCTAAATTACCTTCCATCTTATTTACTAGCTCAATTTTATGGCCAGCATTTTCTACGGCATCTAAAATGCTCGTTGGCATTTGTAGGCCGTCAGGCGCTACCATCGAAAACTTTACGTTTTCATAATGGCACAATAGCTTTGATAGAGAATGTACTGTACGGCCATACTTTAAATCACCCACAAGCGCTATATGCATACCATCAATATTTTGACCAAAACGATGTAACTCGCGTTCAATGGTTAATAAATCGAGTAATGCTTGAGTCGGGTGCTCATTTGGGCCGTCGCCGCCATTAATAACGGGTACAGTACAGCCGTCAGCAAATTCACTTACTGAGCCAGCATCAGGATGGCGCATAGCAACAGCGTCAGCATAAGCTGAAATAACGCGCGCGGTATCGTAAAGTGATTCACCTTTAGCAAGGGCTGAACTTTGCATGCCTGTGGTTTCACGTACGCCACCACCAAGTAAGTTAAAGGCGGTGCCAAAGCTAACTCGTGTACGAGTGCTTGGCTCAAAAAACAAATTAGCTAAAATAGCGCCTTCTAGCACGGTAGTCTGTTTTTGCTTTTTAGCATAAGGCTCCATTTTTTTTGCTACTGCAAAAATACGTTCAATGCAGTCTCTGTCTAGCTGATTTACAGACAGTATATGCTCACCTTGGAAACTTAACATGGGGTTATTCCTAATCAATCAAATGGGCGCGATAATCCATAAATGGAGCACGCAATCGCGCGTGTTAAAGCAAGTATTGTAAATTGCAGCGAAGTTTAACACGTGCTACAAAGCTTATAAATTAGGTTTTATTATGGCTAGTGCCACTATGATTAGTAGTGCAATGACAGGGAGCTCATTAAAGATACGATAAAAGCGGTCTGTTTTAGTGTTTCGGTCATGTTTAAAATCACTCAATAACTTAAAACAGTAGCCGTGATATATGTATAAAATAATAACTAGTACTAGTTTATAATGTAGCCACATACTGTATCTAAACCACTCACGACCATATTCAACAATGGTTAATACACCAAATACAGCCGTTAAAACAGCAAATGGGGTTACGAAATAAAGTAGTCTGCGCTCCATAACTTTAAGCATAGAGTTGCATGCTCTTTCTTCGCTCATTGCGTGATATACAAATAACCGAGGCAAATAAAAAATACCGGCAAACCATGCAATCATAAAAAATATATGAAGTGTTTTATAAATTAATAATGCGCTCATAAAAATCCTAACTATTTAAAGTAAGCTGTTACGAATGGTTAAAATATTATTTATTTGATCCCAGCGTAATATGCCCATAATTTGTTCGTTATCTAATAAGTTATATACGTAAAGTGCGCCACTTCGCTTATCTTTTAAAATATTAAAAGCATCGGCTAGGGTGGATTGACTACTTATTCCTTGCAAATTGATGTAGCTAATATTTATAGTCTGACCAGACATCAAAGTTAAATCGTATTCAGCGAGACGGTAGCCATTCTCTTCATCAAACACAATAAGAGGTGTTTGACTATTCATTGCATCAAGTGTGTTTTTTATTTGTTCTTTATCGCTCGAGTACAATAGCTTAAAGTCTTCATCCATATCATCCATTATCCCCACTTTTTGTAGGGCTTCAGTAGCAGGAGATGCATGATATGAGAGTCCTTGAAAATCTAGTTGTTGTAAAAAAATAGAACGGTTACCAAAAAACTGCAAAGCGGTAACGTAGGCAGTTGTTATAACAAGCATGGCTGGGACTATTATTTCAGGTGAAGAGGTAAGCTCCATTACCGTTGTTAGTGAAGCAAGTGGCGCGTGAAGTGTCGCAGCCATTAATCCAGCCATACCTAATACACCATAAGTACCTGCAATGTCAGCACCAGGGCTGATGAATTGACCACAAAAAGCCATTAATGTACCAATTAGTACGCCAAGCCCAATTATTGGGCCGATTAAGCCGCCGGGGATGCCTAACCCAATAGCGAATAGTGTTGCTAGTAGCTTTGCTATTAAAATAGTGGTCAATAATTTAACGTTCTCCGGTGACTCAACTGCGATAGTGATCGCGCTCATCCCAGAGCCCATTGCATGGGGAACCGCGTAAGCTATTAAGCTGGCAATACATCCTGCGATTAATAAACGAGGGAACATACTTAAAGGTTTAAATGTTTTAATAATTAGCATTAAGTTTTGATTAAAGCTAAATGCAATAGCGCCCAACGCCATACCGCACAATATTAAATAAGGATAATGCCAACCACTTAATGGCGCTATTGTAATGAGAGCAAGTTCAGAGCCTTCACCAAAAACGAATTGCGTGGCGAGTGCGCCAGTAACAGCAGCAAGCATGATTGGCACAAATATGTGTACTTTATATTCTCGAAGTACTACCTCCATAACAAAAATAACGGCTGCAAGGGGAGTATTAAATGAAGCTGCTATTCCTGCTGCTACACCACAGCCACTCAAAGTGCGCATGGCGTTATGTGGTAAATGCAGTTTGTCGGCTAAAATACTAGCACCCGTAGCACCCATATGTACACTAGGCCCTTCTCGGCCAACTGAAAAGCCACTAATTAGCGCAAGTGCACCACCAACGAATTGATTAACAGTATTATATAGAGGCATCTGCCCATAGTGATGTTTAATTCTATGTATAACAAAGGGGATGCCTAAGCGATAATGCTTAAATCCAGTAAAGGCAGCAAATGAGGCTATTAACAGTGCTGCGATTAAAGGCATTAGTACTCGCTCAAGTGTTGGCAGAGTAGTAAAGTCGTCTGGGGTTTCTAAAAATAAACTTTGAAAAAATAGAATCGTTAAGCGAAATAAAATAATAAAAAATGCAGCAATTAATCCAGCACTTACGCCTAATAAGCATAATTGAACGGATGTTTTTGGTTTTGCTAATCGACGCCTGAGTTGCTCAAGCCACATGCTGTTTTCTCCGTCACATTTTTCATCGAGCATTTTAGCAAAAGAGTTTGGCTAAGTCCTTGTGATTTTGAAATTAATTTTCACAATGGCATAACATTAATTAACCAAACTTAACTTTAGCTATATAGACGTCCGTTGACATTTGTAAACAAAATGCTCACAATAACGGCATATTTTCAAGGTGCTTGCTAACCACTTCATGTAATGATTTATTTAGTAGGATAATCGGGAAGTTGGTGCGTTTTCATGATGATTACAAACCCAACACTGCCCCCGCAACGGTAGAGTATTGCATGTTTTTATGTGCTTACTGAGTCCGGAGACCGGCCTTGATGCAATCTTACTTACTTAAATCTTTGCGGTGGGCAAAGGTAGGGGACATCATGTTAAACAAAACAACTCTAGGCGTTGCTATTTCTGCTGCGCTTTCATTTTCTGTGTCTGGTGCAGAACAATCAATTGAAAAAATAACCGTAACAGCTAATAAATTTGAGCAGTCAATTAATGATGTGCTAGCAAGTGTAAATGTTATTGACCGCGCTGAAATAGAAGCAAGCAATGTACGTGATTTACCAACGTTATTAGGTACGCAAGTTGGTTTTCAGGTTAATCCAAACGGTGGTTTTGGTCAAAATGCGGGTGTATCGCTGCGTGGTACAGGTTCTGGTGACACCTTAATTTTGATAGATGGAGTACGTACAGGCTCTGCAACACTTGGTCAAAAAGCGTTAAGTAATGTGCCTCTAAATAGTATTGAGCGAATTGAAATTATTAAAGGATCGCGTGCCGCTGTTTACGGTTCTGATGCACTAGCGGGCGTTATTAATATTATAACGCGTGAGTCTGATAACTTATCTTTAAGCGCTACATTGGGCTCTGATGCTTACCAAGATTATCAAGTGGCTGGTTCTGTAAAGTCCGGTGATGTTACAACCGCTTTTAATGCGGGATTTGAAAAAACAGATGGCTTTGATGTACTACAAGGTGTAGCACCTGATGAAGATGGCTACGAGAATAAAAACCTTGGTTTTAAAGTAAATTATACTGATGCACACTTCGGTGATTTTAAAGTGTTAGGTCAATACAGCGAAGGTTTTGCAGATTACGACAGTAGCTTTAGTCCTGCAACGAGTTCGGTAGAAGTTGGCGACTTTAAAAATTATCAACTTGGCGCAGGGTGGAGTAAAAATTATACCAATCAAACGCACAGTATTGATATAGCAATTGCAACCGATGATTCTGATAACACTTTTGTTGATTTTTTTACGGGTGAACCAGCAACAAGTACATTTATAACCAAGCGTACTCAGATTGATTACAATGGTCAGTATCAACTGTCTAATGAATTTAATATTAGTGGTGGCATTAACTGGTATAACGACGATGTATCGCATAGCTCTGAGGTGTTTGTTGAAGATAGCCGCGATGTACTTGCTGTGTTTGTAGGTGCTTACTACGATGCAGATAAAATTCTTGCTAACTTAACTGTTCGCCAAGATGATGACGAACAATTTGGTGATGAAACAACTTATACGGCAGCTGCAGGTTATCGTTTATCTAAAGATGCCACATTCCGTATTAGTCAAAGTACTGGTTTTAAAGCACCTACATTTAATGACTTATACTTTCCAAATTTTGGTAATCCTGATTTACAGCCTGAAAAATCTACAAACCGTGAGCTTGGTTTAAATATTGATTTTGATATTGCGCAGATTGACGTTGCAATATTTAGAAACGATATTGAAGATAAAATTGATTATGATGCAAACTTTGCATTAGCTAATATTAATGAAGCTCGCTATGAAGGGGTTGAATTTAGCCTTTCTCAGCAGATATTTGGATTTGATAACAATCTTAATTTTGCTTATTTAAGCGCTGAAAATAGAGAAACTGGCGCTGAGCTTCGCAATGTCGCTAAACGTACTTTTAACTGGGAAGTAGCAAAGCAGTTTGGTGCGTTTGGTGCAAGTTTAGATATGCAATACCGTAGTGATCGACAAGGTGCTGTAACGCGTTTAGGTTCGTACACACTTTGGAACTTAGCGGGTAATTATCAAGTAAATGAACATATTGAAATTTCGCTTCGTGTAGAAAACTTATTTGATAAAGAGTATAACGCTGTTGATTCAAACGCTGATTTTACAACGGGTGAAGTGTATTACTACAACACGCCTGAGCGTCGCTTTTTTGCAGGCGCAAGCTACCAGTTTTAGTCGTCTTTAATTCCTTAATACATAAAGGGTATTAAATTAAGCTGAAAATACAAAAGCCCGATTTAAATCGGGCTTTTCAATGTGTAGCTAAGTTTAACTACTTAAATTAGCTGCTCAGTTAAAAATTCTTTAAATACGGTTTCAAACTTGTGTAATTTAGGTGCTATTAAAATACTACAGTAACCTTGTTGTGGGTTTTCGTTGTAGTAATCTTGATGGTAATGCTCTGCTGGGTAATACGTTGTAGCTGGGCTAACCTCAGTCACTATTGGCTCAGCGACATGGCTTTGCAGTTGAGCTATCATTTCGTTGGTTTGCTTTAACTGAGCTTCATCGTGATAGTAAACAACACTTCTATATTGTGTTCCTATATCGTTACCTTGGCGATTCAATTGTGTTGCATCATGCAGTGTGAAAAACATTGCTAAGAGTGTTTCAAAGCTAACTACAGTCGCATCAAATTCAATTTTAACAACCTCAGCGTGACCGGTTGTTCCTGAGCATACAGAATCATATGTTGGGTTATTTGTTTCACCGCCGGTGTAGCCAGAGCTTACGGTTAGTACGCCATTTACACGTCTAAATGCAGCATCTATACACCAAAAACAGCCGCCACCGAATGTTGCTACTTGTGTTGTTGAGCTCATAAGTATTCCTAAAATGTACATGAGGTTTAAAGGCGAGCATAAATTGTATGCGCCGCAACAACAAGGTTACGGCGCAATAAAGAGATTAGATCTCTTCGAAAGGTTTTTCAGCGGCTTGTTTGTCTAATTTTTGCTGTAAAAACTCAGGTGATTGAGTGTTACGTGCAAGTGCATAATATGCAGCTGGTACAACAAAAAGAGTTAGCAGGGTCGATACAATAACGCCAGTAAACACGACCACACCTATCACCATACGGCTTTCAGCGCCAGGGCCTGAAGCAAGTACTAAAGGTACCGAACTCATAACCGTAGTCAGCGAGGTCATAATAATAGGACGCAAACGCTGAGTTGCTGCTTGCAAAATAGCTTCACTAAATTCAACGCCTTTATCGCGCAGTTGGTTCGTAAATTCTACAATCAAAATACCGTTTTTAGCACTTAACCCTATGAGCATGACAATACCTATTTGGCTGTAAATATTTAAGGTAAGTCCTGTAGCCCAAAGTCCGAACATAGCGCCCATTAAACCAAGTGGTACGGTAAGCATAATGACAAACGGATGCATAAAGCTTTCAAACTGCGCTGCTAGTACTAAAAAGGTAACGGTGAGTGCAAGTATAAATACGTAGGTCATGGCTGATGCGCCTTCGTAATAAAGCTGCGACTCACCTTTGTAATCTACGGCGCCATCTATATCGTTTTCTTGCGCGGCTACTTCGTTTAAAAAGTTAAGTGCTTGCTCAAGCGTATAACCGTCGGCTAAGTTGGCGCTTAGTGTAATTGCGCGCATGCGGTTATATCGGTTTAAGCGCGATGCGGTTGCTTCTTCTTTTAAACTGATAAGGCTATCAAGTGGGACTAGTTCATCGCTTCGTGATTTAAGATATATATTTGAAATGTCAGTAGGGTTAGCAAAATCTTCTTTAGTCCCTTTTAAAATCACATCGTATTCTTCACCACGGTCAATAAATGTTGTAACACGGCGCTGGCCAAGCATTGTTTCAAGTGTACGGCCTACATCAGACACAGATACACCTAAATCAGCGGCCTTGTTTTTATCTATGCTGACTAAAAACTGCGGGAAGGTTTCTTTATAATCATGATCGATTCTTACTAAACCTGGGTTTTGTTCAGCACGTTTAATTATACGGTCACGCCAGTCGGCAAGTTGTGCATAATCATTACCTTGCAATACAAACTCAATAGGGCGAGATGAACCACCACCGCCAATGCCACGGCGCATAATGGCAAACGCACGCACATCGGTAACTTCTTGCATTTTACCGCTTATTTCGTCCATTACTTCCCACGTTGAGCGTTTGCGTTTATCCCAATCGGCCATACCAACAATCGCAACACCGCCGCTGCCACCCCAGCCAGGCACTCGAACAAGTACACGACTTAGCTCACCCGCTTGCGAGTAAGGCATTAAGCGTTCTTCAATTTTAGCCATATTAGCGGCATTATTTTCGTAACTTGCGCCCTCAGGGCCGCTCATCATAATAAAGAACGTGCCACGGTCTTCTTTTGGGGTTAGCTCAGAAGGAACTTGTAAAAACAACGAGTAACTAACGAAGCCAGCTAATAATAAGCTCACCATTAAACCCCATTTACGGGTTATGTTAGTGGAGAGTGAATTACGGTAACTTACTTCAATCTTACTAAATTGGCGGTCCATCCATTGGCTAAATTTATTTGGTTTGTCTGATACTTTTAGTACTTTAGAACACAAGGCTGGAGCAAGAGTCAGCGCTGTAACACTTGAGAAAAATACGGCAGCACTTACCGCCATTGCAAACTCAGTAAATAATGCCCCTATACGGCCATCCATAAATACCAATGGCACAAACACAGATATAAGTACAAGCGTGGTTGCTATAACCGCAAAGCCTACTTCTCGTGCGCCTCGATAAGCAGCAAGCAGCGGTGGTTCGCCTAATTCAATGCGACGGTGAATATTTTCAAGCATAACAATGGCATCATCTACTACTAAACCAATAGCCAATACTAAGGCAAGTAAAGTTAGTAGGTTGATTGAGTAGCCCATTGCTAATAAAAACATAAAGCTACCAACCAGTGCCACAGGTACCGTTACTGCTGGAATAAGAGTTGCTCTTATATTGCCTAAAAATAAAAATATAACCAGTACAACTAGCCCCATAGAGATTGCAAGTGTGCTGTAAACTTCATTAATTGATTCTTTAATAAACACAGATGAATCGTAGCTGTCTTGAATTGTTGTGCCTTCAGGTAGGTTACGTTTGATTTTTTCAAGTTCACTGCGGGCGTTATCTACTACGGTAAGCGTGTTTGCTTTAGCTTGTTTTACAATTCCTAAACCAATCATGTTACGCCCGTTACCACGAAATAAGCTTTCGTCATCGGCAGCTTCTAAACGTACATCGGCAACTTCACCTAAACGCACTAAGTAGCCTTCATCACCACGTTTAATTACCAGGTTTTTAAAATCGCGCTGATCTTTATAGCTTCGGGCTGTGCGTACTGTAAAGTCGCGATCTATCGATTCAATTTCGCCTGCAGGTAATTCAACGTTTTCTGTACGCAATGTATCTTCAATGTCGCTTGAGGTAATGCCGCGTGCAGCCATTGCTTGGCGGTTTAGCCAAATTTTCATGGCGTATTGGCGCTCCCCACCAATACGTACATTAGATACACCGTCTACCACGGCCAAACGGTCAACGATAAAGCGCTGTGCGTAGTCAGAAAGTTGTAATGAGTCCATTGTTTCACTGTTTAGTACAAACCATGCAATAGGGCTTTCATCACTGTTTGATTTAGACACTTCTGGTGGGCGAACTTGATCAGGTAAGCTATCAAGTGCACGTGCTACACGTTCACGTACATCATTAGATGCCGCATCTATGTCACGGTTAATGTCAAACTCAATGGTAATGTTTGAGCGTCCATTTCGACTAGAAGAGTTTATGCTTTTAATACCTTCAATACCGGAAATGCGGTTTTCTATTATTTGGGTTATTTTA
The DNA here is from genome assembly GCF_038155085.1 of Pseudoalteromonas aliena. GTDB lineage: Bacteria > Pseudomonadota > Gammaproteobacteria > Enterobacterales > Alteromonadaceae > Pseudoalteromonas > Pseudoalteromonas aliena_A. The sequence continues at coordinate 98,853 of NZ_JBAKAU010000006.1, forward strand.
GTTTCTACAATTTCGGCAGAAGCACCTGTGTATTCAGTGCTAATATTTACTATTGGCGTTTCAATATCAGGGTACTCACGAAGTGGCAGCATAGTAAATGCAACAAGGCCAAAAGTAAGAAGCAGTAAATTAATTACAATGGCAAAAACGGGGCGTTTAACGCTAGTATCAGTAATTTTCACGTATTACCCCTTTACGCTTACTTTACTACCAGAGCGAATTTTAATTAGCCCTTCTGTAACAATTTGCTCGCCATCATTTAAACCTTCGTCGATAGCGACCCAGCCATTATTTCTGCCAGCAACATGCACTTCAACTTTATTGGCTACTCCGTCTTGAATTTGAAAAACAAAGTGTTTGTCTTGTAAAGGGATAACCGCTTTTTCTGGCACCATTAAAGCTTGGTTACTGCTTAGCTCAAGTGCTGTATTTAGTAACATACCAGGGCGAAGTAACCCTGATTTATTAGCAAAACTTGCAGTTACTTCAACACTGCGTGTTACCGAATCAATACGTGAGCTAATATGCGTTACCTTGCCGTTAAATGTCTGCCCTGGGTAGGCATCGTTTTGGGTAAGTACTTTCATTCCCATGTTTAATTGTGCTAAATATTTTTCAGGTACTTTGAAGTCAACTTTAATAATACTAATATCATCAAGTGTGGTGATTATTGTTGTGTTGCTTACGTAAGCACCCACTGATATTTCACGCTTACCTAGCAGGCCCGAAAATGGCGCGGTAATGGTCATTTCATTTAACTTTGTTTTAGCGTTTTCTAGTTGAGCTTCAGTGGCATCAACTCGAGATAGTTGTTCTTCAAGTAATGACTTTGCCGTTGATTGCGAGCGTGAAAGTTCGGTAAGGCGATCTAACTGACGTTTCTCCTCACGTAAGTTGATACCGAGTTCTTTAACTGCAAGTTGCTCTTGTTGGCTTTGTAACTGTACTAATTTTTGTCCTTTACTGACTAAGTCTCCATCTTTAAAATATATATCTGTGACATAATCGTTTTGCGCACTTTTAATATAAATAGCTTGGTTTGCACGTGCACTACCAATAGCCTCTATCATCACTGCGTTTTCTTGTGATGTCACAGTATGCGCAGATACCTGAGTAGACATTTGTGATAAGTCGGCTTGTTCACCATGGCTTGACGGTAAATATAAATAAACGCTAAATATTAGAAGTAACGTAATAATGAATGGAAAAAGTGCTTTACCTGATTGTCTTGAGTACATTGATTTCATACCTGGAAATGAATTGTAAGTATTGTACGAAATAAGACCGTGAAAAGACGGTTATGTGTCTCATAATTTTGTGCGTTAAGCGTAAAAGTAAATAAGATTTATTCATTGTTCCTATTTTGTTGAGGAAAAAGCGGTAATGTATGAAATTTAAAACCAGCTGTAACTTATGTATAACAATAAGAAAGGTCATAATTTGGGCCGTTATTATGTTTGTTTATTATATGGTGTTTTACCAACATGGATAAATTCAATGATGTAATTAAGTATAGGGCGCAAGGTGCACGAAACGGTATAGAAACACTTATAGTTGGTGCTATTGGTTTAGTGTTTATTATGCTGTTTAATTTGTTAAGACCTGGTGGGATTAGCATACTTGAAATATTTTTAGTAAGCTTAAGTATCGTTGCTGTTTTTATTGGTTTTTTAAAAACCCAAGAGCCATATTACAGCTTGCTATTAAGTAAATCTGAGCTGATTTATTACCATAAATATGGAAGCTGGAGTTTATCTCATAGTAACTTTCGTCAAAGCGGGATACCTAAAGTAGAAGATGGACTTGACTACTTAGAATTAAACGCTGTTGGAGTTAAGATAAATAATATTGATGAGTTTTTGGAAAATATTGCCCCAAGGATTGCAGGCAAGCTTTTAATTGAACAGCGAAACTTATTTATGCAGGTTGTTCAAAAACATTGCAAAGGTGGTAATTGCCCATCAGAATGGTTAATAGAAGACACACAATATACATCTCCCCAAGGAGTTGGTTATAATGGGCTCATAGCAATGTTTGCAAACAGAGCCAAGAACCTTCAACTACTTACTGGTTTCGATTTGATATTACCAGCTAGTGTGTTAGATAAAGATGTTTGGGAGTTTAGTGCGAACTTAAATAAGTGGAAGCGTGAACCCTGTCAGTTTATAGCGTCGCATATAAATAATTAAGTTGCGGCTGTAGGAAAGAAGATGAGCGAAGATAGAGCCTTCATTAAAAGTGGCCGTAATACTATAATACATAAAGATAGAAAACTTGATTTAGTGATTATCAACTCTGAAACACAACCTCGGATAAAAGTAACACAGCATGGTTTAGAGCCGTTTAAAGAAGAGCTGCCAAAAAATCGTCGTGATGCTAAAGAGCGCTACCTTGAGATAATCCATATTAGTAGTGCCGATGTATTTAGTGAGGAAAAACAGTTATTGTTTATTCAAGCTTTAGATGGTCGAGAATATAAAGTTGATTATAGTAAGGTAGGCACGAAACTATTTGTACGAATTCATCAAGATAGTTATTTATAGAGGTATCTGGCACTCTTATTGCTTACTATAAATATATGTTATTTTAAAGGGTGCTTTATATGAAATTATTTGCCGTATTATCGTTACTTTGTCTTGGTTTATTAACTGGGTGTGGCGGCGGTGGTGATTCTGAGGATGCCAATATTGTTGCATCCGTGTTTGCAGGTGAAGATCAACAAGTAGTTGAAAAAACAGATTTTAACGTTGTAGCTCAAGGATCCCCTGCTGGTGGAACATTTACCTGGCAACAAGTAAGTGGGCCTGCTGTTGAAGGCTTCCCTCTTGAAGGCGGTGAACAAACAATTACAGCGCCTGATATAAAAGCTGATAGTCAGCTAGTTTTAAGAGTCAGCTATCAAACATCAGAAGGAGGTTTGGTAACTGATGATATCAGTATTTCTTTAACTTCGAATAACTTACTCCCGCAAGCAGTTGTTTCACAAATAGCTCCAACCACTCTTCCGTCAGTTTATAGCGACATCATTACATTAAGTGCATTAGATTCAATCGACCCAGATGCTAATGGAGAAATTGTGAGTTATTCTTGGTCGCTAATATCAGGACCTAATTTAGAGGTTGATAGTTATACAAATTCAACTTTAAGTTTTCCACATCCATTATTAGAAAGTAATAGTAACCTTAAGTGGTTACTTATGGTAACTGATGACGAAGGTGGTGAATCATCTGCTGAATATATAATGACATTAAATAAAACAGAACAAATAGTTATCGCAGATGCAGGGGAAGATCAGGTAGTTAGTGAGTTTGATGAAGTTACATTAGATGCAAGTGGTAGTGAAGTAACTACAGCAACGTACAAATGTAATTGGCAGCAACTTTCAGGGAATGCTGAAACACTAACGAATAGTAGCCAATGTACAACACGCTTTTTTGCATCGGATGTTGATACTGCTACAGAGCTTAATTTTGAAGTAACAGTGACTGACTCAAAAGGGCGTAGCAATACGGATACAATTTTTGTTGATGTAACGCAAAAACCATTAGGCCTTATTAATGATACCGGTGTAGGTGAATGCTATAACAATACTCAGCGAATTAATTGTGGTAGTGATGATTTTTTATTACAAGATGCTGAACTGGGACGTGACAGCTTTGCAAATCGTTTAGATAAAGTTGGTGAAGGTAACTTAGCGTTTGATTTCACAAAATTAAATGAATTTGCTGATGAAGTTTCAGATGATAGTAGTCAATTCAGTTGTGTTCGTGACAATGTTACAGGCTTAGTTTGGGAAGTGAAAAGTCCATTATCAGGCGTAGTACCTAACACGACTTTACGTGATGGGCAAAATCATTATATTTGGGATTTAGGTAATGCATCATCCGTAGGTAGCTCATCAGGAGGAGCAAACACAACTTGTCCAAGTAATACTGATTGCGGTCTTCAAACCTACATAGATGAAGTTAACTCGACCGACTTCTGTGGAGGGACAAACTGGAGAGTACCTACCTACTCTGAATTGTTAGGGTTAATAGATTATGGCAAGCAAGGGCAAGCCATATTACTTGATGACAATTTATTTCCTAATATGGCGGATAAAACCGCATTAGGCCACTTACGCTTTTGGACTTCACAAACAGCAGTGGATGGCACGAGTTTATCACAAGCATATATTATCGATATGAGTGATGGTAATGACTTGGCTTACCCAAAAGAAGATACTGCGTATGTTCGTCTAGTAAGAAGTCGTTAGGAGAAAATGATGAGATTAAAATTATTCTATTTATGTGTCCCTTTAGTCATTAGCTTTAATATTTTTGCGGAACAAACTTGCTATACAGAAGTTGATGAAACAAGCCCAACAGATAGGTTTACCATAAATACAGACGGCACTGTTTCTGATAGCAAAACGGGTTTAATGTGGCAGCGCTGTAGTTATGCACAAACTTATAATAAAGATACAGCTCTTTGTGAAGACTCAACTCCAGCAGTTAATTGGCAAGAAGCTCTTCTAGCTGCAAAAAATGATAAAACTGCCGGTTACGATGATTGGCAAGTACCAAATATAAAAGAGCTTGCTAGTATTCTAGAGCACCGTTGCACTGAGCCAAGTATTAATGAGGAAGTATTTCTTGGAACCAAATTACAAAATTATTGGTCAAATACATCTGGCGTAAGCACAATGAGTTCTGCATGGGTTTATCAATTTGATAGCGGTTTAAATAGTTTACATGCAAAAACTAGCAATGTGTATTTACGCTTAGTGCGCTATGAAAAGTAATCAATTTAGCTCCAAGCAACTTATATAGATACCTAGAAAGCACAGTATTAAAGCTGTGCTTTTTTGTTTCACATAAATTTACGTTATTTTAATAATAAAGCACTTACAACGTTGTCACTCAGCGCATTTTTTTGCCATTATAGGCCGTGATTTAATTACGAAGGAACATCTCGGTGTATTTAAGCTATTTTGGCCTGAACGAAAAACCATTTTCGATTTCGCCCAACCCTCATTACTTATTTTTAAGTGAACGACATAAAGAAGCCTTAGCACACCTTACCTATGGATTAGGTGAAGACGGTGGTTTTGTATTATTAACGGGCGAAGTTGGCACCGGTAAAACTACAATTACCCGCAGTATGTTAGAGCAGCTTCCTGAAAACACGCAAGTAGCGATGATCCACAACCCTGCGCTTTCAGAGCTGGAGTTATTAGCCAGTATTTGTGATGAGCTCAATATTAGTTACGATGTTAATAATGCAACACTTAAAAGTCTTACCGATATTATAAAAAAGCATTTAGAGACTAATAATAAATCGGGTGGGCACACTATACTTATTATTGACGAAGCACAGTTACTTGCCCCTAATGTGCTTGAGCAATTACGTTTGCTGACAAATATAGAAACAGATCATAAAAAATTATTACAAATAGTATTAGTTGGGCAACCTGAGCTACAAGATCTTTTGAAGCGCAACGAATTAAGGCAACTTGCCCAGAGGATAACGGCTCGTTACCATTTATTACCCCTTACGCAAGGCCAAACAGTTGCTTACATAAAGCATCGATTGCATATTGCCGGATGTAACAAAGGAATCTTTTCGATGGATGCCATGCAAGCGGTCCATCAATTAACAGGCGGTGTGCCTCGGTTAATGAACTTAGTCTGTGAGCGTGCCTTAGTTGGGACTTTTGCAAAGCAGCAGTCGATAGTTGATAGCGATACAATAAAAAAATCAGCACATGAGTCACTCCCCATGGATTTTGTAGCGTCAGTTAATGAGGTGAAAAAAGCATCTTCATTTTTATTGTATAGCTTTGTTTTCGCTACTTTATTTGCCGTAGGTATTGGGCTTTCATTTATTTTATAGTTAGGTAAGTTATGTCTTATTTATTAGATGCGCTAAAGCAATCTCAGCAATCAGATATGAGCGCTGAACAGTACGATTTGCAATCAGAGCAGTTAAAACAACAGCAAGCACTCGAGCGTTATAGGCGGTTAGCATTTGTGTTTGGTGCAAGCTTAGCAGCTTTTATTATTGTAGCTGCTGGTTTTACTACAGGTAAGTGGTTTCAAAGTACGAGCTTATTAAAAGCATCGAAACCCGTTCCACTTAATATTGCTGAAAACAAAAAATCGGTATCTGAAGAAAAAGATAATCTAGTAACTGATAAAGTTGAAAAGCAAAAAATAGCTAAATTAGAGCAAGCGAAAGTAGATTCAATAAATACGGCTACGATTGAAGGACAACTTGTGCATGTGCAAACCCCCAATGGTGTACAGCAAATGTTGTTAACCCCAAATGGTCAGTATATTCCTATGCCGACGGGTCAGATCACGAACGCAGCAGGTTATAATCAGCAAAGTATGCAACAAATAATGCCTGTTCAAAATTATAATCAGCCAGCGTTTAACCAACAAAGTAATTACAACCCAAATAATGCACAAAACACTGCGGTATTTGGGCAAAATCAAAATACCGCATCGGCTCATCTTGATATGAGTAAATATAAAGTATTGGGTAAGCCAATTAATGGCAGCACCCAATCTCAACAGACCAGCGACCCTGAGCTTGATGCCGTGCCTACAACTCTTAAAAATGCATTTGCGCAAGCTATACAAGATGTCGAAAAAAACCAAGAGTATGAAGTTACTCAAGCATCTAAAACGTCATCTCGTGTTGAGCCTGTTGAATTGTTACCTGATGGTTTACAAACAGTGCTGCCTAGTATCAAGTACCAAGCGCATATTTATTCATCAACCGCTGATAAGCGCTGGATTAAGTTAAATGGTCGAGAGTTACATGAAGGGGAGAGCATTGGAGCTCTAACTGTAAGAGAGATTACACCAGAACAAAGCGTATTAGATTTTGATGGTTATGAGTTTAGTCTAAAAGCATTACAAGATTGGCCACAGTAACGTTTCTTAGTTATGTACGAGAGCTCAATATAATTATGAGCTCTCGAATTCTTAGGGCAATATTGAGTTTTTATAAAACTTATCTAAATCAATATTATATTCTTTAGGGTTGACTGCGGATTCAAGTGTATCTTGCGTTTTTTTACTAGATAAATCGAGATCCTGAACCTCTGTGTAGTGGCTGTGTTTTGCATTATAAAAGGTTTTAACTACAGGCTTTAATGGTTTTGTGGGGTTACTTTGTATAACCAAACCAACTTTTTGGCTCGATAGCCTGACTAAAGTGCCAACAGGGTGAATACCAATGCATTGAATAAATTTAGTTAATAGTTCACCGTCAAAGCTATCAGGGCATCCGTCTTTTAATATTTTAAATGCTTTGATTGGCTCCATGCCTGCTTTGTAAACGCGCTCTGCTGTAAGTGCATCGTAAACATCTACAATAGAAGCCATTCGGACGTACTGGCTTATTTCATCGCCTTTTTTAGCAAATGGATAGCCATTGCCATCTAACCTTTCATGATGCATACCAGCTATATCAACAGCAAAACCCGTTAAACCGGCCTCTTCTAAAATCTCCTTACTAAAAAGAGAGTGTTTTTTCATTATTTCAAATTCAGCTTCGGTTAAACGACCTGGTTTATTAAGTACTTCATCTGGGATTTTTATTTTACCAATGTCATGTAAAAGAGCCCCAGTGGTTAATTGCTCAATAATGTTTTTTTCAATACCTAGATGTTTTGCAAAAATACTCATTAAAATCGAAACATTAATAGAGTGCTCAAGTAAGTAAGCATCTTTTTGACGCATTTGTGTTAAGCACGCTAAAGCGTCTTGGTTTCTGAAAACTGAATCCATGAATCCACTAGCAAGCTCTTTGAAAGGAGTAATGTCTATATTTCGACCCGCTTCAATATCTTTAAATGCTTTTAGTTGTAGTGTTTTTGCTTCGTTGTAGATTTTTTTTGCTTTGTTTATTTCATGGTCGAAATTATGTGTTCTTTGCCAAGGATCGTATTTTTTTATTGCAGGGGTAGTGTTGTTCGATTCATTTACAGGGATTGATTCGACAATAGTTTTATCTGGATCTATTTCAACTTCTAAAACGCCTGCTTTTTCTAGCTTATTAATACTAGCTTGAGTTTTAACCCAACCTTGATTTTTGACCTTAATGCAACCGGTTTGCTTCGTAACACTTTGTACAAACATACCTGGCAGTAGCTTCGAAACGGGAATAGTTTTCAATTTTTCGACTTCTGTTGCTAATATCCCTTTAAATTAACAAATATATTCACTTTTATCTAATAAAAAAGGCACTTTTTTAGTGCCTTTTGTTAAAATGTAGCTAAATAGTATTAATGTGATCACTCATCGTCTTCAACAAGCGTCATTAACGAGGTATTACCGCCTGATGCTGTTGTATCAATGCTAATTGTCTTTTCAGTAATCAAGCGCTTAATTAATGTATCGTAATACTCAGAACTGATTACCGGCAAAATAGCGCCTTTACGTTGTGCAAGTTGTTGGCTGAAGTAGCCTAAACGAGACGAGCGAGCAGCAACTACGGCACCTGCTAAATGAGGATGCGCCAAAATAGCTTGTAACTGGTTAGGTTTAGCTACTTGGAATACACCTTCAGCAACACCTGTAGAGATAAACTTATCTTTAAAGGCAACCGCTTCATCATAAAACAGCTCAGACGCTACAGTAATTACTGTATTACCGGCTGCAATAGCTGTAATTATTGAAAGAGCCCAAAAGTTAAATGAAGTACTCTTATCGGCGTAGCATACTACACAACCACGTGCTTCTAGGTGAAGGGTATTTGATTCACCTGTTGGCCCCGGAAGGGTAGTAAATTTACGCATGTGCTTTTCAAGGCGGTTAAGCTGTGCACGGGCTTCTGATAGAGTTAATGCTAAATCATCAGCTAAATCATCAATAATTTCTACTGTTGCAACTTTAGCTAGCAACTGACGTACAGCCGAAACCCTGTCATTTAATGGTGTTGCACGCCAAATTTTTTCATCGCGCATTGAATTAGCCATTAGCTTTTTAACTTGCTCATTTGCACCACTGTAATGGTGTAAATCAAGCTCGTCTGGCGTCAGGTTAGTCATTTGTACGTTATCTGGCGATGCTTTTTCTTTTACTAAACGTTGAAGGTAGTTAGGGCCACCTGCTTTAGGGCCTGTACCTGATAAACCACGGCCACCGAATGGTTGTACACCAACAATAGCGCCAATCATGTTACGGTTTACGTACACATTACCTGCGCGTGACATTTTAGCTAGGTACTCACAGCGTTCTTCAATACGTGAATGTACACCCATTGTTAAGCCGTAACCTGTGTTATTTATTTGGTCAATTACGTTATCAATATCGTTTGATTTAAAACGAACAATATGAACACATGGGCCAAATACTTCACGTTTAAGTACTGATAAATCTTCAATCTCGTATAAGCGAGGGGCAAAGAAGTAAGCACCATTTTTCGTGTTATCCGGGATTTTACACTCATAGTGAAGTATAGAATTACCTTTTAAGTACTCAACGTGGTCGTTTAAGTTTTTAAGCGCTTTTTCGTCAATTACTGGGCCAACATCAGTTGAAAGTAATGAAGGATCGCCAATGTGTAGCTCAGCTAATGCGCCTTTAAGCATTTCAATGATGCCATCAGCTACGTCATCTTGAATAAACAGCACACGAAGAGCAGAACAACGTTGTCCAGCACTTTGGAAACCCGAACTAATTACATCATCAACAACTTGCTCTGGGAGGGCTGTTGAGTCAACAATCATACAGTTTTGGCCGCCTGTTTCTGCAATTAACGGTACTTGAATATCGTTACGTGCAGCAAGTGTTTGAGAAATAAGTGTGCCTGTTTCTGTAGAGCCGGTAAACATAACAGCCTGAATACGCTCATCAGGAACAATTGTTTTACCCACTTCTGAACCACGTGCGATAACAGGCTGTACAACATGCTCAGGCAAGCCAACAGATAACATTAGCTCTATAGCGCGAAGCGCAATTAAGCTTGTTTGCTCAGCTGGTTTTGCAATGACAGTGTTACCAGTAACAATCGCAGCAGCAACTTGACCTAGGAATATCGCAAGTGGGAAGTTCCATGGGCTGATACATAAAATAACGCCACGGGCTTCAAAACGCTCATCTTGAGAAAGTTCTTCAGCGCGGGCTGCGTAGTAACGACAAAAATCAACGGCTTCACGTACTTCATCAATACCGTCTTGCGCAATTTTACCCGCTTCTTTAATACAAATAGCCACTAGCTCATCGTGGTGACGTTCTAAAATATCAGCAACGCGACGTAATAAATTAGCACGCTCTTTTACTGATGTTTGCGACCATGACTCAAATGCAGCTTCTGCATTTGCCAGTATACCTTTCATTTCATCGCCAGACTGTAACTTAACGTGGCCAATGATTTCTTGATGATTTGCAGGGTTTTTAACTGCAAGTGAGCCTTCAGGTACTTGGCTTTGCTCAATTAGATGTTCATTGAACCAGCTTTCAAGGTTTTCTTTGAATGGAGTAATAACGTTTATATCCGTTAAATCCATACCTTTAGAGTTAGCACGCTCTTCGCCGTATAAGTCAATTGGCATTTTAATTTGCGTATTGTACTTATTTCGTAGGCCTTGTAGCGTCTCAACAGGGTCAGGTAATAAAGATTCAACCGGTTTAGTTGTGTCTACTATCGCATTCACAAATGACGAGTTAGCGCCATTTTCTAATAAACGACGAACAAGATACGCAAGTAAGTCTTCGTGCTGACCTACGGGGGCATATACGCGACACTGAATTTTTTCTTCATTTACGATTTGGTCAAATAGAGATTCACCCATACCGTGCAGGCGCTGAAATTCAAAGCCTGTGTTATCGCCTTTAGCTACTTCTAAAATAGTCGCTGCGGTGTAAGCATTGTGAGTAGCAAATTGCGGGTATAATACATCGCGTGCTTCAAGCATTCTAATCGCACACGCTTTGTAAGAGACATCGGTTGTTGCTTTACGCGTAAATACTGGGTAGTGGTCCAGACCATCTTGTTGAGTGGTTTTGATTTCTGTATCCCAATAAGCGCCCTTTACTAAGCGAACCATCATCTTACGCCCTACACGGGTAGCAAGCTCGGTAACCCACTCAATGACGAAAATAGCACGCTTTTGATAAGCTTGAACCGCTAGGCCAAAACCTTGCCAGTTACCTAATTCTTCATCGCTAAATACGGCTTCAATAACATCTAAAGAAATATCTAAACGGTCTGCTTCCTCAGCATCTACCGTAAAACCGATATCGTACTGTTTAGCTGCCAGCGCAAGTTCTTTAAGTTTAGGTACAATTTCTGCCATTACGCGTTCTTTATGAGTGAACTCATAACGAGGATGAATAGCAGATAGTTTAACTGAAATGCCTGGACTTTTTATGGGACCACGGCCATTTGCTGCTTTACCAATAGAATGTATGGCGTTCATGTAGCTGTCGAAGTAACGCTTGGCATCTTTCATGGTGCGCGCGCCTTCCCCTAGCATATCGTAAGAATATACATAGCCTTTTTGCTCTGTCTCGGCAGCACGTTCAATGGCTTCGTCAATGGTACGGCCCATTACGAATTGCTTACCCATAATTTTCATAGCAAAGTTTACAGATTTACGAATAACAGGCTCGCCTAAGCGACCAATGGTCTTTTTAAGCATGCCAAACTGTTGTTCTTTTGTTTTGTCTGTGTAGTTAACCATTTTACCGGTAACTAATAATCCCCAAGAAGATGCGTTTACAAATAATGAATCGCTGCTTCCTAAGTGAGAGCTCCAATCGCCTTTAGCTAGCTTGTCGCGAATAAGCACATCTTGAGTTGCTTTATCTGGTACGCGAAGCAATGCTTCGGCCAAACACATTAGTACAACGCCTTCTTCACTTGAAAGTGAAAATTCGTTTAAAAGTGCATCAACACCGCTTTGACCATCTTGGTCTTTACGTATGTTTAAAACAATCTGACGGGCCCTTTCCCACGCACGGCTTCGTGCTTTTACGCCAACCTCAGCAAGCGGTAAAATATGATCAATAACCGCATTTTCATCGATGCGGTAAAAGTCACGGATTCTTTGTCTAATAGGACAAGTCGTTGTTAAATCGCCGTTGAATAACATAAGCAACCCTCAGGAGTGTTAAGATTTAAAGTAAAGTTAATTACCAATAAATTACCAGTGATATTGTGAGTGCATTCTAAATAAAATTCAGCAGAATATGCTGGTTAAATTTCACGATTTACGATAATTTACAGGGTATAAATTTAACTTATCCGCATAAAATTCTGTTATGAGCATTCCAAATAGATTACGCATGCTTGATCGTATCGATTTAGCAATATTAGACGTTCTCCAAAAGAACGGCAGAATTTCTAATGTTAACCTTGCAAAACAGGTTAATTTAAGTGCCAGCCCATGCCTTGATCGTGTAAAGCGTCTAGAGCAAGAAGGCTATATTGAAGGCTACTACGCCAAGCTTAGCGAAGCGAAGCTTAATCAGAGCTTAGTAGCGCATGTTCAAGTATCACTTGTTGCTTCAAATACTCCTGTATTTAAAGTATTCAGAGAACATATATTAAAGATAGAGCAAGTCGTCGAGTGTGACATGGTTGCAGGGGGCTATGATTATTTATTAAAAATTCGCGTTTCTAATATGGAAGAATATAGACAAGTTCTTGGCGACTTAGTAGATATTCCCGGGGTGGGCACTCATCATACTTATATGGTGATCGAAAAGATTAAAAAGGACGAAGGGTTACTGATTGATATTTGATCACCAATTGATGCAAGACTCAGTGATAGATGATTTTAATCTTGCATCAATTAATTTTAGTTACGCCCAGCCCTCGTAACGTTTACGTCGAGAAAGAACAATAGTTAAAATAATACCTAAAAATAAACCTAAAAATGCTATGGCACCGCCGTATGTAAGCAATTGCCTTTTCTCCTCAGAACTAGTTGCCTCTTTTTTCGCTCGCTCTTGTGTTAACGTTTCTTTTAACTTAGTAATTTGCTCTGATAGTTGCTTGTTTTGGTTTGTTAGTATCTGATTTTGCTCTTGTAGCTGCGGTAATTCTATTTGTGCTTGACGAAGCTTTTCTTGGATACTACTTATTTCGCTACTAAGTTCATTATATTGTTGATGCAGGCCTGGCGTTTCAGTAACAAACTTAGTTTCTATCCAACCTTCACGGCCCTTATCATCTTTAACTTTAACAAATCCGTTTTCTTCAGCAGATAATATAGTTAACTTTGCTCCCGCATTTACAGAGCCTAGTAATCGATGGCTTTTACTTGCACCTGAGCGCATAAATGTATACAAATCATCGATAATATAAGCAGTTTTAGCATCAGTTGAATTTGTTTGAGCTTCTTGTGCATAACTCATAAATGTTGTGGCCGTTAAAAGTAGCCCTAATAAACAATGTTTTAGCATTTATCTACCTTGTTGATATAACTTTGTCCGTTATGAACGTAATTTTGTTTCACATAAGTACTTAGATAGTATGGATTAAGTAGCCTAATAGCAAGGCTGATATTGTAACTGTAGGGTATATGAAAAGGGAAATAAGATTAAAAAATTTGCATTGTGAAGTCGCTTTGTTTATTTTGAGCACTTATTTATTTTAAAGGTAATCCGCAGACCGAATGGATACTGAGATAGAACTGAAATTTTTGGTATCAGATGTCGTAATTCCACTGATCCCCTCGTTAATTACTCAATTTGCAAAAACGGTTAAAAATAAACCGTCACGTAGTTTACAAAATGCATACTACGATACACCTAATCGTGAACTTCGGGCGCTTGATATTGGCTTTAGAACTCGTTGTTCTGACAGTCAATGTGAGCAAACGATAAAGCTTGCCGGTGAAGTTGTTGGTGGCTTGCACCAACGTCCTGAGTACAATTTACCGATTGAATCAAACCGCCCGAATTTAATGGCGTTTAATGAAGGTATTTGGCCTCATGGCATGCAAGTAAATGCAATTTCCAAACATTTATATCCAATATTTAGCACTAACTTTATTCGTCGAACCTGGCTAATAGAAACAGAAAGTGGTGCTAAAATTGAGGTTGTACTTGATAAAGGCGAGATCGCTGCAGCTGGAAAAACTGAGGTTATTAGTGAGCTTGAAATTGAATTGGTAGAAGGTAGCCGTTATGAACTGTTTGCCCTAGCCGATAAACTTGTTAGCCAAAATTGCATTCGTCTAGGTTTGTATTCAAAAGCAGCACGAGGTTATCGTCTTGCCGATGAAAACCCTTTGAAGCCAAGTAAGTCGATTGGTTTTGTAAAATTACCAAGCTCTGCCAGCCAAGAACATGCTTTAATTGAGGCGATGAACTTTGGAATTCGTTTTGTACAAAAACATGAGCAGTGCTACTTTGATAAACCAAGCTTAAAAACGCTCAAACGGGTTACCGATGGTGTCAGCTTGATTCGCCATACATTTTGGTTATATAACGATATAGTGTCTAAAGAAAGTACTGAACACCTTCGCACTGAGCTTAAATGGTTGTTAAGTGAATTGGCGTGGGTGGAAAATGCGATCCAACTGAAAACGTATACATCAAAACGTCACGCATTTTATAAAAAAATAAATTCCGCACCAGCTCTTACACAGGTTATTGGTGACTTAAAAGAGTTACAGCCAAGTATAGACGACATAAATACATTGTTTCATAGCGCTCGTTATAACCGTTTATTACTTTCGCTAACGACATGGTTAATAGATAAGCAATGGCGTAAATATTGGGGGCAAATTGAGCTGCAAGCAGCGCAACAAAGTGTCTCGTCAATTGCTAGTAGGCTTTTCAATAAAGATTGGAAGAACCTCCATGAGCTGTTACCTAAAGAAAAAAAGCTTGATGTAACAGCATATTTAAATTTGCGTACGCAGCTTGAAAATAGCTTATTAAGTGGTAGTTGTTTAGGCTCTTTATTTGATAAAGAGGAGCGCTTAGAGTTTCGATTGCCGTGGCTGGATATTTTTCATGGTATATATGAATTAAGTACTCTGGAGTATCTTAAACAATTATGTGCTGGGCAAGAAGATGAGCAACTTGCGAAAATTCAATCCTGGCTTGAACAAAAATCTCAATATTTAGTAAGTGCTATGGAGCAAAGCCGTTTAGCTTCATTTGATATTGAACCTTATTGGCAATAATGAGTATGCACTTTTGTAAAACTAATAATATACAAAGGTGCTTTTTCTATATTTTTTTAGTACGAGTGTTCAATAAATATAGTATTTATAAAAAGCGAAAATGGGGTAATGCTTTTTTATCCTACATAGAAATATACTTATTAACTTAAAGCACGGATGGAGCAGTTTAAGGGCTATATAGCCCCTAAACAACGCAAATGTCATTGATTACTCTGCTAAGCACTTATTCTAGCTTAACTAAACACCACGGTTTTATTACCATTAATAAATAGCTTATGCTCTGAGGCCAGTTGTAGGGCCTTGCTAAATACGGTTTTTTCTACGTCTTTACCCATTTTAGCCATCATTTCGGCGGTATTTGCATGCGTTACGTTGGTTACGTCCTGCAAAATAATTGGGCCTTCATCTAGCTCGTTGTTTACAAAGTGAGCTGTAGCACCAATGATTTTTACGCCGCGATCAAATGCTTGATGATAAGGCTTTGCGCCAATAAAGGCAGGCAAAAATGAATGATGAATATTGATGATTTTATTTTCAAAACGGCCAACAAACTCAGGACTTAAAATACGCATGTATTTAGCTAAGCCAATAATATCTGGGTTGTAGGAGGCAATAACATCACCTACTTGTTTATCGTGCTCTGCGCGAGTTAAGCCTACATGCGATACAACATGAAAAGGTACATCAAAACCTTTTGCTAAGGGCTCTAAATCAGGGTAGTTAGCTATTACAGCTAATACTTCAATATTTAATGCTTGCTCAAATTGCTTAAGCAACACAGTGCCTAAACAGTGCGCCTCTTTAGTGGCGAGTAAAACTACTTTTGTTTTAGCGCCATTATGTAAAGTAAGCTGAGCGCCTTTTGGTAATAGTGCTTCTAACTTATCTAAAAAGTCGCTTTGAGGTTCACCAGTTAGTTCTGTGCGCATAAAAAAGCGTTTTGCATCTTTATCTACAAATTCGTTATTACGTGTAATGTTTAAATTGTGTTCATGACACAGGCCTGTAATTTTGGCTATTAAGCCTACATCATCGGCACATTGGGTGGTTAGTATGTAACTCATTTTCCTCATTCTACCCTGTGGTTAATACGTTATTATTTGGGTTTTAGCGTATAAAGCAAGGGCTTTGTGCACTAATACAGTATTAATCATGTTGTTGAGTATAAAAGAGGTAATAAAGTTAATTGAGGCATAAAAAAATGCCACCTTATTTACAAGGTGGCATTATTTGTAACGTTTACTTAGGCTTTAGGTTCGCCAGATAAATTTTCTTCTTGTCTGAGGTAACCCGCAGCTTCCTCGTCATCTTTCGTGATAGCTTGCTGAGTAGGCATCGCACGGGTTTGTTGGTTTAGCTGATGTATTTGCGACGCGTTACCTAAATCGCGTTCACTCGTAATTGAAGCAATAGATTCGCGGTCTTTCAAAAACGCAATTACGTCATTTTTAATAGCCTGTAATTGGCCTTCGTCTTTATGCATTTCCATAATATGGCGAGGGTGCTCTAGGTTTTTCATACCTGTTGCTGCAAACGTTGTAGAAATAACACGAGATACAATAATCCAAGGCGTTATACTACTGCGCACTAATGTGTTTTCAGAGCGAGTACTGTCATGAATACCTGTACCCGTTGAAATTTTCGATTCAGTAAAAGTACCTTCACATTTAAAGTACACAAGTAATGACTCAAATTGCATTTCGGCAAAAAACAGGTGTGCATTATTAATAAGTAACTGAGCAAAAGCTTTTATAAGTATACCTATTAGTAAAAAGTGAAAACTTGTCATAAGTAGTTCACTAAATTGAATAATGTGCTGATTATCAAATGCTTGCTCAATAGTATTTATGTTTGCGGCATCAACATAGTGGTAAATACTAATAAGCGAGTAGGCAAAAAGTACAGTGAATGTGAGTGCTACTATATAAAGTAAATTACCGCTTAATAAAGCAAGCAAACGGGCAAGTGAGAAGTTTTTACCTAAATCCATAGGATGTAATTTAGGTTGAATCTCTTGGATCATTTCACCTTTAAAGCCGCCTTTACCTTCTATTTGCTCTTGTAGTTTAGGATCTAATTCGCGGTAAACTCTATTTGGAACCTCTTTATAGCGGCGATTAGCCATTACTAGGTTATCAAGGTTTATAAATATTTCATCTGGATGAACAGACTCTTGCCAATTCTCACGAAGTTCTGATACTTCAGCTGTAGGCGTTACCGAATTTAAACGTGCTTTTATCATTACAAAAACAAGTGCACAGCTAAGAGTAGCCAATACAATAATAGCCACTAAATATAAGCCTGCATGTAAGCTAGGTAATTGTTCTAACCAGCTATCAATTTGCGATTTACTTATATGCTGCTCTTGCATTAACCACGACATAGAAAGGCCAATAACAACAGGTAAAATAAACGACAAAGAAATAATCTTAGCAAGTGCGCCAGTACCTAAAGCTTCGATATTTTTTTCTGCATTACGCGAAATAGGTTTGCCTGAAGAGCGCCAAGAAAAAAGCACATAAAACATCAATATGGCACTGTATACAGGAAAAGCTAATTCACCGGCTTCACCAGTAAAACCAGATAGAGACACAAATGCCACAAGTGCATAAGCGACAAGGGCAACTAGTGTGCTGACCCATGAGCCAAATAAGCGCTGAGCAATGTTACGAATAGGATAAGGTAAAAATAAAAGCTTAGGGATTAGGCTGTGTAACAAGCGAGATAAAAAGCCGTTGGGTTCTTTAAATGTACTGTTTTTACGACCAACTAGCATTTCTTCAAGAGATTGAGCTGAATAGGCTACCTCTTTTTTCTCTTCTTGTGCAGTTGAGCTTTCTGATTTACTGAAATTATAAGCTAACGACGTTGGGTGGTTTCTGCCTACAAAATACTTGAGGGTAGCGTAAATCCCCGATGATAAAGAGCGTATGCCCATTGCTAAAATAAGCATGCCAAATATCATTAAAATCCAACCAGCAGTTGCATCTTCTTTTACCGAGCCTGCGGCGATCACCAGTAAACTCAAACCAACGACAGTTTCTACAAGCCCTCTTAATGCTGTAACTTTTCCTTCTAATTTAAAGGGGTTTTTTAGTCCAAGATCAATCGATCCATAATCAAAAGCCATTGAATGCTCCTTTTTAACAGCACACCCAGTTAAGGGGGGTATAAGCGTTATTAAACTAACGAATATAATATGTATTTTTCTGGTTTTTTGATTATATATCAATAATATTGTTCAGTTTAAGGTTATTTTAAAATGGTACATTTTATATTTAGACGTATGCTTTAAATATAATAGGAGGGTAAATGAAGCTAATTTACGTTGACGATAATCTGCCAGGGATCACTCGCAAACTAAAGCATAAAAGCTGGCTTTATTTTGATCCAATCGGTAAGCAAATAAAGGAGCAAAATGTAATTGATCGTTTGAATGGATTGGCGTTTCCACCTGCCTATAAAAGCGCTTGGTTTTGCCCAGAAGAAAATGGGCATATTTTAGCGACAGGATTTGATAGTAAGGGACGTAAACAATACCGCTATCATCCTGAATTTAGAGCGCAACAAGAGGCAAAAAAATACCAAGCATGTGGAGTATTTGGTAATAAACTACCTTTGTTAAGGTCGCGTTTAGAAACAGATTTACAAGGTGATGAGCTTAATATTGAACGTACTTTAGCGGCAGTCGTAAGGCTTATGGATTTAGGAGCGCTTAGGGTAGGTAACGAGCGTAACGTAAAGCAAAATAAAAGCTTTGGCGCCACAACACTACGCACACGCCATGCAAAACTCACGGGCAAAAATATTCAGCTAAAGTATCGGGCTAAATCAGGCAAGGATCGTGAAGTAAACATAACCGATAGAGTGCTTAGTTATGTATTAAAAGACTTACAAGATTTGCCTGGCCAGCATTTATTTCAGTATATAAATGAGGGTGAGCGCACTAATGTTACATCAAGTGAAATAAATCAGTACATTCAGCAGATAATGGGTGAGGAGTTTAGTGCAAAACACTTTAGAACTTGGCGAGCAAGCGTGATTGCATTTAAGCAATTAGTTAAAGCCAAAGGAGCGCTTACTTTAAAAAACATGCTTGATAGTGTCTCCGAGCAACTCGGTAATACCCCCGCTATAGCACGTAAATCGTATGTGCATCCCGATTTAATTACGCTGTGTAAAGAAGATGAAGATACTCAAACCGCATGGAGAGAGTCGCTTTCATTACCACGAAAAACGAAGTATTTGAGTCGTTATGAGCGCGGTTTTTTAGCTTTTTTAAACGATTAATTGCCATAGCAACTTTACACACTTGGGCATATTAATTACATATTTACTCATCTAATTTATTTACGTATAAAACACGAAACTTAAAAAACCACTAACTTTCAATGGTTTAGTTTGTTTTTTTAATTTGGCATTACCGTTGCACCTCCAAAGTACTACTTAGTGGTAAGTACATAAGCATTTATCAACGATATTTAGCGAGGAGGTACACAGTGAAGGGGTCATTTTCAAATCTAGCGTTTACAAAAGCAAAGCGTTTAACTTTAAAAACTGCATTGTTTATTAGCATAAGCGGCTTATGTTCAGCACCAACACTTGCTGCAAATGAGCTTGAGAGTGTGGTTCTTGCTAACTCTTCACTAACTACTTACAACTCGCAAAAGTACATGCAAGCTCATGATAGCTATTACTTTGATCAATATTCAGCGCGGTTAATTGAACGTACAGAAAAAGCGATTAATTGGTATCAAGAAATAGTTAACAACGGTGGTTTTACACACTTATATAACGATGAATTACTTGAGTTAGGCAGTAACAGTAAAGAGGTGAGCTTACTTGCGCAGCGTTTATATCAAGAGCGTGACTTAAAAAGTAATGTTTGCGACGAAGCTATATGCATGTTTGATAAAGATATAGAGCAAGCTGTTAAGCAATTTCAAAGCCGTCATGGTTTAAAAGTTGATGGTCGAGTAGGTAAGCGCACCTTTGCAGCGCTTAACATTCCCGCAAAACAAAAGCTTGATAAGTTAAAACTTAACTTTTATAGAGTAACTAACTTTGCAGGCGCAAGTGATGAGCAATATGTGTATGTAAATATTCCAGAATACAGCTTACGATTTGTAAAAGCGGGCGACGTAAAATTAAAAAATAACGTAATTGTAGGTAAACCAAGTTGGGAAACACCTGCATTTAGCGACGAAATAGAAAAGTTTGTAGTTAATCCTGAATGGCGTATACCCACCTCAATTGCCACCAAAGAAATTGCACCAAAGGTAGCCGAAGATCCTGACTACCTTGTAAAAAATAATATTGAAATTAGAAAAAACAGTTATCTAGACTCGCAAACTGTTAATCCTAACAATATTGATTGGGATGCTATTAAGCCGTACCAATTTGATCACTTTTTAGTAAAACGAGCAGGGAGCCAAAACCCTCTAGGGGAGGTTAAGTATTTATTCCCTAACGCTGAAGCAATTTATGTTCACGATACACCAGCAAAGCAGCGTTTTAACCAATCAGATCGCGCTTTATCGCATGGCTGTATAAGAATAGAGCAACCCTTTTCGTTAGCGCGTGAGATCATTAAGCACGAAGGAGAGGCACAAACACTTAATCATATAGACAGCGCTCGTACTCAAAACAGTACTCAAACGTTTCATTTAGATGAGCCTCTACCTATTCATTTAGTCTATTGGACTGCTTGGGTTGACGAAAACCAACTGGTTAACTTTAGAGATGATATTTATCAACGTGATAAAAAAGCACTTTTAAAAAATAGTAAACAGTCGGTAATTGCTGCTTTGTTAAAAAATAAATAATGAGAGGGTTTATGCAATTTATTCATTATATTTCTATCGCCATATTCACACTTATATTTAGCAACAGTGTATTTGCTGAAGCGCCTGTAAAGGCTGCGCATCAAGTGGTTGACATAAAAAATAAAGCTAACTTTGAAGATGCAGAATTTAGCCTAAAAATTAACGATATAGTTATGCCGTACTCCGTGTTTTCGCTATTTGTAATGCCCCAAGAGCAGGTTGAGTTTGAAGTGCTTTTTGCGCAATCAAAAAATGCCTACACGCTAATTAACACTCAAGGTAAATCGAAGCTTACAGACACCAACCGTTGGCAATGGCAAGCACCCAAAGAGTCTGGTTTAACAACGGTAATTATTGAGTCGCCCGATAAAAAGCAGCGTATGAAAATCAACGTTTTTGTAAAAGTACCCGCAGACAACGTTGAAGGAGGAAAGCTCAAGTATTACCATATTGGCCACTACCCTAAACCTTCGCAGATTAAAGACACTGCTCATTACATAGTGCCCGATGGATTTGTTGAGGTGACGCCTGAAAATGAAAACGTAAAAATTTCACCTCACTTTTCACTAAAAGAGTTTGTTAGTAAGCAGCGAAGTAAGCACCCAAAGTATGTATTTTTACAAAATAAGTTACTACTTAAACTAGAAAAAATACGCAAAGAGCTGGTTTTAGAAGGTATACCGATTAGTAACATGGTGGTTATGAGCGGTTATAGAACTCCCTACTACAATAAATCAATTGGCAATGTAAAACTTAGTCGACATGTATTTGGTGATGCTGCCGATATTTTTATAGATAACGATGGTAACTACCGCATGGATGACATAAATAACGACGGTAAGCATTCAATAGGGGATGCTAAAGCGATGGCAAATACAGTTGAGTCGTTAGCTAGACGAGAGTCATTTAAAGGTTTACTAGGTGGCTTAGGTGTTTATGGGCCTAAGTCGCACAGAGGGGCATTTATTCATGTTGATACACGTGGTTTTAAAGCGCGCTGGGTGAGCAAGTAGCTATATTAATAAATATATTGGCGCAATTATTACTTAGCGTACTTAAAAAGTGTTGGTAAAACTCTTGTTACTAACACTTTTTGAGACTAGCTTATCAAAAGCTAATAGCATTAAGATAACAACGCCCACGTCATTAAGATGCTAAGTGCGTACGATTCGCTAAAATTAATTTGGCGAACATTAAAAATATCTGAAAGCAAACGATTCCAAATTTCGTTAAATACCTTCGACAAAATCAATGCACTTGCGATCCATGTCGCTAAAAGTAATGTCATTTTTACAATCAGAGAGTCAATATATATATCTATGAGGGCATTTGATTCGTATGTACTTCCTACTTCAAAATTAGTTAACGCAAAAACTAAGCTTATCGTCCATAGAGCTATCGTTGCCAAGATATTAAAACGTATTGTAATTCCCTTTTCCATAGAATACTTCCTTTGATAATAAGTTTTTATTACATAGATGTAGTGTTAATTTAGTCTATACAGTTCCCATTAAATACACAACACGCTATTGCAGCATAAACGTTTCATATTCTAAATCTTCAAATTGTTTAGAAAGCCAAAATAGCCCAGCAACAGAGGTAATTATAGTGGCTAATGCAAAGCCATAACCATAAAACTGTGGCCCTAAAGCAATTGATAGCAATGTTAAAACAACGTTTATTACCAAAAATAGCCCGGCTAAAAACAGCACGGTTGAGCGTTTATCTAAATAAAATAAAATATTTAAAATAGACAAAAATATAACTTGTACACCTACACCAACTACGTCAATAAATAAAAGCGTTTTATAGTTTGGATCAATACCGATAAAGTTAAGTATTTGCTCGCCCCATAACAATAAGCAAGCCACGGTTATGCCTTGAATTTTAAATATGTCGTAAAGTCCAGAGCGAGCGGTTTGGATCATATTGTCTTTTAAATAGTAAATTTCTTCTAACGATGATCCCTCTCTAATAGCTGTGTAAAAACGGTCGTATTCTTCTACAAAGTCGGTTTCCATTTTTACTAAAAATACTGCCATACCGGGAATAATAGACAAATAGGCTAAAAATATAGGTAAGTCGTAAATTGGGCTAGCTCTTAACGTGCCAATAATTTGAATTGATGTGCTTGGTGAATACCAAAAAATGATTTTATCAGCCCACACACCAATGTTATAAAACAGACCACAAAAGAATAGGCTGTAATACACTTTTTTATTGCTTAAAAAGTCAAAGCTTATAAGTTTTTCACCAGGATAACGGCGAATAATCATGAATAAAAAGCTAAAAAAGAGCAGAGCTTCGCCTGCAAAAAACGCAAAAAATAAGCCATCTAACTGCCAGTCTCTTAATAAATATGCAAGTAATACCATAAAGGCGTAACCACTTAGCATGGTTATTAAAATTAACCGGTATTCTTTCATACCCGATAAAAAAATAGCGCCAAGCCACTGATTACATAAGCTTACAAAGGCACCTAAAATTATAATCTTAGTAACAACGGGTATAGGGAGCATGGGCCAAACCGCTAAGCCGACTAATAGCGCGGCTATTGTTGTTATAAGCTGTGCACCAAGTAAATTAGGGAGTACTTTTGCCTCTTCTTTTTGAAAAAACAAATCGGCAATAAACCGAGTTAGTAATAACTGCAAGCCACCCGTTAAAATAAGTGAGGCGGCCATCATGTAGGTAACAAGCGTTAAAAATTGAATAATAAGTACTTTAGGTAATACAATCCCTAAACTTAAAATACCAATTAGCATTAACGCTACAATAGAGAGCAGCCAGGGGCCCGAGCCTATTAAACCTGCGTAGCCGTATGCTTCAAAAACTGAGAGCAGGGTATTTTTTTTGAGAATTTTCCGTATCTCAAAACCTATTCCAGCCATGCTATTGTATCCTTATAAAGTTTATCGTAACGGGCAAACATGTGGCTCTCGTCATAAAGTTTTTGTACGCGGTCTAAACCATTTTTTTGATACTCAAGCCAAGCTTGCTCATTTGTTAGCATGGTTGATATTTGCTTTGCTGTTTCGCTCGGAGAAGCAATTGGGACAACTTCACCGGCTTTACCTAACGCTTTATCTTCATCAGTTCCGCCTTCGATTATTTCGCGGCACGAGCCAACATCACTAGCAAGTACAGGCACACCGGCCGCCATTGCTTCTAAAAGCACTAAAGGCTGCGCTTCAGAAATCGAGGTTAAAGCTACAATTCCGAGCTTAGGCAAAATTTTGGTAATATCTTGCATACCTAAAAACCTAACACTATTTTGTAAATCAAGGCTGCCTACCAGTAGCTCACACTCTTTGTAGTATTGTGGGTCTTCTTCGAAAGGGCCGATAATCCAGCCTTCGACCTCTGGTAATATCGATTGCGCTTCTTTAATCGCACGTATAAAGGTTTTAATGTCTTTTATAGGCACTACACGTCCAATTAATCCAACAACCGGTGGTATCTGTTTTGGACGCTGATCAAGCGCTTCAATAAAGCGCATCGTTTTAATGCCATTAGGTACAACAAATGCTTTTTCTGGTGCTGCACCATCTTTTATTTGGCGCTGTCTGTTACCATCGTATAGCGAAATTATCTTATCTGCTTCTTGATATGTTGTTCGGCCAATTTGCTCAAAAAAGCTGATCCACATTCGGCGAATAAAGCCCATCTCGGTATTTAAGTTTTTACCTAGGCTTTGTTCAGACTCTTTGATCCAACTGGCTTGAATAAGATCTATTTTTCTCTCTTTAGTGTAAATGCCATGCTCGGTCAACAAAAAAGGAGTATTACTTATTACACTGGCGCCAGATCCTAAAATACCCGCATACCCGGTAGATATTGAGTGAATAAGTTTAACTTTAGGGAGCCCTCGTGCAATTTCGGCTATTTTAAATAGCGGTTTATATAAATTGCGGTATGACCAAAAGAAGTCAATAAAAGAGGATTCATCACAAAAAGTTGAATAGTAATTAGTGAGTACTTGCCATGAAGATTCACTATATAAAAAGTCGGCTTCATTAATACCATCTTTTTTCGCCAAAGTTTCAAATGCAAACTTTAATAATTCAGTCGGAATTGGCTCGTTACAATCTCTAAAATAATTTTGTAGTTGCTGCCAAAAATCAAAGAGTTCTTTTTTATATTTAACCCCGTGCTTACCTTTTATTTCAGAAGTGTCATTTTCCACTAAATAATGAACATGCAGCTTGGTAACGTTTTCAGGCAAGGTATATTGAATCTCGCCATAATGCTCTGGCGCTCCACCTATAAAAACAAGCTCAAAGCTATAATGAGGTAACCCTTCAATTATTTGATGAACCCAGCTAGATACACCACCACGCACATAAGGGTAAGTACCTTCTAAAAGCAGTAAAATGTCTGCATTTTTGTTACTCATGCCAATACTCCTGTAAATGACGTAATTCACTGCCTTTAGGTTGTTCTGGGAGTTCTTTTAAGTAGCGTTTACAGTCGTCAAACTTGTGCATACAGAAGGCAACTTCGGCTTTATAAGGTAGAACATGACGCCTTGCCATGCCCGACTCAGTTGCTTTGAGTAAGTACTCATGGGCTATTTCGTATTTGTCTAAGGCTAAAGATATACGCCCTAAAAATATAAAGGTTGCAGGTGTTCTTACGTGCTCAACACTTTGCAATGCAAGTACTTCGGCTTTTTCTAAAACGTATTTTCGAAGAGCACCTTGGGCTAAACCTAAGTAGCTTAGTTCCCAATAAAGTTCGGCTA
This sequence comes from Pseudoalteromonas aliena, assembly GCF_038155085.1. GTDB lineage: Bacteria > Pseudomonadota > Gammaproteobacteria > Enterobacterales > Alteromonadaceae > Pseudoalteromonas > Pseudoalteromonas aliena_A. The sequence continues at coordinate 124,561 of NZ_JBAKAU010000006.1, forward strand.
GTTGTTTTTGTAAATTACTTAACTTTGGCTGCTTAGTCGTAATGGCTATTTCTTGCTGATATAAACTAATTTTTTCGTTGAGTTTGGTTTCTTTACCATCAAGGGTTGAGTAGGCGAGTAGGCGAATATCATCTTCTAAATCTTTAAGTGCTAGCTTTAAAATAGGAATAGCTTGTGAGTCACTCATGTGACGAGCCGCCATTACAGCACTTAGACGTTTATTTGGTTCACTCGCGTGCTTTAAAATTGCTTTAAGTCCGCCTATAGAATAGGTCGGGTTTGCTGATATTGCTCTGGCTTCAAAAGGAAGCTCAGGTATTTTATGCTCTTCAATTTCTATGTCATCGTTTTTGAGAGGTTTACACAGAGCAAACGTAAGCGCTACTACAACACCTATAATTCCAAGTACAGGCAATGTAAACAACAATAAAAACATGAGTAGTAAAGAGCTATAAGGAGTTGTTTTATATTTTTTAGGTATAAGGAAATAGCTAACAAAAGTAAAAAGGATGCTAGCAATAGCATGCAATAGTATAGCTAAAAACCAATTAGGTGTTTCCAGTACTTCTATTAGTGCAAAGTACTGACAAATACACCCTAAAATAGCTGCTACAATAATTATAATCATGAAAGTGAAACCAATCTCTTTATGTCATCTGAGCTTATTGGTAGTGCAAGTTGTTGCTCAATAACAATATCAAGCTCAGCCAAAGTGCAACCAGTGCGCTCTTTACACCAAGTGTTCATTCGGGCAATAAAGCCTGCTTTTTCAAGCTCATTAGCTAATGGCATTAATAGCAGTAATACCTGATTTTTATCATCATATAAATAAATGTCTAAACCACGACGGGCTTCACTTAAATAACTCATAAGTTGAGTCGATTTATCAGTAATATTGTTGGCTTTTATTTTTAGTAGCTGTGATGGAATGTTGTATCGTTTTGCTTCTTTATTTGCGCGTTTAATATGGCGAATAAAGTATGGAGACTCTTCATAAGTCATTACTGGGTTTGTTATTTCATGACGAAGTAAATCGCCAATATGCCCAGCCATTACAGCAAGTAATGTTAGAGTTGTATTTTTGAGTGCAAAAAATTGTATTCTTTCAACCAAAATAGCGCCATAAATAGTATTGTTTACGTCGATAAGTGGGATTGCTATATGATATTTACTTATACCTGATACTGCGTTGTCGTCTTTTACCGATACTAATTCTTTCTCCTCGAGCATTGCAAATATAAGAGGATCGTTTTTAGCTATTTGACTCATTTTACCTATAGAAGCAAGAGGTGGTTCTAAGACGGTATCGTTTTCAACTTTATATAACCCCGCTCTCTCTAGCGAACCGTACTCAACAAATAAGTCGATGATTTTTGGCGCCGCACTATCAAGTCTTCTTTCTTTTAGTAACCCGATAGAGGTTCTTACTGCTTGTAGCGATTCACGTAAACTTAACGTATGCCCAGCTAGCATTTGTTCTATTCTATCGTGAGATGAGCTAATTAAATGGTACTGACGAGTAAACGTTTCAAGACGATCAGTTACGTACTCAAGCTGAATACTTTGCTTTTGATTAGTACGCTCCCATACATCTCTAAATTCGCCGGCAATCATAATAACAATGATATAGCCAATCATCGCGTTAATATTAAACCCGCTTTGGGCAGATAAAATAGTTACTTTTAGTAATAATAATTGCCCTACAAGTAAGCATAAAATGCTAATAAAACCTTTTGAAAAACCATAGCGCAAAGCAACTAATAATGGGCCAAGTACTGGCCACGAAAAGCCTCCCTCAGTCCAAAAAGGATCTTCGGCGTTAAATAATACAGGCAGCCCTAAAGCAAGCACGGTAAATATAACCATCTCAGCCCATATTTGTAACTCAGGAACCTCTCTGGGTCTAAGGAAATGTGTTTTCACTCACTAGCCTCTATGTACGAAATTAAATCAGCAATTACATCTTGTGCTGTTGCAGCAATACTATCTCGGCCCCAGCCACTTTTAGCAATAGTACCTGTCCAAATCGGGGTTGTTTGTCCATTTTCAGTGAGTGATAATGTAAGTGCAACAACGGGTTCGCCATCAAGCCCTGCTTTATAGCGCCATTCTTCAATGCTGCCTGTTAGTACATAGTCAGCTTGTTGAGTGCTTAACCATTGCATAGCATTGTTTAAACGGTATTGATCATCCAGCGGTGGAAGCTCTTTGCTGTTTACGCGAGGTGCACGTATAAGAGTTGGTAATTCATTTTGTTGCCAAATGCTGGCTAAAATATCTTCAGCACGCTCACCTGCAAGCGGTGTTTGAGCATGATTAACAAGTGGCATTAATGCCACAGTTTTTGAAGGGCTAAGCTCTACATCATCAGCAACTCTGCTGGTGGTACATGCTGATAATAGTAATACCAAACACGGTATAATTAAACGAAACATACTCTCTCCTAACATTAAAAATGTACGTAATAACCTAATTGTAATTGTGTATCTGAGTTACCCACTTTATTACTACTTTGATAACCCAGCTGTAGTTTAAATAAATCATCGCCTAAAATAGACCAGCCAGCACCGCTTGATACCGACACATCAATGTTCTCAGTAACCGTTTGATACCCAGTACTTATATCGAATAACCATGACGGGCTTGTACCTAAATATGGAGGTTCTAACGATCCCGTTGAGGCAAATGAGGTGCCTAGTGCAAAGCGTCTAAATGGTTGAAGATCAACTATTAGAGGCCTTGTTTCTGTGTTTATTAACGCATTTACACGCTCAAAGTCTTGCCATTGCGCACTAAAGTAAGCGTTCCAAATTGGGCGGTCTTTTAAAATGCTGTACTGATAACGTGCATTATATTCTTGGCCATTAATGAGTGAACTACCATCGTCTCTTCGAGAAAAAGACATCGCTGCTGCTGAAAGCTGCACATTTTGTCTATTATCAATGTTGTAGTTAACATAAGCCGTGGCTTTATCTAGCTGAGCATAACTAAGTAGCGCTTCTGATTGGCGGTTTTCAACATTATATTCAAGTTTTAAACCCACCTGAGTACGAGAATCCCATTGATAACGAGAATCAAGACTAAGACCTTGCCGGCTGACTAAGCTGCCTTGGTGATAATCTATTTTTGCATCAAAATACCAACGACCAAATGTCATTTTATCTTCTATCGCAAACAGCAATCCGTTGTTATCAAGGTTTTGCTGATTACTTAAACTTAATTTCCATTGCCCACTAGCATAAGGAAAATAAACGTTCACATCGTACTGGCTGCTGTTTAAACCAGCTTCTGGCGATAGGTTAATTTCAAGCGCTCTAAAATAGGATGCGCGTGCATTTCTGAGTAAACTCAGTTGTGATTCGTTAAGCTCACCAGTCAGCTCTTCGTACCAACGCTGCATTGTTGCGTATGGCTGCTTCAAATAGAGTATGGCGTTTAGCTCATCTAATTTGCTTAGTGAGCCTTTGGCTATTAGTTGTTTCACTTTATTAAACTCGCCGTTGGTCATATAAAGCTGTAGTTTTTGCCAAGGTTCTAACTTTTGTGCAGCTCGACGTGCTAACCACCAGTTTGCTTGAGGCTCACCAATAGTGTCGGGCGCGAGCTCATCCATGGTGTTTAATTGCATTAAATGAGGAACAGCCATTGCACCTGCCCAGCGATACATTAGGCCTCTGTATGCGTATTTATCTTTAGGTAAATGCTGTAATAAATAGTGATTTAGCTCGGCAGCATTTGCATAATAACCAAGCTGCTTCATTACATCGGCTAAGTTAACCAGTGTTGTTAAGTCACTTGGATCTGCAACAGCTAGTTTTCGTAAATAAAAGTAAGCACTGTTATATGACTTATCATAAACAGATAAGCTAGCTAAGAGCTGCATCCACGCATAGGTAGGATCGCTGTCCGAATAGCGAGTTAAAATACGGCTGATCATTATAGTGTCGTGCATTTGTAGCGCTAACCAACCTTGTGCGAGTACAACATCGGGGTCGTATTCACTTAATTTAGCGGCGCGGTTTAGAGTTGTATAAGCCGAATTTAAATCACTTTGATTTTGATACCAATTTGAAAGAATAACCCAAGCAGGGTAGAGAGCTTTATTGTAGCGTTGTTTATCAAGCTCAGTGTGAATGCGGGCAACCGATTTAGCATCGTTTACTTGCGTGCTTAATAATGCAATTTGTATCAGTTGGCGGTCTGTCAGTGACTCACTTTCCCACAGGTAATCGAGAAGCTCTTGAGGCCGTCCTTCAAAGCGCAGCTGTTGGTAATAAAGCGTGTCGCCAACACTTAGTGTGCTGATTGCTTTTAATTGCTCAAAAGCATAAAGCTCATCTTTTTTATCTTGAACACGCATTGCCATATCTACTCGTGCAGTCCAAAATTCGCCATTAGTACTTTGTTGCTTGTTTTTTAAAATAGACAATGCTGTTTTAAAGTCATCCTCAAGCCAAAATGCACGAGCTATCCAAAGTAAGTCTTCTTCATTTTTAGGCCCTTTATATTTAGGCCATAAAGCTCTTAGTGCTTTTAAATTTCCGGAATCGTGAAGTACTTTCGCTTTCCAATATTGCGATAATGCACTCTTACCATTTATTTGTTCAAAACGGTCAATATTACTAAGTTCTTGTTTTGTGTTGCCTATAAATTCGTTTGTTTGCATCCACTTAGCAAAGCCGTTGCCTTTTAATTGTCGGTTTTGTGTTTTGTATGCATATATATCGTTGGCGTCTTGGTATAAATATAATGCCGCAGCGTCATTAACACTGTCAGTAAGCATTGCTGGAGTTACAGCTCTGTTCGACATTAGCCATTTAAACTCTTTAAGCGCTTCTTTAGGTTTGTTCTGCCAGCGCTTTATTTTCCAATTTAGTAAGCGTAGCTCTTTGTCATTTGGAGTTTGTAGTAATAGCATGGCGAGTAATTGCTCAGCACCTTTTGCATTCCCATTTGCTAAACGCAGGTGCATGGCTTTTGTTAAGAACTCGGTGTTATTTGGCTCAGTTTTTAATAAACTTTCAATGGCTTGAGCTGAATCTTCTGTATTGCCAGCTAAGTTAGCTAAATAAAGGGTGCGCTTAACATTAGCTTGGTCACCATAAGTTTTCCACCAGGCGTAAGCTTGTATCGGATTATTTGCGCCAAGTGCAGTCTCAATCGCTTTAGCTGCAATGTCAGCATTTATATGTGTTTTATAAATAGCAAGAGCTTTGGCTGGTTCGCCAGCGCTCAACCAGTAATCAGCTGCAAGTAGTGGTTGTTTATTTTTTTGATAGTACAGAGCAACTTTTGCGTTTAACCCAATTGCTTTTGCAATAGCTAGTATTTGTTCGTCCCAATGCTTATGAACACCTATTTTTAAAGATAGATCTTCAAAGCGATCGTCAACTTTAGCCCCGTTTGCTAGCCATAATGAGTAAAGCAGCTTTATTTCTAGAGTTGCTTTGCGCTCACCTCTTGGTAGTTTTTCAAGCTCGTTAGTAGCTTGTGAATACTCACTAAGCTCTATATGTAGTTCAACCAATTTTGCGCGTAGCTTCTCGTCGTTAGGCTCTGTTTTAAGCGCTGCATTAAGATATGACTTTTCAAAAGTATAATCTTTTGAAAGTGCATCATCTTCAAAAAATAAGGTATGAGGAAATAATGCATAAAGTGCAAAACAACTTACAACTAATACCGCTAATATTGTTTTTACAGAAATTAACTGAGGACGCTTTTTGGTATTCATTATAAAGCAGCTCCGTTGCAGTTAAGATAGCCATAAAATAGACCTTTTGGTAGATTAAAGTGCGTCACATTAGCGCGTGTAATACCTTTAAAGTGCTCTCCTAAGCTAGATACAAATTCGCAAGAACGTGCATTAATTAATTCAAGCGAAGCAGGCACCCACGCTTTAAAGCTAACAGGTCCGTTAACTTGCCAATTATCAATAATAACATTTGCAGACGCTAAATAAGGTTTTTTACTATTTTTGCTGTGTTCAAAGCTAAGACGGGCTACGTTATTAATAATGTGTATATAGTCACCTTTTTCAGTAACGCCTGACACACCATCACTTTGGGCAATGTTTGGCATATCAAAATCAGTAGGAATTCGTAAAGTACGAATGTATTTTGAGCTAAATAACCATTCATTATTACTGTTTTTTGCAAGTGCAGAAAAGTAAAAATCTTTTGCTACTTTTGCGTAATGGCTCAAATGTACCGGTGTATTTGGCCTAGCTAAAACATAATCTATATTGTGTTTTAGTGCGTCTAGTCCCGCGGGGATTTCACCTGAGTAAAAATGAAAATAAATAGTGTATGGTTTTAATCTATATGGTTTTTCTGTTATTTCGAATGTTTCGGTTAAGCGTCTAAAGCCGTAATAAGGGCCATGCCATAAGTTTGTGTAAACATTTTCATTTAATATGGGGGCGTAAATTTGATACAGCAAATCTCTCTCAGGGCGACCGATAGGAGATATGTGTGTAAGGCTAGGGTTATCGGCATTTACATCAGTATTACCGCCATTAACATTTAATACGCCAGCGTCACGGGCAAGTTCAAGCGCTTTTGGGCCAGGTGTTGCATCACCAGACCATAACATCATCACTGTTTTTTTATTTTTAGGTGCAAGTCTGTCATTAATGTACTTTATCGAGTCTGTAATTTCTTTTTTAAGGCTAATTGTGTTGTAGCCAGGCACGTCTAAATGAAAACCGTAATCGGTGTCGTCTTCATCTATTTTTTTTTGCCCAGAAAGGGCTGTCCAAAAATACGGATGGCTATAAGTATGCGAAGCAACTTCTACGTAAGGCAGGTTAAAAATACTGCGCGCTATACCTTCAAGTTTGGCACTTTGTTTTGAATGTAAGCCACTTTTTTCAATATCAGCTTGAATAACCGATGAGGTCAAAGGGAGTTTGTAGCGCTTAATTATTTCATCGCGAATCACTTCTGCAGAATATGGTTTACCTGCATAATGTGCTGGGCTTGTGAAGCCATCGCCATCTATATGCAGCGTTAGCATACGCCTACCGCTTTCAGTTGTGGTATCAGGCACTAGAATCGGAGGTAGTCCCATTGCTTTGGTGAGTAGTGTACGTGGGTCAATAACCCATTTACTACCTTCCATTGGCAAGGTATCTATAAGCCAAGGTGCAACAACAACCGCGCCATATTTTGTTTTAGTACTCTGCACTATTATAGTTCCATCAGCCGCTTTTATATTGATAAGCGGGGTGGCATCAGTTGCTAATTTCAATAAGTAGGGCTTAATTATCGCAGGCGATGTTGTCGCTTCGCCTTTTAGCCATGTAGTAAAATGATTTAGTTCATAAGGGGCAGGAGGCAATACGCTAAGCGCTTCAATACCAAGGTTAAGTAATAGTTTAGTTGATTGCGGTAGCTCACCCATAATTAGCTCAGGTACAACGCCTAAGTTACTTTCCAACCAATTAGTAATAGTTGGGGTGTAAAAAGCATCGCTGTTTGTCCATGAAATAATACCAGCATGTAAACTTGGATCTACTAACGGTAAATCTCGTTTGGCTACATCAACATAATCAGGAATATATCCCAAATACTCAATCATGGTCGCAAGCTTTAAATGTACGGTAGTGTAAATGAGAGGTTTTACATTACTGTTGAACGGAATTAGGATGCGCCTTGGTACTGGCGATATGGTTGATGTGCCCCATGTTTGTAAGTGCCCATCAGTTACCCAAGGAGTAAAGCCAGCTTGTTTTATTTTTTGCGCCATAGCAAGGCGGTTATCAGGTTGCGCGTAATCAATAACTTGTACTTTAAAACCTAAGTTTTGTGCTGTTTTTAATTGTGCGCTTAGCCAAGCTTGATCGTTCTCGGTGGTTAGTTTGTAGCTATTATTGATTGGGTTATAATGGCTATACAAACCTTCAGCCACTAAATCATTGGCAAAATCGGTAAGTTCAGGTAGTAGCTCAAAGCCTCGGTTAAGGATAAGGTGTTTATTAAACGTGCCAGACAGATTCTTTATAATTGCGACTAAACCATTTTGTTGTTCTGATTTACTGTGCTTATTATCTAAAAGTTGATAGCTGTCTAAAGTATCTAAAAATAATCCACTGAAGCCTCGTGCTTTTAAAGTAGCTGCGCTATCTTGTACATGTTGTTGCCAATGAGTAGATGTTAAATCTGAAATATAACTATTCCAGTTAGGATTATCTGCTAGTGAAGACTCACTTTCAATAAACGACTCACCAACACTTAAATAAGCATAAACAGCTATATTACGCTGTTTAAACCAATTGAGTTCGTGCTCAGTCACAAGGTCAGGCTGTACTACAACGCGAGAATAAAAGGTCATTTCGGCTAATGGCATCGGCGCAGAGTAGTAAAAAGCTATACTATTATTTACAGGCTTCGCTACAACATATGCAGAAACTAACAGCATGAAATATAAAATATATTTCATAGGTAGCTTATTTTAATTAATTTGTAACTATAGCTCAAAGCGCTTCACCCGTTTTTAATTATTTAGTATTAGTAATATAGGATGATTATATGTTAATGAAACTCAAGTATCTACAGTTTCATCAGCTTTCGAATCTAATATCTACACTAATACACAGGGTGCTTAACTTTGATGGTTGAATTTTCAGCAGTGTGTTTGCCAGGGCTTGTGTAATATGGCTGTTTCCCATAAAAAGACAATAACGCAGCATAAATACCAAATATGTACTGCCCGTTGAGTTCTTTTTAGAAGTTGTTAACTATTTGTTGTCCAAATTGATGTAGAAAGGATGTGGGTATGACGTAGAAATTTTGCTTTATTTTTACTTAGCCACTAGATTACAAACCTATCGCCGAGATTGAACCGATTCTAGATTAAAAATACTTTAATCCATAAAGATAAATACTTTTAGTTTTCGTTGATTTTATAGTTACATAGGTGTTGTGTTTACAAAAGCAAAGTTGATACCTTTCTATATAATAGAAAGGAAATGTTATTTTTTTTGTAATAAAATGATTTATGCCTGCTTGTGTCATCTGGTGTTTTTTACATTGTATTTAATTAAACTAATAATGTAATTTAGTGTCGGGTTTATTGTCGTTATACAAGGAAAAATAATGAACAACTTAAGTTTGAAAAATAAACTATTACTATTATCGATTTTACCATTGTTACTGCTTTTGATTAGTTTAATGGGTAGTTCTTATTATTTAGAACTCAAAAATCAGCAACAAAGTTTTAATACATTCAAAGCAAAACTGATTGCTGAAAAAGAAAGTTTATTAAGAACTGAAGTTGAAATAGGGAGCAAAATTATTCGCCATGAATTATCCAAAGGTACTAAAGATGATGTTACTAAAGCTCTCAGAAATTTAACATTTGGACAAGGTGGTTACTTTTTCATTTACGATACTCAAGGTGTGAGTATATTTCATGCATTATTAGGTGATGCAATTGAAGGTCAAAATAAAATAGATATGATCGACCCAAATGGTAAAAAAATTATCGTCGGTTTGCTTGAGCAAGCAAATAAAGGTGGTGGGGCATTTTATTACCATTTTCAAAAACCAAACACCACTAAACTGGTTGAAAAAATAGGCTATGCGGCTATCGTACCGGGTACCAACTGGATGCTTGGTACTGGTGCTTATATGGATGATATAAATGCTGAGCTCGACAAGTATCAAAACACAATGGATGAATACGAATCTGAAAAATTAACTACATTAATTATCGTCGCTTTTTTCTGGGTTGTGTTAGCTGTTATTTGTGTGCTTTTTGCTGCAACTCGAATTGTTAATCGAATACAGGTTATGGCGCAAAACCTGGATGATATAGCAAAAGGTGAAGGTGATTTAACAAAACGATTAATAGTTCATGGTAAAGATGAAATAGGTCAATTAGGTGAATCATTTAATGTATTTGTCAGTAAGTTGCAGAGTATTATTACAAGTGTGGCTGATGTCACTGATGATGTTAAAACAGCATCAAATGATATAAACACGCAAACGAAGCTTATTGAAGGGCAGTTATTAAACCATAATCACGAAACCGAACTTGTTGCGACAGCGATTACCGAAATGTCAGCGACATCACATGAAGTAGCACAAAATACAACTCAGGTGGCTAGTTCAACTCAAAATGCAACACAAGAAGTTGCCAAAGCACAAGAATGTGTGGATCTATCATTAAATGAAGTCTCAAATTTAATGAGTGAGATAAATGTTGCCGCTGAGCAGGTTGATTCATTAAGTGAGCAATCTAAAAAAATTAATAGTGTATTGAGTGTTATCGGTGGAATTGCTGAACAAACAAACTTACTAGCGCTTAATGCCGCTATTGAAGCTGCAAGAGCTGGCGAACAAGGCCGCGGCTTTGCGGTTGTTGCCGATGAAGTGAGAAGTTTAGCTAGTCGTACTCAGGTTAGCACGCTAGAAATTAGTGAAATGTTAAATGAGCTACATCATTTAGTGACTGCTGCGGTTGATGCGATGCAAGCGAGTCAGCAAAGCTGTAATCGCTCAGTTGAATCATCACGCGCCATTTCAGAAAGTTTAGGAGCAGTTACAAGCTCTGTGACAGCAATTAATGATATGAGCACACAAATTGCTACAGCCGCAACAGAACAAAGTAGTGTAACTGAAGAAATAAACCGTAATGTGCTCGCAATCCAAGATATTGTGAATGAACTTACGCAATCAGGTAAAGCGACATCCTCAGTGAGTCAGCACTTAGCTGGGCGTGGTGAAAGCTTAGGACACTTAGTAGGCCAATTTAAAATTTAACAAAACGTTAGCTATAAAATAGAAGCCGCTGATTGCGGCTTTATTTTTGTGTGCGATTTTTATAAAAAATATTGAATTTTTTGTATGTGTTAGAGTCTATCAGCATGCAATATACCTACATAGTGAATAGCCATGCAAAATATACCTTCAATTAAACGTTGCACTCGAGAAGAGCTAGCACCTGAACAAGACTTGGGGCGTTTAGTGTCTTTTTTGCGCTCAAGGTTAGCAACACATGTTGATGCTAAACTCCTTCCTATGGATTTAACTTCTGCGCAATATATTGTGGTTGTACTACTTGCGAGAGAGTCGGTTAATACGCTTGCAGGACTTTGCGAGTATATGGTTTATGATCGGGGGGCTATGAGCCGATTATTAAACCGACTAGAAGAAAAAGGACTCATCATTAAAACGCAATGTGAGCTTGATAAGCGCTCAACTATTTTGTGCTTAAGTGAAAAAGGTAAAGCGCTTTGTCCTGAAATTATGCCTGTAGTGAACGAAGTCTATGCGCAAGCATTAAATGGTTTTTCAGAGCCAGAAAAAAACCAAATAATAGACTTACTATTCAAAGCTATAAATAATCTTGATTCACTGCCAGACTCGCCTTAAAAGTAGATTATCAATAAAATAGCGATACTGTTTCAATAGAAAGTTAGCGTGCTAATTAATTGTTCTGATTGTGCGCAGAATCTAACTTTGATAATATAGTTGCCTAGGCAATTAAAGTTATCATCTTGTTAGGTTTGTTATGATTGAAAATAATTTGTTAGTACAATTACAGCAGCAATATCCAGAACATACTTTTATGCAACATCACTTAAGTGTTGTTCATAAGGGGCGTTTTGCTAACGCGATTGTGTATCGATATAAAGATAATGAATTTGATTTAATTGTTAAAGATTTTAGCCAAAGCCCGTGGTTTATCCGCAAAATATTTGCACGAGTATCGGTAAATCAAGAATATAAAGGCTTGAGTCGATTAGCTGAACTTGATGCCGTAGCTAACCGCTTTTGTAGATTATCGCCAATTGCTATTGCTTATGGCTATATTGAGGGGACGCCACTGCGCTCCTTAATTCATGAAGGTAAAACTCTACCCGCCGGCTTTTTTAGTGAGCTTGAACGTCAAGTGGCAAAAATGCACCGCAAAGGCATCGTGCATTTAGACTTGCGTAATATGGGTAATATTTTATGCGGCGCAGACGATAAACCTTATTTTATAGATTTTCAGTCCACTATTAGCTTTTCGCGCTTTCCACGTTGGTTGCAACGCTTTATGCGAGGTTCTGACATGTCAGGTGTATATAAAGCATGGAACAAATTGGGTGAACAACCTCTACCACAAAAAAAGCAAGACTATTTAGAGCGCTTTAATCACGTGCGTAAACGCTGGATTTTTAAAGGTTACCCAATACAGCGTGGCTATGCGTGGGGCGCTGCACTTATTACTCAATTTGTAGATTCTGACTTAGTACGAAGTATTACTGATAGACTTTAATTTAAAGCATAAACCGCAATTTAAAAACACCTAATTCATTGTATGATTTTGCCCATATTAGCCTAGCTAATATGGGTTTTTTTTATTATAAGTAATCCCTGTGGTTTACTTACTTGTTGTTTAATCCCTCAGAAACAATTCCTTTTTATGTTTTTTTTATTTTTTAAAATAAATATTAGTGCTGCATTTAGTTTGCCCATACAATGAGCAAAAATAGCCTGCGCATGCTTAATAAGTTCACGTTTTTTCTGCAATTTTTTATTGTTCAAGTAGACTATAAATAATGTGCGCTTTAAAATTTTAAGGTTTAAGATGATAGAGTATCCGGTAGATCAACTTCCACAGCTCATAAATGACTTATTGCAGTGCGATACAACAGAACGCAAGAATAGATTATTAGCAGATGCGCAGTTAACACTTTCAACAGAGCAACTGTCATTACTTTTTGAGGCTATACCAAAAGAACATCGATTTGAAATTTGGCAGTTACTTGATGAAGACACTCAACACGAAATTTTTGTTAATTTAAGTGGCGATAGTTGTTTGTGGTTGCTGCAAACACTAGAAGATACTGAGGCTTTTAAACTTCTTGATGAAGTTAATGTAGAAGAGCTACTAGAACTTGAAGAAGTAATACCAGAGCGATTTGTTGAGTATGCAAAAAAGCAACTTGATGAAGCGCAAACCAAACAATATGATTTAGCGCAGCAATACCCGCCAGAACAATTAGGGCACTGGTTAGGTTTTGACTTTTTAAAAGTATCGGAGAAGTTAACAGCCGGTAGCGCTAAAAAATTGCTACATAAAGGTTTACCGCAATACAGTGAAGTTATTTATTTAGCAAGCCGCAAGGGTAGCTTAATAGGTGAAGTTGCGGTAAATGATTTAATAAAAGCCAGCGACACCGATAACTTAATGACATTGGCAAATCATGACTTTTCATCGCTTCATGCTGATGATGATTTATATGAAGCGGCAGAAGTGGTGATCCACAGTGAAAAAATGGCACTGCCAGTGGTTAATGCTGATAACAAATTACTTGGCCGATTAACCATTGCCTCAGCCTATGAATTACGCCAAGAAATTGCTGATGAAGCAGCCGCTAAAGCTGGTGGTTTACGTGAAGACGAAGACCTGTTCGCAAGTGTGCGAAAAAGTGCTAAAAACCGTGGCATATGGTTAGGTATTAATTTAGCTACTGCCTTTTTAGCGTCGTGGTTTATTGGTTTATTTGGTGCAACTATAGAACAAGTTGTAGCGCTAGCAGTATTAATGCCTGTGGTAGCTTCTATGGGAGGGATTGCAGGTAGTCAAACATTAACCGTTATTGTGCGAGGTTTAGCACTCGGGCAGGTTACAGATTCAAACCGTAGCGCTTTGCTTAAAAAAGAGTTACGTGTTGGCGCTGTAAATGGATTGGTGTGGGCGTTTGTAATTGGCGTACTTACTTTCTTATGGTTTAGCGACATTATGCTCAGTATTACGATTACCGTGGCTATATTATTAAATTTAGTGGCTGCGTCACTAGCGGGTGTGGTTATTCCGTCTATTTTAGACAAGATGAAAATAGATCCTGCGTTATCTGGCTCGGTAATTTTAACTACCGTTACCGATATTGTTGGGTTTGTTACCTTCTTAGGTTTAGGTAGTTTATTGCTTTTATAAGCTTTTTTAATAGGAAAATATAACGACTTTTGAAGTCATAATTTTTACTATTGATTATTTTATAGAATAATGCAGGTATTAGCGTACTACACGTTATGTTTGTATGGAACGTCGAAAAGCGTTTTATTACCAGCGCCGATATATTTGGTCGATTACTAAAAGGTAGGAATGCACCAAAATTAACGATGAAAGATGCAGTTAAATTTATTACAGGCCTAACTTAATAAATATAGGTAGCTATAAATTAGGCCAATATCTAATTACCTAATACATAGTTTGTTTCTACCTTCTGACTTTGCTCTGTACAGTGCTGTATCGGCAGCTGATATTAAAGCTTCAAATGTTCTATATTGATTATTATATTCACATGCAAGCCCTTGGCTTACACTTATTTTTACATTGCGTGGTAACCCAATATCTCTAAAATTAATACCTAAAATTTTATCTTGAATACGCTTTGCAATCATTTCAGCATTCGATATATGAGAGCGAGGCAACACGACCGCAAACTCTTCACCGCCATAGCGAGCAACTAAACACTCTTTAGAGGGTAAGCATTCTTCAATTGTACGAGCTACTTTTTGCAGGCATTTATCGCCTTTCACATGCCCAAAGCTATCATTAAATAATTTAAAAAAATCAATATCAATTAAAATGAAACTCAGAGGTTGTTTGTTTATAATACTTTCTTGCCAGTTCTTGATCATTGTTTTTTCGAGTGTACAGCGGTTTGCTATTCCTGTTAAATGATCAAGTTTTGCCACTGTTTCAAGTGCTTTGTATTTTTTTATGTGTTTAGTAATGTCATGCATTATACAAATAAAGAGTGGTGTCTTACCTGTAATTGATTCAGGCAAACATGAAACAGATAATTCTACGTCCAAAAAGTTACCATTTGCTTTAATTATTTTTACTTCTTTAGGGCCATGATTAAGCGGTGTTTGATAATTTTTTTTCCAGCTTTCAAACATGTAGTTGTAGTCTTCACGGTATTGTTCATGTAAAAAATACTGCCATTTTTTACCAATTACTTCTTCAAGCTGCATATTAAAAATTTTTGCAGCAACAGGATTTACCGACTCAAAAATCCCTTCAGCATTTACAATAAAAATAGCATCGGCCATCACATTAGTAACATTAATAATCGCGCTTATTTTTTCATTGTTAACGGAATTAGAAATGCTGCTCATTAATGCAGATACAGCGTTGTCGGTGTTATCTTCTCTGCTATTTTCATTATTGTTAGACATGGTGTTGCTCATTTTTATTGTTAATGAAACTTGATGTCTAGCAGTTTATTCAATTTATGGTTTTTAAACCTTTCGGTAACCTTCTGTTTTAAGCTTGTGATTTCATTTGTTTTTATTGAGGTGTGCCAGTGCTTATCTAAAAGATAGTTAGTTTATAAATAAATTGCACAGGGAAAAATCAGCCCCGTACAATTTGAAAATCAATAATTAAGCGTTGTTGATTAATTTTTTTTTATTTATAACTTGTGGGTCAGGGCTTGAATAAGGTTTATCATTACACTTAACGTTAAATATTAAACACGCAGTACCTGAGTTTTTTGCTGTATCGGTAATGGTGATTGCTTGGCGGTTATCGCTAAGTTCATAACTGAAATCTTGGGCACATGTTCCGATTTTATTCGTAATTGTAGCTCCCGTGAAAAAAAAGCCTAGCCCAACTGTTGCAGGAGTTAAAGTGTAAGTACCAGCAGTTTCGGTTCTTACTGTACCGCCGCCATCAACGACTTTACCATTTTCTGTATAGCTAAAAACGGCTTCTTTTTTATCGTTAAACTCAATATGCATTTGAAAATCGACTTTTTCTAAGGTGGTATTCATGTTATTTCCTTTGTATTTATAGTTTAAAGTCAGCAATGCCTAGTTTTATTAGGCTTGCTGTCATTACTGGTATCTCGTTTGCTCTATTTAAGCAAGTATACGCTTGTACTAGAGGGTATTTTACGTGAATGCTTTGGTTTACTTTTACTGTTTGAGTAATTGATTTAAGCGCACTTGCACAAAATTGATCTCGTTGTTCGCTGGTCGAAGCTAATTTAGCTTTGAGTAGGTTTATATTTATGAGGGCTAAGTTATCTCTATTTTTCATTTTATTGGTTATGTACCGTTTATATTCACCATTATTTTCAAGAGTTGTTAATAACTCTTGCGCTTTAAGGGGGAAGTTTCTGTCAATAAAATAGTGAATTAGACTAATTTGTGTATTGATAGAATTGATACTATTAAGACCTTGTGATTTTAAGAAGCTAATAATTTTTTCTGTCCTTGGATCAACCTTTTTGTCATAAGACAACATTATCAACTGCGCTAATGAGCGATAATACATATGTTGAAATTCATTATTTTCCGGATCTTGCTTTAAAGCCTCATTTATAATTTCATTCGCAAAGCGAGCTTTTAAATAGGCCATTTTTTTATCAGGTAAATAACTTAGTAAATAACTTTGTTGCATATGTATATTTGCTGACATATAAAAAAGACTGGCGTCATCAGGGTAGTGATTAGCCATTTCTTTCACCACAGAAACTGCATTTTCCAGCATATTCATTGCGACATTAAAGTTACCTAAGTTACCTTCAGTTTTTGCAAGCCAACTGATGGTATCCGCTTTATCACGCAGTAAGTTTTTATTATTTGGTTTAAGCTCAAGCGCTTTATTTTTAAGGGCCAGCGATTTTGTAAAGCGTTGTTTCGCGGCTGTGTAGTCAAATTTCTCTGTGTATAAAGATCCCAGCGAATTATGCGAATACGATAACTCCATAATAGAGTTAAAATCATTCGGTGCTAACGAATACATGGTTTCGCTATATGAATGGTACTTTTTAAATAATGGCTCAGTGGCAGCATAATCGCTTTCATCATAATGAAGCTGGCCGAGCCAAAAGGCATTGGCACCTGCGAGCGTGAGTAGCTCTAAATTGTTTGGCTGGATTTTTAATAATGCTTCAAGGCGGATGCGGGCGTTTTCAAAGGCGGTAAAGGCTTCATCAGTTTTACCACGCGAATAGGCTACTTCCCCCATGGCTTCCAGAGTTTGCGCGTACTGAAAGCGACTTTTAAATTCGGCTTGTTGACTGCTAAAGTTAAATAGCGGGCTTGGTTCCTCGACTTGATTGGTAAAATACTCAAGTGCTTTATTACTAATGCCATCAAGTAAGTCCATACGCTTAACGCTGCGTAGTTTGTCGGCAAAATCACCTACCATAAACCCTAGTAAGCTTTCGGCTTCTTGGCGTTTTTGCTGTGCAAGTTGTTGGGCTTTAAAGCTAGTGAAGCTCATTAATGACGCGGTAAATGTAAGCAAGCATAATAGAGCAACGGTAACTCGCTTTACTCTTATTTTTGTTTTTGTTTTTTTTACAGAGCTTTTAATAAGAGCGTACTCGTTATCATCTAATTTAAACAGTTTGTCGTTTAGTAATAGCTGCGCTTCTTGTAGCGGTTTACCTGGCGCAAGGAGGTAAGCGCTACTTTTACCTTCATCTATCCAATTTTGTGCTTGGTGTTGTAAGCGACTTTTTATTGCTAATGCATCTTTATGATCGCTTATCCACTGTTTTGCACGCGGCCATTGACGCAATAATGCCTCGTGAGCAAGGCTAAAACAGGCTTCGCCATTTTGTAAGTGCGATACAAATAAGCGGCTATCGACCATAGCTTGTACAAGCTCTTTTTGGCTGGCGTTGGTTAATGCCTTCCAGCGGGCTGCGCGGCTAGTAATAGTTTTACCATCAGGGTTTAGCGTTATTAAATGTGATAACACGCTTTTTAGTTGCTGTTGTTGCTCGTTGCTAAGGCCAATAAATATATCTTCTGCCTTTTTGCCTATCGCGCCCTCAATACCGCCAAGCTTTTTGTAAACACTGTGTAGTAGCTCGTTATTATCACTGCGCTGTAAATACAGCTCTTGTAGAGTGTATTGCAGCATAGGTAATGCGTCGGGATTGTTGGCGGTATCGGTGCACAATATTTCATCCAGTGGTGTTTTGGTAAGCGGATCGTTTGAAAATGTTAAATTAGCAGTTATTGCAGGCAGGCGAATGATTTGTTGAAGTTCGTGCCTGTTCGGTGGTGTTAAGTCGTAATGCGCGCCATTAGCTTTGCCAGCCATAAGGCTTGGTTGCTCAACCACTAAAGGGTAAAAATCGTTTCTGCACGCACTAAATACAATTACTGCTTTAGACGTTGCTAAGCGCTCAATAATTGATAAAAAGTGGCTACGTGTTTCGTTACTAAATAGTGGCGAGGAGAGTAGTACTTCTAAACGGTCTATAAATAAAAATAATTGCGGTTTGTTGAGTTGTGTAGAGGTTTTGCTAAGCACTGATTTTATGGTATTGATGACATCATCAATACTGTGCTCTAGCTGCTGAGCAAGTACTTGCGCGCTTAAACCTTCAAATACTGGTTGATTGTTTATATCCCAGTCGAGCAACGCAGAAGCTAAATCTAAAAAAAGCCTATTTTTATGTACATCTGCAAAATCGAGCTGACAATAAGAAAGAACTCCGATGCCGTTATAGCCTCGTTCATCAAGTAATTTAGGCAATATACCCGCATTAACAAGTGATGATTTACCCGTGCCACTAGGGCCGAGGATTAAACAAAATGCGCGCTCACAGTTAACTTGGCCCGATATTGTTTCAAGTAAGGTAGATATTGACCTATTTCGGCCAAAAAACAAGTGTGTATCGCTTGGATTATATGCGCTTAGACCTAAAAAGGGAGAACCACCTTGCCACGTGTTTTCAGTTGTTAGTATGTCGTCAGCCAATGGGAACTCAAGTTTTGCAATAATACGGTAGCCACGTTTGCGAATAGTTTCTATATAAGCGGGCTCGCTTGCTTTGTCGCCAAGGGCTTTTCGCAATTGAGTAATTATTTTATGCAGTGGATTATCGCCAATTTCAATGTTTTTCCAACAATGATCTAATAGTTCATCGCTGGTGACTATTTCACCTTTTTGCAAGCACAGGTGCACTAATACATCTATGGCTTTAGGTTCTAATTGCTTAGTTTTACCTGCGCGTTGAATATTATTTAACTGGGGATTGACTTGCCAATCACCTAAGTAAAAGGGGCTGCGATTCATAATGGCTCATTATTGTTATTGTGTGATTAAAGCGAGTAAATAATCAGTTATTTAACTAATTATTTATATTACAGAATAAACAACAAACACAAAAAAAGTTTTTGCTAAGAAAGGGAGGTTTATTGATGTAGGTAATGCAATATAGCATTACCTACAAAGTTTGAAGGTTAAATATCGTTTTTATTTATAGTCACTACGCGTTGCGGGAATGGTATTTCAATTTCAGCGTTGTTAATAGCCTTATAAACACCGCCGTTAATTGCGAGCTTTGTTTCTATTATTTTTGTGGTAGGCACCCAATAACGATAGCTAATGGTGACGCCGCTATCGGCAAAGCGCTCTATGCCTATTTGTGAGTGTGGATTTTGAGCAACTAATTCATGGGCTTTAAGTACGTCTTCAATAAGGCTAATAGCTGTATCAGCACATGCACTATAGGCAATATCTATCTCACCTTTAACTAACGAATAACTAAATGAGTTATGAATTATCTCGCCCATTATATGTTTATTAGGAATAGTGATTTCTACTTTTTCTTCATTGATCAAAATAGTGTAGCCAAGCTCAATTGTTTTAACTTGACCACTTACACTTTTAACTTCAATGGTATCGCCCACTACAAAGGGCCGAGTAGCTATAATAGCGAGGCCCGCACCATAGTTAGAGAGCATTCCTTGTAGCGCTAAACCTGCACCTAAAGACGCAGCACCAATGGCCGCTACAAAAGGCGTAACGCTGATACCTATTTTGCCAAGTGCAATAATTATAACCATGACAATGAGCAGTACTTTTACCACGCTACTGACAAAGTTAGTGAGCGTAATATCAACGTTATGGCGGGTCATTAACGCAGCTACAAATTTGGCAAGCTTTTGTGCTATCCATAAACCAATGAGGAGGATAAAAATAGCGCCAACAATTTGCATACTGTAGGTAACCATATACTCAGTAAGCATGGTGTAATATTTTTCAAACTGTTCGATTTCAGAACTGATCATAAAGCGCTCTATGTTAGGGCTATGTTGTATTTTCAAACTATAGCAAAAAGTTGACTAAAAATGGATATAACAGCGGCACTATAATCGCTGTTAATAAAGCACTTAGTGCCATTGCAACTGATGAGTAAGCGCCAACTTTTGGATGCTCAGCAATCGCTGCAGCAGTGCCAATTGCATGGCAAGCTGTGCCCATGGCAACGCCTTGAGATTCGTGATTAAAAATATTAACGAGTTTAAAAAGCATAAAACCAAATAAAGCCCCTAGTAAACCAATAAAAATAACTAAAGCTGCACCAAGTGAGCTGATTCCACCTAATGAATCAGTGACGATTAAAGATATTGGGGTCGTGACACTTAGTGCGGCAACAGATGCACTTAGCTGCGCTGGCGCATTAAATAAAATGCTTAGCAAAAATGCCACAACGGTTGCGTTAACAATACCTAAGCTACATGTTGTGACTATGAGTAATAGGTTTTTTCGTACGTGTGTAAATTGCTGGTATAAAGGAAGCGCTAAAGCCACAATTGCGGGCTCTAGTAACCAGCTTAGTAATTTGCTGTGCGCGGCAAATCGCGTATAAGGCAAATTTAGATTAACTAGTAATAAAGCAATAATACTAATACTTAAAAATACGGGGTTGGTGAGTGATTTTAATACACTGTTTTTTATACTTTGGTTTATGGTCCTTAATACTAAAAACAATACAATAATAAAAGGAATGCTCAGCCACCATAGATTAGGCTGTAGCTCTGAAATAGTGGAAAAAGTAAAATCAGTCATTATTTTCTTTTCCCTTAAAATACGCAATTACATTGCTAACAAGCAATAAGGTAGTTATAGGGACTAGCACCACAACTGAGGCTAAAAATGCCCAATGCGATTTTATAAGGCCGAGATGTTCAATAAATCCCACGCCTGCAGGAATGAAAAATATAGGCATAATATTTAAAATAGGGGAGGCGCATGGTTTTACATATTGCTCTTTTACAATACCGGATAAGAGTAAAACTAATAAAATAACCATAGCAAGTAATGCAGCAGGAAAGCTTCCACCAATAAAGTGCATAATGAGTTTAGCGCAGGCTAAACATAGTAAAATAATAGCGCTACTGAGCAGATATTTCATCAAAGTGGCTCACAGAAAAGATAAGAGCTTAACTTTAACAAATCAAACTCTTTTATGCATTGTGCAATAGCCTACCAGTGCCTTATATTTGCGTAGGTTATATCCGCTTTTCCTTTTGCTTTAGCAATTGCTTTTTTAGTATTTGGGTTTAGTAATAAGCGAATCTGGCTGAAAGTTTCTTTAGCGAGTATTTTTCGTTGGTTTGGTTTATAGCTAAGCTGTGTAACACGTTTAATTGCAGCAAGCGTATCGGGTGAGCGTTCAAGTAATTTACTGAGCATGTTTTGCGTGGCTTGTTGAGTATCATCGGTAAGCTGAGTAACTAAACCTAGCTCATTTGCTTGTTGTGCTGTGATTGGGTTTGCGTGGCTTGCTAGCCAAAGTGCTTGGTCACGCTTAACCAAACCGCTCATCATTACATTGGCGCCCATATCGGGGCACAACCCCCAGCGCGCTTCCATAATGGCAAGCTTGGAATCAACATGGACAATCCTGTAATCGGCCCCCAGCGCTATTTGCAATCCCCCCCCTAAACAGTTGCCATCAATTTGTGCAATAACGGGCACGCTGAGTGATTGCCAGCCTAATACTACTTTTTGCGCTAAGTTTTGATTGCCAGGTAACCATTTTAGCAATAATTTTATAATCTTCAGTGGTGCCGCCATGACAGCTGATATATCAAGGCCTGCACAAAAATGCTCGCCATCGCCTTTTATTACTACAGCACGAATACTGCGATCTCTTTTTATATTTTTAATGGCTTTGTTTAACTCTACAAACATTTCAAAGCTTAGTGCATTTTGTTTTTTAGCTCTGCTAAGCGTGACGGTTGCAATGCCATTTTGTTTTTCTAGTTTTATCATTACACACTCCTCTGACCTGTTGTTTGAGCTTATGATGTTACATGAATGAAGTACATATATTATGGAAATAAATTGAATCATTTAATATTACATTAGTCCTAATTAATTGATTTTACTTATATCTAATTATATTGCCGTAAAGGTATTTAAATGACTGGTAGTTAATTAATGAGGCTAAGTTTTATAATTAGCATTGTTATTCAATACGTTAGTAAAGCTTTTAAATATTGCAAACGTTCAATACTGAATAAAGTATGACTTGGTAACAAAAAAATATGATTTTTAAGCGCTTTTTTCTCAAACTTGTTTCTAGTTTTGATATTATGATGTCACTTTAAGGCTTTAGGTTAAGCACATATGTCGGGTCCACGTTTATACACAGAAGAAGAGGCAACTCATCAAGCTTATGATATTTTTTTAGAGCTTGCGCCTAATAACCTTAGCGATAAAGACGTTGAGGATTTTAATAAATACCGAGAAGATCTTGGGTTCATTGAAGAAGGTGAGCCAGATGAGCAGTGGCAAGATTTTGTTGCTCTAGAAATAGAACCAGAGCACTTTATTCAGGTGTTGGTTGGCTTAGAATTTGAAAATGAAGATGTTTTGTTTGCTAAAGTTTTAATTAGTCGTGATAAAGATGCTCCATTTTGTCACATATTGTGGAAAGAAACTGAGTAATTTTTTTGCTTGTTCGTCTATCCTTTATTGTTAGAGAGAATACCGTGCGTAAGTCTTTATTTTTAATTCTTTTAATGATTAGCTGCTCCAGTTGGGCAGTTGATCCGTTTGAAGACTTTCATGAATATGGCAAACTCTCTGATGAAGAAATTCATAAGCTGCATAAAGGTGAGATGCTTTATGGTGATACTGAATTTGGTTTGATTTTAAGTCGAGGTAATACCAATTCAACTAGTTTTAAATTTAAAGGTAACTTATACCAAGATTTTGAAAAGTGGCGAAATCAATTCAAGATAGACTCGCTTTATAAGCGCGATAATAATGATGATACTGGCGAAACAGATGTAACAGCCGATCGTGTGTTCGTCTCTGCCCAAGGTAACTATAAAGTAGGTGTTAAAAATTCATCATTTTTTATTTACGGTGACTATGAAGAAGATCAGTTTAGTGGTCTAGATTTTAAAAGTACGTTGGCTACAGGTTACGGTGCTCGCGTTTATCAAGGTGTAAAAAATAAAGTTGATATTGATATTGGGCCTGGTTTATATCGCTCAGTTGCGGATGATGAGTCTGAAGTGAGTGAAGATGAAAAAAATAAAACGGGTTATTTGGTTCGTGTTGCTATGCAGTGGGAGCGCTTGGTTTCAAAGCGAACTCGTTTTAATCAAGATGTAAGTATAGAGCAATCACTTTCTGGGCTAAACTCACGTTTAAAATCAGAAACCTCACTGATTAGCCAAGTGATTGGTGCCGTATCACTTAAATTTGCTTATATGTACCGTTATAATTCAAAGCCAGAAGACGATAACCTCAAATACGATACTGAGTTGAGCGCTACCTTAGTATACAACTTTTAATATTTTTAATTTAGAGATAACTATGTATCAGCATAAGCAGTACGCAATGTTTATATTTTTTGTATTAGCATGGATAGGCGGTTTTGTAGCGCTTGCGTGGAACTTGTTAGGCGCGGATGGACCTTTAATAATATTTACTGGGATTTTAGTGCTGGTGGGCTTTTTGTTTCATGGCCTAACAGTCAAAGTAGATGATAAAAAGATTAGCTGGGCGTTTGGCCCAGGCGTTGCCGAGCAAAGTATTGAGCTTAGCGAAGTAGTAGAAGCGAAAGCAGTTCAAAATTCCTACAGGCACGGTATTGGTATGCGAATTACTCACGATGGTTGGGTGTATACAGTATCTGGCTTTAGTGCAATACAGCTAACGCTTAAAGATGGCACTTTGTACCGAGTTGGCACAAACGATCAAAAAGGTTTACTGGCTGCTTTAAAAGAAAAAAACGTATCAATCGCGCTGCCTAGTAAGGCAAAAACTGAAACGGTTAAGCGTAATAATATGATATAAAAAAAGCGCCCTAGGCGCTTTTTTACTTGGTTTAACAATGTATTAGTGGTCGTGACCACACCCACCTTCGCCATGTACGTGGCCGTGAGTTAATTCATCTTCGGTTGCATCTCGTACTTCTAGTATTTCTACATCAAAGTTAAGTGTTATGCCTGCAAGTGGGTTATTACCATCTACAATGACTTCTTCATCTTGGATATCGATGATCATCACTGATTGGTCGCCATCGTCTGTTGAAGCACGAAATTGCATGCCGACTTCAATTTCCATGCCTTCGAACATTGACTTAGGTACAGCTTGCATTAGGTTATCGTGGCGTTCGCCGTAACCTTCTTCAGGTTCAACTTTTACGCTAAGAGTGTCGCCTGGTTCTTTGCCTAGCAAAGCATTTTCTAGGCCTGAAATTAAGTAGCCTGTGCCAATGATAAAGTGTAGTGGTTCACCACCGAACGAGTTATCAATGCTATTGCCATCATTATCCATTACTGAATAATGCATTTTTACCACTTTGTTTGCCGCAACGATCATAGTCATTCCTATTTATTCATCTTCAAGAGAGTAGGGTAGAGGCAGAATGCTTAGCTCCACCTGAGGTGTGTGTTTTGCACGAAGTACCTGAGTTACATCAGTATCGTTTGGCAACACTACAAGGCCTGTTAATTTATTAGTTTGTTCATTAAAGCTTTGTGCTATGAGTTTACCCGCACGGCGCCAGTTTTCGCCTAATTGGGTTTCTAAATCAGGTTCTGAAAGTGCCCCTTCGCTTTGACCTGAGACGATATACATGGCACGCTTATTTTTACCTAGGTACTTCATGCGAGCCACGGTTTCTTGACCGGTATAACACCCTTTTTTAAAGCTTATACCGCCAATAGCATGTAGGTTTACCATTTGAGGAACATACTCGCCAATTGCATCTGCACTTAACTGAGGTTCACCTGCAAGCATAGATGCTTGTTGCCAAGGAGCTTCGTTATCAAGTGTAGATACATCATCAGGCATACTAAACTGGTTATCGACCATCAATAAAACACGGTTATCAGCTAATTTTAGTGCTTTACCATTTTCAAAGTCACACGCGCTCGCATCACCTTCAAAGTTAATACCAAGTTGTGCGAGTACATCAGATAAATCATCACCTATTAAACCAATTAAACGCTTTGAGCATTCAGTAATATCAACTTTTGCAAATACAGCGTATTTTTTAAGTTCAGCTAATGATTTTTCAACTTCAGCTTGGCTACCTGCAAGGTAGTAACTATCTTGGTAAGAAAATAATTTAAATACACCCCAAAGTTTACCTTTGGCGCTGCAATGGCCAGCCCACAAATAATTACTGCTGGTTAATTTATTTAGATCTTGAGTGATTTGTCCGTGCAAGTAAGATAATTTATCAGCACCTGTAAGGCTAATAAGTTGATGAGATAACGGACATGCATAAACGCTCGACATAAAAACCTTCTTTGCAATATAAATGAAGTGACATAATAACGCAGTTGTTACGTATGGTACAGACAAGCGCTTATTGGTGCGGGTTTATTATTTAATGAGAGATTAATAGCTGCTAAATAGGCTCGTGTTTGTTAAACTCGAGTCAATTAAGTATGAGGTTTAAAATGGTTGAAATTCATAGTAAAGCACGTATTCGTTGGGCTTGTCGTCGTGGCATGTTAGAGCTAGATGTTTTGTTTATGCCGTTTGTAGAAGAAGCATACGACTCTTTGAGCACGGAGCAACAGGCTATCTTCCAGCGTTTACTAACGCAAGAAGACCCAGATTTATTTGCATGGTTTATGGGCCATGAAGAGTGCAAAGATGAAGAGCTTAACAGTATGGTTACTCTCATCTTAGACCGAGTTCGTGTATAGGTTTACAGTTACAAATAATAAAGCTGACCACAAACCAATTGTGGTCTTTTTTTGTATGCTCAGCTTTATATTATGTTTTTTTTTAGATTCACTATTAGCTATGCTTTTTTGTCTAATAATAAATGCATTAGCTGGCTTGATAATGTGGCGCAAAGTATTAGCAATTCACCCGCACGAGGGCATTATAATATTAGAACCAAAGTTATTTAGATTTGAGGGGGAGAGCTTAAAAATTCAGGGGGAAATAAGTAACAAAAGCCGATTTTATGGTAATAATATATGGCTACATATTGAAGGTTTTAGTAACAACCATTGGCTTATAATTTCAGCCAATGGCGTTAATGAACAGAGTTATGCGCGTCTAAAACGTGCCACTGTTGGCGCAATTAATTACGTTTTGGAGTCAAAATAGTCGGCGTTGGATTTTCACTTTGTTCAGGGTAATCAATAGTGTAATGCAAGCCTCTACTTTCTTTTCGCTCCATAGCACTTCTAATAATAAGCTCTGATACTTGCACTAAATTACGAAGCTCAAGTAAGTTATTACTTACTCTAAAGTTTGCATAGTAATCGTGTATTTCTTGCTGTAGTAACTCAACTCTATGCAGTGCTCGTTCTAAGCGTTTAGTAGAGCGTACAATACCCACATAATCCCACATAAATAAACGTAGTTCATGCCAATTATGGGTAATAACAATTTCTTCATCTGAGTTACTAACACGGCTCTCATCCCAATGAGGAAGTGCCATTGGCTCTGGTGCATGTTCAATTTTACTTAAAATATCTTTAGCTGCAGCATGGGCAAACACGATACATTCCAATAATGAATTACTTGCCATACGGTTTGCACCATGTAGGCCTGTGTAGGCAACTTCACCTACGGCATATAAGTTATCGAGATCTGTTTTGCCGTTAAAGTCAGTCATTACACCACCACAGGTGTAATGTGCAGCAGGTACAACAGGGATTGCTTCTTTAGTTATATCGAGACCTACACTTAAGCATTTTGCGTAAATAGTAGGAAAGTGCTCAATAATAAAGTCTTTATCTTTGTGGCTAATATCTAAATAAACACAATTAGCGCCTAAGCGCTTCATTTCAAAATCGATCGCGCGTGCCACTATATCGCGTGGAGCAAGCTCTTCACGGCTGTCAAAGTCTTTCATAAAACGAGTGCCATCAGGGCGTTTTAAATAAGCCCCTTCACCGCGCATGGCTTCGGTAATTAAAAAGTTTTGTAGCTCAGGATGATAAAGGCTTGTTGGATGAAATTGATTAAATTCCATGTTGGCAACTTTACAACCTGCACGCCAAGCCATTGCAATACCATCACCACTTGATACGTCTGGATTAGATGTATATAAATACACTTTACTTGCACCACCGGTTGCAAGAGCAACAAATTTAGCTGAAATGGTTTCTACTTTTTTAGCTTTTTTGTTCCACACATACATGCCTTCAATGTGTGACCCAGTTTTTCCAGCGCTTTTATCTGTGATCAAATCAATGGCGTTGTATTGTTCTAAAAGCGTTATATTTTTATGAATTTTAACTTGGCTAATAAGTGTAGTTTGCACCGCTTTGCCTGTTGCATCAGCTGCATGCAATATACGACGGTGGCTGTGACCACCTTCACGTGTTAAGTGAAAACGCTCTTTTCCTTTGCTATCAAACTCCATATCAAAGGGTACGCCTTGGTCGATTAACCACTGTAGGCAATCGTGAGCATTGCTGGCGGTATAATGAACAGCGTCTCTATCGCATAAACCGCCGCCTGCATCGAGTGTATCTTCAACATGAGATTCTATGCTGTCATTTTGTTTATCAAATACAGCAGCTATACCGCCTTGGGCATATAAAGTAGAACCTTCGGTAAGCGCTCCTTTACTGATCACGGTAACGTTACAATAATTAGCTAGAGATAATGCAAGTGATAAGCCTGCTGCGCCGCTACCTATAATAGCGACATCTGCAATGTGATGTTTATTTTGGTTCATGTCAGAGGTACTTTGCGGTTACAATGCTCATATTGAGCAATATTTGTTTTTAATATCTGTAGTTGTATCATATTTGTCATACTACTACGTAGTGATTTTAAAGGCTTAGCGCCGTTATTATCATCTATTTTATAAAAAAATAATATTAAGCAGAACTTTTTATTCATAAAGAGGTCAGAGTATTTGTGAACAATGACGACAATATGAATAACAAGCAAAAATCAGACATAGGAGTACCGGCTCGAATGAGCGAGCAGGAATTAGATTTAGTGCTAGTAAAAAGGGTCCAGCAAGGAGATAAAAACGCCTTCAACCTATTAGTAAAGAAGTATCAAAACAAAATTGCAGGTTTGATCTCACGTTATGTATCTAACCAAGGCGATATTGCTGATGTAGCACAAGAAGCTTTTATTAAAGCTTACCGTGCACTTCCTAACTTTAGAGGTGACAGCGCCTTTTACACGTGGTTATACCGTATTGCCGTTAATTGTGCTAAAAATTACTTAGTAGCCCAGGGGCGTAAGCCGCCAGCAAATGATATAGACGCTGAAGATGCCGAGTTTTATGATTGTGCAGATTCAATGCGATCGAATGCATCTCCTGAGAACCTACTTTTAAGCGAAGAAGTACGCGCTGTTATTTTTAATACGATTGATAGTTTGCCTGAAGATCTTAAAACCGCAATCACCCTTAGAGAAATCGAAGGGATGAGCTATGAAGAAATAGCTGTGGTAATGGATTGCCCAGTCGGGACTGTGCGTTCGCGTATATTTCGTGCCCGTGAAGCAATAGATAACAAATTAAACCCATTAATAGGCGAGTCTTAGTATGACAAAAGCACACCTTAACAAGTTAGATAACGAAGCGTTATCGGCATTACTTGACGGCGAGCAATATCTAACTGATGCAAAAATTGCAGAGCAAGATGTAACTACGTTTGGCCGTTATGCGTTAATTGGTGATGCGATGCGTGCTCAAAAAAATAATAACGACACCCATATTGATATTAGCGATCGCGTTGCATTAGCACTAGAAAGCGAGCCTGTTTATGCTGACTTTAGTCAGTCAAAAACACAGCCTCAAGCAATCACTGAAACAGTACAAGATAATAAAGTAGTCGCTTTTAATTGGCGCAAACCAGTTGCTCAATTAGCTATTGCAGCAAGTGTAGCGATGTTTGCTATTGTGGGCGTTAATACGTTTCCTCAAAGTAACAATGAGCAGCAAAGTGAAATTCCATTACTGCAAACCACACCACTGACAGGTATGGCATCGCCAGTAAGTTATTCGTCTGAGCCTGCGCTTGAAAATGCTGAGCAAGGTTTACGTGAACTGCAGCAGCAACGTATTGGTGCGTTAGTTCTTGAGCATCAACGCCAAGCACGAGTTGCGAATTCTTTAGAAACAGCGCAAACTGATACCAAAGCGTCTGAGGAAAAAAATTAATTAAATGAAAGTAATCACTTTTGTTCTGTCGTTGGTAATAAGCTTTAATGTACTTGCCAACGACACAAACCCTGCCAAAGATTTATTACTCAAAATGGCTAATGCCGTTCACACCCGTAATTTTGACGCCTCGTTTGTGGTTGTCAAAGGTAAAACGATGGAACCCTACCGATGGGTGCATGCTTTACAAGGTGACACCGAACTTGAGCACTTAAGTTTACTTAACGGTGCAGGGCTTGAAATGGTCCGTATCGATAATCAAGTTACTTATTTTGAACCTCAGTCTGAACCATATTCTCTAAAAACAGATTCGATAGCAGGTCCAATCCCTGAAGTACTTTTTAAAGATATAGATCGTTTAAGTGCGCATTATGATTTTGTACTGGGCGGAAAAGGTCGTATTGCAGGGCGCGCAGCACAACTTGTTCGCATAGAATCTAAAGACGAGTATAAATATAATTATTGGATTTGGCTGGATATGGAATCGTCGTTGCTACTAAAAGCTGCGTACGTTAACCATGAAGGTGAAGCCTTAGAACAATTACAGCTTACACATATTAGTGTGACAGAGCAGCCAGCTAGTATGCTAGTTGAAGTGCTCAATCGAAATTTTCCAACGCCTTTGCCAAATGATGCACTTATAAATGAAGATAATACTGCCACTAATTGGAAAATCAGTTGGTTACCATATGGCTTTGAGTTGCTAAAATCAGACAGACATAAGCTCGACTTAAATAACGAATTAACTGATTATTATTTGTTCTCTGATGGTTTTGTTGAGGTTTCTGTATTTATTCAGCGCCCATTACCAGGTAAACGTTTAAGTGGCGCACTCACTTCTGGTGCAACGACAGTATATGTGCATAATGGCGGTAATTTTGATGTATCGGTTGTTGGTAATGTACCGAGTATGACCGCAAAAGCGATTGCAGAGTCAGTTACCCGCGCACTATAGACGATTCCGTAAGGATTGTTATGATTGAACAAACCCTCACTGTTGTGGCCCTTGATGGCCACATTGCTCATTTAGAAGCACAGCAAAAACAAGCTTGTGAAGGCTGCAATGGTCGTTGCGGCTCACAAGTGTTTAGTAAATTATTTGGCACTGCAAAAAAAACCTTTCCTTATAAATTTGAATCCACTGTAAAAATAGGGCAAAAGGTCACTTTGTCACTAGATGATAGTCATGTAGTTAAGCATGCTTTTGCGGTCTACATGTTACCGCTTCTTTTAAGTTTTGTTTTTGCACTTATTGCGGCGCAATTGTTTATGGCTTGTGAGGGCTGGCAGATTTTAGCTGCAGCTCTAGGTGGTGTTACTGGCTTTTTTATAGCTAAAACTCGCGTGAAATCGTTAAAGCATGATATAAAAGTTATAAAAATTCACCCAATTAGTATCCCTTTAACTCAAATAGATGGTGATTGACGCCAATTAAATGTAAAATTGCCGTTTTATACCAAAGTAACTTGGAAATACAGGGAACCGTGGTTTTTTAAATTATTTTATCTGACTGAATTATTTGAGTTAAGTAAATATAACTTATTGTTATTCAATACATAAAATGGTTGTAACCCATCTTAAAAAGCGTAAGTATGGTTTGTTATATACAAATTTAGCTTATGGCATCCTAAAGCAAGTATTTTCAAGTCACTTAGGTATTCATATTTAGTCCATTAAAATAGAAGTATAGAATCCAGTTTATGAAGCATATCCGTAATTTTTCGATCATCGCCCATATTGACCATGGTAAATCGACCCTTTCAGATCGTTTGATCCAAGTTTGTGGCGGTTTAACCGACCGTGAAATGCAAAAGCAAGTTTTGGATTCAATGGATATTGAGCGCGAACGTGGTATTACCATTAAAGCGCAAAGTGTAACGTTGAATTACAAAGCGAACGATGGCGAAACCTACCAACTTAATTTCATTGATACTCCAGGACACGTTGATTTTACGTATGAAGTTTCACGTTCTTTAGCTGCATGTGAAGGTGCATTACTTGTTGTTGATGCAGGCCAAGGTGTTGAAGCACAAACATTAGCTAACTGTTACACTGCTATTGAAATGGAATTAGAGGTAATTCCAGTACTTAATAAAATCGATTTACCGCAAGCAGATCCATTGCGCGTTGCAGAAGAAATTGAAGAAATTATTGGTATTGATGCGCTTGACGCTGTGCAGTGTAGCGCTAAAACAGGTGTGGGTATTGCCGAAGTTCTTGAAATGATTGTTAAAGATGTACCGCCGCCAGTAGGCGACAAAGATGCACCTCTACAAGCACTTATTATTGATTCGTGGTTTGACCCATACCAAGGGGTTGTATCACTTGTACGTATTAAGCATGGCGAGTTACGAGCAGGCGACAAAATAAAAATAATGTCAAATGAGCACGTTCACACAGCTGACCATGTTGGTATTTTTACACCTAAGCAAACAAACACTGGTATTTTACGTACTGGCGAAGTAGGTTTTGTTATTGCGGGTATTAAAGAGATACATGGTGCGCCAGTTGGCGATACAATTACTCATCAACGAAATGCTGCTCCGCTGCGTTTACCAGGTTTTCAAAAAATTAAGCCACAGGTTTATGCAGGTATGTTTCCCATCGCATCAGATGAATATGAATCTTTCCGTGATGCTCTTAATAAATTAAGTTTAAATGATGCGTCGTTATTTTTTGAACCAGAGAATTCAACTGCACTAGGTTTTGGTTTCCGCTGTGGCTTTTTAGGTATGCTACATATGGAAATAATTCAAGAGCGCTTAGAGCGTGAATACGATATTGATTTAATAACTACTGCACCTACGGTAATCTACGAAATAGTAACCAAAGAAGGTACATTTCAGATCGATAACCCGTCTGACTTACCTGCAGTAAACGATATTGTAGAAATTCGTGAGCCGATTGTTGAAGCTAATATTCTGGTACCACAAGAATACCTAGGTAATGTTATTACCTTGTGTATCGAAAAGCGCGGTAGCCAAACTAAAATGACTTATCATGGAAAGCAAGTAGCCGTTACGTACGAACTACCGATGGCTGAAGTGGTAATGGACTTTTTTGATAAATTGAAATCAACAAGTCGTGGTTTCGCATCACTCGATTATAACTTTAAACATTTTCAAACATCAGATATGGTGCGTGTTGATATTTTAATTAATGGTGAGCGTGTTGATGCGTTAGCAATTATTGTACACAGAGATAGTGCGCAATCACGTGGTCGTCAGTTAGCTGATGCATTAAAAGAACTTATTCCACGCCAAATGTTTGATATTGCGATTCAAGCTGCAATTGGACAGCATGTTATTGCCCGCACAACGGTAAAACAATTGCGTAAAAACGTAATTGCTAAGTGTTATGGTGGTGACGTGAGTCGTAAGAAAAAGCTACTTAAAAAGCAAAAAGATGGTAAAAAACGCATGAAGCAAGTAGGCAATGTTGAAGTGCCTCAAGAAGCGTTCTTAGCTATTTTAAAAGTTGGTAAATAAAAATAAAGGATCATAAATGGCTGGTTATTTTTCAGTTTTATTGGTGTTATTAACATTAGGCTCAGGCTTAATATGGTTAATAGATCACCTTTTATATGCACCAAAAAGACAAGAACGCTTGGCTATTGCACAATCTTCATCTGGTGGTCAACTTGATGAAGAAGTCGCTGCATTAATTGCGCCTGAACCAGTAATAACAGAAACGGCCAAGTCAATTTTTCCAATGATCGCAGCGATTACTATTTTTAGATCATTTATTTTTGAGCCGTTTCAAATTCCATCAGGTTCGATGATGCCTACATTATTAGTAGGTGATTTTATTTTAGTGCAAAAATATTCTTATGGAATTAAAGATCCGGTCTGGCGTACTCAATTAGTTGATATGGGTGAGCCAGCTCGTGGTGATGTTGTTGTTTTTAAATACCCTCTAGATGAAAGTATTGATTATATAAAAAGGACTATAGGATTACCTGGAGATAAAATAGTTTATCGTGATAAGCGTTTGTATATTCAGCCAAACTGTAAAGAAGGCGAAACGCAACAAGGTAGCTTGCTGTGTAATGAATATAATAAAATTGATATGGAAATTATTAAAAGCGATGAATTTAATTTGAATGGAATGACGTCTGTACGATTAACGGAGTCTTTAACTGATGAGAGTCATGATATTCTAATCTACCCTGAGCGTGCGGAGCAAAAAGGACGATACTACAGACAACCAGGCACTCGCTCCGATGAATGGATTGTGCCTGAAGATCATTACTTAATGATGGGCGATAATCGCGATAATAGTGAAGATGGTCGCTTTTGGGGATTTGTACCAAAAGAAAACTTGGTGGGTAAAGCTGTCTTTATATGGATGAGTTTTGAATTTGATAATGGCCCAGATGATATTTTACCAGGATGGGTTCCAACTGGTGTTCGTTTTGAACGCCTAGGTAATATTCAGTAACAATGAAAAAAAATGTAACAGAATTATATAACAGAATAGGCTATGAATTTGCTGATCAAGGTTTACTTGAACAAGCGATGACGCATCGCAGTCATAAAGGTCAACATAACGAGCGACTTGAGTTTTTAGGTGACTCTATTTTGAGCTTTGTAATTGCCAATGCGCTTTATGCCAAATTCCCTAAAGCACGCGAAGGCGACTTAAGTCGCATGCGCTCTACACTTGTGCGCGGTCAAACTCTCGCTGAGTTTGGTCTTGAGTTTGGCTTAGGTGATTATCTGCGTTTAGGACCGGGCGAGCTTAAAAGCGGTGGATTTCGTCGTGAGTCAACGCTTGCTGATGCAGTTGAAGCTATTATTGGCGCTGTATTCTTAGATTCAGGAATTGATCGGTGTGGTGACCTTATTTTGGCGTGGTACGAATCACGTTTGGATGCTATTTCACCAGGGCTTAACCAAAAAGATCCTAAGACCCTGCTGCAAGAGTATTTACAAGCCAGAAAATTATCTCTACCTGGCTATACTGTGGTTGATACCAAAGGCCAAGCACACAATCAAACATTCACGGTTGAATGTATCGTTGATGGAATGGATAGCATAATTTCTGTTGGTAGCTCGCGCCGTAAAGCCGAACAAAAAGCTGCTGAAAAAGCATTGAAGATACTTAAAAATGAACCTTGATACTTTAATACAACCTCATGAAGGTGATGTAGATACGTTTTGTGGCATGGTGGCTATTGTAGGCCGTCCAAACGTAGGTAAGTCAACTTTACTCAATGAAATAATTGAGCAAAAGGTGAGCATTACCTCACGCAAACCACAAACGACACGCCACCGTATTATGGGTATTCATACCGAAGGTAAACACCAAGCGGTATACATAGATACACCCGGTCTACACGTTGAAGAAAAGCGTGCGATTAATCGTTTAATGAACCGTGCAGCATCCAGTTCTATTGGTGATGTTGAGCTTATTATTTTTGTCGTTGAGGGCACTCATTGGAATGCTGATGATGACATGGTACTTAATAAAGTATCACAAAGTGGTAAACCGGTATTATTGGTTATCAATAAAATAGACCAAGTTAAAGATCGTGACTTAGTACTTCCTCACATGAAATTTCTTGGCGATAAGTTCGATTTTGTTGGCATTATGCCTGTATCGGCAACGCAAGGTAAAAATGTTAACTTAATTAAAGATGAAGTAACTAAGCGTTTACCACCTTGTGAATTTTACTTTCCTGAAGATTATGTAACTGATCGCTCTATGCGTTTTATGGCCGCTGAAGTTATCCGTGAAAAGCTAATGCGTTTTATGGGTGAGGAGTTACCGTATTCAGTGACTGTTGAAATCGAACAGTTTAAATGGCAAGAAAATGGTATTTGGCACATCAACGGGTTGATTCTTGTTGAGCGCGAAACACAAAAGCGTATGGTTATTGGCAATAAAGGCGAGAAGCTAAAAACGATTGGCCGAGAAGCCCGCAAAGACATTGAAGAAATGCTTGATAACAAAGTATTCTTAGAGCTTTGGGTTAAAGTTAAGTCTGGTTGGGCTGATGATGAACGTGCACTAAGAAGCTTAGGTTACGGTGAAGACTAAACCAATAAGTAGCATAGTGAATGGATAGCGACTTCTACACAGCATATTTATTACATAGGCGTCCGTATAGTGATTCTCAAGTAATGTTAGATATGCTTGTAGAAGGTGTCGGCCAGCTAAGAATGCTGGCTCGAATTAGTGGTCGCCAGGCCACTAAACATAAAGCACAACTTCAGCCGTTTCAGGCACTTCTTGTTAATTACAGTGGCAAGTACGATTTAAAATATATCAATAAGTTTGAACTGCATGGCAACTCGCACTTTTTAAAGGGAGATGAGCTTTACTGTGGTTTTTATTTAAATGAGCTCACTAATCGTATTGTCCCTGTTAATGAGCCAATCGAACAAGTGTTTGAGCTGTATAAATCTCATCTAGCAAACCTGAACAGTGGGGCAAATTTGCAAGAAGTGCTTCGCTCATACGAGTTTCAATTATTAGAGCTCTTAGGCTACGGTGTTGATTTTAGTTTTGACGCAAGCGGTGAGCCAATAGACGAAGCGCTTACGTATAGCTATTTCCCTGAGCTTGGTTTTTTAATGCAAGACGATGTACGCTCAGGATTTAGTGGTAAACAGCTTAATTCAATTGCAAATCATGATTTTAGCCAAAGCGATGTGCTATATATGGCAAAGCAATTAAGTCGCTATTTATTAAAACCCTTATTAGGTAGTAAACCATTAAAAAGCCGCGAGTTATTTATGGCCTCTCAATAAACGTAATTTTACAGGTAAGAAAATGAAAGATATTCTTTTGGGTGTAAACGTAGATCATATTGCAACACTTCGCCAAGCGCGTGGAACAAGCTATCCAGATCCATCTCATGCAGCTAGTGTAGCAGAGCATGCAGGTGCAGACGGTATTACAATTCACTTACGTGAAGACAGACGCCATATTCAAGACCGCGATGTTTATGTGATGGCTAAAACCATTCAAACTCGTATGAATCTTGAAACCGCTGTTACCGATGAAATGATAAAAATAGCGCTTGAAGTAAAACCTGAGTATGTATGTTTAGTACCTGAAAAGCGCGAAGAATTAACAACTGAAGGTGGCTTAGATGTAGCTGGTAATATTGATAAAATTAAAGCAGCAATAAAAACGCTTACCGACGCGGGTATAAAAGTATCGCTATTTATTGATGCAGATAAAGCGCAGTTAGACGCAGCAAAAGAATGTGGCGCTCCATTTGTTGAAATACACACTGGCGCATATGCCGACGCTACTAATGACACTGACTTACATAAAGAGCTTGAGCACATTCGCGAAGGCGTTAAATATGCAGCAAGCATAGGCTTAATTGTAAATGCAGGGCATGGCCTTCATTATCATAACGTTAAGCCAATTGCTGAAATGCCCGAAATATACGAGCTAAACATTGGCCACGCTATTATAGCTCGCGCAGCGATAGATGGCCTTGATAAAGCCGTGCGCGATATGAAGCGATTAATGATTGAAGCAAGAATGTAATACGAATCTACATAAGCATTTAAAAATCTTAGTAAAACACGCGGTAAATACCGCGTTTTTTTGTATCTAAAATAAAACCTTACCTTTGTAGTTCGGTCGCACTTGCATCTGCAAGGAGGTTTTCAAGCTCGTCCTGTAACTCAAATAATTCAGGTTCAATATTCTCTAACAAGCACTTATTTTTAAGTGATGTTTCAATTGTTTCTGCGAGTGATTTAAGTTTTGGTACACCTGTGTAGCAACATGCGCCATGAAACTTGTGGACAATACTTAAGACTTGCTGACAATCATTACTCTTTATCGCTTTAGCAAGTAATGTAAGAGTTTCAGGGACGCTTAGGAGCAGCATATTAAGCATTTCTAGCGCTAACTCGCTCTTGCCGCCAGCATGTTGCAGGGCTTGTGCCCAATCAATTCGACTACTTTGAAATGGTGCTGGGCTTTGTGGTGTATCTGTTTTAGTTTTATCACGATTGACCGGAGTTTGTGGGCTATGGTCGCTAATAATTTGTTTAAGCATGTCCTCATCAATAGGCTTAGTTAAATAGCCTTTGAAACCATCTTTTAACAGTTGCTTTTTTTCGCTTTGGAGAGCATGTGCCGTTACGGCTATAATTGGTGTACCTTCATTAAGTGATGACTCCTGTATAAGCTTGCATGCGGTTATACCGTCCATAATTGGCATTTGTATATCCATAAAAATCACATCGTACTTATGACTTTTACTTAAGCTGTATGCTTGTGATCCATTATGTGCCGTTTCTATTACTTCAATCTGTTCACTTAGTAAAGTATGAAGAAGTTTTAAATTTGCATCGTTATCATCAACAACCAGTACTTTTAACGGCAGCAAAGCTTGATCGTTTTGCTCAATATTATGAGTAGGGTGGTCAAGCCTGTAAGGTGCGGCAAGTACTTCACATAACTTACGGTGATTAAGTGGCTTACTTAAGCAAGCATCTGCACCACAGTTGATGAAAGACTCACGCATACTGTGTGATACAGTATTAAGCATCAAATATAAGTAGTCCGTAGATTCACGTACGGCTTTTACGTAGCTTTTTAGCTGCTGCATATCATCAACTGATGCCATATGACCAATTAAACAAACATCATATCTATGCTCCGTATTTTCTATAGCGTCTAAAAAGCTAGTTTCGTTAAAACATGCAGTTACGCTTGATTGCCACTGTGTTAATAGCGAAAGTACAGCGTGGTGTGTATGTTCATGTGGCTCTAAATATAAGATACGCTTACCAATGAGTGATTTAGTCGGTAAGTCATTTGTAAAAACGTGATTTGGCAAACTAAATACACTATTAAAAGTAAAGCATGTACCGTTACCTGGTGCAGAGTTTAATGATATGCGGCCATTCATAGCTTCAACAATATGTTTGGTAATTATAAGTCCAAGGCCTGTGCCGCCAAATTTACGTGTAATGCTTGAGTCTGCTTGCCCAAATGGAGTGAATAACGAGTCTTGCTTATCCATAGGAATACCGACACCGGTGTCGGTTACCGAAACTAACAAAGAAGCGCGCTCGTCATCAAGCAATCGGTGACTTATATCGACCTTAATTGAGCCTTTTTCAGTAAACTTAATCGCGTTACTTAAGAGGTTTATTAATACTTGTTTAAAGCGCGTTGGGTCGCCAGTTAAGTCATCTGGCACGTGCTGGTTTATGTATATAGATAACTCTAACTGTTTTTCGTGTGCGCTAGGTGCTAGTAATGTCATTACCTCATTAACAGCATCACGAAGTTGAAATTGAATCGACTCAAGTTCCATAGCACCCGCTTCTAGTTTGGAAAAGTCTAGAATGTCGCTAATAATAGTCATTAAACTATTTGCTGATAGCATAATAGTGTCGAGATAATCTTTTTGATGCTTGTTTAGTGGTGTTTTATAAAGCTGGCGTGTAAATCCAATAACACCGTTGAGAGGAGTACGCAGCTCGTGACTCATCTTTGCTAAAAAGTCTGATTTTACACGGTTAGCATCTTGAGCTTCTTTTTTCGCAAACGAGAGTTCTATATTTGAAGTTTCATATTGCTCTAATGTTTCGCGATAGTCGCTAGTTGCTTGGTCGATGTTTTTTTGCATTTCATCTTTTTGCATCACCATAGTGTGAGCAATAGTATTTAGACCTTCACGCAATAATTCAAACTCACCGATCATGCTGTCGTTAAGACCAGTACTTCTTTTACCTTCAACTAATTTGTCGGTAGCGAGTACTAACTTATTAAGCGGTGTCATGAACATGCGACTGAGCCTGAAAGCCAAGATTGCGGCAAATGCAAGTGATAAAATAATAACAATACCACTAATTAATAGCGCTCGTTGCTGCCCTATAACTGCTTGGTCTTTATTCAGTTGTAGAATTACAGTACCGATAGATGTCTGAAAAGCAGACGGGTCCCATTTAGAGTCGTGACTTGTGTGGTTAACTATTGGGGTGAAAAATGTAATTAGGTTATCTGATCTCTGTATGCGGGTGGTATTTAAGTTTTTAAGTGTTTTTTGATTAATTAGTTTTTCGAATGAACGATGGTAATTACTGGTCATTAATAGTGTATTATTTTTATCGAAAATTGCGATCGACTTAATTGTAGGGGAGTGTTTGTTATGTGTGTAACTTATAAGGCGATTTAAGAGTTGTTTATTTTTTTCGAGCATTGGCTGCTCAAGGGCAATAGCAAGCGGCTCAGAAATAGTTGCACCTTGCTGATATAAAATTTCATCAAGCTCAATGTAACGATTTATTGTAAAATAGCCACCAAGTAGTAATCCTATGATCACCGTGGGGATCAGTGTCAGTGTTATAACAGAATCGCGTAAGCCTAATTTGGTCATAATGTGAGCGTTATTATTATCATTATTAGTATGATTTGAGTATATACGGTTCAACACGCATTCTAAAGCATCTAAAGATAGGTGCATTACAAATAAAGTGAAGGTAATGCCTAATGGCGCAAATTTTTAAAGCGAAAAAAAAACCGCTTAAGCAACAAACACTAGAATTAAATATCACAGGTATGGACCATCAAGGGCGTGGTATTGCTAAGCATAAAAATAAAGTGTGTTTTGTAAGTGGTGCATTACCTAATGAAACGGTTAAAGCAACACTTGTTGAAGATAAAGCGAAATACAGTAGTGCTAAAGTAATAAAAGTAATAAACGCCAGTGAATTTAGAACTGATGCATTTTGCGAGCATTATAATCATTGTGGTGGTTGCCAGCTACAGCATCTAGAAGTTGCTCAGCAAGTTATTGAAAAGCAAACAGCAGTTACTCAATTATTTAATAAATTTGCTAAATTAAAAGAGCTGAATTGGCAAACTCCGCTATTGAGCAAATCAACTCATTACAGGCGCAGTGCTCGGATTGCCGTTATGCTTGATAAAGCTGCTAAAAAAATGCGTGTAGGCTACAGAGCCAGTGGCTCTAAAAACATTGTAAGTATTAATAAATGCGCAGTACTTAATGATGTTTTTGCAAATGTATTTACTCTTTTTGATGAGCTAATTAATCAACATAAAGCGCTGCATAGTATAAGCCATCTGCAGTTATGCCAAAGTGATGAGCAAAACTTTGTGATTATTCGTCACACAAAAACAATTAACGATGAATTTAAGGCAATAGTTGAACAAGCTGCACTCAACCAGCAATATACTATTGTATGGCAAAGCGAGAGTGACATTATTGATCATTCGCACTTAGCTATGCCATTTTATTACATTAAAGAATTTGATTTAAAATTTGAATTTGGTTTAGGTAATTTTATTCAGGTTAATGCGCAAGTTAACGAAGCTATGTTAAAGCAAGCTGCAAATTGGCTGAATTTAAATGGGGACGAAAATTTATTAGATTTGTTTTGTGGTATTGGTAATTTCTCATTGGTGTTGGCAAAACAAGCTAAATCGGTAATTGGCGTTGAAGGCGTCACTTCAGCTGTTGCAATGGCTGCTCAAAATGCGCAAACTAACCAAATTACTAATGCGCAGTTTCATTGTTTTGATTTAACGCAAAATATGCAAAACGCGCCGTGGTTTAGTAAAGATTTAGACGTGCTTGTGCTTGACCCTTCTAGGACTGGTGCAATGGCTGTATTAGAGCAATTATCTTTAAAGCAGTTTAAAACTATTTTATATGTCTCTTGTGACCCTGTTACTTTAGCCCGTGACAGCGCAATTATTTCACAAGCTGGCTTTGATCTTAATAAAATTGGGCTAATGAATATGTTCCCTCATACAGGGCATATTGAAACTATGGCGTTATTTCAACGGAGGTAGAATGCATTATGGTAGCTACACGGCAATCACATCAGCAAGATGAGACAACGGATTTTAGCACTCGGCTTTCATTTCTTTCCTTGTCTGAGGAAAAAACAGAGCTACTTACTAAAGTGCAAGCGCTCTGCGTAAAATGTGATAATGAAAGTAGGCAAACTACTGCAATCGAAATGGTTGAAATTTTAGCTGAGCTAAATCTTGACCCTGAATCGTTAGCTACTGCATATCTAACGCCTTATTTTTTAAATGATCTTATATCGCTTGAAACCATAGAAGAGCAGCTAGGTAATAACATTGCTATGCTGTTAACGGGTGTAGCGCAAATGGCCACAATTAGTACTTTATCGCACCAAGGTAAAGGCACTATGCAGGTCGATAATATCCGAAAAATGCTATTAACTATGGTCGAAGACGTACGCGCTGTTGTTATTAAACTTGCAGAGCAGGTATGTCATTTACGTAATGTAAAAGATGCCGACGAAGAAGAGCGAGTTATTGCCGCAAAAGAAACAGCCGATATTTTTGCACCACTTGCAAACCGTTTAGGGATAGGGCAATTAAAATGGGAGCTTGAAGATTTATCGTTCAGGTATTTACACCCAGATACCTACAAAGGCATAGCTAAACAGTTAGATGATAAACGACTTGCTCGCGAAGCCTATATGGAAGATATGGTTGAGCAGGTAAAAAACCGCTTAAGTGAAGCCGGTATAGAAGCGCAAGTGTACGGGCGACCTAAACATATCTACAGCATTTTTAAAAAAATGCAGCAGAAAAACTACGAGTTTGATCAGCTTTTTGATATTCGCGCAATGCGTATTGTGGTTGAGCGCCTACAAGATTGTTACGGCGCGCTTGGCATAGTACATACAAACTGGCGTCATCTTAATAAAGAATTTGATGACTACGTTGCCACACCAAAGCAAAATGGCTATCAGTCTATTCATACTGTGGTATTTGGTCCTGAGGGTAAAACAGTTGAAATACAAATTCGTACCAGCGACATGCACCAAGATGCTGAGTTAGGTGTCGCTGCGCACTGGATGTATAAAGAAGGCGCATTACCTGGACGAGGCTCAGGTTACGAGCAAAAAATTAGTTGGCTGCGTAAATTACTGCAATGGCAAGAAGAAGTGGTTGATGGTGGCGATTTAGCGGAAGAGCTAAAAAACCAAGTAGTCGAAGACCGTGTGTACATCTTTACCCCAAGTGGCGATATTATTGATTTACCATTAGGCGCTACACCGCTTGATTTTGCCTACTACATTCACTCAAATGTAGGTCACAGGTGTATAGGCGCTAAAGTATTTGGCAAAATAGTGCCGTTTACACATCAGTTATCAACAGGGGATCAAGTAGAGATACTGACTCAAAAGCAGCCTAATCCAAGCCGAGACTGGCTAAATCCATCATTGGGTTATATTAAATCATCGCGTGCAAGAGCTAAAATACATCACTGGTTTAAGCAGCTCGACCGCGATAAAAACCTAAGTGCGGGTAAAGAAATACTCGACAGCGAGCTTCAAAAGCTTGATTTAACTTACAAAGATTTAGACCCCGCCATTAAGCGCTTTAATTTTAAAGAGCTCGATGACTTGATGGTTGCCATTGGCGCAGGTGATGTACGGTTAAACCAAATGCTTAACTTTGTTAGCGATCGTACAGAAGATGAACCAGTTATACGTTTTAAAGCACCAAGTAAAGTAACGGGTGATAAAAACGGCATTGTAGTGGATGGTGTGGGTAGCTTAATGAGCCATGTAGCTAAGTGTTGTCGTCCTGTACCTGGCGATCAAATAATTGGCTATATAACGCAAGGCCGTGGTATTGGTGTTCATAAAGATGACTGCGACTCATTTAATAACTTAAAAACACAGCATCCTGAACGCGTGATCTCAGTAAGTTGGTCTGACGATATTAATGGCTCTTATGCACTGAGCATAAAAATTGAGGCCAGCGATCGGTCTGGTTTAATCCGCGATATAAGCTCTGTGCTTGCTAACGAAAAGGTCAACGTGTTGAACATGAACGTAAATACGGTTGGTGCAGACCAACTTGCCGTATTTACTATGCAAATAGAAGTACATGACTTATCAGGTACTAATCGTGTACTTTCAAAACTACTTCAGATTGAAGGTGTTCACGATGCTAAGCGCAGCCAATAAACATGACTGATCAAAACGCATTAACTGAGCTTTTAAATATTATGCAAACCTTGCGAGATCCTAACGGCGGGTGCCCGTGGGATCTTAAGCAAGATTTCAAATCAATTGTTCCTCATACCCTAGAAGAAGCGTACGAGGTTGCCGATTGCATAGAGACTAATAATTTAGGTGAGCTTAAAAATGAGCTTGGCGATTTACTTTTTCAAATTGTGTTTTATGCCCAGTTAGCTAAAGAGAAAAATTTATTTGATTTTGATGATGTTATAAAGCAGCTCAGCACTAAACTTGTGCGCCGCCACCCTCATGTATTTAACGAGCAGCAAGCGTTAACTGACGAGCAGTTAGCAAAGCAATGGCAAGCAATTAAAGCACAAGAACGTGCTGAAAAAGCTTCATCGGTTAATACTTCGCTTTGGCAAGATATTCCTGCAAATATGCCAAGCCTAAGTAAAGCTAAAAAAATTCAGCAACGTGTTGCTGGCTTAGGGTTTGATTGGCCAAGCTATCATGGCGCACTTGATAAAGTGAGCGAAGAAGTATTAGAAGTAAAAGAGGCGCTCGAACACGATCCTCGATCTGAGCATACAGCAGAAGAAATAGGCGACTTACTGTTTGCCACAGTTAATGTTGCTCGCCACGTTAAACGCGATCCTGAACAACTTTTAAGACAAGCAAATGATAAGTTTTCAGCGCGGTTTGAAAAGGTACAAGCGTACTTAATTGCTCAAGGCAAAAGTTT
Organism: Pseudoalteromonas aliena; assembly: GCF_038155085.1. Taxonomy (GTDB): domain Bacteria; phylum Pseudomonadota; class Gammaproteobacteria; order Enterobacterales; family Alteromonadaceae; genus Pseudoalteromonas; species Pseudoalteromonas aliena_A. The sequence goes on from NZ_JBAKAU010000006.1 coordinate 168,653, forward strand.
GGATACTGCAAGCCTAGAAGAAATGGACAACGCGTGGGATGCCATTAAAAAAGTGAAATAGGTTTAATGTTAAAAAGTGCACATTTTTTGTGCGCGCTTTTACTATTTTTAGCTGGATTGCGCTGGCGTGTTTTGGTACAATTTCGCCCCGTCTTGATGATATACCCAGAGTCTCTTTCTCGGGTGTTATATTCCTTTTAATTCCTGATATTCTAGGGTTCGCATGAGTACAAAATTTATCTTCGTTACTGGCGGGGTTGTTTCTTCGTTGGGTAAAGGTATTGCAGCAGCATCACTAGCCGCTATTTTAGAGGCCCGTGGTTTAAACGTTACCATTTTAAAGCTGGATCCTTACATCAACGTTGACCCAGGCACAATGAGCCCAATTCAACACGGTGAAGTATACGTTACAGAAGACGGCGCAGAGACTGACCTTGACTTAGGTCACTACGAGCGTTTTATTCGTACCAAAATGACTAGTCGTAATAACTTTACACAAGGGCGTGTATACGAAGACGTGTTACGTCGTGAGCGCCGTGGTGAATACCTAGGTGCAACTATTCAGGTTATTCCACATATTACAAATGACATTAAGCAACGCGTATACGACGGTGCTGAAGGTCATGAAATCGCGATTGTAGAAATTGGCGGTACAGTAGGTGATATTGAATCACAACCGTTTATTGAAGCAATTCGTCAAATGGGTACTGAAATTGGCCGCGAACGCGCGCTATTTATTCACTTAACGCTAGTGCCATTTTTAGGCCCTGCGGGTGAAGTGAAAACAAAACCAACTCAGCATTCTGTTAAAGAGTTGCGCTCTGTAGGTATTCAGCCAGATATTCTTATCTGTCGTTCAGACCGTAAACTGCCTAACAACGAGCGTGCAAAAATTGCATTGTTCACTAATGTTGAAGAGAAAGCGGTTATTTCACTACCAGACGTAGACAGCATTTATAAAATTCCTGCGCTATTAAAATCTCAAGAATTAGATAACTTTGTATGTCGTCGTTTTCATTTAGATGCGCCAGAAGCTGATCTCGCTGAGTGGGAACAAGTACTGTATCAAGAGTCTAACCCTACTGGTGAAGTAACAATTGGTATGGTTGGTAAGTACATTGAATTACCAGATGCATACAAATCAGTTAACGAAGCACTAAAACATGCGGGTCTTAAAAATCGTTTAACAATTAATATTGAATACGTAGACTCACAAGACTTAGAAAGCAAAGGTGTAGAACTACTATCTCATTTAGATGCTATTTTAGTTCCTGGCGGCTTTGGCGGACGTGGTGTTGAAGGTAAAATTTTAGCGGCTAAATACGCACGTGAAAACAAAGTTCCATACCTAGGTATTTGTTTAGGTATGCAAGTGGCACTTATTGAATACGCGCGTAATGTTGCAGGTTTAACTGATGCAAACTCTACAGAATTTAATGCTAACTCAGAAGCGCCTGTCGTTGGTTTAATTACTGAATGGTTAGACGCTGAAGGCAAGATTGAAGTACGTGATGAAAAATCTGATTTAGGTGGCACTATGCGTTTAGGCGCACAAAAATGTCATTTAACACCAGGTTCTAAAGTACATGAAGTATACGGTAATGCTGAAATTGTTGAACGTCATCGTCATCGCTACGAAGTAAACAACAATTTTGTAGAAGCGCTTGAAAAAGCAGGCTTGAGCTTTACTGGTTTATCAGAAGATAAAAAATTAGTAGAAATTATCGAAAATAAAGATCACCCATGGTTTATTGCCGCGCAATTCCACCCGGAATTCACGTCAACCCCACGTGATGGTCACCCGCTATTTGAAGGGTTTGTAGCTGCGGCTCACATTCACCAAAAAGCTAATTCGTAATTTTAAAAGCCGTGCATATTGCACGGCTTTTTTGTTTTAAGGGCTGACTAATACCCATTTTATTAAAAACATGGGCATTGTATCGGATTAAATAATTTACTAATTGCGTTAAAAATTACTCATATAGAACAACTATATGTCATAATTTGTGCCTTATTATTGAGTTGTTTTCTTAGCGTTATGATAGCTCACTAATTAAATGCAATTGGTATAAACTATACAAAACGTAGTAAAGTTAGCTGAACTCACCATTTTGGGAATATAGAGGAATCAAGATGTCAGAAATCGTAAAAGTAATCGGTCGCGAAATTATGGACTCGCGTGGTAACCCAACTGTTGAAGCAGACGTACATTTAGCAGATGGTTCTTGGGGTCGTGCAGCTGCACCTTCAGGCGCCTCTACTGGTACTCGCGAAGCATTAGAGTTACGCGACGGTGATAAGTCACGTTACTTAGGTAAAGGCGTATTAAACGCTGTTGGTTTTATTAATAATGAAATCGCAGATGCGCTAAAAGGTCAAAATGCATTAGAACAAAGTGCTGTTGATAAAGTAATGCTAGATTTAGACGGCACTGAAAACAAAGAAAAACTAGGTGCAAACGCAATCTTAGCTGTATCACTTGCAACTGCAAAAGCAGCTGCACAGTCTAAAAAAGTAGAGCTTTACGAGCACATTGCTGATTTAAACGGCACACCGGGTGTTTACTCTATGCCACTTCCAATGATGAACATCATCAATGGTGGTGAGCACGCAGATAACTCTGTAGATATTCAAGAGTTTATGATCCAACCTGTTGGCGCTGCAAACTTCCGAGAAGGCCTACGTATGGGCGCAGAAGTATTTCATAGCCTTGCAAAAGTACTTAAAGCAGATGGTCACTCAACAGCAGTTGGCGATGAAGGTGGCTTTGCGCCAAACCTTGCATCTAACGAAGCGGCACTTGCAGCAATTAAAGTTGCGGTAGCAAACGCAGGTTACGAGTTAGGTAAAGATATTACTTTAGCGATGGATTGTGCTGCATCTGAGTTTTACGACAAAGAAGCAAATATTTACGATCTTAAAGGTGAAGGCAAAAAATTCACTTCTGAAGAATTTAACTTCTTCTTACAAGAGCTTACTGAGCAATACCCAATTGTGTCTATTGAAGATGGCTTAGATGAGTCAGATTGGGATGGCTTTGCACACCAAACTAAACTAATGGGTGATAAAATCCAATTAGTAGGTGATGACTTATTCGTAACAAATACTAAGATTTTAAAACGTGGTATCGACAACGGTATTGCTAACTCAATCTTAATTAAGTTTAACCAAATTGGTTCACTAACTGAAACGTTAGCTGCAATCAAAATGGCAAAAGACGCAGGCTTTACAGTTGTTATTTCTCACCGCTCTGGCGAGACAGAAGATTCAACTATTGCTGATTTAGCGGTAGGTACTGCTGCAGGTCAAATTAAAACAGGTTCATTGAGCCGTTCTGACCGTGTAGCTAAGTACAACCAACTTCTTCGTATTGAAGAAGCGCTAGGTTCAAAAGCACCTTACAAGGGTCTTAAAGAAGTTAAAGGTCAGTAATTCTATTTTATATAGAATCTAATATTTAATTTTAGATGATAAAATCCTCGCTCAGGCGGGGATTTTTTATATTAGATACTTTTATCCAAAGAGTTGGGAGCAAGGCACGAAGTTTGTTAATGCGTACACTTAGCCAACAGCAGGACTATAAAAACCTTATGCTTAACGCTTATCACCATATAGTACAATTATAGATTTGCTAGTAGACCCTTTAACTTACTCCCAGTGATGCAATTAACTCATTTTTAGGTGGATTACAGCGGTGTTCCCCAGCCATGTTTATTCAATGAGTCTGTGCAATTCGTTATTGGCGTCTGTATGGCCAAGGCCTCTAGGTTAATACGACAGTGTAAACTAGCGTGACGCAGCATCTATTTTAATGTGGGATAATAAATACTCACTTTTTTGTTGATTGGTTTACGGTTAAGCGAAAGTATTTGGGGTTTTAGACCCATCCCTCGATATGAACCTTAGTTGATGTAAGTCTTGCTCAGAGTAAATATATCTATGCGGTACTTTATGCATTGATATACATAACTGCAATCTGGGTTAAACAGTCACAGGTTGGCTTTATTATTTTGATTTTTATGGCCCGCAACAAGGTGATTTCTTAGTTTCATCAAGCTAAATTTCGTCTCCTAGTTACTGGAACGATTCAATTTACATTCAATAAATTTATAATGTTAAAGCATAAATTAATAAATTGTATTTATGCTTCAACATTGATTTTAGGGGATAATTGATATCCATCATATTCATGAAGTACATCAAGGAAATCTGACCATTGTTTTTCTGATTTTGTATCTCCTATACTTTTTGCAAAATCTCGACTGTTTTTTATTTGAGCAATGAAATCTTTACTCTCCACACCAACGAATGAGCCATTTTCAAATTTAAAGCTATCATATGGGAGAACAAGCAAACGACCATCACCAGTTTCTTTGATAAGTGCGTTTAATTCATCCATCCCAATGTTGTGCATGTCTACAGTTCTTGGTTCAGTATTTTTTCCTGTGACGTCAGGCAGTTCATTGCCGCCTTTTTGGGAGACTTTAGATTGTTGAGCTGACTGGTATTGACTGTAGGTAGCTGTTTGATTGCCGATAATCATAATTAACATCCATTTGCTAGTTTTAAGTCTATAAAAGTTGCAATAAGGGTGCCGTTATTAAGAGGGAATAGCTCTAAAGTAGAGTTTTTATAATTACCCGAAGTTAAAACAAAGCTTTTAAATAAGCTATATTAAAGTGAAATACTGGGAGCGAGATTGATACAAAGATGAGGGGTATACAAATTAATATTTATTTCAATTTTTTGAGATCTTTTGAGTGATTGGCATTTTTAAGCGATTTATTTAGCCGCTGAATATTTAATTCAACTTCGCGTATAGTTTCCTGAGTGACGTGCGCTAAACTTTTAATGCTATCAACAGAGCTTTTTAAATTTCTCTCTATTGCTAGTATGTGGGTATCAACGTTCTTACTTTCCAGTGATCTCTTCACATATTCAGATAAAGAAATACCTTGCTTTTGCGCCTCACTATTTAAAGACTCTTTTAATTTATCGTCAATTCGGATGCTTAGAATGGCCATTCTAAAATGCCTCTGTTGTATACGGGTGTAAACAAAGCGTATACGCCTATAAATCCGAGTGACGACGAGGTGCTAATTACTGTTGCAAAAGCCCGTTTGGCTGAACCAAAGATAGAGGTAAAGGCTTCGCTAAACTATTTCTGAGTTAGAGTTCAACCCTTGCGCAATTAAAGCTGAAACTGCTGTTTTAAAATCTCACCCGTAAAACTGGTTTTTAAATAAAAACCACGTGGTAGGGTTTTGATAATTTGACCATGTGGACCAATAGCATCAGTGACAACTTTGCTGTTTGCCGCCTTAGGCCTAATTTGTATAGCATCCCCTAAGTGGCCTGATATTTCATCTACTCGTCCGAGTGCGATTAACTCCATTTGTTCTTCCCAGTCACGCTGTAATAACGCATCTTGCTCAGGTGTTGGTTGCCACAAAAAGCCGCTGCCTATCGTTCTGTCAAACGGGGCTATATCTCGCTCACTTAGTATGGGTAACCATAAAACATGATTTAGTTTTTTACGCACAGAGCTGGTATGCCATGTCATACCGGTGACGTTTATTAAAGGTGTTACCGATACAAACGTAGTCTCTAGCGGCTTACCTTTGTAAGAAATGGGGAGTGTTTTTAGCTCTATCCCTAAATCTTCAAAATCGGGTAGAGGTTTTGAACCCGCTGTAGCCCCAAGTACATATTCAATTAGTTGCCCGGTCCAGCCTTTTTCACGAAGTAAATCATCAGGTGTTTTAAAATGGTACTGGTTTGCAAGTTGGCCAAGTGTTAATCCGGCAATGTGATTTACGCGCTGCATTAGATCGTTAATTGAGTGTGGTTTTGATGGTCGCATACTATTAATTTCGGTTGAATAAATACCATAGCCATGATAGCAAATTGGCTAAGCCGTGGATATCTTTAGGGTTGTTCGTTTTTTGCCCGCCTGTTGTTTGGGTTAATTTTGTACATGTATAAAATTGAGCAGTTTGATTTAAGTTACTGAGCTAGCTGGTTTTTTTTAAGTTATGTATTCAGTTTTGATTAAGGCTATTAAAAGTTGTTGGGATAAATACAACTATATAAACATGTTTATCCACAGAATCTGTGGAGAACACGAGTTTTTAGATCTTATATTGTGGATTTGTTTGCAAAACGAGCGTGTTTTATAAAAGTTATGCACAAACTGTGAGTAAGTAGAGTAAAACAATAACCGCAATAGCTTTGGTGGATTATTTTTAAGATTTTTATTCACACTTCATTATTTTATGGGGTATGCAAAAGCGTAAACTTAGCTTACAAATTAGCTTGGCTATAATAGTGTTTGCCGTATTGCAGCTAATGTGGAACAATCATTAAAAATCGACTTACAAATGAGGCACTAAGGTGATTGATGCCGAAGGTTTTCGTGCCAATGTCGGAATTGTAATTTGCAATAATCAGGGGCAGGTTTTTTGGGCTAGACGTTATGGTCAGCATTCTTGGCAATTTCCCCAAGGTGGTGTTGATGATGGCGAGACAGCAGAACAAACCATGTACCGCGAGTTACACGAGGAAGTAGGGCTGCGACCTGAAGATGTAGAAATAGTCGCAAGTTCAAAACATTGGTTACGCTATAAATTACCCAAACGATTAATTCGCCGCGACTCTAGTCCGGTGTGTATTGGGCAAAAACAAAAATGGTTTTTATTAAAACTGCGTTGTAAAGATGAAGATGTAAACTTGCTTAAAACCCATCATCCAGAGTTTGATGATTGGCGCTGGGTAAGTTACTGGTATCCTGTAAGACAGGTAGTATCGTTTAAACGGGATGTTTATCGACGTGTAATGAAGGAGTTTGCTCCTTTCGCCATGCCTTTTAATAAAAGAGAACAACATAAAGATCATTGGCGAAGTAAAAGGTAGAAATTTCTCGATAGAATAAAGGAGCAGGACATGCTGGCTACACTTAGATCTATTGCTGAGTCTGTATCGCAACAAGCGAATTTAGACAGTGCTTTAGTGTGCTTTGTGCAAATGGTTAAAGATGCCATGAAAACCCAGTGCTGCTCCATTTATTTTGCAGATTACAGCCAAGACAATTTTGTGCTTATGGCTACCGAAGGGTTAAATCCTGATGCGGTGGGTAAGTTTAGAATTGGATTTACCGAAGGCTTAGTAGGCTTAGTTGCCCAGCGTGAAGAGCCAATTAATATAGCATTTGCTAAATCACACCCGCGATTTAAACTCTCCCCCGAAGTGAATGAAGAAGGCTACAATGCTTTTTTGTCAGTGCCTGTGGTGCATCAAAAAAAAGTATTAGGCGTTATTGTTGTTCAGCAAAAAATGGCTCGTGTTTTTAGCCAAGATGAAGAATCGTTTTTAATTACGCTTTCTGCTCAACTTGCATCACAATTAGCGCATGCTGAAATAAAAGAAGTACTGCGACAAGACGAGTCATCTCATCAGACATCTGTTTTAAAAGGGGTATCGAGTGCGCCGGGCATAGGAATTGGCCAAGCATTTGTCGTGCTGCCAAAGCTTGATTTTAAGTCTATAGAGCTTTTAAAAGACAGTGACGTAACAGAGCAGCGCCGCTTGTTTACGCAAGCCGTAGCCGCGACCCGAAAGGAATTTAATACGCTTTCTATGACGCTAAGTGACTCGATACCGCATGAAGCGTTGGCTGTATTTGATGTTTACCAACAATTACTTGATGCAAAAAGCTTAGGCCATAATGTTGAGGTACAGTTACAAGAAGGTTGGTGCGCGAAAAGTGCATTAAAAATTGTAATAGAGCGCTTAATCTCTCAATTTAATGCCATGCAGGACCCATACATAAAAGAGCGTGCGGTTGATGTTAAAGACATTGGTTTACGCGTGCTACATCATTTAGTAAACACCGAGCACGCTATAAAAGATTACCCACCAAATACTATTTTAATTGCGAATACATTAACTCCGGCCATGCTTGCTGAAGTGCCAAAAGGGCATTTAGCGGGTGTAGTTAGTGTTAATGGCTCAGCTAATAGCCATGCGTCTATTTTAACGCGTGCAATGGGTATTCCTGCTATTTGGGGTATTGAAGATTTACCACTATTACAGTTTGAGGGTAAACCGCTCATTCTGGATGCATTTTCTGGGCGTTTATATATTTCCCCATCGCAAATGCTAATAGATGAGTACACCGAGCTTCAGTATCAAGATGGCTTATTGAATAACCGTTTTTTAGCTGAACAAACATCAGAATCAATAACTCTTGATGGTGAGCATATTAGCTTGCTGTTAAATGCCGGGCTTGAGCTAAATACAGAACAAAGCAGTTCACATATCTGCGATGGCGTAGGGCTTTACAGAACAGAGGCTTGGTTTATGCAAAAAGGCCAGTTTCCTTCGCAATTAGAGCAAGAAAACTGGTACCGCGAAGTGCTTACTAGCTACCACCCAAACCCCGTGGTTATGCGTACGCTGGATATTGGTGGCGATAAAGTTTTAGATTATTTTAATATTACCGAAGAAAACCCATTTTTAGGATGGCGTGGTATTCGTATTAGTCTTGATCACCCAGAGCTGTTTTTAGATCAGCTTAAAGCGATGTTAAAAGCAAATATTGGTTTAGGCAATTTAAAGATTATGCTGCCAATGATCAGTGGCACCGATGAAGTAGATGAATCTTTAGCATTATTTGAGCAAGCGTATTATGAGCTAAGTGAAAAGTATCCAGAGCAAAGTATAGAAAGACCCGATATTGGTATAATGCTTGAGGTGCCTTCGAGCGTATTTATGTTGCCTGAGTGGTCAAAAAAAGTCGATTTTTGCTCAGTCGGTAGTAATGATTTAACGCAGTACCTATTAGCTGTAGATAGAGCTAATGCACGTGTTGCTGAGCTGTTTAATCCTTATCACCCAGGCGTACTAAGAGTGTTGAATAAAGTGGCTTGTGAGTGTGAGCAGTATGAATTGCCTTTTAGTTTATGTGGTGAACTTGGTGGCGACCCCGAAGGTGCGATTTTACTTATTGCAATGGGATACAGGCGCTTAAGTATGAACCTATCATCACTTAATAAAGTTAAGTGGGTGATCAGGCGCTTAAATGTGAGTGACATGGAGCAGCTACTTAGTGAGTGTTTAACTCAATCTACCGCTAAGCAAGTATTGCGCTTAACACGAAACTTTATGATAGAGCATCGATTAGGCGATTTGTTTTACACGCCCAAATAGTATCAATCCGCAGATGCTATTGGCTTTATAATCCTTTAATATACACACATTAATAGGTATTTGAGATAACTATGTATGACTTAGGGCTGTTAGTGGCAAGCTGCGCACTACTAGGCTGCGTTGTCGGTTTTTTAGCTGGATTGTTAGGTATTGGCGGCGGTTTAATTATTGTCCCTGTGCTTAGTACGTTACTGTTATCGTTTGACGTTACATCTTCAAGTCACGTTTTAGTGATTGCTATAGCAACCTCACTTGCTTCTATTTTATTTACTTCAACCTCTTCAGCGTTAGCTCATCATAAAAATGATAATGTGCCGTGGGAAATAGCTCCTTGGGTTATGTCAGGCGTTGCGTTAGGAGCATTAATTAGTGGCTTTGCTGCAAGTCTCATTCCGGAGCAAATTTTACGAACTGTGTTCGCTATCAGCGTCGTGTTTATTGCAACGAGAATGGTGTTGTCGACCCGCAAAAAATCAGTTGTGGAGCAGCCTTTACCAGCAGGCCCTATTTTGGGAGCTATATCGGCTCTAATGGGGGGCTTATCTGGTTTAATTGGTATTGGTGGTGGGGCGCTTATTGTTCCAATGCTTAATTATTTTTCGGTAGATATAAAAAAAGCCATAGGTTGCGCTGCTGCTTGCGGCATTGTTATCGCCTTATTTGGTTCTATTGGGTATATTAGTGCAGGTTGGCAAGTTACCGATTTAGAACATGGTTTTGCAGGGTTTGTTTATTTACCTGCGTTATTTGGGATTGTTATTACATCATGGTTTGTTGCGCCTATAGGCGCTAAAGCAACTCATTATTTACCTGTTAATACAATAAAGAAAGTTTTCGCGGTATTGCTTGTTGTTATCGCACTTAAAATGGTTTTTAGCTAAAGGTTTATTTTTTATGGCACTTGAGTTTCCTCAAATTGATCCAATAATTTTTTCTGTTGGGCCGCTAAGCGTACGTTGGTACGGGTTAATGTATTTAATTGGTTTTGCGTTTGCGATGTGGTTCGCTAATCGCCAAGCTGCAAAACCTAATTCAGGTTGGACAAAAGAGCAGGTAAGCGACTTACTGTTTTATGGCATGCTAGGGGTAATTCTTGGTGGGCGTATTGGTTATGTATTGTTTTATCAGTTTAGTTACTTTATAGAAAACCCGCTTTATTTATTTAGAATAGATCAAGGTGGTATGTCCTTCCATGGCGGCACGCTAGGAGTTATAACAGCGGTAGCCATTTTCTCTTGGACACGTAAAAAATCATTGCTTCAAGTAGGCGATTTTGTTGCTCCGCTTGTACCTGTTGGTTTATTAGCTGGAAGAATAGGTAACTTTATTAATGGCGAGCTGTGGGGTCGAGTGACCGATGTGCCTTGGGCTATGGTATTTCCTACAGGAGGGCCACTTGCGCGTCATCCATCACAATTATATGAAGCATTTTTTGAAGGCCTAGTACTCTTTTTAATCCTGCAATGGTTTATTAAAAAACCGCGTCCAGCGGGTAGTGTAGCGGGTGTATTTTTACTAGGTTATGGCGTATTTAGGTTCTGCATTGAATACTTCCGCCAACCAGATGCGCAACTAGGGCTGTTTGCTGACTTTATTTCGATGGGTCAAATATTATCACTTCCAATGATTGTGGGCGGTCTAGGTTTATTAATTTGGGCATACAAACAACCACAACAAGTTAAAACAGCTAAGGCATAATAAAAACAGCATGAAACAATATTTAGAATTATGTCAGCGTATTGTTGACGAAGGCCAGTGGGTAGAAAATAAGCGTACAGGTACGCGTTGTTTAACGGTTATAAACGCTGATTTAGAGTACGACGTAGCGAATAATAAGTTTCCTATGATCACCACGCGTAAAAGCTACTATAAAGCAGCGATTGCTGAGTTATTAGGGTATTTACGTGGTTACGATAGCGCAGAGCAGTTTCGTAATATTGGTTGTAAAACTTGGGATGCAAATGCTAACGACAACGGCGCATGGCTTAATAACCCTAACCGTAAAGGTAAAGACGATATGGGCCGCGTCTACGGCGTACAAGGCCGCGGATGGCAGCGACCGGATGGTTCAACGCTCGATCAGCTTGCTAAAGTTATTAATAACTTAAAAAATGGTATTGATGATAGAGGGGAAATCGTAACTTTTTATAACCCCGGCGAATTTGAGCTTGGTTGTTTGCGCCCATGTATGCACACACATACTTTTTCCCTGCTTGGTGACACGCTATATTTAACATCGTATCAGCGCAGCTGTGATGTGCCACTGGGCTTGAATTTCAATCAAATTCAGTGTTTTGTTTTACTTGCATTGGTAGCTCAAATTACCGGCCATAAAGCAGGTAAGGCGTATCATAAAATTGCTAACGCTCATATTTACGAAAACCAACTAGAACTAATGCGAGACGTGCAATTAAAGCGTGAACCGTTCGAATCGCCTAAACTAGCAATTAACCCAAAAATAAAAACGTTAGAAGATATAGAAACGTGGGTAACGCGTGATGACTTTGAAGTAACGGGCTATCAAAGCCACGAACCGATTCAGTATCCATTTTCAGTATAAAAAGATTAAGGAAAACTAAAATGAAAGCAGTGATCCCAGTAGCGGGCTTAGGTACTCGTATGTTACCTGCCACAAAAGCAATCCCTAAAGAAATGCTACCAATAGTAGACCGTCCACTTATTCAATATGTAGTAAATGAAGCGGTTGCAGCAGGTATTAAAGAAATAGTACTTGTTACTCACTCAAGTAAAAATTCTATCGAAAACCATTTTGATACAAGCTTTGAATTAGAAGCCACATTAGAAAAACGTGTTAAGCGGCAATTACTTGCCGAAGTGCAGGCTATTTGCCCTAAAGACGTCACTATTATTCACGTACGCCAAGGTGAAGCTAAAGGCTTAGGCCACGCAATCAACTGTGCGGCGCCAATTATTGGTAACGAGCCGTTTGTTGTAATCTTGCCAGATGTAATTATTGATGACGTAGAAAGCGACCTAAAAAAAGACAACCTAGCTGAAATGATTGCTCATTTTGAGCAAACCAAACACAGCCAAATAATGGTTGAGCCAGTGCCAATGGATGAAGTAGATAAATTTGGTGTAGTTGATTTAGGCGATGTTGACTTACAACAAGGTAAAAGCTCACCCATTACAGATATGGTAGAAAAACCGCCTGTTGATCAAGCACCTTCTAACTTAGCTGTTGTAGGGCGTTATGTATTAAGCGAAAATATCTGGCCTTTACTTGCAAAAACTCCGCAAGGAGCAGGCAATGAAATTCAATTAACTGACGCAATTGCGATGTTAATGGAACACGAAAAAGTAGATGCATACGCCATAAAAGGCCGTAGCCACGATTGTGGAAGTAAAATTGGTTATTTAAAAGCGATTATTGAATTTTCACTTCGTCGTGATGAATTTGCTGATGAATTAAAATCATTTATTAAAAAGCTGATTTAACAGTTAACAAAAATATGAAAGGCGCCGATATCGGCGCTTTTTTTATGAGTTTTATTAGGATCAAAATAAGAAAAGGAGTCATTCTAAAAAACTTTTTAGCTCATTACAGACATATTGTTATTTATGTTGTAAATTTTATGTTAGTTTATTTTGAGGGATAATATTCTCAAGGAAAATGCTGGGTATGAATATACTGCTTTACCAAACACAGATAGCCATACTAAGAGCTAAGTTTTATAGTTCACAGTTAAATAAAGTTAAACACTTTCTTGTGAGAATGTTTAACGGGAATGTAGTCTACAAATGCTGCTTTGAGGACAACTAATACATGTGTATATACGAAAAAATTACACTAGGCTTTTACTCTGTTCGCTAATGCTTTTATTTGGCACCGCATATAGTGTTACGCCAAAAATTAGAACCATTGATGAGCAACCTCAAAGTAGCTCGTCTGATTACGTACCGATTACAGCCTTTGAACTTGCATAGCTAAAAGATGCTGCAATGCAGTGGCAACAAGCACGCGAAAGCATAGAGCGAATTTTAAGGTTAGAAAAGAAATAATTTACCTCGTAAAGCATATTGATATTATAAATAGCAAAGCTATTGCGCCGTCTAATCAAGGTTATAGCAGCAAGTCTGTAAGCTCACCACGGAACACGCGTAATGTTAAATCGCGGCAATAAGTTACGCAAAATTACAGTCATAAAAAGCAGGCTGTCACGTATCCAAGCTGTATAAGCTCGATTACATGGTAAGTAACTACACAGATAAACCAATTAAACTACAATTTTAGTTTTTGGCTTAGTTATTGCTTCTGAATTAAAGGTAGTTTTTTATAGGTGTTTAAAATTGAAACTTAAATTTGGAATATTATTAATGCTATGTATGTTAGTTGCTTGTAGTAACCAGCAAACACCATTAACGGTGCAAAGCGACAAGCTTGTGCGGGAAAAAGATATAAAACCTTATCTAGAGCTATGGGATAACAACAAAGAGCAAATAGCGCGCTTAAGTACTATGGAAGAAGACTTATCGCTATTGATTCAAGCACTTTCCGCACAAACAGATATTGACACTGTACCGGATGTGATGAAAGAACAAGTTAAAGATGTTAGGTATGGCTCTAAGAAATCTTCACAATATTTCCCCAAAACTACGTTATCTAATAATATTGCTAGTGTAAATACAGTTATATACGGTGTGCAAATTGGACGTTATTTAGTTTCTAACGGAGCCAAAAGGCAAGTACAGCGACTAAAAGAGCAATACCCTCAATTGAACGGTATTTTGCAATACCGTATTAATGAGCAACAAGAAGAATCAACTACTTTTTATAGTGTTGTGGCAGGCCCGCTAAAAAATCAACAGCAAGCAGCGCAGCTGTGTTTGTTTTTTTATAAAATAGGTAAAAAATGTACCTTAGCGGCATTTTCAGAGGATGTTTAAGGTTTTTTACGCTTATTTTTGCATCCTGTTATTATAAATAAAAATAAAGTAAATATTTTCTAACTTTTTAGTGATATTGGCCGATACTTAACATAACCTGACTAACAGGTTTATACTTTATGTCTAAGGGAAAACTATGAACAAAATATTTACTAAAGCAGTGTTGGCTGTATCAATGACTGTTCTTTCTTTCGGTGCAGCTGCGGAAACTGCTTCTTTTCAAGCGGGTGTTACAGTTCAAAACGCATTCACCATTACGAATGATGCACCACTAGATTTTGGTACAATTCGAGCTTCAGGTGATTTAACGGGGACGGAGACTGCTACATTAGTATTAGCCGCAAACCCTGCTACAGCTCCTACAACGGCTTCTTCAGATGCAACCGCAGCTGAAATTGCAATTTTAGTAGCAGGTACACCAGCCTCATTCTCGATTTCAGGTGTGTCCCCTTTTGGTACATTGACCATTACAGATCCGACTGAAACCGCGATTGCGCCTGATACAGCACCTGCGGGCACTGCTGCATTTACTTTGGGCACTCCAACGTATTATGTGTTAACTGGTGCGACGCCTAATAGTGCAGCTACAACGACCATTCAGGTTGATTCAGCTGGCGAAGCAACTTTTAATTTTGGTGCAACATTAACCACAACAGGGGTTGCTGCAACTAGTGATTATATCGATGGATCATACAGTGGCACGTTTACATTAGAATTAAATTACTAATGGGCAAAGCCTGCTTTATTGTATAAAGCAGGCTACTTTATGAAATTAATTTTACTCATACTAGCAGCTTTCTTAACTACGGATTTATACGCACAAGTTACACCGCTTGAGCAATTGAATTTTGGTAAAATTGTTATCAGTGATAATCAAAGTGTTAGCTCTATAACCTTGTTGCCCAGTAACACAAATACCTTAACCAATAAGATATATTTACTTGAAAAAGGCCATGCAGCTGAATTGTTGCTTGAAGGATACCCTGCACGTATCCAGGTAAACGTGAGTGACTTTGTAAGTGATCAGCCCCTAAATAATATTTTTGGTGGCGCGCCACTGATTTTAAATCAACTCATTTATAATGCGACCATTACAACCGATACCACAGGAACTGCTCTATTGAGAGTAGGGGGGCAATTAAGTACTTCTGGTGACGGAAATACTTATAAAGATGGTATCTTTGATACTACAATTGAAGTGACGCTAAATTATTAGACAACTAGAGATGTTGATAAAATGACAATAATAAAAACTTTTTTTATCTTAGTAAGCTTTATCTTAACTAGCTTCCATTCTTATGCAAACTTACTTATTTCCCCAACAAGAGTTAATTTTGATGAACGTCAGCGTGTTGCTAAAGTCATTGTTGTTAATAACTCTAATGAAGCAAAAACTTATAGGTTAGAATGGCAAGACAAAGTTGCACAAGCTGGTGGAGGGTATGCTAATTTAGCTGCTGATCAAGAAAGTTCATCTTCACTTAAAAATATGGTTAGGATTAGCCCATCGCAAGTTAGATTAGCGCCAGGAGAAAGGCAGCTTGTTAAGCTTGCTATTCGAAAACCAAAAGGTTTAATAGAACAGGAATACCGCTCTCACCTAGCATTTAAAGCACTCCCTAATGAAACTCAAACCCAGCAACAAAGACTTGGTATTAATTTGAAATTACTATTAAGTTACACCATCCCTGTTATTCTGCGAAAAGGCGCTGAAAAACCTAATGTTAATATTAGCAATTTACAGCTTATACACAGCCCAGAAAAAAAAGCGCTTGAGATTGAAATTAAGCGAGAGGGGGGCTTTAGTTCTTTTGGCAAGTTAGAAGTTTTCTTTAAGCAAAAAGGAGCGTATACAGAGAAAAAGATCGCTATGTTAAACGATTTTAGTATTTACCCTGAGCTAAAAAGAACAACGGCGACGATACCAATTTTTGCAGATCAAAACATCCCGAAAGATGGCGAAATTCGCGTAATTTATACAGGGCTTAAAGAATATCGCGATACTATTTTTAGTGAAAAGTTTGCGCCAATTAATAATGCAATTATCGGTAATTTGAAATAGGCGATGTATTACCTTAAGTGTTTAAAGTGGTTGTTGATCATTTTTTTATCAATTGATCCATTATTAGCAGCAGAGCCTGACACTCAGGCCATTCTTGCTAGTATAAAAAAAATAGATAAAAAATGGCAGCAATACAACACTGATCAAACTGTAAATGAAAGAACAGTGCCTGAGCTTAATGTGCAGCAAGGTGAGGGCATCCCCGAAGGGGAGTTATTATTTTTTTCATCGTTCGTGAAAAAAAATTACCTGGGTGAAATGCTCGGGATGAAAAGTAAAACCGGTGTATTAATAGATTTATTAAGTTTTTCAGAAAGCCTGGATTTTGCTATAGATATAAATAGTGATGACCTTATTGCTCAAGGCTGGTTTATTCGTGAAGATAATCAGTTTTATCTAGACTTAAATGCAAATACAGTACAAATTAACGGCGCTAGATATTCATTTAATAGCCAACAAGCTTATGCTGATAACGGCGATATGTTTGTTGATAGTAACTTGTTAGCGCAGTGGTTTTCATTAGATATTGATATTGAATATTCAGCACTTGAGCTATATGTAAGCTCCCCCACCAAATTGCCTATAGAGTTAAAACGCGAGAGAGAGCAGCGAGAAACTGTAACTAATAGAGAGTCTCGTCAAGCAATATTACCGTGGAAGGCCAGTCCATACAGTGCAATTTCATCTCCTCTTGCTGATGTGCAGCTTAGTGCAACGAAGAGTAATACGGATTCAGCGATAGGGTACTCTGTATTAGGAACAAATGACTTGGCCTATTTTAATACTCAGTATTTTTTTGCAGGGCGAAAACAAGATTTACTATCCGATTCAAGATTGTCATTTAGTCGTCAAAGTAAAGATGCACGGCTATTAGGTCCTTTAAATGCGACAACTGTTCAATTTGGAGATGTATTAGCAACTCAAGTCGGTAAACAATTTAATAGTAGTTACGCCAGAGGAGTAAAAGTTGATAACAAACCACTTTTTAAACAGATTAACAGTAATCAAATTAATTTAACGGGCGCTATTCAACCAGGCTGGGATGTTGAGTTATATCGTAATGATGTACTGCTAGCGCAACAATTTAGCTTAGCTGATGGGCGTTACCTATTTGAAGACATAGATTTATTATTTGGCGCTAATAATTTTGAGCTGATTTTTTATGGTCCGCAAGGGCAAGTAGAGCGAAAAACAGAGCAATACTTTATAGATGGTAATAGTTTGTCAGCAGATGAATCGTTTTATGAGTTGTCAATTACTGAGCAAGGTGAGCAGTTATTCAATCAGTCACTTTATTCGACACAAAGCAAAGGTTGGCAGCTAGCAGGTCGTTATGAAACGGGAATAACTGATTATTTATCGGTTTATGCTGGTACATCAATATTAAATAGTAATTCGGGTGATAATGTTAACAATTATGCTTTTGGTTCGAACCTAAGTATATTTGATAAAGTATTACTTAATCTAGATTATGAAAAAAACAATAACGATGAAGATAAGCTAGAAGTAGCTGCTAGAGGTGAGTTAATTGGTCAATCGGTACGGTTAAGCCTGTCTCAAAACAATGAAAAGATAATTGGTGATTCGCAGACAGCGAAAGTTGAAAGTTATCAACTATATACGGCAGGAAAGTTGTTTGATAAATCGTTTGGAAGCTTGAGCTATCAAAATACTGTCGGTTATAACAACAGAGAATTTAGCGACTCATATTTAAGTGTTGATAATACCTTATCGTATAATTTAGGTGGTACCGTTGTTAGTAACAACTTAATTTGGCGAAAATTTGATTCTTTAGATGATGCAACAACACTTGGCAGTATGCGTCTTCAACATCGATTTGGTAAAACATACACTCGTTTTAGTGTTGACTACAGTGCAGACTCTGGTTCAACTATATTGGGTTATCAAGCAGAATTAAGCCGTAGTTTATCTCAGAATTTACAATCTGAATTCACACTGAGAAACTCCCGTATAAATGATTTAGTTTCTATGGAGTTGGGTCTAAATTGGCAAAGCGATAGTTTTAGCTTAAATAGCACAATGAGCTACGATGATGATGATAATTGGCGACTAGGTTTATTTAGTCGCTTTAGTATTGGTTTTGATACGAACACTGACGAGTACTTTTTAAGCAAAAGAAGCCTCGCAAACTCTGGTACTTTAATGGTTAGAGTCTTTCTTGATTCAAATAATAACAATATTCAAGATGATGGAGAAAAGGGAATTGACGGCGTTAAGGTAAAAGGAGTTCAAAACTATCGCCGAGCTGTAACCAACGAAAATGGTTTAGCAATACTTAAAGGAATGCCAGCAAATAGAACAACCGACATAGTGATCGATTCTGATAGTATTAGTGAGCCTTTTTTAATAACAGCCAACGATGGTTTTTCAATAACACCGCGCGCTGGTTTTGTTGAATATATGGAGATACCGCTTAACCACAGCAGTGAAATAGAAGGCACCGTATATAAACGAACCGGACAAGGAGATAGTGAAATACAGCCTTTTGCCACCGTTAAACTATTAGATAAACAAGGCCAGCAAGTAGCGCAAACACAAGCCGCTTATGATGGCTATTACTTATTCACCGATTTGCGCCCAGGTCAGTACAAAGCAGTGATTGATGATGAGTTTAAAGAGCGAAAATCATTAAAAAACACTCAGCAAGTTTCTATAAACTTGCCAGCGCGGGGTGAGGTGGTGATGGGTGTTGATTTTGAACTCAAAGAGAAAACCCAAACACCAGCATACATTGCTGACGCAGGACGATTTTCATCATTGCCTATTATGAAAGCATACTATCAACTTATTAAGTCTCATTTGAGTGAGCAATCAAGGCGTAGTGCTTTTTATATTAAAGATGAAGAACAAAAACGCTATATATTAGCTGTTGCTTATGCTGACTCTGTATCTGGTGAAATCGCTCAAGTATGTAAAGAACTAAAAGCTAAAGGTTTGAGCTGTAAAGTTCAAGCGCAACTCATAAGCCATTAATAAAAATAAGGTTTACCATGCATTACAGTAATTTATTTAAACAGCACTTAGTTATAGTGGCGTGTATAGGCACTTTTTTAATATCAGGATGTACAAGTACTAAACAGGAAAATACGGCTTTTGATGTTGGCACACAACAAACCAATACACAGATTTCAGATGAAGAATTAGCACATTTAAAAGCCTCATCTGAAGAATGGCAAACAGCTAAACCCGGTGTTGAACGTCTGTTAGTTATTGAGCAAGACTTAAAACTATTAATTAGCCAATTAAATGCAGTGGCAAAACCGCAAAATACCGCAGTCAGTTCAGATAAAGTTGCTACAGTTAATGCGCCCCCTCAAGTGGCGCCAGTTAAGGCTGTAAAGCCTCAAGTAGTAACAGCGGATAAACAACCTGCCATTAATGCTTTATTTGCTTTGCAAGTAGCAGCTGTAACTGACAAAACACGCCTCCATGAAAGTTTAAATGAAATAAAAGCCAGTGCAGCTACATTATTTGAGGGGGAGTTTGTTGCTAATGTTGAGGAGATTAATGTGGGTGGGGTAACCTACTATCGCTTAAAACTGGGGGCTTATCAAAATCACGCAAATGCCACTGCTGATTGCAATAAGCTTAAACAGCGTAAAGTCAGCTGTATTGTGAGTCATTATACGTCGCAGTCTTTAAATTAAATATCTAAGTCACTTGAGCTCTGGGTAATAAACCTATCTTAAGCGGCTATCTTCAGCGCTAACTGCATTGAATTTGCTTGCAATGGACCAGCTATTGACGCGTAAGTTTACCTTGTTTCCACTGAAAATTTTTGACTAGAGAAAATAAATTTAAATATCATCCTAATTCAGTATGTTAGTAAATCTCTTAAACAGAGCTCACGCTAAGCAAGGTACTCGGCATAATAATTGCTTTATTACTATTATGTTTTCAGAGGATGGCAACTATGCGCCTTTTATTACCCCTAATTTTACTTAATTTAGCCGGATGTAGCTTAATACCGGAACCTGCACCAAGTATAAGCACTGATGCGTCTAAAGCTGCGATGGCACCTTACACGGTGCATCAATATGTTGGCAGTTTAAGTACTCAACTTAGCCATATTAATGAGCCTTTTAAAAGCACAGCTTCAATTGCTATAAGTAGCTTTTATTTAGCTAATGCTTTAGATACTCAGTTAGCCCAAGGACAAGGCATAGGGCTTAGTCAGCAAATTCAGGAAAGTTTAATAACTCAGTTTACACAATTAGGTTACAACACCTTAGAGTACCGACTTGAAGGCCAACTTAACTTATCAACGAATGGTGACGCTGTATTAAGCCGTAATATAGATAAGCTAAAACAGAGCCAAAATATTGACTTTATGATTACCGGTACTTTAACTCGCCAAGAGCATGCTTATATTGTTAATGCGAGAATGGTAAATATGCGAACCAATCAAATAGTATCTGCTGGTAGTACGGAGATCCCCATTAATGTTATGTGGGGTAGTGAAAAAATACAACAACGCGGTGATCACCTTTACCGTAGTGAATATTAATTAGGAGCACACATGAAACGCCTACTATTAACTTTATGTTTGCCACTGGGCTTTGGTTGTTCGCAGATTCCAAATTTTAGCAGCGCACAAATTACAGATGATTCGCCTGCGTTTTTCGAACAACGTTCTGTGGCCGCACCAGGGCAAAGTGATTCACTGTATCAAAGTAAATCTGCAGTTATGAACAAAAACAAACAGGTAAGCTCAGTAACACGTAAAAATATTAACCACTATATACGTGGAATCATGCAGGATATGGCTGAAAACCTACAATATGTAAATACTAACACCCCATTAGCGGTGTCTACTTTTGTGTTTTTAAACCAAGACTATAGCAATGCAACATTGGTTGGTAACCAAATAGCTGAGAGCTTTATGCATGAACTGCATAATTTTGGTATACCAGTTATTGATTTTAAAACCACTGACTATATGCGTGTAACACCGGATGGTGATTTTGTATTTAGTCGCGATTACTTAGAATTAAACCCAGAACAAAATTTTAGTTACGTATTAGCGGGTACCTTAGTTAACCACCAAGGTGGTGTGTTAGTTAATGCACGAATTGTGGGTTTAGAAAGCAAAGCTGTAGTTGGTTCTGCCCAGGGGTTTATCCCAGAGTCAGTAATTGAAGCCTTAAATAGCAGTAATAATCTAGATGGCGTTATGCTAAAACAAGCGAGCAAGTGAGGTTAATTATGGTTAGCTTAACTAAGAGTTTTGCTTTAATTAGCATTACTTTTTTATCTATATTACTTACAGGGTGTAATTTGCTCAGTAAGCCGGCCGAAGTAGAGCCAGAAAAAAGCATCGAGAATAATTTTAGTTTTGAGCAAATCATGGCGCAAGTACAAAATAATGAACAAGAGAAATATGATGATCCAACAAAATTTATGCCTAATAAACATCATAAAACCCTAGCCAGTTATGTTGAGCAAATGGCATTGAAAATTACGGACAATATGCAAGTTTCACCCGAAAATACAGCGATTGCTGTAACGTCGTTTGTTGACTTAGATTCAAGTTTAAATACAGCTAGTCAGTTAGGTAATCAATTGTCAGAAACCTTTATGAATCAACTGCAAAAATTTGGTTATACCGCGGTGGATATTAAAACAGCAGATCTTATTACTGTCAGTAATCAAGGTGACTTTGCCTTTACAAGAGATGCACACAGGCTTACAAATCAAGATATTGCTAGTCATGTATTATCAGGCACACTGATTTATCGTGAAAATGGTGTAGTTGTTAACGCGAGGGTAATTAATATCCAAAATAAGCGATTAGCAGCGAGTAGTCGAATATTTATACCGTTTTACGTGTTGAACAAAGAGGATATTTATTTATCAAGCAATTAAATTCATGTTTTTATTGATATAAAAAACCAGTTGCCGTTATAATTTTACCTCTTCAAAAAATATACTTTTTGGCCTCTTAGTTAAATGGATATAACGGCCCCCTCCTAAGGGGCAGTTGCAGGTTCGATTCCTGCAGGGGCTACCAGTTCTTTTATGAAACTGACTAGAGCGTTATAAAGTTAAATAAATCAACGCTTCTGTCTATCAATGAGGCTGGTAAGTGCTATTGAGTCGATTTTAATCTGCACAGATGTTATACAACCCCCCAATGATACTTAATCAATTTCAGGGATTGAATCTGACGCTAACACGTTAAAAGTTTCTGATATAGAACAACTAAATAACGAATTTTTCCTTGCTATGGGCACAATTTTCTTAGCTCAAAATAGAACACTTAATTAAGCGAACTTGTATCACATAAGAATATTAGGCTAGCAGTTAGTTACTAGCCATAAGATTATTAGCCATCACTTGTAATTTTATCAATTAATTCGCTAAGCACAGCTTCGGCTTTACTTGTTTCTACTTGGCAAGTACCTGCATTTAAATGCCCGCCGCCGTCGTATTTGAGGCACAGTTCACCAACATTGGTGTTTGAACTGCGGTTAGTTATTGATTTACCAACGGCATACACTACGTTTTGCTTTTTAAGGCCCCACATTTTATGAATCGAGATATTGCAGTCGGGGTACATTGCATAAATAACAAAGCGGTTGGTGGCGTAAATGGTTTCTTCTTGAGTTAAATCTAGCACGACTAGGTTTTTATGCACGGTTGCACATTGTGCTATTTGCTCTTTGGCCTTTTCGTTATGCTCGTTATAAAGCGCAACACGTTCGGCCACGTCTTCCATTTTTAATATGTCTTCAATGCTTTGATCTTTACACGCATCAATCAGCTTCATCATTAATTGATAGTTTGAAATTTTAAACTCGCGGAATCGGCCAAGGCCTGTGCGTGCATCCATTATAAAGTTCATTAATACCCAATCGGTTGGGTTGAGTATTTCGTCTTTCGAAAACTGTGCGGCATCGCCTTTATCTACTGCGTCCATCATATCAACGCTAATATTTGGGAATTTTTCTGCGCCGCCGTAATAATCGTAAACTACGCGCGCAGCAGAGGGAGCTTCTGGGTCAATTACATGGTTTTTTATGTCGTTTGCATTACGTACGGTTTCGCTAAGGTGATGATCAAATGCTATGTGACACCCTGCAACGTAAGGGAGGTTGGTAGTAATGTCGCTTTCGGCAATGTCTATTTTTCCATCTTGCATGTCCTTTGGATGAACAAATAAAATATCGTCTATTAGGTCTAAGTCTTTGAGCAATACGGCACACACTAAACCATCAAAATCGCTGCGAGTGACTAGTCTAAATTTATTATTGGGCATAACTACTCCATTTTTTTAATTTATTATCAATTGATTGTAACAGTAAATATACTTTTTGAGAGATTAGCTTAAAAAAAATACATAAAAAAGCCAAAACAGATGTTTTGGCTTCTTGTTAGCAAGTTTGTATGTGTGGTAAATAGGTTATGCGCCTGGGCCACATTCCATACATGAATTTACAATGTCTGGGCCAAATTTAAGTTTGGCATTTAAGTCACGAAGTGCTGTACGTAACCCTTCTTCAATTACTGGGTGGTAAAATGGCATATCAAGCATTTCGGGCACGGTCATTTTGTTTTGTACAGCCCATGCGAGTAAGTGAGCGATGTGTTCGGCTTGTGGACCAATAAATTCTGCACCTAAAAATAAGCCTGTGCCTTGCTCTGCATATACACGCATATGGCCTTTGTTTTTAAGCATTACTCGGCTACGGCCTTGGTTTTCAAAGCTGACTTCGCCTACTTCAAAACAACCACATGGACCTAAGCGGTCAGTAATTTGCTTGAAGCTTTCACCTACCATGGCTATTTGTGGGTCGCTAAATACAGCTGCAATTTTTGCTCTGCGAAGCCCTATGCGTACATCAGGGAAACGCCCGGCATTTTGACCTGCAATAGTGCCTTGATCGGAGGCTTCATGTAGCAGGGGAACCATGTTGCTGGCATCGCCCGCTATAAATATGTTCGATTCACCACACTGCATTGTGTGCGGATCTGCATGTGGAACGCCGCGCTCATCAAGTGCTATACCTGTATTTTCAAGCCCAAGTTTATCTACGTTAGGTACTCGGCCAGTGGCTGCAAGTACGTAGTCAAACTGTTCGGTGTGTTTTACACCTTGTTTGTCGGTGTAAGTTAGTTGTGCTTTGTCCCCAACTTGCATCATGTCAGATACGTTTGAGTCGGTATCTACAAAAAATTCTTCAGCAAAAACAGTATTTGCGTAGTCTTTTACTACTGGATCTGTAAGTGGACCAATTGCGCCGCCTACACCAAATAGTTTTACATTCACGCCTAGTCGGCTAAGTGCTTGACCAATTTCAAGACCTATTACACCAGGGCCAAATACAGCGACTGATTCTGGTAGGTCGTCCCAATCAAATACGTCGTCGTTTATAATAAGTTTGTCGCCAAAGTTATTAAATACGCCTGGGTATGATGGGCGTGAACCAGTGGCAATTACAAAGCGTTTTGCTGTAATAATTGTATGGTCGTCTATTTGTACGCGGTTTGTGTCTAAAAATTTAGCGTAACCACGAATTTTATCAACATCCGGTAGCTCATCTACGGCTTCTACTACAAATCCTGCAAAGCGATCTCGTTCACTTTTAACACGCGCCATAACTGCTTTGCCATCAATTTCAGGTTTTGAGCTGTGTACACCAAATGCAGGAGCCATTTCAATTGAGTGAGCTGCCTCAGCTGCGGCAATTAATAATTTGCTTGGCATACAACCAACACGTGCGCATGTTGTGCCATATGGGCCTGATTCAATCATTAATACATTTTGTGTGAACTGTTTAGCGTTACGGTATGCACTTAAACCTGCAGTGCCAGCACCTATAACAACAACATCGGTTTGCAATTCTTTCATAGCGTTTTTCCTCTAATAAATAGGGGCGTGTATGCCCCTATTTTTACCTACTTATATTAGGTTTTTATTTACTTATTAATTAAGCAAAGTATTTTTCTAAGTCGTCTGAACCACCAATATGTTTACCACCAATGAATATTTGTGGAACAGTGTCACGACCAGATACAGCTTTAAGGCTTGTAAGTGATGCGCCTGCACCCATAACAATCTCTTCATATGCGAAGCCTTTCTCTGCAAGAAGCTCTTTCGCTTTTTTACAGAAAGGGCAGCCAGGTTTAGTAAAGATGCTTACAGGTTCTGGTTTAGCTTGCTTAGGGTTGATGTAATCAAGCATTGTATCTGCGTCAGATACTTCAAATGGGTCACCTGGTAAATCTGGTTCGATGAACATTTTGTCAATCACGCCATCTTTAACCAGCATAGAGTATCTCCAGCTGCGCTTACCAAAGCCTAGGTCGTTTTTGTCTACTAACATGCCCATGCCGTCAGTAAATTCACCGTTGCCGTCTGGTAGTAAAGTAATGTTTTGCGCTTCTTGATGTTCAGCCCATGCGTTCATTACAAAGGTATCGTTTACTGATAAACATACAATTTCGTCAACGCCGTTTTGCTTAAGTACGCCCGCTAATTCGTTGTAACGTGGTAAGTGAGTTGATGAACATGTTGGTGTGAATGCACCAGGTAGTGAAAACACTACAACAGTTTTACCTTTAAAAATGTCATCTGTTGTTACTGATTTCCATTCGTTATTTTGACGGGTTGCAAATGTAACACTTGGGACTGTTTGACCTTCGATATTGTTTAACATAGTTTTTGTTCCTCTTGATTTGTTGATAGCCATTATGGCGAACAATTAAGTATAGTTCCAATCGTTTGTTTGTATTAAACTGATAGCTATAAACTATCAGTTAGAGCTGAATATGAACTTAAAAGATTTTGAATATGTAAAAGCGATAGCGCAATATAAACATTTTCGCAAAGCTGCCGACGCATGTTTTGTAAGCCAGCCTACATTAAGTGGTCAAGTAAAAAAACTCGAACATGAACTTGGCGTTACTTTGTTTGATCGCTCAACCAAGCAAGTTACCTTAACAGCACAAGGTGCTCGTTTATTGACACAAATAGAGATTATTTTAGAACATACGCAAATACTCAAAGAACTTGCTGCTACTTCTAATGAGCCTCTACAAGGTAAATTAACTATTGGTATTATTCCTACCATTGCGCCTTATTTGTTGCCTGCGTTATTAACATCAATGAAAGCGGCATTTATTAATAGTCAGTTTTCGTTTATTGAGATGCAAACAGCAACAATTTTAGAAGCTTTAAACAAGGGGGAACTCGACTTTGCTATTTTAGCCGATGTGCCTGAGCTTATTAATTACCATACGGTTGCTTTATACAAAGAAGACTTTTTAGTGGCAGTATCACACGATAACGCGCTTTCTAAGCACAAAAAAGTGGCGTTGAGTGACCTTCAAGGATGCAGCCTACTAATGTTAAGTGATGGTCATTGCTTTAAAGATCAAGCCCAAAAGTTTTGTTTTTCTGCGGGGGTCGATGTATCTAACCAGTATAAAGGTAATAGTTTAGAAACATTATTAGCGTTAGTAGCTATGGATGACGGTATTACATTTGTACCAAAGTTGGCATGTACCGACCGTGTAGGGATTGATTACTTGCCTATATTCCCTAATCAGCAGCGTAATGTGGTGTTTGCATGCAGAAAGCATTATCCGCATTTATCTGGTGTAGAACAATTGGGTGAGTGGCTATCGGCTCACCCTAATTTAAAAGCTAAATTGAGTAAAAAACTCTAAAGATCTTGGCTGATTATTTCTACTACATCGTTAATTTGTACGCCAGGTAGCGGTTTACTGTCAATACTAACGGCTACTGCGGTTTGCTGATAAAGCTGCTCAACGCGAATTTTATTAAGCGTGGTAATGGTGTGCGGCATAACATTACCTGTCGCGCTGGTTAAATAGTTATGGTGAGCAATGCTTAGCATCTGGCCTTTTTTCAAACCATGAGCTTTACCTAAGTTAATAACTATTTTGCTATTTTCCATATGCATTATTTTGCCTTGAGTTGGCAAACACGCCATGGCTGCTTGAATGTCATAACTTACTGCTTGGTTGATATCGGTTATGCTTTGCCCATAAGGCGATTGCCAAAACCTATCACTATTAACGTCAACTATGGTTGTTTTTTCAAATGGCCAAATTGCTTGAGTATGGTAACTATTTTGCCAAAGTTGCTCATATGTAGTGCCATCAAATAATACAAATTCAATGTTGTAACTGCGCACATACGCCTCGTCTTGCCAAAATGCATAATCGTTATTGAGTTTGTCGCTAGTTGAAAGGCTCGTTATTTGGCTAAGCAATACATATTGAGCGTTACTGCGCGAAGATATTTCTTCTAATTGGGCATTTGAATAGTCGTGCTGCTGCGAAAAATACTTATCAACGCTTATTGCATTATTATAGTAAGCAATAGGTACTGCGCTCATTTTTGATTTTTGCAGGGAAGTAAAAATATTTTTGCTAATAGCTTTGCTTACGTCAAATATTTGACCCATTTTGGCATGTTCACGATGAACAAGTTGGCTTTGTGTAACGGCCACAAATTTATTAAAGCTATTTTGTGGGCATTGCTCTGTTTGAGAAAAAATATCGAGTCGTAATGTAATGGCAAATTTATTGTCGTATTTATTTTCGCTGATCAGTTCAATTTTTTGAATTTCGCCATGGCTGCTAATTTTTAGCTGATCTTGCATTAACACGCCATCTACCAAGGTTTGCACAGAGCTAACCCGTGCACCAGAGAACACTAACGCCTGAGTAATCGCATCTTTTATAGCGGCTGATTTAGCTGCGCTCGTATCACCATTTTGAATGTTCGCGTGGCCCGTTGATTCATACCACTGCGCTTTAGTAAAAGGGGAGAACGTTAATAATGCCGTTGCACTTAACCCTGCAAATGCTAATGATAAAAACGACTTCATACTTCTACTCCAATTAAACGTTAGCTATTAACTAAGCAGAGCAAGGACTGTACCAATATTATTTGGTAATTATTAGTAATGCTATAAATGGCATTAAACGTGCATATGTCCTGCTAATTACTATACAAGGGCATAAATGCTATGCGAGCAATTTCATTACTTATTACACTTGGGTGCTTAACCTTAGGTGGTTGTAGCAGCGTTTTTGATAAGCATGTTGAATATAAATATGTAGAGCCAAATAATTACCCCGTTTTAAAAGCGATAGGGTATGCACCTATTAGCTTGCAAAAAGGCGCTAACGCGTCGCAAAAGCAACTTATGGCAATTAAGGCTTCTAAACTTGAGGCTTACCGAGAGCTCACTGAGCAAGTGTACGGGCAAAAAATTACCGCTAGTACCACAGTGGAAGGCTCAATTGCTCAAGATGATTACTTAGAAACTAAAGTGCAGGGGCTTATTAAAGGTGCACAAATAATTAAAACTTACGCAGTAGATGACACATACGTGACCGAGCTTGAGCTTAATATGAAGCGTGTGCACGATTTATACATAGGTGAAGTAAAACCACGCGAAGTTAAAAAAGTAACGTACTACTAAAAACGTTTATTAAAAAAGTTTTTCAAAATATCTCATCCTCTTATATTGAGTGCTATGCTGTTGTTAGGATTAATTTTTAAGCAGATTGCGTAGTGCTCAAAAGATGTATTTTATTGCCACTTATATTAACAGTGGCTCTGTAAATGGCGTTTAAGCCAACTCATTTAAATCCTAAATTATTTATATGGTGCAAAGCCAATTTGCGCTACCTATTATTGTTTTTTGCACTCTCTAGTGGCGTGCTTGCAAGCCGACTAACTATTCAATTTAATACCTTTATTGAGCTGATGGGCCAAAAGTATGGACCTGCGCGAGCGGCTGTTGCACGTAACTGGCAAAGCATGTTGGTACAAACTCAAAGCAAACCAGAGCAACAACAAATCCTTATTGTTAATGATTTTTTTGCGCGTAATTTACGCTATCAAACTGATATTTTGCTATGGAAACAAAACGATTATTGGGCAACCCCTTTAGAAACATTAGGCAGAGGCTTAGGTGATTGTGAAGATTACGCAATAGCAAAGTACATAAGCTTGAGAGCCTTAGGGGTGAGCGACGATAAGTTACGTCTTATTTATGTAAAAGCAAAAATTGCGGGCACTAACAAAACGCAAGCACATATGGTGTTAGGTTATTTTGCTACACCAAACGCTCAGCCACTTATTTTAGACAGTTTAATAACAAAGGTTTTACCTGCTGCAAAACGTGTAGATTTAAGCCCTGTTTTTAGCTTTAACAGCCAAGGTTTATGGGCTAATAATTCAACCAAAAGTGTAGCCAGCCCAACAGCAAGACTTTCACGCTGGCGTAAAATTTTGGAGCAGACAACCAAAGAAGGAGTTATGTGGTAATGGCATCATTTTCCTTATCTAAGTATCTTAAAAAACGAAAAATAACACTCAGGCAAGAGCTATGGATTGCATTATTAATTGTTATTTTTGTGGGCTTTATAAGTAGTGTTTTAATTAGTACGAATTCGGCTAAAAGTTATTTTTCGACCCAGTTGTACTTAAAAAATGTAGATAACGCGAGCTCACTTGCGTTGATGATTAGTCAATTAGACAAAGACCCCGTTGAGCTTGAATTATTAGTTTCAGCCACATTTGATACCGGTCACTATAAGCGAATAGAACTACAAGACCCTAATGGTGAGGTGATTGTTAAACGCACATTTACCGATGAGCTTAAAGCGACGGCTCCACAGTGGTTTAGGGCAATGTATGGATTAAATGTACAGCCAGGGGTTGGGCAAGTAAATAATGGTTGGCAGCAATTTGGTACTCTGTTTATAGAAAGCCATAGCCAATATGCTGAGCAAGCGTTGTGGGAAAGTGCGCTTAAACTATTTTTTAGTTTTTTAATCGTTGCCTTTTTTGCGTGTGTAGTTAGTGCTTACTTTTTAAGTCGGATTTTAACGCCACTAGATGATGTTGTATATCAGGCGAATGCATTTGGTGAAAAACGTTTTATAAAATCGAGTATTCCGCGCACTTTTGAGTTTGCGCGTTTAGTGCAATCAATGAACCAATTATCTATCCGTTTTAGCCGTATTATTAAAGAAGATAATAAACGTTTAGAAGAGCTTAGATTTAAATCGCAACACGACGAGCTAACTGGTTTGGCAAATAGAGAATACTTTGGTGCAACGCTTGAGGCTCACTTACAAAAATCGAAAGAT
Organism: Pseudoalteromonas aliena; assembly: GCF_038155085.1. Lineage (GTDB taxonomy): Bacteria > Pseudomonadota > Gammaproteobacteria > Enterobacterales > Alteromonadaceae > Pseudoalteromonas > Pseudoalteromonas aliena_A. The sequence continues at coordinate 198,990 of NZ_JBAKAU010000006.1, forward strand.
TATGCCCATGGTGCCTTGTTTTTATTCCGAGTTGTCAACCTTGACCGGATAAGTGAAGAAGTGGGACGAGTAGAAATGGTTAATTTTCTACGACGATTTTCACAGATGCTGGTTCGCTTTTTAGAGAGTAGCCAAGAACACTTTTCTGAAAATTACATTGCACGTATTTCTCATAGCGATTTTACAGTTTTATTTAGTGATGTTGACGACATTCAAGGTATCAGTGAACGTATTTTATTGATGCATGAATCGTTTGTTGAAGAATATAAAAAAGTTAATTTAGCGATACCTCACAGCTGTACTTATATTCAACAAGGCGATACACGATTTGATCTATTAAAGCGTGCGGATGAACTTTTAAAATCATCGGGTAAACGAACGGATGCACAAGAAAAGATAGCTCACATCAAGCAGGAAGATAAGTTATTTGATAATGCAACTAGCTGGAAAAATGCCATTGAAGAGGCACTCAACAATAATAATTTAGAAATAAATACTTACCCAGTAACTAGCTTTACGGGGCTGGTAATGCAAAATAAATTAGGGTTGAGCCTAAAGCTCGGTGGGCAAATATATCGTGCGAGTTATTACTACCAGTGGGCTAACCGATTAAAATTATTAGCGCGTTTAGATTGGGGGCTAATTAAGGCGTTGGTTGCTCACTATAGCATTGAACCACCAAGTGAACTGATTTCGGTTGAATTATCTGCTCAAACTTTACTCGATGATGCTGCACTCGCTTCGGTCCTTACGTACCTTTCGGCATTTCCTGATTTAGCCTCTAAAATCTGTTTTGATATACGTGAAAGTATTGCCGTAAGCGAAATTATAATATTCAAAGATTTTTGTGAGCAGGCTCGATGTTTGGACGCGAAGGTAGCGTTAAATCGTGTGGGTCCTGAATTTACTAAAATTAATAAAATTCAGGAGTTTGGACTTGAAATGATTAAGATCGATAGTGTGTATGGCCACAACATTAGTTACAGCCAAGATAACCAAACATTCTTGCGAGGAGTGTGTACGTTAGCGCACTCTATTGGCATTAAAGTTGTGGCACAAGGAGTAACAAGCCAAGACGATATAGATACACTTATTAACTTAGGTTTTGATGGGGTCACCAAGGAATAAGTATTAACTGTAAGTTAATGCCCTTTTACAGTTAACATTAATTGAATGCGATCGCGTACTTTTAGCTTATTAAATATAGAACTCATATGCTCTTTAATTGTACGCTCTGTAATGTTTAAATATTCGGCAGCTTGCTTGTTAGTAGCACCCGTTATAACTATATCAACCACTTGGCGTTCACGCTTTGTTAGGCTCTGCATATCACAAGTGTGAGAATAATTAACTGGCTGTTGACCCAATGCCCCAACAATATTTGACAGTAACTGCCCTGGTAACCATAAGCCCTCAGAGCTTACAGTTTCTAACACTTGCTGCAATATAACCTTTGTTGCTAGTGCTTCTACGTAGCCTCTTGCCCCTGCTTGGAGTGCTATTCTTAACTCGTCAATATCCAGGTGTGTTGTCATTACTATTACGGGTATGCGTTTTTGTGCATATTTTTTTACTATTTCAAGCCAATTAGTACTCCCTGCTAATACCCATATAATACTTGAAGTGTTAATTTGTTTGGGTTCTTTAGTACATATTACACAATCTTCAAACGCACTTTTCCAATGGCTTGACTTGAGGTTTTTTTGTGTGATAAATATACTTCGGCGCATTAATATACTCCAATAAGTTCACGTTTATCGCTCAGTCATTGCTTGTGACGTAGCTCTTAGTAAAGGTTTGAGTAAATACTCTAAGATGGTTTTTTTTCCAGTGATAATATCTACTTGCGTCGTCATTCCTGGAATTATAGTTAACTCAGCTGAAAAGTTATTTCTGGTAGTTTTTAATTGTACTAAGTAAAAAGTATTTTCTCTGTCATCTGTTATTGTATCTGCGCTGATGTGTAGAACTTCGGCTTCAAGTCCTCCATAAACGGCAAAGTCATAGGCACTAAACTTGATCATAGCGGGTTGGCCTGGGCGTAAAAAAGCGATGTCTTTAGGTGGGATTTTTGCCTCAACTACAAGCTGATCATCCAAAGGCACTATTTCAAGTACATCACTTCCGGGTTGCAAAATACCTCCAACGGTATTGACAAGTAAGCGCTGAATAGTGCCTTTTACAGGGGATTTAATTTCAGTTTGAGTGACTTTATCAGCAAGGCCTGATTCGGTTTGTTTTATTGACTCTAAACGCAATAGTGCCTCAGAAAGCTCGTTATTCCAGCGGTTAATCATTGCAAGTTCAACCTCTGTTACTTTATTTTTAGCTTCATTAATAGAAGATAAACTACGATTAATGACCGCTCTGGTGCGGTTAATATCTCCATTTATGTCAACTATTTCACGCTCTAATCTAATAATATCAATATCAGATACTGCGCCTGTTCTTAAAAGTGGACGGGTTACTTTTAACTCTCTGTTGGTAAGCCTAAGGGCACTAGTGTGTTGTTGTAAAGCCGCTTTTGCTTCGATGTAATCTTGTCTACGTTGCTCCAGTTGACGTGTGTGAATAGCAACTTGTTGCTCAAGCTCTTGGCGATTACTTAAATATATTGAGCGTTCATGCGCTACAGCTTTTGGTACTTCTTTCACTAATTTGTCAGGAAAAACCAAGTCTTCTTTTCTGGTGAGTGCTTGTAATCTGGCTACTTTAGCCGTGAGAGACTGCACTTTAGACTGATTTTCTCGAAAACTGGAAATAAAACGGGTGGGATCAATCTTTATTAATACGTCACCTTCTTCGACTATTTGCCCTTCTCGTATGTTTATTTTTTCAACCATTCCGCCATCATACGATTGTACTAGTTGCAGTTTATTTGACGGGATGACGCGCCCTTCACCACGCGCAACTTCATCAAGCTCTGCGAATCCGGCCCATATTATAAGTGCTATAAATGTTATACATATTAAATATAATAAAAAGCGAGCACTTGCGGGTTCTTGTTGCATTTTTTCCCATTGTGCATCTACAACCCAGTCTTGCGAGTCTGGAGGTGATAACCAACCTTTGAACAAGCGGTTGAATATCGAAGGCTTCCCCTTTTTAGCCGATTCAATCGCCTTGCCCATTGACTCAAAGGAACGTTGCTCTAATGGTTTTTTATCCTTACTCATAAAGCTTGCTCCACCGTTTTGTTATTAAGTGCTGCAATTACTTGTTGTTTGGGGCCATCAGCCACGACTTTTCCCTTATCAAGTACTATGATTCGATCTACAAGCGCAAGTAAAGATGATTTGTGCGTAACAACGATTAAGGTTTTATCTTTAGTGGCTTTTTGTAAGCTTTTAATTATTTTATGCTCAGTGTTGTGGTCAAGGGAGGATGTGGGTTCATCCAATAAAATAATAGGGGGATCGTTGATCAATGCTCTAGCGATACCTACCGCTTGTTTTTGGCCGCCAGATAATAGCCTACCTTGCTCGCCTACTTGCAGGTCAAATCCATCAGGGTGAGAGTTGATTAAATCAAATAACTGGCTTTTCTCACAGGCATTAATTATTTGTTCGTCTACCGCATGCCAAGCGCTGATTGTGAGGTTATCTTTTAAGCTGCCAAAAAATAGCGCGATATTTTGGGGGACGTAGCCGATATTGTGACGAAGCTCTGCTGGATCTATTTGTTGTATATTATTGTTATCTACCATGATAGCGCCAGAGTTTGGCTCATATAACCCCAAAATTAGTTTCTCTAAGGTACTTTTTCCTGAACCATTTCGACCTAAGATAGCGACTTTTTCACCCGCGTTTATTTTAAAACTTACATTATTGAGTACGCTGAGGGAGTCATCATCATACTTGAAACAAACATCTTTAAATTCAATATCGCCCTTTAAAACTGGGTGGCTCAACCAATGCTTATTCGGTGGACGTTCGACATCTTTTTCCATGATTTCGTTTAATGACTGCATTGCCATTGCCGCATGATGATATTGTGCAAGTACCGCTGCACACTGTCCAAGTGGTCCCATTGCTCGCGATGATAGTAAATAGGCTGCGATCAGACCACCTTGAGTGAGCTCTCCTTCTATAACTAAATGCACGCCAATGATCATTATAATTACGCCAACACATTGCTGTAGCCATGACGCGCTATTAGTAATAGAGCTTGAAACTAAGCGGCTTTGTGCATTTACTTGCGCAATATAAATAGTTGATTTCTCCCATGTTGATTGTGTTTTACACTCACTGTGAAAGCTTTTTATATCTTCAATGTTTGTTAAACTCTCTACGAGTATTGAGTTGCGCATTGAGCTTGCTTTCATTGTTTGCTCAGACAAAGCCTCTAATTTACGGTGCGCTGCGATGCCATAACTTAATAGTATTAATGCGCCGGCAATAATGGGAAGGCTTAATGGTACGCCTATTACAGCTATAACAATAAGGTAAATTGCTACAAAAGGTAAGTCGACCAGTGCAACAAGCGTGATAGAGCTAAAAAAGTTACGTACAGCCTCAAATGATTGAATATTACTGGCAAAAGACCCAGCAGAAGAAGGTCTGTTTTTTAGCTTCATGCCTAGTACGCGTTCCATTATGACGGCTGAGACTTTAACGTCTATGCGACTTGCGGCAAGCTCAACAAAATAGCTGCGCACTAAGCGTAAAATAAAATCTGCAGTTAGGGCGATTAAAATACCTATAGCTAGTACCCACAATGTTTCTATGGCGTGATTAGGTACTACTCGGTCATACACATTCATGACAAATAAAGGCATAGCAACAGAGAGTATGCCCAATGCAATAGCCGATATAATAACGTCTTTATAAAGTGAGCGGCATTCTTTGATAACCCCCCAGAACCAACCATCTTTTGAGAGTTTTTCAAGAACTGGCGAGCGTTCGTCAAATATAAACTCTGGATGAGCATAAATGATCAGACCAGTGGATTTTTCACTCAATAGTGTAAGCTCTTCTTCTACCATTGATTCTGTCAGTTCAGGGTAGGTTACGTAAGCGACGTTTTTTTGAGTGTCTATCGCGTGTACGACACATGCTTGATTATTTTTTAATATAACGATAGCTGGCAATAGTGCGATATTGATTAAGTTAAGTGGTTTATTAACAACCTTTGATTTAAAGCCGACTCGTTTGGCTGCACGAGCAAATCCTGAAGGCGTTAATTCCCCGTTGGTAAGTGGGAGGCCATTTAGCAGGGCCTCCCTTGAAAAGTCTTTATCATGAAAGTGGCATAATACAGCCAAGCAATCGACTAATTGCCCTCCATGATCAAATACATCATTTAATTCCATACACCGTCCAATGTTATAAAGTGTTATGTTCGTTTTAATTATTTTTAACTGTCGGTAATGATTGCTTCAATCCTTCTATTTACAGCATTGGCACGCACTGAAACTTCATTTATTTTTGGGCTGTCTATGCCATAACCAAAGGAAGAAACACGATTGGTTGCAATGCTGTATTGCTCGATTAATATGCGCGCGACAGAAAATGCGCGCTGTTCAGATAATTTACGATTATAAATTTCATTCCCGTCTAATGATGCGTGACCTTGTATTTCTACTTTTTTATCTGGATTATCTTTTAAATATTCAGCTAGTTTTTCGATTTCACGCATATACTCGTGACGAACATCACTCGAGTCGGCTGGAAATGGAATGCCTATTTCGACTGAGTTTATTTGTGGGCTATATAATGTACAGCCTGATAGGTCAACATTAGTGGCTGGTGGTGTACTAGGGCAAGTATCTTGCTCATTTGCTACACCATCGTTATCATCATCGGTAAAACTATTTGTTAAATTAGTTTCTGCGGGTATATCTAAGTATCTAGGCAGAGCTGTAACATTCATGTATGCATTGTCTTGTTGAGCTTTTTTTTGTAGGAATGCTCTACGTTTAAATGTTGTCGCAACATCGTAGGTAGGGCAGATGTTTTTTACGTTGTGGATCAGAGGATCATTTGTCAATTCCTTTAGTGTTGGGAATTTCTCAGACATAACGTTGAGAGCTGGCAATAACTTTCCCATTTCGCTAAGCATTGTTAATATTGCGGTTTGTCTATCATATTGGGCTTCAATGTATGAGCGGTTAGACTGAAATGCTTCATTTTCTGCATCGAGTACATCGAGCAATGTTCGTTGGCCAATATCAAATTGATCTCTATACGCTACTTTTACTCTGTTAGATGAGTTTTTATAGCTGTCGAGAGTGGGGATCTTTTGCTCAATAATTTTGACATTATGATACGCAATTTGCAGGCTTTGGCGAATATCTACGCAAGCTTGATCACGTTGGTATTTGGCAATATTTACATCTTGATAAGCCTGTTTTAGATTAGCGTTGTCTAGTCCTCCATTGTACAAGTTATAAGTAATATCTATGCCAACTCGTGCCTCTGTTCTGGTTTCATTTAAACCGAGCTCATCTCGGTCTTGGCTACCATAACGAGCAGATAAATCAACATTTGGGTGAAAAGCAGCCTTTTGTGCTTGTGCATTCGCTTTTTGTGCTTCGATATTATAAAGCGACGCGTAAAATGAAGGGCTGTTTTTATACGCGACTTCCAATGCCTGATTGATAGAAATAGGTATATTTTGTTCATTTAATTTTGCTTGTTTAATGTCACGGACTGGAAGCTCACCCACTATACGTAAATAACGTGCTGTGACATCGTGAAGGTTTGCATATTCGGTTAGTACATTAGATTGCGCTAATGATAAACGACCACTTATTTGCTCTAAATCTGCAGCGCGAGCTACGCCTGCCCCCACGCTTTGCTCTATTTGTTCATACACTGATTCGTGTTGTTGAAGATTCTCTTCTGCAAGTTCAATAAGCTCTTTAAATTTTTGTACATCCAAAAAAGCAATCGAGGCTTCAAGGACTGTTTGCTCTGCTTGTGACATTAATTCGAAATACCTGATCAGTTGAATGCGCTCAAAGCGCTCTACCGTATTGGATGTTCTAAATCCATCGTAGAGCATCTGTGTAACACTTAGCTCTGCTGTATTACGGTTGTATTCTTTCTCTGTTCCATAGTTGCGGCGCTCGTAGCCCGCACTTGCCGATACATCAACACTTGGTAAATAGCCTGAACGCGCTGCATCCACTCCATAAATTGATGACTTGAATACATGCCATGCTTCTTGCACCTCAGGATTATTTTCAAGGGCTTTACTCGATGCGTAGGTCAAAGGCATTACTGAGCTGTTATTTGCTAATACAATATTTGCAGAGCTAAATGCACCTATAGTTAAACTTACAAGTAGTAGACTTTTTTGCTTAAATAGGGCTCTTTTTGTAATCATTTCTACCTCTTAGATTCACTTTATTGATCAATACCATAGGTTATGGTTTAGTTAAAAAATGCACTATTTGCAAATAATTACTTTAGGGCGTGTTGCTCTTTGTGGATTGAAATTTGTTTAATCTAGGGGCGATTAAATCGAGGCGCGAGGTTAGTAATCCAGTGGGCTCGGTAACTGCTCCTGCGTTACCCTACTGGCTTACATCCATGTGAGAATAAGTAAAAACTGAGCAATAAAGAGTTGATCGTCCCTAAAAAGAACCCAAAAGGCAGCGTATGTTTGGCATTTATGCTGCGTTATCGCCTGTTCATGGGGAATAACCACACTGCATAGGCTCCACCTTGCCAAAAACCAAGCATACTGCTGTAAATTCCCTCATCAAAGATCAACACGCCCTAGTAAATGTAGTATTAATTTTATTCCATTCTTTAATTTTAAGCGCCAGAAAACTGTACTTCAGTACAGTATCTAATACGTTTTAATGTTCTACATTTAAGTGAGTAACTGGCTATTTTTATGTTTGAGGTAAGTACAATGGAATCTAATCAATTATTAGTTATTGACCTGAAAGGCTCTGTTGGTGTGGTTTTAGAAGATGACACCATAAAACAACTTGAGGTGGGCGATATAGTTTCTGTTGGCGACATAATTGTCACCGCTGACAATTCATCAATAATGATTGACGTGCAGGGTGAAACTCTTTCAATACCCGCCAATCAAAATATAAAAATTACCCCTGACTTAATTGCTAACGAAGCACGTGATAGCAGTGAAACGACTGTTTTTGATGAAAGTCTTGATGCAGCAATTGCAAGTTTAGATCAAGTTGATAACACAGATAGTCAGACAATTGCTAATACTGATGTTACCGATTTTTTAGATGCGCTTGAGGGCGACGGCGATATTCTTGATAGCCTAGAAGCAACAGCCGCCGGTGGTGGCGGTGCTGCAGGTTCAGGGGGAGGTAATTCATTTGTACAGCTAACACGTATAGCTGAAAGTGTTGACCCAAATAGTGTTGTATTTGACTCTAATTTTGAAGCAAACTCTACTGAGACATTTAATTTGCGTGATACTAGAGATGGAGTTGTGCCTGATGAAAGCCTTAGCTCTATATCACTTGATGAGTTAAATTTTACAAATACGTCTCAACCAACTATCACAGGCACTAGTGAAAGCCTTGTGGGTGAAACCGTCAATATTACCGTCACAGATGAAAATGGAAATGAGCAGATCGTGACCGCTGTTATAGCATCTGATGGTACATTTGAAATTACTTTACCAGCCCCTGTAGTTGATGGCTCAATTAGCGTAGTAGTGGAAGTGACCGATCCTGGAGGTAATACTCTCAACGATACAATTTTTATTGAAATTGATACGACAGCGCCCGTAATTAGTATTGAACCTGTAGAGGATACAAACGATACAACACCACTTCTTACAGGCGATGTGCTTGGCGTACCGCAAGGAACAGAGGTTTCACTGGTAATAACAGATAGTAATGGCAATGAGCAAACGGTCACGACACCGACGAATGCCGAGGGAATCTACAGTGTCGAAGTATTAAGTGAGTTAAGTGAAGGCAGCTTTACGGTTTCAGCGAGTGTGGGCGATGAAGCCGGTAATAGTAGTACCGCTACGACTGCTGGTATTATTGATTTAAGCGTACCAAGCGTAACTATTGAAAGCTTAGGGCAAAGTAACGATACAACACCTACTATCTCTGGCGCGACACTTGGGTTAGTTGCAGGTAGTACGGTAACTGTGATTATTACTGATAGCACAGGCGCTGAGTTGCAGTTTGTAACGACTACGGATGATGAGGGGACCTGGAACCTTGATCTATTACAGAATTTAGCTGAAGGAGAGTTTACTGTCGTAGCAAGTGTGAGTGATAGTGCTGGAAATACCGCTCAAGACACTCAAATTGGTAATATAGACTTGACTCCCGCGAGTATAAGTATTGATGCACTTCTAGATTTAAGTGATACAACACCGAGTATTAGCGGAATAACAAACGATGCAGTGCCAGAAAGTTTGGTGACAGTTGAGGTTGTAGACTCAAATGGAAATCTACAAACTTTTTCTACGGCTGTTAATGCAGATGGTTCATGGCAAGTAGAGGTTGAAGAGGATTTAGCCGATGGTGAGTTTGTAGTTACAGCCTCTATTATTGATACCTTTGGAAATGAAATATCAGCGACTACTACAGGTGTTATTGATACGTCGGCGCCAACAATTACAATAAATAATTTAGATGATATTGATAATGCAACACCCACAATATCTGGAAGTGTAGTGGGTGAGCCAGAAGGGACAGTAGTCACCATTGCTGTTACTGACGAAGCGGGTAATACCCAAACGATTACTACACAGGTTCAAGCTGATGGCACCTTTAGTGTAGATATACTTAATGAACTTAGTGAAGGTGAATATACTGTTGATGTATCGGTAGTTGATAGTGCAGGTAATACAACGACAGTATCAACTTCAGGTGAGGTAGATACTATTGCGCCAATTGTAACTATTGACGCACTTGACAGTAACAACGATACCACACCAACGATTTCAGGTACGGTGGGTGGCGAACCTGAAGGAACTGTGGTTAGCATTACAGTTATTGATAGCGAAGGTAATGTTCAAACAATAGAGACTGTAGTACAAGCTGATGGCACTTTTAGTGTGGTTATAGCTGATGAACTGAGCGAAGGGGAGTTTACTGTTGAGGTATCTGTAACCGACAGTGCTGGAAACGAGACAACAGCGGCGCTATCTGGTGAAGTTAATACTATAGCGCCAACTGTTCTAATCGACGCCCTTGGCGATACTAACGATACTACACCGACTATTTCAGGAAGTGTAGTAGGAGAGCCCGAAGGTACAGTGGTGACGATCACGGTCACTGATGAAGCAGGTAATCCACAAACCATTACCACTGAAGTGCAAGCCGATGGCTCCTTCAGTGTAGACGTACCAAATGAGTTAAGTGAAGGTGAATTTACTGTTGAGGTATCAGTTACTGATACCGCTGGTAATGAAACGACTTCAATGACCACGGGTGAAGTGGATACTGCTGCGCCAGTAGTGAACATTGACCCTGTGGGCGATACTAACGACACTACGCCAACTATTTTAGGCACTGCGACGGGTGAGCCAGAGGGCACCGTTGTCACTATTACGGTAACGGATGAAGCGGGTAATCCACAAACCATTACCACTGAAGTACAAGCAGATGGTACTTTTTCGGTTGATGTGCCTAATGAACTAAGTGAGGGTGAATTTACGGTTGAGGTATCGGTTACCGACAGCGCAGGTAATGAAACCACAGCAACCACAACCGGCGAAGTCGATACCACAGCGCCAATAGTGACTATTAACGCGCTAGGTGATACGAGTGATACAACACCGGTCATTTCAGGTACGGTTAGCGGTGAGCCTGCAGGGTCAACAGTTACTTTAACTGTTACTGATGCAAATGGGGTTTTACAAACAATTACAACGCAAGTTATTGCAGATGGGAGCTGGACTGTAGGCGTACCTGCGGCTTTGGCTGAGGGGAGCTACTCTGTAAATGCAAGTATTAGTGATAGCGCTGGTAATCAAGGTACAGCGAATGCTTCAGGTACAATTGATACAAGCACATTGACTATTACCATAGATGTTATTGGCGAAACCAACGATCAAACACCACAAATCAGCGGTGAAACCTTCAATGCTCAAGCAGGTTCGTCGGTTAATGTGCAGATCACTTACTCTGCGGGTGCAGTCATCACTTTAACTACAACTATTGATGAAAACGGACTCTGGAGTGTGACTCCACCGGCCGATTTGGCTGAGGGCACCATTTCAATTAGTGCAACAGTAACAGACCTAGGTGGTGGAAGCGCAAATGCAGAGCTTGATGCTGTAATTGATATTACACCTCCAACTATACAAGTAAATGAACTAGGAACAAGTAATGATACAACACCTGTTATTTCTGGTAACACGACAGGCGTAGTTTCAGGCACAGTTATAAACTTAACGGTTACTGACTCTCAAGGCGTTGTCCGTTCATTTAGCGCAACAACAGATGCCGATGGTAATTGGAGTGTTGAGCTTTCTCAAGAGCTGGCCTCGGGAGATTACTCTGTAGAAGCTGAAGTGTCTGATGCTGCAGAAAATAGCGCTTCAACTATGGCTACCGGTAACATAGATACATCAGGGCCTAGCTTAACCGTTGACTTTGATACTGTAACCAGCGACTCAACGCCTACCATTTCAGGTACTAGTGATGCAGAAGTTGGTACCATTATCACGGTTGTTATTACAGATGAAAATGGAGTTAAACAAACACTTACCACCACAGTAGATGCAAGTGGTAACTGGGAAGTAACTCCGCAAACAGATTTAAATGAAGGTGATAACACCATAGAAGTAAGTGTGTCTGATGAAGCCGGTAATATAACAGCAGTTATAGATACAATTACATTAGACACGCAAGCGTCAACTTTAACCATTCAAGATGTAGGCGATGTAAACGACCTAACACCGACATTACAAGGCACCAGTAATGAAATTGGCGGCACGGTCACACTCACCGTGACCGACAGCGACGGCGCCGTGCAAACCATTACCAGCACCGTTGAAAGTGATGGCCACTGGGATATTGAAATCCCCAGTGCGCTTG
>NZ_JBAKAU010000007.1:0-199866 GCF_038155085.1 Pseudoalteromonas aliena
TAATAACCAACGAATATCAGCAAGATAACCGACGACATTACTTGCTTCATCCTATGTATTAACTCGCTCTAATTCGAGCTAAAGTAATTATGGCTTAAAAAGTTAAGCAAGGATCAGTGTGTTTAACTTGACAGTGGGAGTCATACCAACGCCTCATTCAGAGGCTAAAAATTGTTGGCCAAAATAGCGAGGCACGAGCAACGGCCAGCTGTTTTTAGTCCTTTGCAATGACTTGTTATACGAATACTGGCACATTACCTGAAGCATAGTAACCCCATACACGGTACATCCCATTTTCAATAGAGTAAGGGATATTATTCTGACTCAGTATTTCCAAAACATGAGTAGATAAATCTATTTCTTTGTCTGGAACTAAGCCACCAATACGTATTTTTTTAATTGGATCGATATCAATCCATTCAAACAATGTGCAATTGTGATTTTCAAAGTTCCAATCCATCAAAGAGTAACCTGTTGGTTCGTCCTCAAATAAGAATTTAACACGTACACAAGGTTCTTTATCTTCGTTAGCCTCAATCGCTACACCCAACTTATTCCATTTCGTATTATTCATTACCGAAACGTAATTATTTTCATCAATAAACTTAAATATATCTTGGTGCATAATCTATTCGTATAACAATTTTGTCTACGACATTTGTCGTTTTATAAACCGACAAATGTCCATATATTACAATGCGTTTATCTTAACCATCAAATAAACACCTGTAAACAATTAGTTAACTCCAATACTTTTTAAGTTAGTGTAAAAATACACCGTAATGGTGGAGATCAGTAATATTAGACAAAACAACAAGAGCTGTTTATTTATACAGTTATTTTATTAAGAAGAAAATTAAGATTACACCCATCCTAATTCTTAGTTCGTCAAAGTGTAAAGTTTAGGATAGGTGATGAGATGGACGCTCCCCAAGACACGCCAATTCGCCAAACTAAATTAAGCAAGACAGGCACCTTCATTGAACAAGCAAAGCTATCCCAATTAAGATGGGAGTCACGTTAATTTGAATTTGCTTTTCGGACCCATTGAAGACTTCCTAGAGAAATTAAGAAGTAAAAATTTTGGTTTAATAATTAAGTACGATAAAGCACTTTAATTACATGCCAGCCGAATTTAGTTTTAACTAGGTGGGGTTCTAAAATTGCACCTTTAAATGCAATTTTGTCAAACTGTGGGACCATTTGTCCGCGTCTAAATTCACCTAAGTCACCGCCTTTTTTGCCCGATGGGCATGAGGAATACTTTTTAGCTAAGGTTTGAAACTTTGCACCTTTACCTAATTGCTTAATAATATCTTCTGCAATCTCTTTGTGCTTAACCAAAATGTGGAGTGCATGTGCTGTGTTTGCCATGAAAAAGCCTTTTATACCGTTAGCTAAAATTAAACGCGGCGATTTTAACACAACCCCATAAACCTAGCATCTACTTATACTGCAGTGTATTAACGGCTAATTTATAAATAATGTTTAGCATCATCTGGGTTGGGTATTCTGCAATACTGATATTTGCCAAATAACGTATAGCGGTTTAAAGCAACCCTATCGTATAACCATTTATTAAACCTATTTGGCAAAATACTAAATACAGTTGCTAGCTTGTATGGGTAACCAAGTTGCTTAACAACGTTAAAAAAAGCATGACTTTGTGTAAATGCTTTACCGTTTTCTAGGTAAACCATTGAGGCATATTCAGTTGTTGAAAAACCAAAATGCGTTAATAGCAATTCCCCTTTTGGAGATTGCACGCTGCATAGTTTAAAAATGATATTTGTATCGTGAGTAATAATAAAATTACACCACGCGCTGCACAGCTTACATTGCGCATCAAATAATATAATTTTTTGGTTTTGCATTAATTTAGCTGCATCATCGCTCATAACACTTTCCTTAAATTAAGTACTAAATTACTGCTGCACCGGCTTTTTTTGTAACTTGCGCTGCAAAGTACGTCTATGCATATTAAGTTGCCTTGCGGTAACCGACACATTGCCATTATTACTGTGTAATACTTGTTGAATATGCTCCCACTCTAAGCGCTCCGGCGACATAACCGCATCATCAATAACACTCGATGCCGATGCCACAGGCTCGGTGTTAAGCGCTTTTAATAATGTTGCCATATCAACCGGTTTAGTAAGGTAGTCGTTTGCGCCTAAACGCATTGCCTCTACTGCGGTTGCAATACTTGCAAACCCAGTTAGTAAAACAATATGAGTTTGGGGGAGCAAACTACGCAGCGGCTTTATGAGTGCAAGTCCGTTATCGTCACCTAGTTTCATGTCTAATAAAACAAAGTCGGGCAATAGTTTACGCGCACTAAGTAACGCATCACTTTGGTCATGCGCCATCTCACAGGTAAAGCCTTGTTTAGTTAAGCGCCTTGTCAGTGTGCTGGCTAAATTAATGTCGTCTTCAATTATAAGTAACTTCATGAGGCGTTATTCTCAGTGTTTACAATAGCGAGTTTAACTTTGGCAACAGCGCCGCCATCAGCATGGTTAAACAAGGTAAGTGAGCCATTTAAACGCTCAAAAGTAACGTTTGATAAAAGCACAGCAAGCCCCATCCCCTGTTCGCTTGGCATAAGTTGCCCGCCCAGCTCTGCTAATTGCGATGATGAAAAGCCACTGCCAAAATCACGAATTAACAAGTAAACGCATTCACTATGTAAGTTATCTTGCTGCCAACTCAGCTCTAATTGAGTTTGACCTTGTTTTTGATTAGCGAGCGCAGCGTTTTGCAATAAATTTAAAATAGCAGGCAATAACATCGCATCACTTATTAATGTTGCTGCAATAGGTGGCGTAATCCATTTAATGTGCTGATCTGGGTATTGCAGTAAAAGCGTGTCTGTAATTTGTGTTTGTAGTTGCTTTACAGTGGTATGCTCTTGCGAATTTTTAAGGCGTAATTGCTCTGAGAGTTTTCTAAAGTCGTTAAGCTGTGTACTGCACTGAGTAAGCGGCGCTAGCATGTGCTTAACAATAGGGTTGTTTGGTTGATCTTCTAATAACTCTTCAAACAATAGCTGTAAATTTGCTATAGGGGTCGCAAGTTGATGGGTTATTTGCGCAGCAGCGCCATCAAGGGTAACAAGCTGTTCATTACGCAATTGTTT
Source organism: Pseudoalteromonas aliena (assembly GCF_038155085.1). Lineage (GTDB taxonomy): Bacteria > Pseudomonadota > Gammaproteobacteria > Enterobacterales > Alteromonadaceae > Pseudoalteromonas > Pseudoalteromonas aliena_A. Next base: position 3,140 of record NZ_JBAKAU010000007.1, read on the forward strand.
TTCACGCACGTTTGCAATAATTCGCTCTCGCTCTTTAAGTGCCCTGCTCATTGCGCCAATAACAAGTGCGATTACACTAGCACTTAAAACAAAATTGACCCACATGCCAATAAAGTGACCACTCATATTCATTTGATGCATACTGTGATCGGGCATCTTTATCAGTAAAAAACTGTATGCGGCAATGGCAAGTACTGCAATATAAGCTAATCCTTTTTCTCGCAGCGTAACAGCAGCTATCATTATTGGGAGCAATAACAGTGATACAAATGCATTAGTTGCACCGCCGCTTAGCGACAGCAAAACCGTTAAAAATAATACATCAGCGGTTAACTGCATCAACATACCCAAAGGTTTAGCGCGGCTCACATTACGATAGGCAAACAGGCTAATAAGCTGAAACACAGCCTCAATAGCAATAACAATCAGTAAAGGCAGTAATGCGATTTGGTGCTCTAGTAAAAAATAAACGCTAAGCACCGCGATTAATTGCACCGCAATAGCGCCGCTTCGCAGCATTAATAGTCGACTAATAGTGGGGTCGGTTTGCATTAACAAGAGGTAATTGCCCAATTAAATGTTTAATAAGGTTATTTTAACGGTTATGTGATTTTTAATCATCATCCATCGAAATTGAAAACGGTGCACAAGGTGTTCCTTGATGAAACACCATTTGCCATTGTTCATTACTTTTCCGCCAAAGCGACATACGCAATGAATAATTAAATTCACTGCGAGCAGAGCGCCTAAAAGCAGCTTGGTAACTAAGTTGCACTAGATTATCGCTCAGCATTCGGCCCTTAAAATGCTGATTATAAAACTGTGGCACAACCTCGGTAGGTAAGCGGGTAAGTACTTGGTATTTATTAAATGTAGTGCCGTTGGCAGCAATTTCGATAAATTCATCATCGAGTAAAGCATCTAATGCGCGCTCAGATTGGCGAATTTCTGGGTCTAATAACTGTCGCTCAGCGTCAATCAAATGATTAAACAACGACACTTTTATTTTGCTGCTCATAACCTTCCTTATTGTTTATAAACTGACTTTGTTCTTATAACCTATGACACCATAAAAATAAGCAAACTTTTCGACAATACGCTATTAAAATTAATAATATTTGTTTACTTGAGAGCACTTAATCGGCTACTTTTTATTGTAAGCATCGTTAATAACCCACATATTACTATTGTACTCCTGCTTGTTCTTTTTTAAATCAACTTATATGTAATTCTCTTTTAATTACCAGTAATTACAAGCCAAAACACCTTATAAACTGGTCTTGAATGGCAATTTTTGATATAACGTCTCCATTAAGTAAAACATGTCAGACCACCTTAAGAGAAAACATTATGTCTTACGCACATATCACTGGCTGGGGTAAATGCATCCCACCAGCAAGCATTAGCAACGATGAAATTAGCGAAATAGTTGATACTAACGATGAGTGGATCACCACACGTACTGGTATCAAGTCGCGTAGAGTGAGTCACGTAAGCACTGCCGAACTTGCAACTATTGCAGCTAAACATGCCATAGCGTGTGCGGGCATTGATGCAAAAGATATAGACTTAGTAATATTAGCAACCTGTACACCTTCTACTGTTGTGGCAAATACGGCATCGCAAGTGCAAAAAAACATTGGTGCAACAGGCGCTGCCGCCATGGATACAAACGCGGCATGTTCGGGCTTTTTATATGCGTTGCAAGCTGCAACAGCACAAATAAAAGCAGGGATGATCAAAAAGGCAGTGGTAATTGCCGCTGAGCGTATGACCTGGTATGTAAACTGGGCACGTCGCGATAGTGCTGTTTTATTTGGGGATGGTGCAGGTGCAGTAGTACTAGAAGCCGCTGATACGCCAGCAGGCTTATTAGGCACAAAAATAGGCTGCGATAGTGAAGACCGCGATATTTTACACATCACCAACTTTGGTAGCGATTTAAACAAATATGAACCAATTGGTCCATCTGATTTATTATTTGAAGGTCGTGAGATTTTCAAACGTGCTGTTAAAGGCATGAGCGAAGCGTGCGACGATGTACTTAAACAAGCCGATTTGAGCCTTGATGACATTAATGTACTCGTTCCACACCAAGCTAACTTACGTATTATTCAGGCAATTCAGCATCGCTTAAAAGTGCCTGACGAAAAAGTAATGGTTAACATTGGTGAGTATGGAAATACCTCTGCTGCGACTATTGCTATTGCGTTATGTGAAGCGGTTGAGCAAGGGTTAATTAAACCGCATTCAAATATTATGTCTGCTGCATTTGGTGCAGGCCTTACGTGGGCTGCAAGTTATATAAAATGGGGCGAACGTGTAACACCTATTAGTGTAAGTGATGCTGCTTTACCACCATGTGATAAAACTGGTTTAGAGCTTGTAGCACCAGCTGTTAAAGCATGTAAAGAAGCCGAGCCAAGCTAACATAAGATGTAATAAGTCACATATAAAACGCACTTATTTAAGTGCGTTTTTGCTTTTTAAGGAATTAAATTTGAAACTTTTAGGTATTCATCACGCAGCGATTATTTGTAGTGACTATGCACGCTCTAAACTCTTTTATAGCAATGTACTTAAACTTAATATTATTAATGAACACTTTAGAGCTGATCGTAATTCATATAAATTAGATTTAGCCATGCCCGATGGTAGCCAAATAGAGCTATTTTCGTTTGATGGAGCGCCTGTAAGACCAAGCTATCCCGAAGCACAAGGCTTAAGACATTTAGCTTTTACGGTAGCAGATGTACAGGTTGCAAAAACGTATTTAGAGTCGTGCGACGTAAATGTTGAGGATATTAGAGTGGATGAAATAACCGGCAAAAAGTTTACCTTTTTTGCCGATCCAGATAATTTACCACTTGAGCTTTATGAGGCTTAAAGCTCAAGTTATTTCTCACTATTGAATAAAAAACTTACTTATTAAAACGATTTTTTAGGTAATTAAACACCGCGCGAATACCTAACGCTTCACCACCCGTTGGACGACCTGGTAATGCACGTAAGTTCCATGCCATTACATCAAAATGTACCCATGGAGTGGTTGGCTCTACAAATTCTTTTAAATAAAGCGCTGCAGTAATAGCACCACCAAATGGTGTGCTTGCACAGTTTGCCATATCAGCTACATCGCTCTTTAAGAAGCTTTTGTACTGATCAAATAAAGGTAATTGCCAAACCGGATCACTTACGTCCATTCCTGCATCAATAATACCATTTGCTACATCGCGCTCTGTTGAGAAAAAACCCGGAAGCTCAGTGCCTAACGCAACACGACATGCCCCCGTGAGAGTAGCAAAATCAATAATTAACTCAGGTTTATCGTTTTGTGCTTCGCTTAATGCATCACACAATACTAAGCGACCTTCAGCGTCTGTATTATCAATTTCGACCATAATGCCTTTGCGTGTTTTAATAACATCGCCTGGGCGAAATGCATTGCGCGATACTGCATTTTCAACAGCTGGTACAAGCACTCGTAACCTAATTGGTAAGTTAGCTGCCATTATAAGCTGTGCTAGTGCAATAACATGCGCTGCGCCGCCCATGTCTTTTTTCATGTTACGCATGCCTGAACTTGGTTTTAAATCAAGCCCGCCTGAGTCAAAACATACGCCCTTACCTACAAGTGTAATTAATGGAGCATCTGTTGCCCCCCATTTTAAATCGAGTAAACGCGGTTTATTTTCGCTTGCACGACCTACCATATGTATTGTTGGGTAGTTTTGCTCTAGTAATTCATCGCCAATCCACTGGGTAAACTCGCCATTGTAAGTTGCAGCTAAATCTTCCATAACTTGCGATAAATGTTGCGGCATCATATCAACCGCTGGGGTATTTACTAAATCACGTGCAAGTGTAATGGCATCAGCTTGTTGGCTAATGCGTTCATATAACGCTTTATCGCTAATGGCTAATTGTGCCTTTGCTGTTGGTTTTTCTTTATATTCACTAAATTCGTAACCGCCAAGTACAAACCCTAAAGCAACCTGTTCTACAAAAGCGCTCTCGCCTTGAATTTGATAAGTACCTGTAGGAAGTGTATTAGCTAAATTACCCGCAGCCCAAAAGTCATCGCTGCTTTGCATTAAACAAAATGCCTGACTTAACTCTCCTGTTTTAGCATCAGGGATTAAAGCAATGCCTTGCTTTTCAAAACCTGTATTAGTTAACCAATTTTGTATAAATGCAGGCTGCTGTGCGTGCCAGTCAGTTAACTCGTTTTTAAGAATAAAAGATAAAGGAATACCAGAAGAAGTATGACGAAGTAATGCACTCATTAAATAGCTCATATAATAAAAAATGGTAATTAAGCATATCAATAAGCCTAGCTAAAAGGTATAGCTAATTTGAAAGGGTTTTACTCTTTATTTGGCGCTTTAGTATGTTGTTTTAAATCTTCTTTAATAATTTCGGTATCAAGCTCTTTAACGGGTTTGTTCATGTTAAATGAGCTTGGTAGCACATCTACGCCAACTAAAGTGCCAAGCCTTACAACTAAAGGTATAGTAATGGGCGCAAAAGGTAGCAATGCAAACACACCCAAGCCAAGTCCTTTTAATATATCTACAAATTGCTCATTGGCGCGTTTTAATTCTTCTTTACTCGTTTGCCCTTGAGTATAGCGCCTGTAAATAGAAAGCATTTCTTTGGTTTCTTGTTTTTCTTGGGCAAGTGCGATTTTAAGCGCCACCATAGCACGACGAAAACGCAGCTGTTGGCGTTTCTTACTAATTTTAACTACCCGCCAAGGTGCACGGTGAATAACTTTATATAATCGCATAACTTTTATTTTCACACAGCAACACGGGTTCACAAAGAATAATTTACTTACAACACTCTTTAACTTACCCTTTGCACCAAATTAGTATTAAATACATACAAAAGTGTAGAGTATGACGAATCAACTACCGCGAAAACCTGAAAAACCAAAATCTGATGAATGTTGTGGCGGTAGCAGTTGCTGTCCCTGAGTATGGGATGAATACAAAGAAAAATTAGCAGCTTGGCGTCACACAAAAAAACATTGAAAGCCCCACAAAAAAGAAACAAATAAATAACATTTAAATGCGATTAGCGCATTAATATTCCCTTTAAAAGCCTTATTTGCACTTATTTAGTTCATTTTAGTTTTACTTTGCACCACTGTTGCATTTTTTCTTAAATTGAATCTTTTTGTTATCAAACGGTTAATTAGTAATTGCCCTTCCTGTTTTTTACCTATAGTCTGTAGATAGGACATCACAAAAAGTAAGCTTAATTGATTAGGCTTTTGAGCTAAAACCTCAAACTTATGTGAAACCAAAAAATCAATGAAAAACTAATGATGTAAAATGAACATCAAAAGTAATAATTATTCTGACTGGGGAAAATTGGAATGAAATTAAAAAATAATGCGCTAAATCAGGCAATAAAATTTGCTTTAGCTACAACAACCACTGCAGGGTTGTTTATTTCTGGTTCAGCTATTGCAGCAGACGAACCACAAACTAAAGTAAATAAAAACGTAGAGAAAATTGCCGTAGTAGGTACTCGCTCTGCTCCACGTTCAATCGGTGACTCACCGGTTCCAATCGATATTATTGGCGGCGAAGAGCTTGAAAAGTCAGGCAACACTGACATGCTTGAGCTTTTAAAAGGTTCTGTACCATCGTTTAACGTACACCAAAACCCTATTAGTGATGCGGCCTCTCTTGTTCGCCCAGCTAACTTACGTGGCTTACCATCAGACAGCACATTGGTTCTTTTAAACGGCAAACGTCGTCACCGCGCTTCTGTAATTGCATTTTTGGGCGGTGGTATTAACGATGGCGCGCAAGGCGCAGATATCTCAGTTATTCCAAGCATTGCTATTAAACAAGTAGAAGTACTTCGTGATGGCGCGGCTGCGCAATATGGTTCTGATGCAATTGCCGGTGTAATGAACTTTCAACTAAAAGACGCCTCAGAAGGTGGTAAATTAGAAGTTCGCCATGGGCAGTACTATGAAGGTGATGGTGATACAACTCAAATATCAGGTAATGTAGGTCTACCATTTACTGACAATGGGTTTGCTAATTTAAGCTTCCAGTACAAAACAGCTGATGCAACAAGCCGTTCAGTTCAGCGTCCGGATGCTGCCGGATTGGCTGCAGCTGGAGTTCCTGATGTATCTCCTTTAGCACAAGTTTGGGGTGCGCCAGAGGTAGATGACGACATTACAATTTTTGGTAATGTCGGTTTAGAGCTAACAAACGACTCAGAATTTTACATGTTCGGTAACTACTCTGAGCGTGATATACGTGGTGGATTTTATTATCGTAATCCACATACGCGTTCTGGTGTGTATTCAAATGATGATGGTGAAACATTACTCGTCGCTGATTTAACTGATGACATGAGTGGTAATTGTCCAACTATCGCAATAACAGATGGCAACGTACTAGATGATCCTGCTTACGTAAATGGTGTAGCAAACAATCCAGATTGTTTTGCCTTTAACGAAATGCTTCCAGGTGGCTTTACACCAAATTTTGGCGGTAATATTACCGACACCTCTTTAACAATTGGTACCAAAGGTGAATTTACTGACGGTTTCTTAAAAGGTGCCTTCTATGACCTAAGTGGAACAGTCGGCCTGAACGAATCACGCTATTTTATCTATAATACAGTAAATGCATCTTTAGGCCCTGACTCTCCTCGTGATTTCAGTCCTGGTAAATATGAACAGCTTGAAAAAAACTTTAATTTTGATCTATCAAAAGGTTTTGATTTAGGCCTTGCTTACGATGTAAACGTGGCCGGCGGATTAGAGTGGCACGAAGAAACATTTACAATTATAGCTGGCGATGAAGCATCATATACAGCAGGTCCTTTAACAGAGCAAGGTTTTGGTATTGGTTCTAATGGCTTTCCTGGCTTTAAACCATCTCAAGCTGGTGAGTTTTCTCGCCGTAACTATGCTGCCTTTGTAGATATTGAAGCCCCTTTTACTGAAGATTTTCTGATGGGGTTAGCCGTTCGTTTTGAAGATTATGACAGCTTTGGCACAACAACAAACTACAAGGTTATGGCACAATACCATGTTACGGAAGATTTAAATGTACGCGGTTCTGTAAGTACTGGTTTCCGTGCACCTACTGTTGGTCAAGCCAATGTAAGTAATGTACAAACAAATCTTAGTGACGGTGTACTAAGGGATTCAGCATTATTACCACCAACAAACCCTGTTGCAGTGCAACTAGGCGGTACAGAACTTGAGCCCGAAGAGTCTCAAAGTTATACATTCGGTGCTGTTTATACTATTGGTGACCTTTTCTTAACGGTTGATTATTATAACATTCAAGTAGATGACCGCATTAGCCAATCTGAAAAAATCACACTCAGCCAGACAGATAAAGACGCTCTTTCAGCTGCTGGAGTACCAAACGTTGAGGGCCTCGCACAAGTAAGCTTCTTCACTAATGACTTTGATACAACAACTCAAGGTGTTGATGTTGTAGCTAACTACACTGCTGACATTTTAGGTGGTAGCTCTACATTTAGTCTTGCGTATAACTGGAATGAAACTGAAGTAACTAAATTTAGTGACATTACTGGTGAATTTAAAGTTAAACGCCTAGAAGAAGATTTACCTAACCATCGTGCAACATTCACTTGGGCACAACAATGGGAATCAGTTTCTGCATTTGCTCGAGCAAACTACTACGGTGAATATCAAGGTGTTCACGTTGATTACGATGCAACGGCAAAAACAGCTGATGCGGCAGTGACAATTGATGCTGAAATTACATACTTCTTAAATGAGTCGGTTAGCTTCTCGGTAGGTGCGCAAAACATCTTTGACCAAGATGCTGAAAAGCTTGATTTTGAAGACAGCACAGGTATTCCTAACAACAACTGGGGCGGTCAGTACTACGAGACATCTCCATACGGAATCAACGGTGGCTTTTACTACGCAAAAGCAACCTATACTTTTTAATAGTTTTTCATGATAAACCAAGGCGAAATGTTAAGACATTTCGCCTTTTTTATTTTATATTAAATAAAAAAATAATAATGTTTTAATATGCTAATTGATAAAGCTAACCAGTTACTTGAACAAAATAAGCTCAAAGAAGCTGAGTTTCATTTTAAAACACTACTACAAAGCAATCCCGAAAATGGTAAAGCCTTATTCGGCTTAGGCAGGATCGCATTAAGATTGGGGAGGTTTGATGCAGCTGTATACTTATTGCAAAAGGCCTGTGAACGCTTACCACATATGCTTGAGCCATTACATGCACTTGCTGATGCGTTTAATGGTATTAATTCACCAGATGATGCATTAACCGTACTTGAATACGCAAAAAAGTTAGCAAGCCATAACCCTGACCCCCATTATTACCTCGCTCAGCACTACTTAACTCATGGCGAGTTAGATAAAGCACATACAACATTTGCTCATGCGCTAAGCATGGGGATATACCCTGTAACAGCCTATATTTTATTTGAACTTGTGCAATTAGGTCGCTTTGATAAAGAACATAATTATGTAAGTAACCTACACCACTTATTAACTAAAACGAGTAATTTACGTTTAAAAATGGTGTGTTACTACGCATTAGCAAACAGTTACGATGCACTTGAGGATACCGACCAAGCCTTTAATTACTTTATATTAGCGAATAAATTACAAAAAAAATTAAGTGAATTTAACACTAAAAATTTAATCCCTTTTTACGAGGAAATAATAAAATACAACACCGAGGAATTTATTACCTCTGCCGATAAAACGTTTACAGGTAATATCACGCCTGTATTTATTATTGGTATGCCACGAAGTGGCTCTACACTTCTGGAGCAAATGTTGGCAAGCCATAGTCAGTTTTCGAGCCTGGGAGAGAGTACGAGTATTAGTAATAACGCAGTTGCTTTTATCGAACAAAAAACAGGAGTTACTTACCCGCAATGTTTATCGCATTTAACGCCGGATTTAATCAAAAAAGCCCGCGAGCTTTATATCACAACATTAAAAACAGCATCGCCCATAAGACCTTTTATAATAAATAAACTGCCGAGTAATTATCAGTCGCTCGGACTTATATATATTCTATTTCCAAATGCTAAATTTATAAATTTAAGTCGTGATTTTAATGCCACCGCATTTTCTGTCTTCACTAATTACTTTGCTGAAAACGAGCCTTATTTTTGCTCACTATCTGAGTTTAAGCTTTATCATAGCTTGTATGAAAAACTAATGGGGCATTGGCACTCCTTTAAAGAGGTGCCCATTTATGATGTCAATTATGAAGATTTAGTGGATAGCCCAAAAGAGCAGCTAACGCTGTTACTTGGCTTTTTAAACTGTAGTTTTGAAGAGCGCTGTTTAGCGTTTCATAAACAAAAAACACCGGTCACCACCTTGAGTAAACATGCTATTCGCCAACCTATTAATAATGCCGCAATCGCTAAGTGGGAGCGTTACAAAACACCTCTTCTAAAGTTACTTGGTGAGAATTAATTAGGCCTGTTTATCTTTCGAGGTTAAATTTGCAGCAGGCTGTTTGGTATTTAAGCAAGGCCTAGCCCACTAGGTTACAAACTTCGCGCCGCCATTAAATCTTCCTTGGATTGAACAAATTTCAATCCTGAAAGGTCAACAGGCCCTTACGGATACGCTTTAAACCAATTAAGTAAATCTTTAAATTGATCATCACGCGCACTCGGATGGGTGAGCATATTAATGTGGTCGTAATCAAAATTATGTCCGTGTTTACGACCGTAAATTTGCATTTTTTGAATGCCTGCCCCCGATTCATCCATAAATTTTTGAATATCGATTGGTTGCGCTAATGCTTTATCTTTTACCGCAGCAATATGAAGCGTTGGCGGTAAATGCAGGTTGTTTAGCGCTTTTGCATAATCAAAATTATCATCAGAATCTATCCATGGCTTCTTTTTAGCCCACTGCATACTTTGAGAATGCGACTTTTGAGTTTCGTTATCGCTTCCCCACTTATAACCTTTAGCATTTAAATAGCCATGTGTTTTAGCAAGTAAAGGTGCCATAAAATACCAAATTAAATTGGCTTGTAATAATTTTTGAGGGTGATTATTAAATAGAGAACGCTTAGAGCCAAAATACACACACGCTTTTACATCGTTAATATACTCTGGAAAACGTGCAAACGCGCTGTTCATCAATACCCCGCCCCAAGAGTGAGCAACCCAGTAGTCTGGCTTTTTGCCTTCAATCAACTCTATTTGCTTAATAAAGGCAGGGATGTCTTCTAGGATAGACTCAGTTTGTCCATATTCGGACTCGCTCGAAATAATTGGCTTGCTATCACCTCGGCCACGTAAATCAGCCACATAACACCTATACCCATACTCAGCCAAAAAAGGGGCAAGTCCTTTATTAGAGTGCGTGTAAAAAATCTTACCGTTTTCTATTGCTCCATGCATAAAAAATACGATAGGCCCTTGCTGATCTTCATCGCTAATACGGCGTAAATGAAGAGTTTGCTGAGAGTCTAAATCAACTGTTATTGATTGCTGAGAAATTGCCACAGTTATTCCTTTTTATTATTTTTAACTCATCCTACCAGTAATGTTAAATATACAAAAGGAAATGTCTGCACTTTACCCACTCGCATTTGTTACACTTACGTCATTATATCTGTTGTTAAAATGAAGCCATGAAAGAAAATAAAGCACGTTCAAAATTACACCCTCGTAACCTACATAAAAATGGGTACAACTTCGATTTATTAACAACAGAGCATCCGACTCTACAGCCCTTTGTTATAACCACACCAGCAGGGACTAAAAGCATTGATTTTAGTGATAACAAGGCCGTTAAAACACTTAATCAAGCTCTTTTAAAAGCACATTATAATATTGGTTTTTGGGATATACCTGAACATAATTTATGTCCACCTATACCTGGGCGTGTTGACTACATTCATTACTTAGCCGACTTATTAAGTCATGATAACCAACAACAAATACCTATAGGTAAGCAAATTAAAGTGCTCGATATTGGCACTGGTGCTAACTTAGTTTATCCGCTTACTGGTACAAGTGAATATAAGTGGCATTTTACCGGGACTGATATTGATGCAGCATCAGTAAAAATAGCAAAGCAAATTGCTCAGTTTAATGGTTTAAAAATAACCTTAAAACAACAAAAAAACGCATCACATATTTTTAAAGGCGTTATTAATCAAAAAGATCTATACCATTTAACGCTCTGTAACCCCCCGTTTCATGTAAGTGAAGAAGAGGCAAGCAAAGGCAGTGAACGTAAATGGAAAAACTTAGGAAAAACACCAAGTAGCACACTTAACTTTGGTGGCCATCATAATGAATTATGGTGTGAAGGCGGTGAAGTACAGTTTATCTCTAACATGATTAAAGAAAGTGAAGACTTTGCAGAGCAAGTACTGTGGTTTACGTCACTAGTCTCTAAAAAAGATAATATTGCAGCCCTTGAAGAAGTATTAAAAGCTCACCCAATAGCACAATATAAAATAGTTGATATGGCACAGGGGCAAAAAATTAGCCGCTTTATTGCATGGAGCTACTTTGATAAAGAAACCCGTGAACAAATATGTAGCGAGCTGACTTAATACCAACTTTATTAAAAACAATAAAAAGGATAAGGCAATCATGATAGATTTTCGCTCTGATACGGTTACAAAGCCAACAAAAGAAATGCGCGATATAATGTACAGCGCACCGGTTGGTGACGATGTATATGGTGATGATGAAAGCGTTAACCAACTAGAAGCCTATGCGTGTAAGCGTTTTAACTTTGAAGCCGCACTTTATTGTAGCTCAGGTACACAAGCCAACTTACTTGCAATAATGGCGCATTGTGAGCGAGGTGACGAATACATTTGTGGGCAAAATGCGCATAACTATAAATTTGAAGGTGGCGGCGCAGCTGTATTAGGATCTGTGCAACCACAGCCTATCGAAAACGAAGCTGATGGCAGCATCCCTTTTAGTAAAATAGCGGCGGCTATAAAACCAGACGATTGCCATTTTGCTAAAACGCGATTGCTCAGCCTCGAAAACACCATTGGCGGAAAAGTACTCCCACTTGAGTACTTAGTCCAAGCACGTGATTTTGTTAATACGCATAATTTAGCGCTGCACTTAGACGGCGCACGGGCATTTAATGCAGCTGTTGAGCTAAAAGTTGATATAACTGAAATCACAAAGCATTTTGATTCTATTTCTATTTGTTTATCAAAAGGTTTGGGGGCGCCTGTAGGCTCTTTATTATTAGGCTCACCCGCACTTATTAATAAAGCAAGGCGCTGGAGAAAAGTACTTGGTGGTGGAATGCGCCAAGCCGGAATGCTTGCAGCCGCTGGGCAGTTTGCACTTGAGCACAATATAGAGCGCTTAAAAGACGATCATGAAAATGCACGTTATCTGGCTCAACAATTAAGTGAAATCAGTGGTTTTACTGTCGATATGAGTAACACCACTAATATGGTTTACGCAACATACGCTGGTAATATCAATATTGAAGAGATTGCTGAGGCACTTAAACAACAAGGTATATTATTTAGCCCAAGCAAGCAGCTTAGGCTAGTAACGCACTTAGATATTACCCGCGAAGATATTGATACATTTTTAAATGCTTTGTCGGCCCATATTTAACGCGGCTTTATAATGTTTGCGGCATACCGAAACATATCGGTCATTGCCGCCAATTTCTACTTGGTTACCATCGGCTATTGCTTCGCCATTTTCATCGGTACGCAGTACATGGTTAGCTTTACGCCCACAGTGGCAAACAGTTTTAAGCTCAACTAACTTATCAGCCCACGCAAGCAAATATTGCGACCCTATAAATAACTCGCCTCTAAAGTCGTTACGCAAGCCATAACACAGTACCGGTATACCGAGTTCATCAACCACATCTGTTAATTGCATTACTTGTTCTTTTGATAAAAATTGGCACTCGTCAACTAACACACAATGGCGCTTTTTATCATTATTGAGTGATTGAATAAGATCAAAAACATCTTTACTAGCATCAAATACATGCGCATCAGCTTGCAAACCAATACGAGACGATACTTTACCCACGCCTTGTCTATCATCAATGGCAGCAGTCAGGATCACAGGTTCCATGCCACGTTCTTTATAATTAAATGCAGATTGTAATAACGTGGTTGATTTACCTGCATTCATTGCAGAGTAGTAAAAGTATAATTGAGCCATTGCGGTGCCATTTTATAAAAAGTGCGCTTATGCTACCTTAATATGCCATTAATACCAATTTCATATCATCTTTAACTTAGCTATTACTCAAAGGCTTGTTAGTATTTTACATAAACAGATGCGCTATCAAACCTAGATAACCATTGCCACATCTCTAAGCTTAAAGCGTTGTTTTTATTGTAAAAACATTTGGAAAAAATAAGATAGCCATTTGTGGTTTCGTAAGGAGGATAAATGGCTTTAACATTTTTACTATGCGGGTAGCTCGATACGTTTAAATCATCTACTTTGCATAAATCAACACTGGCTTGAACTACTCCCTTATCAAGGAGCTCAAATGCTTTAGCTTTAGAAAACGTATTATGAATAAATAAGAGTTCATCCTTCAAGGTGCTATTAAGGCCATAGCCATTAGGTATAGCAACAGTAAATGCTTTATTTTGAAAAACTTCGCGAGAGCGCCACTCTTTATGAAACTTAGAGCTACCAATTAAGCAACTACTAAAGCGACTCACAGCAAATTGCGTTTGTAATTCGCCTTTTTCATTAAATGGATAAGCCGCAATTCGCTCACGGCCAGGGCGGTAACTTGCAATAACCGCATCTACTTTATTAAACTCAAGATCGTTTAAACATCTGCGCCAAGGCTTTCTTACAAATGCAACGTTTACACCGTCTAATTCAGCATCTAGTTTACGAAGTACTTCTATAGAGGCGCCCGGTTGATCTATTGGAACTTCTTGTCCTACACCTAAAAACATAGGCGCTGCATCTTTATCTTCGTAACAAAATAAAAGCGTTTGAGGATTAGCAAAAACCGCTGAAGAAAACATTAATATTATGATAAATAAATAATTTAAGCTGCTGACACTCATAATAATTTTTATTAGTTAAATAATCTTAAATTGTAGCTTGTGATCATAAAGCTGCCAGTACGGCATCTATTAAATTATCCCTTCGTGCTTTAATAGCCAACTTTTTCTTTCAAGCCCACCTGCATACCCTGTGAGCTTTGAGTTTGCACCTATTATGCGATGGCACGGCACAATAATACTGATAGGGTTTTTGCCATTTGCTGCGCCCACTGCCCTCACTGCTTTTGGGTTACTTAATGATGTAGCAATATCACCGTAGGTGTTCGTTTTTCCAAAAGGCACATTTAACAATGCTTGCCATACACTTTGTTGAAATGCTGTGCCTTTTGTATCAAGTGGTACATTAAACGTGGTGCGTGTTTTATTAAAATACTCAAAGAGCTGCTCAGCACAGCAAAGTATTGCATTATTAGTAACTTTTTCAAAAGGGGTATGAACGTGCTCTACATGCGGGTAAAAGCCGACGTAGCTGACCCCTATTTCAGTTGCCTGAATAATAATATCGTCTATTGGGCTTGGGATATGTGTTTGAATTATCATTATAACTGCTGCCATAGTTGAAACGTTAAATATGATCTAAATGGAGCACAATTTTCACTCTCAAATGGGGTTGCCGCAGCCTGTGCTTTTTTTACCCCTAAATCACCATCAAGTAATATATCGGGTAGGCTTTGCCCTCTTAATTTTGTATAGTTTACCGTCCAAGGGCCAATACCTTTTAAGCTTAGCCACTGTTCTAAATCATTACAGTCGGGGTTTAATGCACAAAACTCAGCTAAGTTGTGTAATGCATTTTTTCGCGCTTGCGGCATTTTAAAAAATGTAAAATCGCTTTTAGCTACGCGCTCTGCGCTTGGAAAATAAACTAGTTCACCTTGTTTTTCACCAAGCTCATCAACTAGTTTTGTTACTAAATTATGTGCCGCCGTAACACTGACTTGCTGGCCAAGTACCGCTCTTATTCCTGCCTCAAAACTTGACCAAATACCCGGAATTCTTAAACCATGAGTGAGTGTAAATGCGTTATTGATGTTATTAGCTAAATGACTCTCGATTAAATTAATATCTGCGTCTAAATCGAGTATACGCCGTATATTATTAATGATCTGCTGCAGGTAAAGCGTGTTGTCTATATCTATCTCAACCACAAAATAATTTTTATTTTCCACAAAGCGCGCGTTAAAACGCCCTTTACAACTAGCGTAGGTAAATGTACGACCATAACTTTTATCATCAAGCCACTCTATTGGCTTAATAAGTCTTTTAGCTAAAAAACTATGTAACACTTGCCAATTATAAGGGGGCCTAAAAGATAACGTTAGTTTAAGTGCAGAGCTTGATGGTTTGTCACCTGAACGAAGCTTAGAAGGGGCAATATTCAATTGTTGTAAAAAAGCGTCGTTAAAACGTCTAATACTTTTAAAACCCGATGCAAACGCTATTTGCGTAAGCGGGAGGCTTGTTTCTTGAATCAATTTTTTAGCGAAATGACACTGATTAAATAATCTATATTGTGTAATTGACACACCAAAATATTGAGAAAACAGTCGCCTTAAATAACGGCTGCTTATTCCTAAGCGAGCCGCTAGCTTTTCACAGTCGTGTTCATCGTTTAGATCTATTAACTGCTTTGCTCTAAGCGCTGTCGTTTTTGTGCCCTGCCAAGCAGCACTGCCTGGAGCACTGTCGGGGCGGCACCGTATACAAGGTCTAAACCCGGCTTGGGCAGCACTATGTGCAAACTCATAATAAGTGACGTTTTTTTCAAGTGCCGTAGGTGCTGGGCATATAGGTCTGCAATATATCCCTGTACTTTTAACAGCAATATAAAAAAGCCCATCAAAACGGGCATCTCTACTTTGACGTGCCTTTTGCCAATGCTGATTATTCATAAAGCTGCTCAGTATAATAAATTAAGATGCCAGTAGCTTATAGAAACTAAAGTACTTTACTAGCCACTTTCGGACCTTAACTAACACCTAGCTTTGTTATAGGTTTATAAAATCTAATGTAAATAATTAGCTAATAATAAACATTACTCAGCAAAATCGATTAGCTCTTGCCCTGTCAGCCTATAAATAATCCATTCATTTTGCGGTTTTGCCCCGATACTGTCGTAAAAATCGATTGCAGGTTTGTTCCAATCTAGTACTACCCATTCAAAACGACCACAGTTATTGCTAATTGCTTTATTAGCAAGGTGCTTCATTATTGCTTTGCCCGCGCCATTTCCTCGACTGTCTGGACTTACGTATAAATCCTCTAGGTATAAACCGTTTTTACCAAGCCACGTTGAATAGTTATAAAAATACACAGCAAAACCAATGGGTTCATCACCTTGCAAACAAATAATGCTATGAGCGGTTGCACCCTCACTGAATAACGTATCTATAATTGCTTGTTCATCTGTTTTTACTGCATCAGGCTCTTTTTCGTATATGGCAAGTTCGGTAATAAAATGCAAAATAGTTTTCGCATCACTTGGCTTTGCGTCACGAATAATAACGGGTTGTTTCATTTATTTTTAATCCTAAATATACTGCTCTAATTTATCTTTTAAAATATCTAATTGGATTGGTTTACTCAAGTAATCATCCATTCCCGCTTCTATGCAACGCTCTTTATCAGACTCCATTGCATTAGCCGTGAGCGCTATAATTTTAATATTTTTATGTTTAATAGTCGCTAATCCTTCGCGAATAGCTGCTGTTGCTGCAAATCCATCCATTACAGGCATTTGGCAGTCCATTAAAACAACTTTAAAAAAATCTGCCTCGTGCGCTTTTAGTATATCAATAGCAATTTGACCATTTTCAGCAATGGTCGCTTCACAATTAAGCTTTTTCAGCATTAACTTAGACACTTGCTGGTTAATAGGGTTGTCTTCTACTAATAATATTTGCGCAGGCTCCTCTGCTTTTTCTTTTTTAAGCGAAGAAATAAATCCCGGTGTAACTAATGGCAGTACTTCGTCAGTTTCATTACTGGTAATAACTGATAACGCCGAAATTAAATCAGCAGTTGTTACCGGCTTTGGAAAGTATGCCTGAAAACCTGCATCTGAATATTTTTGTGCACCTTCCATACCCGCAATACTGGTCATCATTACAAGTGGCATCGTTTTATAGCATTCATCCGCTTTTAATACTTTACACAGCTCAATACCGTCCATTTCGGGCATTTGCATATCAAGCACTGCAATATCATACATTTCTTGATGATTTTTATATTGCTGCGCGCACATAGCCAATGCTTGTTTAGCGTTAGAGGCAAGCACGACTTTAGCGCCCCAGTGTTGGAGTTGCTGAGAAATAACAATACGATTTGTTTCATTGTCATCAACAACTAAAACCGTTAATTCCTTCATATTAACATTAGGAATATAACGCTCTTTTTGCTCACCTTGTGAAAGCATTACCGTTGCAGTAAATACACTGCCCACTCCTTTTTGGCTGGTAAGCGAAATATCTCCGCTCATTAATTCACAAAGCTGTTTACATATGGCTAGGCCTAATCCTGTGCCACCATATTCACGGGTAGTTGAAGCATCCACTTGAGAAAAAGGGGTAAATAATTGCTGCTGTTTTTCTTCACTAATGCCAATACCTGAATCTTTTACACTAATAACAAACGCTAAACCATCAGCTACCTTGTTAACTTTCGCACTAACAACCACTTCGCCTTGGCTAGTAAATTTAACGGCATTGCTAAGTAAATTAGTTACAACTTGACGAATACGACCAGGATCACCACATAGTTGTGAAGGCTCTAGTGACACTAAATCAAGAATGATCTCAATGCCTTTTCCTTGTGCTGAAAGTGCTTGCGCTGCAGCAATTTCACCTATTAAGTCACGGCCATTAAAGTTAATTTTTTCAAGTTCAATTTTACCTGCTTCACCCTTTGAGAAATCAAGTATATCGTTAATGACCCCCAATAAAGAATGAGCACTTTTTTTAGCTATACCTACTTTAGTTTCTATCGGTTTAGATAATGGCTCAAGCTGCACCAGCTCAAGCATACCCAGTACACCGTTCATAGGTGTTCGGATTTCATGGCTCATAGTGGCTAAAAAATCGCTTTTAGCCACTGCTGCCTCTTCGGCTTTTGCAAGGGCTACTTTTAACTCTTCACTTATAACTTTACGTTGCTGAGAAACTAACGTGCTGCCAATTAATGTAGCTAAAGAACGAAGATAGGTTTCTTCACTTTGGCTCCAGTGATGGCGCTCGCCTACAGCTTCTGCGCACAAAATTCCCAAAGTACCATCCCCACTAGCAATAACTGCATCTAACATTGATTTTATATTAAGTGGTTTAGTGTAAGATTCTGTAAAATCAGTGGTCGCCGGATGCGTATATACATCCTCTATAGCCACTAAGTTGTGTTCAAAGATAGCATTGTAGTAATTAGGGTAATCTTTTGCAGTTAATACAGCATCAGAATCAACAAACCCTTGACCTTGAATATACAAACCATGGCAAGTCATTGCATTACGCTGGGTGTTGAAAATCCAAATAGACGCACGTGTTACACCTAATACTTCACACATTGATTTAATAGCTAACTTTTTTACTTGCGCAACATCGCTATTTTGCACCTCTGGTGCGACAGTCAATGTTGCTAAATTTTTGTTGTACCTGTTTGCCTTTTCACTCTCAAGTTCCAAACGTTTATGAGCATCAATACTTTGAAAAGAACCAAAGACACGTACACATTTATTGTCTTTAAATTCTGCCTGCCCCATCGACTTAACCCAGCGCTCTTGCCCTGTATAAGTTAAAATAATAAGTTCAACATTCCAACTCTCTCCAAGCGTAACAGCACATTCAAACAGAGTATTTATAGTATCTTGATGTATTCCTGGTTTATAAAATTCAATGGCAGTATCTATATTTGGCTCAAAATCCTCAGGTACCTCATGAATAACTTTAACCTCATCAGACCAATAAAGCGTGTGCGCTTCTAAGTCCATTTCCCATGCGCCAATTTGCCCTTGTTTACTCATTGACTCTAATAGGCTTTGCTGACGTTTTATTTCTAGTTGTGTGTTATAACGCTGTGTAATATCTAAAATAAACCCATCTAAGTATAAAACGCAGCCATCATCTGCATAAATAGCCTGCCCTTTCTCATTGACCCAATGCAAACTGCCATCACGGGCATTTATTCTGTATTCAATCGACCATGATTGCTGAGTACCTACACAACGTAAAATTTCATTTTTTACGTTTAATACATCGTCTTCATGTATTAAATCAAAAAAATCTAATAACTTATTATGTATCAACTCATCAGGTGAATAGCCTGTTATTTCATTGGCTTGGTCACTCATATAAAGAGTGCTTAACTTATCATCGAATTTACAGCGATAAATAATGCCAGGTATATTAGCAACTAAAGACGCAAACCTGTCCCGACTACTCTGTAGTTCATGCTCTGTAGCTTTTTGAGCAGAAATGTCTAGGTGAGTCCCAATCATACGTTTTGGCGAGCCATCACTATTCCACTCAACCACTTTCGCGGTATCAAGCACCCAAATCCAGTGGCCGTTTTTATGCTTCATGCGGGCTTCATGAACATAGTAATCCGTATGACCGGCAAAGTGCTCATTGAGCCTTTTCTTCGATTCGATTAAATCGTCAGGGTGAGCGTATGTGTACCAAGTATTTATGCTACATGGCTCAATTTCATTTAGCTGATACCCTATAATCTCAGCCCATCGATTATTAAATGTCACTTTATCGGTATCAATATACCAATCCCAGATACCTACAGCAGTTGTATCTATCACTAATTGTAACTGTGTTTTATGCTGTTCTAGTTCTAGCTCTTGTAACTTAAGTGCTGAAATGTCAGTACGAATAGCAATATAGTTTTGTGGTTTACCGTTTTCATCTAAAAATGGCACAATAGTCGTATCCACCCAATAAAAACCACCACCCTTAGCTTTATTACATATTTGCCCGTTCCATATATCGCCACGTTTAAGCGTTTTATACATGCTTTTAAAGAATTCTTTTCCGTGTTTACCTGAATTTAAAAGGCGATGGTTTTCCCCTATTAATTCATGTTCATCGAAACCGCTAATCTCACAAAATTTCTTATTTACAAAAGTAATAGTGCCATGTAAATCAGTTACCGCAACAATGGCGTGCTCATCTAATGCACTTTTTTGTTCAGCTAATTGTTTTAACGCAATTTGAAGCGCAGAGCGTTGTTTTTGTAATGTACTTTGTTGCTCCGCTTTTATTGTTAGTAATTTACTTAAACCTAATGAAAGTTGGTTAAACTCTATGCTGTCTTTGATTATTGGAACTTTTACCTCATTCCCTTTTGTGATTTGTTCAACAGTTTTAGCTAAGTTAATTAAAGGCTGAGAAAGCCGTCGACCAAACCACCATGACAACGTTAATATAAGCAGTAAGGCGCCCGCATTGGTTAACACCGCGAGCTGCTTATAATAATCAGCGCCTTGTAGCGCGACTTCTTTTGGTTTTGATACAAGTAGCTGCCAGCCAGGCTCATTTAAAAAATCTAATGAATTAATATACCCATATAAAGTGACTCCATTTTTATTATTATAAGAAAAAACACGTTGTGTTGGTGAGCTATTCTGAGAGAAAAATAGTGGTTTGGTATCGTCTGTATTATTATTTTTTTGAACTTTATTATTGTGCATGACATAAAATGTTATATCTTTATTAGCAGCGTGTATTTTACTTAGATTATTTAATAAGCCATTTAAATTTATATCTGCAAGCAATATTGCTTGTAACTTATTTTCATCATTTAATATCGGCAAGCCAATAATATGGTACTCACGCCCTGAGGCAGTCATTGACTGGAATTGGATTTTGCCTGTATTTATAATGCCTGAACGTATGTTATTAAAGCGCTGCTCTTTAATAACATTAAAAAAGGGTGATGGAGACGATGAGTTAACAAGGTTTACATCAATAAGCTCTACATGATTAACAAAGTTATACTGCTCAATAAACCGATTAATTAATTTTTGTTTTTTATTGGGGCTGATATCAAATTGTGCACTAAGCAAATATAAATCTTTAACATGGTCTGCAAACCAAATATCAGCAAATTGCTTACCTATATTATTAAGCTCGTTAAGTTCGGTGTCTGCATTTTGTTTAAGCGTGCTATTTACATGTTCAAGACTAAACCACGTAAGTATACAAAGTGGCCCTAAAGCTATAATTATAAAGATTATAATTAACTTACTTCGAACAGATTGTCCTTTACCTGTTAATTCACCAAAGTTTAAACCTTTATCCATGCTTAATGCCCAGCAGCTTTTAATCGTTTAATATTACTTACATTAATGCACTAAATATATAAAGGCGCAAGTTTTGAGCCGTAAACTCCTTAAAAAATCGATATTTAGCGTGGCAACCTTAAATTTACACATTTAAGAAAACACGCCTTTACCATTAACTTATAGCTACGTTTATGTACGCTACAACTTCTGTAGCTGTTTTAAAGCACCCATGATATAAGAAATATTCAGTCAATGTATTTGAGGGAGTTATGGTGATGGCGCACGATCATTCACATAGTCATGTAGACGAAAACCAAAGCGATAAACAGCTAACCATTGCTGTGGTTATTAATGTATTGCTAACCGTAGCCCAAGTTATTGGCGGGATATTTTCTGGAAGCCTATCTTTAATAGCTGATGCACTTCATAACCTAAGCGATGCTGGGGCTATATTCATTGCACTCGTCGCCCGTAAAATTGGCGCAAAGCCTTTAAGCTTAACGCATCATTTTGGTTATAAACGCGCAGAAGTTTTAGCTACCCTCTTTAATAGCAGCACATTAATAGTGATTGGTGTGTATTTAATTTTTGAATCGGTATCGGGTTATTTAAATCCAGAACCAATAAATGGTTGGATAATAGTATGGGTCGCGGCGTTTGCACTATTAATTGATTTAGCAACCGCATTTTTAACCTATCGGGCTGGAGCAAATCACAGCATGAATATTAAAGCCGCTTTCATACACAACGTGTCAGATGCTATGGCCTCTATTGTGGTGATTATTGCCGGTGCCTTAATAATTTTATACCAATGGTATGTTGTTGACCTAATTGCGACTGTTTTTATCTCTGCGTATGTCATTTACCATGGTGCTTTGCTATTAAAGCAAAGCTGCACAATTTTAATGCAAGCGGCACCGGAAAATATCAACACACTAGCAATATCAAACGCTCTCAATGATAAATTTAATATTGAGCCAGTAGTTAGCATAAAGCTGTGGCAGCTAGACGACAAAGAGTGCTACTGTGAACTTGTTATTAGTTCTCGAAATGTAATATAACTAACTGAAATCAAAGATTTCTTGCACAATAACTTTAATATTGAAAACACCATAATAGAAGTTCAACCTATCACAATTAAAACCCCCTAACTCGGTCACCTAAAAATAAATTTTATAAAAAGTAATTTGACTGCAGCGTTTAAGTGCCTTTGGGTAAAATAATAAACCAACATAAAACTTCTAATACCTATTTATGAACTTTTTCACCTTTAAAGCTATACAAACTCTCTAAAAGTATAATTAGTAAATAACGAAACCTGATACACAACTATTTAATTGAAAACGGCTCGTATTATCATTTACAATATTCCTACTAACTCATAATGAGATACTACCTTTGAAACTTTGGTTACGTAGAATTCACTTAGGCCTTGCCCTTATTAGTGGGCTATTTTTGCTAATAGTGAGCTTAACCGGTGCTGTAATGATCTATGCAAAAGACATACAACACTTAATAGAGCCAACAAAATGGCAAGTAAAACCACAAAAAAACTTAATGCCTTACGATGCACTTATACAGAGTGTAGAGGCCCATACTAAACAAAAAATTACCTTTTTCATGCCCGAACTAGCATCAGATACTGCGTGGCAGTTTAGGTTGGCTAATAAACATTACGCAAGCGTAAACCCTTACTCAGGAGATGTAATAAACGTTTATGAATCCACCGATACTATTTATGGGTTTGCTCAAGGTTTACATCGCTGGCTGCTATTTGAAAATAGCAAAGGAGAAAAAACCTTTCGTAACTGGATGTCAGTGTGTGCATTGCTACTATTAATAAATGTGTTACTCGGCTTTTACTTATGGGTTAAGCCAAAAAATAGGATTAAACGGCTCGCTATAAAACCTAAGGCTAAGTTTAGAGTGCTTATGTATCAATTACATACTGTGCTTGGTGTATACTTTTTTATACCACTTATGCTTATTGCATTTACCGGAATGGCATTTAATTGGAAAACGCAAACTCAATCGGTATTAGAATTTGTAACCATGAACAAAGTAGAGCAAAGGCCTAAAGCACCTAAAATAACTGCACCTCCACACACTACTCTAAATTATAACCAAGCAATAAAAAATGCAGTGGATGTATTTCCTGATGGCGAAGTATATAGAATTTACCTGCCTAAAAAGGATGACGAAACAATAGCACTGAGAATAAAAAATCCTGGCGAAAGCCATGCTTATAGCTGGGTATGGACAAACCCATTCACAAGTAAAGTATTAAATTCCTTTGATGCCAGTAAAACCAATTTCACAACACAAGCATGGAACTTTAAGTATAAATTTCATATTGGTGCTTTTGCAGGCCCAATTGTGCAATTTTCATGGCTGTTAATAGCCCTTTCGCTCGCATTTTTTATTGTAAGTGGTGTGTACTTTTGGTTAAAACGCCACAAATGGAAATAAATCTCATTAACACTTGATTCATCGGTTGATAATAATTATCATTACGCCAATTATTATCAACTAAGACCTCCCCATGTTTAAAACTTCGCTTTGCCTTATTGCTGTTGCAGTAAGTGCCAACACATTAGCAGATGAAAACAATAAAAATGAATACAATTCTAATCAACTAGAGCATGTTATTGTATCTGGCAGCCGTATATCGGAAAACATTGACGAAGTACCCGCCTCTATCACCGTTATTAGTCAGCAGCAAATACAACAACATTTAAAGGTAAGCTCAGAACTAGGAAGTTTACTCTCGCAAATCGTTCCAGGCCTTGCCCCTAATACTGGCAGTTCAAGTAATTCAGGACAAACACTTCGCGGCCGTGCGCCTTTAATAATGATTGATGGTGTACCACAATCAACCCCTCTTCGTAATGGAGCCTTAGGTGTTAAAACACTTGATGCTAGTGCCATAGCACGTATTGAAGTTATAAAAGGTGCAACTTCAATTTATGGTAACGGTGCTTCTGGCGGTATAATTAACTACATAACAAAACAAGCACGTAGTGATGGAAAACCTGAAGGGGAGATTAGTATTTCAAGTCGCTTTAGCGCGGTTAAATTAGCAGAAAGTGGCGGCGGTAGAATATCGGCAGCAGTAAACGGTAAGCTCGATAAACTTAGCTACCTATTAACAGCAAGTTATGAAGAAAACGGCGTACAACGCGACGCCGAAGGCGATATTTTAGGTTTGCAATATGGTTTATCAGACTCTGAAACTCAAAACTACTTTACCAAACTAACTTATGATTTTGACGACGAAAAGCAACTGCAGTTTAGCTATAATTATTTCAGCTCACAGCAAAAAACTGATTTAGGCGATGTTACTGGCGATGGCAATATAGGAGAAAAAACATACGCTATACACGTCCCAACAGCGCTTCAAAAACAAGGTAAACCGCAAGGACCTGAAGGAAACGAAAATATAACTTTAAAATATGTTGATTACGCATTGTTTGAAAACACACAAATGACACTCGACTTATATAAGCAAAATATAGAAAATGTGTTCTTCTACTCAACCGCTTTAGCGAACCTTGATGAAGGTTATACCGGTGGTCAATCGGTGATTAAATCAGACAAACAAGGTGCAAGAGCCACATTTAATAGCCTGTTTGATTTTGAAAACGTAACCGCGACTTTGATTTATGGAATTGATGCCCTAAACGATAAAACATCGCAACCTTTAGTCGATGGTCGTATATGGGTACCAGAGATGGACATGCAAAGTGTTGCAGGCTTTTTACAAACAAAGTGGGTAATAAACGACGACATTATTGTAAAAGCGGGTGTAAGAAACGAAAGCATTGATTTGAGCGTAAGTGACTACCAAACGCTAAAACTTTGCAAAACCGTATCGCAATGTTCAGTACCATTAAATGTGCGTGGCGACACCATTAATTACGATGCAACAACCTATAATGCCGGTATTAAATATAACTTAACAGATGCCTTTAGCCCGTTTTTTAGTTACTCACAGGGCTCTGATATTTCTGATATTGGTCGCTTACTTCGCGCTGCAACCGTTGACGACATTGCACTTATTCAAACACAAGCCTCAATAATCGACAATTACGAAGTTGGTTTTACCTCACAGTTTGAAAACGTACGTTTTGAATTTGCTCTTTACAGAAGTACCTCAGAGCTTGGTACAAGTAATGAATATAATGAAGTAACAGGAGTTTACGAACCTGTGCGTGCGCCACAAGAAATATGGGGTTACGAAGGGTTAGTTAATTACACTATTACCCAAGACCTTAAGTTAAGCGCCACATATAGTTACGTAGAAGGTAAAAACACCGAGGCTGATGACTATCTAGGCGCAAGTCAAATTAGCCCACCTAAAGCAACAGCGAATGTAACGTGGCAAACAAATGACGAACTATCTCTTGCAATGAGCTTTTTATATGTAGGCGACAGAAAGCGTTTTGATAAAAATGCGCAAGGCCAATACTCTGGCGATCAAGGCCCTGTTAGTAGCTACAATACATTTAACTTAAGTGGCCAATACAATGTTAACGCCAGGTGGAGTGGGTATTTTGGAATAGAAAACCTATTCAATAGTGATTACTACCCTGCCCGCGCACAGGCTTACACCTACGGTGGATATAACATTAAAGGATTAGGCACAACCGCAACGCTGGGTGCTAAATATCAATTTTAACAAATAAACGCACGTAATAGGCATGCCCTGCATGCCTATATGCTTAGCAAATCCCACATAAATAAACATCTCACTTTTTATCTAGCAATCATGATCTTGTATTAGATGCTAATGCAAATAAAAAACTGTCCATAAACCAAGCAGTAACGCAAACTTAAATAAGAATCAAAACCAATAGTAACGCAATGATTTTTATAGAGAAAACTTGCAATATAGGCTATTTGTACTACACTGCATACAATTGAAATAGTTAAGGCGATTTATCATGAAAGGTAATCAAAAAGTAATCGATGCGTTTAATACATTGTTAGCTAACGAATTAGCAGCAATCGATCAGTATTTTATACACTCGCGCATGTATGACGACTGGGGTTTAAATAAGCTATACGAGCGCCTTAACCACGAAATGGAAGAAGAAAAAGATCACGCAGACTGGCTTATTAAGCGCATCTTGTTTTTAGAAGGTGTACCAAATATGACTAAGCGCCGTGATTTACTTATCGGTAACGATGTAAAAAGCATGATGCAAAACGATTTAACACTAGAGCTTGAAGTAGTTGCGTGTGTTAAAGACGTCATCGCAATATGTGAAGAACAACAAGATTATCAATCTCGTAGCATTTTAGAAAAGCTGTTATTTGATACCGAAGAAGACCATGTTTACTGGTTAGAGCAACAACTTGGCTTAATTGATAAAATTGGTTCTGAAAATTATCATCAAGCACAAATGGCTTAGTAGGAGCATATTATGAAAGGCGATAAAGACGTTATTGCAGCACTTAATAAAGTACTCGCTAATGAGCTTGTTGGTATTAACCAATACTTTTTACATGCACGCATGTTTAAAGATTTTGGTTTCACTCAACTAGACAAAGCAGATTACAAAGTATCAATTCAAAAGATGAAAAACGCCGATCGTTTAATCGAACGTATTTTGTTTTTAGAAGGCTTACCAAATCTTCAAGACTTAGGCCGATTACGTATTGGTGAAAACAGCGAAGAAATGATTGCAGCTAATATGGGTTTTGAACTCGATACTATTGATGAGTTACGTAGCGCAGTTAAACTGGCTGAAAGCAAAAAAGATTACATTACCCGTGAAGCCCTTGATCACATTTTAAATGAGCAAGAAGAGCAAATTGATTGGTT
The DNA here is from genome assembly GCF_038155085.1 of Pseudoalteromonas aliena. Taxonomy (GTDB): domain Bacteria; phylum Pseudomonadota; class Gammaproteobacteria; order Enterobacterales; family Alteromonadaceae; genus Pseudoalteromonas; species Pseudoalteromonas aliena_A. The sequence goes on from NZ_JBAKAU010000007.1 coordinate 30,327, forward strand.
AGAAACCCAACAATTACTTATTAAAAATACGGGCATTAAAAACTACTTGCAGTCTCAACTGTAAATAGTAACAAGCATAAAAAAAGCAGCTAAGAAGCTGCTTTTTTTATATCTAAATTTTATATGTAATTAAGCAACTTGATCCGTTACATCCGCAATTTGAATAAGTCTGCGATTAAGGATCTTTTTAGTACAACCACAACACTTACCGCATTGGCTGCCTACTTTAAGCTCTTTGGTTAATTCACGCATGGTTGTTGCACCATCGTCAATTGTTTGCTCAATTTTTTTATCAGTCACACCGTGACATAGACAAATATACATGAATACAAACCACTCTCAATTTCATTTAGTGCGTACATACTAATCTAAACGAAAATGGTTATCAATTGTTATTTGAAAAAATGTAATATTTTAAACTTTTTTTGGCCAGCGCCACTTAAGTTGAGAATTCGCGGCAGCTTGAGAATAGTTTTAATTTTAAGCAAGGTGTGGCACTCAGATTGAGATTTATTAATTAGAGTCTACCTTAAATCTAAGTAAGATTAGGTTTAGGTAAATATTTGAATGGTTCAGAATTAATTACTTTAAGGCTTTAAAACCTTAATGTATAAATACGGAATTTATGGATGGGTGATTTCCGGTTTGTGCCAGTGTAGGTCGGATAAGCGAAGCGCCATCCGACACAGTAAAATACCTTGCCAATTATTATCAATATTTTATGTTGTTGAATAGCTGGAGAGTGCCTTAAGTGGTCGTGAGTGGTACTTTATATATAAAGTCAAAGACAGCGAGCTTTGACTTAAACTGCTGACCTACCAGTGAATATGGTAGGTCAACGATACAAATTAAGAGCGAAGCGCAATTAATGTTTGATAAAACGGAATTGCAAGATCTGCGTATAGCCCTGCAAGTTGCTCACCTGTTGGGTTTTTCCAATCACGTTGTAACTCAGCTGTAATACCAACTGTAGAGTTCATAGTTACACCAGCGGCTGACATACGAGCAATTGATGTTGCTTGTGCTGCATCGTTCCACGTGCCTGACGCATCAATTAGCGCATGAACATTATAACCACGAGCAACGGCACTCAATGCTGCAAACGTTAAACAAACATCTGTAGATATACCCGCAATAATAAGGTTTTTACGACCGGTTGCTTCGACTGCATCAGCAAACTCAGGATAATCAAACGCATCGATTTCACCAGTACGTTGAATTATTTTTACATCAGGCAACTCATTTGTAATTTGTGGAATTAATGGTCCATTCGGTCCGTCTTCTGCAGATGTTGTTAATATTACTGGTAAATTAAACATCTTAGCTGTTCTGGCTAGAGTCGCAGCATTACGACGCACCATATCTTGGTCTAAATCTTTAACCCCAAGTAATAAGCCGGTTTGATGATCTACTAATAATATGGCGCTATTTTCTGGAGTGAAACGAGTATTAGGATAATGTTGGATTGTCATATTTATGTTCCTCTATCTAATTTATTAACGTGTTGGGTTACTACGATTTAGATAATACGTGTTCTTGTTATTGACAAAAACATCGTACTGAAGAAATAATAGTTCTCCAAATTAGAACAAGAGAAGACGCAAGGCTATGGACAAATATGAAGAGATGAAGACTTTTGTACAAATTGTAGATTCTGGAGGCATTAGCCATGCTGCAAGTAAGCTTGATATTGCAAAATCTGCAGTTAGCCGGCGTCTAAACGATCTTGAGTCTCGACTTCATATTCAGCTTTTTAATCGTTCAACTAGGAAGTTTAGCCTAACCGACACAGGGAAATCATATTACGAACAATGTCTGCGACTGCTAAATGATTTAGATGAAGTGGAGTCTTTGGTCACTAATGAAAATAGAAAACTAACGGGTAAACTTCGCATTGCAGCCCCTTTGTCTTTTGGGGTTGCCCACCTTGGTAATGTTGTTAAAACATTTATTAATAATCACCCAGATATAAAAATTGAGCTCAATCTAGATGACAGACGCATAAACATTATTGAAGAGCACTATGACATTGCGTTAAGAATAGGTGTATTAGAAGACTCACAACTAATTGCAAGAAAGTTATTTAAGCTTAATCTTATTCCGGTTGCCAGCCCTAATTTTTTAAATATGCACGGCGTGCCTAAAACAGCAAGCGATTTAGAATCATTACCAATGGTTGGCTACATGCTGAGTAACGACTATCTTCACTACACAGATCCCACGGGTCATGCAGGTAAAATAAAGCCCCAAATAGTTCACTCATGCAGTAACGGAGACTTTATTGCAGAGTTAATTTCAAACGACATTGGATATTGTATTTTACCGAGCTTTATTGCGTATAAATACATCGAAGATAAACGTTTGGTGCCTTTATTACCAAAGTACATATGGGGCAATGAAAACGCTTATGCTGTTTACCCTTCAAATCGTCACCTTTCTCGTCGAGTAAGAGCATTCATTGAATATTTGATATCTAGTTTTGAAAACACACCTTATTGGGATGACTGTATAAAATAGATAAGCGCTTTGATATTAAATTAAAGACTCTTACGCAGTTTATTAATAAACCACCTTGTAGCTTTCCCTTTGTTGTTTGTCCGCCAACCAAGGAACAAAGGTGTTACCGGTGCATCTTTGTTAATTGGTAAAGGGATCAAATCTTCAGACATAAGTTGATTTATAATTCGATGTGTTGGTAAAAAACCAACGCCTAAACCTTTTACCTGCGCTGTTATTTTTTGCTCTAATGTGGCAACACGCATCACTGTTTGTTTTTCGAATATCCTGTGCGTCATCGGAGGCAACTTTTTTGAAGAGTCTCTGATCACAATTGAATGGTATGGGTTTATATCATCCTCAGATAGAGGAAGCTTATATTTTAGCAAAGGGTGGCTTTTACCGACTACAAACTGCCAGTCTGCGCGCTTAATTTCTTCAAATTTAATCCCTTGAGTATTCATATCTGGAAAAGGTGCACCGATAACCAAATCAGCTCTATTTTCAATAATCGCGTCCCAGCTACCACCTAACACTTCTTCTATAATGTTAACTTCGACATCTGTGTTAAGTTTATAAAACTCTGCAACAACCTCGTATAGTTCATTTATATCGTAAATAGTATCAATGGCAATGGTAATGCGAGACTCCCAGCCCCTGTCTACTTGTTTAGCTACTTCAACAATGTTCTGCGCTGCTTTTAATAACTCTCTACCTTGCTCTAGTAATACCTTGCCCGCAGGCGTTAAAATAGCTCTTCTTCCCTCGCGTCGGTAAACAATAATACCTAAATCTTCTTCTAATTTTTGTACCGTATAGGTAATTGTTGATGGCACACGATATAAAGTAGCCGCAGCGGCTGCAAAGCTGCCCTTTCTATCTATTGCGTCTAGTACTTCACACGCATCTAAGGATAATTTCATTAGCTCACCATCTAATTTAATTATTCAGTATATTCGAACCTATTTATCAATGTAACTCAATTTAACTACAAATTATATTGTCTATAATAGATTCATAGTTTAAAAATTCAGAACATTTCGATTCTTTTATTTCAATTAATAATAGATCAGGAGCTTAAAATGCAAGTATTACACAAAGATTCATTACATAGAGGCGGATTTGCAGGGTTAAAAGAAACACGCCTTGTCGTTGATAATAAAATTGGCGGACGAAATGATACATGGAATGGACTTGGTAACTTTATATATTTAGCTGATGCACGCTTTTCACCTAAAGGCGAAACAGGTATGCATCCTCATCAAGAATTAGATGTTATTTCGGTTATGCTTGAGGGACGTATAGAGCATAAAGGCTCTATGGAAAATGGGAAATCGATGCATGCTAATCAAGTGCAAGCACAGCGTGCAGGCGGCGAAGGCTTTGTTCATAACGAGATTAACCCTGACGATGTAGAAAACAGAATGCTGCAATTATGGGTTTTACCTGAAAAATCAGGTGAGCCTGCAAGTTATAGTTTTTTTGACTTAAAAAGAGACGAAATGGTGCGTGTGTACGGTGGTGCCAAATCTCAACAAGGCACGCTAGATAGTCAGACTATAATCGAAATTGGTCTAATCAGTAAAAACCAAAATATCACTCACGAAGGCGAATTTATTGCTTATGTTACTAGTGGTGAAGCTATTGTAAATGGTGTTGAAGTAAAAGACGGTGATTTAATTCGTGACGATAAATTAGATTTTACAGCGCTTAGCGACGAGGTTCATTTATTATTAATTTACTTAAATAAAGCAAGCTGAAAGCTTTATCACGACTAATATCAATAGCAATAAACAAAACCGAAGCTACGCTTAATCTAGCACAGCGTTCAAAATAACTTAGCATACTAACAAGGTTGCCCTTAAATTAAGTAAGCAACCTTGATATATAGGAATTTAAATAATGAAAAAAATACTAACCGTATCGGGAAGTAATAGTAAAAACTCTATCAATAGAACATTATTAGCGTTGGCATCAAGCAAAATTGAAGGTCATGAAGTGACCACGCTAGATATTAGAGATTACCCAATGCCTTTTTTTAGTTTAGACAGAGAAGAAAGTGAAGGCCATCCAGATGCCGCTAAGCAAATACGTGCTTTATTTGCACAACACGATGCTTTTATTATTTCATCTCCAGAGCATAACGGTGCAATACCTGCAGAGTTTAAAAATTTATTTGATTGGGTATCTCGTTTAGGTGATTTACAAAACCCAATGTTTGCAACAAATAAGCCTGTGTTTTTATTAAGTACATCTCCAGGGCCTCGAGGGGGCGCGACCAATATACAAACATTAAGTCAAATAATGCCATTTTGGGGAGCTGATATTAGAGGTTCATTTAGCTTAGGTAGTTTCTACGACTACTTTGTAGATGGCAAATTAAATGTTGAAAAAGAGCAAGAACTCACAAGCGCTATAACTGACTTTACTGCCTCACTTTAATCGGCTAAGTGTTAGCCAGCAAAATCATCAAGAGCAAATATTGACGCCAGCTATCATAATTTTTGACGGCCTACTCATTGCTAGCAGTTGAACTCCGTAAAAGTGGCAAAAAAAACATTCAAGGCGTGCATCTGAAACTCTGTTAGGTGGCGCCTTCGGCTTAACCAACTTACCTTTTGACGTAGGTCGGATAAATGGCGCAGCCACGCCATCCGACAAAATGATGAATTCACCAGAGACAACCCAACTTACCACGTTACTCTAAATGACCTTTTAAGCTCAAAGCTGAACTTCGGAAAAGTGTCATAAGCAGTCATTCATAATTAACTCGTTTCTGCCCATTATCATTCAGGGCATGTACTCAGCTGCATTCTGCTTAGCTAGGTTAAGCCCTATTTCAACTAATGTTAATTGCCATATTTAGAGACAATTTTATTTACATCTATAATCAGCCCAAAACTTAGATGTGAACTTCAAGCAATATTGGCGATAACGAATACGTACCAAGATAAGTTATACCGCAATACCGCAATACCGCAATTTCGCTTATTATTCATATGCTTATATATAAACTTCATTTGTAAAAGACTCTTTTTTAGGTATACTTAGAAAATCAAAACTTAAATATTTGAGGATGGTACTTGATGATAGTTACTATAATTTATAAAGCAGCCGCGGCAACTGTAGTAAAAACAACAGAGGGAGAAATCATCATTAAGGATGGTGAAAACCCGCTAGACATTCGTCAGTGGATGGCTTTAAAGGTACAGCCAGGAATCCTAAGAAGAATTAAAAATGGATATATTTCCGTAAAAGATACAAGTGAAGAAGAGGAAGCTATTAAGGAGTTTAAATGTTCTCTTTTTGAGCAGTTAAAGACCGAAGGGTATTCTTTAGTTCAAAAAAAATGTGAATCAAGTAATTACAAAGATTTTGAACAAGCCTTGGTTAAACAATGGCTTTCGAAAGAAGAGGATGCAATGATACAAAGCAAAGCGCTGCGTGAAGTAGATAGCTTGGGTATAGCTAAAAGTACTAAAAATATCGCATTGTTTAGTGCTGTAATGGTATGTGTTCCGATAGTTATAGATTTAATGGACATGATAACCTAAAAAGATATTGGCGAGGTAAGAGTAACCTCAGTACAACTTTACAATAGACTTTCTAATCTAAAAGTAATCTCGACACATTACTTTTGTAACTCAGTTTTGTCCAAAAACGAGTTTGTCTGTGCTTCTGTTCATCGCTCAAAACGGAATATCGACAAAGTGCCAGTGGCGAAAAATCGTAAGGCCTATGTTTTTATTCGGTTACTTATTATATTTCAATTACACTAAGCTTAAGAATTATTTTGCAAGAGAATACTATAAGACTTAACAACACCGAGCCAATTACTATTGGGTGTAATAGAAATAACTATCCAACCTTCATTTTTTAGCTCAAAGATACGATCGTTAAGTTTTGAAACATCAACTTCTGGATACCAAAACCGTTTATGCTTTTTAAACTCTAAGACTAACTGCTCCAATTTTTCATCCTTACATAAAAATCTATATAATAATTTAATCGTGCGCTCGTCGCGCATATTTCTACCGACTCTACGCCCATTTATCTACTTTATATAGTTTTAACAAATTACCTAAGGTATTACTATCACCAAGTTTTCTAAAACTTTCTAGAAAAGTTGAATAGAACAATATGCGCTCGGCGCTCATTTTCATGAATATATGCGCAAAGAGCAGTTTAACCAATCTATTAACGACGATATTTAGCCAGTCTCAATAACCGATTATCGCTCTTTCCTGAGTATGAACTCATTGCCAAAAGCTATCGTTATTACTCCCGAATAAATTAACTCTGTGTGATTCTTAATATTTACCACGCAAAAGCTTTGTGGAATAAAGCTCGCCTTTTAGGGGGGGAGCCAGCTCAGTAATGAGTAAACTTATCACCATAATTGCACCTCAAGTGCATGGTAAGTTTGTAATGTTGTAGCAAGCGTTATCGGCGAGACCTAGGTAGACACTACCCTCATGGCGGGAGATAGTTGTTTACCTTGGCTTGTAAACATCAGCTTTATTGTTGTTGGCCTTTGGCTATTAGTTCCAGACAAAGACGAAGCTGTAAGTAGTAAATACGATAGCTACGGGGCTTTTTTAGTCGCTTTTGTATTATTTTTCATTGCAGAAATTGGTGATAAAACACAAATAGCGACGGTGTTATTAGGCGCGCAATATCAGTCTGTATTTTGGGTCTCGTTAGGAACCACATTAGGTATGCTAATTGCTAATGTGCCTGTCATATACGCTGGTAATGCGTTACTAAAAAGAATATCTCTAAACACTGTACGTACTATTGCTGCTTGTGTGTTTGTGTCATTAGGTATTTATGGCTTAGTTACAATTTAATCAATATTAAAGCTCGTAACTGTTGATTTAAGTGCGAGCTTTAGTTTTTCCTGCATGTTATTTATGCATTATTTACACAATAACATCCCTTGGTTTGTGTAATTAAGAGGTTTGAGTTAAAACCTGCGGCTAAATTAGTGACCGCAGTTTCAACAAAACCACTTCCCTGAGCGCAAGCTAGCCCTTCGGAGAGCGGCCCTGCATACACAAATTCACCATCTTTATTAATAATAACAGCAGCAGGCGTTGCAGGAATAACGTGTTTAAGCTTTGGTGTTAATTCAACTTTTACAACCTTCATAGCTTTATTGCCAGCAAAAGAGGTTAACGATGAAATATGCGGCTTAGCTTGTATCGTACACCCACAGTTTTGTTCTGTTATAAGCACTAACGACGCTTCATTAGTGTCAATCCAACCCAGTTGCTTTTTAAAGTTACCAAACCAGTTTCTTTGCATTAGAATTTTCGAGCTATCAAACGGTTTAAGTTGCTCTAACTGAAAATAAACTAACCCTGCAACAACACAAATAAGCCATGCAGCTATAAGCGAGAATACAAAAGAGTTAGATTTATTTAAACTTTGCAATACTTTGCTCTAATACATCAATACTTACATCTATTAGCTGAACTTTAGCTGTCAACAGCTCCACTATTTCCGTATCTTGATATTGATTCTGGCGCATATCATCAGTACTGCTCGCTATCAACTCGGTATTTCCAGCTTGCTCGGCTACAACTTGAGCAACAGATTCTGAACTCGAAGCAACGGCTTCAATTTGCTCGCTCATTGCTGAAATATTCTCTTTCATGGCGGTACTTATATCAGTTAAATCTACAACAAAATTTACACACTGACTCATTGATTGAGTTGATGTTTTACTGTTTTCAACTAAGTCTTTGAGCGTTAAGCCGATCTTATCTGTTGTCTCTTTGCTATTATTTGCAAGAGATCTAACTTCATCAGCAACAACAGCAAAGCCTCGTCCATGCTCACCGGCTCGAGCAGCTTCGATAGCAGCATTCAAAGCAAGTAAATTAGTTTGCTCAGCAATACCTGATATCTCGTTAAGAAGACTCGAAATAACATCACCTGCTGCCACTAAGTGATTTATCTGCTCTTCTGTATGATTGAGTAAAGTTAATAGTTCTCTACTTTTAGAATCTGTTTGAAGCACGTCTTCTAGTGCATTACTGGCGGTTTTCGTGATATGGTCGACTTGGCGCTTAAGGACTTCGCTTTCTTCTTCAACTAGTTTAAAACCATGAGCGACTTGTGCACCTGAATTTGCTATATCGTCAGTTTGCTGTGTACGATGCACAGCTCCATCTGCAAGCTGATCATGGACCTCAATAAGCTCTTGAGAGTTTTTTTGTAGTGATTCTGATTGTGCTTGAACCTGTTTGATAACATCAGATATATAATCTAGCAATGTATTAAACCCAACCACCGCGACACTTTTAGTATCATCAGCGCGTAGAGAAAGTTTAATATTTTCAGGGTCTTTCATTATTTGTTCTGTAGCAAAACTTAATGATAAACCTGCTCGACGCTCCCGTTGCAATGTTTTAGCAATATAACCTGCGACTAACACTTCAACGATTGCGTACCCAGCATGGATAAGCACTGTCGTAAAAGCGAGCCTATCGGGGTCAAATACATAAAAACCTGTATTCTGGGTTTGCAAGTAATAAAAAGATAAATGATGAATTGCCACAAATATGATAGCGGTAATAAATACCCGCCACTGCACAAACATAATTAACATAGCCATTAATATAAATATTTCAAAATGTACTTCAATAAGGCCAAATGTTTGTTGGATGTGCAAAAAAGAGAACATCATAATGGCTGCAGCTACAACGTGGGGAGTTATCGCACTTTCTTCTTGAGTTTTAAGTAGCCAAATTGGTAATAAGCAAAGCGGTAAGCCAATTATGAAAGCTTGTAATAATGTACCAAAATATAAACCTACACCTATTGATTCAATAAATAAAAGGCTCAAAACAAGTATAAATAGTCGACTAACGCTAGACATAAAAACCTTACAATTAATGGTATATAAACTTTGATCTGTTGAATACGAAATAAAATGCATATAGGATCATTAAGTGTAATAATAAATCATTACAACTAATTAATCACGTTAAATTTCACCATGTATTTACATCTTGATGATCGGTAGTATTCTTTTAAAATCAGTCGTAGCTGCTTTCTTTGTCCATTGAAAAATAACGGTCTCTGCACACGAAATAGTAGCACCAGCTTGTCTTAATTGCTCAATTGCTGTTTGAACATGTAGCTGATTTCTTGAACCAATGCCATCCGCTATAACGGTAACCTCAAAACCATTCCTTAATAAATCTAAACAAGTAAGTAAAACACATACATGAGCTTCTGTACCGACAACAACAATTTGATGGCGTTTATACTCCTTAACAAGCTCTAAAAATCTAGGTTCCCCACAGGCACTAAAGTAAGTTTTATCAAAGTACTTCGCTTGCGGCACTTCGCTTTTTATTTGTAATAGTGTTTTACCTAAACCTTCTTTATATTGTTCAGTAATTAGTACTGGTAAATCGTGAACACAGCTTGCTTGGGATAGCTTTAACGTACAGTTTAAAATGTTAGAAAAATTACAAATAGAGGGAGCTAATTTACTTTGCAAGTCAATAATTAGAAATAAACTATTACGAGCGTCAATGTCATTTATGATTTGCATATATTGTTTCAACTACCTAAGGTTAATTAAAATATCTTAGCGCAATGAAACTATAATAGGTACTCTAATTTAATGAATATTTCTATGATTCAAAAATAAAAATTATGCTATATTTAGTAAATAGTTAGGTTCTATATGGTCTATAATGAAGAGAGTTAATAGTGCGTTTAAGTAAGTTGCTTTTCCTCACCTACATCGTTACTTCTGTATATTTAGGAAGTGCCTTTGCCGCGCAAAACTATGCCCAGCAACTCCAACGTATCTCTACAGAAGAAGGTCTTTCACAAAGCTTTGTAACAAAATCTCTTCAAGATGATTTGGGTTATATTTGGATTGGAACAGCACAAGGCCTAAATAGATTTGATGGGTATCAAGTTACAAAATTTAATGGTGGGGTTGGGCTAGATCAATATAATATTGCCACCATGTTTAAGACTCATGATGGTAAAATAGTTGCCTCTACAGAGCTTTCAGGCGCATACTTAATAGATCCACTGAGATTAACTGCAACTCAAATATATTCAGGTTACTCACCTCAAAAAACAGATGAAACATATCCTATTTTAGCCATCGAGCAGATACAGGATATTTTTTACTTCGCGATACATAATCAAATATATTCACTGCATGCAAATGATAAAAAACTTAACCTCATAGCCACTATACCTGGGGAAATGAATTTTATCCGTGCTTTAAGGGCATACAAAGAAAATCTCTATATTGGTGCTAACCAAGGTTTATATTCAATAGATTTAAGTAACACACAGTTAGTCAAGGTTAATCTCCACCGAGATATTGCAAATACAGCTGATAATAATAATGTTAAATTTTTAACTATTGACTCACAGCTAGGGCTATTAGTTGGTACCGTTGAAGGCATGTACGCTATAGCTTTTGACTCAAATAACTTTATTGATAACTCAAAGTTGTCTACGGTTATTCCCGATTTTAATATTTGGGATTACCAAAAAACTCCTTATGGGGAGTTTATAGCAACCGAACAAGGGCTATTTCAATATTATCGAGAAACAAATAGCACAGAGTTCGTTTTAAACTTTAGTGATAACCAATTCAACATAACTGAAAACACGATTAATGACTTAATGATTGATGATACAGGAATGTTTTGGTTGGCTTCACGCACGCAAGGCATATTTACTTGGGCAATTCAAACTAGGCGTTTTAATAAAATAAAACTGCTAAACAATAATGTCATTAATGCCGTTAACCAAGATAAAGATGGTTCTTTTTGGTTCGGAACTGATGACGGAATAACTCACTTATCTAATGACAAAAAACAAATGACAACTTATTTACAGTCAAATGATAGGAAAGCTGTGTACCGAAAGTTTGCAGTTTACGATATTATTCCTGCTCATCTAACACCTGATGATCGGTATTTATGGCTTGTACGTTTCTACGACATTTTTTTATTTGATAAAATAACAGGAAAAATAGTCCCTAAGAAAAAGACTTATGAGGAAGGAACATCTACTGACTATTACGGTTTTGCTGAAATTAAAAATGATACATTTGCTTATTTTAGTAATGAAAACTTTTATATCTATAATGGTAAAAATGGTGTTCGTCGAATTGTAAAAGGCCTAAAAAAACAACTCGATCCTAGTACTGCTTACGCATTCCACCGCCCTTTAAGTACCCACCCCAACGATTTATTACTTAGTACATATACTCACTTGTACAGATATAATGAAAAAAGTGAAACTTTAACAACGGTATACACAGCAAAAAACATTAGAGGTAATAATTTTCATACTGTTGAAAACTGGGCCCTGGATGATAATAATATACTATGGCTTGCGACAACGCATGAAGGCTTAGTAGGCCTTGATGCTAAAAGTTATAAAAGAAAATATCATTTTGGTATGACAGCAGGCTTAAAAACACAATCAATTTATGCTTTATTGTTAGATCAATTCGGTTTTTTATGGATTAGTAGTCAAAACGGACTCTATCAGCTCAACACACATACTTTAGATTTAACCGACTATACTATTAAAGATGGCCTTTCCGTAAATCAATTTAGTGCTATTGGAGCCAGTAAACTAAATAACGGTAGTATTATTTTTGGTAGTAGTAATGGGGCTCTTTTATTTCACCCTGCAGAGTTTACTGATGTCTTAAAAACAAATTCTTCACAACCAACCCAAATCACTAATATAACGTTACTTTCAAAAAGAATAAATTATCATCCTTTTCAATATTTGACAGTGCCACTACAACTAAATCATGATGATATAGGTCTGGAGATTAGTTTTTCTAATTTTGATTTTCAAAATATTGATAAAACACGCTACAAAGTATCTTTAAGTGGGCCAACTTCGTTAGAGTATGATAATTTAAAATCCAATAAGGTTTTTTTCACCAAACTCCCTCCAGGAAAATATACTCTTGGGGTTTCGTCGGATAATTTAAATCACTCCGAAAAAGAAAAACCAACTACTATCAGGTTCAATGTTGCCTATCCCGCTTGGCAATCCCCCCTAGCCTATATTGTTTATACTTTAGTATTCATAACCGTATTATTTTTATTATTTTGGCAATACCGTGTTCGTAAAATAGCTATAGAGAATGCCCATAGAAAAACTATTCATTCACAAAAACAAACTGAGCTAGCCCTTAGTAATAATAAAAGTGGTATATGGGACTATACATTCGAAGATAATACGGTGAATACGCAGCGTGGAATTGAGCTGGGTTATTCAAACTTACCTGAAAGGATTGATATCCAACTTTATATGGGGTTGATTCATCCTGATGATAGGCGAAGGGTTGAAAGCCAGTGGCTAAGCTTTATTAAGAAAAATAAACAGCAACATTGGCAAGCAACTTACCGGTTACGCCATAGAAATGGCTACTGGCTTTGGTATCAAGACCTTGGTCAGATTATGTATAAAGAGCATTCAAACACACCTTTATATGTTTCTGGGATTTATACAAACATTACTGAACAACGTGCAAATGAGCAGCAAGCAAAAATTCTAGGAGAAGCTTTTAGCCAAATAAATGACTGGTTGCTTATTTTAGATGACCAGCTTATGCCCTTTTCTGCAAACAATAGCTTTCTTGAAACATTTTCAAGCATAAATTCAACAACACAACTGAGCCCAAAACTTTTTATAAAAGCAGTTGGAAAGGCTAAATGCAAAGAACTCGCAGCTAAATTAAAAGCACTAAAGCCAAAACAAAACTGGCGCACAGACACCTATATTCATACGGCTAAAAACGAAAAACACCCAATTCATTTTAGTGTAACTGTTGTTGCTAAAGAAAATAATGACGTTGGTTACTACGTAGTTGTTATTTCTGATTTAACTGAGCAAAAGCAAGCTGAAAATGAATTACGATATTTGGCAAATTACGATCCTTTAACATCTTTACCAAATCGTAGCTTAATGCATCAAAACATCGAAAATACAATTAAGCGAGCTAAAATGAATAATTCTCAATCTGCGCTCTTATTTATAGATTTAGATAAATTCAAGCCTGTTAACGACTCTTTTGGACATGCAGTTGGGGATAAATTGTTATGTAATATTACTAGTCGTGTTAGCAATATGCTCGATGATACAGCAACGCTAGGGCGGCAAAGTGGCGATGAATTTTTAGTTCTTATCGAAAACATAACTTCGATTCAATCACTTAGTAAAATTGTTAAGGATATAAGCCAAGAACTTGCTAATAAAGCTGTAATTGAAGACTTTTCTATAAATATTTCTGCCAGTATAGGGGTTGCTCTCTACCCATTTGATGCTACAACCACCGATACATTAATAAGAAATGCAGATGTTGCCATGATGCATGCAAAACAGGCTGGTAGAAATGGATTTAAATTTTTTAGTGAAAAAATGAATGAACAAATAAAGCAGAAACTTATCCTTGAAAATGACTTAAAAGATGCTGCAAATGACCACAAGTTTTTTAATCATTACCAACCAATCGTAGATATACAAGCAAGGGTAATTAACGGCGTAGAGCTGCTTATGCGCTGGGAAAATAAAGGGCAATTAATTTCTCCAGCTCAATTTATTCCTATCGCTGAAGAAACTGGTTTAATAGAAACTCTAACAGAACAAGCTCTCAACAGAGCCATAATTGAATTAGCTTCTGTTCTTTCTAGTAATCCTTTATTTTACATTTCTTTAAACTTATCACCTAAACATATCCTTAAAGAAAACATCGCTAGTCGTTTATTATCGGTCTTAGAACAGCATTCAATAAGCCCTATACAAATTAGGTTAGAAATAACGGAAAACACACTATTAGAAGACAAATTAAAAGCGTCTAAACAACTTCAAAAACTCCAAGCTGCGGGATTCAAATTACTCTTAGATGATTTTGGCACTGGCTATTCATCATTAACTTACTTAAGTCAGTTCCCTATAAATGTAATTAAGATTGATCAAAGTTTTGTTAATAGTATTGGGATCGATAAAAGTGATGAATCGATAATGAGAACTATATACACACTTGCAGATAACCTTAACCTAAACTGTATTGCTGAAGGTGTAGAAACGAAAGCACAAATGTTGTTTTTAGCAGATATGGGATGCCATGTATTACAAGGATACTACTTTGCAAAGCCAATGAACGCAAAAGAGCTGTGCAAACCAGACAGTTTCAAAAATATTACTGATTTATTTTAAAATTTAAATCCAAAATTTCGGGTTATTTATTACAATGATAAGAAAATAAACTATCAATTAATATGCGGGCATTCGTGGCTTTCTATTTGCAATACACTATTTTTGACGTTAAATCTTTCGGATAGGAGTTTCTCTACTTTTAAGCGGCACGCTTCATCGTGTTTTTCAACCGTGCAATGCTGCTTTAATACAACGTGCGCACCAACGACTATATTTTTATACTTTCGTGTTACAGTTACATTATGTACATTATATACATGTTCAATAGTCGTAATTTCATGTTCGATGTCTGAGACTTTAGGCAATTTTGCTTTGTTTAAACGAAGCCCTTTCATACAGCTAATAATCACTTTAATACCTGTAAATAATACAAAAGAAGCGATTAACATACTTGATAAAATATCAATAACAATCCAGCCAGTTAAATATATAAGAATACCAGCAACAAATGTAGACACTGTTGAAATCAAATCAAAAAATGAATGCAAAAATACCGCATAAACATTGATACTTGCCTTACGCCCCTTATATAAAACCCATGCAGCTGCACCATGAAATAAAAAACCAATAGCTGCAATAACTGACATTAAATAACTATTAACCGCCAGCTCGTTACCCTCGTGTTGATGAACAAAACGCTCGCCACCCTCGTACAAAATAATTAAGCTGATTGCTAAATACAAAAAACCATTTACTAAGCCACCAATAAGCTCTGCTCGTTGATGACCATCGTTATATGTTTTGGCAAAATGAATAGCGAGGCTTGACGCTATTAGTGCTATGAATAGCGAGCTATTGTGGACAAATAAATGCCCCGCATCAGCAAGCACAGCAAGCGAATTTGAATAATAAGCACCTATAACCTGAATTACCATAAACGAACAAGTAATTGCTAGCGCAATAAGTAACCGACGACGAGAAGCTTGGTGTGTAGTGATTTCTGTCATTAAATGCTTGAATAACCTATACTTAAAGTGCAAATAAGCCAAAGATGGCTTAGAGTAGAAATGGCAATGATATACAGTATCAATTATAATATGTACTGCCCGCAAACGCACTAAAAACTTAGTAAATCAAAAAAAATGTGCTAATAGTTAGTAAAGAAAAAATTTATTTATGGCTTAAACACATGGAGAGTTGAGTGAGTAATAACCTACCAGATGAAATATGGCAAAACTTGGAATTACTGCCGTTTTGTGTATTACTTTATGATGCCAATCAAGATATATTTAAACTTAACAGTCAGGCACAGGACTTGTTTAGCTTAAAAAATCAATCACATTTTTGTAAAACTGATTTTTCACAGATTACTCTAACCAATCATCACAGTAAAAAAAAGCTGTTGGCAGAAGATTTATTCTTTAATTATTTTACAGCAAATAACCAATGCCAGTTTATTTTATCGAAACAAGCATCTAAATTGCTACTCAACGTAAAATTTGCAAAATTACCTAATTCAAACTCCATTATTATTATCGACATATTAAATAACAACGTAGATGAACAATATGATTTTGATAACATTGTATCGAACATCTCAACTGACTTAATCGATATTCAAAATGACGATGTTGATAAGCATATCCACTATGCATTAAAAGCAGTCGGTACCGTTTGCAATGCCGATAGAAGTTATCTCTTTAAGTTTGCCGAAGATGGTAAAACCATAAACAACACCCACGAATGGGTAAATAATGGTATCCCAGCATTTAAAGACGAATTACAAAACATTTTGAAAAGCGACCTCCCTTATTTTTTTAGTTCAATGACTCGTACCCATTTATTCAGAGTAAACGATGTAACGTTGCTACCTATTCAAGCAATAAGCGAAAAAAATATTTTTCAGCGCCAAAAAATTAAATCGGTACTTTGTATTGGTTTACGCTATGACAAAGAACTCGTTGGTTTTATTGGCTGTGATTGTGTTATTCAAAAGCGAGACTGGACTGATTTGGATCTTATCCGCCTAAGATTAGTAGGTGAAATGCTTGCTAATGCTTTCAAAAATTTAAATTACAAACAAGAGCTACAACAGACTCAGCAGCAACTGATTAATGCCAACCATAAACTTAATAAACAAGTTAATACTGATGGCCTTACAAACATTGCTAATCGACGCTGTTTTGATCAAACTTTAAAATGCGAAATTAAGCGCAGCGCACGTAATAAAGAACCTATTAGTTTAATAATGTGTGATATTGATTTTTTTAAGCGTTATAACGATAACTATGGGCATCAGCTAGGTGACGAAGTGTTAAAACAAGTTGCCAAAGCGCTGCACAGAATTTGTAAGCGTGAAGGTGATTTAGCCGCTCGTTTCGGTGGTGAAGAATTTGCGATAATTTTACCTGCAGTCGACACAGATCATTGTCAAAGGTTTGCTGTTCTTATTCAGGAAAAAATCGCAGAACTTGCAATTGAACATAATTTTTCTACAGTCAGTAAATACCTCACTTTAAGCATTGGGTTTTATACTTTTATACCCAATCACAAAACAAAACCCAAAGAGGTTATAACTAACGCCGACATAGCCCTTTATAACGCAAAAGAAACAGGCAGAAATAAAATAGCCAGCTTTTAAAAACCGACCAAGTCGGTGCTACAGTGAGTTTTAGTGGTTAAAAGTTCGCTGTAGTGATAATCTATACGCGCTGAAATTATAAAGAATACAACCACTCAGCGTTTAATTATTATAAGGAATGTTTAAATGGATCCAGTCACACAAATTCTCAATATGGTTTTTACTGTTGAGGCTTTTTTACTCATTTTTGTTATCGTGCTTTTAAAAAGTAGCGTCAAATTTGTACCACAAAACCGCGCCTGGTTAATCGAACGTTTTGGTAAATACCAATCAACTAAAGAAGCTGGCCTTAACTTTATTATTCCATTTATTGATAGAATCTCGGCTGATCGAAGCTTAAAAGAACAAGCTCAAGACGTACCATCGCAATCAGCTATCACTAAAGATAACATCTCACTCATAGTTGATGGCGTACTATACTTTAGAGTATTAGACCCTTACAAAGCTACGTATGGCGTTGACGACTATACTTTTGCCGTTGTACAACTTTCGCAAACAACTATGCGTTCAGAATTAGGTAAAATGGAGCTTGATAAAACATTTGAAGAGCGTGATCTACTTAACACCAACATTGTTGCAGCTATAAACCAAGCATCTGAGCCTTGGGGTATCCAAGTACTTCGCTATGAAATTAAAGATATTGTGCCACCCAACTCTATTATGGAAGCTATGGAAGCACAAATGAAAGCTGAGCGTGTTAAACGAGCTCAAATTTTAGAATCAGAAGGCGATCGCCAAGCAAATATCAACGTTGCTGAAGGTAAAAAACAAGCACAAGTACTTGCTGCTGAAGCCGACAAAGCCGAGCAAATTTTACGTGCTGAAGGTGAAGCAACAGCTATTACGACGGTTGCAGAAGCACAGGCAAATGCGCTTATCAAAGTAGGTGAAGCCGCAGATACAGAGCAAGGTCAAAAAGCAATACAGCTAGACCTAGCAACTAAAGCAATTGCAGCTAAAGAAGCGATTGCTCGTGAGTCATCAATTGTATTACTGCCAGATAACGCGACAGATGCAAGCTCAATGGTTGCCCAAGGCATGGCAATTATTAATAGCTTAAATAAAAAACATCTAGGTTAATAACTAAATAAAGAGGTTTGTATGGATTTTATTACGCAAAATTTACCGCAAACACTTATGGTAATTGGTATTGTTGCTTTAATAATAGAAGTAGCAGTACTTGGCCTTTCTACATTTATCTTATTGTTTTTTGGATTATCTTTATTCCTTACAGGATTATTAATGAGTTTTGGTATTTTACCTGACTCATTAACCACTGCACTTTGGAGTAACACAGTGGTAACAGCAGGCTTGGCTGTTGCACTTTGGAAACCATTAAAAAAAATGCAAAATCGCGTAGATAAAAAGCAAGTGAATAGTGACTTTGCTGAACTTACTTTTGTACTCACAAGTGATGTAACAGAACAAGGTTTAACTACACATCAATACTCTGGTATCAGCTGGAAGCTCAAAAGTGAACAACAAATCAGCGCCGGTACTGAGGTTTTAGTAACCAAAAAAGAAGTGGGTGTTATGTGGGTTACGCCTAAAAGCTAATCATCAATGTAAATTGCAAGTTACAGTAAAACGGGCGGCTCAAACTGCCCGTTTTTTATACCGGAGATCTGAAATACAGTGCCTTGTTCACTAACAGTATTGTTAATCGCTTCATCAAATGCCGATGTCACAAGTAGCAACTCAGCATTTTCACCACCGAAGGCAGTGCATGTCGGTTTTAATGCACAAAGCTCTATTTTTTTTATTAACTCACCGCCTGGGGATAAACACATAACACACCCCATTCCCCACACAGCTAGCCACAAATTGCCTAATTTATCGGTTACGCAGCCATCAGGGTCAACATCAGTATTATTAAATTGATAAAAAACACGTGGCTCAGCGCAAGGATCACCAGTTTGCTCATTCAAATCTAATACATAAATACAACTGGTTAAAGAGTCGCAATAGTAACCGCGTAAACGGGACTTATCAAAGCACAATCCATTTGGGATACTCAAGTCACTTACAACGGCTTTAAGCTGGTGTTTATAATAACGGTATATTTTACCATCCCCTTTTTTAGCATTTACATCCATTGTGCTTAACCAAAAGCCCCCCCATGGATCAGCACGGCCATCGTTTGAACGTCGATTTAGCTGTGTATTTTCAATATTAAGAATACGATGGCGAGTGCTCGAATTAATATGGTATTTGTATAAACCAGTACTTGTACCTAACAATAAGTGCTGCTCATCAATCCACGCTATTGCACTGAGCATATCGGGCATATTAACTGTTTTAAGTTGGCTTTCACTGAGTATATTTTTGCTTAAAAGTAGTTGTTTATTTATATCGACCCAAAAAAAAGTGTTCAGCATAGGATGCCAAAGAGGACTTTCTGCAAGCTGACTCTGTGTGCTGTCAAAAATGGTTACGCTAGGATCAAACATAAATAATTATTCTTTATTATTAACAAAGCCTTGTGATACTAAACCTTACCAGAAAACAGCGAATTTCGCGATGTGTGCCCGGCTTTAATTTTTTATCATCTTCAGTAATCTCTATCGCATTTTTTAGACTTAGTTGATAACATCAAATTTCATAAAAAGGATTGGCCATGACAACAATAATAAAAGCACACTCGTCGTTGAAGGCGGTGCAATGCGCGGTATATTTGCCGCAGGTGTGCTTTATGAGTTTTTAAAACAGCAATACCAGCCGTTTGAACGCTATTTTGGTGTTTCTACTGGGGCAACTAATATAGCCGCATTTTTTATGCAAACAACCAATGCGAAATTATAAAGTAATTACCGACTATTCATGCCGTCCCGAATTCATTAATTTAGCTCGCTTTATAAAAGGTGGTCATTTATTTGATTTAGATTGGTTATGGCAAGAAACAATTCGCGAAATACACCTGCGCATTCGCATCGTTATGCGCCATTATTGTAACATCCCTAATTATTGCTTCAGGGTAACGATTATTAACATTGTCTAAAATAGTGTCTATTTTTGTAGGTTGCTTAATGTGGCTAACTACCGGCTCAGGAGTTGCACTAAACGTTTCTATTAACTTATCCTGATCGCCACCGAAGCTCACAAACGCAGCTGCTGGGAGTAAAATAACGGTCGCAAGCCCTAAAAATGCTCCTGTGAAAGCAATTAAAATATTAAATACGCTGCCCCAAATACCTATAACCTTATAAGCATCGCTTACTGCAATATCTAATCCTTTCTCTCGCCTAAACGTAAAGAGCTTTTTTATCAATTTACGATGAATAAACAAGCCAGTAACTGCACTTACTAAAAGTGTTAAACCTAAAAACCAGTGAGTATTAACCCAACTGGTCGCCCTAAATGCAAATCTGCATGAAACTCACCAATATAAGTTGGAGCATCTGTTTTTTATTGGCGTAAAACTCTTTACTAGGCCCATAATAAGTATTTTCCAGCGCCAAAGTATGCGGATGAAACTGGAATACTCTGGCCACCTCTTGGTCGTAATTTTCATCGCGATGGTGAGATTCAAATACCAATGTTAATAAATGAAAGTTATGCCCACTTGATAAAAATACATGAATGTTTTCGCCAAATTCACTAGGCACCTGTTTATGATATTCGTTTACTAGTCGATTAATTTGCGCGTTGGCTAGATTGCAGCTCTGGATTTGCCCATATTTTTTACTCAGGTCGAGACAGCACGGCTAACGCCCCACTAAATGCAACAAATAGCAGTACCGCAGTAAGAATTCCTACTCAGCTATGTAGTAAAAATAGCTTTTTTAAAGTAATCGACTTCATCCCTGCCCCTGCGTTAATGACCAAAAACTCAATAAACCATGTAATACACTCAATGCAATCATTACAACAAAAGGTTGCCATACCTTTTGCGCCAAATATGCATATACCGTTTAACGCAATTTATTAAACAAATTAAGGCGCTTTTATACTAAAAACACTGTTGGTTTGCATTGAGAGCTTTTATGCTACGTCTCGCAATTTAGGTACGCAGTAATGCGTCATTTCAGTTAAGCCGAGTTCGGGCTTTTTTAATTTTTCAGGAAGCAGTAAACCGTGGATATAATTAACGCGATTATTTTAGGTATTATTGAAGGTATAACAGAATTTTTACCCATATCATCAACTGGGCACTTAATTGTAGCGTCAAAGTGGTTAGGCATTGAATCAACAGACGCTAACCTCGCCTTCGAAGTCATTATCCAACTTGCCGCCATTTTAGCGGTACTAGCCAACTATAAAGACAAGTTCAGCCCTAAACATATTAATTTATGGGTTAAAGTTGCCATTGCATTTATTCCTTTGGGTATTATTGGTTTTATATTTAGTGATGTAATAAAAACACTGTTTAGCGTATCAGTAGTAGGTGTTATGTTTATTATAGGTGGTGTGATGTTTTTACTATTAGAGCGCAGTTATAAAGAGGCTCACTGCACTACTACCGATGTAACCCAAGTTACTTATAAACAAGCTCTTTGGATTGGCGTAGCACAAGTATTTGCGTTAATTCCGGGGACTAGTCGTGCTGGGGGTTCTATTGTTGGTGCCATGTTGTGTGGTTTGAATCGAAAAGCCAGCGCTGAATTTTCATTTTTACTTGGTTTACCTGTACTTGCAGCAGCCTCAGGGTACGACTTACTTAAACATTACCAACTGTTTAGCTTAGATGACCTAACGGCCCTCGCAGTTGGCTTTTTAACGTCTTTTATAGTCGCTTATTTTACTATTAAACTATTCATACGTTTCCTAGAAAATTTCACTTTTGTTAGTTTTGGCCTTTACCGAATTGTATTTGGTGTTATTTTACTAACTAACCTGAATTCTGGTTAAGAGATTTAAAAACACTATAAATAATAACGATATTTAAGTCTGTTTCTCTCTAGCTAGAAATTTTTGGTTAAAACAAGGCGAACTTCTTTGCAATAGCTGGTCTATTGCAAGGAAGTTCAACGCAGTTAGCGCTAAAAAATAGCTACTTGAGATAGATTTATTATCCAGAACTCAGATTAGCTATAGCCCACATATAAGAGAAAATTATGAGCGAAAAAATAAACGAAGAAGCACTCCACGCCCTAAAAATAGCTTTTACTTACATGCCTAAAGCGATTGAAGTGACAAAGTATGAATATGGCGAGCGCTACCAAAGCGTACTAGATCACATTGAAGCCGTACGTGAAACACTGCTTATTAACGATGTTGACCCAGAGGAAGTAGACGGTGATATCAACCCTGAATACACACCAAATTCAACGTACTAAATATAAACCCTGAGTATTATGTAACCAACGTTTTACTCAGCGTTATATTCATATTAAATTAATATAGCGTATTTGCTTCAATCAACTTAAATTATAAAAACAACAGGTTATAAACTAAAAATCCATGCATCAATTTTAGTTATCATTGATTAAAGCTGCTAAACTCACTTCATAACTAATAAATATGCCTTTAAATGGCTTTTATGTTGTATAAATTGGACAAAAGCTTACGGGGTGTTTTCTTTTGAATTTTCTAAGATGTTTTCACGATATAGTCTCAAACCAATCGCTTGATTTTGAAAGTAAAATAAATAAACTTTTAATATTCGGATTAGAAGTATTTAGCCTCGATTTAGGCATCGTTAGTAAAGTAGATAAAGACTGCTATACCGTTTTACATGCAATAACTCCAGACAAATCTCTTCAGCCCGGTACTACCTTTGATTTGCAAGATACATATTGCGTACATACCCTAAGAGCGGGCTCTGCTCTTGCCTTTCATAAAGTATCGCAGAGCTCGATTGCAAACCACCCGTGTTATACAAATTTTCAATTAGAATCGTACATTGGTGCACCAATAAAGATTGCAGATAAAATATTTGGCACCGTCAATTTTTCATCTCCTAATATGTCTACCGCTTTTAGCGATGACGCTTATGATTACATCGAACTATTCGCACAGTGGCTAGGCTCTGAATTTGCTCGCGCAATAACAAAAGATCAATTAGAAAAGAATAGCAATACATTATTAAAGTTAGAAAATGTAGCAAGTATTGGCACCTGGGAAGTCGATTTAGTTACTGAAGAAATAACATGGAGTAATCAAACATACCTCATACATGAAGTAGACAAACAATTTAAACCGCAAATGAATTCTGCAATTGAGTTTTATAAAGAAGGTGCAAGCCGTGACGGTATTAAACGTGCAGTAGAGTTAGCTATTGCCAAAGGTGAAAAGTGGAATTTAGAATTAGAAATTATAACAGCTAAAAACAAGCATTTATGGGTTACAACATTTGGAGAAGCTGAATTTGACGCGGGCCGTTGTATAAGATTATTTGGCACTTGCCAAGATATAACTGAGTCGGTAATGCTTAGAGAAGAACTTAGAAAAAAACAAGCACAAGCAGAACGCTTATTAGAAGACAGAAGCATGCTCTTTGCTAAAATAAGCCATGAACTAAGAACACCGCTCAACGGCATTACAGGAATGCTAACTACGTTAATTGATGAGCACAGTGAAACTGTGCGCGCTGAAAAAATAAAAATAGCGCTCAGAAGTTCCGATATACTACTGAATATAATCAACGAAGTACTTGATTTCTCTAAAATTAACCATGGTGAGTTAAAATTAGAGCCCTGTCATTTTTTACTCAAAACAATTTTTACCGATTTAACTTCTTTATACACTCCACTGTTTAAAAATACCCATGTTGTACTGCAAGTAGATAACACTATAGATGATGACTGCTGGGTCTTTAGTGACAATACCAGGCTCAGTCAAATCGTTTCTAATTTATTAAGCAATGCACTTAAATTTACCGAAAATGGTCATGTAATACTAAAAACGAGTGTTAGCTATAACAACGCTAATCAAGTTTTAAATATTGAAGTGTCAGATACAGGGCGAGGTATGAGCAAAGGATTTTTGGAATCTCTTTTTTCTCCTTTTTCTCAAGAAGTTGATGCTAAAAATTCAAAAGGTGGTACAGGCCTAGGACTCGCTATAGTTAAAGAACTTGTAGAATATATGGGAGGTACCATAAAAGTAACAAGTACACCAAATAAAGGCTCTACATTTTTACTTCACATCCCAATTACACAAGGTAAAGAACAAAAACAAGAACGCCTTAAATCTAGTTTAAATATTAATGGCGATGAGTTATCAGTACTTGTTGTAGACGACAATGATATTAACAGGCTTGTATTACATGCCTCATTAAGTAAATTTAATATAAAAGCCGATTCAGCGGTTGATGGACAAGACGCTATATTCAAATGTACACAAAAGCATTACGACCTTATTTTTATGGATTGTATAATGCCCATTCTCAATGGTTTTGAAGCTACAAACCAACTTAGATCAGAGAGTATATGTCCATATGACAAAACCTATATTGTAGCCTTAACAGCAAATACTTCATCACAAGACAAACTTGCTTGTAAACAAGCAGGTATGGATATGTTTATATCGAAACCCTTTAAATTACCAATAATTGAAAAAGCAGTTATCAATGCACTTGATCATATATCTAAGGCAATTTAAATTTTTAAAGATTCTGAATTATTTTAGGTGTTATACACTACCTTGATTAATTAGCAATATAAATAATAAAAAGCCCATATTCTATTTTAACTGTTAATGCATTATTATTTTTCGAAGTTAAATCTGCAGCAATATAGTTGGTTTAAGCAAGGCAGAATCTATGTAATGTAGTATCGATGACACTTTTTAACTATCAAGTATGTACTAGGGCGTGTTGATCTTTGGTGGGTGAATTTGCAGCAGTATGTTTGGTTTTTAGGCAAGGCGGAGCCTATGTAGTGTGGTTATTCCCCATGAATAGGCGATAACGCAGCATAAATACCAAACATGCGCTGCCCTTTGGGTTCTTTCTAGGGACGATTAACTCTTTGTTGCTCGATTTTTACTTAGCCCACTAGGTTACAAACCTCGCGCCGCGATTTAATCGCCCCTAGATTGAACAAATTTCAATCCACAAAGATCAACACGCCCTAGTTAAAAAGTAAATTAAGCATGTAAATAATTGAGTATTATCGATAGTAATAATTATTTTTTAACTTTTTAAAAATTTTTCTATTTTAGGTTTTATCGTTACTGACATAATTATCATTATCGTCAAGCCTATAGGTAATGCAGCAAGTAGCCCTTCTAGCCACCCCGCTAAAAATACGTGTATATTACTGTACCCAATATTATTAGTTGCAGTAACAAAAGCCATTAGCGATTCCATAGTCAACGCCATACATAGACTAATAACTAAGTTACGCTTTAGTTAACTAGTGTTTGGTAATAACTTAGCTATCAGCTTATTTATCAATGTAATCATTATTAGGCCAATTAGAGCCATAACTAGTAAAGCGCTCAGAAGAGATGTAAGCCAATCAATATAAAAATGCTTGGTGAACCCCACATTCATATAAGTCATTATCCCAGTTAAACTACCCCTGCAGGTGTGAGCATACTCACAATAACAAGTACTTTATAAATTAAGGGAGTTTTTTGGGGCTATTAATTTAGAAATTTTTGTAGTCATAGAAATGCACGCCTATAAATATTGATAAAATCAACTACACCAAAGATTAATTGACTCTATCTACTTATATTTGCTATTTAAATATTACAACTACTAAGCTTAAGCCAAAATTGAAGGTTCATGTTTTATGCTGGTTATTATGATGTTAGCTGTGTTGTTCTTTAGTGCTTTAATTTACAGCTGTATGTTTGGTATTTAAGCAATGCCGATTCTATGAGGTGTGGTTACTCCCATAAATAAGTAATAACAGCATAAATGCTAAACATGTGTGGGCCTCAGGTAGATCGTTCACACAATAATTGATGTAATAAATAGTTAAGAAGAAGGTATAAATACCATTCATTCTAAGATCCAGGTAATGCGTACTCCTGTAATGCGCTTTTTGCACGGAATGCCCAAATAATATATAAAAACCATGAGGCAATAGTAAGTAAACCAGCAATAATATCTAAAGACTCCTCACCTGAGCCAGCAAAAGCACCGCCTAGCCCTACACACAGCTAGCCATATTAGAAATGTATTGTCAGCTATCTTTTTAGAGGTTAATTTCTCTAGCTTTGGTGTATTTATAAACATCCATACAGTTGCATAAATACCAGCGGTAACAAATGTTAGAAGTACTAAATTCTAAGTTTTAGTGTTGATGCTGTCTTTTAATTCAGTGATTGATGACATTATGTCTTCTTGTTTTACTACGATTAATTTAGGACTAATGGTAAATATTAGCCCTATAAAAATTTATTAGCCTGATTTATATTTAACTCTTTAAATTATTTATTTAAATTATCTAACTCTTTTTCGAGATCTTTCATCGCTTTTTGGGCTTTGAACTCTTCGTAAAGTGCTTCGCGTGAACTCGGATCTAAACGCTTACCAGATTGAGTGACTAGATTATTAAACGTTTCCTGTGTATTGCTCATTACAACGAATGTACAAAGTTGCTTTACCCCGTCTAATTTAGCAAAGGCAACTTCTTGTGGCACAGCACCCACAAGGCTTTGCTGTGCAACCTGTTTGCTTACTTGCTCAAAAGTACCACCAAAGTTTAGCTCATCATTACTTTGCGCTTTACGTTGGTACAACTTGTCCATAACACTTGCTTTAACCTGTATTTGCTGAGATAAATCAGCGCGAGCTGCTGCAATAGCTTGAGCTCTGTCGGTTGACATACTGCCTGACCAAGGTACGCATGACGACGATGCTAAACCTTTATCTGACACTGGTAATAATACCCAGCTTGGCACTGAATCATTTTTTGCTAATGGCTCAGACTGTGTTTGTTCTGTGCTTGAACATGCACCTAATGTTAAAGCGACTATAACAGGTAATAATTTTTTCATTTTAAATTCCTTTCAATTGCTCTTGATAATAAGCGGTGCGTTTGACCACTTTTTGTAAATAATTACGGGTTTCTTGCGCAGGCAAATTATTTACCATTAAGGTATAAACTTTGTCTGCAGACATTGAATTAGCAGCAATACTGGCCTGATTAAGTGATTTAGAGCCACTTAACGTTTTGGCTACATTACCGGGGCCAGTATTATAAGCTGCGATACTCATGTAGATTCTGGATTGCTCGTTACGTACATTTTTAAAGTAACGATTACTTAAAATATGCACATAAGTACTACCCGCTTCTACATTGTTATCCGCTTGAAATAAGTACTCAGGGCTAAGTAATAACGGTTTGCCTTGCAAAAAGTTACTCACATCTTTACCTGCAGAAGTAGGCACAATTTGCATCAATCCAAAAGCAGGAATTGGGGAGCGAGCGAGCGGGTTAAAGCTTGATTCAGTATGTATAATTGCCAATAATAGTGCGGGGTCTAAGTTATAACGCTTAGCTTGCTGCTGCACATCAGGTAAATAACGTTTGGCTTGATTCGAAAGTGTATTAGCGGGCAATTTATAGCTAATAGTCACTCTGTCTTTTTGCTTAGTTATAACAGGTGACTTGGCAGTGAGCACCTGCTCTACAATCTCTGTAGAGAGCACTGTTTGCTCGGCTATTTTTTTAGGTTGAATCGTTGTTGGTGACTTACTTTGCTCAATTTTTCTATTTAAAGGCTTACCCGTTGAGGTAAAACTTTTGCTGTTTATTGTGTTATTAGCCGCAATATAAACCGGATCATTTGCAAGTGTTTTATCTACTGTTACTTGCGAAAGCTCATTTAATTGATCTTTTGCATATTCAACAGCTTGTTCGTCGTTTTGGCTATTTAATAACTCAACTACAACTTCACCACTTTCAAAATTCACACTGGTGCGTTTATTTAAATCATCACTGTATTTTACCCACACTTTTGAGCTTGGCAGGTTTGGGTCTTGCCACTTTTCGGTTACTTGTTTTAAATATGCACTTTGCGCATCATGCCAGGCACTTACAAACGCTTCAAATTCTTGCTTTTGCTGTTGCTCGTACTGGCTAAACTCACTTTGCTGCGCTTTTAAAAAAGCCTCAAATTCGGCTTCTTCACTTGTTTGAGCTAAGCTATTTAAGCTAAGTGTTAGACAAGCTAACGCGCTAATTTTTAGTCGTATTTTAACTTTTGAGTGCATTTTTTATATCCCTATAAAATTAAAAATAACTACTTAAATCATCAGCAGATAGATTATCAAACTCAGTTTGAGCGGCTAAATTTAAACGCTTACAGTCTATGCTTTCGCATTGCTGAGTTAGCGAAATAACTTGTTTATAACGCTCATTAACAAACCACGTTTGTGCAACAGAGGCTTTAGCTTCATCGAGTTTTAACTCACTCGCTTTTAAATATTTATCGAGATAGTTCAAACGTTGCCCCTCTGGTGACAGAGCAGCAGCTAATGCTACTGCATCAGACATTGTTGTAGGGTGATTCAATGCAACTTGTAATAAAGGGCGTAAGTTTGCTTTATCTTTTTGGCTACCTACATGCCAAGCAGCTCTAACGGCAAGTCCAGCTTCATTTAAAGATGGGTCTTGTATTTCAACCCTAGCCGTACACGTTAACCAATCGCCTTGCTTTTCCTGTTTATACCCAGAGGTATGTGCATCAATAAAGCTTATCGATGGATCAATATCAATAGTTAGCTTTTTTGCTAATTTCACTCTTATTTCATTGCGTTTTGGGATGGTTAACGCATTTCTACAGGCATTTTCTAATGCATTTTTTAGCTTTGGTTTAAGTGCCATTACTCGGGCAAATTCACCATTTACTTGGCTTTTAAAAAAAGCAGTTTGCTTTTCGATGGTCGTCGCTGAATCGAAGGTGGCCGAAGCCACCAACGTCAAGCTAATCAGCCCAGATAACATTAAAGTTCCTTCTCGCTACTTACTTTACCTGATACACCCTGAGGGTTAGTTGCTTTTTCGTTTAAACCTCCATGTGCTTTTATCTTGTGGCCGTAGCGACTTACACCGTTAACAGTTTGAACATTATTACCTTCCATCTCTTTAGCTGCTTGTCGCGCTGTAGCTTCTAAACTCGGAGCATAAACTGCTACGCTGTACTGCCATAAGTTATCATCACTTGAAAAACTTTTAACACTCACACCTGGTGGTAATTTTCCTTTTGATATAGTCGCATATTCATCAGATGATTTAACTTGATTCAAGAAAGTATTACGATCCTCTTCTAACACCTTTACTTGTTGTGGGTCGTTTAAGTTAGGGTCGTCATACTCAAATTGCTTTGTACCTTCCATTTGATTCTCATCAAAACCACCTTGCCAATATACTTTTTCGCCTTGCATTGTAGCAAGCAAAGCTGAACGAGCACGGGTTTGAGATTGTGATTTAGCAACACCTTTTAGCTTACGCGCCACATTTTTACTGCGATTTTGACGAATAATTGCCGAGCCATAACCAAGTATAATTACTTCTCCGGTTTGTGCGTTGGTTAATACTTTTGCGCCCACAGGCGGCAGTACTCCTGATTTAACATCGCTAATCACTTGTTTGAAAATAGTATTAGGATCTGTGGTCACCGCCACTGCGCCACGATTTCCTTTTATTTGCGAACGCGTCTTTGGAGTAGAAATTAAGCTTACCCGTACTAAGTTTTCCTCTACATCATCATATACATCATAGGTGACAAACCCAGCTAAAGAACCAGATACAGAATCTTTACAATTTTCCAACGCGGTTGTTTGTTCATTAACGGCGCCTTCAGCTCCAGAATCGATGCTATCCGAGGTTGCCGATACTAAATTAGAACATTGATTTTCGACACCTTTCATATTTTCAATAAGCTGCTTTTTAGCTACTAAATAGGCTTTGTTATAAGCACCACGCTTAGACAACAAGGTCGCATTAATATTTTCGTAGGTGTTATAACTGGCACTACCAATAGATAAAATACCCGTACCACTACCTACTTGTATCATTTTCAAACCATCTTCATCGTCATCAATTAGTGCCTGATGAGCAACAGCAACTGCAACGTTTGTATCTTTTGCAACCACTACATCGCCAGAAACCTGTGCTTGTTCAGCACCCGCTACTTGCGCGCCAGGGCGAGCAGGGATCATATCTGTTAAGCTAAATTCTTCCGCTGCGATTGCAGGCATAGCTAAAACCATTGCTAATGTTAATATTTTTAATTTCATCATCTATCCTTATTTGTACCTGAGTGTAAAATCGTCTTCGACTGTAATTTTTGAAAGGTTTTTTGCTGTTATTGTTATGAGCGCCTGATCGAGCGCATGAGCAAGTTCACCGGTATTACCTTTAAATCTAAGGCTGGCTACAGTATATTTTTGCTGTTTATGTATAGATACATCACTTACTCCACCTAACGTACTTAATACATCATGCAATTTTTCTGGTTGCGTTAGCTTATTGCTTGGCAGCATGATTTCACGAACCAATCCTCCTCTTGCAACAACTTGAGTAAATGCATTATTAAGCGTGTTATGAAGTGCCTTTGATTGTGACTTGCTTGCCAAATGTACTGCCATTAAATCTTTTTCTACGTAAGGGTCATTAGGCAACGACATAAATGAAGGGTCGTTTTTCCACTGACCATAAATGTTTCCAGCTAAATCTCTAACATCAGCACTTAAATAAAGCTGTCTATTATTGCCTCGCTTAATCACTTCAGATTTTGCATAAATAACTAAACTAGCCGCGTTACCAACTTCAATACCTTGCTCGTTTAGCCAAACTTTCAGCTCTGTTTTTAATGGCTCTGGCGCAATAACTTGTACTCTAGGCGAACCAATCATGCTCAGTAATTTAGATGCTTTTTGAATGAGAGGTGCTTTCTCTACAACAGCCATAACGGTGACTTCCACACCTCCATTTTGCAGTTCTTTGGTTTGCAGCGTTTGCCACTCTTTAACAAGCCCTTCACTATGGCTCGAAAGCTGTTGCCCTATCAGCTCCTGCATATTTGTTGATTCATTACCGTCAACAATATTCATACTCATGCTTGATGATTGCGTATGCTGCTGAGTAAGCCACACACCTACCACTTGCGATACAGCACGTTGCAGAGCATCTTGCTCTGCAATCGTCAGTGCTGTTTTACCTTCTTTTTTCCAGCCTTGGCCTATTACTGTCACACTGATATTTTGAGTGGTTTGCTGCCAGTTTTGCTCTTGCGGCTCTCCTAACTCTTGCGGGTTAAGGCTTACAGTCATGCAAGTGTCGTTACCACTAAGCGTAGGCGTTGAGTAATTTAGAGGAACGGCACCTGCACTCAAACCTTCCATCATCGAAGTGCGTTGCTGCTCATATAAGCTGGCGGCATCATCATCTAAACTTGTTGTTAAATGTTGCTGTGCACTCTGAGTTGTTAGACTTTTATTACCTTTAATAAAACTTATAAGCTCAGCACTAGCCTGGGCTTTTGCACCCGAAATAGCAGTACTGCCTCGCCCATATGCACATGCCTGTGTTTGTAGCGTACCATCAGACAATACATCCACTTGAGCTTGCGCACTCAAAGAACATAATGCTAACAAGCAAAGCTTTTTGATCATGTTCTGTTCTCCAAAAAGTCAGCAGGAGTACCGACCGATACAGCAAATATTTTTGCACCGTTAGATGGTCGATAAATACCGTTTTCAGCTTTATTTTTAACATCATCGGCTGCATCGGAAGCTTTCCAACGAATAATTTCACCATTTGCACTACTGCGCGAAGGATTTACATTCGCAACTCCAATCGGCTCAACAAATCCAGCTTCATAGCTAAAAATTATCATTGTTTCGTTAGGTAGGACCCCCGCATTTTGGCCTCTATCTAAACTAATTTTATTGCCTTTAATACCTAACACTTGTGCTGTTGCAGGCATCTCACTTAGCATACGGGTAAGTAAAATATCAATACCACGCGATCCCATATCACTAAGTACCGCATTTACATGAGCACTTTGATCAAAGTGAAAACCAGCCGCGTATCGTCCGCTTACTGTCGTAAACTTTAACTCTGAACGATCGCGTACATCTTCCGATTTAACACGAATCTTGCCTAAATTGGGATGTGATAGCTTTTCACGTGTTTGCGGATTTATCACACCCGTTGTCAGCTCTAATGTGTAATCGGCCCAATCAGTTATTGCACCTTCAGTTTTCAGTGTTCTCAACGAATCAATTTTTACGACAAAATCAGGGATTAAGGCTTTTACTTCAGCACGTTTGGCAGCAATTGCCGCTCCTTGCTGTTGTAAAATTGATTGTTGTTCTTTTGAAATAGCATCATCATCACGCGTTACTATTCTAAAGCGATTAATGCCTGCAAATTGGTTCTCGAGCATAAGCAATAAATTTTTATTATCAAACTCACGCATTGCATCAACACCAATGCCACTACCACTCACGCCAGCCAAGTCAAAATACATACGTACAATAGGTTTTTTTAACGGGCAGCTATCAGTTTCATTACGTACATCAAACGTGCAACGTTCTAAGCCTTGCGTGTCAAAATAAGCTGGCATGGTTATATCTGCATCGTTAAAAACATATGCACTTTTTGCTATAACTGCATTTGAGGCACTATTACTCACATAACTCTGTTGAGTAGAGCGACCTTGCTGTGGTGTAGAGTTACACCCAGCTAATAAGGCAGATGTTAATAAAGATAGAGCTAAATTTTTTACTAATTTCATTGCTATTCCTAAATATCAAACAGCCACTGGCTAACTGGCGCTTTAAGTTGTTGTACTAAGTTATAAATCGCTTTTTGTTTTGCATTTTCTGGTGTTGCAGCACTCTCTTGCGCAAAAAGATCCTGTTGCAATAACACTTTAAAAGGACTTGAGCTTCGCGTAAGCGCCAATGTTAAGCTGGCTTTAGCAGAATAAATATTATTTGATTTGGCATATTGCCAGCGTATTTGAGGACGTATCCATAAACGTGTATTGCCGCTATGGGGAAGTACATTATTTAGTGCTGCTTTAATCTCGCTAATATTGTTAGCGCCTATTACATCGCATGAAACAGCATTTAATGCTTTTGCTTGTTCACTTAATAAATTATTTAGAGTCTGATGCATTAATAACTCAGACCCAGAAAGGTACTCTAATACAGCTAGTTTTTTTGTCGCAATATTAAGTTGGTCGTCGTGTTTAAGTGCCCAAATGAAGCGCTGCTCGTCGTTATCTTTTGGTACAGAGATAAGAGAAAGTTTTGATAAATCAGATTTAAGGTTTTTAACCAAAACCGATTTTTTAACACCCATTTTTAAAGCAAATGCATTATTTTTTTCAAGCGCATTAAGCTCTTCTAGTCCAGTTAATGTAAACGGTAAACTAGTTAAAGTTGTTGCTTGTTCAAAATAGTTGATCGATTGGTTGTCTTGCTTTGTTAGCTTTTGTAATTGCTCCGTACTTACATTAACGCTTAGTTGAGTAGTAATATCAGCTATAGCCGCTTGCTTTGCAGCTAAGCGACTTTCACCAATTCCAATCGCAGTAATATATTCATCACTTTTTTGCGGTTGAGTTACCCAGTCAGGCCAACTTTGAGCAGAACAACTAAAAACACATGCTATAAAAAAAGCAAAAATGCTTATTTTCATTAGCCTTTCGCTTCTTGCTCAAGTTGTAACTCATTTATTGCTGCAATTGTTGCTTGCTCAAGTTCTATAATTTCGTTTGCTTCAAGCGCTAACGCAAGTTGATCTTTTGCTTTAACAAGGGCTGTGCCTATATCTTTAGGATCTTCTTCTTTTTCTGCATTTTCTTCATCGCTTGATAACCAAGAACCTACTAAATCCCCACCCATTCTGAACGCAGTTACTTTTGCAATTGCTGTACTATGTTGACTTAAAATGTAAGCTGATTTAGCAATTTCAATTGTTAAGTCTGTCGCAAGTTCAACATTTTGCTGATAAATACCTTCGTTCGCTAAGTTATAAGCTGCGATTTTATGACCAATTTCTTCATCTTTGTTTTTTGCACCGGCGTCAAATTCTTCTATTGCCGCTTGAAGTTGCTCTGGTGTCGATTTTTGGTGGGCATATAAAAAAGCTTGTACATCGCGGTAGTTATCAGTCTGAGTTCGGTATTCGCCCATAACTTTTCGTTGGCGCTCAAGGATAATAGCTGACATATTTAAAAATTCGTCAATGCCTACCTGTACTGCAACTGGATGAAAATAACCTAAAGCATCCATACGAGATGTCAGCTCAGCAACAGCCACATTACGGTCTAGATTAGCAGAAGTGTTTGTATCAGATGTAGACACACAACCAGCAAAAAGAGGGGCAAAAATAATTGCAGATAGAATAGCTTTTTTCATGGAGGTAATTCCCTATACATTAAAAAGGCAAGAAAGCACAAAGCTAAGTTATTGACTTGATTCATTCTTCCTTGAATATGTAGCTAGAATTACCCAATTTGTAAAAAAATGCAACACAGAAAATTAATAAATTTCTATAGCCGATAACAAAAAAATAGACAAATGTAACCACAGCAAGGCATTCAGCTTGGGTTAATACTTTTAGCTCATTTTTGTATAATAGCTCTATTTATTTAATTTGAAATAAAGACTTTGAGGCTACATATTGGTCAACTATGTACGTATCAATCATTATAGTTAGCCTACAGCCAACCACACACCTACTGCAGCCATTAAGCTGCCCGCTATACGGTTCATCCATTTTATATTATCACCACGGCTTAAAAATAAACGTAGGCTTTTACCGCCTGTTGCGTATGCTAGCATACATGAAAATTCGCTCACCATTATGACTAAAACAAGCACTAAAAGCTGAGGGGCTACAGCATGCTCAACACTAATAAACGGCGGTAGTAATGAAATCATAAATGCCCACCCTTTAGGATTTGCGATTGCGGTTACAAAACCTTGAATAAATAACGACTTCCTGCTTACGTCACTTGGTTTTGAGGTATCAACAGACATTTTTCCTTTGGCTCGCCACATGTTTACGCCAATATAAATTAAATAGCCGCCGCCTACCCATTTTAAAATAGCGAATGCATCTGGGTAATTTAGCATTAGACTTGCAACACCGAGTACCGCAGCAAAGGCAACACTCGCAACCCCTAACAGCTCACCTATCATCATCCATAAGGTTCGGCGTACACCTATACTCATACCGAGTGTCATGGCAAGGGTCATACACATACCTGGGGTGATAGACACAAAAAAGAACGTAGGAATAAAAACCGCAAGCGCTGCTACATCAATCATTAATTTACTCTCATATTAAAAGCAAAAACGCGGCTATAAGTAGCCGCGCTGTTACTTACTCATGTTTATTACTATTGCCCAGCACTTACCACTGGCTCAGTAATAACCTCTACTGGCTTTGCTGTATCACTAAGCAAATACTTATCTAACCACTGTTCTTGTTCCCACAACACATGTAATAAGCTTTTACGCGCACGGTAACCATGTGCTTCATAAGGGAGCATTACTAAGCGAGCATCTTTACCTAAACCTTTAAGCGCTGCGTACATGCGCTCACTTTGCATTGGGAAGGTTCCTGAATTAGGATCTTCCTGACCGTGAATCATCAGCATTGGTTCGTTAATTTTTTCAGCATGGAAAAACGGCGACATATTAGCGTACACACTTTGTGCTTGCCAAAAATCACGCTCTTCTCCTTGAAAACCAAACGGCGTTAATGTGCGGTTATACGCACCACTGCGGGCAATACCTGTTTTAAATAAATCACTATGCGCCAGTAAGTTAGCTACCATAAATGCACCGTATGAGTGCCCTGCTATGGCTATTTTGTTTTTATCGGCAACGCCTTTTTTAACTAATACATCAACAGCTGCTTGCGCGCTTGATACTAGCTGCTTTCTAAAGTTATCGTTTGGCTCGCTGCCATCAACACCTACAATAGGCATTTTAGGGTCGTCAAACACGGCAATACCTTTAGCAAGGTAAGGCATTGGGCCCCAATAGCCAATGTAGGTAAATGCATAAGGCGACTCGCGAACTTGCGATGCTACTGCTTTGTCTTTGTATTCAAGCGGGTAAGCCCACATAAGTACAGGTAACGGGCCTTGTGTTTTATCATACCCTGGTGGTAAATATAACGTGCCTGAAAGCTCTACGCCGTCATCGCGTTTATAACGTAATTGCTCTTTTTTTACGCCTTTAAATGCAGGGTACGGGTGAGCAAAATTAGTTAACTGAGTAAGTGTATCGTTATCTAAATCACGAATAAAAAAGTTAGGCTGCTCAGTTTTAGACTCACGAATAGTAATAAAGCGTTCGCCTTCGTCGTCAAGCAGTGCACGTACGCGCTCGTAGTAAGGCGCCTCAGATTGCCATAGACGTTTACTACTATTTGTTTTTACATCGTACCTGTCTAAAAACGGAATATTACCTTGCTCTGATGCGCCATTGCCACGCAGGTAAATATAGCGCCCGCCTACAATTTTAATTACGTTTGCGCCTAAATCGTTGCGCTCGTAAATTGCATTACCTGGGTCTTTATACGCATCGTTGTAACTACGCTCTGAAAACAACACGCGGTTTCTGTCAGCATTACGAGGTTGAATAACAAAGGTGCGCACTTGGCGATCGCTAAAGCGCCAATCTGTAAGCATGGCTACGTTTTCGTTGCCCCACTCAATACCTGCAAAGCGGCGCTCTACTTTGGCAAATAATTTAGGCTCGCGTTTAAATGGTGCACGTAAGCTG
Organism: Pseudoalteromonas aliena; assembly: GCF_038155085.1. Taxonomy (GTDB): domain Bacteria; phylum Pseudomonadota; class Gammaproteobacteria; order Enterobacterales; family Alteromonadaceae; genus Pseudoalteromonas; species Pseudoalteromonas aliena_A. The sequence goes on from NZ_JBAKAU010000007.1 coordinate 67,301, forward strand.
TAAATATAATCATGGTGCTTAACATCGGCTTTCATGTCGCCGCCATCTTGCGCCTCGGCCCAAATAACTTCAGCGCCTTGATCAGCTCGCCATTCAAAATCACGGCGACCAGTGCGTACGCTGTCGTAACCTTGTGGAATGTTATCGGCAAGTGGCTGCTTTGCAAGCTCAGCTAGTGCATAACCGCGCATACCCCATATTTGCCACGTACTGGCAAATCGGCTGTAAGGTACTTGATACGAAAAAGGCTCGTTAATACCCGCAACTAAAATGTTGGTAGAGTCGGGCGATACCGAAAACGATTTAAATAATGCGGGGCTACCAATAGCTTGGGCTTTGCCATCAAGCGTAATGTAAGCCAGCTGCCCTTGGCCGTAAAATTTAAACTGCGCTTCGTCAAACGGGCTCGTTAATAAGTTTTGATACGTACGCGCTGGCGCTTTTTCACCCGTACTTTGCTGAATTACAGGCACTACACTTTGGCTGTTATTTTCAAGCCTTGGTTTACCAAAATTAACAGCAAGATTTGCAACAATGGCGCTGCTATCTGGCAGCCATTTATATGGCGAGGCAGTTAGTACCGAATTTAACGCAGCGCTTGAAAGCTCTTTTGCTTGTTTGGTTTCAACGCTGTAAAGCCATAAGTTGGCTTGGGTTGTTTGCTCAACAACAAAGGCTAAATATTTACTATTAGATGACCATTTAGGCGAGCGAATAATGCCATTAGGCAGGTTATTAATGCTAATAACCGTGCCGCTTTGCACGTGTTTTAGCTCCACCGCACTAAATTTGGCACTCACACGAGAGCGCGAAAAATTAGCGGGGTTTAGCTTAATACCCGCAAGCTTAAGCTCTTCTTTTGCAAGTTCATCAAGGGTTACTACGCGCTTACGTTCAAAAAGCGCTAGCCACTGGCCATCGCTCGATAAGTAACTAGTGGGTGCTAACTTAGCATCAACCAAAGCGGCAAGTTCAGGTGACGGTGTTTGATAGCCTTGCTCTGCTTGGCTTGTTGGCAGTAATGCAACACAACAAATAAAGGCAACTAACAGCCTAAAAGCGTTCATGTTTTTATCCTTTTGTTATTTTTTACTGTTATAGGCGTATATAAACACGTTTTGCTATGTTCATAAAGCATTAAGGTAACTTAAGCACCTGTAAAAGGTGACTTAATAACCCTAATTACGCTACACTACAGCGCTATTTATTCACCACTGCGGCACACAAAACACAATGCAAAACACAGCTAAATCGGTCACTATTATTGATGTTGCTAAGCGTGCAGGTGTATCAAAATCAACCGTGTCTTTACTGCTTACCAAAAGCGAAAAAGTAGGCGATAAAAGCAAACAAAAAATATTAAAAGCGATTGATGAACTCGGTTACGTTTATAACCGCGATGCGGCCGCCATGCGCTCAAAACGTTCAAACTTAATTGGCATTATAATAAACGATTTAACCAACCCTTTAATGGCCGAGCTTGCTACAAGCCTTGAAAAAACGCTAAACGAAAGTGGCTTACAAGCCATGATACTAAGCACTAATAACAACATAGAGCTACAAACAAGCGCAGTAAAAAACCTAAAAGAATATAACGCAGCTGCTTTTATTATTTGCCCAGTAGCAAATACCTGTGCCAAATGGCTTGATACACTAAGCGCGCAGCACAACGTTATTACCTTAATGCGCGAAATCCCTTTTAGCGCTGCCCCTTGCGTGCTGCCCGATTACAAAAAAGCCAGCCACGTAGCAACAATGCATATACTCGCTCAAGGTGTTTCAAACATCGCTTTTATAGGCTGTGAGCTTACAATGAGCGAATCTTTAGCATTACAAAGTGGCTTTAATACTGCTTGTTCGCAGCACAGCATAACGCCTTTAACGGCTATAGCATGCCCGCACAACCAAGCGCTCAGTGCTAAAAATACATTTTTAAACATCTACAAACAAAATCCACAATTAAATGCTGTGGTGTGCGCAAACGATATAATTGCACAAGGTGTTATAGCAGCAATACATTCGCTTAACTTGCCAGCAAATCAAACTATAAAAGTAGTTAGCTGCCATCACTTACCTAACTACAGTGTTATGCCTTGCAGCTTGAGTACGGTGGTTATTAATACCGATGAAATAGCAAAGCGCAGCTTTTTAGTTGTGCAAGAGCTGCTACAAAATACAGCCCCTCCAGTTAAAACGCTGGTAAATGTAAACTTACAAATTAGAGATTCTAGCCAATGAAAAAAGTGCTGGTAATTGGCTACGTATGGCCAGAGCCAAATTCGTCTGCTGCGGGAACGCACATGATGTCGTTATTAAATGCATTTAAAGCGCAAAACTGGGAGGTTGAATTTGCAACCCCAGCGCAGCGTACCGAGCACATGGTTAACCTAGACGACTACGGTATAACAAGCCAAAGCATTGCCCTTAACTGCGAAAGCTTTGACGAATACGTTAAAGCCTATAATCCAGATATAGTCATGTTTGACCGCTTTATGATGGAAGAGCAATTTGGTTGGCGCGTAGATAAACACTGCCCCAATGCCGTTAAAATTCTCGATACTGAAGATTTACAATGCCTACGTAATGCACGCAACGAAGCGCACAAAGGCGAGCGCGAGTTTACAACCAGTGACTTACATTCAGATATAGCAAAACGCGAAATAGCGGCTATTTTACGCTGCGACCTAAGTTTAATTATTTCAAGCTATGAGATGAGCTTACTAAACAGTGTGTTTAAAGTAGAGCCAAACTTATTACACCACTTACCGTTTATGGTCGACTTAAGTGAATTACCTAAAACCACTAAAAGCTTTGATGAACGCGCACACTTTATGACGATAGGTAACTTTAGACATGCCCCAAACTGGGATGCCGTTCTTTATTTACAAAAAATATGGCCATTAATTCGCAAGCAAATCCCAAAAGCAGAACTGCATATTTATGGCTCTTACCCGCCACCAAAAGCCACCGCACTTAATAACCCTAAAACGGGGTTTTTAATAAAAGGCTGGGCCGATAACGCCTATGATGTAATGCAAAGCGCGCGCGTGTGTTTAGCGCCTCTTCGTTTTGGCGCAGGTATAAAAGGTAAATTACTTGAAGCCATGATAATGCAAACACCCAGCGTTACCACCAGCATTGGTGCAGAGGGCATGCACAACGATTTACCATGGTCTGGTAAAGTGGCCAATAATACCGAAGATTTTGCAAATGCAGCCGTTGAGCTTTACAACAATCAAACTGATTTTGAACACGCTCAGCAAGCTGGCAATACGATACTCAATACGCTCTACGACAAAGTAAAATTAAGCGCGGCGCTCATTAATAAAATAGATGCAATAAGCAGCGATTTAAGCGCCCATCGCGAAAAAAACTTCACCGGACAAATGCTCAAACATCATACAATGCGAAGCACGCAATATATGGCGCAATGGATAGCAGAAAAAAATAAAAAATTAGATTAAAAATGACTAGACTCTTATAGATTTGTGTTTAAAATCGCGCCCATTACAAATGGGCGTTCTAGCCTATACTTTTAGCTAATTTATTTACACACTGGCCTAAATAAGATTTGAAAACTGCAACCTTCACAGAAAAACGCAAATTTATCGTTAAGTTAGGCAAAATGCTTCACAAGTACGGTACGCCTGCTTACCGCCTAGAAGCTCACCTAATGGAAGTGGCTACTTACTTAGGGCTTAAATCGTCGTTTGTTATGTCGCCAACCTCTGTAACGTTTGTAATTTGGACCGACGGCCACGAAGACGAATACACACACGTAGCACGAGTTGACCCTGGCGATCACGATTTAGGCTCACTTGCCGACACCGACGATCTAGTAAATCAAATGCTTGACGACAAGCTAAGTTTGCAAGAAGTCGACGCTCAGCTTGATGCTATTTTCGACATGCCAAACCCATACAATAAACTAGTTACCGGTATTGCGTTTGCAACATCAGGTGGTGCGTTTGCAATGCTAATGGGCACAAGTTGGACTGATGTTATGTGGTCATCGCTGCTTACATTAGTCGTTTATGTATTTGTACTTTGGTCTACACGCTCTAAGCGCGTTGCACATATGCTTGAGCCACTTGTTGCCATTATTTCAGCTATATTAGCTTGTGCGGTAAGTGTATACATAACCCCCGAAATTAACATACGTTTAGTGGTGCTTTCGGCCATTATTGTATTTATACCGGGCCTTGCACTGGCGCTTGGTTTAGCCGAGCTTGCAGCTAGGCATTTAGTATCGGGAACTGCGCGAGTTATGGACTCGTTTATGCTGCTATTTAAACTGTACTTTGGTGCCTTTATTGGCATAGGTATTGGTTTTGCTATGTTTGGCCAAGCAGACTTTGTGCAGCCAGAGCCTCTTCCTAAATGGACAGCTTGGCTGGCTATACTCCTGCTTTGTAGCAGCTTAGTTGTTATATTTAGAACTAAAATTAAGCATGCCGGTTGGTCTATTGCATCTGGTTTTATTGCTTACGGCACTAGTATTGGTTCTGCTATGTACCTAGATTACACGTTAGGTACGTTTGTAGGGGCTTTATCGGTAGGTATATTTAGTAACTTATTTAATCGTGTTGCTAATGCACCAGCCTCAATTGTTGCCATGCAAGGCTTAATTGTATTAGTACCCGGTAGTAAAACCTACATTGGCTTAAACTCACTTATTGAAGGCCAAGACTTTGTATACGCAGAGCATATTGGCCAGCAAACGTTTTTAATATTTATGTCGCTTGTTGCAGGGCTAATATTTGCAAACGTGGCTCTTCCGCCTAAAAAGAGTTTGTAAGCACAAACCTATAAACAAAAAGCCCGTTACCTTAAAAAGTAACGGGCTTTATTATTTATAATGCTATTAGCCGTGCGGTATTGTTAAAACAATTTTCCCTACGTGCTGTTTTTGCGTAAACACTTGCTGCGCTGTAACAATTTCAGTAAGAGGAAATGTTTTTGCCACAATAGGCTTAATTTTTTCTTGCTCAATAAAGTTAACTAAGCTTTTAAATACCTCTGGCTCTAACACTGTGCAGCCAAAAAACGTTAAGTCTTTTAAATACAAAGTCCGTATATCAAGCTCAACTAACGCCCCGCCAATAGCGCCCGATACCGCATAACGCCCTTTGGGTTTTAACACTTCTAGCAGCTTTGGCCATTGCTCGCCAGCTACTAGATCGATAACTACATCAACACTGTTTTTACCTAAGGCATGAATTAAATCGTCTTCACGAAATATAACCTTATCGGCACCTAAATCTTTTAACTGCTGCGCCTTACTTTTGCTAGTAATTGCAATAACATTAGCACCACGAGCTTTGGCTAATTGCACTGCCGCAGAGCCAACCCCGCCCGAAGCTCCAGTTATTAAAACAGTTTGCCCATGCTGCGGATTAGAGCGGTACAACATGTTTTCGGCTGTCGAATATGAGCACGGAAAAGACGCCAGCTCAGCATCGCTATAGCGACTATTGATTGTATAAGCATGGATTGAATCAACTACAGTGTACTGTGCAAATCCGCCATCGCACTCTGAGCCAAAATACCACGGTGCTTTTAGTGTTTCGCCGTTAGCTTTTACCAAACATGGCTCAACTAAAATACGCTCACCAATACGGCTTTTATCAACACTTTCACCAACGGCTACAATTACGCCACATACATCTGCACCTTGAATGCGCGGAAAAGCCAAAGCCTCACTAGACCAACTAGCATCTTCGCTTTCACCATCTTGTTTAGAATACCAAGCTAAACGTGTGTTTAAATCAGTATTGTTAACACCCGCCGCCATTACTTTTATTAGTACATCGGTGCTTGCAAGAGAAGGTACGGCTATATCGCTTGCATACTTTAATACATCAAAATCGCCATGCCCTGTAAGCTGTACGCCATGCATTGTAGTAGGTAAATTTGCCATTGTTTGCTCCTTTAAATTAACTGTAAAATACTTTGCTTTGCTGTAATTACAGCCTCATCGCCCATTACAGGCCAGGCGCTCGACACACCTTCATGCAATAAAAATAAGGCACTCGCCATTGTTGTATTTAAGCTTTGCTTACCTAATAACTGCCTAACCTCGTTTTTATGATTTTGCACTGCATTACTAATTGCTTTATCTTCAGGAAAAGCCGACAACGCATTAATTGATAAACAGCCATTAGGTGCATACTCTTGCATCCATAATTTAAGCTGATCAAACATATGTAAAACTGCGTCTACCCCTGGCTTGGGTGAATTTTCTAGCAAAAAATGTAAATAACGAGTATGGCGGTATTCAAGCGCTGCAATGATCATGGCTTGTTTTGAAGGGTAATATTTATAAAGGGTGCGTAAACTCACACCGCTGAGTTTTTGAAGCTTTGCCACGCTTGGCTCGGCAAAGCCATGTTGGCTGAAGGCCACCTCTAGCGCTGCTGCTATGTCTTGTTTAAGCATATTATTAAACCTATGTAGAATGAACACTCTACCCGCATGGTAGAGCACTCATTCTACATGGTCAACATTTCAGGTTTACTTTGACGCTGCTCTGTTGATCCTAAATACTCAACAAGGAAGCAATTTAACTAACGTAACCAGTTAGTTTTACCCAGTTCGACGACTTCGTTTCCTTTGCCGTTTATTAACGCTTTCATCATGTAAACACTAAAGCCTTTTGCTTGCTCTAATTTTATTTGCGGCGGCATCGAAAGCTCTTGCTTTGCAGTATCTACTTCTAACACAACCGGGCCTGCATGATTCATCATCTCGCCCATTGCCGAAGGGAGTTCGTCTGGGTCACTCACGTGAATGCCTTTTAAACCACAGGCCTGTGCAATTTTAGCAAAACTTGGGTTTTCTAAATCGGTATCGCTTGATAAAAACCCACTGGCTTTCATTTCCATTGCAACAAAACTAAGTGAGCGATTATTATAAACAACAATCTTTATAGGTAAATTAAGCTGTTTGAGCGAAATTAAATCACCCATTAACATCGAAAAACCACCATCGCCACACATTGCAATCACTTGGCGGTCTCTATTAATAGATTGAACACCCATTGCCTGCGACATCGCATTTGCCATAGAGCCGTGGTTAAACGAGCCAATTAAACGCCGCTTACCATTCATAGATAAATAACGTGCTGCCCATATTGTTGGCGTGCCTACATCACAAGTAAATACAGCATCGTCAGCTGCTTGCTCATTTAACAAACGCGTTAGGTATTGCGGATGAATTAATTTTTGCGAGGTTTTACCGCTGGCAAGTTTATCGAGATCTTTTCGAGATTCTTTATAGTGCTTAACACTCTTTTGTAAGTGCGAGTCTGTGCGCTCACCTTCAATGTACTCAAGTAATGTGGCCACTGAATTTTTTGTATCACCTAATACGCCACAATCAATTTGAACGTGTCGACCGAGTGATGCCGCCTTATTATCAATTTGTAATATGGTGGTATTTTCAGGATAAAAAGCCCGATACGGAAAACTCGTGCCAATCATTAATAATGTATCGGCCTCTTGCATTGCATGATAGCCCGACGCAAAACCTATAAACCCGGTCATACCAACATCATAAGGGTTATCGTATTCAATACACTCTTTACCGCGCATAGCGTGTACTATTGGCGCTTGCAATTTTTTGGCAAGTGCTACAACTTCATCATGTGCATCTTTACAGCCTGCACCACACAATAAAGTTACTTTTTTACTTTTATTAAGATGAGTCGCCATTACTTCAATGTCAGATAACGCTGGGGTATACACTGCAGGTTTTGGGACGTTCCATTTTGGTTTAATAGCTTTAGGCATATCTTTTAATGCAATGTCGCCGGGTAACACAAGTACACTCACGCCTTTGTTTAATATTGCTTGTCGCATTGCGGTTTCAAGCAAGTATGGCATTTGCTCTGGGTTTGACACCATTTCACAATATACACTGCACTCTTTAAATAATTCTTGCGGGTGAGTTTCTTGAAAGTAATTACTACCAATCTCTGATGATGGAATATGCGAGGCTATGGCTAACACCGGTACATTATTACGCTGACAATCAAATAAGCCGTTAATTAAATGCAGATTACCCGGGCCACACGAGCCTGCACACACCGCAAGTTCGCCTGATAAGTGCGCTTCGCCACCGGCTGCAAAGGCTGCCACTTCTTCATGGCGCGTTCCTAGCCATTCAATTGTTCCTAATTTTCGAAGACTTTCACTAATGCCGTTAAGTGAATCGCCAGTTACCCCCCAAATTCGTTTTACACCAGCTTGCTCAAGGGTTTTGGTGATAAAACCTGCGATATTTTCACTCATAATATAGAACTCCTAACAGTTAAGTTATTCTGTAAATTGAATTATCTTTGGGCTCTACCAGTACTAATGTCGTTTAAAAAATGCGCTCAATTAATGAGAAACGACACACATGAAATACAAATGATAGAGTAACAACAATACGTTTAAATATTGCTATGCACCTATACTGATACATTAAACATGAATGTCGGCTTTAAACTATGTATGAATAAACTAAGATGAGATTTTTAGTGGCTTAACTATGAATATGGTATTATCTGACCCAATTATTTTACTGAATGTTTCTGTGTTATTTTTATGTCAAACTCAGCTTCTTGCTTTACCCCTTTTTTACAAAGTATAAATGCGCTTTCGCTTCCAGAAACATTTACCTTTCCTTTTTATTATCAGCCGCACCCGCTAACTATTGCAGCTGCAACGCAGTTGCAACAACAGCTAGAACCACTCGCACATTTGAAAGCCGAAAACGCAGGTAAAATGTTTGGCGTGTTAGTTGTGCAAAACGACAAAAATGAACTGGGGTTTTTAAGCGCATACTCGGGGCAAATTGAAGGCGATAAAGGCAATATTAACTTTGTGCCACCGGTATCAAGTATGCAGCTAAACGATGAAGGTTATTTAGCACAAAGCAAAATTATTAATGATATAAATAGCCAAATTGATGGGCTTGAAAATAGTGACGAGCTTACGGCTATTAATAAAAAACTCGCTGAATCAAAGGCTATGTTTAACGAGCAATTACTTGCGCAGCAAGCCCTTATGCAAGCCGGAAGGTTAACTCGTAAAAAGCAGCGAACTGAAGGCGAAGCCGAACTAAGCGAAGCCGATTTTGAGCAGCTTAAAAATAAACTAGCCGGGCAAAGCATTGTTGAAAAAAAGCAGTTACAAGCGCTTAAACTTAATTGGAAAAATAAAATAGAGCAGCTAGAGAGCGCTCAAACCAAAATTACAGACAACGTTAAACATTTAAAAAAGCGCCGCAAAACGCTATCTAAAAATCTACAAAAAATGCTTTTTGCTCAGTATCAGTTTTTAAATGCCCATAAAGAAGTAACCGACCTAAATGCAATTTTTGCACAGCTTCCTGAGCATACTCCACCTTCTGGCGCTGGCGACTGCGCAGCACCAAAGTTATTACAATATGCGTATAAACAAAACTTAAAACCTATTGCTATGGGCGAATTTTGGTGGGGAGCAGCCCCTAAATCAGCCATTAGACAACACAAAAATTACTATCCTTCTTGTTATAGCAAATGCCAACCAATACTAGGGCATATGCTAAAAGGCCTAAATGTTGAAACCAATCCACTGCTTGAAAACCCAGCCGATGGGAAAGAGTTAAGTATTATTTATAAAGACGACGACTTACTAGTGGTGAACAAGCCTGCTGAGTTTTTATCGGTCCCTGGTGTAAATATTGATGACTCTGTATATATGCGCATAAAAACGCAATTTCCTGAAGCTTCAGGCCCATTAATTGTGCACCGCTTAGATATGTCAACCTCAGGGTTATTGATGATCGCACTTAATAAACGTGTTCATAAAGCGCTGCAAAAACAGTTTATAGAACGCACTATTGATAAACGTTACGTTGCACTAGTCGATGGAAATGTAAGTGAAGATAGCGGCGAGATAAATTTACCTCTTATGCTTGATTTTGACGACAAGCCACGCCAAATGGTGTGCTACACAAACGGTAAGCCTTCGCTAACCACATGGCACGTACTTGAAAGAAAAAACAATATTACTCGTTTACAGTTATACCCAAAAACTGGCCGAACACATCAGCTGCGAGTACACTGCGCTCATAGCTTAGGTTTAAACATGCCGATTATTGGTGATACGCATTACGGCCAAAAGGCTGATAGACTCCATTTACATGCTGAATATTTAGCGTTTACCCACCCCATTACACATAAACGTTTAGAATTTGAAGTAGCGCCTGATTTTTGAGTAATTTACTTATATTAGTTACTCATGTTTATTACCCACTTTAGCTATCCACTTTTTGGTAAATAAAATATAAACACCAATCAATCATTAACTTATACTTTAAAAGTAATGTTATAGTTAGGTATAAAAAATATAAAAATAAGCCATCATGATAAAGCAGAACAACAATTTACACGTAAAATTATTTAATCGTGCATTGATTAAATTACTCGTTCTGCCTCTATTTTTATTTATGAGTACGTTTGCACTCGCCAATGATACGTCATTAAATTCAACCTTAAATAGGTTAGATTTTAAAACAACCCAAGACTTAGTTAATAACATAAGAGCAAATAAACTAGACTACCTAATTAACCAGCAAAAGCTCACGCAAGCCTTTGAAATTAGTAAAGAGCGAAATTGGTCAACACTTCACTTAGAAGCCGCCGCTTTATATGCAGAGCTACTTTTTAGGCAAGAAGAATACGATGCATTAAATACTCATATTTCTAACTATATAAACAACAAAGAGGTACTTAGACAAAACGATATTTACGTGTTGTTTTTAGAGGCGCAATTAAAATATTTATCGCAAACAGATAAGCTCACTCAAGCTAAAGATCTTGCACAGCACTTAGAAGAAAAAATAGCACAACACTCATCTAAAGAAAAAATCATCATTCTTCGTGCATTGGCTTATTACTATACAGATACGGACTCACTCAGAAAAACGTTAAGTGCCGCATTAGCAGGTCTAGAGCTTGCTATAAAAGATGACGATATGGCTTCACAAGCCTACTTTTTAAGAAAAGTCGCCGATGCCTATAACTTCCTAAACGACAAAGATGATAGCGATAGCAAAGCCGTATATTATGCAAAAAAAGCCGTAGAAGCCTATGAAAAAACCAACGATGGGCTATTTACTGCAAAAGCATACTGGAGCTTAGGAAATGTATTGCTTGAAACGAACAACCCCCAAGATGCACTGATTTACCTGAATAAAGCCCTAAACTATTTTAAAAAAGTAAGTATGAAAAAAGGATTAGCATTTGCTCAGTATTCAATTGCTAATATTCAATACAAACAAGGCAATTACGACACCGCCGTAACACTTGCAAACGAAAACATCGAGCTTGCTCGCGCTGCTGGTATTCACGATATGCATCTTGCCTCAATGATTTTATTATCAGACATATACATAAAACAAAATTTTCTAGATAAAGCGAACCAAATAAACGATGAAGTATTTTTAAATATCGATAAGTTTAGCCGTAGTATTTATAAAGCTCAGTTTTTAGGAAAACGGTATAAGCTAAAGCGACAGCTCAATTACACCGATGATGCCTTTGAAGCAATTGAAGACAAGCTTATTTATACAAAAAAACATTATGAAGCAACAAGCGAAAGTAATATAAAAACACTACAAGTAAAATTTGAAGTAAAAGAAAAAGAAGACAAAATTTTACAGCTAGAATACGAAAAAAATATAAACGAACTTCAAGTAAAAGAAGAGCATCAACAAAAAATTATTTGGCGCCTTAGCGCATCTATCGCATTCATTTTAGTTATTGTGTCGTTATTTTTGTTTTATAGACAAATTCGCCAGCGAAAAAAATACCACACTATTGCGTTAACCGACTACCTTACTAATAGTTTAAACCGCCGTGGAATAATGCAAATAGCTGATAATTTGTTAGCCAATAAACCAGCATCAATTGCGATTGTTGATTTAGACTACTTTAAAAATATTAATGACAAATTTGGCCATGACACAGGGGACTTAGTACTTATTAAGTTTGCTCAAGCCGCTAAAAATACGCTAAGTGAAAATGATACTTTTGGGCGTTACGGCGGCGAAGAATGGCTGTTTGTTTTAAATACATTAGATAAGCAGGAAATTACCAACACATTTGAGAACTTAGCACTCACTTTATCTGAATATTGCCGTGAAATAGAAACCTTACCGAGTAAAATAAACATTACCTTTAGCGTGGGTGTAGCAATAAGTAATACTCACTCTAAATCACTTGATGTGCTTACTAAATATGCAGACCAACAGCTGTATAAAGCAAAAGAAAATGGCAGAAACCAAATAGCAATCGCGTGAATATACTTACTAGTGTCCATCAATAATCATCTGTTTTATTTTGTGGGCTTTTTCAAAGTGATCTAATTTATGGGTGTGTATCCACCACGTAGCTGCTTGCATAAGCAGCTCAGGATCCGTATTTTTATTTGCAAAAAAGGCGTAAAAAGAAAGCCCTACATTTTCACCTTTAGCTGCTATTTTTTTATCGCACACAGCTATAATTTTTGCTTTTAGTTCTTCCTGCATACATACCTTATTAAATTGTATTTTTACTATCTAAATATACCGTTTAAAACACTAACAATTAGCTGTAAAAGACTTCTATCAACCATACTATGATTCTCAAACTCTTTATTAGGCATATTTACTTTTGTAGCTTTACATTCATTATCTAGCGGCTCATTTTTATGTAAATCGGTTTCATAAGCTATATCGGCTTGCTCCATACATTTTGCAGAGCCCGCATAAGGCTGAGCTGCACAGCCAGTTAAAAATATACACAACAATAATAAAGCTAAAAACGCTTTCATAATCAATCCTATTTAAAGCATCCTTCTGCCTTAGAGTATAGCTACAAAGTTACTTATTTAATCGGCTATCAAAACAAGTAGGTCAATAAAAAACACACCTACTTCATCGAAAAAGGTTTCCTCTTTAGCATCCTTTTTTAATTGAGCACTTATACATTCATTATAAACTTCTGAGCTTGTTTGGGAGCCATTTAGCTCAGTCACTTCAGCTTCTTTTATGCATAAGCTTCGATCAGAATGCGAAGCTGTACTACATGCACTTAACAATGCACACAGTAACAGTGCTGTAATGGGGGTTTTTATATTCATCCTTAAACAATCCTATTAATTAAAGTTTTATAAACCACATATATAAAACAACTATGTACAACCTGTACCTCAATAGCGCCACCACTTTATCACTCCACTAAAATATACAACCAGTAAATATTTGTAAGTATCTGTAGAGCTAAAACCTGAAAATATTGCATTAGTACGCTTGTAAAAGTTACATACCATGTGTTTGATAGCTTAATAAAATAATATAAACAATTAAAAATCAACACGTTAACAACTGGCATCTAGCTTGCTTCATAGATAACATAAGCAATTTGAGAACAAGTAAAAGGATTAATTATGAAAATTTTTGAAGCGCTACGTTACGATCACGATAAACAACGTAAATTGGTAGACGCACTTATCGAAACTCATGGCGATACGGATGAGCGCCACGCGTTAATGAGTGAACTTAAAACAGAACTTGAAGATCATGCCAAATTTGAAGAACGCTTTTTTTATAATCCACTAATGTGCGATGACTTAACTCAAGAAAAGGCGCGCCATAGTGTTGCTGAACATCACGAAATAGATGAGTTAATTGAGCAATTAGAAGACACTAAAATGAGTTCATCAGCTTGGCTTAAAACAGCAAAGAAGCTTAATGAATTGGTACACCACCATTTAAGTGAAGAAGAGCGCGAAGTATTTCAACTTGCTGGAAAAGCATTAACTGAAGATCAAAAAGAAACATTAGCAAAACGCTACAATAAAGCGATGCATTAAATATTGTAAACCGACTTCCATACACTCCCTGTGTACTTATTGGTTATAAGCCTATGGCTTATAACCATTTTTTTGCTTAATACTTATACTGTGTATTTAACGTCTTGATCACGTAATAAGTAAAGTGCAAAACATGCTGCCCACATTGGCCACGCAGTGAAAAACAATAAGTTATTAAAGCCATCAATATACTGATTATAAGATGAAAGTGTAGAAAGGCCGTGCATTACAAAAATGATTCCGTATGTAAGGCGCTTTTTAATACCCGCCATAAATGCTAAAACCAAAACAAGTTGTACAGCACCTATAACGTAAGCAATTATATCGGTAGAACCACTGATACCATAAAAATGTTCAAATATACGTGCGCTATGTCCAGGGTTAACAAACTTATCGAATGTCCACATTATCATTACAATAAACACCCCTAAACGCAAAGAGAAGAGTGACCATTGCAAACGGTTTTGCACATCAGAGTTAATTGTACCTGTCATAAAACTTCCTTAAAAAAATATTAATAAACGTTGAAGTAAGCTAGACCGTATAACTGAGCTTTTATTTCAAAAGAAGGTGATTTTTTTTACATGTTTGATGAATCTATAAGTTTGTAAAAATAAATTAATAACAAACAAGTTTCATAAAAATAGACTATGCTTGAAAAAACCATATAAAGCATAAGCTTACATTACAATGTAAAACTAGATACTTAAGTATGAATTTAACAATAGAGTATTGGCTTTCGTTCTAAAAAATAAAAAGAAGCCTAAATTAATTGAAAGTTATTTTTAAGGCTTTCGGTCTTTATCGCCAACAACATTTTAATCGTAGAGAGAAAACGTTTGAAACACGCACAATTAGCAATCACGCTAGCCATTATATTAAACACACCATTGCTAGCATTTGCAGCTGAAGAACCAAAAGCAACAACTAAAAGCGCAATTGAGCACATAGAAGTAGCTGGACAAGTTCTTAAATCTCAAGGTTTATCTGTAAAAGACGCCACTGTAGACGGCCCTTTCGGGGATAATTTGGCACTGCAAGATATTGCACGCTCAGTAACGCCTATTTCAAGCGAGTTAATAGAACAACTCAACATCACTACCCTACAAGACGTACTTGCAGTTAGCCCAAACACATACTCTGCAAGTGGCTTTGGTGCGCCCAGTTTACCTACTATTCGTGGCCAACTCGGAGAGCTTTTTCAAGATGGTACGCGTCGTCAAGCAGGTAATAATGGCTTTGGTGTGCCGTTATCGTTCAACTCTATAGAACAAATAGACGTAGTAAAAGGTGCACCACCTGTTTTATTTGGTTCAAGCCAACGTAACGGTGGTTTTGTAAATTTACACTCAAAGACTGCTTCTACAGATGAAAGTAAAGGTAAAGTTAAGCTCTCAGCGGGACGATGGGATCAATACAGTGCACAAGTAGATTACACCGCGCCAATTATTCAAGACAAAGTAGGCCTAAGAGTAAGTTACGAGCACCTTGATAAAGGCAGCTACTACGATTATTCAGGTACTAAAAGCGACAGCTTATTCGCAGCACTTAGAATTTTGCCAGACGATAAAAGCAGTTGGGACATTAATTTTGAACTATACCAAGTTGAATTTACCGATAACGCAGGTATTAATCGTCCTACTCAAGCCTTAATTGATGATGGCCTTTACATAACGGGCCAAGGCGTGCAAGCCGATGGCAGTACAGTACCGGCGGCGGGTTCAATTGTATCGCCTACAGGGCAAGTAAAAATAGATCGCAGCACCGTACTTACCGATCCTGATAATCAAAACGAAGCAACAACCTACTTAATTCACAGCATTTATAAGCGTGAACTAAGTGCAAATGCTTCATTAAAAAATATTACGTATTTTCAGCATTTACAGCGTGAAGAAATAGCACAAAACAGCTTTGTAGAAATTATAGACGGCGCTGATACCGCCCAAAACCGAACGGAGCTTACGTACCGCTGGAACAGTGACCAGCAAACAATTTTTGCTTTTGACGTGCGCTACAATAAAGTGCTCGGCTACAGCCAATTTACTACCGAGGCCGATTTACCAATTGATTTAACTGGCCCGCTTTCAAACCGCCGCATTCCATTAACCGATGCACAAAAGGCGCGTTTAGTAGAGCTAAGCCCAGGTGTATTTGTATCGCCTGGTGGTCAATACGACTTAGATAACGATGGCAGCGGCGACTTTAACCTATCAGACACCACCGACTCACGCTCATGGCAAACAGGGCTTGCTATTCAACAAGACTCAGATTGGGGTGATAAGCTTCATACTAGCCTGGGTTACCGCATTGATTTTTACGATGTAGAAGCAAACGACCCTATAGCCCCGCAAGGCCAAGTTGCTGCAAGCGATAGCATTAACGAAATACTGCATTCTGGCCAAGTTAGCTTTAACTACAAAATAAATGCCGACTACACCACTTACGGTGCAGCAAGTTATAACGAAGCAACTTCAAACAGTATGGCTGGCGGTACATCGCTTGGCAGCGATAACACGATTAGCGCACAAAATTTTGCTACCGAAAACACATTAGTTGAGTTTGGCTTAAAGTACGCCCCAACCGACAGCGATTGGTACGCCGATGGCGCGGTATTTAGTCAGCGCCGCAGTTTACGTAATCGCGATGGCAGCAATACAGGTATTCGTACTACAGGTTTTGAAAGCCAAGTATTTTACGATGCTTACCCTTATTGGCTAAGTGCGGGTTACAGCTACATAGATGCTCGTTACGACAACTCTGCAAGCAGCCAAGATTCAGCTCAAGTAATCGATGCGTTTGATAATTCGCGACCAGATATTATCGCAGGTACCGGTGTTGGCGCCCCTAACTTTACTGCTTTTGCACCTTCAAACCGCCAAGTTCAGGGCATTCCTGAGCAATCATTCAGTTTTAACGGAAATTATTCAATTAATTCGAAATGGCAAATGGGTTTTTCAGGTCTATATACAAAGAGTTACCCATTAGACTTTTTGGCAACAGTTAAAATTCGTGATCAATACACACTAAACGTTAATACTAGCTACGCATTTGCGCCTAGCACTAAGTTGCGATTAGATGTAAACAACGTCACTAATCAAAAAAACTGGCGCCCTGTATTTGAAGGTGGTTACTTTGGTGCAACGCTGGCTTTTCCAGAGTTACCAATTAACGCAAAACTTACACTTACACATAATTTTTAAGAACGTTTTAAGAGAGAGAACATGATAAAAAAACTATTTTTGATATTGATTGCAGCGGTCGTAATAGGCATGTTCTTTCACTTTAATTTACATCAGCTACTTACACTTGAAGGCTTAAAAGGCTCTATGGAGCAATTTAACCAATATAAAGAGCAATCACCATTATTGGTTTTTGGTGGCTTCTTTTTACTATACGTAGTAGTAACAGCTCTCTCGTTACCGGGCGCGGCAATATTAACTCTGGCCGCAGGTGCGTTATTTGGCTTAGTTGAAGGCTTATTGGTTGCATCGTTTGCCTCTACTGTAGGTGCTACGCTTGCCTTTTTAGTATCGCGTTATTTACTGCGCGATACAATTAAACAACGTTTCCCTGAGCGTTTAGACGCTATTGACGCAGGCGTTGAAAAAGAAGGTGGCTTTTACCTATTTACACTTAGGCTAGTGCCAGTATTTCCGTTCTTTTTAATTAACTTATTGATGGGTGTTACCGCAATTAAAGCATGGACCTTTTACTGGGTAAGCCAAGTAGGCATGCTCGCGGGTACATTTGTATTTGTAAACGCAGGTACGCAACTTGCGCAAATTGAAAGCTTATCAGGCATCTTATCGCTCGATCTTATTTTATCGTTCGCTTTATTGGGTGTGTTCCCATTCATTGCTAAAGGAATCCTAAACGTGTTTAAAAAACGTCGCGTATACAAAAATTACACTAAACCTAAAAAGTTCGACCGCAACATGATTGTTATTGGCGCAGGTGCTGGCGGTCTAGTGACAAGCTACATTGCAGCAGCGGTTAAAGCCAAAGTAACCCTAATTGAAGCCGGCGAAATGGGCGGCGATTGTTTAAACTACGGTTGTGTACCAAGTAAAGCCGTTATTAAAAGTGCTAAAATTGCCGAGCAAATTCGCCACGGGGAACACTACGGCCTAGAAAACATGGCACCGCAGTTTTCGTTTAAAAAAGTAATGGCACGTGTACACCAAGTAATTGCCGACGTAGCGCCGCACGATAGCGTTGAACGTTACACAAACCTTGGTGTAGATGTTGTAAAAGGCTACGGGAAGTTATTAGACCCGTGGACTGTAGAAATTAAACTTAACGATGGCGGCACGCAAACGTTAACCGCTCGCACGATTGTTATTGCAACCGGCGCACGCCCATTTGTACCACCACTTCCTGGTATTGAAGAAACAGGCTATGTAACAAGCGATACGTTATGGACTAAATTTGCTGAGCTTGATGAAGCCCCTAAAAAACTTGTTGTACTTGGCGGCGGCCCAATTGGTAGCGAACTTGCTCAAAGTTTTGCCCGTTTAGGCTCAAGCGTTACGCAAATTGAGATGAGCGAACGCATCATGATCAAAGAAGACTTAGAGGTGTCTAAATTTGCACATGAAGCGCTAACCGAAAGCGGCGTAAACATTTTAACCTCGCATCAGGCACTGCGCTGTGAAGCACGCGACGGTAAAAAATTCATTGTGGTAAAACATAACGATACCGAAATCGATATTGAATACGATGAACTACTATGTGCTGTTGGCCGAAGCGCTCGCCTTAAAGGTTACGGCCTTGAAGAGCTTGGCATAGAAACCAACCGAACTGTAGTCACTAACGAATACCTAGAAACACTCTACCCTAACATTTTTGCAGCAGGCGATATTGTAGGCCCGTATCAATTTACGCACGTAGCCGCTCATCAGGGCTGGTACGCTGCAGTAAATGGCTTATTTGGTAACCTTAAAAAGTTTAAAGTGGATTACCGTGTTATTCCATGGACTACATTTATAGACCCTGAAGTAGCTCGTGTTGGCTTAAACGAGCAAGACGCTATTGATAAAGGTATCGATTATGAAATCACTCGCTTTGAATTTGAAGAGCTAGACCGCGCCATTACCGACAGCGCAACAAAAGGCTTTATAAAAGTAATTACCCCTAAAGGGAAAGACAAAATACTCGGTGTTACTGTGGTATCTGAGCATGCTGGCGACTTAATTGCTGAGTTTGTACTGGCAATGAAACACGGTTTAGGCCTTAACAAAATACTAGGCACTATTCACAGCTACCCTACTTGGGCTGAAGGTAACAAGTACGCAGCGGGTGAGTGGAAACGTGCTCACGCACCTGAAAAAGTACTTAACATGCTTGAAAAATACCACACATGGCGCAGAGGCTAATATGTTTAAAACACCTTTAAAAGCGCTCTTGTTAGGTTCTGCTTTGCTTGCAACATCGTTTGCGAGCAATGCCCAAAACATGCACGACAGCTGGAATGCTTTATTAAACAACCATGTTGTGGCTATTAACCATGGCCACAGCACAGAGGTTGATTATGCAGCAATTAAAGCTAAGCACAGTGAACTTAAAACCTATTTAGATTCGCTATCGGCTGTTACGCAAAACGAGTTTGATACGTGGGAAAAACCAAAGCAACTTGCGTTTTTAATCAATGCGTATAATGCCTTTACTGTTGAGCTTATATTAACTAAATACCCAGATCTTAAATCGATTAAAGATTTAGGCAGCTTTTTTAGCTCACCATGGAGCAAAGAGTTTGTGCCATTACTTGGTGAAACTCGCAGTCTAGATGATATAGAGCATGGTTTAATACGTGGCAGTGGTAAATACAACGACCCACGTATTCACTTTGCAGTAAATTGTGCAAGTATTGGTTGCCCAGCACTACGTGAAGAAGCGTATACTGCTGATACATTAGAAGCACAATTACAAGAGCAAACAGTCCGCTTTTTATCAGATATGACCCGCAATATAGCGCAAGATAACACGTTGAGTGTGTCTTCAATATTTAAATGGTATGGCGATGATTTTGAAAAAGGCTTTAAAGGCGCAAACACATTGCAGCAGTTTTTTATGCAATACCCTAAAGCACTTAACTTGATCCCTGCACAACAAAAAGCCCTTAAAAACGATAACATGAAGGTTAAGTTTTTAGATTACGACTGGGATTTAAATGCACGCCACTAAATGTTGGCAAATACTCACGCGATACAGTTTATGCTGTATCGCGTTTTGCATTTGCCTTGTTATAAGCTTTAAAAGCATAGCGAGCACAGAGCTACAAAGCCGTTGGCAACACGTTAAAAGCCTAGGTAAAAACCAAAGCGTATATTTTTATGCATGGGGCGGCGATGCGCAAATAAACGCGTATATTCAATGGGCTGCTAAACAAGTAAAAGCTAGATACAACATTAACTTAGTACACGTAAAGCTCAGTGATACCAGCGAAGCTGTAAGCCGCGTTCTTGCCGAAAAATCTGCAAATAATAACGATAAAGGCAGCGTAGATTTAATTTGGATAAATGGTGCTAACTTTGCCACCATGAGCGAGCACTCATTATTACTAAAACAATGGGCGAATAAGCTGCCAAATTTTAACTACACCGACCCTAGCAATAACCCCGCTATTAATTTTGATTTTGGAATACCCACCAACGGAATGGAAGCACCTTGGGGCCAAGCATCTCTCACTTTTTACTACGACAGCTTAGCAATAGATGGCACAGTAAATAACACGCTACCAACAACCTTAAACCAATTGCTTAGCTGGAGCACAAAAAATCCGGGGCGTTTTAGCTACCCCAAACCGCCTGACTTTTTAGGCATGAGCTTTTTAAAATACGCGCTTGTCATGCTACATCAACAAAGTGATGACACACTTAAAGCGCAGTTAAATCAGCCTGCTACAACACAAAATACAGCCCAAGTATTAAACCCATTATGGGATTTTTTAAATAAACTGCACCCAACACTTTGGCGCGATGGCAGCCATTTTATGCAAAGTGGTGCGCAAATGCGCCGTTTAGTCGGCGACACAGAGCTAAGCATAGCGTTTACGTTTTCAGCACCCGAAGTACCGGCCGCAGTTAAGCGTTATGATTTACCAAAAAGCATTCGCAGCTATGCAATGCAAGATGGCAGTTTAAGTAACACCCACTTTGTAGCCATTCCTTATAATGCAAGCCACCAGCAAAGTGCTCAAATAGTCGCTAACTTTTTATTAAGCCCAGAGGCGCAAGCTCAAAAACAACAAGCGCATATATGGGGCGATAAAACAGTACTTATTCAATCAACATTGAATACGCAGCAGCAAACATTATTTAAAACAGCCAAACCTCATCCAAGTGCTTTGCCTTTTAACAGTATAAAACGCACTTTGAGTGAGCCGCACCCAAGTTGGGTAAATGCTATTATGCAAGGTTGGCAAGCGCGTTATGGAGTAAGCCAATGAGCGTTATTTCAAAAAGTGTAGCTGTAAATACTAAAGCAACAACGCATTGCAGCACTGATATGTTTACGCGCATTGTAAAGTTGAGCCCACGTTTTTTACTAGCATTGCTAATTTTGCCCGTAATAGGCGGCTTAATCAGCGTGCTATTGCCCGCTTTTGGCTATGCACCGGTACTTGAGCACACAACATTTGGCCTACATGGCTTTACTATGCTTATACAAACACCCGGCCTAACACATATGGTTATGCTAAGTGTTGGCACCGGATTAATAAGTACCTTACTTGCCTTTGTCATTACGTTAATGATTTTAGCGGCATTTTTTAATAGCCCGTGGCTTAACCGTATTCAGCGCTTATTGAGCCCGATACTGGTAATACCCCACGCAGCAGCGGCTATCGCAGTTGGTTTTTTAATTGCTCCTTCGGGTATGATTTCACGTTTAGTATCGCCGTGGTTAAGTGGTTGGGAACTTGCGCCTAACGGTATGTTTCCGCACGACTCGTTTGGCATTAGTATAATTTTAGGGTTAACGCTTAAAGAACTGCCTTTTTTACTGCTAATGGCACTCGGTGTACTTGCTCAACCTGAGCTTGGTAAAAAGCTGCGCCAGCAACATAAAGTAGCGCTTAACTTGGGCTACTGCCCTATGACTGCTTTTTTTAAAGTAATATTGCCAAGCCTTTACCCATTATTGCGTCTACCTATTCTCGCAGTATTGGCTTATGCCAGTGCAAGTGTAGAAATGCCTCTTATTTTGGGACCAAATACCCCGCCAACGCTTGCAGTTGCGATAATGCACTGGTTTAACGATGTAGATTTAAACCTGCGTATTAAAGCGTCTGCTGGGGCGTTATTGCAGCTTGTGCTTACTGCTGGGTTGTTGGCATTTTGGCTTGGCGGCGAAAAAGCGATAAAAGCATTATTTAATGACTTACTCACCAATGGCGAGCGAGAGTACGGCGGCATTTATTGGCAAAAAATAACGACCGTACTTACAGTATTTGTAATTGGCTTTATATTGCTCTCGTTAATTGGCTTGATTATGTGGTCTGTCGCTGGTTTTTGGCGCTTTCCGGCGGCTTTGCCTGAGCAGCTTACGCTACTTCACTTTAAAAGCGCGCTAATGCAAATGCAAAACCCGCTTTTTAATACCCTTGCTATAGGGTTAGTAACAACGTTGTTTGCCATTATAATTACGCTTTTGTGCTTAGAGTCAGAGCAATTAAGTGCAAAACCCATGTCACGCTTTACCAGTTTAATTATTTATTTACCACTACTTGTACCAAGTATTGCGTTTTT
Source organism: Pseudoalteromonas aliena (assembly GCF_038155085.1). Taxonomy (GTDB): domain Bacteria; phylum Pseudomonadota; class Gammaproteobacteria; order Enterobacterales; family Alteromonadaceae; genus Pseudoalteromonas; species Pseudoalteromonas aliena_A. The sequence continues at coordinate 89,931 of NZ_JBAKAU010000007.1, forward strand.
ATTTGGCCTGGTGTGGCTTCAACAGCTAGTAAATAACCAAGCTGCGTTTTTTAATGTGGTATTTACCCATTTATTGTTTGTATTACCTTATGTATTTTTATCGCTTGCGAGTAGTTATAGGCGCCTAGATCCGCGCTTTGCTCATGTAGCAGCAAGCCTTGGCGCAACACCCTACAAAGTATTTCTACAAGTAAAATTACCCCAGTTATTTGCCCCTATTTTAATCGCCATAGCACTTGGTTTAGCCATTAGCTTTGGCCAGTACTTACCGACTCTTTTAGCCGGCGGCGGGCGCATAGCAACAATTACAACCGAAGCGGTTACCCTTGCAAATGGCGCAAGTAGGCGCACCAGTGCAGTGTATGCCATTATGCAAATGGCATTGCCATTAATTGGCTTTATACTGGCGTGGGTTTTACCTAAGTATTTTTTTAAAAGCGCACAACGCTAACCCATAAATTAAAAGGTTTTTAATGCAGTCATCTTTAGAGATTAAAAATTGTGAGCTTTATCGTCAAAACGAACAATTACTTAGTTTAAACAAGCAAGTAAAAGGCGGCGAAATACTCACCATTATGGGGCCATCGGGCAGTGGTAAATCGAGTTTATTAAACTGGCTTACAGGCACATTACCCAGCGGCTTTAGCGCAAATGGTGAAGTGTGGCTTAACGGCGAAAACATTAATAACTTACCTACTCATTTACGTCACATAGGCGTACTTTACCAAGACGCGTTATTATTTTCGCATTTGTCGGTAAGCGGTAACATTGCCTTTGCTATGCCTAAAGGCAATAAAAAACAGCGCCTCGAAAAAATAGACCATGCGCTTGAGCAAGTAGGTTTAAAAGGGATGGCAAACCGCCACCCCGACAATCTCTCAGGGGGGCAACAAGCCCGCGTTGCTTTACTGCGTATGCTATTGAGCGAGCCAAAAGCCATATTACTTGATGAGCCATTTAGTAAGCTCGACACCCAATTAAGAGTAGATACCCGCGAACTGGTATTTAGCCAAATACGCGAGCATAAACTGCCTGCTATTATGGTCACCCATGATCATAGCGATGCAGAGGCTGCAAACGGCAAACTGATCACCTTAAATTTAGCCAAATAAGTAAAAGCACAAGGCACTAAGCATGTTAGACAAATACATCACCCCAGTTATAAAGCCACTATTAACACCCGTTGTAGCGTTAATGCACAGGCGCGGTATAACCCCCGATCAACTCACTGTGATAGGTTTTTTAATAGGCCTTTTAGCCGTACCACTAATTGCATTTGAAATGTGGTACGCAGCGTTAACTGCTATTGCTTTAAATCGTATTTTAGATGGGCTTGATGGCGCGTTGGCACGTTATGCAAATTTAAGTTCAAGCGCTGGCGGTTTTTTAGATATTACCCTCGACTTTTTATTTTACGCGGCAATTCCGCTTGGCTTTATTTTGGCAAACCCCGAGCAAAACGCGATTGCAGGTAGCGTATTATTGGCCACCTTTATAGGCACTGGCTCAAGCTTTTTAGCCTTTGCCATTGCAGCCGAAAAATTTAAGCTCGATAAACCTCAATTCAAATACAAAAGCTTTTACTATTTAAATGGCTTAACCGAAGGCACAGAAACCATCGCGCTGTTTATTGCCTTTTGTATTTGGCCGCAGCACTTTACCATCATGGCAAGTATTTTTGCCGCTGCGTGCGCTATTACTATTTTTACACGTATACATGGTGGTTATAACACGCTTAAACTCCAAGAAGCCGATAAGGTTACACAAGCCAATGAGTAATGAAATTTGGTGGCGTTTAGGGTTCTTTTTTAGCATTTTGGTTATTATGATGCTGCTAGAGTCACGAATGCCCGCACGTAAATCACCTATAAAAAGTAACACCCGATGGTTTGCTAATTTTGGACTTGTGTTTACCTCATCATTAATTGCGCGCTTAAGTGTACCAATCGGTTTAACCGCCGTAGCGCTTTATAACCAAGAGCACGGTATCGGTTTATTTAATCAAATAACCACACCAAATAGTGTTGCTATTATTTTAAGTATGCTACTGCTTGATATACTTATCTATTGGCAGCATAGGTTATTTCATAACGTGCCGATTTTGTGGCGCTTGCACCGCGTGCATCACGCCGATGCGCACGTAGATACCAGCACAGGTTTGCGGTTTCACCCTATCGAAATTGTACTCAGCATACTTATAAAATTAATTGCCGTTACCGCTTTAGGTGTACCTGCTATTGCAGTATTAATATTTGAAATAGCACTTAATGGTTTAGCGCTGTTTAACCATGCAAATATTCGCTTGCCAAACGCAATAGAAAAGCCTCTTCGATTAATATTAATGACCCAAACATTACACCGAATTCACCACAGTCAACGCGTGAGCGAAACCAATTCTAACTATGGATTTAGTGTTATTTGGTGGGATAAACTGTTTGGTAGTTACAAAAATAAAGCGAAAAAAGCCGATAACGACATCGACATTGGCTTAAAAGAATACCCAAGCCAAAAACAAAATGCCTCCCTTTGGGGATTGCTCATTATGCCTTTTAAAAAAAATAGCAAATAACGTTTGTAACTGGCTTGCCTAAAAAGCAGGCTAGTTTTAAGAGGTTTATTAATCCATGCCTAATTATAAAATTAATACATTCTTTCAGATATAGTTAAAAAGACAGTTAAAAACACCACTTAAATGACTTTTCAAATGAGCTTAATCTATTAATATATAATGTTATTTTTATGAATAGCTCAACTGGTAAACTGGTCTTACCGTAAACTAAATGTAAATAAAATAAACAAATATGTTGACCATTAACGCACTGCGCAATATCATTTGTAAGCGCTTACAAAAAACACATAAGTAATGTAAGCGCTTACAGCGGAAAAACGGTTATTAAAATAAGTACCAACACATTCTGACAATAATCTGTGAAAACGGGGTTCAGCTATGAACATACAAAAAACACACATTGCTCGCTTGCTAGCTGCTATTTCTTTAGCATCTTTAGTAGGCTGTGGTGGCGACTCTGCCACAACATCTAATTTTGAAAATATTGATGCTTCTGAGCCTGTTTCAGATTGGCAAATGGTATGGAGCGACGAGTTTGACGGCTCTGCCATTGATACTAATAAATGGAACTATGAACTAAACTGCGACGGCGGTGGTAATAACGAAAAACAATGTTACACCGACAGCGAAGAAAACGCTTTTATTCAAGACGGTATGTTAAACATTGTAGCCCTCCCAGCGACAGAAGGTGCTGAGAAGCCATATACCTCTGCGCGCTTAAATACCCGTTATAATGCTGACTTTACTTATGGCCGCTTTGAAGTACGTGCAAAGCTACCTTCGGGTCAAGGAAGCTGGCCAGCATTTTGGATGCTGCCAACAGATGAAGAATACGGTACATGGCCACGCTCAGGCGAAATTGATGTATTAGAGTCTGTAAACCTTAAAGCTGCTGATGAAGATGGCGGTATTGAGTCAAGCATTCACGGAACATTGCATTACGGCCGAGCGTGGCCAGATAACAGCCACACCGGAAAAGAGTACAAATTTCCTGAAGGTACTAACCCAGCCGATGACTTTCATACATATGCTATTGAATGGCAAGAAGGTGAAATTCGTTGGTACGTAGATGGCTATCTATATGCAACGCAGCGCCAATCAGAAGTATTATATAATTCCAAAGGCGAAGCGGCAGGTTTGAAACATCGCGGTTGGTTTGCCGAGTACTTTGAACAAGGTTCTGGCGAGCTTGAAACTCATTGGGATAGCGCTCCTTACGATAAAGACTTTCACCTACTATTAAACTTAGCAGTAGGCGGCGACTGGCCTGAAAACGTAAACGAGTTAGGCGTAGATGCAAGCGCATTTACAAACGGCCAAACGTTTGCAATTGACTACGTACGCGTTTATCAATGTGCATCAAACCCAGATACCGGTAGAGGATGCGAAACTATTCGCCCAGGTTACGACAGCCTAGACGATGCTCTACTAGAGGGTGAAGCGCCAGTACCTATTGCCGGCGGTGTTACTCCATTAACCATATTTGGTAATTCTTTTAATATTAACTGGCCTGCATGGGATTGTTGCGGAGGTTCAACACCAGCACTTATTGTTGATGAACAACAAGGTAATACAGTTGAATTTAGTGTTGGTGAAAACCCGACTGTTAATGGCTTTATTTCAAGAACTGAGAATATTATTGATAAGTCAGGTGTCGCCTCTCCTTTTGATGCAACACCACTTCTAGCAGAAGGATACTTTCAGTTTAAGATGAAAGTAATGAGTGCTCCAGCGGACCCAAACTCTACTTGGGTTATAAAGCTAGAAAGCGCTGGCGATACCGCAACTGCTGCCGAGTTACCTATTACACAAAGTGTTGAAGGCCTAGCGCCAGTTGTAGGCCAGTGGCAAACTTATACGTTTAAATTATCAGATCTAGTGGCAGCAAACTTAGATATTAGCGCTATTGATGTAGTGATGATATTCCCTACATGGGGAACGGGTAACGGCGCTGTTTATAGAGTAGACGATGTAAAAATTACGCAAGACTTCCCTGAGCTTGATATCTTTTCTGACACGCAAAACGTAGATTGGCCAATGTGGGACTGCTGTAGCGGCTCTACGCCAGTGGAAGCAATGGATGATGAACAACATGGTATAACAGCAGAATTTACTATAAATGATACGCCTACCGTAATGGGTTTTAACAGCCGTACATCTGTTGGCGGGAGCGGCGAAGCATTTGATGCCAGCTCTATTTTAACCGCTGGTCAAATTACGTTCGACATGAAAGTTACAAGTATGCCAAGCACACCCGATGCTCCATGGTTTTTCAAAGTTGAATCAAACGAAGGTGACTCTGCGGTGGAGCTAGAATTAACTGCAAGTATGCAAGGCGTAGCTCCTGTTTTAAATGAGTGGCAAACATATACTTATACACTTTCTGATTTATCAGCTGCTGGTTTAGATGTGAGTGCGATAGATGTATTAATGATATTTCCTGGTTGGGGGCTAGGTGCAGGCGCAGTTTACCGCGTTGATAATGTTACTATTGCTAACCCTTAACCCATTTTTAACTGACAAATATAGGTGCTCACACAGCACCTACTCTCTTGACAACATTTTATAAAGCAGAGCTATTATGAACACATTCAATTTTAAAAAGAGCCAACTTGCGGCTTCTGTGTCTCTTATCATTGCTGCGAGCACGTTAAATACAGCTATTGCCGCCGAAGCAGACACAAGCGTTTCATCTGATGTAGAAGTTATTGAAGTAAAAGGTATTCGTGGTTCACTTATTCGTTCTATGGATATGAAACGCGATTCATCAGGCGTGGTAGATGCCATTTCGGCTGAAGAAATGGGTAAATTTCCAGACACTAACTTAGCAGAGTCTCTTCAACGTATTACCGGTGTATCGGTAAGTCGCGCTAACGGTGAAGGAAGCCAAATTACGGTACGTGGTTTTGGCCCTGAGTTTAACTTAATTACGCTAAACGGCCGCCAAATGCCAGGTACTGGTTATACGCGCTCGTATAACCTTGAAAACATTGCATCTGAGGGCGTAAGCGCACTAGAAGTATTTAAAACAGCGCGCGCTGATGTACCAAGCGGCGGTTTAGGTGCTACGGTTAATATTTCTACCGCGCGTCCTTTCCAAAAGCCAGGTCAAAATTTTTCAGCAACTATTAAAGCTAATCATGACTCGTCTAACGAAGCGGGTGATGATGTAACGCCAGAGCTTTCTGCTGTTTATAGCAACACATTTGTAGATGACACCTTTGGTTTTGGTTTTTCTTTTTCGCACCAAGAGCGCGACTTTCAAAAACAAAGTGCCAATATTCAAGGCTGGCAGGCCAATGTAGACCTACCTGAATTAGATAGCAGCAACGTGGTTGATAACCGCACAGCCCCATCAGGCAACTACTATTTCCCTAAAGACATGAACTACGCTATTGAAGATGTAGAGCGTGAACGTACAAACGGCCAAGTTACTTTTCAGTTTGCACCGGTAGATGGCTTTGTAGCAACACTTGATTACACTGCAAGTAAAGCAGTTACAGGTTCTCAGAGCATTGGTTGGGGTATTTGGAACGACTTTGGTAGCAATATTAATGGCTACGAACTAGATGAAAATGGTACAGCTGTTTATGCTGATATTAGCGGTAACGATGCCTCGTTTACAGCCAACAAAGGCACTACAGAAGTAAAAGCACGCTCACTTGGTTTAAACCTAGATTGGGAAATTAGCGACACGTGGCACGTAGAGCTTGATTACCACGACTCTAAGAACGAAACTGATAACGGCGCCGACAATGGGCTGGGAAGTGCCGGCCAAGTAATTTTAGGTTCTGATCAGCTAGCTAATAAAATTTATGATTACCGCACAGGCGACATTCCAAGTGCACAAGTTAATTGGTTAAATGGCACAAGTGAATTAACGCCTGGCGAAATTGATTCAAACTTTAGTCAGTTTACTCACTCACCGGGTGAATCAAACATTGAACAATTACAGTTACATACAACATGGTATAACGAAAGTTATGACATTGGTTTAGTTAAAGTAAAATTTGGCGCATCACGTACTGAGCAAAACACCGGTGGTTACACTGCATGGAGTGGTTTAGTAGGTGGCCCTGGTTTTAACCCATCGTACACAGAAATATTCCCAGATAGCATGTTTACTCGCCACGATACGTCGGGTCTTTTAGATCAATTTGCTGGCGGCGGTAGCGACTTACAACCTAATTACTACTACACCTACGATTTTGACGAAGCAGTAGCACGTCAAATTGCTTATTTAACAGCAGATGTAACAGGCGGCGATGCATACGCAGCTAATGCGTATATGGATGGTATTGACAGCGAGAGCTACGTAGAAGAAATCACTAATAGCTTTTATGTTCAATCAAGCTGGGAGTTTGATGTAAGTGACTACTACGTAAAAGTAAATGCAGGTCTACGCTACGAGCAAACAGACGTAACCAGTACTGTACGTCAACGCGTTGAAGATCAAGTTAATTGGATAAGCGCCTCTGAGTGGATCATGCAATACGCTGCTGGCGGCGATGATAACTTCTTAGAACAACAAGGTGATTACGATGTTTTACTGCCTTCAATCGACGTAAGTGTTGATTTAACTGAAGACGTAGTAGCCCGCGTATCTTGGGGTAAAACAATGTCGCGTGCACCACTAGGTAATTTAGCCGGTGGCCGTAGTTTAACAGGCAGCCCAAAACCGGGTTCTCGTACAGGTAGCCAAGGTAATACAAACCTACTGCCGTTTGAATCAACAAACCTTGATTTATCACTTGAATATTACTACGCAGAAGGCAGCTACGCATCTGTTGGTTACTTCAAAAAAGATGTTGATAACTTTATTCAAACCACCATTACGCAAACTACTATTGATGGCTTGCACGATATTTTAAACGGCCCTCGTTACTTACAAGCCGTAAGCGATATTGAATCACGTGGTGAGCAAGCAACAACCGACGCTATTTTTGCACAAATGATTGCCAGCGGTTACGGCAATGCAAATGGCGTTATTGAACCAAACAGCGACGATCCGCTAATTACATGGAATATTAGCCAACCGCAAAACACTGACAGTAAATCGGTAGATGGTTTTGAAATAGCTGTTCAGCACTTAATTGGCGAAACTGGTTTTGGTGTTGGTGTTAACGCAACGTTTGTAGATGGCGACGTTGAATTTGATAGCGAAAGCCTAGATCAACAAGCTCCACTTACAGGCTTAAGTGACTCAGCTAACTTTCAAGGTTTTTACGAAAAAGACGGCCTATCGGTTAAAATTACTTACGCATGGCGCGACTCGTACCTAATTGGTGTAGGCCAAGCGCAAGGTTCAGCTGATGCGCCTCCGCAATATGCTAAAGCGTATGGCCAGTGGGATATGAGCGTTAACTACGATGTAAACGAAAACGTAACGGTATTTTTTGATGGCATAAACTTAAATAATGCCACCGAAGAAGGTTACGGACGTTACGAAGAGCAGTTCTTATTTGCTAATCAATACGGTCCGCGTTACTCAATAGGTGCTCGTTACACGTTCTAACTAAATTTCCTTTAGTAAAAAATGCAAAAAACCGCTCACTGAGCGGTTTTTTTATTGTCTCAAGTTATAATTTTTTAATAAATGGTACCAATCTGTTTATATATAGGGACTACTTAACGTTAAGAAAATTACGCTATAACTAGGCAAAAATTTTGTACCTATTTGTTCTAAATAAAAATTTAGACGACGCTATAGTGAAATTTAATTCACTAAATTGCTCAAAGATTCATGCCGGTTGGTATGATTACATATACATACCGCCCGATACCTCAAGCCGTTGACCTGTCATCCAACGGTTTTCGTCCGCTAATAAGTTAGCAATCATAGGCCCTATATCGTCTGTTACACCAACTCTGCCCATTGCCGTTTGTGATGTAATAAACGCATTTACTTCATCGTTATCACGAACGACGCCATTACCAAAATCGGTTTCAATTGCACCAGGGGCTACAACATTTACCGTAATATTTTTAGGTGCAAGTTCTTGAGCTAAATACCTTGTCATTACTTCTATTGCACCTTTGGTCATTGCATAAGTAATATGACCAGGTAATGAAAAACGCGTTAAACCACTTGATAAATTAATAATACGACCACCGTTTTTTATAAAGGGTAACAATGTTTGGGTAACAAAAAATACTCCCCTTAAGTTAATATTTATTAACGTATCAAAAGTTGATTCACTTGTGTCTGCAAAACTGCTAGTAAGCCCCACCCCTGCATTATTAATTAAGTAATCAAACTCACTTTGTTGCCAATGAGTCTGCAGGACATTTTGTAGTTGCTGTGCAAAACCCTCAAAGCCGAGCATATCACTTACATCTAATTGCAATGCAACCGCTTTAGAGCCTAGATCCTGTACTTGCTTTACAACCTCTTTTGCTTCTTTTTCATGACTACGGTAAGTAAAAATGCAATCGATACTTTGCTTTGCAAGGCAAAGCACCGTGCTTTTACCAAGCCCACGATTACCACCTGTGATCACTGCAATTCGTTTGTTCATTGTTATATCCTGTTGAAAATAAAAGCGGGGAGTTAAATAACCTCCAAGCCAGTATATTTTTTCAAGCAACAAAGATAAACAGGCTGAAAAGAGTTACACTGTTCAAAATAAACGAACAATAGGAGGTATTATGAAGGACCTAAACGCAATACGTATTTTTATTAAAGTAGCGCAACTCAGTAGTTTTTCTAAAGCAGCAACAAGCTTAAATCTTCCTAAGTCAAGTGTATCGCAAGCAGTAACCATGCTCGAAAGTACATTAAATACGCGTTTATTACACCGTACTACACGCACTGTAAATATGACTTCAGACGGTGAGCTATTTTATCAACGTGCACTGGGAATTATTAGCGACGCTGACGATTTAAAAAATTTATTTGTAAGTGAAGATAAAGGTTTAACAGGCCGAATACGTGTAGATATGCCACAAGCTGTTAGTCGAGATACCATAATTCCAAACTTAAGTTCGTTTTTAAAAATGCACCCAAATCTTGAAATAGAACTTGGCAGCTCCGATAGACGAGTAGATGTCATTAAAGAAGGATTTGATTGCGTAGTGAGAGTGGGCGAACTTACCGACTCATCGTTAATTGCACGACGTTTGGGTAGCTTTAAAGTTTTAAATTGCGTAAGCCGTTATTATGTAAAAAATCATGGTTTACCTAAAACTCTTAACGATCTAAAAAATCATTACATTGTTCGCTACAGTCAAACACTTGGTATCCCTGATCCGGGTTTCGAATATTTAGATAGCAATAATCAATTGCAATCAATAACGATGAAAAGCCAGCTTACTGTTAACTCCTCAGAGGCATATTTAAGCGCCGCACTAAATGGCTTTGGACTTATTCAAACCCCTATTCATGGTATTAGTAAACATTTGGAATCTGCCGAACTTGTCCAAGTTTTGCCTCAATACGCGATGCCCGACCTACCAATCAACATTTTGTACCCAAATAGGCACCACCTACCCAAGCGCGTAAGTGCATTTATGCTTTGGCTTGAAGAACAATTGAGCGTCTTTACAAAGTAATATTAATTGAGATCCCAATCGGATTTAAGCCGCTAAAATTTTAAACTCATCGAATAGAACGAATTTATTTAAAAAAGCAAAAATAATTCTTCACAAAGAAAAGTAAACACGATGTTGACAAAATGAAAGCGGTTCGATAATTTAAAAAGTACCCAATTCAGGGTTTACATTTTATATGTAGATTTAATAATGACTAATACTATCAAAAAAGTAATTATTGGTGTATTCGTAAGCAGTGTGAGTATTGGTGTGTATGCAGCGTGCGGTGATAGCACTTGTAGCTGGGAAAATGGAGAATTCGCTTGTCAAGCGCAAGGGCCTGGAGGTCAAGAACTAATCTGCACTGAGGCCGATCCTTGTACTATTAATTGCCCTTAATATTAGATAGTCACACAGTAACAGTATGGAGTCGTTACTGTTTTTAAATGGAGATTAAAATGATAAAACACCTTCTAAAACTTGCCTTTACTGCATTGCTTTTTACCCATACAACCAGTGTTGCCGAGGTTTACGACGCTGAGGAAATGATCCGCTTTACAGATAAAGCCAATAAAATAGAACAATGGCAACGTGGCACCACTAAGCGCTTTGATACCTTTGAACAGTTTTTTTTAAATGCCGGAGGCCATGCTTACACATTAGCGGGGTACTTATTTGATATCAAAAACAATCACTGGCTCAGCTATGAAGAAGCCATTAAAGTTGCCCCTGATTTAAATGGTCTACTCAGCCAACAACAACTCAATATCAATATTACCACCGAGGAATTACTCGCTTTTACAAATATACAAGTGCCTGCAAACACCCACTATATATATTTATACTTTGATAAACCCGTTAACGCCAAAAAAAAGACGTATATGTTTGCTGCTCACTATTCTTCCGATCCTGAAGTTAAAAAACTATTAATAAAAAGTTATGAGCGGCGTAAACGCTTTGCGCTGACCCTGCAAAAGCACGCTACTATTCCTTGGTATTTAATTGAGATCCCATTAATAGGGTTTAAGCCGCAATAGAGTTTTGATATTTTAAATGGAGATTAAAATGATAAAACACCTTCTAAAACTTGCCTTTGCTGGGTTGCTTTTTACCCATACAAGCAGCTTTGCCGATATACAGATCACTGAAGAAATGAAAAGCTTTACTGACCAAGCCAATAAAGTAGAACAGTGGCATCGTGGCACCACTAAGCGCTTTGATACCTTTGAGCAGTTTTTTTTAAATGCCGGAGGGCATGCTTACACAGAAGCTGGATACTTATTTGATATCAAAAACAATCATTGGCTCAGCTATGAAGAAGCCATTAAAGTTGCCCCTGATTTAAAAGATCTAGTAACTAACCAAAAGTTGACTATTAATATCACTACAGAGGAGTTACTCGCTTTTACAAATATACAAGTTCCTGAAAACACCCACTATGTATTTTTATATTTTGATGCACCTACAGATCCAAAAGATGGAACATATCTTTATTCAGAAGGAGGAGCTTTTACAGACGCACTTATAAAAGTAAACAAACGCCGTAAACGCTTTGCACTGACCATGCAAAAACACGCGACTATCCCGTGGTATTTAATTGAGATCCCATTAATCGGGTTCAACCCGCAATAGTGTTTAATTTTTAGCGCCATGCGTGCTTAGTAGCTAAAAGGGCAATAAATGTTAACTATTCCAAAGCAAGATTCCAACTTAATAAAATCGAGAACTGTTTTACTGTTTGCTTCGGGTGTATTGGTATTAGTGGCAACAATTTGGCTTGTGCTAACGGTATTATTTAGTAATAAAGCGTACGACATCAAATATTCAGCGGTAGAAAAAGGTGCAGTACAGCAGCAAGTTGCCGTGTTTGGTCGGTTAAAACCCCGCGTGTCAAGTAGTTTAGTGGCACAAATTGATGGCCATGTAAGCCAATTAAATGTGCTGCCGGGTAGTCATTTAGCCAGCAATACCGTTGTACTTACGTTATCTAATCCGCAGTTATTACGCCAATACGATATAGCAAAATTAAACTGGCAAAAAGCACAAGCAATGCATGTATCAGCACTAGCTAAATTACAGCGCGAAGCAACACAACTGGCTAACGACGTTGCTATGGCGCAAAGCGAACTAAAATTTGCAGAGCAAGAAATTGCCACTTTAGATGTATTACATAAACAGCAGCTACTAAGTGAACTTGATTTTTTAAAAGCTAAAACGCGGCTTGAACAAATTCGCTTAAAATTAGATTTAACAAAACGCAGTGAAAAAGCTTTTTTAACGGCGCGTGAGTATGAGGAAAAAGCATTAGACCTAACCCTTGAATCTGAAAAACAACAGCTTGCCCTCACATACAGTGATGTACAAAATCTTGAAATAAAAACCTCACAAGGTGGTATTTTAACAGAGTTACTTGATGAAATTGATGTTGGGCAAGCCGTGAGTAAAGGAACGGTACTGGCTAAACTATCAGATAAAAATAGCCTTTATGCCGAATTACTCGCCCCCGCAAGCGCAGCTGATACTATAAAAATAGGCATGCCTGTGAAGGTTGAAATTAAAGGTACTTTATATAACGCAAAAGTTGTGCGGGTGTTTCCAAGTATTGAGGCGAATCAAATAAAACTAGAAGCTGCATTTATACAGCAAGTACCTACATCTGCAATCAGTAACTTATCTATTGCTGCCAACGTATTAGTAGCAGACAAAGAAAACGCATTACGTATCGCCAAACCCATTTATTTAAATCCTCGCCAGCTAACACAAAATGTATATATATACGAAGAGGGAGAAATTTTTGCTAAAGAAGTAACAATAGGCTTACAGGGTGAGCAATATATTGAAATTTTAGCTGGGTTAAATGAAGGGGATTTAGTATTAAGCACACTTCCAAATGATTTAACTGAATTATAAAAGCGATGTAAAAATAAAAATAGGTATAACAATAAAAACAACAACCCCAGCTAAGGAGCGCACAGTGGAGCAGTTAATTACGTTAGAACAAGTATCAAAGTCATTTTCAGCCAATGCCAAGCCTGTATTGGAAGACATTAATTTAACAATCAATGATGGTGAATCAATCGCTATTTTGGGCCCTTCTGGTAGTGGTAAGTCAACTCTATTATCTATTATTGGTTTACTCGATGAACCAACGGCTGGTAACTATTTACTACGTAGTGAAAACATTACAGCGTTGACCCGTAAACAAAAGAGTTTGGTGCGCAATGCCCACATAGGCTGGATATTTCAAAACTTTAATTTAATAGCCAGTATGACAGTGCTGGAGAATGTAGTGCAGCCTATGCGCTTTAATAAAGCCATAAAATCTAGTGAGTACATTGACCGTGCAAAAGAGGCGCTTAATGATGTGGGGTTACTAGACAAACACGCCACCACGCCAGATAAGCTTTCGGGTGGCCAACAGCAACGTGTTGCCATTGCAAGGGCTCTGGTAAATAAACCTGCGCTGATATTAGCGGATGAACCAACGGGAAACCTTGATCAAGCTACGGGTGATGAAGTAATGGCGTTATTACATACGCTATGTGATAAAGGCAGCACACTCATCGTCGTTACACACGATGAAAGCGTTGCACAACGCTGCAAGCGCCGAATCAGAATTTTAGATGGACGGATAGATTATGATGGTAAGTAATCTAGGCTTTGAGCTGTTGACACAATGGCGACGTTGGCGTGGGCAATATTTAAAACTGGCTATATTATTACTTGGATTTGCTTTAACCGCCGCCCTTTTAAGTATCGCGTTGCGCTTAGGCAGCATGCTTTTTTATGAAAACCCAAGCTGGACCAATACAAATAAGCCTTTGTATACACTAGGCAGGTTGAGCGAAGATAACCGGTTAAGTGCAGTTAGTAAACAAGCGCTTGATCAGCTAAAAACACTACCAATGGTTGAAGATGTATCATGGCTCGTGTTTAAAGAATTCAACTTTTCAATTGATAACGCAAAGTTAAGCAATGTCAGAAGTGCTATTTTTTCACCTAATATGGCCGACAATTTAGCGATTGACGTGCTAAAAAATAACAAAGTGTCTGGTGCGTGGATCACTGAAAAGTTTTGGCGAGAAACACTCAAAAGTGATGCTAATATTAAAGGAAAAATACTTTCCTATAAACGCCTTGAGCGAGGTATACAAATTCTTGGGGTTTTAAATAAAAAATACAATCAAGTGGGAGTTAATCATGTCGATGTATGGCTACCAGAAGATATTTTGCGCTATTCCACTCCTTTTACCAATGACTCAATGGTAGACCGATTTTTACAAGCTGCACCTTTATATTATGGCGTGTTCTCTGCAAAAATGTCTTTTGATCCTGAGCAAACAAAAAAACAATTGGAGAGTATAGATTTAAGTGTTAAAGGTATGTCTTTTGGTAAATCACCATTGCCGCTAGTTATTTTTTCGGGCATAAATTTTGACCCTAAGTCGTATCAGCATATGGTACTACTATGGCAGTTATTATTAGGTTTAATTGTTACACTGTTTTTTATTTTAACATTTAGTTTATTTTCAATTTCCAGCAGTAAAGCAATTGTGTTTACCGATGAGTATAAAACCTTACAGTTGTTAGGCGCACAATCGAACGACTTTATTCGACCTGCGCTCCTTTTTTCATGTCTGAAAATCGTGGTAATAAGTTTGCTTAGTGTATTAAGTTTATACTTGCTTAGTCAGTTAATAACTAGCAGTACCAGCTACCAATTATTATTTACTGATAAATACTTGTCTGTAGATAGTGTAAGTTTTATCAGTGCAATCGCAATGATAACTGTGAGCGTAATTTTATGTTCACTCATCCCCCTTGTAAATTTGCTCAAGGGATCATTGTTTACTCGTATGGCAAATACTCGGGTGTCGTTGTTTCAAAAGGCGTTAGCCGGAGGAATTTTAGTCATTCAATTAAGCGTTGCTCTAACAGCCACCTATGCGCTGAGTAATGTTGTTCTCTCTCAGTGGCAAAAATATAAACACAGCAATATTAACTTATCTGTTGCTCAGGTAAGTGTAGACTCTGGACACTTTGCGATTTCTTGGCGCCAAGCCTTAAATAAGATACAGCAAGTAGACCCGCAAGCAGTAATTTTGTCATCCCCTTTTGAAAAATTACAACAGTATACGCTTGCTGGGCAAGGTGCAAAGGAAGCTATGGATATCAAAACAAGCTATGTAAGTAGCCATTTTTTTGATTTACTTGATGTGGATGTTCAAGGGAAACAATTAGCTAATTGGCAAAATGGTGTGATCATCAACCACGCCCTTGCTAAGCATTTAAGTAGTACGCAAGAGCTGAGTTCACTCATTGGCACGACGATTAGTTACGGTTTAGAAAACCAGCAACTCACAATTATTGGGATCAGTGAGGATATCCCTCATTGGGGTCGCAGGCAAAGCATTATGCCCACTTTATATTTACCCTTGAATATATATGATGAGGAAGTGTTAAAAAATTTTTCAATTCTATCAAGCAACATTGACGCACTTAGTAACAACAGTGACTTTAATCGTTGGTTAAGCGAACAAGCCTCAAATATTAATATCCATAAAGCAGCAACATTAGCAGATATTTTGGCCAAATTTGATCAACAATCAACTGATTTACTTTGGTTTGGATTAATAATTACACTGATCATTCTTGCAGGGATCTTTAGTGGCTTATGGTATCAAGTACTCGCGCAACTTAGGCTAGATAAACAATCTATTTGTGTATTGTTAGCTATAGGGGCTACTGACGGTTTTATCGTTTTTAATCGCTGCAAACAAATACTCTTTGCTTTTATATTGGCGCTCATTACGTGTTTTATTTTTTATAAATTGATTGGATCAACTTTACTTGGCTTTGACTTACTTGCATTATTCATCGCACTTTTAACCACACTAATATTGTGTGTAACTGCAACTTTGTCGCCTTTAGTTAAATTACTTAAAACCCCTATTCAGCAAGCTTTAAGAGACTTGTAGGTGATATTAGGCTGTGTGTGGATATACATAGCCTAATTTAGCAATCACTTATTTAGCCTATATAAGGCCCTAATAAAAGAAGCGTAAACACAAATTATAGATGAAGTTAGCGCCTCAATTAAAAATCTTCAATCAGCCAAGTGTCACAAAAAATTAATAATGTTATTTAAGTCATATAGCACTGTATTAGCATAGCTTTAAAGCAGTTAGGCTTTTTAGTTTAAGTGTAGGTGCGTGGGACTTTAGAGGTAACTTTACTTGGACCGATGCAGAAATTGCAAAAGATGCGCTAACTCCTGAAGTTGTAGGTAACACACCACGTCGCCAAGCGGATTTAATTTACTCACTAATGGCGCGCTGCAACTACGATAAAGGCGCGGCAGGTGTAAGCTTTATTGGTACAACTGATGCTTACGCTCAAGATAACAACGACCTTAAGTTTGACGGCTACATAAGTAAATGCATTTGTAAGCTACGACTTATCTGAAAACTTAAACCTTGCGCTTAATGTAAACAACCTATTCGATACAGTAGGTATTACAGAAGCTGAAGAAGGTTCAATACCTGAAAACGACATTATTCGCGCCCGTACTATTAACGGTCGCACAACGTCGGTTACTTTAAAATACGCTTTTAACTAATTGTGTGTATTGCGCTACGGTGAGCAATCACTGTAGCGCCTTTTAAAGTATGAATAAATAACACAACACCCTTCACGTTTTTAGCCTAGCCTTGCTAGGCTTTTTAGGATATTCAAAATGACAAAACTCCTGTGCTTAGGCGAGCTATTAATTGATATGCTGCCACAAGATGCTCATAACTCGGCCTATTTACCTATACCTGGCGATACACCTGCCAATGTAGCTGTTGGCTATGCAAAACTCGGCGGTGAGGCTGCATTTTGTGGTGGTAAAGGGGATGATCATTTTGCCAATCAATTAAATAATGCATTAGCGCAATATAATGTAAATACAGACTATTTATTTGTCATTGCTGGCTCACAAACCGCAATGGTAATAGTAAGCCTTGATAAAACAGGCGAACGTAGTTTTGGCTTTTATCGCCATAACACAGCCGATGTATTATTAACGCAAGCGCATTTAGCGCATATAAATTGGCAAGACATTAGCACCCTACACTTAAATGTGGCTCTAAAGCGTGTTTGGCTAAAGGTGCTTTTCCGGCGTTACCAGTGCTAGCTGATGTAATTTAAACAGTTAAAGCCCCATAAACTGGGGCTTTAAGCTAATTAATAGTTATTGCTTAATAAAAGTAACACCCTTTGGACTTTCACCTTGAGGTAAACGGGTTGAATGCATTTGCGATAACAGCCACTTGTCGCCCACTTTTGATACAACTACGCTTTCTAACCAATAAATATCTGCACTCTTTTCGGTGTTTTTGAAATTGGCTTTATTCCAGTAATTAATAAACGCAACGTCTCCCTCTACACGCGAATTTATAACACTAAAATAATTCGTTCTGATGTAATCAGCGGGCTTAACAACATTTACAAAGTCATCAATGGTCCATACTTCACCGTGCTCTAAAAGCAGGAATGAATCATCAACAGCCGCGCGCATTTTTTCATGATCAAAGTTAGATACAGCTAAAAACAAATCGCTCACGGGCGAAAATATAGTGTTATCTTTTGCCTGAGTTGACGCAGAAAATATGACTAATAGAATAAGGGCAAGTATGTGTTTCATTATTTTTATAATATGTAGTTTGAATAATAATTAGTGTATAGCAGTATTAACAACTCAAATAAAGCAAATCCAACTACTTAATAATGCTCCTATACATAAAAAAGCCCCCTTTAGGGTGCTGCAACTTATGCGTTTTTAATCACGTTATTCATCTAGCCAATCTATGGCGGCGGTGGCGTTTTCGTAGTATTGCACCTCGCCTGAAATAAACCAATTGCCTATTTTGGCCATACGGGCTTGCCATTCTTGATTGCCATAAATAGCAATTTTATTAAATTCTTTTGAGTGCCTTACGCCAAGCTTTAAATCATCCCATGCGGCGCGAAGCTCCCAGCCTTCTAGCTCACTGGCATCAATAAGTACATTTGCTATAGGGTGTTTAACCTCGCCAAGGGCAGAATCGATCATGGGGGTAATTACTTTATAGTCTTCATGGGTTAGCGTTCCCACAGCTTTTAGTTTTAAAAAGAATTCTCTGCCTGCGCGTTCAATACCAATAGATAAACCATGTGTTGTGTGTACCATGCAGCTCTCCTTAATCGGGTGCGCTTATTTTATTTACAGCCTGTTGGTTGAATTAATTAAAATCTAAGACTTCAATTGTTCTAGTTAAGTTAGTAGTAACTACATTCAAATGCCAAACATTGGCTGAGTTAAGCTATAAAAGTACACCCTATTAAGTTAATTAATCCTGAACTAAATCAAACAATACTGCTGAATAATGGTAATTGTTAAGCACTTTGCACACGCGCTATTTGCTTATCTACATCGGTTAAGTGCCCTAATTTTAGCCACACTTTTGCACCCTGCTTACCAGCGGTTATATTAAGATCAGTATTAATGGGTAGCCTTAACCAGCTGTGTTTTACTAGTACATCTGATTGCTCACTTACCTCGCCTTCAAGCACAAGTAACTCACCACCACCCATTGCGCTAACTTGCATGTTAGCACCGGCTTCAAAGTGCAATAGGCTCACGTCTTCATAGTCATCTTTATAAAGCGGCGTAATGGCAAGCCCTTTAAATGCCGCGTGTTTCACGCTGCCCATGTATTGCGTTTGTAGGCGTACATGGGTTCTATCTTGTGGTTGAAATTGCCAAAGTTTCACAAATATTATGCAGCCATTTTGTGAGCCTGGTTTATGCTTTGATTGTGGCGGATTACGAATATAGGAGCCTTGTGGAAAATCGCCATGCTCGTCTTGAAATACCCCTTCAAGCACCACAAACTCTTCACCTCCGGTATGTACATGAGGAGAGAACTCGCTGCCTGGGGCATAACGTACAATACTAGTTGCACGCGCAACTTCATCGCCTACTCTATCAAGTGCTCGCCTATCTACACCAGGCATAGGTGAAGCAACCCAGTCTAATGTTTGGCTATGCACCACAACACGCTGACTAAAATCGGCTAGTATTTTCATTTAAAGCTCCTATTAAAGTGTGTTTTAAGCAGCAACACTTTCTCGTTGTGCCACTTTCTCTTGCCATGTTATTAAATGAGTAAGCTCACTAGGAATAGCGATTTGTGCAAACCCAGCAAATACAAGGCCTGCGTATAAAGTAATATCTGCAATACTAAACTGCTCACCGCCAACAAATGCTGATTGTGCTAGTACATCATTAAAATAGCTTAAACCTTGTTGCGCCTTTTCACCCTGCTTTTTACCCCAGTCTGCATTTTGGTACGTTTCAAGTTCGGGACCCAAACCATCTGTCGCATGATGAAAATAAGTAGCCACAGCGTCAAGCACCATAGACTCAGCTCGCTTTTGCATCATATTAATCACTGCACGCTCTTTTGCAGTTTCACCCATTAATGATGGCCCCTCAAAAGCAGTATCAATGTATTCTGTAATAGCTGTGCTTTCAGATATAAATGTACCATCATCAAGCTCAAGCACAGGTACACCTGCCAAAGGGTTTTTTGCTAAAAAAGCGCCTGTTCTATGCTCGCCATTAAGTAAATCTACTGGAACAAATTCAACATGCTCAGTCGCATTTTTTTCAGCTAATGCTATACGAACACGTAATGGGTTTGGGAAGTTTTCTACGTCATAAATTTTCATAAATCACCTGTTATTAAATTAGTTGGATATCGAAAGCACAATAACCTACCTATCGATAGGTAATTTATATAATTAAAGTAATTTTATGTCAAATTTTAAACTTACTATTTATTCGAATGTTTATTGATGAGCAGCTGAGCAGATGCCATTTATTTAACAATAAATGACTTGAAAACGACTACCTACTGGTCGATAATTTCTGCATTACAAGCAAGGTATAATTAAAATGAGTAAAAAAGAAGCGTTACTTAAAGCAGCAGAAAACAAAGTTCGCCTTGGTGGCTACAGTAACTTTAGCTTTAGGGAACTGGCAAGCGAAATAGGTATTAAAAGTGCCAGTGTTCATTACCATTTTCCTACTAAAGCTGATTTAGGCGCTGAGCTTGCTCATCAATACACTAATGCGTTTTTAAATGCATTAGGCTCGCCAAGTGAACACAAAGCTAACGGTAAAAACCCTATTGAGGTTTATACACAGCTGTTTAGGAGCGCCTTACTTTTTGATAAAAAAATGTGCCTATGCGGCTTACTTGGTGCTGAAAGTGACAGCTTGCCAGAAAAGGTGCGCTTTGAAGTTAAACGTTTTTTTAATCAAAATTTAGAATGGCTTACTGAGGCGCACCTAGCCAATGGTGAGCAGCAACCTAAACATGCTGCAATTCAAACCGTAAGTCTACTTGAAGGCGCGATGATGATTAGCAAAACACTTGATGATAATAGCTACTTTGAGCTTGCCACACAGCCAGCGTAATGACTAGGCTGCATATGAGTAGCTACGCTCTTAATTAAAGTACTGATCAATTATTTTACGCATAAAAAAACGAGCTATTAAATAGCTCGTTTTTTTGTGATTTATAAAATGCTGCGCTTACGCTGCGGCATTTTCTTTATGCTTAGAGTGAACAAAAACTAAAGCAATTAAACCAATAATAACGACTGCTGCGCCAATAGGTTTGCCTAAATCGGCAGACAAGTTAAAGCCAATCGCCGCTGTCATTATGTATGACAATGTTACACCTGTAGCAATAACCGCAGGTACACTTGCTATCCAGTGAAAAGCACGTCTATCAAATAAGTACTTAGTAGCAAGCCATAGTACGCTTGTTGAAAGCAACATGTTTGAAAATGCAAAGTAGCGCCAAATCAACGAGAAATCTAACTTAGTCATAAAGTAAGCAATAGTTAAAATAGGGATCGCTAACAATAAACGGTTACGTAAGCTTTGCGGAATATTAAATGCATCAACAACCGTTAAGCGCAGTGAGCGGAACGCTGTATCGCCCGATGTAATTGGGAAAACAGCTACGGCAATAATCGCCATAATGCCACCAAGTACACCTAAGTAACTATTTGCTACATGGTTAACAACTAAGCCTGGACCACCTTGGTCAAGCAATGCTTTTAAGCCTGCATAGCCTTCAGGGAAAGCTGCAATACCAGCAAGTGCCCATACACAGCCTACAATGCCTTCACACATCATTGCACCGTAATATACTGGGCGTACGTATTTTTCGTTTGTTAAGCAGCGGGCAATAATAGGCGCTTGAGTAGAATGGAATCCACTAATAGCACCACATGTAATTGTAATAAACAGTAATGGCCACGTTGGCAAACCATCTGGGTTAGGCTCTAAAAAATCGTGCGCGTGGTCAGCCTCAAAGTACGCTAAAAAGTCACCCGCCACTGGCAAATGTGGAGCATTAATTAATAATGAAACGGCGATTGCAACGGTCATTACAATCATTAGTGCGCCAAAGATTGGGTAAAATTTAGTAATGATTTTGTCAATTGGTAGTAACGTTGCTAAAAAGTAGTACGCTAAAATGGCAAGTACCCAAAAGGTATTGTTAGCAAAAAACGTATCTTGAAAAACATCTAAGTTACTTAACAAGCCCGCTGGGCTCATAATAAATACAACGCCTACAAAAAACAGTAGCATAGCGGTAAATATCAGCATAAAGCCTTTAAATACTACGTTGTAATAATGGCCTGCAATTTCAGGTAAGCTTTTGCCATCTTCTTTAATGCTCATCACACCTGAGAAGAAGTCATGAACAGCGCCGCCTAATACGTTACCAAGTACAATCCATACTAAAGCAACCGGGCCGTAAAGCGCACCTAAAATAGGACCAAAAATAGGACCTACGCCAGCAATATTTAAAAATTGAATTAAAAATGCACGCACAGGGTGAATAGCAACATAATCAACACCTTCGCTAAAGCGCTTTTGAGGTGTATCAACGGTTGAGTCCATACCTGCTTGTTTTTCTACAAATGGGCTATAAAATTTATAACCAAGTATTAATATAGTGATACAGATAAAAAAGATGATCATAAAGCACGTTTCTCTTTTTGTATTTTGTGTATAGAGCGCATAAATCCCGCCCCGCCTTTTCAATCCGTGAATAATCGACGAACATTAACAAAGGATTAAGCACCGAGCAATAAGACGAATAGCTAATACCTTGGCGGATTTGAGTTACTTTTTAGGCGCTTTGCTCACTGTGTAAACATTAAATAAAAATTAATGAAAAAAAAGCGGCTCTACCTAAAAGGTAAAACCGCTTACACACACAATGATTGGGTGCAACTGTGAATTTTTAAACTATGTCGGGCTCATAAATTCGTTGATTTGTTCATGAGTGAGTGTAGGTGTGGCACCGGCACTTTCGGCAACCATAGCGCCTACAGCACATGCAAAATCAACGGCATGCTGGGCACAATCACTACTACATAACTGATAAATTAACGAACCTAAGAATGAGTCTCCAGCGCCTACAGTATCTACAACGCTAATTAAATAGCCTGAGTTGTAGTAATTCTTACCTTTTACGGTAAGTAATGCGCCGTGGCTGCCTTTTGTTACACATAGGTATTCAGTATTCGTTTGCTCTGCAATAAACGCTAAGTTTTGCTCAAGTGAATGAAACTTACAGCCCATTGCTTTAGCAATTTCGTAAAGCTCTTCATCGTTCAACTTGATAAAGTCGGCTTTATTCATTAAATCAACTAACGTATCTAACGTGTAATGTGGCGCACGTAAATTAACATCAAATACTTTAAAGTTTGCTACATCAACTAACTGGTTTAATGTAGCAAGTGATGCTTCGCTTCGACCAATTAAGCTGCCAAATACAAATACGTCGCTAGCTTTAACTTTTTCAATTAACGCATCGGTAAGTGTAATGTTATCCCAGGCCGTATCCGCTACAATTTCGTAACTGGCTGAGCCGCTTTTATCTAAAGTAACTTGTACGGTGCTGGTTTCTTTGTCGTTATTAACGGCAATATATTCGCAGCTAACACCTTTAGCTTTTATCTCGCCAAGGAGCTCAGTACCTAACTCATCGTTACCTACTGCACTTATCATGTCGGCTTTAATGCCAAGCGAGTTAATACGTACACACATATTCAGTGGCGCGCCACCTAAGCGTTTACCTGTTGCAAAACAATCCCATAGTACTTCGCCAAAGCAACTTACGCTTACGTCTTTACCTTGTTTAGAGTTAATTAAAATACTCATTATTACTTACCTTTAGGCTCAAGTACGTTTTTCATAATTGCTTTAATTTTGCTCGCAGGTGCATATAGCGCTTCAACATTATCTTTATAATGAGAAGTAAATTCGCTTTGTTCATTTAAGCTGCCAAACAAGCTTGTTAATGATAAAAATGCAAGGTCATCAGTCGCTGTTTTAGCCGCAGCTTCATGAAGCTCACCTTGCATTGCATCTATTACCTCAAGCTTATTACCTTGCTCATCTTCACCTTTATCACTGTAAAAACACCATGCAGCAATAACAAGCGTGGCAAGTGAAACATCACGGCCTTGCGCGATATTCTCGTTAATAGTAGCAATTAAAAACTTAGGAAGTTTAGCGGCACTCTCTGAACAAATACGCGACAAGCTGTCTTTGATATTTGGGTTAGCAAAGCGCTCTATTAGTGTATCTTTATACACTTCAAGGTTGATACCTTCTAACTGCTCAAGATTAGGCGTTACTTCTTTGTCCATAAATGCACGTAAATACTCAGCAAACAAAGGATCTGATACTGTTTCGTCAATTGTGCCATAACCATGTACAGAGCCTAATAAACCAAGTACTGAGTGGCCTGCATTTAATAAACGTATTTTCATTGTTTCATACGGTGTTACGTCAGATACAAATTGTGCACCTACGTTATCCCAATCCGGGCGTCCGCAGCAAAATGAGTCTTCAATCACCCATTGTGTAAACGACTCACACGTAATAGGCCACTCGTCACTAACACCATAAGTATCAACAACGTAATCAATATCGCTCTTCTTAGATACTGGCGTAATACGGTCAACCATTGCATTTGGGAACGTAACGTTAGTGGCAATCCACTCGCTTAATTCTTTATCTTGCTCTGCTGCAAAAGCTAAAAGCATTTTGCGTGTAACGTTACCATTGTGCTGAATGTTATCGCACGACTGCACTGTAAACGCATCAAGGCCTTGATCTTTACGAAGCTTAAGCGCTGCAGTAATGTAACCAAACGCTGTAATTGGGTCGTTTGGATTATTAATATCGTTAACGATGTCAGGATTGCTGTAATCAAACTCACCCGTTACTGGGTTAAAGTTATAACCACCTTCGGTAATAGTTAACGACACAATATGCGTATCGCTATGAGCAAGTTTATTAATTACTGCTTGCTTGTCCTCAGGGGCAAATAAAAAGTCAATCATAGAGCCTATAACTTTGTTATCAATTTGCCCATTTGGGTGTCTTACCGTTAGCGTATATAAGTAATCTTGTTTTACTAGCGTATTGCGCAACCCACGGTTGCCCTCTAATAGGCCTACACCACAAATGCCCCACTGCTCAGAACCTGGCGTTTTTAAAAGCTCGTTGATATAAACAGCTTGGTGAGCACGGTGAAAACCGCCTACACCAATATGAACAATACCCGCCTTTAACTTGCTACGGTCATAGTTTGGTGTGTCTACATGGCTTGGTAATTGTGCCAAGCTTTGCTGGTTTAGCCCTGTTACTAGAGCTTCAGTGTGCTGTTGTTGCGTCATGGTGCGGCCTTACTAAAACAAAAATTAATTATAAAAAGGGGTTATATACTATGCGACTGCATTAAGTGTTTTGTGGCGTTTTAAAGACCAGTAAGCACTAGCAAAATAAATCACAGTACAAATAAAACAAGCTATTTCAAATTGAGATTTGTTATCGCCGTATACGCTCATCGTGTCGCTAAAAAACATCACTTGGCTGGCAAATCCAAAAATAATCAATAATGAAATTGTTGATACAGCGTTTAGTACTTTTGTAAATACAGAGCTGTCGATAATAGGCGCTTTTAAGTCTTTGGCCTGGCTTTCTTGGTATTCTTTAATTGCTTGTAACTCTTGCTCTTCAGCAGCAATTTCTTGCGTGTAGTCTTCACCTGCGCCATATTTTTTAGCAAGCAGTGTGTAAACAATGATTGTGAAAAACCAAGTAGGAATAAATAGGTAGTAAAACGACATTACATCAATAGCATTTAATCCAAAACCAAATACTAATGCCAGCGCCCAAGATGCAATAGCCGGTACGCTACGTGTAATGTTTTTGTATTTAGCCCAGTAGCGAGTTAAACCAATTTTTGGAAACAGTACGTGTTCAGCAAATACAATACCGCCTACAGGTACTACTAATAAACCTGCGTAAGTAAGCAGTGGTAGCATTTGTGAAAATACAAATGGGAAACACGCAATTATAACCGTTACAACACCTACTACTGCTGTTGTACGCTCACGAGACTGATTAACAAAAATAGATTGGGCAGCAAGGCCAGCGCGATAAAGGTTTGCGTTTGCTGTAGTCCAGCCTGCAATAATTACAATAACAAAGCCTGTCCAACCTAAAGCATGGTAAGCAACGTCACCTGGATCAAGCGACGAAATAGTTGTTTTAAGTAATACAGCAACACCCGCGCCCATAATACCAGCAGAGATCCACGCTAGGTAGTGACCAAAAAACATACCTACGCCTGAAAACAAACCATAGCTTTTACGCTTAGCAAATCTAAAGATTGCCATATCAATTAAGCCAAAGTGAGTGATAGAGTTAGCTGCCCACGCAAAACCAATTACTTCTAATAAGCCAATACCTTTTTCACCATCAGCATTCGTGCCCGTCCAAATGGAGGAGTCACCTATGGTCATAAAGTCACTAAAGCTACTTAATGAAGTAGAGCCAATTACATGGTTAGAAAGTTCTGGGAAAAGTGCAAATGAACCCGCTATAAAAATAACAAATAACCATGGTGCACATAGCTTAGAAAAGTCAGCAACCGTAGAAAAACCATACATAGCTACAAATACAACAATAGAGCCTACTGCCAGTACAATAGCAACAAATGATAAACTATTAGGATACCAATCAAGTTGAGCAGGTATATCAAATAAAAACCGAACGGCCGTGGATGATACAGTGATCATGGCGGCCGATATAACACTAAATATGATGACGTTTGCCCAGTTGTAGAGCTTGGTCATTGAATTACCCGCAATTTTATTTAGGTAATTATATAAGCTTAATCGGGTTTCAACAGCAATTGGGGCTGTAATTAACCACCAAGAACACATAGCTAAAAGGTTACCAATTAATAAACCTAATAAAATGTCGATTGTCGAAGCGCCTAATGCAACAAACGTTGCACCAATAACAAACTCAGTTGCCGCTACGTGTTCTCCAGCGTATAAACCTGCAAAATGCTTCCAACCATGAAGCTTGCTATTAGCAACGGGAAGCTGCTCTTCGTTAACATCTTTAAATGTTTGTGTGTGTGGACTTGATGCCATGGTATTTTCCTATTGTTTTAAACACAGCACTAATTATTAATTTAAATATATGTTTAATGTTTAAATTAATAATTAACTCAATACTGTGTCTTCTTATAATGCTACTACTATATCTATTTAATACTTTATGCATTGAGCGTTATGCTTTGTCAGTGTAAAAGCGTAACGCACTGTTCTATTACTGTGTTTGTAATGCCGTAAACTGTTTATAAAACTCATCCCAGTGCGTTAAATGCGCAACATCTGGATAAGCTTGGTGAACAAAGTTCACTGCGCCTTGCATGTGAGTGCCACCACTGTAATGCAGGACCTGCATGTTTGCGGCAAGTGCTGCGCACACGCCCGCTTTAGAGTCTTCAATCACTAAACAATGTTGAGGTTTAACACCCATTTGCTCAGCGGCATGTAAAAACAAATCTGGTGCTGGTTTACCGTTTTTCACCTCACTTGAGGTAAATACCTTATTAAAGTACTGCTCAAGATTTACAACGTTTAATGCCTTGGCTGTGCGTTTAGGACTACTGCTTGTAGCTATACAACACGCTACCGATAATCGCTGTAAAACATCTTTAATATTGTTTGTTGGTATCAGTGCCGTTTCAAACTCTTTTAAAAGTGCTTCTCGGTAATCGGCTTCAAAGCTTTCAGCTAAGGTTACATTAAAGGTATCAAATAAATTTTGTGTGACTGTTTTAAAGTTACAACCTAAAAAGTGTTGTTGTACATACGCACGGTCAATATTCACATCAATATCAGCGAGCATGTTTATTAATACCTGCGCACTTAATATTTCGCTATCGATAACAACGCCATCACAATCAAAAATAACTAATTCTATTTTAGTATTCATATTGCCCCTTTTTATGCACCTACTTTGGTGCAACCTCAACTTGAGCATAAGCTCAGTGATTGAGCATATTCTCTTTATTGTAATAATAAGTCAACATATTGATAAATTAAAACGCACCATACTGGTGAATATTTATGCATTAAATATGAAATAGTCTGTATTTTCATTAACTTCAATTTTACGATTACGACTAAGGTCGAATAAGCGCGCTAGCAACTTATTTAGACAGTAAACTAAACGCCCTTCAATCTAATTTTATGATTACAACAATCTAAACAATCAATTTTACCGAAACTCGTTTTGTTAATACACTCGTTAACAGTTAAACAGCCTGCAACAACGCTGGCACATTTATTAAGACGAGGTTGACAATGAAGACTATTAATAACAAAACAACATTAACGCTGAGTGCTCTAGCACTAGCAATGGCAATACCAGTAAGTGCAGCAACTACATTAACAAAAGATAATGGCGCAGCAGTTGGCGATAACCAAAACTCAATAACTGCAGGCGAGCGCGGCAGTGTATTACTTGAAGATGTACAACTAATTCAAAAGCTACAACGTTTTGCACGTGAGCGCATTCCTGAGCGTGTTGTACATGCTCGTGGTACTGGCGCACACGGCGTGTTTGTAGCATCAAAAGAACTAGATGATTTAACAATTGCAGCACCCTTTGCAGAGGCTGGTAAAGAAACCGACGTATTTGTTCGTTTTTCATCAGTAATTCACTCTAAAGGTAGCCCTGAAACACTGCGTGATCCACGCGGCTTTGCAACAAAGTTTTACACAGACGAAGGTAACTGGGACTTAGTAGGTAATAACTTACCTGTGTTCTTTATTCGTGATGCGATTAAATTTCCAGATATGGTTCACTCGTTAAAGCCATCTCCGGTAGATAACATTCAAGATCCTAACCGTCTTTTTGACTTTTTCTCTTACGAGCCAGGCTCAACTCACATGCTAACGTGGGTTTACAGCGACTACGGTACACCAGCAAGCCTTCGTAAAATGGATGGCTGGGGCGTACACGCATACAAAATGATTAACAAATCTGGCGATGTAAAATACGTTAAGTTTCACTGGGTAAGTCAGCAAGGTATCGATAACCTTGATGCTAAAGAAGTAGCTGAAGTACAAAGTAAAAACTTTCAACATTTAACGCAAGATTTATACACGCAAGTAAATGCAGGCAACTTCCCTAAATGGGACTTATACATTAAAACACTTGATCCATCTCAGTTAGGTGACTTTGACTACAACCCACTTGATGCAACTAAAATGTGGTTAGATGTAAAAGAAACAAAAGTAGGCACGATGACATTAAACCGTATGCCAACTAACTTCTTTCAATCTACTGAACAAGTTGCAATGGCACCGGCAAATGTAATTCCAGGAATTGAGCCTTCTGAAGATAGACTATTACAAGGGCGTGTATTTTCTTACTCAGATACGCAAATGTACCGTTTAGGCGCAAACCACCAGCAATTGCCAATTAACCGTGCAAAAGTTGACGTAGTTAACTACAACCAAGACGGCGCAATGAACTACGGTAATACTACAAGTAACGTGAACTACCAACCAAGCCACGAAAACGTAGTAGAAAACCCAATTGCTCGCAGAAGCCAAACAGAGCTTAAAGGCTACGTGCAACAAGCAGCAATTAAAAAGCAGCAAAACTTTGCACAAGCAGGTGTTCTATACCGTGGTTTTAGCAAGCAAGAGCGTACTAACCTAATAAACAACCTAGCAGGCGATTTAGGTAAAGTGAAAGACGCTAAAGTAATGCACAAAATGCTTAGCCACTTTTACAAAGCAGACACTGAATACGGTACGCGCTTAACCAACGCTGTAAACGGCGACATGAAGCAAGTGAAGCAACTAGCCGCTAAACTTTAATAATTTACCCAACCTTGAGGAAGGGCTGACTCCCCTTCCTCTTTTTCTAAAAAAGGTAAACTGTATGCGTAATTTACTTATAATAATTACTTTAATGATGAGCTTTTCAAGCTTTGCTAATGAGCCGCAAAGTGCTGTAAATGAGCCAACATCCACCCAAACACAGTACGAAAACCTACTTGCTTATTACTTTGCTGCCGCGCGCACCAATGACACAGCCGTTATAACGCAATTTGTTGATGCAGGCATTCCTATTAATAGTTTCAACAACAAAGGCTATACCGCACTCATGATTGCCACTTACCACGGCAATAAAAGCACGGTAAATACCTTACTTCAATTAGGCGCCAATGCTTGCCTTGAAGATAACCGAGGAAATACAGCCTTGATGGCCGCAATATTTAGAGGTGAATTTAGTATAGCTAAAACACTTGTTAGCCTAGATTGCGACAACGACCATCAAAATAAAGCAGGGCAAACAGCCGAGCTATTTGCACAAACCTTTGGTCAACAAAAAGTGCTCGACTTACTAGCACAGGTAAATAATCAAAATTAACTTTTTATTATTTACCTGCTTAACCAAGCAATTAAGGAGAAAGCACATTAATAATCACGCGGTAATATATAAAATGAGACTCGTTTTTTAATAACAGTCTCATTCTCTTTTAAACATTAAAAGCGATACGTTACAGACGCACCTAGCGTTTGAGGGTTAACAACAGCAACATAGCCGGTTGGGTAAGAGCCACTTGCAGGTTCTACCGACGTATAAGCCTCTTCATCAAACGCATTATTTACATAACCACTTATTAGCCAATGCTCACTATCGTAACTAATAGTTGCTCGCGTAATTGTATAGCCTCCGGCAATACGCTCTTGTGTGTTAGTTAAATCACCATAATACTCATCTACGTAATTAGCACTAACATTTAACTTTAAGCTATCAGTAAACCAATGCGACAACCCTAAACTTGCTGTTAACTCTGGAGCCGAATTAAGCTCATTACCAACAGCATCCGAATAGGTGGCTGATTCATCTATTTTAGTTTTAAGTAACCCAAGCGCCGCATGCAATTGCCATTGTTCGCCTAGCATACTGTATGCCTCAAGCTCTAAACCATAGCTGTGTGCATCATCAATATTTGTGATTTTTCTATCTGAACTTAACGCTTGATAACCATTAAAATTATTATAAAAAACATTAGCACTAATATTTATATCACCATCACTGAGTACGCTACGTGAGCCTAGCTCGTAGGTGTTTACTGTTTCTTGATCATAGTAGTAATATTCTTGCGCAGTGAAGTTTAATGCACCACCACCAGCATTATAACCACGCCTAGCACTGGCTGATAATGTTGTTTCATCAGATATTTTATATTGAATTGCTAACGTAGGTAATTTGATAGTGTTTGAGTTGTCCAGCTGTTCAACTAATCTACTCCCCCCAAAAGCCATATCAAAATTACGTAGTTGCTCTTCCCGCTCAATTCTAAGCCCTGCGGTAAGCGTAAACGCTGTACTTAACTTAAAGCTTGTTTCTGTGTAAATAGCTTTGGAGTCACTGTCGTCGTCGCCAAAGTAATTTGTTGCACCTACACTTTTAAAGTCTTGGTCACGGTCAAAGTAAGCAATACCTATAAAGCCTGAATAAAAATCACTGTTTAAGCCAAAGTTTAGCTTGCTATCAATAGTGATATTTTTTTCATCCATAGACACATCAGACTCAGCACTGGCTAGTGCTTCATACGCTTCGTAGCCCCACTCGTAGTCCATATAAGCAAGTAGAATATCAAGCGAGTAATTGTCATTAATTTTATAGCTAATATCCACTTGCGTTGTATCTGACTGCGTATCCATATCGCGCTGAAATAACGGTATATAATCAGATGGCTCATCACCTTCAAAATATTTACGGCCGGTATTACCCTCTTCGCTGTACGTTGAATAAGTTAACTGCACCGATAAGTCTGTCGTTGGGGTATACAGTAATTTTGCGCGCGTACTACTGGTATTGAGCTCATTAAGATTTTTATCCGTTGGGTTTGTCTCGTATACCGTTGGGTTACTAAACGTTTCACCGTTAACATATTGAGTAGATAAGCGAAATGCGAGTACATCATCAATTAATCCACCCGAGACAACAGCCGCAGTGTCCAGGTAATTATCTTGGTTTTTATACCCTACACGTACAGCGCCTTCAAAATCTTGTGTGGGTGCTTTGGTTGTCATATATACAGCACCGCCAATACTATTACGTCCATTACTAGTAGATTGTGGCCCGCGGTATACCGCTATTTGGTCTATATCCCACAAACCAGTATCGCCAGTTAAATCAGCAACAAACGGCTGACTTACACCATCAACCAAAGTCGAAACGCGTGCTTTTGAGCCCCCACTAAACGAATTAAACCCAGTTGCTCCGCCATTGCCCGATACGCCACGCATATCAGGTACGGCCCCTGTTAGTACAACCACATTAGCCATTTCGGCTAAAGCGTCAGAAACAGAAGATAGTTGCCCATTTTCTAATAACGATTTATCTACTACTGCTACCGATGTAATTGTATCTTTGAGTGATTTTTCAATTTTTTCACCTGTGACAACAATAGTATCCATTGATTCACGACTTACTTGATCATCAGCAAAAGCGTAGCTTTGAGTAAATAAAAATGAACTCGCAATAAATAAAGACAGTTTGTTACGTTTAAATGAAGCAACCACAGTTATTTCCTTTTATTAATAGTTGGTATGACTAGCTGTAAATTTCGCGAAAAAAGTAACACAACAACAACCTTATTGCAATTGAGTTTAATTATCATTTACAATATCATAAAGATTAATAACCATTTGTATTTATGCTAAAACTTACAATTATTTTTATCCTACTGATTGCTACAACCTTGCTGTATTGCACTAATCGCCATCAACGGTTACTTAAAAAGTCTATCTCTGGGCACTGGCGTGTGCCTGCAACCCTTCTTTTAATAGCTGCTGTTGCTTTAGCTTTTTATATTTTTACCCCCGCTGCGGCCACGTTCTTTATTATTTTTATGGTTATGCTGGCCTTAATGATCGTCCCATTTACGAGCTTATTTAAAAATAAGGATGTTAACTAATGAGCACACCACAAAGACAAAAAATACAGCCAACTTGGCTCGGTAAAAGTTTAGCGGGAGGTTTTTTAGGTTTAACCCTTTCATTTGTGCTTGTTGCTTTTTTTGCCTGGTATGGCCCCGGAGGAATAGATGCACGCGACAAAGTACAATTTAATATGTGGATGATCCCACTTATATGGGTAACCATTTTTAGCTTCACGTATTTATTTAGATCTGCAAAACAAGCATGGTTAACGCTAGGTGGGTTAAATATAACGCTTTATAGCTTGTTTTTAATGCTGGGGCACGGGCTATGAAAGTAAGATCAGATATTTTACGTACCTACCAAGGAGTTCATACTTGGACTGGGATCATTGCAGGTTTAGTGCTTTTTATCGGCTTTTACGCGGGTAGTTTGACTATGTTTAAGTATGAGCTGGCTAATTGGGCAGTCCCTGTAAGTGCACCAGTCACTGGGCCAAACAGCAATAATTATCAAGCCTTAGTAAATAAAGCCATAGATCAATACCCTCAGCAAATGAGTAATGGCTTCTCCATCGATTTATTAACTGATCAAGCGCCATTATCTTGGTATAGCCAAGGTAAAGAGCGAGGAATGGCCCTTGATAATCAATTACAGTTTTTACATTTAAATGATGAAAATGAGCTAGCCATTGAGCAAAAAAGCGAAAATAAGCTCGCTGATTTAATAGACTATCTACATCGCACAGCTGGTTTTGTTGGGGAAATTGGGCATGATCAATCAGGTGTATACATACTCGGTATTGCGTCTGTCTTATACTTTTTAGCATTGGTGTCTGGGGTAATTATTTTACTACCAACACTTGTAAAAACATTCTTTGCAATCAGAAAAGAAAAAGGCCCTAGCCGCTTTTGGCTCGATAGCCATAATTTAGTGGGTATCGCCAGCTTACCCTTTCATTTAATTATTGCTTTTACCGTGGTTGTTTTTGCTTTTCACGATTTAATTTATGATGGCTTGTCGCCGTTTTACGACGACAAATCGTTTTTTCAACGTCCACCTCCAGCAGCGCAAAGTTATCATATTGAAAACTTACCCAGTATAGAAAAACAGCTTTTAGCAGCAAAAAATTATGCGCCAGGCTATGAGCCTATTCACATTGCATTGAGTCGACTAAATACCAATAGCCCTACCGCAATTATTAAAATGAGTAACGATAGTGCAGTAGTAAGAGGACCAGATACAGACTACTTATTTTTACAGCCGTATACATTAAAAGTCCTTAATTCTAGCTACCCACAAGGTGAAGATGGCATTTGGGGTAATATAGTCGCAAGTTTCTTTTCACTTCACTTTGGTACCTATGGTGGTGAATGGGGACGTTGGGGTTATTTTGTAATGGGGCTGTTTGGTGCTTTTTTGTTTTATTCCGGTAATTTATTGTGGTTAGACAAGCGCGCTAAAAAAGATGCTAATAAACGCAGTACACTTTTTATGGCTAATTTAACAATTGGTGTGTGCTTAGGGTCAATGATAGCAGTGACAGCCACTTTATTATTAGCTAAGTGGCTAAACCACTATTTAGCCAATGCAAATTACAGCTATTTATACAGTTACTACGTGGTGTTTTTTGCGTTTATTGCTTATACATTTAAAAAAGGTACGCATCATGCCAGTTACTGGGGCTTAGTTAGCCTTGCAGGATTATGTTTATGTATGGCAGGGTCGACACTGCTGCAGGCAATATCCACAAATAATTATTTTAAGTACTATCAAAGTAGTGTTGTTGATTTGAGTGCGGTTATATTCGCATTGATATTTTTCTACAGCGCCAAAAAAGTAAAGATGAAATTAGCCAACAACACTATTGCACCTACAAAAATATAAACTCTTTAGCTACATAAAGTAAGGCGCATAGCGCGCCTTACTCTAAAAATTTAATTTAACGCTTCAGTTTGCTTTTTAATAGGCTTTTCTCGGGTTACAAAGTAGCAAATGAGCGAGCCAACCGTTACCAGCACAACCCCTTGCCAAAACGAAGCACTCAACGTAATAGATAGATACAGCGCAGAAATAATAGTAGAAAACACTGGAGTAAAATACGATAGCGTCCCCAACAACATTAAATTACCGCCAATAATCGCTTGGTTCCACAGTGCATAACCGCTCCCCACGACTACACCCGCTAATAATAATGTTAGGCTTGAGCCCAGTGAAAATGTTAATGGTGCTTCATTACTAAAACCATATTGGACCCACAAGCTCATTGCCGTAACGCTAAAAAATATCGTAATGGCATTTTTACCATTACTTAGCTTTTGCGTTATTACGCAATAAATAGCCCATATAAACGCAGCAGCTAGTGCCATTAAATAAGTAGCGGGGTTATCTGCAAAGTTAGTAACAAGCGTATCCATCGACATTTCTTGATCGCCCGTAATGCACCAAGCAACGCCTAAAAAAGCAATAATCATACTCGGGTAAACCCAGTAACTTACTTTTTTACGGCCAATAATAATAGAGAGCAATATAGTCAGTGTGGGCCACAAATAGTTAATGACCGCCATTTCCATTGCCTGATGACGGCTATTTGCCATACCAATAGAAAGCGCTAAACAAATTTCGTATGCGACAAATAATAAAGTACCTACTACCAAGTAGCGTTTCGAAAAACCACTAAGTTTAGGCACACCCATAACCAAAATTAAAAATATAGAACTTACAGAGTACATAGCCGCAGCACCGCCAATAGGGCTAAACAACTCAGAAATATCCCGTAGTAACGCTACTAAACAGCTCCACAGTAATATTGCGACAACTCCGTATAGCGTATATTTATTTTTGCTTATAAAATCCATTTGCCAATCCAAAAGTACTACTTGTAAATTTGAAACTAAACTAACAGTAATTGTTTAATTAAACAATCAATGCGAATAGCTTAAACCACTTGCCTGTATTTAACATTCATTCACTTTAGTAATTGACCTTTCGGTCAATAAAGATAAAATCAATCAACGCCTTAAATACAAATAAATGCTAATGAGCACTCAAACTAAACCAAATAAAAAAGAACTCACTCGAGAAAAAAACCAAACGTTAATACTCGATGCCGCAGAGCAATTATTTTCTCAGCTTGGTTACGACGGAACAAGCATGAGCATGATAGCCAAAGAGGCAAGTGTGCCTAAAGCTAATATTTTGTATTATTTTAAAAGTAAAGACGGCCTTTACGAAAACGTGATAGACCGCATTATTGCTCACTGGAACTTAGGCTTAGATAATGTAAGCCCAGACGATGACCCCGCACATGTGCTTTATAATTACGTTAAAAGCAAAGTAATACTTGCTGTAAACCAACCGTTGCAATCGCGCTTATTTGCCAGCGAAATACTACGTGGTGCACCTTACCTACAAAACTATTTTAGAGCCAATACTCGCCCATGGGTAAAACAAAAAGTAGATGTTTTTCAGGCGTGGATCGATGCCGATAAAATGGATAACGTAGACCCATACCATTTGCTCTTTACTATTTGGTCAACCACACAATATTACGCAGACTTTCAAGCCGAAGTATTGTTAGTAATGAATAAGTTAGAATATGACGAAACCGATGTGGCACAAATAACGCAATCAATTGCCCATATTATTTTAAAAGGTATAGGTTTAAAAATACCTGAGCAACGCGAGGCTTAACCCATGGATAACTTTACCACCCCCGATTTATTTGACGATCACCGCGATAACGTCCAAGTAGCCGACAGCGGCCTATGCCACTTTGGCAAAAAAACCACGTTTAGTGGCCAAGCAGTAACTGTTACCTGCCCAGAAGACAACTCCTTTGCCGCCGATATATTGCATGAAGATGGTAAAGGAAAGGTGCTGGTAATAAATGGTTTTGCGAGCAAACGTTTTGCTTTTATTGGCGATATAATGGCGGAGCGCGCCTTAAAAAATGGCTGGGAAGGCGTAGTTATTAATGGCTGCTGCCGTGATATTGAAATACTCGCCACTATGGATTTACCCGTTATGGCTTTAGGCTCTACTCCGCGTAGCACCTCAAAGCGAGGATTTGGCGATAAAAACCAAGCAGTGACTATGCTTAGCACCACTATTAATCCTAACGATTGGCTATACGCCGATGTTAACGGCTTAATTATTAGCAGCGCCCCGCTTTTATAACCCTCTTTATAATACTATTTTTTACTACCAAGTTGGTGCAGTCTCGCACCAACTTGGTGTGTTTTAGCGCCAAAACCTCAGCTAATCAAATCTTACTTTTTCAAAAACATAGCTAAACACCAACAAATCTTGACCGAGCGGACAACTTTATTTTTTTGGCATTGCTTTTGCTTAGCATTTAGGCAGTATAAAAGGCTAACCGATTAAAAAGCGGATCAGGCTCTGTAAAATAAAAATAATAAGTTATGCACTGGGCTGAAAAATAAAAATAATAAGTTCGTCTTTTTAATCACCCTAACCCATTGGTCAAATTTGTTATAACGAGTGGTGATAATGAGTACCCAAAAAAACAATAACACGGCCGGTATTTTTTGTGACCATGGTCCAAAAGCATGGCAAACACATAATCAAGGTATGCTTAATAATAAGCGCCTTGCAGTAAAAGATGTATTTGCAGTTAAAGGCGAGCGCAACAGCGCAGGTAACCCTACTTGGTTCAAAGCAGCAAAGCCTGCACAGCAAACAGCGAGTGCCGTAAATAAGTTAATGAACGAGGGGTGTAGCTTTACAGGCTTTACCCATACCGACGAGCTTGCATACAGCTTAGAGGGGAATAATATTCACTACGGTGCGGCACAAAACCCAAAACTTAGCGGCCATGCAAGTGGCGGCTCGAGCATGGGATCTGCAGCTGCCGTTGCCGCTAACTTAGCTGATATAGGCCTAGGCACTGATACCGGTGGCTCAATTAGAATTCCCGCAAGTTATTGTGGCTTATTTGGTATAAGACCCAGCCACAACGTTATTGAAAAAGATGGCCTAATTCCGCTTGCTCCCCCTTTTGACACCATAGGCTGGCTTACCCAAAGTGCAAAACTACTAAGCGATGTAGGCAATGCATTGTTACCAAATCAAGCTATTAATACTGTGGATACCTTAGTTATTTATGAACCATTATTTGAGCTAGTAAGCCCTGCCTTACAAACACCTATTAAGCAGCTACTAGAACAAACCAAGCCTTATTTTAAACACCACAAAGAATTTAAATTGCCTAACAGCAACTTATTAAGCGAACTCGCTGATAGTTTTAGAATACTGCAAGGGCGAGCAATCGCAAAAACACATAAAGATTGGCTACAATTGCCGGGGCATCTTCCCCAATTCGCTCCGGCAATTGAGGCCCGTTTTAACATGGCGCTTGCCTTAACATACCAAGAAGAACAAGAAGCATTAAAAGTACAAACTCAGTGGCAAACAATAATTGCTAAAAACCTAAACACAAATAGTTGTTTATTTTTGCCAACCACACCCACAACCGCACCTAAGTTGGGCGCCGACACAAGCGCCTTACGCATGCAAATAATCACTTTATCTGCCATTGCTGGTCTAAGCCGCTCGGCGCAAGTTCACTTACCATTGGCTAATTTAGAAAATGGTCATCCATATGGGTTTTCATTGATGATGAGCCACGGCAACGATAAAAGCCTGCTTGCCTGCGTACAACAATTAGCTGCACACTTTAAACAGGACACACTTGCATGAGCACACACAACATTGCATTTACTGCCCCGCACTTTTCAGCGACCGAAGCAGGCACCTTAATATTAAAACAAGGTGGTACTGCCACCGAGGCAATGGTAGCGGCCGCCGCTGCTATTAGCGTGGTTTACCCACATATGAACTCGATTGGTGGCGATAGCTTTTGGCTTATTGATAACCCAAATCAAAGCACACCCACAGCCATAGATGCATGCGGGCGCGCGCCTAGTGACATAAGCGCCTACAGTAATGAGCAACACATACCAGAGCGCGGCGGTTTAAGCGCGCTTACTCAAGCGGCCACCCTTCGTGGCTGGCAAAAAGCCCTTGAGGTAGATGAGCACGCAGCCCTGCCACTAAGCACTATTTTAGCCCCTGCTATTAAACTCGCTCGTGAGGGCTTTACCGTGACAAAAAGCCTGCAAGCGGGCTGCGAAAAATTGGCAAGTGTTGCCAATACCAACGATGCGTTTAAAGCACTATACGTACCCAATGGTCAGCCTTTACAAGCAGGGCAACACTTTAAAAATCCACAACTTGCCAATACCTTTGAACATTTAGCAAAACATGGTTTAAACGATTTTTACGAAGGCACACTTGCCGACTCGTTTGCCCGCGATTTAGCAAACGCAGGCAGTGTTATTTCGTCTGCCGACATTGCCAACACGCAAGCCGATGTAGTGGCCCCACTGAATGCTAATTTATCGGGCATAAATTGTTATAACTTACCCGCGCCCACTCAAGGCGTGCATTCACTACAAATAATTGGTGCCGTTAATAAGTTAAAGCATTTAGCCAAAACCGATGCCGATTGGATGCACCTGATTGTAGAGGCCACAAAACAAAGCTTTACTCACCGCCCAAAATTATGGGCCGATCCTAGTGTGCTTGGGAATGATTATAAAAATGCACTAACTGATGAGCGCTTAAACGAGCTTGCCAACAATATTGATATGAACCAAGCCAAGCAATGGCCATTTAGTGCAGAGCCAGGCGACACTGTTTGGATGGCTGCACGGGATAAAAATGGTCAACTAGTTAGCTTTATTCAAAGTGTTTATTGGGAATTTGGCAGCGGCGTATTAATGAGTGAAGGAGGTTTTGTTTGGAATAACCGCGGCTTGAGTTTTAGCTTAAACGCAGAAGATACAAACGCTCTTAAATCACATAAAAAACCTGCGCATACGCTAAACCCAGCAATGGCTAAATTTGCCGATGGCAGACGCCTTGCCTACGGCACCATGGGTGGCGAGGGCCAACCACAAACTCAAGCCGTAGTATTTAGCGGTTACGCGTGGCGAAACAAAACGATTGAGCAAGCCATTAGCGACCCTCGTTGGCTATTAGGGCGCACTTGGGGTGATACCAGCACAAATTTAAAGGTAGAGCAAAGCTTAGTAATTCAACTTGAACATGAATTAAATCAACGTGACCACGATTGGGTAAGCGTTGATAATAACAATGAAATGATGGGTCACGCAGGGGCTATATTAGATGCACCTACTGGTCTTGAAGCCGCCACAGATCCTCGCTCAGATGGGCGTGCAATAGTAACTACAGCAGGAACACAATGACAGAAATAATAAACCAATGGCCCATTATTGCGGCCTTAATAGCAACCGGTATTTTTGCTGGTATTTTAGCAGGCCTATTTGGTGTAGGCGGCGGCATAGTAATTGTGCCTGTGCTGTACTTTTTACTGCAAGGCTTTGGCGTAAGCCCTGAGTCGGCCATGATGATAGCCACCGCAACATCGCTTGCCACCATAGTGCCTACGTCTATTTCGTCTATTCGCTCACACCATGCAAAGGGCAATATTGATCTTGCTTTAATTAAATACTGGGCGCCGTTTATTTTAGTAATGGCTGTTGTAGGCAGCTACTTAGCGCACTCAATACGCGGTAACGCACTGGTACTTATGTTTGCGTGTATTGCTATTTTAGTAAGCCTTAATATGTTATTTAGAGCCGGCGCCCCTGCCCTTGTAAGTAAGTTACCGGGTAAATTTGGCCAAGGCATAATGGCAAGTATTGTCGGTGGCTTATCGGTCATGATCGGCATAGGTGGCGGTACAATTGGTGTACCTATGCTCAACGCATTTAACGTACGCGCCCATGTTGCCGTTGGCACAGCAGCGGTATTTGGTTTACTCATTGCGCTACCGGGCGTAATTACCTTATTAAGTATTGGCACAACGCCAACCGATGCTCCCCTAGGTACGTGGGGGTTAGTTAACCTCCCTGCCTTTTTTCTTATTATTCCGCTGACTATTTTATTTGCGCCTATTGGCGTAAAAATTGGTAGCAAGCTGGATCAAAAACAATTAAAACGCGCTTTTGCTGTTGTCTTAATGATCACGGGCATACGCATGTTAATTCAAACACTTGGAGCATAAAATGTTCAACGAAACACAAATACAAACATTAAATCCACCACAGCGCTTACTTATGGGCCCCGGTCCTATCAATGCTGATCCTCGAGTGTTACGTGCAATGTCTGCGCAGCTAATTGGCCAATACGACCCAGTAATGACCGGCTTTATGAATGAGACCATGGCGCGCTATCGCGAAATTTTTAAAACTAAAAACGAATGGACCATGTTAGTTGATGGTACATCACGCGCTGGCATAGAAGCCGTTTTATGCTCTATTTTACGCCCAGGCGATAAAGTACTTGTGCCAATTATGGGGCGCTTTGGCCACTTACTCGCTGAAATAGCCGAGCGCGTTGGCGCTAAAGTGCACACCATAGAAGTACCATGGGGCGAAGTATTTACTCCCGAACAAATAGAAAAAGCCATTGTTGATGTAAAACCCCATGTACTTGCCATGGTACAAGGCGATACTTCAACAACCATGAACCAACCTCTTGAATACATTGGTGATATTTGCCAAAAGCACGATGTATTATTTTACTGCGATGCCACCGCATCCATTGTAGGCAACGATTTACCTGCCGATGAGTGGAAACTCGATGCGCTTTCGGTGGGTTTGCAAAAGTGTTTAGGCGGTCCGTCTGGCTCTGCGCCATTAACACTGAGCGACAAATGCGCCGATTGGATACAAAAACGTAAAAAAGTAGAAGCGGGTATTCGTACCGCTGAGCATACAGATGGTAGTGAGCCATTTGTACGCTCTAACTACTTTGATTTAGGCATGATCATGAATTACTGGGGGGAGGAGCGCCTTAATCACCACACCGAAGCCACCAGCATGCTTTACTGCGCCTCAGAATGTGCCCGCATTGTTATTGAAGAAGGCGTAGATAACTGCGTAGCCCGTCATAAATTACATGGCGATGCCATGCTAACGGGTATTCAAGCGCTGGGCTTAAACGTATTTGGCGATTTAAACAATAAAATGAACAACGTGCTGGGTGTGTATATTCCCGAGGGTATTAATGCCGATCACGTACGCGCTCAAATGCTAACCGACTTTGGTATTGAAATTGGCACTTCGTTTGGGCCACTGCATGGCAAAATTTGGCGTATTGGCACCATGGGTTACAACGCCCGTAAAGATGCCGTACTGCAAACTTTGGCAAGTTTAGATGCCTGCTTGCATGCCAACGGTTACAAAGGCCCTAAAGGCGAAGCCGCTATGGCCGCCCTTGCCCATTATAAATAAAAAAGGATTTAGCATGACGATTGTAAGCCACCATCCGGCGCCATTATTAAATAATGAGCTAGCTAACACATTTGCCGCGCGCGCCTTAGTACGCTGTAAAACACTCAGTAGCCTATCGCAAATGCAAGGCGGCATTCACCGCGTGTATTTATCAAAAGAGCACAAAGAGTGTAATAGTGTTACCGCCGCGTGGATGGCTGAGGCCGGCATGCAATCGTGGCAAGACGAAGTTGGTAACGTATGGGGCAGGCTAAAATCATCAAACCCAAACGCTAAACGCTTAATTATAGGCTCACACCTAGACACCGTACCCAATGCCGGCGCATTCGATGGCATTCTAGGTGTATTACTCGGTATTGAAATAGCCGCTCTTGCGCACACGCAAAAGCTTGATTTACCGTTTCACTTAGATGTAGTGGGTTTTTGTGATGAAGAAGGCACTCGCTTTGCCACCACATTAATTGGCTCAAAAGCACTGGCAAACGAATTTGACCCACAGTGGTTAAATATAGAAGATACAAATGGCATAACCATGCGCCAAGCCATGCTGGACTTTGGTTTAAACCCTGCAAACTACGCAAAGGCCGCACTTAACAAAAACGAGTTACTTGGTTACTGGGAAACCCACATAGAGCAAGGCCCTGTGCTTGAGTCGGTAAATCAAGCATTAGGAGTAGTAACAGCTATAGCAGGTGCTAAACGCGCGATGATCACCCTAACAGGTCAAAGCGGCCACGCAGGCACAACCCCTATGAATTTACGTCAGGATTCGTTAGCAGGCTGCGCCGAACTGACTCTTGCGATAGAGCAACTAGCAAAAAGTGCGAGTAATGGCGAAGTAGCCACCGTTGGGCAAATTCAAGCACGCCCAGGCGCTACAAACGTTATTGCCGGTAAAACCACCATTAGCCTTGATGCACGCGCTCAAAACGATGACGACCTAGCCATATTACTTAATGCAATACACACACGCGCAGATCAAATTGCAACATCGCGTAATTTAACGCTTGATTGGCAATGGACACACGCCGCCGATGCCGTAGCGTGCGATGCTCAAATTCAGCATTTATTTACTAGCGCATGCAAACTTAACAACCAAGCCTCACCTTCGCTTGCCTCAGGCGCTGGGCACGATGCCATGGCCATAGCTCCTATTTGCCCCGTTGGCATGTTGTTTATACGCAGCCCTGGCGGTATAAGCCATCACCCAGCAGAAGCGGTTATAGAAAGCGATGTAACAAAGGCACTCAGTGTAATGTACAGCGCGCTTATGCTTTATGTGAAAGAGTGTGAGTGATTGCAAAAAGAAATTTTCAACAATTAAGTCTAAAACAGCCACTTTAACTCCCCCTTATTCGCAACGTTCGATTAAGCAGACATTATGGTGGCTATAATTGACAGAAAATAAAAATATAGCCACCCGTTTTACTTTAATGCTTATTTAAAGTCTTATTTAATAGTTACCTTTGCATCACTTACCCACGTTTCGGTTATAGCTTCACCATTTTTATCCACTAAATACGCACGAATGTGCACCGGGTTATTGTTAGATTGCTTGTAGTCAAACGCTAATCGCCATTGGTTGGTACCCACTATAGGGTAAGCGCCAATTGGCTCTAGTATTTCGCCGTTACTGGCTTCAACTATAGGTTTTATACCACTTTTGTTATCTAAGCCTTTAAATACTGGACCTCCAAAATCAATCACCATCTTGTTAACGCCTTCAGGAATAGGCTGGCCGGGAATACCGCCTAAACCTTGGCGAGTATTTACAACGCTTGCAAGGTTTTTTGATTTTGGATCGAGTGGACGCCATTCAATATCATAAGAAAAGGTAAACTCATCACCTTTGCGCGCCTCTTTTTCGGGCACCCAATAGGCAACAATATTGTCGAACGTTTCATCTTTTGTAGGAATTTCGATTAACTGAACAGCCCCTTTGCCCCAATTTCCTTTAGGTTTTATCCATGCAGATGAGCGTTTATTATAAAAAACGCCATCGTCTTGGTAGTTATCAAAATCACGATCTCTTTGAATTAAGCCAAACCCTTGTGGGTTTTCATCAAAAAAGCTATTAGTCGATACAGATTGAGGGTTATTTAGTGGGCGCCAAATGTATTGTCCCGACCCGGTGTGAATTGCGAGTCCGTCACTGTCGTGAATTTCTGGACGCCAATCTTTCGCAACTGTTTTATCCTTTTGTGAGTACCAATACATGCTGGTTAAAGGCGCGACACCTAAGCGTTCAACATCGGCGCGCATATACAAATTAGCCGTTACAGAAGTAATATGCCCTTTGGCTTCTTTGTTATCTTTAGCTAAACCAAACCGATAGGCACCTGTAATAGACGGGCCATCAAGCAATGCCCAAACAGATAAACTTTCACCTTTTTTTTCTGCAGGACCAATCCAAAATGCAGAAAAGCGCGGGAACTCTTCTGGTTGATTCATACCCGTATTAATCGCAATACCTCGGGCTGACAGTCCATATTGCCCCTCAGGCCCATCAGTACGAAAATAAGATGCGCCTAAAAAAGATATCCAATCAGGCTTCATATCCGGTCGCATTATTCTAAAGCCTGCAAATCCAAACCCTTTAGGCAAGTCGTGTGCTGGGCTGTCAGCCGGCATATCAAACAGTTCATTACTAAATGGTACATCTTGTGCTTGCTTTTTATCGTCTCTGATGTAGATTTTTACTGGCTCAGGGAAATATCGGCCAGGATAAAATAATTGTACAGGCGCCTTTTTTCCACTTGGATATAAAGTTTCATCTTCTTTAAAGCGTATTTTCCAGTGTTCGTCATACGTAATTTTATCGATTAGCTCCGGCGCTGGCACCTTAGTTTCTGTATAGGGCTTTTCAGCTGAGGCTTTTGCCAGCGCTTTTAAGTCTTCGAATGAAAACTCAGTTTTATCTACTGGTTGTGTCGCGTAAGACGACATCGAAGTACTAAAAATAATTGCGATAAATAACTTTAATTTCATAAAAAGAATGTCCAATAAATTGAGTCAAATAAAAATGGGAACGCTGCACGAACGTATGTTTAACTTAAAGTTCTGTATGGATAT
Organism: Pseudoalteromonas aliena; assembly: GCF_038155085.1. GTDB lineage: Bacteria > Pseudomonadota > Gammaproteobacteria > Enterobacterales > Alteromonadaceae > Pseudoalteromonas > Pseudoalteromonas aliena_A. The sequence goes on from NZ_JBAKAU010000007.1 coordinate 134,850, forward strand.
TACGTGAGGTAATATGAACTAGCGTTTACTAAAGTATTGTTATTTGACTACAGGACCTCCCATAATTAATTTGTTTTAGGGTATTGGTTTTAAGAGAAATTGCGTGCGTTTAATGATATCACTTAAGTGAAAATAAACGGAGACTACCCCGTTTATTGGACGAAGCCGTCAAGAGGTATGGATTGTAGTGATACAGTGATTTTGGCCACCCATCAAGAAAGAAATGTTATGCTAATAAGCATACAAATTTGGGTGAAGAAATGACGAAATTAAAACGCGCAACGTATTCTGCGGCAATTAAATTAGAAACAGCTCAACTAGGGTCTGTTGATCTTTGCGGATTAAAATTTGTTCAAACTAGGGGCTATTTAATCGCGGCGCGAGGTTTGTAACCTAGTGGGCTAAGTAAAAACCGAGCAACAAAGAGTAAATAGCCCCTAGAAAGAACCCTTTGGGCTGCGCCTGTTTGGCATTAATGCTACGTTATCGCCCATTTATGGGGAATAACCACACTACATAGGCTCTGCCTTGCCTAAATACCAAACAGACTGCTGTAAATTTAACCTTGAAAGATCAACAGCCCCTAGTAGTCGACCAAGCTTACACGCAAGAAGATGCAGCCAGGCTATGGGTGTTGGTAAATCAACAGTAAGTAAATGGGTTACTCAATTAAAGCAAGAACGAAATAGCCAGACACCCACAGCGTCACCTATGACGCCCGAGCAGATTGAAATTCGTGAACTTAAAAAGCAAATCCAACGCATCGAATTAGAAAAGGATACCGCTCTCTTTATGTCCGACTCCCTGAACAATTCTCGTTAATTGAGAAATTAAATCAACTTTCGTATGTGTTTATGCCCCCAACAATAAAGATGGCTGTCTAGCTTATTCTCTGTTTTCATTACCTTCGCCTGAACGTAAATAAATTGTCTTTTACGCGAATGTACTCAGGCATATAACCTGATGAAGTAAAAGAACTAATATTGCTATTACCAAGTCGAGGAGACCATAAAAACCCACTTTCTTGACCAAACCTACTGTGAAGAGTAATAAAAACCTCACCATTTTTAACTTCAATTTTTTTTGGGTTTAATTCCAGTAAGAGATTAGGGATATTATCTTTGTCGAGAACACGCTCTTCAGATTTATTCGGTATCTGGGTTATCGACTCTTCAATTTTAGCAATATCCAACTCCGTAACCTGTGGGTGTTTAACACATGCAGTTAATAAAAAAGCAAATATTAAAGTAACATATTTTTTCATATTCATAACCTCTCCTTAGTTCTAGAAAATATAACGAGGCTGTAAAATAACTCCTATAGCCAAATTCAATTAAATAATGAGTGTTTCTGTAATTAACTCTAAGCGTTTTTAGAGCATTAGTAATACATCTGGACCCCATAAAACAGGCTGTTTTTCTTAAAAAAGTAATTCTACAATTTCAACGAGCCTATAGATTAACTCGTTTTTATTTATTTTTATGCATAAACAAACCATAGCTGAGTTCCTATTTTAGTTCAATCGATTACTGTACTTTTACGCAGTATATAAAGAAATATTTAATACTGTTTTAATTGTCGCTTTGGAAGGGACTTCGGGTGTTTGAGTGGCTTTATTTTAGGTTAAAAGGACTTCCCCTTCTCAAAGCATCGTGTCTTGTAACTTTTCTATTTTATGAATAAGGCAATACAGTTGCGGCAGCGTAAAATAAAGGTATTCACTTTTGTTTGACCTCGTAGGTTAATTTATTTATCCCTTTATTCATAATAACATTCTGCTTTTTATTTAAAGGAAAGCAGACTCAATGAAGCCGAGTTGTTTACCATTTCTTAATAAAAATTGTTCTCGCCTATCGGACTATCTATTTTTATTTTCATCCAGTCAGTATAGCTCAGCTTTTTGCGTGATTCATTTTTATGACTTTAATCTAACTCACTGCTATCATTAGCGATCCACGTAAAAGTTAGAATGAGTGCCACCCTAACGTACTAATCTTAGCTTACTATTTAACGGCCCTAGCTTTTGTTTTTAGACTTAAACAAACCCTTACCAGTTAATAACGACAAATAAACACCCACTACAATTACCATTAACATTGAGCCAATAAAAAACTCCCTCTGAATTACTAAAGTAACGGGAATTACAGAGGCTATAAATAACAAAGAAGTGGATGGGATATTTATCTTAGAAATATAACTCGCAGTTTTAATTCTAAATAGTTTCATTATTAAACTCCTTTTTTTTAGTTTTCAGCACAAAATAAGCAACGCACTGGTGGTCGGTTTGAGCCGTTTGTTAAGCATGTTTTGCACTAAGTCGTGACCAACTCTGATAGGTACCCAATAAATATAGTATACCAATACCGAAACAAATTGTTAAACTAACAACCCAAAATGTCACGCTATTTTCAGGGAACATGGGCATTAAAAAAACGAAGGAAACGCCGCGTAAAATATAAATACATGAAATGAGCACCAGTGCTATACGGCTCAAGGGTAGTTTAGGCAATACTCTGGCTCCGGAAAACCCATATAGAGACCAAATAGACAGAATCAATACAATTATAGAGGTCACTATCGTTGGATATATGTCACCGCCTTCAGCCATCAACGCCATTTACTCGCCAGCGCCAAAGAATCGATACCAATCGCCCCCGAAGATAATACAACCTAAATGTGCCAATGCGGCAAACGCACTAAAAATCGCACTGAACAATAAAGGTTTATTAATTTTCGAATTTAACACGATACTTCCCGTATATGCCTAACGAGCCTATAAATTAACTCGTTTTTTATTTATTTTTATTGATAAATAAATCATAGCTGAGTTCCTATTTTGGTTCAATCGATTACTGTGCTTTTACGCAGCATATAATGAAGTGTTTGGTGTTGTTTTAATTGGCGTTTTTGAGGGGTTACTGGAAAGTTAGAATGGGTGTCATCCTAACTTTTTCCAAATTTCACGTGGTCAAAGTATGGTTTTTTCTCACGCGCTTTAAGTATACTAATTGTAGTGAGCACAATGAGTTGCAACTCGCTATTTACGCTAACAACTATGCATTCGTCTCTATTAGCATTTCGTTTTGTGTCAGTTGCTACGCCACATACACCATCGCCATTTTTTAATATAAGCTCAATACTTAAACGGTGCATACAGGCAATTTCGATATAGTCGTATTGGTTGCAACTGATCATAATGTCCTCTTTATATGTTATTTAGTCGGTTTAAAAAACATTAAAAAAGCAATAACAACAAGGTTGGCTATATACCACAAATCTTTAATTACAAATTGCCCTAAACGATCCAATAAAGTGGAAGAACTAAATGCACCGGTTGCGGTAATTAAAAATGTTTGGGTCATCATAAATACACTTAAACACGCTAAGCCACTTATAATAATTAGCTTTTTATTATTTAAAAATAACCCTAAGCCCAATAACACGGCAAATAATACATCAAACCCGCCAATTACGTTAGACGCGCCTTGTACGCTAAATACCGTGTATAACCACGACATAAACGGTGAGGTTTCTACTAAACTTACAATGCCTTTTGCTTCAAACTCATAAAACTTCATGCCGCCAATCCACAATAAAACCATGGCAACCGGTATAAAGTTTAAAAGTACGTGTTGTTTGTCGGTAAGTTTGTCTTTATAAAATAAAAACAAATACAAAGGCACTACAGCAAAGTATTTAATTATGCCCTGCCCACTACCAATGATTGGAAAGCCGCCAAGTTGAGCCATCCAACGGTTACTGGCAAACAAGGTAAGTAATGCTACTAAACTTATAATTGCTGCAAGTAAAAGTGCTGGCGTAGGTTTCATTAGCTTAAGGTGAGCGAGCACGGTGGCAAACGCTAAAGCAACCATAAATGAGCCACTAATCAAACCTAATGCAGATACAGACATTAGCGAATCAACGCCATAAAAACTAAACGTAGCCGTTAACGTATTAGGGTTTGCTCCTAACGCAAACGATAAGCCAAGTAACAAAAAGCTACTCGCTAATAAAAAAGTAATCACGTTGTTGGTTAATTTTAAGTTCATTGTATTTCCAAGTATTCGTTAAGACTTACAAAGACCTTGCTAGTCGATAAAACAATTCAAGCTAACTCTTAAAAATATAAGAGTTGATTAAGCACAACGTAAGCTCTCATCGGGTAATGTAATCAATCACTTTAGTTTATGATTTATTACCTCTTTATTAATAAAATTAAATAAGTCTAATATTCATATGATGTGCGTCATTTTTTTTATTATAAAATGAAGTAGAATAACGTCGCCTTTTCAATACACAGAATGCATGCATTTCTAAAACTTAGGGACATTTTTAATGAAGGGTACTGATATTCGAGTTACCTCTGGACTGATTTCTATAGCCATTGTTTTACTACTTTGGTTTGCTGTACCGCCCCCGCAAGGTGTTACCGAAAACGCATGGCATTTGCTCGCTTTATTTATTGGTACTGTAGTTGCCATTATTGGTAAAGCAATGCCTATCGGCGCCATTGCTATTTTAGCTATTACTTCTGTTGCATTAACGGGAGTGACTAATAGCAGTCCTTCGGGCGCTGTTAAAGATGCATTGAGTGGCTTTTCTAACTCGCTGATTTGGTTAATTGGTATTGCTATTATAATTTCTCGTGGATTGGCTAAAACCGGTTTAGGTAACCGTATTGGCTATAATTTTATTTCGTTATTTGGCAAAAAAACAATAGGGATTGGGTATGCATTGGCTCTTTCTGAGTTGGTTATTGCCCCTGTAACACCAAGTAATACTGCTCGAGGTGGTGCTATTATCCACCCAATTATGAAGTCTATTGCAACAAGCTTTGGGTCATCACCAGAGCAAGGCACATCTCGTAAAATAGGCCACTACCTCGCACTTGTGAGTTACCACATAAACCCTATTACCTCTGCTATGTTTATTACGGCAACTGCGCCAAACCCACTAATTGTAAAACTGATTGCAGACGCCACAGGCGCTAACATTAGTATTACATGGGGTACGTGGGCGCTTGCTGCACTTTTACCTGGTTTGCTATGTATTGCACTGGTGCCTTTGGTTGTATATGCCATTTACCCTCCTGAGGTTAAAAGTACGCCTGATGCAAAAACCTACGCAGAATCTAAGCTGTCTGAAATGGGACCTATGAGTTACGGCGAAAAAGTAATGGTGGGTGTGTTTGCCATGCTACTTACTTTATGGGCCGGTGTTCCCGCTATGATTTTAGGTGCTGATTATGCAGTTAACACAACCGCAGTGGCCTTTTTAGGGCTCTCGGTTTTATTAATTACCGGAGTATTAAGTTGGGACGATGTGCTTAAAGAAAAGTCTGCTTGGGATACGGTAGTGTGGTTTTCAGCGCTGGTAATGATGGCAACATTTTTAAATAAATTAGGTTTAGTTACATGGTTTTCAAGCCTAGTTGAGAGCAATATTGCGCAGCTCGGTTTCGATTGGATTATATCGGCCATAATACTGGTTGCAGTGTATTTTTACGCTCATTACTTTTTTGCCAGTACGACTGCACACATCACAGCTATGTTTGCTGCTTTTTACGCTGCAGGTATAGCACTTGGCGCACCTCCCCTGTTTCTTGGTTTGCTATTAGCGGGCGCTTCATCTTTGATGATGTCGTTAACCCATTATGCTACCGGTACTTCCCCCATAGTATTTGGATCAGGTTATGTTTCTTTAAAAAATTGGTGGGTAATGGGGCTTATTATGAGCATTATTAATTTAAGTGTGTGGGGTATTATTGGCGGTCTTTGGTGGAAGGCACTTGGGTATTGGTAGTATTGCCTTTGTTAGCTTGGCTTACACATTTAATACTGCGCACTTATTTTGGTTCGTTCTACAAATATAAACATTAAGGCTGTTGCAAGGGAGCACTATGGTTTTTAAATTCATAAAGGCAGCATATTCAGACCGAGACTACTTATTAAACATCAGAAAACTGACTATGGTTGAACACTTAGAAAATGCCGGGTTATTTTTAACAGATCAACAGCATGTTTTAAGGCTTGATGATCAATATGACTGCTCCCATCTTATAGTTATAAATGAGGTACCAATTGGTACTTTAAAATACAAAACACACGCCCAACACGTTGAAATAATGCAATTGCAAATACATCCATTACACCAAAATAAAGGGCATGGGAAAGCGGTTATTGAACAAGTTATTACAAGTGCGCAGTCAAAACCTATTAAACTCACAGTACTTAAAAACAACCCAGCATTAGGGCTTTACAAGCGGCTGGGTTTTACTATAACGGGTGAGGATAATTACGAGTACCGCATGCAAATGCGGGCTATTCGTAGCTAAAATTAGTCGCTTTGATCTCTGAAGTCTTTTTTTCTGAAAATAGTTAAATGCCAACCCCAATGCAAAGAGCCTAATCTTAAAAAGATAGTCGTGAAAAATGAGCCTAAAATACACCAAATGTAATCTACATTAAGGCTAAATAAAGCAGCATAAACTGCGCCACCCGCTAAACACGCAGAGGCGTATGGTTCGCTGCGCATAACAGTTGGCACCTCACGGCAAATTACGTCACGTATTAAACCACCAAAAATCCCCGTAGTTACTCCCATGGTAATTGCGACCACCATGCCAGAGCCATTAATGAGTGCTTTTTCTATCCCCATAATATTAAATAGCGCCATACCCACAGCGTCTACCAACAAAAAGTAGTAATTATTAACGCGCGGTAAATATCGAATAAATGCAATTGTTGCTATAACGGCCCCATAGGTTGAATATAAATACTGTGGGGTAGCAATCCAAAATACCGGTTTGTTTAAAAGTATATCTCTGAGGGTACCGCCCCCTAATGCTGTAACAGTTGCAACCACTACGACGCCAAAGCCACTAATGTTTTTTTCATACCCAAGCAATGCCCCTGCAACAGCAAAAAATGCAACACCGAGTAACCCTAGTACCATAAAGTATTCAGCAGTCATGGTAATTCCTTTTTAAAGTTTATTAGGAGTTGTATCAACTTACGTGCCAAAAAACATCCCTCAAAGGTTGAATTAACTTTAAAAAATACATTTAAAAACAACTGTGTAATTTACACTGAATGCAGTTTGAGGTTAGGTTTTATGAAAGGTAATATTTGAGAAGGTAATTATTTTAAAAGTAGGTATTTTTTACACGTTGTTTATAAGTAGGCCCATAAATTAAGATAGCGCTATTTATCCACTAAAAATAAGTAAGATAACCTACAAAAATTGGCTCAAAGATTATTAAGGTAATACTTATCCAACTTGCAGAATGACATAAAAAGTAACGCTGACATCCACCCTAATTTTTCGTTGCTAATTGGTATTATACAACCATTTAAAAACATGTCCTCTTGGTCAGGTTTAACCACGCTATTAAAGTATTTTTATTGATGTGCTTTTACCAGATCTATTTTCCCCTTTAGATTTAAATATTAAGAACATTAACTTCACTGTGCTTTATTTTTTAAGGCTACGTCGTTATTACCTACGCCTTGATAATTCAGCTGTCCAAAACCACTTGCTGACCAAGCGGTCAACAATGGCATGGTAACTGCAATACACTAACCAAAGATGAAAAGTATTTTTCTTACCCGTGCGCAAACAAAAAGAAAAAACATACGCCAAGCCTGTACACATCATGGCTTTATAAAAAATAAGGGGGTCTGTGTGATTCAGTTTTTATTAAATGACACGCCAATAGAAGTAGAAGAATGCTCGCCAAGTCTCACCATTTTGGACTGGCTACGCACCAAAAAAGGGAAAGTAGGCACCAAAGAAGGGTGTGCTACAGGCGATTGCGGCGCGTGCACAATTTTAGTCGGCGAAGAAAAAACAAATTCAAACGGTAACGCTGTTTGGCACTACCAAACCATGAACAGCTGCTTGCTTTTATTAGGCAATGCACACGCAAAGCATATAGTAACCGTAGAGGCTGTAACTGCTGGGCTTTACCCAACTCTTGAAGACTTACACCCAGTGCAGCGCGCGTTAGTAGAGTGCCATGGTTCGCAATGCGGTTTTTGTACCCCAGGTATAATAATGAGCATGTTGGCGCTTTATATTAATAACCCGAGTTACCCAGGTAAAAAAGCCGCTATTCATGCTTTAGGTGGCAACTTGTGCCGTTGTACTGGCTACAGCCCTATTTTACTCGCGGTAGAAAAAGCCTACAGCTATGAGCGCAAAAATGAGCCTTACTCAGCCCTAGCGGCTCAGTTTAAAGCCTCACTTAATACGCAATATGATGACGATGTTCCATTTTTAAAAAATGGTCCTCGCAAATTCTACTTGCCACAAAATGCTAAGCAGCTTGTTGAACTAAAAGCACTATATCCCCATGCACACTTGGTTGCTGGTGGCACCGACTTTGCCATTGAGCTTAGCCAAAATATGCTATTGCCCGATGTAATAATATCCCTCAGCCAAGCTAAAGAGCTGTGCACAATAAGCGATAACAACGGCGAGCTACATATTGGTGCGGCACTCCCTTACAGCCAGTTTGTAGATGCTTTTTACGATTACTACCCAGAGTCTAAGGAGCTGTTTGAACGCCTTGGCTCTAACCAAGTACGTAACAGTGGCACCTTAGGTGGCAGCATAGGAAATGCCTCTCCTATTGGCGATCCAGCCCCATTATTAATTGCACTTAATGCCACTCTAGATTTATTAAGCGCAGCAGGCACTCGCACTATAAACGTGGCCGACTACTTTGTTGATTACAAAAAAACAGTAATTAAACGCGATGAAGTAATTAGCAAAATCACAGTGCCAAAGCGCCCAGACTCGTTAAAGCTTGCGTGTCATAAAATTTCAAAACGCTTTGAAGATGATATATCTACTGTGTGTTTAGTACTGGCTATTGAGCAAACACAAGGCGTAATTAGCAATGCCCGCTGCGCCATGGGCGGTATGGCTGCAATACCCAAACGCGCCGCGCACATAGAGCAAAAACTCAAAACTCAGCCATTAGAAGTAAGCACTTTTGTAGATGCCGCTAATGCTATAAATGATGACTTTGCCCCTATGAGTGATGTACGCAGCAGCGCGCATTACCGCACTACGGTAAGCAAAAACTTGCTACAGCGTATTGGTATTGAGTTTTGCGGTGCACAGCCAAGCAGCAATAAAAATCATAACAACATTGCCATTACGAGGATCTCACATGCGTCACTTTGAAATGGATAAACTAAAAGCCCAAGGCGGAAGCGTTGGCCAATCTAAATACCACGAAAGTGCAATAAAACAAGTATGTGGCAATGCAAACTACGCCGACGATAACCCAGAGCCTCATGGCTGCTTACACGCCTACCCTGTACTTGCACCAATTACCAGCGGCTTTATTAAATCAATTGATACAAGTAAAGCACTTGAAGTTGCAGGTGTTAAACGTATTTTAACGGCCGAAGATGTACCGGGTAAATTAGATATTGGCCCGGTATTTCCTGGTGATGTATTACTCACTAGTCATGAAATTCAATACCACGGGCAACCGGTACTGGTAGTTGTTGCCGACAGCTATGAAATTGCGCGCCGCGCTGCTCGCTTAGTGGTTATAGAGTGCGAGCAAACCACTCCCATACTTGATATTAAAGAAGCAATAAAAAAAGAACATTGGGTAAGGCCGCCACATTCACTCAACCGTGGTAATAGCGAGCAAGCCATCAACAATGCAGCCCACCAGCTTAAAGGTGAAATACACATAGGCGGGCAAGAACATTTTTACCTTGAGGGACAAATAGCTCTCGCTCAGCCCGATAACGACGGCGGGATTCATGTGCAATGTTCTACGCAGCACCCAACAGAGGTGCAGCACTTAGTTGCCAAAATTTTAAAAAAGCCATTTAATTTTGTAAACGTAGAAACCCGCCGCATGGGCGGAGCCTTTGGTGGTAAAGAAACCCAAGGCGCACCGTGGGCTTGCCTTGCAGCGCTTGCGGTTTATTACCTTGGCAGTGCAGTGAAAATGCGCCTAGCCCGCAGCGACGACTTTAAACTTACCGGTAAACGCCACCCATTTTATAACCAATACCATGTAGGGTTTGACGAAAATGGCCTAATTGAAGGCGCTGATGTAACCGTAAATGGATTTTGTGGTTATTCGCCTGATTTATCTGATGCCATTGTAGACCGCGCAATGTTTCATGCAGATAACGCTTATTACTACCCAGCTGCCACCATTAAAGGGAATCGCTGTAAAGTTAATACCGTAAGTCACACCGCGTTTAGGGGATTTGGTGGCCCGCAAGGCATGATCATGGGCGAGCTAATAATGGACGACATAGCCGCTAAGTTAGGTAAAGATCCGCTTGAGATCCGAAAACTTAATTTATACAAAAAAGGCCGCGACACCACCCCGTATCATCAAACAGTAGAGCAGCATATTTTAAAAGATATGATAAGCCAGCTTGAGGAGTCGGGTGATTACTGGGCACGAAAAGAGGCGATTAAAGCCTTTAATGCATCATCCCCTATTATAAAAAAAGGCCTTGCGATGACGCCGGTTAAATACGGTATATCGTTTACGGTACAGCACTTAAACCAAGCAGGTGCGTTAGTGCATGTTTATAGTGATGGTTCAATTCATTTAAACCATGGCGGCACCGAAATGGGCCAAGGCTTAAACACTAAAATAGCGCAAATTGTAGCCCATGGCTTTGGCGTTGATTTTGACGCAGTAAGCATAAGCGCGACCCGTACCGACAAAGTACCAAACACCTCGCCAACAGCGGCTTCAAGCGGTACCGACTTAAACGGTATGGCGGCGCTAAATGCAGTAAACACAATAAAAGAGCGCTTAATTGATTTTATTACCGAGCACTTTGAAGTAGACAGCCAAAATATTGTATTTAAAAATAATCTCATTACCTTTAGTAAAGGCGAAATTAGCTTTAGCGAACTTGCAAACCTTGCCTACATGAATCGTATATCGCTTTCATCAACGGGTTATTACGCCACGCCTAAAATTCATTACGATAGAGCCAAAGGCGAAGGCCGCCCATTTTTTTACTACGCACACGGCGTAGCGCTCAGTGAAGTAGAAATCGATACGCTGACAGGTGAAAACACCGTAACCCGCGTGGATATACTGCACGATGTGGGCAGTTCAATTAACCCAGCACTTGATATTGGGCAAATTGAAGGTGCCTTTGTGCAAGGTATGGGCTGGCTTACCACCGAAGACTTACAATGGAATGATAAAGGCCAGCTTGCAAGCTTTGGCCCCGCTAATTATAAAATTCCGGCTATTGGCGATACCCCTGCCGAATTTAACGTCAATTTATATAACTCGGCCAATCCAGAAACCACCGTATTTAGATCAAAAGCGGTTGGCGAGCCGCCGTTTATGCTGGCCTTTAGTGTATGGAGTGCTATTCGTAATGCCATAAGCAGTGTGGCCGATTACAAATACACCGCCCCACTTGATACGCCTGCTACTCCTGAGCGTGTATTAAATGCAATTGAGCAAACCGCTAGCTGGTTTAAGGAGCATCAACATGGCTAATTTAAATGAGTCGTTTCAGGGTTTTCATACTCAAAATTGGGCGCAAGCTATAAACGAGCACGAACAAAACGGCACTAACTATGTTATTGCCACTGTGCTGGGAACTAATGGCTCAACGCCACGGGGCACAGGCTCTAAAATGGTAATAAGTGGCGAACATATTTACGACACCCTTGGCGGTGGTCACCTTGAATACGTAGTAATAGAAAAAGCCCGCGAGCTACTTGCCAAAGGTGAGGCCGCGCAAGTGATAGAGCAATTTAACCTAGGCGCAAATTTAGGCCAGTGCTGCGGCGGGGCTGCCACCGTGATGCTTGAGTGCATGCAATGCGAGCGCTTTACGCTTGATATTTATGGCGCAGGCCATGTAGCACAAGCGCTTATTGGTATATTGGCACAGCTGCCTATGCGTATACGTTGGATAGATAGCCGCGCCGATGTATTCCCACAGAACATTCCTAATAACGTAGTAAAAGTGGTTGATGAAGAGCCAACAGAGCAAGTTAAACGCGCGCCCAAAGCTAATAATTACTTAATACTCACCCATAACCACCAGCTCGACTTTGCACTTACACAAGCCATTATTAAACGTGCTGATGCCAATTGGCTTGGCGTTATTGGCTCAGATACCAAAGCAAAACGCTTTAAGCAGCGCTTAGCTCATCGCGATTTTACCACCGAGCAAATAAAGCAAATGGTCTGCCCTGTCGGGCTTGAAAATGTAATGGGCAAGCTCCCTATGGAAGTGGCAATATCAATTAGTGGGCAGTTAATTGGCCTTTATCAGGCTATGCAAACCCATGCGCCTAAACGCCAAGGTGTGCAATGGCGAGCACTTAAAAATGCCCTAATTAACACCACGCAAGAGGAAGTAAATGCATGAGTAGCTTAAAAATTAATAACCTAAATGAAGCGCAAGCGCATCAGGCATTAGAGCATTGCTGCGCCGCCCCTAAATGGGTAAGCGGTATGCTAAATACCATGCCATTTGAAAATAAAGAGCATCTATTTCAGAGCGCTCAAAGCGTATGGGATAGCCTAGGTGAGAGCGATTATTTAGCCGCTTTTGAAGGCCACCCGCAAATTGGCGATTTATCAACATTAAGTAAAAAGTACGCCGCTACAGCGCAAAAAGCGGGGCACGAACAATCAGGAATGAGCAAAGCAAACGAGCAAACCCTAAAAAAAATGATTGCGCTAAATAAAGAATACCTCAGTAAATTTGGCTTTATATTTATTGTGTGTGCCAGCGGTAAAAGTGCTGAGCAAATGCTTGAACTTATTGAGCAGCGTATACACAACGCCCGAAGCACAGAGCTTAATATAGCTGCAGGCGAACAAGCCAAAATAACAAAAATAAGATTGGAGTCCCTGATATGAATAAAAGTATGAACAAAAGCCCTATTACTACCCATATACTCGATACCAGCACAGGCAAACCGGCTGAAAATGTAGCTGTACAATTGTTTGTATACACTAATAACAAGTGGGAATTAATTGCCCAAGGTAAAACAAATAGCGACGGGCGTATTACCGACTGGCTAAATACAGACGTAGAATTTGCCACCTATAAGCTAGTATTTGATTTAGATAGTTACTATGAAAACCAGCCTGCCCCAGCGTTTTACCCAGAAGCGCAAATAACCTTTAGATTGCAAGACAAAAAGCATCACCACATTCCGTTATTACTTAGCCCATTTGGCTACTCAACGTACAGAGGCAGCTAACAATGAGCGCGCAAAATAATAATAAAATAACCGTAATTTGTGCCAACATACTCGATTTTGTTGACGACCCCGCCATAGCAGGCGAAAGCGCCCATCGCTATTTTGAAAAAGGCGCGTTAGTTATTCAAAACGGCAAAATCGTTAAGCTTGGTTACGAGCTAGACATACTGCCAAGCTTAGATAAATCAGCCGCTATTATTCGCCACGATGGCAAATTGGTTATGCCCGGCATGATAGACACGCACATACACTTGCCGCAAACCGAAATGGTCGGCGCGTATGGTGAGCAGCTTTTAAGCTGGCTTACCGAATACGCCTTTCCAACCGAAAAAAAGTTTACCTGTGAGCATTATTCAAAAGACATATCTAACCGCTTTTTAGATGAGCTACTTAGAAACGGCACCACTACCGCGTTGGTATTTGGTACTGTGCACCCGCAATCGGTGGATGCATTTTTTAACGAATCACAAAAACGTAATTTACGCATGATTGCCGGTAAGGTGATGATGGACAGAAACTGCCCAAATGACTTATCAGATTGCGCGCAAACCAGTTACGATCAATCAAAAGCACTGATAGAAAAATGGCACAATGTTGATAGGTTAAGCTATGCAGTAACGCCACGTTTTGCGCCCACATCAACCCCTGAACAACTACAAAAATGTACTCAATTATTAGAAGAATACCCCGACACCTACCTGCATACACACTTATCTGAAAACAAAGACGAGTGCGAATGGGTAAAAGGATTATTCCCAGAAGCAGAAGATTACCTTGGCGTTTACGAGCAAGCTAAAATGGTGCGTAAACGCTCGGTATTTGCCCATAGTATTCATTTATCTGAACGTGAGCTTTGCTGCCTTGCAGATCAGGGCGCGGCCATATCGCACTGCCCTACCTCTAACTTATTTTTAGGCTCTGGCTTATTAAATTTAAAGAGATGTGAAGAGCATGGAATAAACGTGGGTATGGGTACCGATGTGGGCGCAGGCACAAGTTTTTCTATGCTACAAACAGGTAACGAAGGTTACAAAATCCAGCAATTACAAGGTCAAAAGTTTTCAGCATTTAAAGGCATGTATCTCGCTACTTTAGGCGGTGCACGGGCGCTTGATTTAGAAGGCACTATAGGTAACTTTGCTATTGGCTGTGAAGCCGACTTTATAGTAATGGACTATGCAGCCACCTCATTTTTAAAATTTAGAATTGGCCATGCAAAAACCCTGCATGAGCAACTTTTTGCCATGATGATGCTAGGCGATGACCGCTGCATAGAACAAACTTACATCATGGGTAAAAGCGTGTATAAGCGCGATGCAAAAGAGCAGTTTTCAACAACCCACACACCGCAATTAGAAGAGGCTTAACCTAATGGAAAACTATTTATTTGAGCTTGCTCATTTAGTCCTGCGTTATTTTCATGTAATTGCAGGCATTGCGTGGATTGGGGCGTCGTTTTATTTTGCGTGGCTTGATAATAACTTACAAACCCCGCCACAATGGAAACAAGACAAAGGCATAAAAGGCGATTTATGGGCCGTGCACGGCGGTGGCTTTTACGAAGTGGCTAAGTATCAAAATGGCCCTGAAGAGATGCCGCATACCTTGCACTGGTTTAAATGGGAAGCCTACACAACGTGGATCACCGGTATTTTATTATTTAGCCTACTTTATTATGTTGGCGCCGATGTTTACCTAATCGATAACAGTAAAAGTGAGCTAAGTAAATTTGCCGCTATTGGCGCATCGCTTGGCTTTATTGGCTTAGGGTATGGTGTTTATCGATTATTGTGCAAAACCCCGCTCGTTGAAAACGGTAAAGCGTTTATTGCTGTGGTTATTGGCATATTGGCCCTTTGGACTTACGGGGTTGACCTGCTATTTAGTGACCGCGCTGTGTATATTCATGTAGGTGCGCTTATTGGTACGTGTATGGTTGGCAATGTGTACCACATTATTATGCCAGGGCAACGCTACATGGTAAGCGAAGTAGAAGCTGGCCGTATTCCTGATTCAGCACCGGGTTTAAAAGCAAAGCTGTGCTCTATTCATAATAACTACGCCACGTTACCAGTGGTATTTATTATGCTGAGCAACCACTTTCCTTACACCTACAGCCACAACTTTGGCTGGCTTATCTTAATTGCGTTATTTGGTATTGGCATGTGGATACGCCATTACTTTAACTTAAAGCACCAAGGTATTAATAAACCTTCGGTACTTATAAGTGGTATTGCCGCCTTTTTTGCCCTAATGCTGGCTATAGCTCCGTGGCCTAGCAGCCCAACAAATGCAGGCGAAAACGCACCTTTACAAGCAAGCATTACCGACACTCAAGCGTGGGATATAATCAGCAAGCACTGTACACAGTGCCACAGTGAAACACCTACCTCTGAGCTTTTTCAAACAGCGCCGCTTGGCTTTAAGCTCGACTCTATTAATGATGTAAAAAAAGCCAGCACGCTTATTCATACCCGCGCGGTTATAACCAAAGACATGCCATTGGCAAATATGACCAAAATGACTGATGCAGAGCGCGAAACGCTAGGCTCTTGGCTCACAGCGCTTAAAAAGGAGCAATAACATGAGCGAGCAATTTAAACACTACCCGCGCGATTTAGTCGGTTATGGCTCACAGGTGCCCCATGCAAATTGGCCCAATAAAGCCCGCATTGCTGTGCAAGTGGTATTAAATTACGAAGAAGGCGGCGAAAACTGTGTATTACATGGCGATGCCGCCGCTGAAACATTTTTATCAGAAATAGTTAGCGCCCCACATGTTGAAGACCGCCATATAAGCATGGAGTCTATTTACGAATATGGCTCGCGAGCAGGTGTATGGCGTTTACTTAAACTCTTTAAAAAATACGATATACCGGTCACCATTTTTGCCGTGGCGATGGCTCTTGAGCGCCACCCCGATGTTGCTAAAGCCTTTGTTGATGCAGGGCACGAAATTGCAAGCCATGGCCTGCGCTGGATTAATTATCAAAATATAGATAAACAAACCGAGCGCGAGCACATGCAAAAGGCCATTGAGATCATTCAAACACTTACTGGTAAAAAGCCCAAAGGCTGGTACACCGGGCGCACAAGCCCAAATACTGCTGCCCTTGTGGTAGAAAATGGCACATTTTTATATGATGCCGACGATTACAGCGACGATTTACCCTTTTACAGTATCAAAGAAGGTAAACCACAGTTAATAGTGCCTTATACACTTGATGTAAACGATATGCGCTTTGCAGCTGTGCAAGGTTTTAACGCCGGCGATCAGTTTTATAATTATTTGAAAGATGCCTTTGATACGCTTTATGAAGAAGGCGATCCACAAGGTGAAAACGCCCCTAAAATGATGTCGATAGGTTTACATTGTCGCTTAATTGGCAGACCAGGAAGAATAAAAGCATTAGCAAGGTTTTTTGAATATGCCAGCTCGCATGAGCAAGTTTGGTTTGCCACCCGCGAGCAAATAGCTGAGCACTGGCTTAAAACCCACCCGTATAAAAAAGCCTAGTTGTAATTCAGTAAAATAAAAAAAGCCCAGCACTGCTGGGCTTGAGGTCAGTTTAGGAGTAGTGAAATTTATTCAAAAAACTATTTCCCTGTTAGCAGCAAAACCAATATATAGCGCTGTACCAATTAGCAAGCTCCACTGAGTTGCGTGAGCTAGTTTTTTTAAACACACTGTATAGATGTGTTTTTACAGTGTGGTCGCTAATGTTGAGCTTATCAGCAATTGTATTGTTACTCGCATCTTGTGCAATTAAATGAATAACGGACTGGATTAGTAATTAAGTAATTCTTAAAGCCTTAAATATACATTAGTGTAAATTAACCTTTAGGGTTAATTATTCTAACGTTGCTTTTAGCTTGTTTAGCGCATCAACAGAAAACCCTCGATCATAAAAATATAAAATTTCGCCGCTGCTATTTATAAGTATCACGCGTGAGTTATTCGGGCTTTGGTTGCCTGTAAATTTTTGAACTGTTTCGCCATCTCTGTAAATAGTGATTACCCCACCCCATAATTCTTTAGGGATGCCTTTGCGCATACCGCTGTCTATAAATGTGCTAAACATACGTGGTGCCATGCCGGCAATGGTTGGTAGTTCGTATGTAGGGAGCGTTATGCCCGCCATATCTAAACCAATTAACCAACGGTCTATATCAAACTGGCTGTCTTGCTTGTACCCAATGAGCAGTAGTGTTTTATCTGCTTTAAAATCATTAGGTATAGTTACCATACTTTGATCTAAGCTTTCACCGCTAATACTTGGAAACTGCTTACCTGTTAATTGCTGATTTGGGTACTGTGTTGTACATGCGCTAAGTAGTAAAATTGCAAAAGCACTTAATGTTAACTTGATCATAATGAACCTAATATTTTTAAATTTAATACTATACGTTTAGTATGGCAGCTGAGATCTAAAAATGCTGACTGGTTATATAATTTTCAAATTTAGACGCTATCATTGGCTTGCCATACTTCCAACCTTGTCCATAATGTACACCCGTTGTTTTTAAAATTGCTTCTTGTTCTGAGGTTTCAATGCCTTCAGCTACACAGGTATAATTAAACTTATGCACAAGCTCCATAATATTAGGAATCATAGAGGCTTTTAAACCCTCAGTTGCTATATCTTGAACAAACGTACGGTCAATTTTAAGTTGATGAAAGCTCAAATTTTGTAAGTTTCTTAGGTTCGAATAACCCGTACCAAAGTCATCTAATGATAAGTTAAATCCCGATTCAACTAAGGTCCTAAAATGAGTATGAGCAATGCTTGTATCAAGGTATTCGTCTTCAGTTATCTCTAAACAAATAATAAAGCGTGAGTTGATAAGCTCTGTAATCTGCGGCAGCAGTGACACGTTACCCAGCTCTACATCACACGGAAATATATTAAGTGAAACTTTGAAGCCTTCCGGTAATATCTCTATAGAGGACAACTCTTTTATTGTAGTTTCTATCATTGCCTCAGTAAAAGTCCAGGTTAAATTGTTTTTTCTAATAACCGGAATAAACTCATCAGGAAATAAAGCTCCGTACTTATCTTCAAAACGCGCAAGCACCTCACAGCCAATTAGCTTGCCACTTTGCAAACAAATTATGGGCTGGTAAGTCCAGTAAAATGATCTCTTTTTAAGTCCCTTACGAATACGCTGATTAATAGAGCGACGAGCAGCGATTCTTGCATTAACCATTAACGCACTCGAAACGCCAGCTAAACAGTTTAAAATTAAAGAAATGATTAATAGAAAATGATTATTAGAAAAAAATTGACTCCAAGGTAAATTTACCGCAACACAATAGTTAGCATTTTCGTTACTGCACGCTAAGCCAGTCTCATATGGTAAATAACCGCGATGACTTACTTTATTATAAATACTTTTTTTACCCGCTAAGTGATGTGTTCTTTCATTATCTTTATATATTACTTCCCAATTAGGAGACTCAATACTTGCAGAATCAAATGCGCTTGAGTCCATAATTAAGTTAAAGCTTCCTTGGCGAGCTATCACCACCTCCATAGGACGACCAGTAAATAATAATAAATATAACTGCGGCTCAAAACGCACACGCACATTTTCATCTTTACGAATATAGTCAGGCTCTCGGTCATTTATAGCCTTGCTTAGTATGCCAGCGCCAGTTGTACATACTAACTGATCACCAATAAAAAAGCCGATATCAATCACATAGTTTGAATCAAATAAAGCACGCCTCATTTCAAGTAGTGTGGTTTCATCACATTGTTTAAAAGCAAGCTTATTGAGTGGGGAGAGAATACTACGACGCTCTGAAACTGCGGAGTCAACATGTTCAATAATATGTTTAGTGTCAGCGTTAATTTGCGTAGTTAGTTGCTGCGCTGCAAAATACAGTAAAATAAGACAACCAGCTACAAAAACGAATCCACCGCTTAAAACAGCTATTATAGATTTTCTTTGGTACTTTCTCATAGTGTCCTGAGGTTGTTAATTGGTATTTCGCACTCAATCTAAATTGATTGCATACTCCACATTAAATTCAAATGGATGTATTTACTAATTATCAAATAAGTCGTAAATAACTGTAGCTATTTTACAGCTTATTGCTAAATGCTCATTTGGTCCAAAATGGATACCATCCCCATCACATAGGTTAATTGTACTTAAGTCAATGAACTCACACTTGTTATTAACAGCAACGTGTTTAAATATATTTCCAAGAATTACAGATTTTATATCTGCGCCTTCATAAATACATGAATACTGTTCGGTAATTCTTATTTTAGGTGGACTAACAATTATAATTTTAGGGGCTTTTAAAGTATTACTTTGCTCATAATGAGAATGGGTTAAACTAATCAAATTATTCAATCCATCTGCTATTGAACTAGGTGTTAAATTAAAGCGCTTTTTAAGATCGTTTGTACCAAGAACAATAATAATAAAATCAAGCTCATGCTTATCTAAATAAGGCTTTAAATAACTAATACCACTAAGCACACCGTCAAACGGCGGATTATGTACCAAAGTACGATTTGGCTGCCCAGCCTCTATTACATTAAAACCAACCCCTAGTTTTTTATTTAACAGTGATGTCCAGCGAGTATTTTCATCAAAACGTTTACCCGTTGTCGGGTTTAGTCCCCAGGTATTAGAGTCACCAAAGCAAAGTATATTTTTTGTCATATGAGTCATTAAAATGGATTGAGTGTATAACCCTGCTGTTGCAGCTGGGCATGCGCTGTCATCGCCGAAAGTGACATTTTCACACCTTTAATTAGTTGTTCGGGCGCTACTTTAAAATGCGTAGCTGACTGCCCACATACATACACCATAGTGTTACTGTTAAGGAGTTGCTTAATTAAATTTTGATTTTTATTATCAATATTAAAGCGCTGTTTATATTCACTATTAGCCAATACATCAACGCTAGCACTTCCATGTACCACCAACGCTAACTGAATTTTTTTTGGTTTTACACCGTGCGCAACATGCATATTAATAAAGCGTGCAAGTGAGTTCATTGAATTGTTTTTTTTGCCCTTTTCAGCGCCATCACCAACATCAAACGCTATTTTAAATACCGTAGCATCATTAATTTCATCATGCTCAGGTACACTGTAATAATTACCATACCCCTTAATTGGTTGCTCTGTTGCATATATTAAAGGGCTAATAAGCAGCACTAACAATAGTAAATATTTCATAAAACAATCCTGTGTTTTTAAGCTTATTACTAAACTACCAGAGACAACCAAAAAAGGCTGCAATTTAAGCAACCTTTTGGGTACTTTTATGGCTGTGGTTAATAAACTGCATACCTAAATAACTAAACGTATTTTTAAACTGCTCTACAAAACAGGCGGGGGCTTCACTTGATGAGGCATTAGAAAGCACCGAAAAATGCTTACTGCGTAGAATTCGTAACTTTGGCTTTAATACTTCATCGTCCATGTAATCGGTTATTCTATCGATAAACAATTTCATTTGTACTGTGGTGCTATACCAATAAACGGGTGAAGCAAACACCCAATGGTCATACGTTAAAAGTGCTTCAAATACTGCGTAAAAGTCATCGTTTTTATAGTTTTTACTGTAGCAGTATGGCGCTATTTTATAATCATCTAAGCATATTACCCGCACATTATTTTGCTCTGCAAATCCGTTAACGTGCGCCTGTGTATTACCATTTTTGCGTGCACTTGAATAAATAATAACAGTGCTACGATCAAGTTTTTGTTGCATTTAGTTAGCTCCTTTTTTAATGTTGCAAGAAGCTTAAAACCTCAAGTTATATTGAGGTCAACTAAAGGATTAAAATAATGTCAACAGGACAGAAAAAATTAACAGATGCCAATCTAACCGTTGGCTATGTAGCAAAAAGAAGTGGTGTAAAAGTATCAACCCTGCATTTTTACGAAACAAAAGGGCTAATACTTAGCTGGCGGAATGGCGGCAATCAACGTCGCTACAAAAAAGATGTACTGCGCCGTATAGCGGTAATAAAAGCTGCACAAGCAATGGGAATAACCCTTGATGAAATTAAAAATACGTTAGCCACCCTGCCCGACAGTCGCACACCAACAAAAGAAGACTGGTCAGCCCTTTCAAAGCATTGGCAAGCGCAACTTAATGAGCGAATTGCGTATATGCAGCGCTTACGCGACAAAGTAGATGGCTGTATAGGTTGTGGTTGCTTATCTCTTAAAAGCTGCCCAATTTATAATAAAGATGATCATTTAGGCCATAAAGAGAGTGGAGCTGTACTTTTAAACTCTTAACTTTATAGATAAAGTAAAAGCTAATTAGCCATAATTCGGTATTATCAACTTTATTTAAACCAATATACTTTTCTCTGCAGCAAAGACAGGTTTGCTCGTACTTATTAATTATCACTAACGTTTAGTTTAGGAAAGATCATGGCCGCATACTTTATTTTTAATCACAAAGTTACCGACAAAAACAAGCTCAATTAAGTGATACTGCGACTAAAGTAACACCCTGGTGTAGCTCAAGTAAATATATGAAAGCTAAATATATAATTAAATAGCACATAGACGAGCCCTTAACCGTTAGGGCTCATAATAGTAAATATAGCATTGATAATTGATGAGTTTTTAAGTATTCTTTCGTACCTTAAAAGGAAGCAATAATAAGGATATAACATTGGAACCAACAACTCCTACACCACAAAATAATACTAAAAGCCCCGCTGCGACTCAAAAGCTTGCACTAGCACTTAAAACGGTTGATAACAAAGAACTTAAAAGTACCGGCTTTTGGTTAAACCAAGTTTTCATGGTGGTCTCGACCGTTTTTGGGGTTTATCTAGCAGCTCAAAGCGGTTTAGAGCAAGCTCTTAAATTTGACTCATTTAGTAAAATGGAAGATAACTATTATTTACGTACATCCCTTTATGATGAGGTAAATGATAACGCTACTACTATAGCTGAATACGCAGTTCGCTTAGCGAAAAGTCCACCAAAATCTGAAATGGAATACTTTAAACCTAAACTTGAAAAGTACATTTGGCAAACTATGCAGTATTCCCCAACCACCCTTGAGACGCCGAGTGAGTTACTAACTCAAATACGCCGTTTTTATTCTCGTGCAGAATTTTTAATCAATGTAGCAGTAAACAGAAAAACATCAGCTAAACATGCTGCAACAGAACTGAAAAAAATCACTGATTTAATGCAAACACAAACCTTGCCTAGATTAAAAAACAGTGCAAACCAACTAAAACTAGAGTTAAAACAAAACAACATTTCTGTCGGGTCATTAAAGGAACTAACCAATGCCAACTAAAAGCTGTCCACATTGTAAAGATCACCCGCTAGAAGTAACAAACTACCAAGGTGAAGAGATAGATATCTGCCGTGAATGTGGTGGCTTATGGTTTGAAAAAAACGAAGTTAATCGGATGATTTCCGAAATAAATGATAGTCCAGAAGGCGATAAATTTGAAACTCACTTTGGTGAATCATTAGGTATTTCTGAATTTGACTGTCCAGATTGTAAAAAAAACTTAGAGCGCTTTCATTTACTCGAAGCTTTCCATACCGAAATTGATGTTTGTAGACACTGTGATGGAACATGGATTGATAAAGACGAGCTTGAAAGTGTTGAAAAAAGTCCTGAAATAAAAGCCTGTTTAGGCGAGCTGAATCAAAAAGTAAGTTGGAAAACTTACTTGTTTCAATTTTTAACGCAAATGCCTGTTGAGTATAATATTAAGCCACAAAAGACCCCTTGGGTAACTCGCGGCCTTATTGTTTTGAATACGCTGATTTTTGCACTTTATTTTTTAAATCCGAGCTCATTTAGCTATGTAATTGATAACTTTGCTATGACCCCTGCAGATTTGAGTGAGGGTAATAAGTTATGGACTGTATTAACTTGCGTATTTTTACATGGTTCTATAATGCATTTAGTAGGCAACATGTATTTTTTACATGTCGTTGGCGACAACCTAGAAGATGTACTAGGCCATAAGCGCTTTTTAATGTGGTATTTGGTGTGCGGATTACTTGCCTCATTTGCCAGCTTCATTGTAAGCCCAATGTCACCAATCCCTGGAGTGGGTGCAAGTGGCGCTATTGCTGGTTTGTTTGGCATGTATTTAATGTGGTTTAGACATGCAAGCCTTACTTTCATGTTTATAATTTATCAGAAGAAACTTTCTTCGGTATGGTTTTTTGCTATTTGGTTAGGATTTAACATTTTTGGTGCAGTAACAGGCCCTGATGGCATTGATTATGGGGCACACATTGGTGGCTTTATAGCTGGACTAATTATTGGTTATATTTTGAAAAGTAAAATATTAGAACAAAACCCTATAATTCGTTTACTAAACCAAAAAGAAGCACAATTAAAACGTTAATCGATCGTCATATTAAAGCCACTAATAGATGAGTATTTAGTGGCTTTATCAAATTTCTCACTAATTTCTATAACTTACAACGTGTGTAAACTGTATAAAATTGACCCGTGTTTTTTATCGGTATATCGTACGTTATAGCCTCTTCACTAAGTTCGCATTCAAAGTTATTTAATATATCAGACAGCAGTGCTTGCTCCTGCGTAAACTGTATGGTGGCGTACCACAAAATTGAATCTTCATCTTTTTTATTTCCAATATAGACGCTTTGTGACAAAGAGCTATTAAAAAACATGTTTGAGGGGTTAGAACTACGTATGGTTTTATTTTCAAAGTAAAAGTCCCCATTACTATCGCTTATAACTTTATCTTCGTAGGTATCACCATAAATAAGCTCTCGGGTAATTTTAATACCCGCCTGTGGCTCACCATTTTTTAGTATCCGGCCTTTTATCTGCAGTGATAGTGTTACATCTTGTTTATTAAAAAAGCCAAACATATCTGCACATCCTTGAATTGGAAATAGTAAAAATAAAATAAGCGTTAAGGTTACACTTGCTAACTTTGAATTAGTCATAAAATCCTTTTTTGTGTTTATATTTATAGCCTACCAGAAAAATAGCGATAGTATGCCGACTACATTTACAACAATACATAGCCACAACGCCACTATAAAGCGGCGTTTTTGCGATTTATGTCTAAGCCATTGCTGCGCAATGAGTGCGCCGGGCCAACCGCCAAATAATGATAGTAACTGCAAGGTTTTCTCCGGTGTACGGTTTACTTTTTTATGCGTTGATTGTTTAGCTTGTCGCTTATCCCACGCGTACATTAAAAAGGTTATAGCGCTTAATACACTTATATAACTAGGTACATATATTGGTATATAAACAGGTAAGTATTGCACTAGGTAAGCCAGCCAAATAGCAACCAAATAAAGTAACGAGAGAGTTATTAATATTTTCTTTATCAATTAATTATCGCCTATACTTCGCACTGGTATTACAAAAATAAGAGCCAAATTATGACATATTTTAGAACGATATTCTTAGTATTATGCTTATTTACATGTAGTAGCTATGCATCCAATGCACCCACCAACCTTGATAAAGAACTTGCCGTATTTAAGCCCTATTTAGGAACTTGGCAGGCTGACTTTGAAGTACCTAAAGGAACTAAAACAGTACAAGATGTTGGCCGTTGGGAGCGTGCTTTAAACGGTAAAGCGATACATACCAAGCACTCTATTAATGAAGGTGAGTACGGCGGCGAGTCTATGATTTTTTACGACAGTAAAAAAAAGTCGTTGGTATTTTACTATTTCACAACCGCAGAATTTTATACAAAAGGTACTATGAAAGTGCTCAGCCCTACTCAATTTGTAGCCTACGAAAACGTAACAGGCAGTCAAGATGGTATTACTAAGGTTAAGTCGATGAGTGAATTAAAAGACGATAAATTTGTAGCCTCAACTTCTTATTTAAAAAAGGGTGATTGGACTAGGCCAGAACAACGTATGTATACTCGCAGTACAAAAACGGTTAAGTTTAAATAGCTGTGATTTAAAAATACAAAAAAGGCAGCCTAGGCTGCCTTTTGTCATTTATAAAACCGTATTTATTTTGCGAATTTTTTAAATGGCGCGTCTACTGGTGTATCAGCAAGGTGGTTAGTGTAGTTGCTCATTACTTTTTGCGATAAGCCAACAATAATTTCTAGTAGTTGCTGTTTACCATAACCTGCTGCAAAGAACTTCTCAATTTGCTCATCGCTTATCACACCACGATCGCGCGTCATTGCAAGCGTTGTTTCACGTAGTGTTTCAAGTTTTGCATCTGCAAGTGGTGTTTTGTTTACTAGTGCATCAACAATACCTTGGTCAACTTTCATTGAAGCGGCAATTGCGCTGTGCGCTGGTACACAGTAATGACAGTCGTGCTCAACGTTAATTGTTTGCCATACAACTGTAAGCTCTTCTGCGTTGAATGATGTTTTTTGGAATAAGTCGTGCAGTACTTGGTAACCTTTAAGCAACGTAGGTGCTTCAGCCATTACTGCGTGAAGGTTAGGCACCATACCAAATGCTGCTACTGAATCAGCCATAAGCGATTTTGATTCTTCAGGTGCGTTGTCTTGAGTATATAACGTAAATTCTGCCATGTTCTGCTCCAATAAATTAATGTGTTTAAGTAACTTCGAGACACATAGTATTTGATTTTGAGCGACTGTTCAAGTTAAAATTGAGCAGATGTTCAAATTGATTGAGAATGATATGGCTAATAAGGTTAAATTTGAACGCGAGAATGTAGTTCGCGTTGCTAGTCAGCTATTTTGGCAAAAAGGTTTTCATGCAACCTCAACGCGTGACTTACAAGAAGCTGTTAATATGCGCCCAGGTAGTATTTACTCTGCGTTTGGCTCTAAAGAGGGGCTATACAGCGAATCGCTGAAAGATTACACAGTACAAATGAAAACCCAAATAGAAGGGTTTTTATCAAGTGCCGATACATTACTTGGTGGATTACGTGCGTTTGTTGAAAACGTGGTAATTAAAACAAAAGATTGCAGTCCAAGCGCTATTTGTATGCTAGTTAAAGCAAACAGCGAGTTTGCAGAAAAAGACACAAACCTGTATGAGCTAAGCTTAGATTTAACGGCTCAATTTGAAGCTTATTTAACACAATTGTTTACGCAAGCAATAAACAATGGTGAGTTAGGAAATACGTTGACCGCTGTTGAATATGCCCGCTTTTTCCAGGTGCAATTTACAGGTTTGCGTGGTTATTTTAACCGCCCTAATGTAGAACAGTTTGCTGAGCCAATGATCAACCAAATGTTCATGTTAATTAAAAAGTTATAAACATCAGCTAACGAGCATCCTCAATAAATTATACTATGTTTACTAAATAAAAATGGCCAGTATTAACTGGCCATTTTTTTGTGCTTAAAACTTAAGTTATAAGTTAAGTTTTAAGCTTGTTTAGTTCGCTATCTTGCTGAGCAACAAGAGCATTAAGCGCTTCGCTGCTGTCCCCCGCCTGTGCAGATAAATCAGCCAGTTGCGAAGCAGCATCGGATATAAGAGTTAAGTTACGATTTATCTCTTCTGTTACCGAACTTTGCTCTTCAGCAGCAGTTGCAATATGCGTAATTTGATTTGTTATCTCAGCAACTTTAACTACAACACTGTGCAGAGCATCAAAAGCAACTGATGTTTCATCAACCGCATCCTGTGCACGTATCACACCTTTTTCAATAACGGTAGACGCGTTCCCCACTTCAGATAATAAACTATCAATTAACTGACTTATGTCATCTGTTGATGAACGTGTTTTAGAAGCAAGTGCACGTACCTCATCTGCAACAACTGCAAAGCCTCGACCATGTTCACCAGCGCGTGCAGCTTCAATGGCTGCATTTAGTGCTAATAAGTTTGTTTGTTCTGAAATGGTACGAATTACATCTAATATTTGAGTAATGTCTTTACTACGCGAAGCGACTTTTTCAACAGCTTGGTTAGCCTCTTTAATTTCTTCAGACATCGTTTTAACTTGTGTCATGGCTGAAGATAAGCTCGACTCACTACTTACTACTAAACTATTTATTTCATCCGCTTGCTGCGCTGACTGCTCTGATGCTCTGGCGACTTCAAGCGCTGTAGCGCTCATTTCGTTCATAGCCGTTACCACACTTTCAATTTCTTGAAATTGAGATTGCACGTTATGCTTAGTATCAATAGCAATATGTTGCGCTATCTCACCTTGTTGTTTAGTTTGCATCGATACATCTTTAAGCTCTGTAATTAAAATACGTAACTTTGATAAAAAAGCATTAAAGCCCCCAGCTAAAGCAATTAGCTCTGCATGGGTTTCAACATGAAGTGTGTGCGTTAAATCGCCTTCTGAACTTGCAAGGTTATCTACACGTTGTTGAATTTGTTGCAGAGGAGCCACCACAGTACCAACAACAAGCTTCATTACTAGAAAAGCTATCACAGCTATTACTATGCCTGTAATTAAAATCATCGCACCTAAATCATTTGCGGTGTCGTCCATGTCTTTTGCTAAAGCATCAGGGCCAGCTAGAGCGAGTTTACTTGGTACTTCAATAAGTAAAGACCACTGCGTATTAGCTAATTTTATATTTATAGGATAATTGACCAAGTATTCCGAAGGTGTTTTAAATATACCTGTTTGACCCTTGAACTTTTCAAGCTCTTTAAAGGTGGTAGAATTTACAGCTTCTTTAAATGGTCGCC
This sequence comes from Pseudoalteromonas aliena, assembly GCF_038155085.1. Taxonomy (GTDB): domain Bacteria; phylum Pseudomonadota; class Gammaproteobacteria; order Enterobacterales; family Alteromonadaceae; genus Pseudoalteromonas; species Pseudoalteromonas aliena_A. The sequence goes on from NZ_JBAKAU010000007.1 coordinate 162,731, forward strand.
CTAATTTAGACTTATAGTGGCTACTTCCAACCACTAACCCTAAATCACTCAATAGCGTTACTTTAGCCTGGCCATTATATAATTCACTAGATAACTGTTCAGTTAGAGCCTGAAATGTAGGCAGGGTTAAGTCAACACCAGCTAAACCAATAAACTGACCTGATTTTAAAATAGGCACAGTTAATGAGGTAAGCATTACCGAGTCACCCGATGGTATTTCGTATAGGTACGGTTCCATAATACAAGGCTTAAGAGTGTCTTTTGCACACAAATACCAATGCGCTTCACGAATACCAAACTCGTTAAGCGAGGTTATGTATTTATCGGCGGCATTAGCTACTTTTTGTTGCTCGATAACCCCTTTTTCATCACGAGTAATATATACTTCAAGAGTACCGTCACCATTAACAGAATGCTTATAGCCCTTTTTAAAGCTTGAGTCTTGCCCGTCAAACGCGTTTGGCTCGAACTGAGAGTAGATAGATGAGAGTAATGTATTTTGTTCTAAAATAGAATGGTTTATGCTTACTACCATATCGCGGCTTAAAGTCTGCTTTTGTGCAGAATTACCTAATAAAGCAGCCAAAGAATAAGGCACTCGATACGCTTCGTTGATAAAACCCGCTATTTTTTCTCCATACGCACCCGCATTTGCATTTAGCTTCTCTTCAACTTCGGCCACAATATACTCTTTAGAGTTACCTGCAAGTTCTGTATTACTCTTTGATAATTGCCACCATAAAATGCTTGAAAGCCCTAAAACAGTAATAAATATACTTCCAATAGTAAGCCAAAGTAATTTTTTTGCTAACGATATTTCCCGCATTCATCCCATCCTTTAATTAAACTACTGGTATAGTTTAGTAGATCTGTGAAATGAAGCTATAAATATCGCTAAACAATTTTAATTTATTGCAAACGTTTAGCTTTTGCTTTTTACTAAAAAAGCTGTCGCAGTAGAAGCCATCACAAGTAAACATACACTTACCCATAAACACGCACTAAGCCCATAGACCTGAAAAAACCAGCCTGAAAGAACCGTACCAAGCAAACGCCCTATCGCATTGGCCATATAATAAAAGCCAACGTCGAGTGACACCCCATCATTTTTAGCAAAACTTACTATTAAGTAACTATGCAGCGATGAATTTACAGCAAATACACCACCAAAAATAAGTAAGCCTATTACAAGTGTAAAATGTACCGCTATATCCAATTGCATCAACAACGCTAAAACGCCAGTTACACCACTTAATAAAGCAACCCACCAATATGCTTTTTTGACTGAATGTGAGGTTGAGACACTTTGCCCTGTTATAAGCGGTGCTTGCGATTGCACCAGCCCATAAGCAATTACCCATGAAGCCATAAAACCGCTGACCCACCAATGATCCCAGTTAAACTGAACGGCTAAGTAAACAGGTAGTGCAACTACAAACCATACATCGCGCGCCGCAAACAAGCATAAACGCGCTGCGCTAAGTAAGTTAATTGCCCTAGATTTAGAAAATAACTCTTTAAACTTAGGTTTGTTATTAGCTTTACCAATATCGCCTTTTAAAAAAATTAAGCTAATAACCCACGCAATACTAAGTAAAATAATTAGGCTAATTAAGGATCCCACAAAACCAAAGACAGTCAGTAATAGACCGCCTAAAAAAAAGCCCACCCCTTTTAAAGCATTTTTAGAGCCGGTAAGTATGGCAATCCATTTATATAATTGGCTTTGCCCTGCATCGTCTTGTGGTACTAAATACTTAATGGCGCTCTTTGCGCTCATTTTATTTAAATCTTTAGCTATGCCACTCAGTGCTTGCGCTGCCATAACATAGGCAACGGTTAGCCAATCCCCTGGCACGCAAAGCATGGTTAAAGCTACAAGTTGTAGCCCAAGCCCTGCATTCATGGTTTTGTTCAACCCTAAGTGCGCTCCAAGCCAACCACCTACTAGATTGGTGATCACCCCAAATATTTCATAAAATAAAAACAACATGGCTATTGCAAATGCACCATAACCTAACTGATGAAAATACAGCACCACCAACATGCGTAACGCACCATCGGTTAAAGTAAATGCCCAATAATTACCAGTAATTATTAAATATTGTTTTATAGAACTTGGTAAATTAGCTAACTGCGCAAACATAGCGTTAAACCTTTTTAAACGAGATTAAACCAAATCACTTTTTGCAACTTTAAGCATTAGCTCAGCGGTACGGTTGGCATAACCCCACTCGTTATCGTACCAAGCGTATAGTTTAAGTTGAGTGTTGTTAATTACCATGGTTGAAATCGCATCTATGGTGCAGCTGCGCGGATCTGTTTTGTAATCTATAGATACAAGCGGCTTTTCTTCGTAACCTAAAATATTTTTTAGCTCCTTTTTTGCAGCGTTTTTAAACCAAGTGTTTACTTCGTCTTGTGTAACACCCCGTTCTAGCTCAAAAACACAATCAGTAATTGATGCGTTAGTAAGAGGTACACGCACAGCATGGCCGTTCAATTTACCTTTAAGCTCAGGGAAAATATGCGTAATAGCCGTTGCACTACCGGTTGTAGTAGGTATTAAACTTGTACCGCACGAACGCGCACGGCGTAAATCTTTATGTGGTGCATCTATTATTGTTTGCGTGTTGGTAATGTCGTGAATAGTGGTCATTGAGCCATGTTTAATGCCCACTTTCTCTTGCAGTACTTTTACTATTGGCGCTAAACAGTTAGTAGTACACGAGGCGGCGGTCACAATTTTATGCTCATCTGCGTTATAAAGATGATCGTTCACACCCATTACTACATTTAAAATACCGTCTTCTTTTACAGGTGCTGTTACCACAACACGCTTTACACCTTGCGCTAAATATTGATTTAACAGTTCAGTGGTTTTCATTTTACCACTGGCCTCTATTACAACATCGCAATCTGACCAATCAGTTTCGTTTATACTTTTGTTGTTAGTAACTGCAATCGTGTGTTTACCCACACTAAAGCTATTATCATCACTAGAAACCTGTTGTGCTAAGCGCCCATGTACTGAGTCAAACTCAATTAAATGTGCGTGGGTTTTAGCATCGCCCGCTACATCATTTACTTTAATAAACTCTATTTCTGGCCAATCAACTGCTGCACGCAGAGTTAAACGTCCCATACGGCCAAAACCGTTAATACCTACTTTAATAGTCATAATTAAATACCTTTAATAAGTTAGTTACAGCAGCTAGTAATACGTTCAGGGCGATTACCCATAACATTTAAGCGCGTTAAATCGTTTTCATAAAATGAAGGGTTAGCAGTAAGCGTTTGCGTTAATACATTTTTAGCCCACTCTGGTAGGGCTTTATTAATACTGTAATAAACCCATTGATTTTGTTTACGGTCGCTCAACAATCCGCATTGTCTTAACTGCGCTAAATGGCGAGACACTTTAGGTTGGCTTAGCTCAAGTGCAGCAACCAGTTCGCATACACATAGCTCTTCTTGGTCGCTAATGAGCAGCATTGCTTTTAAACGCGTATCGTCAGCTAGGCATTTATAAAATTGAAGTGGGTTGAATTGTTCCATATTGTCCTCGCAGTTTTATTACACATACAATAAAACAAAAACAGAATATATGAAATAGTGAATATATGATTTTTTGCATATTAATTTAACGGCTCATTTTATTAAACTCCACGCACAAAAAAGCCCAGTTGCAAAACCACTGGGCTATCACAGCATTAGCTAATTAGTTAACTTAGCAATTAATTAAATAACAGAAAGCTCTACTTCAATATTGCCACGTGTTGCGTTTGAATACGGACATACTTGGTGCGCTTTATCTACAAGCTCCTGCGCTGCAGCTTTATCCATATCACCTAGTGATACAGCCAGTTTTACCGCAATACCAAAACCGCCTTCAATCGCGCCAATAGATACTTGTGAATTAATATGTGTGTCGCTTGGTAAATCTATTTTTTCGCTGCTTGCTACAAATTTTAGTGCGCCAATAAAACACGCAGCATAACCTGCGGCAAATAGTTGCTCAGGGTTAGTGCCTTGACCGTCGTCTCCGCCTAAACCTTTAGGTGTTGATAAATTTACATCTAAACGACCATCATCAGATTTAGCTACGCCTTCGCGGCCGCCAGTTGCTGTTGCTTTTGCTGTGTAAGCTACATTTTGTAAAACATTCATAATAAACCTCAGGGTGTTAATTTAGTTTGCGTGCAAAATAATAGGGCAGGTAATTAGAGATTGCAAATACTTTGCATGCAAATTAAAATGGCTTGTATCGAAATAAAGGATAAAGTTATGCCGTTTGAGCAATTAAAGTTAAAAAACCAGTTATGCCATCGGTTATACATGGCATCTAACAGCATTGCGCGTGCGTATCGCGAGCCTTTAAACGAGCTAAATTTAACTTATCCGCAATACGTAGTAATGATGGCGCTGTGGGAGCAAGACGAAATAACAATTGCAGAGCTAATAGATAAAACCGCGATAGATGGCGGTGCAATGACCCAAATACTCAAAAAAATGAGCGAGAAATCATTACTTGCTGTTATTAAAGATGAGCACGACAAACGCAAACGCCTAGTACAGCTAACCCAGCATGGCCAATCACTTAAGTTAAAAGCGGCCGATATTCCTAAAAATATTTTATGTAAGTTTGACAGTGTAGACACAGCCCAAGCAAAGCAGCTTATGCAGTTACTTGATTTAGTCGTAAATGATTTAAATACTAAGACAATTAGTTAACCCACTAATGTTGCTATTTTTTGCTGAATAAAATCTCTAAATGCGGTAATAACAGGGGTCATTTGGCGTCTATCGGCATACATCATGTAAAGCGGTAGCGGATCACTTTGCCAGTCAGGACATAAATGAACGAGCTCCCCGCTTGCTAAATTATCAATTACATCCAAGTACGACTTATACGCAATGCCTTTGCCCTCTAGCACCCAGCGCCTAACCATTTCACCATCGTTTACTATGTGTTGGCAATTTAGCTGCACTTTTTGCACCGCGCCATTTTTATAAAATCGCCATTCTTTAAATACTTCGCTAAAGCGCATAAAAGTAATAGTTGTGTGATCGGCTAAATTTAGTGGATGAGTTAAAAGCCCATGTTTGGCAATGTAGTCAGGTGAGGCCACTAAAACGCGCGCATTAGTTAAATATAAGGGGATAGCAATAAGCTGCGAGTCTTTTGGTACACCAAAACGCAGCGCAATATCTATTGATTGGCTATAAATGTCGCTTACTTCGTCGCTTAGATGCAGCTTTAGTTTTACATGCGGATATTGCGCTAAAAATTCATTTAACCAAAGGCTTAACTTATTACGCCCTAAATCACACGGTGCCGACACCTGTAAAGTGCCGTTAACCTGCCCTGCTGATATTTGCACTGCCGCAACGCCTTGTTGCAATAGCGCAAACGAATCTTTTGCATAACTTAAAAACTGCTCACCTGCAACACTCAAGCGTAAGCTGCGAGTAGAGCGAATAAACAACACGTTTCCTAAGTTTTTTCAAGGCGTTTTATGGCTGCACTCACTGCTGCGGGTGTTTGTCCGTTTTGCCTAGCGGCTTCAGAAATACTCGCGCAGGCGGCAACATCAATAAAAGTTTGTAAATCGTTAAAAGACCGCATATTTTCAATTTAAATTTGAAAGTGCTTTAGTTTTTCATGTCTTTTTCTATTTTTCAACTGCGTTATAGTACAAATATATAAAAAGCACATACATATAAATATTCATCAGGAATCGCTATGAAGGCATTTGGTTACACCCGTAATTCTAAAACGCTCAGTACAGAGTCTATACTGGCAATTGAGCTTGAAATCCCAATAGCTACTGGTCACGACCTACTTATTGAAGTGAATGCTATTTCAGTAAATCCGGTAGATACAAAAATACGCGCCAATGTAACGCCAGAGCAAGGCTACAAAGTATTAGGTTGGGACGGCGTAGGCATTGTAAAAGCCGCTGGCGAGTCAGCTTCGTTATTTAATGTGGGGGATCGTGTATTTTACGCTGGCGATTTATCGCGCCAAGGCAGTAATGCGCAATTTCAATTAGTGGATGAACGTATTGTAGGACGTGCACCTAAAACATTAACCGATGCGCAAGCTGCAGCGCTTCCACTAACCAGTATTACCGCTTACGAAATGCTGTTTGACCGCCTACAGGTGCCTAAAAATAAGCAAAATACCCAGCAATCTATTTTAATTATTGGCGCCGCAGGTGGCGTTGGCTCTATTTTAGTACAGCTTGCAAAACAGCTTACTGGGCTAAAAGTGGTAGGTACTGCATCACGCGAGAAAAGTGTTGCATGGCTTAAAGAGTTAGGTGCCGATCATGTACTCGATCATTCTAAAAACTTAAACGAGCAGCGCGTAGAACTTGGATTAGCTGAGTTTGATTACGTTATTGGCTTAACTCACACCGACCAATATCAAGACCAAATAATTGAGTGTATTAAACCGCAAGGTAAATTTGCGCTAATAGACGACCCAACATCGTTCGATATTTTAAAATTTAAACGTAAGTGTATATCTGTACACTGGGAGTTTATGTTTACGCGTTCATTATTTACTACAACCGATATAACAGCGCAGCACACTTTGCTTAATGAAATTAGTGAACTAATAGATGCAGGGACAATTAAAACAACGTTAGGCCAGCACTTAGGTACTATTAACGCTGCAAACCTATACAAAGCACATCAAATTTTAGAATCGCATACATCACGCGGTAAACTTGTTTTAGAAGGCTTTTAAAATGACTCATATAAAAAAACTACTATTAGCGGCGGCATGTAGCACGGCACTTTTAGGCAGCAATGCTGTATTTGCTAATACTGCTGGCCAAAATACTGATTTTAAAACAGTAGCCACGTTTGATGCGCAGCACCCACCAGGTAATATTGCTATCACCCCATCGGGCAGAAAGTTTTTATCTGTACATGGTTTTTTTGGTCAAAAACAAAAAATTATGGAGCTTTTAAGCGATGGTACAACTAAGCCCTACCCTAATGAAGAGTGGGCATACGCGTACAATAACGGTAAAGGTTTTTACGACGTGCTTGGCATAAACGTATCAAGCGATGGCGTTTTATGGATGCTTGACACTTCAGGGCCCGATCACGCTGGGCGCTTAGTAGGTTGGGATACAAACAAAGAGCAACTGCACAAAATTATTTATCTGGCTAAACCGACCATTACCGACACCTCGTTTTTAAACGATTTAGTCATCGATAATAAACATGGCGTTGTATACATTGCCGACACAGCACAAGGCAGCCAAGCCGCTATTATTACGGTAAACCTTAAAACAGGTGTAGCACGCAGAGTGTTACAAAATAGCCATTACACCACCGCCGAAAATATCGACATGGTTATTGATGGGCGCACAATGAGCCTTGGCGGACAACCAGCACGCTTAGGTGTTAACCCTATTACGCTTGACCCTAACGAAGACTGGCTTTACTTTGGCTCTATGTCGGGCACATCGGTTTACCGCATTGCCACCAGCGATATAAATAACGAGAGCCTGTCGGCTAAAACACTTGAAGACAAAGTCACGCGATACGGCACTAAGCCAATTTCCGATGGTATTATTGTTGATGGCGGCGGTAACGTATATGTAACCGACATAACCAATGGCGCAATTGGCGTAGTTAAACCCACTGGCGACTACGAAGTATTATTTAAAGACGATCGTCTTAGCTGGCCTGATGGCTTTAGCTACGGAGCCGATCATAAAATATACTTTACCGTTGACGATTTACATAATTCGCCTGTACTCAATAATGGCAAAAATCAAAGCCACGGTAAGTTTAAAGTAATGTCGTTCGAGCCTTTAGTAAAAGGAAAAGTAGGCCGCTAATTTACTTTTTAAGCGACTACATTTTTAAAAAGCCTTGCACATTTAAGTGACCCAATAGTTGCAGGGCTTTTTTGTTAAATACACACCACTCTGGTGCATCTTTTAGTAATACTTCACCGCTTTGGTGCTAATGCTTTTGTACGTATTTACACTTAAATACTAAATACCTGATTTCTATTCATAAAATATTCAAGTTAATGTTGGCATACTTCTTCCTATAAACTGATGTGTTCAGTGAAAATAGCAAGAAAAAACCATGTTCAACTTATACCATACCCTTTACCTTTTATGGCGTTTAGACATTAGCGTTTGGCAAGTTAATGATCCAACAAATACCCGCACTACCGCTGATAAAGAACGCGCCTATGTTAAGTAACATCGTATTGTGTAAAGGCTTGGCATAAAGCTTAAATATATAAACCTACTTTAGGCTAAGCTTTTGCGCACTATGAAATTTATGCGTACATTTTAATTAAACTTCAAATTAATCGTTCAATATAAAAACAACCCCCTTGTAATAAACTCCACATTTAAAAACATCAAAAAATTAGTAAAAACACTGCGTTTATAACTTTGCAAGCAGCCCTATTGCGTTGTATTGTTGCACCCTATTGAAAAATTTTAGTTGGAACGTGTATGCACGCTTTGGAAGTTAATTTTGATGGCTTAGTTGGCCCTACTCACAACTACGCTGGTTTATCGTATGGTAATGTTGCCTCGTTAAATAACGCAGCAAGCTTTTCAAATCCTCAAGAGGCAGTGCTTCAAGGCCTTGAAAAAATGAAAGCCATGCACGACAAAGGCCTAACTCAAGGTGTATTTGCCCCTCATGCGCGCCCCGACTTAAACGTACTGCGCCGCTTAGGCTTTACCGGTAACGATGCACAAGTAATTCATAAAGCGTTTAAAGCCGATCCTATTTTATTACGCGCGTGTTATTCAGCGTCAGCAATGTGGACTGCCAATGCTGCTACGGTATCGCCATCTCCTGATACAACCGACGGCAAAGTACATTTTACTTCAGCTAATTTAAATAATAAGTTTCATCGTTCATTAGAGCCTGCAACCACTACACGCTTATTAAAAGCGATGTTTAATAACGACAAATACTTTGCGCACCACACCCATTTACCTGATCAAGGCTTTTTTGGCGACGAAGGTGCAGCAAACCATACTCGTTTTTGTGACAGCCACGGCGAGCAAGGCCTTGAAATGTTTGTATTTGGTGCCAGCGCGTTTAACAGCCAATTACCAAAACCCGCTAAGTTTCCTGCAAGGCAAACACTAGAAGCCTCAGAAGCAATTTGCCGTTTACATAACTTAAAAGAAACGAGCCAAATTTTACTACAGCAAAATCCAGACGTAATAGATCAAGGTGTGTTTCATAACGATGTAATTGCAGTAGGTAACGCCAACGTATTACTGTGCCACCAGCAAGCATTTTTAAACCAAGCTTTGGCATTGCAAGATATTCGCGAAGCGTATGTGGGCAATAAAGAATTTTATATTATTGAAGTACCTACCGATAAAGTAAGCATTACCGACGCTGTAAGTAGTTATTTATTTAATAGCCAGCTAGTGAGCCTTGAAGATGGTTCAATGCTGTTAGTGGCACCACAAGAGTGTAAACGCAACAGCGCGGTTAACGCCTACATTGAAGAAATGATTATGGCTGATAACCCAGTAAACCAAGTACAGTTTTTTGATTTACGCCAAAGTATGCAAAATGGCGGCGGCCCTGCTTGTTTGCGTTTACGTGTAGCCCTTAACGAGCAAGAACTTGCTGCAGTAAACCCAGAGGTTATTTTAACTGATACTAAATACACACAACTGTGTGACTGGGCAAAACGTAACTACCGCGACAAATTAGGCGCAAGTGACTTTGCAGACTCAGCCCTATTAACTGAAAGCTACCAAGCACTTGATGAGCTAACGCAGCTACTAAATTTAGGTTCAGTGTACGACTTTCAATTAGAAGGTTAATACCTCAGCCTACACAAAGGCTAATACAAAAATAGCGAGCCAAGGCTCGCTATTTTTATTTGTGTTTATGTTTATGTTAATACATATTTAGGTATCTTTGTTAACAATTACTGCCGATGCCATAGACTCAGATATATGCAGTGTACGCTGCGGAAACGGAATACTCAGCCCAGCATCTTCAATAGCTTCTTTAACACGTTTATTTAAATCCCACACAGTTTGCCAATAATCACCATTAACAGCCCACGCACGTAATTGTATATTTACTGCGCTTTCGCCTATTGATGTCACCATTACTTTAGGTGCAGGCTCTGCGAGTAATCGGCTCTCTGATGCGGCTAATTCTTTAAGTACATTTAAGCCAACATCAATAGAGTCGGCATACGAAATTCCCACCACTATATCCATTCGTCTTTTGCCATTACGGGTAAAGTTTTTAATATTGCCACCCCACACTTTGCCGTTAGGCGATGCTATATAAAGACCGTCGGTGGTTTTAAAAATAGTGGTAAACAGGTTTATTTCACTCACAGTACCAAGTGTGCCACTGGCATCAACAAAATCGCCTATTTTAAAAGGTCTGAGTATTAGCAGCATAATACCCGCAGCAATATTGCTCAGCGTATTTTTAAGGGCTAAACCAATCGCTAAACCAGCAGCACCCATTAGCGCAATTAAACTGGCCGTATTAACGCCAAAAATATCTAAAATAAATAGCCCACCAATTATATAAACTAAATAACCAGCAATACTCGATAAAAGAGGAAGCAGCGTACTATCCACTTTTTTTAATGGCGATTTAGAGTTTTTAATCGCTTTTTTAACCGAGCGGGCAATAAGTGCACTCGCAACTAAAATAGCCAACGCTAATACCACTTTGTAACCTAAAGTGATTATAGTTTCTGAATGGCTTTGCCAAAACACAATAAGTTTATCTTTCATACATATTCCAAAAAACGGCTGACGCTCAGCACAATTTAAAAATGAGCAAAGCTAAATGCACTAAACCCACAATTTAGCCTTAATGGCTAAAAAACCGCGCGAGTATATAGCTATAAATTAGTTATACCTACTGTTTTTGTATTAAATTAAAACATTATGTAAAAGCTATGTTCTTCTAAAGTTTCTATTCAATTTAGGTTAACCACACACTGTTAGTGTTAGTACAAAAGTTACCGTAAATACCTTTCTCATTTTGGACATGTAAACATAGGAGAAATAACCATGGCGGACAAAAAAGTAATCCTCATTACAGGTGCCTCTAGCGGTATTGGCAAAGCAACAGCTAAAACGCTTGTTAACAATGGCCACAAAGTCATACTTACAGCCAGAAGCGCAGACAAACTAACAAAATTAGTCAAAGAATTAGGTGAAGATAACGCACTCAGCGTACCCGCAGATGCCACCAGCTTTACCGATTTTGAAAACGTAGTAACGAAAGGGCTTAGCAAATTTGGCCGCTTAGACGCTACATTTGCAAACGCAGGTAAAGGGCTAAACACATTAGGAATAGAAAAAGGCGACCCCGACGAATGGGCAACTATGCTTGATATAAATATAAACGCCCTGCTGTGGAGCGCTAAACTCACCCTCCCCCATTTACGTAAAACCAAAGGCCATTTTATTATAACCAGCTCAGCCACTGGCCGCAGGGCTGTTAAAGGCTCAATATATGGTGCAAGTAAATGGTTTACTTATGGCTTTGGCCAAAACCTCGCAGCAGAAATGAGTGAATGGGGCGGGCGCTGCACCACCATAACCCCAGGTGCTGTAAATACTCCATTTACCGATGAAGCAAGGCCCGACAAATTATACCCGCAAGATGTTGCCGATGCAGTGCTCTATGCCATTGAGGCAAATCAGCGCAATAACATCAGAGAAATACACCTAAGACCAACCAATTAATGAGGCCTGACCTTTCAGAATTAAAATTGGTTCTATCCAAGAAGAGTCTAATCGCTCTGTGTTTATGCCCCTTTCCAAAATACCAAACACACTGCGACAAATTCAACCTCAAAAGATAAACAGGCTTCTCCATTCAAGCCCTGTTAACCCAGTACTGTTACAGTAAACAGCACATATTAGTTAAACCGTTCTAATCATTTTGAATATGTAAACATAGGAGAAATAATCATGGCGAAAGAAAAAATAGTCCTCATTACAGGTGCTTCTAGTGGCATAGGTGAAGCAACTGCTAAAACACTGGTTAATAACGGCCACAAAGTAATACTTACAGCCAGAAGCGAAGACAAATTAACTAAATTAGTACAATCATTAGGTGAAGATAACGCACTCAGTGTACCCGCAGATGCCACCGACTTTACCGAGCTTGAAAACGTAGTAACAAAAGGGCTCGAAAAATTTGGCCGACTAGATGCCGCATTTGCCAATGCAGGAATGGGTGTTTCAACCGCTGGCACCGAAAAAGGCGACCCTGATGAATGGTCAACCATGATTGACATAAACATTAAAGCCCTACTGTGGACTGCAAAATTAACCCTGCCGCATTTACGCCAAAACAAAGGTCACTTTATATTAACCAGCTCAGCTGCGGGCCGTAAGCCAATAAAAGGCTCTATTTACGGTGCAACTAAATGGTTTGCTTACGGGTTTGGGCAAAACTTAGCTGAGGAAATGAGCGAGTGGAATGGCCGCTGCACCACCATAGCCCCTGGCATGGTAAACACCCCATTTTTTGATGAAGCTAAGCCCGACAAGCTCGACCCACAAGATGTAGCCGACGCGGTATTGTTTGCAATAGAGGCAAACCAGCGCAACAGCGTACGCGAAATTTATTTAATGCCAACTAATTAACGTTGATTGGTTGAATTTGAGCTGTCAGGTTTAATGATAATGGTGTTAAACCTGATGGTCGTTAACTCTAAATACCGGCTGGATAGATTAAAAATTTGAGATGGGTGTCTAATTTATTATCTAATGAGGCACACAGACATACGATCTAAAATTCGAGTCGGCTGCAATTCGCTCGTGCTATAGTCCTTGCGAGTAGCTTAATATGATTGTTAGCAGTTTATAACAACAACGTCTGCATCTTTAAACATCTCTCTTGCATACTCAAAAATGGGCTTCGCTAGACGATCGCTTGGTGCCCAAATATCAACAGCATTATCACTCGCATTGAAAAAACTGACATAATTACCAGCTAACTGGATTTTAGTAACCGAAGACTTAGGAATAGTTTTCCCGTATTTTTTATTTAATCTAGCAACGGGTAAGTGAGAAATTAACACTTGCTCTCCCATGTCTACCAACACTTTTTCGGGAATATAATGCTTAGACCCATAACTAAAATACAAAGATGTTAGGCTAACAATAAAGTAAATTAATAAAAGCCATTCCATAAACTATTCCTTGAACTGTTAAAATCTAGTCTACGACATTTGCCGTATTACAAAACAAAAATATTTACATATTACAAAAACCTACTATGACCGCAAAATATTCAACTGTAAACAATTAGTTAGCTTCGCCTTACCTAAATACAGGAGGAAATTAAAATGGGTGTCTAGTTTGCTTATATTTTGTCTAAGTGCCCAAAACTTAGCTAAGGAAATGAGCGAGTGGAATGACTGCTTTACCACCATGACCCTGGTATGGTAAACACCCCATTTGCTGATGAAGCTAAACCCGACCCGCAAGATGTGGTATTGTTTGCAATAGAAGTAAACCAGCGCAACAACGTACGCTAGATTTATTTAATGCCAACTAACGTTGGCTAAGTTTGAGCTGTCAGGTTTAATCCCCGTAGCATTAAGCCTGACTGTTGTTTATGCTCAGTATAGTCGATGTTCACAATCAAGAATAAAACAAAGGTATTGAGTTTTTAGGGAGTTTGATAGATCTGAATCTTCCAATCCAATCTAACTTTGACATATTGTTTAACTGCCATTCCTCCAGTTGCGCAGGCTTAAATTGCCACTTTTTAATTGCATTCTCACCTTTCTCATCAAATACTCCAAACAGCGCCGATTCAACAATCTTAATTTCTTCCTTAATGGGTGGTCAAATTAACTATGCCACTACACTTATGTTACAAATTACTTATCGCTTCGATACATAAATCGACGACTTCTGAAATGTCTTTTGAAGTCGTATCAATATGAGACCAGTTTTCTTTTTCTGATACATATTTATAGTTCATAGATAGTCTTTTTTGGTAAGACTCATCATTGAGGGACATAAAATCACTTTTACTATTTTCATTATCACTCCTAGATTTAATTCTTAAGCATTGCTGCGTCTTATCAACGTATAAAAAGAATGTTAGATCAGGTTTCTCAAGTTCATCTTTTTCAGCCATACTTCGCTTATAGAGAGTTTCTATATCTATATTTTGCCTAGACGCATACCCTATAATTGAACTGTATATATAACGAGTACAAATAACACAGGTGTTATTAGTTTTATATTCTCTGATCTTATTAGATAAATCGAAATTAGAAGCCATATAAAAATGAAATCGCCCACTATTCGGTAAGGACTCGTCTACATACTCCCGAAGCGCTTTAAACTGCCCTATTGGGCTTTCCAAATGTATAGCTTTTAATTTTTTTGCAACAAGAGAACTGATGACACTTTTACCAGCGCCATCCATCCCTTCAAATACGATAAATGGACTGTTCACTTAACTCACCGATTGTGTTGGCTGATCCTTTAAACTCCCATTCCGGTACAAAGAAACGCCAATACAGCCTTTGTCCTTAGCAAGAAGCAATGCGCTCTTGATATCATCAATCGTAGCACTATTCGGAAGGTTTATAGTTTTAGAGATCCCGCCATCAATATAAGCTTGAAACATAGATTGTGTAAAAATATGCTCTTTGGTTGATAAATCATTCGCTGTTACCAATACAGTTTTTAGCTCTAATGGAAGCGAAGTTAAATCAGCTACATTTACTCCAGCTTTTAATTCAGTAAAGATGGCATTAGTATCAACACCATAGCGTTGAAGAATACGTTTGAGCGTGGGTTGAAGCTGAAAAATAGCTTTATCTTGAACTGTCTGTTTGATCAAATATGAAAATATAGGCTCAATTCCACCTGAGACATTCGCAATTAGACTCAACGTCCCATTCGCTGGTACTGCCATCAAAGATGCATTTCTTCTAGGGGCGCTATTTTCTAAAAGTAACGCTTGACTACAATATCCTCTTTCTTCCCCTAAACGCTCACTTTCACTTTTTAATGTAGCTTGTAACAATGACATTAATTTTTCTACAAATGCCAAAGACTCATCGGAGCCATAACGTATATTCAGCATCAGTAACGCATCAGAATAACCCATTATACCTACACCGACCTTTCTACTTTCAAGGCACCTTTCTTGAACCAGCTCTGAAGCATGATCTTGAATATCATGTAGGTTATCTAAGCAATTTAATCCTACTTTTGCGACTTTTTTAAAACGCTCAAAATCAAAAATGCCCTCTTTTACAAATTTCGTTAAGTTAATCGAACCTATCAAAGAGGACTCATTTTCACGAAGCAGTGATTCACCGCAGACATTGTTTATTAATTTACTCTTAGAGCGTTTCTCTTTTTCTGCCTTTAATGAAATAGAAGGGCGGCCTGTTGTATAAATTGATTCACATAAGGTATTCCATAATTTTAAAGAGTCAGAATCATGCTTGGACACGTTATCAAAAAAATCATTATCAAATTCAATATTTGTGTGGGTTATTACTAATTGAGAGCTTATTTTAATAAAATCTATTATCTTTGGGTGTTTATAAGATAAAGTAACGGCGCTGTGTGCTTTCCTTTTTCTATTAGGATTTAGTAAATTTGTTTGCGTCTCTATATTTAATGTTGCCGAGATAGGATCTTCCATGTTTGAAAAATCATAACCAATTCCACCGCAGCCATCATGGATCTGTTTAGCCACATCTAAATCACTAAAACTAGAAGGTGGTGATAATACGTGGCACGCAAATAGGTTTGTACTGTCGTCAGATTCTGAATTCATCATTACTGGGCTATTAGGAAGAAACGCACCTTCGTGTATTAATTTTACAAGCGCTAACGTTTTTTCTTCGGCTACATCCAAGGTTGAATATTTTTTCTCTGCCTTTAAAAATAATCTTCCAACACGCTTAGGTAAGTCCGACCAATCGGCCGAGTAATGGTTTGAAAAAAAACGTGGCGATAATATTTCTAAGTATGGGTTATTAATTGCCCATGAAGGTTCACAATTTAAAGCCTCATTGCTTAATTCTAGTGTAGTCATATACTGTCCCTTTTATATTTATTTGCGTGTTTTAAAGATAATAAGGTGCTTACAACA
Organism: Pseudoalteromonas aliena; assembly: GCF_038155085.1. GTDB lineage: Bacteria > Pseudomonadota > Gammaproteobacteria > Enterobacterales > Alteromonadaceae > Pseudoalteromonas > Pseudoalteromonas aliena_A. Next base: position 178,883 of record NZ_JBAKAU010000007.1, read on the forward strand.
CCCTTATTATTTTGGTACTTACCTCTAAATACAGTTATGTTAATGTCTTTAACAGCTATTAAGTAATTTAGAGTTTACTCTATACCTTATCAGCGCAAGCTTTAGCTGACTTAGCTCAAACTTTCACAACAAACGGTATTCCATTTGCTGAAACGAGCCCATCGGGATCTATACGCCACTCAGTCATAACCCCCTCTTTGATAGGTTCAATAGCACTATTATACCTCTGGCTCAAATAATGAAACTGTTGATTCTCAGAGCCAACCCAGTTTCGGTTTTGCTCAATATCATCAAGCTCAAACTCTCCATCAACCACAATATCCACGTATTGTAATAACTTATCTATACCACTAAATTGCTGCTCTTTTAATTCTTCAAGTTTATACCCTGTAAACAACATCACTGATAAGCCTATACACTGTGCAAACTCTGCAAGCTCCGATAACCCTGGCGCTTGGAGCACTGGCTCACCGCCTAGTAAAGTTATCCCCTCGATGCCAAAGTGCTCTTTGTTTGACTGAATTTGCTTTTTCAATTGTTCGACTGCAATTACATTTGCCGCTTCAAGCTTTAAAAAATCAGGATTACAACACGATGGGCACCGCTTCAAACACCCTTGCACCCAAATAGCGGTACGGGTGCCAGGGCCTTCTGCATCAGTAGCATCTACAATTGCAGCTACGTTTAACCACGCCATTAATCCACCTCAAAATCAAAGGTTTTACCTGCTTGTACTACTCTGATTGGCCGGCCATTAAAGTCCGAAAAATCCGAAATATTTTCAAATAGAAACTCAGCTAAAGGGTCAAACAGAGCCGATACCATCGCGTTCAGCACGCCTCGCCCACCTGCTGTTTTATCAACTTGCGCGACAATTGTGGTGAGGGCTTTGCTTTCATTATCAAAAATAAGATCCGATACGCCCCACTTTTCTTTTAAACGTATTTTTAGAGGCTCTAACTTTGCCTTCGCAATTGCAACCAGAAAATCTAAATCCGTCATAAAATTGAAAGGCACTATATTTGCTTCACCTATTCTCCCCAATAGCTCTGGGCGCTTAAGTTCTTTCACAAAGTGCTTTGTAACGTGGCTTTTGAACTGCTCGAGCGCTTGCTCACCGGGTTCAATTTCACTCGCACCAATATTCGAAGTAAAGACAATGAAGGTATCAGAAAAGTTAACGGTCTCGCCTTTGCCATCAGTAAGTCGACCATCTTCTAGAATTTGTAAAAATTTATCTAAAATACGCGGGTGAGCTTTTTCAATTTCATCAAATAATAACAATGAAAACGGCCTTTTTTTGACAGCGTTAGTTAGCTGCCCACCTTCTTCATAACCAACATATCCTGGCGGAGCACCTACCAAACGCTGATCTGCATGCTCATGGTTAAATTCAGACATATCAAAACGCATACAGGCATCTTCATCACCAAATAAAAAACTGGCTAGTGATTTTGCTAGTTCTGTTTTACCCACACCGGTTGGACCAACAAAAAAAAGTGCTCCTTTTGGCATTCTAGATTTTGCCGAGTGCTGTAGACCTGATAAACCAGTAAACGCTCTAACAAGCACTTTTCTAACTAATTTTATGGCTTCTTCTTGTCCTTTTACTCGCTGATTTAAGGTACTCTCAACATCTTTTAACTTGTCATAGTTTAATTGCTCCCACGGCGATTCCTTTTTACCGTAGCGATATAATGAAACTAATGCCTCCAAGGATAAGGCTTCTTGTTGGTGACGTGAAAGCCGAGCGAGTTGGTTTATCTCACGCAGTGTTAACGAATCCGTTAAATCAACAAAATCCTCTAATAAACGAGATCCTACCGTTAAGCTGCCTTCAAGATTAAAGATAGGAGAAAGACCTAGTATCGCTTGTTGGCGTTCAGCACGGTTTGGTAGCGGAACAACGATCTCAGCAAATTGTGGGTTACCTACGGTCAACTGTGGTGGCAGTTGGTTCGCGCCTTCACAAACAAAAACCATTAAACTTTGTACTTTATCGATTTCTACACGCGACATTTCATCTGCTGAATCCCGTAGGTTATGCAGTAATTGCGCTAACCATCCCCGCTCTTGCTCCGAAAGCGCATTTACCTGCCCAAAAAGTAAATTGGACCAGTCGATAACAAATGCGACTTTCGGAAAATGAGGATTTAACATTACACGTTGAGCAACTGTAAAAAAATCCTGTGGTGTCAGCTCTGTTTGACCCGTTTGCACTTGTTGCTGATCAACCAGTGACTCATCATCAAAGTCATAATCATCGCCCTCTACTAGTTCAGAAGGTGGAGTTGATGATAGCTGTAATTCGTTCCAATCTTCTGGCGATATACCGCAAATCCCTCCTACCCTAGAGTAATGAATTACGTGCTTAAAACCCAGCCTTTCAAAAGTTGTGTTTAACGTCTGCTTAAAAGGTTGCTGTGTTCCCTCTTGAGTAAAAACACTATTATTAACATTACCACTTATAACAATTCCGCGGCGTAATTTTGCCTGGCGCGAAAGATCTTCAATCCATTCTGACAACTTATGCTTGTTCATGTACTTACCCTTTTTTATTCATCGTTTGCGATGGTATGGGCTTCATCTGTGCATCTTCATCATCAGGGTTACTCCACACTATCCGCGAATCGGATAAGTCGACTCCATATACTTCACTCAGCTTTGGTAGAACTTGATCAATATCCTTTTTACAAGTTTGGCCTTTATAATTATCAAACTCATAGGTGCAACTGCCATCCAAACGTATTTTGAATCTTGCTCTGTTTCCAGCAGGCCTACTTGCAGCAATAACGACTTCGCGAACGCCAGCTTTCGTTTCCACCACTTTTGGTTTTTGTACTGTGAAACCAGTGCTTTTTAGCGTGGTAAAAATAGCTTTTACCGTTTCTTTTCTCACCGCTTCATTTTCGATTATTTTATCTGCTCTATCTGATAAGTGATCTATTTCTTTAAGCTGCTCACTTGCATCTTTAGAATTCGCAGAGATAATTGTATTTGCTTGTTCAATCAATTTTTTAGACTCATCAGCTGGCAGGCTTGGTGAAACAATGTCGACTACAGCTTGGACGACATCACAATTAGTCGTGTGCTGTGTTTGCTTTTCGATGATAGCTCGATGCTCCACCGCTTTTGCTAACCCTCTGGTTTTAAGTTGCTTAAATTGATCTAATAAATCCTGAAGTGTTACTGATGATTGCTCCGCGAACACTTGCTGTTCAAGTTTTTTAACTTCTTTTAGCATTAAATTCAGTGATAATTTATCAGTCCAATTACGTAGCGCTTCTGACCACGCATTACTTATATGTGCTTTTCTTTCTTTTACTGCGTTGGCTTTTGCCTCAAGCTCATCTCGGTGTTGCTGATACTGTGTCTCTTCAACTTGCACTTTAATACGTCGCGCTACATTACGCAGAGCAAAAACGTCATTACCTAACGATTTAGATCTTTCTCTAGCACTAAATGGATCATGAGCAAGCTCTGTTTCTATTTGCTTAAGCTGGGATAAACAACTGTTATAACGTTCCTGTACATACTCAGCTAAACCTTGCTGATGTATACTTGCTAACTCACTATGGTAACGTTCGATAAATGAGTATGTGGTATTTCGGACCCGTTCCATAGCTACTCTTTGGCGCTGCTCACGCTCTAACCTATAGCGTGCATCATGTATTTGGCTCATTTTCTCTTCCTTTTCTTCGACTTTTTACCTGTCGAGCTCATTAGGTACTCCTGTGTCGACTTATTTACTATGCCTTCTGCATTAGCCATATTTCTTAAATTTTTATCATCGGTGAGCAGTAATGAATTGCATAATCTAAAATAAACAGCCACCGATAGAATATGAATATCTGCTGAGTCTAATGAAGATCTATCCATTTTCTCTACCAGCTCGATATGAGAAGGCTCATAACTATTCTGTTCATTTAATCGATTAATTGCAGCTCTGGCGCGCTTAGCGGTTTCAGTCCACTCACCCTCTTTATTTTTGTCATTTTTTAACTTATCAAGCTCGTGTGTTACTGTGACAGGGATTTTGAGCTCGTCTGAGGGTTTAATTTTATCGAGGAGATGCAGGTTATGCATGAGGCAGTTCGTATCAATAATGATAATACGCTTATTAATTTTCTGAGGGTCTTCATATTGGATACTAAAGTGGGCAAGCGCTTTTATTAGCTTATCTTCTAATGCCGCTAAATCTGAGCAGCTAAAAATAGATGGGTTAAGACTTTCGCGAAACACATTAACGTGATCGTGAAGGCTATGTAAGAGCTTATAGCGTGCAACATTAAGCTTTAACAAGTCAAAGTCATTTAAGCTTAATAAATCCTGCCCTGTTTTATTTCTAAGTGACGCGTACACATCAGCCAACTCTGCAAGTGTCTTAGAAATAGATAAACTAGGTGTAGGTTCACGTTTTTTAATAGCGCTGTTGATAAGCGTAACCGCACACTCAGGTGTTAATGCATCTAACTTTATATTTTGCTCATTAAATAACTGAGCATAACTCACTACTTCTTCTTTACTTCTCAATATCTTAGCTTTATTTCTAAAGTGATGAGGAGATACTTCAGTATTAAGTTTTTTCATTTTTTCGTAGTACTCGACTACCTGAGACATAGATAAACTAGGTAAGCGATCAATGGCTTGCTGTACACCGATAACGGCAGAAAAAATAATAATATTAATATCGTTGCTTGTTAGCAAAAAGTGTTCTAACTCATTTATTTTTTCATTCGACTCAACCAGTAATGCCAGATCAACAAGCCGTGGCTGACCACGATAAGAAACCTCGCAGAGCCCACGCTTTAAAACACTCCCTTCTTTAGGTTTAGTTTTTATTAGTGCATCAACATCACTATCCAATTCAACTGGAGACTCTTTTAGCGTTAAGACCTTATTGACCAATGACGTTTCTTCACTTGGATCTAAAACAATAAGTACGTCATCAGTTTTAATGGTGTTTACTAAAGAAAAAAGATAATAAGGCTTTTGCTTTACAATTAAATCGCTTGTTTTCTTAATAGGGGCTAAATCGCGTACTTGACGCCAGTCCACCCTAAAAGGAGGGTTACTAAACTCTGTGGTAAAAGTTGGAGAGACCAAAAACTGCCAAAGATATTCCGCATCAGCCGCGTCAAGCCATATTGAAAAATCATTATCATTAGCGATGATTTCTATGTTGCCATTATGAGTAATATCTATTTTAAACGTTTTTCGATCACGAAGCGCACCACGAAATGCAGATTCTATGCTTTTAATTCGTTCATTCGGTTTTTTTTCCCATTGTTGACGCAGTTTCTCATCCACCAGCGGCCTAACCGCAGAAAGCGTAACGTCCATCTCTTCACTAGGAAGACACTTCACATCTGAGTAGGTATCCGTTTTTATTTGGTTTTTTCCAATTAGCTTACTGGAAAAAGGATGGTAGTATGCCGTTTCCGTTGTATTTTTACTTTTACTCGGCAATGCGTTTTTTTCGAGAAACTCTCGACCCTCAGCGGTAATGGCAATACTATTGCATGTTAATGCCGCACCATCTGATATTGTGTAGCCATATAAAAATTCCACAGCCCTAAATCCACTCAAATATTTAAGTGCTTCTACAAAAAAGACCGAGTTAACCTTTAACTGATTTGCTATATCTTCAAGTCGATAATGTCCCAGCTGCTCAGCGTGCTTAGCAAACAACTGCAATACGCTTTTTTCAAATACCGTAGGGCGGCGTACCGTTTGGTAGGCAACCTTAGATTCTATAATAAAAACAGGGACATCTATTCGTAGATTATGCTCGTAAATCATCGTTGCACTCCTTTACCTAACGGTGTTGTATGAGCAAATTGTTCCGCAAATTCAGCAGCATCAAAAATGCCTGCCTCCCGATCTAATTGAGAAAATATTTGCCGATAAACCTGCTTCTTTTGTTTCCCAGGTTTGTCCATATTAGGAAGCCATATGTCCCTGGTTTCCAGCATATTTCGTGCACCAAAGACGATCAGTAAGTTTTGTGCTCGTGACATCGCCACATTAATAAATTCATACCGTGCGATATTTGCCTTAGCCGATCTGCGCCTTTCTTTTGGCCCACCATCATTACGTACTAAGCTCATTAAAATAACGGGCTTTTCCTTGCCTTGATACCTTATAACCGTATTGATCTCAATATGAATAGCATTAAACTGAACCTTACCATGGTTATGCCTTTTAATTGCCTCTCGAATAACGCGACACTGTGCAGCATAGAAAGACACCACCCCAACCGCTTGCTTTTTCTTTCCTTGTTTACCAAATCCTTGTTGTGAATATTGTTGATTGATCTCCACAAGTGTTTTAGCGATAAGCTCAGCTTCTAAACGATTGGTTCTATCCTCACTTTCTTTAAATGGCTTTCGCTTTAAATCAAGCGATGTATCAATCCACAACACATGATCATTTGCGGATAAAAGTCTGTTATTGCGGCTTTTCAAAACAATATTGTGTGAACGATCTTTATCTTTATTGCCACATATAAGCTGACCATCATAAAAGTGATTTACAAGACTCATAATTTGCGGGTGCATACGATATTGTGTGGTTAGTCTTTCTTTAATGGACTCATCCGCATTCTCAAAGTGCTCTTTAAAAAGTGATGCTGTCACCATTTTTTCGAAACGCTGCAAGTTTACTTTTGTCAGTAGTGTCTCGGCGGCATCATCTCCAGACTCTTCAACTTTGTCCGTAAACGCCTGCGCATCTTGGCTCTCTTGAAAAACAGGTGGTAATTGACGATGATCACCAACCAATACCGCTCGTCGAGCTCGCATCAAAGGGAGTAATAACTCAACGGGGGTTGCTTTAGATACCTCGTCAATAATAACCGTATCAAAGCTTTCCATGCCCGCATCTCTAAGCGTTTTATCACTCTCATTACACGAAATAGCAACGAGGTTACAATTTTCAACGAACGTTTCACTAACATGCTCCCAGTCGTATTGCGCTGAACTCTCCCTCGTTAAGTTATCTTTCCAATCACTTAAAAAGTTTTGCATCGGTGCCTGGCGCTTATCTTCCTCCATGGCCACATACATTTGTTCCTCATAATCTTTTTTAGCTTTTATTAAACATTCACTTAAGCTAAGTGTTGTATCATCATTGCGCTGTGATACTAATCTAGAAGCACTGGCTTGAAGTGACTCAAGACGGCGGGTTTGTGAGATTAACTTTTTCTCTATCTGTGAAAGCGACGCCTCTATCTCTTTTATTTGTTCATCAGCAGGTGCTTTAATCGCATCATATTCAATTAACCATTGCTTTAATTGATCGGCGACTATATTAAGTGCATTGCTAATTTCTTTATCGAGCACTTCTAAATCATGGAGGCGAGTTGCTAACAATGCATACGTTTTCGAAGCATCGATGACGTTAATGATATGTGTACAATCAACGAAACAATTATATGTTGAAGCATCTAATCCTGTGGCTTGGTTTTTTAGCTTTTTGATGTGTCTTCTGACTTCACGCCACTGCTGAGCGAGTTCCTCGGTGTCATCTTCATCCATGCGATTAGCGAGTTCAGTTTCTCGTATTTTAAGTAACGCTAACTCTTCTCTAATAGCAGTGTCTTGTAATGCACCAGCCCCAGCATCACGCAGGCGCAATAAGTCAGTGCTGATCGCTGGGAGTATACGTTTAACATTAGCCCACGTATCCAGTAACGTGTTCAGTACCAACAAGCAGGAGTTTTGATTATTAAATTGATTAAACTCTAAAAAATTAGGATCTACACTAATATTGTGTACTGACATCCTTTGCAATGCTTGAAGCAGGTTTTGGCTAACTTTTGGTAAAAATGAATCATGTGACAATTCCCACTTTTGACTTTCAATGCTTAGCAAAGAGCTCTTTGTTGCTGTTTTTTGTTTAGCCAATGCTTCATAGTTGGTTACCGCTGCTTTATAAGCTCGCTGCTCTGTGCTCAAGCGCGCTTTAGCTACACTTCTTTGCTGTCGCAGGTCGTTGCACTCGGATTGAGCATACTCTAAATCAGCACTCACATAATCAGCTTCATCAATCCATAGCCGGAATTGTGTAAACTCTTTATCACGTTGCTTTTTAGGCTCAAGCCACTGCTGCGATACATATGTACTCAAACTAGAATAATATCGCTCTAGTGCTTTATCTTCAGCGAACCCTTTTCCCTCTTCGGTGATTTTCCCCTGTCCGCGCGCAAGTCGAATAGCTCTTAATTCAGGGCGGTTTTTAATACAACTTAGAGCATTATCGATGGCATCGTGTGATTGGCTCGCGAGTAAAATGGTTTCCCCCCTGCGTGCTAATTGAAGAATAGCTTCTGCGATTACAGTTGTTTTCCCTGTCCCTGGTGGGCCTTGCACTAAACATAAATCTGGTGCAGACATCATCTTATTAACGGCAAGTTTCTGAGAATCGTTTAATTGCTCGTTAAACCACGACGCAATATGAGCATCATTTGTTGACTGATTAGCTTGCGTGATATCAAATAGGTAACTCGATAAATAGGGAGAGTAACAACTTTCATTTTGACGTAGGTTTTTTACAGTTTGTTCATGGCGTTTGATGAGAGCTAGATCACCTACAGAGGGGAAAGAGATAAAACCTTGTTTAGGGATAGCATTCAGTAGTGCGTTTATAACGCGGTCAAACTCAGTCTCATCATCAGAACTTTTCAGTGTCTCTTCAGCTTCACCTTCATGTTCAATTAATTCAAAGTGCCTTTGCGCATTATCAAGTTTATTCTTCCAATCTTCAGATGGTTCAACCACTAAATATGCTAAAGTAGGATCTTTAATACCACTTTCATTCAAAAAGTTAATATGGCTAGTATTTTCTTTTAGTGTCTTGGCATCTAATTTATTTATCTTACCTTTAAGTTGACCAAGCTCCTCACCCCGGGGGATACGAGTAGACTTTTTATTAGCATCGAGTGTAAAGTCCCATTTGTTTTGGGAGATCCCTAACTCGAACGCCTCTAAGCTTTTTCTTTTAAATAAATGCCCTGCTTGGTTTAACTGAGCGTCCTCACTGACAACAAGGAACGCTAAGTTATTCTCAGGCGTAACTGTACACTCCAAATACCTTAAGCCAATCGTTTTTCGATCAACTAATTGCTTTTTAAAGGTTAAGAACTCCTGCCAAGCTTCTAACCTTTCTGCAGCTTTTACTGAAATCGCAGGGAGCGCTGCCGCAAGCTCCCTAGTTAATATATTATCAGTACAGCGACGTTCAGGGCGGATAGAACTTGCAGATGTAAGGGTCTCCACCTCGTAATTAGTTGCATGTTCATCATTAAAACTCGTAAAAATATCTTCCGGGATAAACACTGGGTTTCTTTGGTTGACACCCCAAAACCCTCGAATACAAATCGTACTGGTAGGCGGCAGGTACCCTAAAAACTCGCCATGATTAGGTATGCGAATTGCGAGGTTAATGCGTTCATTGGCAGCATCTTTAATCGATAAGTTTGCTACAAAATAGGGCAGCGGAATATTTTCTATAAAAAAATCATTTAAGAACTTATCTAGTTGCTCTTCTAACCCTTCACTATGCTTTTTATATTTTTCTTTTAATGCTGGGTATTTAAAAAATAAGCGCTTTAATGAGTCTTTTAAACGTTTTTCACTCCGGTTAGATTCGTTGCTCCAATAAAGCACCCCTTCCAACTTTTTATTTGTCTCTGGCACTACTTTTTTAGCAAATGAGTTAGACGAACCTTGGTCCTGATAGTTTTCATCTTCAGACAACGCATCACCAAACTGGCTTTCCATAACAATCCTTTTTCCCTTTACCCAAAACAATACATTTTGAGCATTTATATTTATCATAAATATTTTATCTAACTCGTATATCCAGCCCCACTGAATCATATTAAGAATATAAGTTATTATCTCCTTAAAGCCAGTGGTAAAGATAAGTAAAACAAGCACTTTTTAATATAGAAAGAGGGCTACTTACATCTACTTATTAAAGGGGGCTAACGAAGTCGTGCAATATTTATACAGCATCTTAATTACCTATTTAATGTACATTTTCTTACTATGATAATCAATTACTACGCCAGCATTCAGCTAAACAAAATCACTCAGTAATATCAAACATATTGTTATGTAATAATACTGGCTGCTGAGTTAAGAGGTTTTATTTTAAACACCTGGGTTTAAATCAATAAAGCATACATCCATTTAACCCTTAACCTTGTAACTCATTATTATTTATATAAGCCATAAACCACACCTATTGAACCCTCTGTATTTTTACTTCATATTGGGGCGTGTTGACCTTTGCGGATTGAAATTTGTTCAATCTAGTGGTGATTAAATCGCGGCGCGAGGTTTGTAACCTAGTGGGCTAAGTAAAAACCGAGCAACAAAGAGTTTATCGTCCCTAGAAAGAACCCAACGGGCAGCGCATGTTTGGCATTTATGCTACGTTATCGCTTATTTATGGGGAGTAACCACACTACATAGACTCTGCCTTGCCTAAAAACCAAACACACTGCTGCAAATTCAACCATCAAAGATAAACACGCCCTAACTCTTTTCTTCAATTATTAGGCTGTTATGTTATTTTTAAAATTTAGCCATGCACTTATTCTCACACTTGCTAGTACCCTACCGCTTACAAGCCATGCGGCGCTTGATAAAAACGAGCGTAAAATAGTAAAACAGGTCGATAGAAACATTCCCCAAGCACTTAAAGAAATAGAGCAAGCCGTAAATATTAATAGCGGTTCGCTTAATATTGAAGGTGTAAAAAAAGTAGGCGCGCTGACAAGCGAGCAGCTTAAAGCCATTGGTTTTAAAGTAAAATGGCTGGATGGCAGTGCGTTTAACCGTGCAGGGCATGTATTAGCAACCCATGAGAGTGAAAATCCCGATGCAATAAAAATACTGATGATCGGCCATCTAGATACGGTATTTGCCAAAAACGATAACTTTACAACTTATAAACAGCTTGATGCCGATACAGCCAGTGGCCCAGGCGTTGCCGATATGAAAGGCGGTAACACAATAATAATTACCGCACTTAAAAGCTTACAAGCCCTTAATTTACTTGAAAACGTAAGTATAAAAGTACTACTTACCGGCGATGAAGAAAGCAGCGGTCGCCCGCTTAGCTTATTTAAACAAGCTATTGTTGATGCAGCAATTTGGGCTGACGTAGCGCTTGGATATGAAAATGGCGATAACAATATAAAAACAGCTATGGCGGCGCGCCGTGGTTATACCGGCTGGACGCTAAACGTAACGGCAAACGCAGCGCATTCGTCACAAATATTTAGCGAAAGCGTTGGTTATGGCGCTATTTACGAGGCATCACGCATTTTAAATGATTTTAGAGAGCAACTTGCCACGCAACCTAATTTAACATTTAACCCAGGGCTTATTGTGGGCGGTACAAATGCCGATTACGACAGTGCTAATTCGTCAGCAACGGCATTTGGTAAAAGTAATGTAATAGCACAAACCGTGCATGTAGCAGGTGATTTACGCGCACTTTCGCCAAAGCAATTCGAAAATGCAAAAAGGTCAATGCAACTCATTGCTAGCAACAGTTTAAACGGTAGCAAAGCAGAGCTTATTTTTGAAGACGGTTACCCACCAATGGCATTAACTGATGGCAATAAAAAGCTATTAGAATTATATAGCGACGCAAGCCACGATTTAGGTTACAACAAAGTAGTAGCAGCAAACCCACGTAATGCAGGCGCGGCTGATATTTCGTTTGCGGCAAATCATGTTGATATGGCACTTGATGGTTTAGGTTTAATGGGCAGCTGCGCGCACACTAAAAACGAAACAGCCGATTTAACCAGCCTTGATAAAAACATTAAAAAAACCGCATTACTTATTTATAGATTAGGGCTGCTACAAGAGTAAGTTTTTTTACAAGTAAGCGAGGGCCAAATAAATTCAGTCCTACGCTTACAGTTATTTTTAAGACATTATTTTAAACAATAAGTCTTTTACTGTTGCAGGCTCAAATGGTTTATCACAAATTGCATCTACACCTGCTTGGGCTATGTTTGCTAGATGTGTTTCGTTGGCTTCTGAGCTCACCATTAAAACAGGGATATGTGAATAACTATTTGAGCTTCTAACAGCTTCTGTTAGCTCTCGCCCATCCATTTCAGGCATGTTGTAGTCGGTTACTATTAAGTCAAAAGGCTGTGAGTTAAGATAATCAATTGCCTGTTTACCATCCTCAGCTTCCACGGGAGCTGGAATACCCATACCAGTTAATACTCTAACAATATGCTTACGTGCAAAACGGCTATCATCAACTACGAGTACTCGTAATAAAGTTACATCGAAGTGTTCAAGCTCAACTTCTTCCTCTGTAATAATGTCTAACGTTGCTTTAAGTGCTCTGGTAATCGCTTCAGCACTAAAAGGCTTTGGTAAAATAGCCAATACACCTGATTGGCGAAGTTGCTCTAAATACTTTTTATTACGCTCACTCGATACCAGCATAAATGCTTGATGTTCAGTACGCGGTGCTGATCTGATTTTTTGTAATAATGAATCGGCAGTACCATCTGACAAATACATGCTGCTAATTACTAAGTCTGGCTGATAGCTTTCAAGAATTGTTAATGCTTGTGCCTGCGTGGTCGTGGTTTCAACTTGGCTTACGCCACACTGTGATAATGATTTTATTATAAGCTTTTGCTGAACATCTGACGGCTCGACTAATAATATTGAAAGGTTGCGGATCCCTGTTTGATCTGTCATTAATTTCTCAGTTATTTTTTATTTTATAGAAAACAAACACTACATTTATTGTTGTTATTATAGATCAACAGTCAGTTATCAAAAACTAAAAAATAGCCAATGCGGGTTAATATTACTAAATCCCTTCAAAACTAGGTGTAATAGTAAGTAGTCTAATTTTTTTGTATGTATTCTAATGCCGTCATTTTTTTATAGCTCACATTAGGGTGTAAAATATGTGCAGGTTCAGGATCGACAACTTCAATGGGAATATTGTAATCACGAGCTATTTCTATTGCCATTTGTGTAATATTAACGCTAAAAGAGGTACCCATAAATACGATTTTATCCGCGTTACTCATGCGTTTTTGCGCTTCGCTAATTCTATAAAGCTCGGTGTAGTACTCATCAAACAATAAAACATAAGGTTTAAAGGAGCGATTAAGCTCGGGTGTTTGGTTTTTAATATTAAACACTTCAAATAAAGAGTTGTGCAAGCAGCTTTCATCAACGTGTTCCCAAGGAGCGGTAAATGGCGTTACACCGTCGCCTTGCTCATGAAATAAGGTCATTTGATCGAGCCTGCCATGAATAGCAATGTAGTTTTTATTACCTGCTTTACCATCAAGCCCATCTATGTTTTGAGTAATTAGATTTTTGTCACTTAGCCAATAATGCACGTCGTTTGGGCCATGGTTACGATACGTCGCAAAGCGATGGTAATACCATGCTAAAAACTCTTTAGGAGCGTTTTGGTACATTGCGCGTGTTGCCATTTCCATAGGCGTATAATTTTTACTGCCTATGGTCCAGTAACCATCCTCCCCTCGAAATGTAGGAATGCCACTGGCTGCGCTGACTCCCGCCCCTGTAATGTAAAGGGTGTTCATTTTTCAACCTCGTAACCGAGCACGTTAGCGCTTACTTGCTGAGTGTTATTAATGCCGCCAATTCGATATAAAACCCCATTGTGTTCAAGTAAACCACGGTGATCCATACTCTTTACTTCAACAGGAGATAAAATCTGCCATTCGTTTTTTCCGATACTAAAGCGCCAAACATGGTCACTTGCTGATGCAGGTTTACCGTCGTAGCCTATTGCGCTGTAGTTATATGGGTTATTAGAGCCTGCCATCATATAAATATTACCATTATAGCTGGTAGCTGCCATTCGATAGTGAGCAGTGCCTGTTGGATGTGGCAATGTGCGCCAATCTATTTTTTGTGGATTAGTTGAATCTATTGTGCCTTTTAAGCACTGTGCTACACCTGCAAACGAGCGACGCGAATCAGGATTAGCGTGTGTTTTAACGCCATCACAAATAACAATGGTGTTACCACTAATAGCAGCGGCTTGGCCAAATACGGGCTCACCTAAAAATGGCGAGGCCTGTTGCCATGTATTATTTTGCGTGTCGTATACTTGTACTAAATTTACGTTGCCGTCGTTATGCCAACCGCTAATTAAGTAAATATAACGCGCTTTGTAGCTCAGCGCTACGCTATCGTCTACGGGTACTGGCATGCTTGCAAGATGAATGTAGGTATCTTTTATTACGTCGTACCTATATACGTCGGGACTTGAAACTTCAGTATGATCCTCTGCTACCGTGTAGCCACCAAACACATAGGCGTACTCGCCTAAACCGACTGCTGTACTTGCTAAACGCCCTTTTAATGGCAAGCTTGAAGGCACACCCGTTTTAGATTGCCACTGTGAGTCGCCAACCTTAAGCGCCCACACTTTGTTATGCACTGACGAGTATTGTTTATCGCGTCCCAGCCCCATAAAGCTTAAAAAGTAAGGCTGATTTTTAACAATAACTTTAGCCACAGCATTATTTGCAACAGGCTCAGGTAAATCGGGAAGGCTTGCTAACGCAAGAGAAAAAAGAAGGCTCATAAGGCAAATAATTTAATAAAGATTAATATACTCAGATTAAATTATTTTAGCTTTATGAGCCAGTATTGTTATATCTAAATAATCAAATGCTTTGGATTAGAAACTGTTGATTTTTGCGGATTAAAATTCCTTCTAACTAAGCGCAATTTCATCGCGGCGCAGGATTTTCAACCTAGTGGGCTCGGTAACCACTCCTACGTTACCCTAATGACTCACATCAATGTAAGAATAAGTAAATTACCTAAGATGATTTTTCCAAAAACTTATTCCTTTTAGATAGGAAAGACAAATTATATTAGTTAATATAATTTAGCTATCTGTAAAATATAATATACTAAAAAGTAACTAGTTATTTTTATTGGCACTTTAAATTGCTAATATATGTTAATATCAAGTGGCATCACATGTTTTACAAAAAATTACTTTTGGATTGTGTAGGAGACTTTTAGGTGAAAATATCACAGCATCTATTTTGGCCACTGCTTTTTATTTGCTCATTGGCCGTCGCCGAGCCATTTGACGATGAAGATTTAGAGCTTGATGCTCTAATGAATATGGATGTACAAGCCACTTCTGCAATGAAAAGAGCCCAATCAGCTTTTGATACCGCCTCATCTATATATGTATTAAGTAAAAAACAGATCACTCGTTCTGGTGCGACCTCAATCCCTGAAGCTTTAAAAATGGTACCAGGACTAATAGTTCGCCAACTTGATAATAATCAATGGGCTATTTCATCAAGAGGTATTGCCTCTCGATTTTCAAGTAAATTACTTGTCATGATAGATGGACAGAGCTTATACACCCCAAAGTTTGCGGCTGTTTACTGGGAAACACTTAATGTGCCTTTATATGACATAGAGCGCATTGAGGTCATACGTGGTCAAGGAGGCTTGCTTTGGGGCAGCAATGCAAATAATGGCGTTATAAATATTATAACTAAGAATAGCCTAGATACCCGAGGTGGATTAGCTAACGCCACAACTGGTAATCAGATAAATACTGATGTCAATTTACGATATGGTGGCGATATTAGCAATAAAGGCAGTTATCGCCTTTATGGCCACTTAAAGAATGCTAATGCATCAAAAAAAGGCATATCAATTCTTCCAAATGATACGACGAAACAACATTCTCTTGGTTTTAGAGCTGACTTTACACCAAATGATGAATGGTTCGCGTTATTACAAGGTGATGTTACGCATTCAAAACTAGGGCAGAACTATCGCGGTATCGTTGATGATACAAACAAAAACATTGTGTTTTCTGATAATTTAAAACGAACAGATTCGAGAATAATGGCGCGTCTAGAAAACAGAATATCGAGTGTTGCAAATCAGATGCTACAAATCTCGTGGCTAAAACAACATGGCTCTCAAACTTACATTAAAGAAGATTTTGAATCGATAGATGTTGATTACCAAATGAATTTTATACATCAAGACCTTCAATTAGATTGGGGGTTAAATTACCGATACAATTCGATTTCCTTCAACCAAAGTGTGTTTTTAGATAGCGATAAAGATTTCAATAACTTAGAACAATTCGGCCTACTAGCACAAGCACAATATAACGTACTCCCAGATACCTTAGACTTTATTATAGGCACTAAACTTGACCATAACGATTTAACAGGATGGGAAAATCAGCCATCGACACGGTTAGTATACAAGCCCACTGATCAACATATTACATGGGCAGCCTTGTCTCGCAGTGTACGCACACCTACATTAATAGAGTTCAACGATAACTTTAAAGTTAACGGTACAAAAGTAAAAGATGTGACGAAGTTGAGCTCTGGCCTTGATGCTATCGATAACTACCGAATAGCAACTTACCTCAACGGCAATGACAAAGTAAAATCTGAAAATTACACATCTTATGAGTTAGGTTATCGATTTATAGATGACAGTTGGTCATTAGATTTATCGGCATATCATACTGATGCAAAAAATGTTGCAGTGATAGATACTAATACACATGAAGAGCAATTTTTGCCTATTCTAGCACTATTTAATACGGGGCAAATTCAGCAAGTAAGTCAGGCTTTACGACTCACTCGTATAGACTTAGATTTTGTCTCAATAGCAAAAAGTACGACCAAAGGGTTTGATTTAGTCGCAACTTGGCAACCTATGAATAACCTCAATACAGAATTGGGTTACAGCTATACCAAGTACGACTACGATCTACCACCAAGAGTAGAACCAGCGATTGGTTACGACTCTATAAATAGACAAGTATTTGCAAAAGCTAGCTATACCTTTCTTAATAATCATAATATTTTTGCCACACTACGAACAGAAAACTCCAATGCATATAACACTGACAACTACACAGCGTTGGATCTTAGCTGGAATTGGCAATTTAACCCTCGATGGTCTATTGCGTTGTCCGGTAAAAACTTACTTGCAGGATCACATATAGAGTATGCTAACACCAGTGAAACCTATACATTACCAAATTACATAGATGAATGTTTTACGTTTACAATTTCCACAAATTTCTAAGCTAAATTAGATGATTAGATTAAGAAACCTAGCACATAGCATTTTTATAGCATTGTTACTTTTTAGTAACGATGCTAATGCTGTCGAAAAAGAATATATGCTAAAAGCAGGTTTTTTATATAATTTCGCTCGCTTTGGTCATTGGGAGCTTAATCAGGAAAGCCAAAAATTTATTATTTGTAGCCCTGATAAGAGCTTCATCAATATAGCCAACAAATCTTTACGAAAAAAAACAATAAAAAACCTACCTCTACAAAGTAAATTTATTACTCTTGATGACTTATCTGAATGTAATATTCTTTTTATAACATCTGACACTATTGAGCTTTGGAAACAACAATCTAATCAGATAAACGGTATTATGGTTGTAGGTGAAACAGACTCATTTATTGAGAGTGGCGGTCATATTAGATTTTTTCTTTCCAGTGGTAAAATTCGATTTGAGATCTCACCACAACAGCTCAAAAACGCAGGCATTACTATGAGCTCAAAAGTACTGCGCCTTGCCCGAATTATTGAAAGGTAATGCGATGAAGAAACTATTAGCACTAAATACAATGGGAAAAAAGTTACTATTTATACTTATGAGCGTAGCATTTGTTTCTACAGCAACAGTAGTTATAGTATTTAGTACCTATGAGATTACCAGTGCAAAAGAAGAACAAATAGAAAGTTTAGACTCCCTTTCAAAAATGCTTTCTCCAAATATTACAACTGCACTCATGTTTGATGATGCTGAAGCAATACAAGAACTAATTAACCCTTTGCTTATCCGCTCAGATATCATCTCGGTCATTGTTACTGGGGCACAAAGCCAACCTGTTGCTATAGCCCTCCCCTCTGATAGCACAACTTCTTCTCAACATGATATTGAAATAACTACACCGCTTTCTTTAGATAATAACCACTATGGCGAATTAAAAATTAGTGCTAACGATAGCATCACACAAGAAAAAGCTATTTTTTATGCAAAGTTTATTATTATTATTATATTATTTACCTTTGCCGTGAGCTTAGCGCTATCGCTATTTCTGAGACGTCGATTTCTAAATCCAATCTTATATTTAGCTCAAACAGCAAATAAAGTTACAACTTCTAATGACTATAGCCTACGTGCCAACCAGCTTTCTCAAGATGAAGTTGGTCAACTCACTGGCTGTTTTAATACCATGCTATCTAATATTGAACAACGGGAAAACTCTCTAGAAAATCAAGTAAGACTTCGTACTAATGAACTTGAGAACGCCAACGTTCAACTACAACAATATGCATACCAAGATGGATTAACAGGTTTATTTAACAGACGTTACTTCTACGAAAAACTACAAAGCCTAGTAAGTATTAAAGGAGTAACTTTCTCACTAATATTTATCGATTTAGATGGCTTTAAAGAAGTAAACGATAGATTAGGGCATGATTATGGTGATTTACTTCTGGATCAAGTAGCTACTCGATTGCAAAGCTGTATAACAGACAAAGATACTGTAGCTCGTCTAGGTGGCGATGAATTTACTTTAATTTTAGAAGGGGTTAAAAACCCAGAAGAAGCCTCAAAAATCGCAGAAGCAATAAAAATTAGCTTAATACAGAGCATTCAAATAAAAAGCGAAACGGTATACATAACCGCAAGCATAGGCTTAACGTTTTTCCCTGCCGATGGCTTAACCGTTGAAGAGTTAGTTAAGCGAGCCGATCAGGCTATGTACTTATCTAAAAACAAAGGTAGAAATCGTTATGAGTTTTTCTCTTTAGCTATAGAAGAACAAGCTACTAAAAAGCGCCTCTTACTAGAAGAAATCCGCACAGCAATTTATCAAAATCAGTTTGAATTATTTTACCAACCCATTTTTTCTATTGATGGTAAATCAATGCCAAAAGCAGAAGCTCTCATCCGCTGGAATCATCCTACCCGCGGTTTAGTTGGGCCAAATGAGTTCATACCCGTAGCAGAAAAAAATGGCTTAATAAAGCAAATAGGTCAATGGGTAAAATCACAAGCAATCAAGGACACTGTTGAGTTTAATGTTCTGTGTAAGTCAACAATACAAATAAGTGTAAACACCTCTCCGCTTGAAATTGATCGTACTAATAAGTGGGTGAATGAATGGATTGAAGCAAGTGAGAAGTATCAACTTCCCGCAAATACAATCCTGATTGAAGTCACTGAAAACACACTAATGGATCCAGACTCTTCTATACAGCAGCAACTAAAGCGCTTGAACGCGATTGATATTGATATAGCGATTGATGACTTTGGTGTTGGTTATTCATCGCTAGCTTACTTGCAACGTTTAGATATTGATATTTTAAAAATAGATCGCTCATTCATCCAAAACATAGAAACCAATAAAAATAGTATTGCACTAATTAAAGCAATAATTACAATGGCCCACAACCTTGATGTACGAGTTGTGGCTGAAGGTGTTGAAACTAAAAGTCAATACGAGCAATTAAAGCAGCTTAGGTGTGATTTTATTCAAGGCTACTTTTTCTCAAAACCAATTTCTAAAAATGAATTTATTAACAGCTATATAGAACAAAGAAAATTCGTATGATATTGAACTATGCCGATATCGTTCAAATGAAACATTATTACATTTAAACATTTTCAGCGATAAACATTCGTTACAACCAACGCGGTACAAGCTGCTTATACTCTTTATATTTAACTGAAAAGCACTGGGCCAAGTGTTCTTCCTCTACTAGTATTTGTCTATATATAGCAGCTAGCCCCACAATGAAACATATCATACTAAATATACTAGGGAGGGCTAAGAAAAAGCCTAATTGAGCAGCAACCACACCAAGAAACATAGGATTTCTTGAATATTCATATAGCCCAGTTGTTTTTAATTCAATAGGACCCGCAGGGTCTATACCTGATCGCCATAATGAAGCCATATGAAAATGTACAAACATCGTTAATATAAAACCAGCTGTTAGCAAAACAACACCAAACATGACACCAGGCCAACCATTTAAAATAGTTAACATCCCTAGATAGTTGTCGAACTCTGGTAGAAATAGTCTCACTACACATATTAGCCATATAGCAACTCTAAAGAACTTAAAAACCATATGATTCCACCAACTAGAGCAAAACTTATCTCCAGGAAAAACCACACCACTAGGTGCTTTTCTGTTTTTATAAATTATTCTAAATGTATAAAAACCAGCAACAAAGGTATAGAAGATAGCTAAATAAATTCGAGTAAATTCAACTAGTGATGAAGAGTCATCAAGAAAGGTTTCGTAGTACATTTAGTTATAGCTCACTATAGTTATTGAGTATGTATTATTGAAATGCTAATTCAATTTTCAATTCATCAGTTATATCGATGTAATAGAGAGATATTAGTATTCATAGCTTTCATAAACAAGGAAGTAATTGCTTATTTACACCAATTCGCTTAATTAAGTGATCTATTTTAGGTAAGAATTTAGTTGTTCTATATCATAAAATTTTAACGCAGTTAGTGTCAGATTTAATCCCTCAAACAAATTAAGTATTATTTCAGATTGGTATTATTAAATCCCATACAGCAAAAAACCCGTCACATAGCTGTAACGGGTTTCTTTAATTTGAAGTCGGTAATGTCGTAGTGCCCACAGCGGTGGAGAGTCACAGTGCAAATGCTACACTATCATTGTGTCGGGGCGACCTTGTGCAGGGCTCGCCTTCTAGCTGTTTTGCTTTCACTACTGAGTTCGGTATGGGGTCTTGGCTACAGCTTTTATTTTCACTTTTCTGCAGACGTAAAAAAGCCCGACTATTTCTAGTCGGGCTCTCTACAATTTGAAGCCTGGTAATGTCCTACTTTCACATAACAAATGCTACACTAT
>NZ_JBAKAU010000008.1:0-187051 GCF_038155085.1 Pseudoalteromonas aliena
GCTTCATCGATTAAACTATCTATATCATCTAAATCAAACTCGTCTACTTCTTCAACCAACGAAGTATCCACATCATCAGATAACTCACCTACAGCCGAATCTTCAGACTCGCCTGCTTCATCGATTAAGCTATCTATATCATCTAAATCAAACTCGTCTGATTCTTCAACCAACGAAGCATCCACATCATCAGATAACTCACCTAAAGCCGCCTCTTCAGACTCGCCTGCTTCATCGATTAAGCTATCTATATCAAAATCATCAGAATCGTTAGCTAACTCTTCACTAAGAGCTGCCATTTCATCATATGACTCTAAGCTGTTATCTTCTTCGTTATCGTTTCCAGAAGAACTTTCATCGGCATCAAATAAACTGTCTAAAACATCAGATGTTAAAATATCACCTTCAATCTCAGAAGATTCTAAATCAATAGATTCATTTGAGTTATTATCCAAAGGGTTATCAAAGTCTTGCTGCATAAATATATCGAGTTCATTATCATCACCGTCAATATCTTCATCGGCAAAAACAACGTCATCTTTTAATAAACTTTCTAGCTCATCTTGATCAAGTAAGTCACTCTCGGAAGCGTCATCTAAATTATCATCTAATGAGTCCGTAAATTCATGCTCATCATCCGGAAGCATTTCACTTTCGAGGCTGTCATCTAATTGGACACTTAAATCATCTGCTATTTCAGGTTCAACTTGCTTATCGAAACTCTCTGATGATAAATTGTTTCCATCTAGGTTTGTCATTTCAGGGGGGAATTCGCCTTCATCATTATTAGAGCGCTTGCGTAAGAACATCACAATAGCAAAAATAATTAATAAAGCAGGAATCGTCATTAATAACGATAACACTAAGGGATTTGAAAGCATTCCTTCTTCTGATTCGGTCTCTTTTTCTTGTATTATTATTTGATTTTGTTTTTCAATTAAGTCTTTCAGTTGTTGCTGTATTTCACTATCTTGATCAAGCTGTAGACGGACTTTTTCAAGCTCTTGTGATATACCTGTTAACTGCTTTTTTAGATTATTATTTTCAATTACAATTTCTTCAACATTATTCACCGAATTTTTAAACTGTTGCTGTAATTCAACCAATTTAGTGCTTTGCTCTGTTTTTATTTCATTTAATTCTTGTTGTAATATTTTCTTTGCGTCGTCTACATCAGCTTTAAGTGCTTGGGTTCCTTTAATATCACCTTCAATAACTTCACTTGTATTAGATGTAGCATTTTTCTTTTTCTCCCATAACTCATCATCTTTTTCTGAACGCTGCTTAGCTAATTTTGGGTTTATGTTTCTTATTTCTGCCAAGCTCGGTACTTTTAAAAAAGAACCACTTCGCATGTGGTTAAGGTTTTGCTCTAAAAATGAATTCGGGTTCTTGTTGTACAGAGCCTGCATAACTTGGTAAATACTAACCGCGTTACTAGGGCGTACTTTAGCGGCAATACGCCAAAGCGTGTCAGTTGGTTTTATTGGCCCAATAGTTCGCCCTTGTACAACATCATTAGAGCCCTTGGGGCCCTTTAATTGGGTAGTACTGTCTTGAGAGTAAAGCGGAGTTACTACCAATGCAGACGCTAATATAATAAGTAAAGCTAAACCGCGCATGCTGATCCTTTAATGTATAAATTTTGCGTAACAAGTACTTTTAATTACACAAGTATTAATTATTCTTGCCATAATCAACCAAACTGTTGATTCTAATTTTTTATTACAGACTATTTTTATTGCAAGCTCCATTCCAGTTATAAACTATAAACCAGTTATAACTTAATATCCATTGCAACACCTTGAAAATAAATACCTTAAGTTATAGCGCTTATACTATTTTATTGTGAAAAATCAAGGTGTTTCGATTATATATAAATATAAGCGGCAATATATTGGCAACCCTAAAAACAAAAAGCGGTAAACTTTTAAAATTTACCGCCTTTTAATATCCCTAATTACCTTTTGGTTATAAATAATTAGCGATTAACTCTTCTGCAATTTGTACACTGTTAGTGGCCGCACCTTTTCGAGTATTGTCACTTACGACCCACATATTCAAGCCATGCGGGTGTGAAATATCAGCGCGAAGACGGCCTACATATACAGTATCGTTACCACTAGCATCAGACACAGCAGTTGGGTAGTCGCCTTCATCTTCAATCAGTTCTAACCCTGGTGCATCTTTCAATAACTGTTTCACTTGCTCAAAATCATATGGCATACGTGTTTCAATATTGATTGACTCAGAATGACCAAAAAATACAGGGATGCGTACACATGTTGGATTTATTGCAATTGTGGTATCACCTAGAATTTTATGAGTTTCGTTTACCATTTTCATTTCTTCGCGGGTATAACCGTTATCTTCAAACACATCAATTTGTGGAATAGCATTAAACGCTATTTGCTTAGGGAATATTTCATTGTCCATTGGACGAGCGTTCATTAAATTAGCAGTCTGCTTTGCTAACTCGTCCACAGCTTCTTTCCCTGCGCCTGAAACAGCTTGATAAGTAGATACATTAATACGGTCTATACCGTATGCATCGTAAATTGGCTTAAGTGCCAGCATCATCTGAATAGTTGAGCAATTAGGGTTAGCAATAATATTACGATTTCTAAAATCGGCAATACTTGAAGCATTAACTTCAGGCACGACTAGTGGGATTTCAAAGTCATTTCTAAACTGTGATGTATTATCGATTACAATACAGCCGGCATCAGCAGCAATAGGAGCATACTTTTCAGATACACTGCCACCAGCAGAAAACAAGCCTATATGCGCCTGGCTAAAATCAAAGCCTTCAACGTCAAGTACTTCAATGGTCTCACCACGAAACTTTATGTCTTCACCCGCACTACGGCTGCTAGCAAGTAAAAAAAGCTGATCAACAGGAAACTTACGTTCTGCTAGTGTTTCAATGATTTGACGGCCTACTAAACCAGTAGCGCCAAGTACGGCAACGTTATATTTTTGCGACATATTTCTTCCTCTATAAACGACATTAAAACAACATCGCTAGTTAAATAATTATTCAGCTATGCTAAAGCCAAGTTGACTAAGTGCTGCTAGTTGTGGGCTATTACCTTGTAACAATAACGTACTAAACTCTCGCCTTGTCGGATAGTTTTTACGCAAACTATCAAAGCCATCACTCTCTAAGTGACGAAGTAAAATTCCGTCATCGCGACGTACGTCATAAATTAAATGTACCAAACGGGCAATATCTTGCTCATTAAGATTTTGCGTAACAGTTGTATTCGTAATAGCAGGTGTTGGTAAAAAATCATCCAGCGATTTACTCACCTCAACATCTTCTAATTCACACAGTTTTTGATACAGCATTTGTGTACCTCGTGCTTTTCCCTCAAGTGTATGCCCCGCAATATGCACGCTAGCGTAACGAACATGCTCTAGTAGTTTAATTGAAATATTGGGTTCTTTTTCCCATACATCAAGCACTAAATCTAGATCCGCTCCCCCTTCCATAACCTCAAGTAATGCTTGGTTGTCAATCACATCGCCTCGACTTGCATTAATTAATGTCAGTCCTGGCTTAAGTACTTTTAATCGGTTTTTATTCATCATGTGCAGCGTTTTATACTCGCCACTTTTAACAAGGGGTACATGGAAAGTAACCGCATCACAGCGTTCGAGCAACTCATCAAGATCTACATGCTCATTCAGTAAGCCCTGCTCATATTTAGGTGGGTCACATAATAAAATGTCAACATTAAGCGCTTTTAACTTGTCTGCTAAACAGCTGCCTATATTACCAACCCCTACAATACCAATTGTTCGCCCACACAGCGGCTGTGCGTTTTCTTGGCTTAGTGCAAATAGGCTACTTATTACATACTCAGCCACTGCAATAGCATTACACCCAGGTGCGCTGCTAAATGCAATAGCTCTATCACTGAGTAGTTGTGTATCAATATGATCAACACCAATGGTTGCTGTGCCTACAAACCTAAGTTTATTTGCTTGTGCTAGCAAACTGCTATTAACTTTAGTTACCGAGCGTGTAAGAAGGACATCTACATCAATAAGTTGATCGGGCCTTAGATTCCGACCATCAAAGCGAGTTATTTCACCAAAGTCTGCAAAATACTGCTCAACTAAAGGCATGTTTTGATCGGCAAAAATCTTCATTGGGGAGCCCGTTTGGAAAGTGAAGCGCTATTGTAACGAACTACCTTACCTTTACACAAACTAAAAAGCCGAGCATTGCCCGGCTTTTTATCACTGTATAGAGAAAAAGAATTAATCTTTATATTTACTCATAACTAATGTGGCATTAGTACCACCAAAGCCAAAGCTATTAGACATTACAGTATTCAGTTCTACATCAAGGCGCTCAGTCACAATATTCAGCCCTGCTGCTTCCTCATCTAACTCATTAATATTAATTGAAGGCGCTACAAAACTGTGCTCTAACATCAATAATGAGAAAATAGCTTCGTGAACACCTGCTGCACCTAGGGCATGACCCGTCATTGCTTTAGTTGCGCTGATCATCGGTGAGTTACCACCAAATACTTCTTGAATTGCACCAAGCTCTTTTACGTCACCTACAGGAGTAGATGTACCATGAGTATTTAAGTAATCAACGCTCTCTACATCTTGCATTGCTTGACGCATACAACGCACTGCACCTTCACCCGATGGTGCTACCATATCGTAGCCATCAGATGTGGCGCCATAGCCAACAATTTCAGCATAAATATGCGCGCCACGCGCAAGTGCATGTTCAAGTTCTTCAACAACAACAATGCCACCACCACCTGAGATAACAAACCCATCGCGGTTCGCATCGTATGTACGAGATGCTTGCTCTGGTGTTTCGTTATACTTAGTTGAAAGTGCACCCATGGCGTCAAATTCCATAGCCAACGTCCAATGGAGTTCTTCACCACCACCCGCAAAAATTACATCTTGCTTACCAAGTTGAATTTGCTCTACCGCATGACCAATACAATGTGCAGACGTTGCACACGCAGAACTAATTGAGTAGTTAACCCCTTTAATTTTAAAAGGAGTTGCTAAGCAAGCAGACGTTGTACTCGCCATCGTCCGTGGAACCATATAAGGACCTACACGCTTTACGCCTTTTTCACGTAAAATATCAGCCGCTTCAACTTGCCATTTAGACGAACCACCACCAGAACCAACTAATAGGCCAGTGCGTTCGTTAGATACTTGCTCGTCAGTTAGACCTGCATCTTCAATTGCTTGTTGCATTGAGATGTAAGAATAAGCTGCTGCGTCTCCCATAAAACGCATCGCTTTACGGTCAACATGCTCTTTAACATCAATATCAATTTTACCCGATACGTTACTACGTAACTTATAATCGGCAAATTCTTGGTTAAACGCGATACCGCTTTTTCCGGATTTCAACGATTCTAATACTTCTTCTTTATTATTACCGATGCTTGATACAACACCGATACCTGTAATTACGGCTCTTCTCATGGGTAATTCCCTTAGCTTAGTACTAAATTATGTTCTATTTTACGCTGTTTTTAATAGCTAAGTGGTCAGCTTTCTAGCGTACACATGTACTCTGAAGTTCTAGCTTATAAATAACTCCAGACTATTTCAAAGAAAACCCGTAAAATAATTTAAAATATACTGTTTTATAAAATTTAATAAGTAATGATAAAAAACGCCCAAATACACTTCAATCATTTAGGTACGCCTGTTGCTGATAACTTTGACGATGTTTATTTTTCTGACGACGATGGTCTAGCCGAATCTCATTATGTGTTTTATAAACAAAACAATATAGATGCACGGTTACAAAATCATGACCAATCACATTTTGTTATTGCCGAAACTGGTTTTGGTACCGGTTTAAACTTTTTAAATGCATTACAATGCTTTACTGACCACCTAAAGCAAGCACAAGTTCAAACCGACTGTGAAAAAAGTGTAGAGCGTCTGCACTTTATCTCATTCGAAAAATATCCATTAAAAGCAAGTGATTTAAAGCAAGCTTTAAAAGCCTGGCCTACCTTAACTCCATTAAGTGAACAATTGCTTGAACAATACCCCCTAAATTTAGCTGGTTGTCACCGTCTAGAATTTAATAATGGTCAAGTGCTGCTCGATTTATATTTTGGCGATGTACTCGACTCTATAAACACAATGAGCTTTGCAAAATCAGGAGTAGTTGATGCTTGGTTTTTAGATGGCTTTGCACCAAGTAAAAATCCTGATATGTGGCAACAAAGCGTGTTTAATTCGATAGTCGATATATCTAGAAACAATGCAACACTTGCAACCTTTACTGCTGCAGGTTTTGTACGCAGAGGGCTTATTGAAGCTGGCTTTAACGTCCAAAAAGTCAAAGGTTTTGGCCGAAAACGAGAAATGATTATAGGGCACCTTGCCAAAGCCAATGCAAAACAGTCCGGCCCAGCTTACTTTAATCAAGACTCGAGCTCTCTTCAAAGGGTGGCTGTAATTGGCGGTGGTATCGCCAGTAGCTGTATTTTATATAGCCTAGCAAAGCGTGGAATTAAAAGTACACTTTTGTGCCAAGATGAAAGGCCAGCAATGGGCGCATCACATAATGTGCAAGGTGCTATTTATCCTCATTTACAAGCTAAAAATTCACCACATAGTGAATTGTTTGCACATAGCTTTTTATATGCAAAACGCGTCTATAGTAATTTACTTAAACGTGGCTTCAACTTCGATCATGACTGGTGCGGCGTATTACAACACGCGGTAAAAAAGCCTCTGGCCGATAAACATGAAAACTTAGCACAAAAACAGCTGTGGCCAACTCAGTTGATGCGTAATGTAACCGCAGAGCTAAGCGACGAAATAGCGGGTGTAAAAACAGGTTATTCGGGCGTATTTTTTGAACAAGGCGGCTGGGTTAACCCACCACAATTAGTAAGCGCCATGCTAAAGGCTGCAAATAACCTAAGCCCATTTAAAAGCGTATTTAACTGCAATATAAAACAGCTAAAAAAAACTGAAAGCGGTTGGTTCTTATTAACGAATGATGAGTCGTTAGGTCCTTTTAGTGATGTAATTATTTGTGCGGGCGAGCACAGTGATGCATTTGAGCAAACAAAAGTGCTACCAATAGTAGGCGTGCGCGGACAAGTTTCACACATAGAGGCAAGTGAGCAATCACGCAAACTTAAAACAGTGCTGTGCCATAAAGGCTATTTTACTCCGGCTTATTTAGATCGACACTGTATGGGCGCCACATTTGAAAAAAACACAAAAAGCCGCCAAGTTACCGAGCAAGACAACTTAACCAATAAAGAGCAGTTACTTAATTTTTACGACCAAAGTGAATTTGCCTCCACCCTTGGCGATATAACCTCGGCAAAAGCGGCTGTCCGCTGTACATTTATAGATCACCTGCCAATGGCAGGTCAATGGTGCGAGAAAAGTGATTACACTATGGCTTTTGCTAATCTACGTTTAGGTAAACGCTACCAATATGAGAAACTTAATAAGCCACAACAAGGTCTACATATTTTTACCGGCTTTGGTGCCCGCGCGTTGTGTAGCGCACCGTTAAGTGCTGAACATCTTATAAGCTGTTTAAATAACGAGCCTCGCCCATTAAGCGAGCGTGTTAGTCAAGCTATTCACCCTGCTCGGTTTATAGTGCGAGATTTAATTCGAAATAAAATTTAAGCAACTGCGGTGCTTTTTGATAGGCTAAAAAACACCGCTTTAAAAATTATAATCAAAGCATCTCCAACTAAAAATAACTACCAAAAAAATATTGTTAATTTATACCATTGCGACAATATCTAAAAAGCATAACAACCAAATAAAAAACTCTAAAAAACACGTCAAAAGCAGCTAATTTTAATGCTCAGTTAAGTATAGAATTTTAATTAAAGTTTTTTTTAAGATTAGCTCATTTAAACTATTTATTGCCCTTTAAAAATAATCCCCTACCCCAAAGTCTATTTGTAAGCACATTACTTTTACTATTTATTGGAAGGAGTTAATTATGAGTAAGACCCTAATTATTGGCGCAAGCGGACAAATAGGTAAAATGGCAACTGAGCTACTTTTAGAAAATGAGCAAAATGTTGTGGCATTAGTGCGTGACAAAAATAAGTTAAGTGATTTAAACAGCGCTTTTTTAACTATTGTTGAGCAAGATCTTGAAGGCGATTTTGGTGATGCAATGAAAGGCTGTGACCAAGTGATTTTTGCTGCTGGTTCTGGTGGAAGTACAGGCGATGATAAAACTGTACTCATAGATTTGTGGGCTGCAACTAAAGCAGCTACCTTTGCTAAAGAACATGGCGTTAGACACTTTATCATGGTCAGCTCAATTGGTGCTGACGATCCAGATTCGATTCAAGGTGATTTAAAACCTTACTTAGTTGCTAAGCACATGGCTGACGAGCACTTAATCAATAGTGGTTTAAATTACACGATTGTTCGCCCTGGTACACTGACTGATGAGAGCGCTTCAATGCAAGTAACGACGCAGCGACCAAGTGACAGCTCAAAAGCTAAAATTAGCCGCGAAAACGTAGCCAATGCATTATTGCATATTGCCACCAACTCATTTATTAGTAACCGCATTTTTGAGTTATTTGATGGCGACAAACCAATTAAAGCCGCTGTTAAATAAGCTTTATTATTTAAAGACTATTACTCCACTTTTACTAGTGGAGTAATATTTTTACCCCTTGCCAACCTAGTTGCAGTGTTAATAACGTTAAATTTATCCCCTGACATACTTTTAAGTAATTTGATTCCAAACCAAGTACCTACAATACCACTCATTATCATAGCAATTACAAGCGGCACCGATTGCCAAAAGCTAAAACCAACAGCACCATAAATTATCGCTTTTAATAAATGCTGCACACTCATAATGCTCGAAAACGTTGCCGTAAATTTTAACTTTTCGTAATTATTTATATATAAGCAGCTACCAACTAATGGGCCACTTGCCCCCACAAACATAGAAATAAAAGTAGTTATTCCACCGGCAATCATACGCCACACCTTAGAGGTTAATTTTATAGGTGGCGTTTTACCCCATAGTAAATAAATAACAAAAATAGCGACCACTAACTTCATAGCATCAAGCGATATATCATCAATTACAAAACTTGATAACCCCGCCCCTACTAAGGCGCCTAACGCAAAATATACAAACATGCTTTTATCAATATGCTTAAAGCTGAGTAAGAACCTATTCGCATTAGAGCCAAGCTGTACTAAACCATGCACAGGCACAACAACTGCCATAGGCATAAACGACGCCATAACAACAAGCAGCATTAATCCGCCACCCGCCCCAAATGCAGCAGATATAAAAGAAGTTAAGCCAGCGGTGATCATTAACAATAAAAACAGAAATAAAGACATGCTGTCAGGAAATAAAAAATCCATAAAACTCCACTGCCTATTTAAGTACTTTTAAGTCTCAGTATTTTAAACAATAAAAGGTACTACACACGTTTATAGCAACTCTATCGCAGGCTATGTACTATGTTGCGTTATTTTTGCACTTTGTTTGCACATTTAACAAATATTATACATCCAACTTCACTACCGGATATTTTTGATGAGAAGATTTAACGCACCAATTTTAACGCTGCTTGCAGTGTGCATACTCGTACTGAGTTTAACTGCCTGTAACGGTAGCGATACTGAGAGTAGCGTCGTAACTGAAACAACCACAAATGAGGGCACTACGACAGATACTTCAACCGATTTTGTTGTAGAAGTTGACCCTTTTAACTTTGAAAGCGATGCACTCATTTCATCAATTACCACTCAAACATGTACGCTAAGTAATGGCGATGAAGCCTCATGCTACAAAATTGATATTGCAGGTGTGCCTTCAAATTACGAGATTGGTGTATTTTGCCCTCAAAATATCACCTCAACAGCAGACGAAGCCGGTATTTGGTTTGATGGCACCGGTGAGGTTTACGATATAACCGGAGATTTTATCTTAAATCTACCTACATTATATAACGATAGTCATTGGCAGCTATACGACGAAGGTACAGGCCTTGTAAATGTAACCGACACACAAGAATCGTGTGATGGCGCTGCACGTCCAAACGTAGAAGAACAATACCAAAACCACTGTGTAGAATGCTCTATTGATTATGTTGATGGCGGCATATCAGAATCATTTTTAATTCCAATAACACCCGTTGCAGGCACTCAAAATAGCAGTATTGGTAACGCTAATGTAGGTGTTGCTCTCAATGGTGTTGTACTTGCTGCACCTGCGCCTGTTGAGGCTATTTTGGGCGCATACACTATTGCCGCCTTTGATGATTGCGCTGGCCATATTAACTTAGTAGCAGGTTATCACTATCACGGTGAAGCAGGCTGCAGCCAAACACAAATCCAATCAGACGGTCATGCCGCCATGATGGGTTATGCACTCGATGGATTTGGTATATTTGGCATGCTTAACGAAGATGGAGTAGAACCCACTGATTTAGACGAATGTAGAGGCCACACCGACGATACACGCGGTTACCACTACCATGCAGCCGATGTATCTGAAAACATGTTTATTGGTTGTTTTAAAGGTGCTACCGCAAGATAACTCGCATTCTGGCCAAATAATTAACTGAGATACTAATGAAAATATTTAACGTGATAAAAACACTAACCAATGGCTTTTTACTTACTGCCTCATGCTCAGCGCTAAGTCATGCAGGCCACGGCTCAAATGCGCCTTGGGAAGCATGTGAAGCAAAAGCCATTAATGAAGATTGCAGCTACACAAGCCATGATAAAAAAGCGACAGGCACATGCCAAGCAATGAACAAAGTACTTATGTGCGTTCGAAATAAACCACTCGAAATATTAATAGACAAAGCAACCCAACCAGCAAGTGATCAAAAGCAATCTTTAAAATCACTCGAAAAACGATAAAGTAACAGCTACATGTAAAAGTCTTAACGCTGTTTGTTAAGGCTTTTTTAATCAAAAATCATTAGAAAGCATATCTTTTATCTGTTAAGTTAGCATTGTGTATCAAATAATAAAAATAAAATTCCAAAAATGGAATTACACAAGCAAGGTACTAATGTGAGCGCTACATTTAAAATTGTTTTTAATGGTCAGTTATATCAAAATACTAACCTTACCTCTGCCCAAGTAAAACTTAGCCAACTTCTTAATATTCCATCAAATATTGTTGTCCAATTATTTGATGGAAAAGCTTACGCTTTAAAAAAAGACTTATCTAGTATTGAGGCTGTTAAAATAGAATCCTCACTTAAAAAGCTAGGTTTGATTACTAAAGTAGAACCTCAACTCATTACTGTAATCTCTCAATCTCAAAATAATCAAATAGCACTCACTGAGCACAGTAAAAACACAGATAAACATATTAGTGAAAGTACTGATGGCAAAAGTATTTCAATACAAAACGAACGCCTAGATACAAACGAAGCCCAAAATACAGCTGCAGCTATTAAGCAAAGTTGTAATAAATACAAACTACTACGTAACACTTTAAAAAGTGCATTGTACTTTTGCTATTGCGCACTTTGTATTATTACCATAATAGGCGTAGTAATTAGTGTTAAAGCACTTAAAAACAACTTCGACACTCCAAATAACGAAACTACAAACAACTTAAGTTACCAAAACTATAAACAATATTTGATTGATCAAAACAGCCTAAATCAACCGGTACAAAAAGTAACAAACGATAAAAAAGCTAACCCTTCACAGCAAAAAAGCAATAAGTACTTTAATCGCTTTTCATTACTAATAAATAGCTATGCGCAAAGCACAGGACAAGCTGATATAAAAACGATGGGGGGTGATAAATTACAACAGCACCTGCAAGAAATAGATGACCTAGGTCCTAAAAATGAATTTTGGCAGCAACTGATACAACTTTCAAAAAGCTTAAATAATGATACGCATACAATGGCGGCACTCAACAATACTGATCCCGCCAAAGTACAATGGATAAACGCAGTAGATTGGATAAGCCAAAGTTATATTAGACAATATCAAAACTCGCAAACTACAAACAACTCTCCGGTCAGTACCTACGCGCCAAGTAACCCAATACTTAATTTAACGTTGTTAATAAGTATGCTGTCGTTATTTAGTATTTTTATAATCGCGATAAAAATGAAGCTACGTGCAATTAGAAATTCTTAAACTCTATTTTTACTTTATAAATCCCATAAAAAAACCCGCAAATTTGGGTTAACAAATTTGCGGGTTTCTTACGGTTTTCGAATAACGAGTTCAAAAACCTTTATTGGTGGAGCTGGGGGGATTTGAACCCCCGTCCGAAAAGCCTCGACCGTCGGTACTACATGTTTAGTATTGTCATTTAATTAACCTTTAAGTCCCGGACAAACACGGTAAATAAAGGCGAGGCCGCTTAGTTTTAACGCTTCAACCCCGGCCAGGGTTTCCGTCGCGATCAGGTGTTAGGGTGACACTCCAAAATCCAGTCCACAAGAATACATGGAAGGAGCGCTAGCCAGCCTAAGCTGCTAGAGAGTAGTTATCGTCGTTTGCGATTACTTTAAATTGCGGCTTTTTTACGAGGCAAACCGCACCTCGACATGCACCTTGGGCTTCTTGAATTCCGTCGAATCCTAATCAGCCCCTGAATTTAGTAACTCAATTCAGAGCGTACAAACAGTATAACCGAGTAAAGTACTGATACTCAAGGCCTAGTAACGGTTTATTTTAATTGCATGCATCAATCGCACGTTAAATAACCGAAAATTACTTATCAAACAAAAATAGTCCAATTACTTGCCTGTCAGGCGCTATTTAAAAGTAAAATACTAATGCACTTTGATACGCAGCTTAGAATAGCAAAAGGTTCTAAACAATTTTCGCGTATTTACCCGCCCCACTTAGTTAAGCTAAGGGAGGGTAAAATTACTCAGACGTTTTAGTTTCTTCGTCAGTTTCAACTTCAGCATCAGCGTCGCAATCGTCGGTTGGCGCTAATGGCCAACCACCTAATTGCTGCCAGCGGTTTACTATTAAACAATAAAGCTCGGCTGTACGCTCTGTGTCGTAAAGCGCTGAGTGCGCTTGGCTGTTATCAAACTCGATACCCGCCGCTCTACATGCTTTTGCTAATACAGTTTGCCCTAACGCTAAACCCGCTAAAGATGTAGTATCAAAGCTTACAAATGGATGAAATGGCGTGCGCTTTATATTATTGCGCTCTATGGCTGCATTTAAAAAGCCATGATCGAATGCGGCATTATGCGCCACAATAACTGAGCGTTGGCACCCAGCAGCCTTTTGCGCTTTGCGTACTACTTTACATATTTCTTTAATTACTTCGTCTTCAGGTACTGCGCCACGTAATGGTGAAAACGGGTCTATACCGTTAAAGTCAATGGCTGCTTGTTCTATATTAGCACCTTCGAATGGCTGAACATGAAAATGAACCGTATGATCTATGCTGAGCAATCCTTCGTCATCCATTTTTAAAACAGAAGCTGCTATTTCTAACAAAGCATCTGTTTCTTTGTTAAAACCTGCAGTTTCAACATCAATAACAACAGGAAAAAATCCACGAAAGCGTTTTGCGAAAGGTGTTTGCTCAGTATTTGCCATAGTCTTCTTTGTTTATACGTGTAAGCTGACTATTATGTCAAAATTGATGCCCCCTAGGCTAGGGGATTTAAGTATTTATTGCTTTAAAATTGTAGGCACATAACTTGCTTTAGCTTATAAGTTAGTTATACAGAGAACAAACTAATCATTGCAGTCGTTAATTTGCCAAATTATTGGCATTCCCGGATAGCTGGAGAGCACCATGAAGTATAAGTTGTTATTTATTAGCCTTAGTATAAGTGCAGTGCTTTACAGCACTCACTCGCAAGCTGCTATGCGCCAATATACAGCAACCCAAGACAACTCCAACTGGGAAGTAGTTAAAACAACGCGCTTACAATGCCAATTAAATCATGAAGTTCCTTATTACGGTGAAGCTATTTTTAAAGCATCAGCAAGTAAAAGTAAAAACTTAACGTTTAATTTAGATATGGTTGTACGCCCAGAAAACTATGCAATTGCAGGCTTAAAAGCAGTGCCACCTACATGGCGTGCAGGGTTGCCGGCTCGCGATATTGCAAATATGAAATTACTTAAAAAGTTTGATGGCGAGCTGGGCAATAAAACCGCATGGGAGATGCTTAGCGAGCTTGAAAAAGGCTACTACCCAACTTTCTATTATCAAGACTGGCAAAACAGTGCCGATAAAATTGCCGTTGGTATATCGAGCGTAAACTTTAAACAAGCTTACTGGGCTTTTTTACAATGCCGTGATGAGCTACTCCCTTACAGCTTTGAAGATATTTCGTTTACTGTAATGAACTATCAATCTAACAGCAGTAAATTAACTAAATCCTCGCAACAACGTCTTGATAAGATTGCTGAGTATTTAAAAAACGATGCAAGCATAGAGTCCATAAGTATTGACTCATACACCGATAGTTATGGCGGACGCTGGAATAACTTAGATTTATCGCGCAAGCGCGCCAAAACTATAAAAGATTACATGGTGAGCTTGGGTGTTGATGAAGCAAAAGTACGAACAACCGGTTTAGGTGAAAAACGTTTTGTTGATAATAACGATAACATTTTAAGCCGAGACAAAAACCGTCGTTTGATTATTCAAATAGAAAAAATGTAGTTAAGCTAATTTGTGTTTACTTTCTTTCGCTTTAAAAATTTATCACCAAATTGAAAAAGCTTAGGGCCTATTTGTCTTTCGAGGTTGAATTTGCAGCAGGCTGTTTGGCATTTAGGCATTTAGGCAAGGCAGAGCCTATGTAGTGTGGTTATTCCCCATAAATGGGCGATAACGTAGCATTAATGCCAAACAGGCGCTGCCTGAAGGGTTCTGCCTAGGGGCTATTTACTCTTTGTTGCTCGGTTTTTACTTAGCCCACTAGGTTACAAACCTCGCGCCGCGATTAAATAGCCCCTAGGTTGAACAAATTTTAATCCTGAAAGATAAACAGGCCCAGGCTAATTAAAATAATAATTGCACCAATTATTAGCTCTTGGCTTAATGGCTCTTTGTTTAGCCAAGCTCCTAAGCCTAACGCAAAGCTCGGGGTGATAAGTGTAGTAAGTGAGACCGTACTTGCATTTAGGTTTTGCAGTACATGAAAATATGCCAAAGCCCCTACTAAAGATCCAAGTATTCCTAAATAACCAATAGCCCACAATGATTTTGCACTCCAGTTTTGTATATGCAACTCACCATCTAATAACCACCACGCAATAAAAAAGAGTGGCGTTACAAAAACTAAGGCACCAAATGTTGTTGCCATAGGATGAATCGCAATCTGTACGCGCTTGATCATCACACCACTTAAACTAAAAAAGCAAACGGCCATAAACACATAAAGTAACCCGAGTCCTTGAGTTTGCGAGGTTTGTACTTGGTTATAACTAACAAAATATAAGCCGATTAAGGCGCACGCTAACGCCACTAATTTAATCGGGCTAAATTTAGGTTCATTTAATAACTGCTGAGCAAGCAACCCCGACAAAATAGGTGCAAGGCCAAACATAAGCGAAATAATACCCGAAGGGACTATTTTAGCTGCCATATAGCTCAGTAACATACCGCCAAAAATACCTATACTCGAATAAAAATAAAGTAAGCATGCATTTTTGCTCCAAGGTACTCTAATGTTTGTTATGGCAACAATTAAACCACCTAAAAACAATCCCACCAGCATACGCATTAATACAGCAAGCGTTGGCGATACTGTTTCACTGCTCCACACAATCCCCAGAGGTGTAGTAGACCAAATGAGAACCATAAAAAAATACGATACTTTTACCGGCACATGCCAATCCTTAGCGTTTTATAACGCGATACAACGTACATAAAATTATACCCTCACCACCCTATTTTAATACTTTTAAATGCATTCAAGTCCTTAATAAATACAGTTGTAAATTGTAAGTTACATTTTAATACTGCTCTTTTATTACAAAACTATTTGAGATTTGAGTAACTAGTTATATCGTGCATGTATATTAATAACAATTAAGGTAATTAAGTGCTTAAAAATAAAACAACTGGAAGCATGTTAATTGTTGCAGGCACCACTATTGGTGCGGGTATGTTGGCATTGCCAATTGCATCTGCCGGGCTTGGGTTTAGTACAGCACTTGCATTAATAATTGCTAGCTGGTTACTAATGACCTATACCGCACTGCTTATGTTAGAGCTACACCAATATGCACCACGCGATGCAACGTTAAATACGTTGGCTAAATTATGGCTTGGAAAACGCGGACAATACATCGCGAATTTTTCGATGGTTTTTTTATTTTACGCTTTATGTGCTGCTTATATAGCAGGTGGTGGTGCACAACTTCAGGCGCGTATAAATATAGGCCTTGACGCAAATATAGCCCCACAGTTCGGCTCTGTGATCCTCGCAGTTATTATTGCAAGTGTGGTAACGCTGGGCACTAGCAAGGTAGATAAACTAAATAGAGTATTATTTACAATAAAAATTATTGTATTAGCTAGTTTGTTTTACATGCTAACCCCTTATGTACAAGGTAGACACTTATTAGAGATGCCTGTAGAACAAGGGTTAATCCTTTCGGCTATACCGGTTATATTTACTTCGTTTGGCTTTCATGGCTCTATTCCTTCCATTGTTAAATATGTTGGTGTAGAAATAAAAGTACTGCGCAAAGTAATGATTACTGGAGCCGCCCTGCCTTTAGTCATTTATATTTTTTGGCAACTACTTAGCCAAGGTATTATGAGCCAAGCTGATTTACTCAACAGCCAAGGCCTTACTGGCTTTGTATCAAGCGTGGCAAGTATTGCGCATAACCCAAATGTGGCAACGGCCGTTAAGTTATTTGCTGATTTAGCACTTGCGACATCATTTTTAGGGGTGAGTTTAGGACTATTCGATTTTTTTGCTGATACATTTAAAAAAGGTGACAATAAAACGGACCGAATTAAAACGGCCTTAATTACGTTTATTCCACCACTTGGCTTTGCATTGTTTTATCCTCAAGGCTTTATTATGGCTTTAGGTTACGCTGCAATAGCACTTGTCATACTTGCAATATTTTTACCTGTAGCAATGGTTTATAAACAGCGTAAAACATCAAATAAAACAGGCTACAAAGTTAGAAGTGGTAATATTGGGCTAATAATCGCAGGGGCATCAGGGCTATTAATAATTGCCGCGCAATTTATGCAAATAGTGAATGTAATTCCATCAATTGGATAAGTAAAATGCCCCAAAAATAGTTAGGGGCAATACAAAGAGACTCAAAAAACAATTGATTTACCACGTCCTGACGCTTCAGAAGCGGCATCTAATTGGCCCTCTTTATTAATAATAACGTGTAAGTCACCAAAGTGATTCTCATCTATGGTGTAACCCATTTTTGTAAGTTCTGCTTTTACGCTATCGGTTAAACCTATGTGTGTTCTAATTATATTTTTAGGCCACAATTGATGATGAAAACGAGGGCTATTTACAACCTGCTCTGCAGTCATATCAAACTCTACCGCATTTAAAATAGATTCGTACACAGAGCTAATAATGGTTGTGCCACCAGGCGAGCCTGTCACCATTTTAACAGTCTTGTCTTTAAGGAGTATTGTAGGCGTCATAGAGCTCAACATACGCTTGTGCGGCTGTATTTCGTTAGCTTTACCGCCTATTGCACCAAACACATTCATAACACCTGGCTTGGCACTAAAGTCGTCCATTTCATCATTTAAAATAAACCCTGCACCTTCAACAACTACACCGCTACCAAACCCTAAGTTTATTGTGGTGGTATTTGCGACAGCGTTACCCATTTTATCAACGATTGAAAAGTGAGTAGTTTGCTCACTTTCTTTGAGGCCCGGTTTAATATTTTCGGTAGTAGAGATAGCGGTTAATGAAATGCCATTACTGCGCTCTTTAAGGTAGTTAATATTAGTTAACGCGTTGACTGGTACATCAAAAAAATCAGGATCGCCTAAATACTCTGCTCTATCTGCAAATACACGTTTACCTATTTCAGAAAGTAAGTGTACATATTGAGTAGAGTTATGCGCTAAGCCCGCATCTGGTTTTTGTAACTCATACATTTTAAGCCACTGTAAAATAGCAATACCACCTGAACTCGGTGGTGGCGAAGTAAGTACTTCATAACCATTCCAACTCGCTTTAA
This sequence comes from Pseudoalteromonas aliena, assembly GCF_038155085.1. Lineage (GTDB taxonomy): Bacteria > Pseudomonadota > Gammaproteobacteria > Enterobacterales > Alteromonadaceae > Pseudoalteromonas > Pseudoalteromonas aliena_A. The sequence goes on from NZ_JBAKAU010000008.1 coordinate 18,211, forward strand.
TAGGTGTACGTGATTTAGCGGTGTAACCTTTTAAATCATCTTGATTAATTATACCGCCATGTTGGTGCATAAATTTAGCAATAATATTTGCAGTTTTGCCTTTATAAAACCCATCTTGGCCATTATCACGAATACGCTTTAACGTTGCCGCTAACTCGGGTTGCTTAAATACTTTATTAGCTTTTACATCAGCAAAGTATTTTTCGAAGTTTACATTTATTTTTTGCTCTTTTAGGTGAGCTATATAATTGCTTACACCTTTTGCTAACTTGGGCGGAACTACAAACCCTTGCTCAGCCAACGTTACAGCAGGCTGTACTAGTGTTTCCCACTTTAAAGTGCCATGCTTTTGATGGGCAAGCCACATACCCGCTACACTGCCAGGTACACCGCTTGCGTGAATGCCATATATTGATTTGTTTGCAATAACATTACCTTGCTCATCTAAATACATATCTCGATGAGCCGCTGTTGGCGCTGTTTCGCGATAATCTATAAAATCACCTTTGCCATCTTTTTGAATAAGCATAAATCCCCCGCCACCAATATTTCCAGCTTCAGGAAGCGTCACTGCAAGTACAAATTGTGCCGTAATAGCCGCATCAATAGCATTACCGCCTTGCTCTAATATACCTTTAGCCGCATCGGCACTGAACGAGTCAGGCATTGCGACCGCGCTTTGCGCCAAAGGCTGCGCTAAAACACTAAAAGTAGCGAACTGTAAAACCAGCACACTTTTGACGATTAATTTACTTGGTGAAAAAAGCAATCCCATACAACATCCTTAATTTATTATTTTTAGTTACGTATTCTTATTAATGCACGTCACTTAAGAACAGGTCAATCTTTATACTGTTGATATTTAATCATCTTTAAACACTTTTTGAATAAAGCACCGCAGGTAAGTCGCCTTGCTCATCTGTATGTGTATAGTTTCTTATAAATTGCAGACCTAGCTTTTTCATTATTTTTATAGAGGCCGTATTATCTTTTATTGCCGTTGCACTTATCGCCTTAACGTCATCTTGCTTTATAAGCTCACCACATAACGCTAAAGCCGCCTCGGTTGCATAACCATGCCCCCAACTCGCTTGCTTAAAGCGCCAGCCTATTTCAATATCACCGTAGTTTGGTGCATCAGTAAAAAAGTCCATAGGCCTTATTAATACCCAACCAATAAATGTATTGCTTTGCTTTATAGTGATACTCCACAGCCCCCAGCCTTTTAGCTCATTTCGATATGCGAGCATACGAGGCACTCCCTCATTTTTTATTTGATCCAAAGAGGTAGGTTCACCTCGTGTTAAATACTGCATTACAGCTGGGTCTTGGTCGAGTTCAAATAGTTGAGGCCAATCATGCTCATTCATTAATTTAAAATTTAATCGTTTTGTTACGGGAGCGTTCATTTTCATTGTTGTATAGTCTGCCTCGAATTAATTATCAGTCTCTAAAGGAGATAGCACATGAATAAATTAGCAGGTTTAGCTTTATTAGGCACTTTAATTACATTAACTGGTTGTGAAGATGCCAACGAAGTAAAAGAAGATGCAAAAGATAAAAGCGCACAAATGCAAGAAAAGCTTGGTGATGCATGGAACGACGTTAAAGAGACAACTAACGATCTTAAAAATGACGAGTCTTTAAACGAGCTATTAGAGCAAAGTAAAGCAATGGGCTTAGACATGTACGACGACGGCAAAGAGATTGCGGTTGACGCATGGATTAAAAGCAAAGAAGCTGCTGGCGAGTTAACTGAAAAGACTAAGCAAAAAGCGCAAGAAATTGCTGACGAAATTGAGCAAGCGCGTCAAGAAGATCAATAACCAATACACTATAAATTAGCTGTTTTGTGAGCCTGTAAAATTGTATGGGCTCACAATAAACTGATTTACTCTATGTATATGTACTAGCTCAGACTTGAGCTGACAGTTTCTTAGAATAAAGAACTGACTCAACCTCTTTTTGTTCGACTATTAACGTGATGTCTTTCACAAACTCCATGCCTAACTTATCCATGACCCGAATAGAAGCTTGATTACTTTTCTCTGCTGTTGCACTGATAATTTTAATACCTTTTTGGCTAGAAACCTTATCAAAGAGATTACTAGCAGCTTCAGTGGCATATCCATTTCCCCAACTTCTTTCTATAAAACGCCAACCAAATTCAATATTTTCAAAATCTGGTAGTTCTGAAAATAAATTCATTGGCTTAACTAATATACAACCAATTGGCAAGTCTGTTTGTAATTCAGATATTTGCCATAGCCCAAAGTAAGTCTGTTCACTTTTTTCAAGTGTTGGTAATGGGTTTAGCAACTTTAACATTAATCTTTCTGTTACTATTTTTATATTTTCAGGCAAATGAAAAATCTCCTCAATGTATATATTTTTCCAAATGAAACTAAGTCTATTGAACCTTCAAAGTTAAATTTTCAGCAGCCTGTTTGATATTAAGGCAAGGCAGAGCCTATGCAGTGTGGTTATGCCCCATAGATGGGCGATAACGTAGCATTAATGACAAATAGGCGCTGCCCAAAGAGTTCTTCCTAGGGCTATTTACTCTTAGGTGCATACATGGATGCAGGTAAGGGGCCGTGAGCAGGACGCGGAACTGCGCTCAGTTTTTATTTACTCTTACAGTTGGATACCGCAGGAGCAGCTACCGAGCTTACTAGGTTACAAATCTCGCTCCGCGATTAAATAGCTTCTAGTTTAAACGAATTTTAATCCGCAAAGCTTAACAGACTCTAATTATACTTTATTAACACCCTACTCTTATGGATTCACCCAAAAGCGATATAAGTCGATAAAAGCTACTATCGATTAATTTTCTGTAAACATGGAAAACTAATAACTAAAGTCAGAACAACTACAATATAACTTGCAATCACTCTCAAATAAAAAACGAGTAACAAGGCGTAATTGATATATAGAAGTTTTAAAGATAGAAATAGAAGGCAAGCTTATAGTTGCCTTCTATATAAGGTTATAACTCTTTTTCTACTTCATCAAACAAAACAGTGATGTTTTGCTCAGGCTCTTTTGTTACTAAGCTAACAACAACGATTGCAATACTAGCTAAAATAAAGCCAGGTACTATTTCATACATAAAGCTACTTAAGCTTTCACCATTGATAGTAAATGGTCCATATATCCAAATTAGCACAGTAAACGCACCCACTAACATACCTGCTAACGCTCCGGCAAAGTTCATACGTTTCCAATAGAGACTGAACAATACAAGTGGTCCAAATGCAGCGCCAAAGCCAGCCCACGCATTACTCACTAAATCTAAGATAGAGCTATCTCGATCATAAGCTAAATAAATAGCAAACATTGCAACCACGGCAACACTTATACGTCCAACAGCAACCAGCTCTTTATCGCTCGCATCTTTACGTAAAAATGTTTTATAGAAATCTTCTGTTAATGAGCTTGAGCTGACCAATAACTGAGATGAGATAGTACTCATAATGGCAGCCAAAATTGCAGCTAGTAAAAAGCCAGCAATAAGTGGGTGAAATAGTAGCTCAGAAAGAATCAAGAAAATCGTTTCAGGATCTTCAACTACAATATTATTCTCATAAGTATAAGCAGCACCAAATATACCAGTACCAACGGCACCAATGGCTGCCACAATCATCCATGTCATACCAATACGACGAGCAGTCGGCATATCTTTAACACTACGTACCGACATAAAACGTACAATGATATGTGGTTGACCAAAATAACCTAAACCCCAAGCCATTGCAGAAATAATACCTAGTGCAGAACCTGCACCAATCCAGTTAAGCATATCTGGATTCACACTATGCAAAGTAGATTCTAGAGGTTGCTCAAGCAGTGAATAAGCGACCGTTGGCACTAAAATTAGTGCAATAAACATAATACAACCTTGCACAAAGTCAGTTAGACTAACCGCTAAAAAGCCGCCAAACAAAGTATATAACACAACAACACCCGTAGTAATATATAAACCCATTTCATAAGTTAAACCAAATGAGCTTTCAAAAAGCTTGCCGCCAGCTACAACACCAGATGAAGTATAAAGAGTAAAGAAAACAATAATAACTACAGCAGATACAACACGAAGTAAGTTGGACTTATCATTAAAACGATTCGAGAAGTAGTCTGGTATGGTTATAGAGTCATTCGCTTTTTCAGTGTAAACCCTCAATCGAGGAGCAACTAAAAAATAATTTAGCCATGCACCCGCAACCAAACCTATTGCTATCCATGTACTACTAAAACCAGTAACAAACATGGCTCCTGGCAAACCCATTAAAATCCAGCCGCTCATATCTGATGCACCTGCAGACAGTGCAGCAACACTTGGGGATAAATTTCGCCCACCTAACATATAACCAGATACATCGCTTGTAGATTGCTTGTATGCATATAATCCGATACCCAGCATTACAACAAAATATAACGCTAGTGAAATAATCATTCCAGTTTCCAAATTAGCCTCCGCACAGTAATTAATAACAGGCTTTCAATCCGAATATTGACTCTTAAAGTTTTATAATAAAGACACTATTAGGATAAAAACCATTGTCCAGACTATAACATGCCTTCCGAGGAGATCTCCAACTAGTTAAAGCAAGCTAATTTGAAAACTCATACTGTACGCTTTTGATACAAAAAGAGAATTTCTATAAAAACAACAATAAAATAGATGATATCTAATGATAATTCACTATTGGTGTAAATATATCTAATGCTATTTAAACCTTTTTACAATATATTATTAATATATTGTCTAACATTATTTAAACGGAATTGTTTATGTACTTTTATGCCGCCCGCCAACCAATTTTAGACAAAAATAAAAATCTGATTGGTTATGAATTATTATTTCGTGATGGCGTAGATAATGTATTCCCTAATATAGACGGAAATGAAGCAACAACACGGTTAATTGAGGGTAGTCAATTTAATTTTGGTATAGAAGACTTAACTGATGGTAAACCTGCATTTATCAACTTCACTTTAGATACCCTAGTAAAAGGCTACCCGACTCTATTAGAAAAAAATACTCTTGTCGTGGAAATTCTTGAAACCGTACAACCAGGAAAGCGCTTATTAGCAATTGTCAAAGAGCTAAAAAATAATGGTTATACTATTGCTCTAGATGATTATATACATCAGCCAGTTTGGCGACATTTTTATCCGTATATAGATATTATTAAAATTGATATGCTGACTTCAGATAAAGAAACACTTAACTTAATTATTAATGATTTAAAACTTCATCCGCATATTAAAATTTTAGCCGAAAAAGTGGAAAGCCTTGATGTTTATAACTATGCCTTAGAACTCGGCTTCGACTATTTTCAAGGTTTTTTCTTCTCTAAACCCGAAATGATTAAAAGTAAGGCATTGCCGCCATCTGAAATTGCTCTAGCTGAATTACTCTACGAAACATCAACAGTTGATATTACCTTAGAAAAAATAGCTGAAATATTTGCAAGGGATGTGAACTTATCATATAAACTTTTACGTTATGCGAACTCAGCAGCCTTTATCAGACATGAAAAGATAAACACTATTAAACAAGCTCTTATAGCTCTAGGTATCAATGAGATCCAAAAGTTTCTTTCACTCTTATTTACAGCTCAAATTTCAGCAGAGAAGCCTACAGAGCTTATTAGGCTAACACTAACTCGGGCTCGTTTTTTAGAGAAATTAGCTTTATATCATGGAGAATTCAAAGAAACAGGCATTGCTTTTCTAACCGGCTTAATGTCATTAATGGATGCTATTTTAGATGAAAATATGGAAAAGGTTATGCTAAAGCTACCATTGTCCAACAAAATAAAAACAGCTCTACTTAATGATGAAGGTTTATTAGCGAAATATCTAAACTTAGTTAAATATCATGAACAAGCGAATTGGTCGGCAGCAAATGAAATAGCTAAAGAACTAAACTTATGTGAAAAAGTGCCCGTTGCTTATAACGAAGCGTTAAGTTGGACTAATGAACAGATGAAGCTAATGACTAACCTCTCATAATCGTTCTAAAACTAAAACGCCAGTATTATACTGACGTTTTGTCTACTGCAGTGTATTTATAAACTTTCTAAAAAGTCTTCATCAAAATCAGCTGGTTCTTCTTTAACTGGTGGATTGCCATCGTACAGCTCATAAATTTGACGTTGGAAGTAAATATCTTTTACAAATAAGTACGGATCAAGTGAATCATTTAATAGCCCTTCTTGTGGTATTAAAGATGCACGCGCCTCAACTGCTTTTAAAACAAATACTAAAATAGTCTGTGGCGTCGTTAGCGCAACTTCAGGTAATACAAAATTGTCGACTACATCACCGGTCAGGTTACGTGCTGTTGTTGGCCCCATACCTGGTAGCATTAAATAGGCGCCATCACCCACGCCCCATACACCCAACGTTTGTCCAAAGTCTTCATCGACTATTTCAAGACCTAGTGAGCTTGCAACATCAAAGATACCAAACAGACCGACAGTAGAGTTAACTAAAAAGCGTGCTAAGCTCACACTTGCATTACCCGGTTTACCTTGCAAACCCGCATTGATCATATCTACAGGTGCGGTGATATTACCTGTAAAATTAACAATACCGTTTCTTACCGGTACAGGCGTTACTTCAACATAACCTACAGCAACTGGGCGCAACAAATAAGCATCCAGTACATCCATATTAAAGTCGTATAATGGACGATTAATACTTTGCAGCGGATCTCTATCATCTACTTTGCTTTGTGGTACTTGAGCACACCCAGCTAGTATCAATAAACATAAAAAAGTAAAACTGTGTTTTAACATCTAACGTCCTTAAGGTATTAATGTATCAATTTGAAGTTGGTAGTCACTTACACTTTCACGCTTTAACGACTGTGAGTGACCTTCTAACTCACCAGAGTTTGGCATAACCGATTCATCAATAGAAATACGCGCTGAAATAATAATATTTTCAGCACTCGATAAGTTAAGCCCTGCAACCATTGCACTACTATCACTCAACTCAACTGTAATTGGAAATGAATATTTAGCGAGCTTAACAGCAGCTAGCGGCATTGGCGAACCACTTGCTGCTTTTGCAAATATAAACAAAATACCGTCCTTTGGTTGTTTATCAATAAGCTCTTTTGCAATATCTACGGTAACCGCAATCTTGCTACTGTTAGTAGCAGGTATAACAGATCCTTCACTTTGCATTTTCTGCTCAATATCAGAAATACGTTCTGAGATCATGTTATAACGTGAATCATTTTTTTCCATGCTCGCCAATAAAACTTCAAATGCAGTTTTAGCTTGCGGCCAATCTTTACGCTCATAAGCTATCAGCGCGAGTAACGAAATAGCATCTAAATTGGTAGGCTCAACGTTTAGTACTTTTGAAAGCATACCTGCCGCACGAGTCATATTAGCTTCGCTGCCTTCTAGTAATAAAACTTGGCTATAACTAATAAGTACCTGCATATTATCAGGATTCATACGTAGTGCTTTATCAAATGACTGCTGTGCCATGTCAAATTCATTAAGCGACATAGCAACTCGTCCAAGTAGCATCCAAGCAACTTCATCATCACCTGAGCGGCTAAGCTTTGTACGAAGCGCCAATGCAAAAGCCTGCAGCTCATTTTGGCTAAGCGGCTCACCTTTTTGCATTACAGCACGCTCGCCGTAATCAGCTAAATTATCCATTGCATCATTCCAAGCCGAAATTTGCTGCTGACTACCCGTTAAACCATAAAAAACACCTGCTAGAGCAAGAACAAATGCGCCACCAGTTAAAGCAAAAATACGGTTATTACCTTTGCTGTTAAGTGACTTCTCTGGTGATAACTCGTTCAATAAACGACGTTTTAATTCAATAATTGATTCTGCATGATTTACGGTATCAATACGCTGATTATCTAAATCGGTTTGTAAATCAACTAAACGCTGCTCATAAATGCTAATTAGCTCCGCATTGGCGTTATGAGTAATTGTTTGAACACGCTCTTTTTTTAAAAAAGGCAACATCACAAACCCAAGAGCAACCAAAGTGAGTAAAGCAAAACACGCCCACATTAAAATCATTTAACTTTGCCCCTGACGTTTATTTTCATCAATTAGCTTAGCTAACAGCATTTCGTCATCGCTGCTCCATGTTTGTTTTACTGATGCTTTTCGTTGGCGAATAACAATAAAACCAAAGCCAGCAATTACAATCAATACAGGTAGCACCCACAGCACTAAAGTCGCTGGCGTAACAGGTGGGTCATAATGAACAAAGTAACCAAAGCGGTCAATCATATAATCAATCACTTCGTCTTTGTTTTTACCTTCTTTAACCAATACGAGCACTTTGTCGCGCAAGTCTTTAGCAACAACAGCGTCAGAGTCAGCAATGTTTTGATTTTGACACTTAGGGCAACGTAGCTCTTTGGTTAACTCTTCAAACAATATTGCTTGTTTGTTGTTATCAAATTGATAGCGATCTTGCTGTGCAAACGCACCCGTGCTTACAAAAAGACTAAGCGTAAGTAGTAACCACTTCATTATTTAAGCTCCTGCATAATTGGCGCAAATTTAGCTCGCCATACTCGCGGGTTTATATCACCGGTGTGGTGTAACAAAATAGTGCCGTTTTTATCGACTAAAAATGTTTCTGGCGCACCCGATACACCTAAATCCAACGACAAAGTACGGTGTAGATCTAAAATATTAAATTGGTAAGGGTCACCCGCACGTTGCAACATATCACTCACTTCTGTGCGAAGTGATTGCATATCAAACGGGCCATCAAAATCAGCATCGTAACCTTGTACGTAATAAAGTCCAATAATTTTAACGCCTTGCTCACGTAACTTAGTTAAATAAGCAAGCTCAACTAAACATGTTGGGCACCAAGTCCCCCACACATTTAATAAGTAAACATCGCCTTTTAACGACTCGTTAGTCCACTGCTTATTGTCTTGCATTAAATCAGGCAAATTAAACGCTGGCATTTCTTGACCTAACCGCCCTGTTTGAATTTCACGAGGGTTGGCAAAAAGCCCTTGGTATAAAAACATACAGACAAAAGCAAACACTAAAAGCGGCGCAATAGCTAAAATTTTACGGTTCATAAAACACTCTCCGGTACATCTTTACGAGCTGTTTTAGCTGATGTACGGTAACGCTTATCAAACAAAATCATGAAGCCTGCAAATGACATAAGCACACCACCAATCCATATCCAGCGTACAAATGGTTTATGATAAATACGAAGTGACCATGCGTCTCCACTTAGTTGCTCACCTAATGCTAAATATAAATCACGTTTAAAGCCGGCATCTATTGCCGCCTCAGTCATAAACTGCATTCCAATGTCATATTTACGTTTTTCGGCGTGTAAACGTGTTACTAGTTCATTATTTTTAAGCACCGATACAACGCCCGCATGACCGCTGTAGTTTGGTCCACGAATAGCTTTTACACCATCAAAGCGATATTCATACTCATTAAGCTGTGCTGTTTCACCCGGTTTCATAGATACATCACGCTCTACTGAATAAGCCGAGGTAAGTGTTACGCCCGCAATAATAAATGCAATACCAATATGCCCAAGTACCATAGCCCAGTAACTTACAGTAAAACGTTTTAAGCCTTCTTTTAGGCTCCCGTGTACAGCTGCTTTGGTGTAAATATCAATCCCTGTTGATATTGCAATCCAAACCGCAAGTGTTGTCGCTAATAACGTAAGTGGTTTTACTAAATCGTAACTTGAGAACAACCAAGCACAGGTAATCACAACACTTGCTAATACACCCATTAATATTTTGTTTTGCAAAAAAGCCCACTTGTTTTGCTTCCAACGTAAAAGTGGTCCGATACCCATCAAAATAGCAAACGGTACTAAAATTATTGCAAACATCTTATTAAAAAACGGTTCGCCAATAGAAATGCTACCTAAGCCCATTTCTTTATGAACCATTGGCAACAGTGTACCTAACATAACAATTAATGTAGCAACGACTAAAAATATATTATTGAGCCATAACGCCACTTCGCGCGATACCAGCTTGTATCGCCCTTCACTGTGAACTTGCGATACACGCATTGCATATAACGCCAAGCCACCACCGACAACGATGCCTAAAAAGGCGAGTATAAATAAGCCTCTATCAGGGTCTGTAGCAAACGCATGTACCGATACAATAATACCCGAGCGTACAATAAACGTACCTAACAAGCTTAACGAAAAGCCTGCAATTGCTAATAATACAGTCCATGATTTAAATATACCGCGCTTTTCTGTCACACTTAATGAATGCAGTAATGCGGTTGCAACAAGCCAAGGCATAAGCGCTGCGTTTTCTACTGGATCCCAGAACCACCAGCCGCCCCAGCCTAGTTCTGAATACGCCCACCAGCTACCAATGGTAAGACCTAAACCTAAGAAACCCCATGCAGTCATCGTCCACGGACGTGACCATTTAGCCCATGTGTTATCAAGTTTACCGGTTAACAATGCAGCTATAGCAAAAGAGAAAGCAACCGACAACCCCACATAGCCCATGTACAATAATGGTGGATGAATAATCATACCTGGATCTTGAAGCAGCGGATTCAAATCACGCCCTTCTACCGGAAAATAAGGAAGTAGGCGCTCAAACGGGCTTGAAAGCAGTAAGGTGTACATCATAAAACCGACACCTAAAAAGCCAAGCACACCTAGTACGCGAGCACGCAAAACCCAAGGTAATGATTTAGAACGCGCTGCAACAGCAGCAGTCCAACCCGCTTGCATGACTAACCATAATAAAATAGCTCCTTCATGCCCTCCCCATGTAGAGGTGATTTTGTAATACCAAGGCAGTGTACTACTTGAATGATACGCCACGTACGACACGGTAAAGTCGTCTGTTAAACTTGCATAAATAAGTGCAGCAAAAGAGATTAATACAAAAGCAAACTGCCCTATTGCTAAAGATGGAGCCGCACGCATTAATCGAAGATTACCGGTATGCGCGCCCCAAAGAGGAAAAATACACAGTAAAACGCTTAGCACCATGGCAAGCGTTAAAGAAAAATAACCAATTTCTGGGATCATAGCTAATTACCACTATCTAAGTTGTACTTTGGTTTTTCGTGCTTAATACCTTTAACTGCCTCTGCAACTTCTGCTGGCATGTACTCTTCATCATGCTTTGCAAGCACTTCAAATGCTTCAATAACATTAGGTTCGACTAATACACCCTGCGCTACAATGCCTTGCCCCTCACGAAACAAATCTGGCAATATACCTTGATAACGCACAGTCACTAATGGACCAGTGTCTATTAGCTTGAAGTTTACTTGCAAGCTTTGTTCATTACGCTCAACCGTACCTGGTACAACCATTCCACCAATACGTAGCTTTTGCCCAATGAAGGGTTTTTCTTTATTAGGGCCTTTGCCATCAATTAATTCGCTTGGCGTATAAAAAAGATTAATATTTTCTTGAAGTGCATAAAGCACTAAGCCAATAGACCCACCAATACCAAACAGTACGGCAATGATTACCAATAGGCGCTTCTTACGTCTTGGATTCATGAGATTTGTTCCTGCTTAGCTTTTTTAATTCGCGCTTCACGTATTATTTGTTGCTCCACTGAAGCCATAATACGCTTGGTGTCTCTCAAAGAGTTCACTAAAATACCGAGTAAAATAAGTGCGCATGTACCAAAAGAAAGCCAGACATAAAATCCATAACCTCCCATTGCAATAAAATCAGAAAAAGAGTCAAACTGCATAATTACCCCTTATTTAACAACGAGCGCACCCACGGTCGGTGCTTTTCTCGTTGCAAAATTTCATTTTTAAGACGAATTAAAGTCACTGTTCCAACAAAAGCAGCAAAGGCTAAAATATTAACCATAAGAGGCCAAAACATACTTGGATCTATCGCTTTTGTATCCAACTTTGTAATGCTTGCACCTTGGTGTAACGTATTCCACCACTCAACAGAGTAATGAATAATAGGTAAATTAATTACGCCAACAATTGCTAAAATAGAAGCCGCACGCCCTGCTGACTTCTTATCTTCAAATGCATGGTAAAGCGAAAGTACGCCAAGATATAAAAATAATAAAATAAGCTCAGACGTTAAACGTGCATCCCATACCCACCAAGCACCCCACATAGGCTTACCCCATGCAGCGCCCGTAATAAGGGCAATAGCTGTTATACATGCACCAACAGGCGCAATAGCTATAACGGCAAGTTCGGCATTTCGTAGCTGCCATACAAGTGCAACAATAGCGGCAATCGCCATTGAAGAGTAAGCGCCCATAGATAAAATGGCAGAAGGAACATGAATAAAAATGATACGGTAGCTGTCTTTTTGTTGATAGTCGGCAGGTGCAAAACCAAGCCCCCATACCCATCCTACAATCATACTAACTACGGTAACTACGGCAAAATATGGCAGTAACGTATTGCATAACTGGTATGCACGCTCTGCTTTAGCATAGGGATGTAACCACTTCCACATTAACTTACACTCACTTTTAAAGCTGACGATATGGCGATTGGTGCGCTAATAATAGCAATAAGTAACATTGCACCAAGGATGGCAAGCTGCCCACTATAATCCAGTGACATTGTACTGGTATCGATAGCCGACGTTGCAAAAATCAAAACAGGAATATATAAAGGCAGTACGAGTAAACTCATCAAAATACCTCCTTTTTGTAGCCCCACAGTAAGCCCAGCACCTATTGCGCCTATAAAGCTCAATAATGGTGTGCCTAATAATAGTGTTAAAACGGTTGCTGTTAACGCCGTACTCTCTAGGTTTAACAACAATGCAAATAGCGGAGTCATTAATACAAGCGGCAAACCTGTTACCACCCAGTGAGCAGCCACTTTAGCAAGTACGGTTAGCGATAACGGATAGGAGGATGCAATTAATTGCTCCAACGAGCCATCGTTAAAATCATCCCTAAACAACTTATCTAAACCCAACATGGTAGAGAGTAATGCGGCAACCCAAATAATACCTGGCGCCATTCTCGCAAGTAGACCGGGCTCAGGCCCTATTGCTAACGGAAATAGTGAAATTACAATTAAGAAGAATAAAATAGGATTTACAATTTCGGCGCGCTGGCGAAACGCAAGTTTCACATCTTTGGTAAATACCGCACTAAATAGCAACCAATAAGAGTGTTGACGAGTCATTAGTGGCGATACTCCAGTGTAACCGTTTGTAAGTTACTAAAGTGGGTCGTTAAGTCTTGGTGGGTCGTTAATAAAATGGCACCACCGCTTTGTAAGTGTTCAGTAAATCGCTGCTGTAAAAAGGCGACACCGCTTTTATCAAGCGCGGTAAATGGCTCATCAAGTACCCATAATTTAGCATCACTTAACCAAAGTCTAACTAAAGCCACGCGCCGTTGTTGTCCAGCAGATAGCATTCTAACGGGTACATCTTCAAGTCCAACAAGGCCAAGTTGCGCTAAAATAGGATATAAATCAGGCTCATTTATGTAGCCATTAATTTGTAACCAGTGGCGAACATTTTCAACTGCACTAAGCTGAGTACTTACACCTGTTTTATGCCCTATAAAAAGCAGCTCTGTGGCATACTCTTCATAGTACTTAGATATAGGTTGCTCTTGGAACAGAACAGACCCTTCATCAGGCACAGAAAAGCCAGCAATAATACGCAATAGCGATGTTTTACCAGCCCCATTAGGACCCGCTAATTGCATGATTTGACCGCTATTAAGGCTAAAATTAAGATCCGCAAACAAACAACGATCTTGCTTGATGCAGGTGACGGACTTAATGTGTAACAAGATGACGATTCTCTCTGCCAAAAATTAGGCGTTAGTCTACCATAATGATAGGGTAATACGAATATTGCTTTATAATCGATTAACAAAAACTTGATTTAAAATAATGAATACACCAACGCAAATAACATTATCTAACTCATTGGTTATCAATCAACCTGCTCACAGCCAAACCAATGAGTTACCACAGTTACCTAGTGAGGTACTTGCGGCTAAAAACATCCAATTTTCGAAAGACTCGATTACGCTTGATGTATTTATTGATAAGCATTGGCAAACATTAAGGCTTGGCACTACAAGCGCACCTCAAAATTTACAAAAAATAGCCAGTGCTAACATACAACTTAGTCCCGATGGCAAACAGCTCAACATATCGCCAAACAGTACAAACCTTACTTTAAGTCAACCGGTACAATTACAGCGTTTGTTAAATTACGTAAGCACGGGCACAGAGGTGCAAAGCCAACCAATGGATGTACACGTTACAGCGTCCCCCTCTCCCAAGTTAGTTATTGATAAGCTCAACGCAAGTATTGCCATAAATAAAGAAGTAGCCCAGTTACTTATAACTGAACAGCCTTTAAAAATAGTTGTTAGTACGACTAATAAAGGCGCACAGATTAATGTTGTTAACCGCTTTGCTGATACGGTTCACTCGCAACCACTTAGCCAAACTAAACTTACTAATTTACTCGTGGCCTTATTGCCTAGTGCGCAGCTTCAAGCAACACCTAAACTGGCTATTTTAACTCACCCTCAAAAGTCAGGTGCGTTTACAACACCCATTACTAATCAACAACTTGCTGAACTACCTAACACACCTATTAAAGTAAATTTAGTGAACCAAGCAGATAAATTATTTATTAAAACCGATACAAACGATATAAAAATAACGCTTAACAACTCATTCTCCAAACCATTTAACGAGTTACTTTTAGCGCAAAAAAGCAATGCACCCGCAGTGCCATCGTTTGTTTCTAATGTAACAGTAAATCCATTATTGACCCTAAATAGCCCAATAAAATCGTGGCTACAAAACAGTTTTAGTGATTTAAAAACGCGAATTAATGATGCGGTTAAATATTTTGAAAATAAGCCTTTTACGGCAATGAGTAAATCTGAGCAAACGCAGCTATCAACCTTACCTACGCAACAAAAAACGCCTTTAGCTATACAGCTGAGTGAATCACCACTAAATAGAGTTAACATTACTCAAAGTGTAAGTACTGCGTTAAATAACAATACGAGCAATATTTTGCCAGAGCACTTTTCAAGGCTCCCGCCTATTGTACAATTAGCGCAACTGGTAAAAGGAAGTGTTAGTGTTTGGCAAACACCTGCAAACACACCAACAACCTACACGCCAATAACAAATAACATTACTCAAAATGAAGTGCCGAGCGCTAAGCCAAGTAATTTAAACGCGAGTCAATTGAGTGTTCTGAATATTAGTACTAACAGTAAAGTTGATACGTTAATTAAGCCTACAAGTGAAATTGTTGCTAAAGGGCAAACAACTTTTTCAGTGCAACCAGTAATAAATGGCAACAATCAAAACAGTGTAAACCCAGCCTCTATTAAAAACATGCTCCCATTAGCAGAGCCGTTATCTAATTCGCTCTCTCGTAGTCAAATGCTACAACCAATAGAAGCAAGACTATTAAGTACATTATTAAAGCTTCCTGATACCCTAACCCCTACAGATAGGCTGGCTTACAATAAACCGCTTTTAAGTAGTCAAATTACTGATATTACAAATAAGGCAACAAAAGACACCCCTGATTTAACTCACTTAATTAATCAAGCATTTAACCGTATGGTTTCAAGTAATAACATAAACCCTGCAACCATACAGCGTGAAATACTTGCTACTTTACAGCCCACTCTAATAGCGGGTGATATGCTGCAAAGTAGTTTCACTAAAGGGCTTGAACAGGTGGCTGTGAGTATTTTAGCTGCGCCTCTCATTAGCCAATCAGTAACGCCTATTAGTTTTAATAATCAAACTGGCTTAGATGCTCTCTTACAGGTACTTATACCTACTTTTAAAACAGGTAACACAGGATCAAAAATGCTTGAACAGCTTCAGCAAGCTCAAGTACAAGCCTTGGCCAGTGAAATCGTACAGGTTAAAAATACACTTAACCAAGTAAGTGTCTCAACACCAAATCAACAACCAGACACAAACCCGCTTGCACAATTTTTATTACCGATGAGATTACCTCCAGAAGCAGCCCAAACAGAAATAACCCTTGGACAGTATAAAAAGCCAAACGCCGGTAAATTAGAAGATAAAAATGTATGGTTTGTCAGATTAAACTTTGATTATGCCCAACTTGGACAGCTACAAATTACTGCAGAGTTAATGGATAAAGCACTCGATTGCCAGCTATTAGCCTCGAGCCAAGAAGTAAGTGCAATTGCTCACCCTCACTTGGATAATTTAAGATCTAAACTAGCTAAACATGGCTTACAAGTTGGCGAGCTTAATTTAAAGCGAGGCGATGCCAACAATCAGGCATTCTATAAGTCTCACGCAATTATTAATATTAAGGTTTAGCTATGAGTGAAACACCGATTAATAAATCAGCCATTGGGCTTTTGTACGAAGCTGGCAACACACCCACTGTAAGTGTTAAAGGGTTTGGTGAATTAGCTGATGAAATAATAGCAGCGGCTAAACTAAAAGGAATTATGATCCACGAAGATGCAGCACTTGCTAAAACGTTGTCGCATTTAGAGTTAGGGGAAGAAATTCCTAAAGAGCTTTATTATGTTATTGCAGAGCTGATTGCGTTTTCGTATGTATTAAGAGGTCAATTTCCTCCAGGTTGGCAAGATTTCCAAGGAAAGTTAAATATAAAGGCATAAAGCTTTTCATTTTCAAATTGAAGCTTTAAAGCTGGAAGGCATCTATTTTAATTGATTTTTTAAAAGGCAAACATATCAAATATACTCGTAATAAAAACCACCTACATAAAGTAGGTGGTCTGAGGTAATTTAAAATAGAATATTTTCACTCTATTTCAAATTAAGAGCTAAATTATAGCTCACCTTCATTTTCAGATAAGAACTTAGCAACACCTTCAGGGCTTGCGTCCATACCTTTTTTACCTTCAGTCCAACCAGCAGGACATACTTCACCGTGCTCAGTGTGGAATGCTAAAGCGTCAACCATACGGATCATTTCATCGATGTTACGGCCAAGTGGTAAATCGTTCACTACTTGGTGACGTACGTTACCTTCTTCATCAATTAAGAAAGAACCACGAAATGCAACACCCGCTTCTGGATGCTCAACGTCGTATGCTTTACAGATTTCGTGTTTAACGTCTGCAACTAGTGCGTATTGAACTTTACCAATACCGCCGTCAGCTACAGGCGTGTTACGCCATGCGTTATGTGAGAATTGTGAATCGATAGAAACACCAATTACTTCTACGCCACGCTTTTTGAATTCTTCGAAACGCTTATCAAATGCAATAAGTTCAGAAGGGCATACAAACGTGAAATCTAGTGGGTAAAAGAAGATTACTGCTTTTTTACCTTTAATGGTTTCGTGAAGGTTGTAGCTATCTACAATTTCACCGTTACCTAGAACAGCTGCAGCGGTAAAGTCTGGTGCCTGGCGGCCTACTAATACACCCATTTTATTCTCCAAATATTTTGAGTTTATTTTAGATTACTTACGTAATACTGGTAGTTATATGGGCGCTAAAAATAAAAACAATAGCGCAAACATATAATTATCCGACATTTTAAAGTCATTACTTAAAAAAGAACAATCGTATTTAGCGATTCGAGCAATCGAAAATACCGAACACTTGCCATCTAATTTGTTACCTATATAAAAAACCTGTAAATACAGGTTTCTCGTATAAATTTAATCCATTATATCTGAGGGCATATCACCACGGATTTGTTGCCAAATTTCACCCGTTTGATGGCCATATTTACGCATCATCGAGATAGCACCATCATGTTCTTTATTTTCTGCCAAAATTGTTAAGTCTTTATAAAATTGGCGGGCGAGTTCACGAGTACCAGCATCTGAAAAATAATGGCAACCTATTTTAGAATAAAAGCCTCTAAAACCATTAAGAATTAATACATAAATACGATTATTACCGGCAACAGCTAATTCGTGATGAACTTTATAATCGTAATCAGCGAATGCCTGGGCTGTATCCTCTAGCTCATGACTTTGCGATAGAATCTCAATGACTCGTTCTGGATTTAACTTAATTGCTGCTCGTGTATAAATAGCACTGATATTAGTACGCGCAGATAAAAGCTGATCGGTCAGCTCTGGCATTTTATCTTCATCAAGACGTGCTAATGTTTCAAGAATGTTTAAGCCAGACGTTTCCCAAAAGTTATTTACTTTTGTTGGTTTTCCATGCTGTATTGTTAGCCAACCATCACGTGCTAAGCGTTGTAACACTTCCCGCAAGGTCGTTCTTGTAACACCAATTAACTCTGAAAGTTCTCGCTCGGCAGGTAGAATTGAACCTGGAGGGAAATCGCCATTCCAAATAGACTCAACTATATATTCTTCAGCAAATCCTGCTGGGCTTTTCGCTTTAAAAATTCTCATTCAATTCCCACTCGAATTAATCAACACTCATCGTTCCACACGAATAACTGACTGATTGTACCAGACGAAGCTCAACTAACAAGTAAAGTAAGATATATTAGCTACACCAGTACGATAAAAAGGTACATCTATGCAACAGAGTGTTGCTCGTTACAACCGAGTGATTTACTCGTAATTCAAGATTAATTAATAAGAATGATATCTGCAGTACAAGTTTAACGTGAAATACCTTAAATGTAAGATGTGACTTTACTACTTACCTTTATGGTTGCAAGCTGACATAATTTAATAGATTCGACTACCCCAGCTAAGAGATAATCAACTTAACTGGAGATCGATAATGACAAAACGTAAAAGTATTCCGCGCTACTTACGTAACTTTCTACCGGTACAGCGCTTTGGAAAGTACGTACAATCATAGGTGGTATCAAAGTATTAATAATCGCAGGCTAGCTGCTAATTTGTTCCGTACGTTGCCTATAACTCTTACTCTATTTATTAAAAACCTGTAACTACACTTGTTTTAGAAAACTAAAATCTTTGCTTGCGGTGCTAAATTAGCAGAAACTATCCAAGCTGTTTGACTGAGTCTTGGCATGGTTCTGCATTTAGCGTCAGTTAGGTAAAGCATTTGTAGAAGCCTTTCATTTATAAGGTTACGTTGTGTACTTTTCTCTATCGTAGCCTTTATCATTGATTAAAATTTATTTGCACCAGTGATAGCTTGGGTATTAGCTTTCGAGAGGCGCTACAACTGGTTATGTTCTTTGTTCTAGTATCTATTTGTTGGAACTGTTCACATTAATGAATGTTGCAACGTCAAATGGACAAACCGTTTTTTATTTTTACTTACCTCGACATTAGCATCTACTCTGCGATAATCATGCGGGTGGCTTTACTCAAGGATGGAAGTAAAAAGTCACTAATATGACCCGTCCTAAAAAGCTATTTCAGTAGCTTTTCTTTTTGTTGCTCCTCGGTTTATCCTACGTCATAATCGAGTATCTTACCTAAACGCGGAATTTCTATGAACTGGCTCGCTCATTTATCAACTCAACGTACTCCATGGCTTTTATTCACATTAATTATATTTTTACTAGAGGTAACAGCATTATTCTTTCAGTATCAAATGGGATTGGCTCCGTGCATCATGTGTATTTATCAGCGCACTGCTGTCCTTGGTATACTTAGCGCTGGTTTAATTGGCTCAATTAACCCCCAAAGTAAAATTGTTAGAGGAAGCGCATATTTAATCTGGGGTGTATCAAGCATCTGGGGGTTTTTTATTGCTCGCGAACACATCAACATGCAAACAACCACAGATCCGTTTGCATTTAGCTGTGAATTCGAACCTAACTTTCCTCCATTTATGCCATTGCATGAGTGGATACCAAGCTTTTTTCAAGCAACAGGGGATTGCGGCAATATAGACTGGCAGTTTATAGGGCTAAGTATGCCAGCATGGATGGAAATTATTTTCGCATTATTCTCAGTTACTTTATTTCTTTTAGTTATTAGTCGCTTAATTTATAAAAAGTCAATTTAATATGTTCACACCTTTTTCTAGTCAAATAAATGAGCTAAAACAGTTTAAAATACGTCAACGCCAAGAAATAATTGCTTTATCACTAGATATGCTTTCACCTAGTGAGCGGGTATTACTACGTATCATGAAACTAATATTACTGAGCCCACTATTTTTAATATTTACTGTATTTCAAAGTTGGCTCCTAATTCCATTTTTAATATTAGGTGGTCTTTGTTATCCTTTGCTTACAACGCCTATTGAAATTTATTTTGCTAAAAAGAATTTGAGCAGTGCATTAAAAGCGTTTAACCAGAGCAGGTAGTGCTCTGGTTATAAATCATTATATTCAAAGCGAGATCTTTCCTTCCAGTTTTGTTAGCAATTTTTTACCAATTCCTTTAACTTGTGATAAATCTTTAATGTCTTTAAATTCACCATTTTTTTCTCGATAATCTACTATTGCCTGTGCTTTCATCTTGCCTATACCTGGCAGTTTAGCAAGCGTCTGAGCATTAGCATTATTTATACTAATGGTCTCTACATGTGGCATTTGTTTAGCTACTTCGGATAACTGAGCATTTGCAGTTGCTATAGGAAGTAAAAGAAGTAAGCCTACGATGAAGATATTTTTAATCAGTTTCATTGATCAATCCTTATTGTTTCTTTTTTAAATTTTGCTCAGGAAAGTCAATAAATAAAGAACAATAAGTCCATCACCTAAAGAAAACCTAAACGCATTATCACCATGATCCGAAATCCTGAAAATGCAGCTGGTACAGCAAGTGATTACTTAACTAAAGTAAAGTTATAGTTTTTTGTCAAACTTAAGGATATAAAAATTAGTACACTTGGCTTACAAAATTAACCTCAGGCTATTGCTGTATAAAAAAACAGTGGTATAGTTGTTATAAACCATAATACTACGCAAGCTTGCAGGAGAAATCATGGCTGTTGTTGTTAAATATGTTGTAGAACGAAACGGAGTTGAGCGCATGACGTTTACTACCAAAAAAGAAGCTGATGCCTATGACAAGATGCTTGATATAGCAGAATCACTTGAACTGATGTTAGAGAAAGTAGATGTGCCGTTAAGTGAGCAGCAAGTCGAATCCCTAGCCCTTGAAATTGCAAAAAGTAAAGATGACTTTATGGCTGTGCTTAAAGGTAGTAGAGAGCCAATAACAGCTAAGTCTCCTGCTAAGAATAAAAAAGCGAATAATAATATAGCTTCAATTAAAGAGAGTGTTGATAAATAAGTACGTTAATGGCTTTTATAATTTACTAACTTGTCATGAATAAATACTTTCATTTAGACTTTAATAAGTATTAAATTAAGGGAGCAAAAAACAGCTCCCTTATTATTTTAGCTAATTAAAGTTCAAAATCTTTTTTGAATTTCAAACCAAATTCACTTCGATCATTACTACGCATTACGCCAACAAAACCTGATTGTTGTAGGCGACCAACATCGTAAACTTCGTTTAGAACGTTTTCACCATATAATGTAACTTCCATATCGCCATATGGGTTAGTGTACGAAATATTAAAACCAACTAGTTCACGAGAATCAATAGTCTCACTTTGGTTGTAAACTGATTGACCTTGCATTTCACTGCGATACGAATAATTAGCATTAAAGGCAAGTGTTGCGCCACTCTCTAAATCCATAAAGTAAGAAGGTGCAACCATGACAGTCCAGCGTGGTGTAAGTGCTGGTGAATCGCCTTTACCTACGCCTTGTACGCCCTCAGCCACTTCTGTTATTTCAGAATCTAAATAACCAACTGCACTACGAATAGTAAAGTCATCAGTAATAGCAACGGTTGTTTCAAGCTCAATACCTTGTGCTTTAGACTGACCAGCGTTTTCTACAATTGTTACGAAACCGCCACCGGCTGTTGGGTCTGAAAACGGTAATGCTAAATCAGTGTAATCAGTCACAAATACCGCAAGCATCATAGATACATTTTCGTGTACTTGGCCTTTTAGACCCATTTCATAGTTAATCGCTTTAGTTTCGTCAAATGATACAAACTGGTCTGGTCCACCAAATGGGCGCGGTGGAAAACCACCTGTTTGGTAGCCTTTTTGAATCTGGCCATACACATTCATATTTTTGCTAAGCTGATAAGATGCATTTATATCCCACGTGACTGCATCAAAATCTGCACTTACATACTTACGAGTAGGAAATGATGGGAATATAGCATTTGCATCTTTTTCATCTTTTGAATAACGAAGACCACCACCAATGGTTAAATCGTCAGTTACATCGTAGCTTGCATTAAAATAGGCTGCGTAAGAATTAGTTTCTTGGTTAATTTCAAAATCGCCGTAACCACCAAATGATTCTGTTACCCCATCATTTAATAAGCCATTGGGTGTATTAAATGGGCTGAATACAAATGGGCCTGAACGTGTAAAGCCATCTTCATTAAAAAAGTAAAGACCTGATACAAAGTCCATATTATCAAATGTCGCATTTAGCTGAACTTCAAAAGAGTACTGATCAGCTCCGCCCTCCTCTGGAAACTCAGACAAGTTTAAAGGTGATGCATCGTCATCTAAGCCACCTTCATACTCAGATGTACGGTAGCTTGAGATAAACTTAGTTGTGTAAGTATCGTTAATTGCCCAATCAACCGAGAACGATGTGCCCCAACCTGAGTAAGAAGTTGATTCAATACCTGCAACGGTTGTACCTAAATCATCTGGGTCTGATGGAATTAAATCTTGAGTCAATAATGGGAAGTCTCCATTAAATACATCGCTTGCATCTAGCGGGTAAGTTAATTCAATTGTGTAAGGTGATTGACCCGATTCGTTATCAACTCCATCTAAAGAAAAAGTGAATGCTAAATCGCTATTCGCTTGCCATTTAAGGGCTACTCGACCACTAAATTCTTCTTCCTCACCAATTTCTTTCTCTGGATTAGCTAAATTAACAGCTTCACCTACACCATCTCGTGTTTTGTATGATGCACTCGCCGACATGCTTAGTTCATCGTTTAGTGAGTTATTAAAATAAACATCACCAGCAATGCGTCCACGACTTCCCAGCTTAGCTGTAGTGGTTACAATACCTTCATCACCAGGTTGCTTTGTGATTACATTTACAGCGCCACCTAATGTATTACGACCATATAAAGTACCTTGTGGACCACGAAGCACTTCAACACGCTCAACATTAGGCAATGATAAGTTAGAACCCATTTGACGACCTAAATAAACACCATCTAGGTATACGCCAACACCCGGATCGGTAGTTATTATGTGATCTTGCAGACCAATACCACGAATAAATACAGACGCGTGTGCTGCATTACCAACACCGTATCGGGTGATGTTTAAATTTGGAACATATTTGCCAATATCTTCAAGATTACTCATATTGGCTTTATCAATTAGGTTCGCCCCAATTGATGTGATAGCGGTTGGAGATTCAAATAAGCTCTCTGTACGCTTACGAGCTGTGACTTCTATTTTTTCAAAAGCGTCTTGTTTTGCTGTTGTTTTAGCTTCATCAGCATTTACTGAGGTAGATAGTGCAGCGAAAATTGCTAGGCTTAGCTGTGAGAGTGTGCGTAGTTTCAAAATATTCTCCAAAGGATATCGTGTGATTTGTTATGCATCTATATTTAGAAAATATAAATTTTGGGCATAAAAAAAGATGCGTGATAGCACCTTTCCTTTGGAAGGACATTATATGATAATATTGTGAATAAACACACGCTTTTTTTAAAAAATTGAAAAACATTCGAATCTTAGTGGGATTATTGAGTTTCTCAAAATAAAGTGTATTGATGTAATTTATAGAAAACAATCACATCTTGTAATTAAAGCTAGAAAACCAATTAATGGTTCTCATAACCTTTTACCATCATAAACATTCTTTAATTGAATTACACAAAAATAAAACAGACGTTAAACACCTCTGGCTCTATGAGAAAGTCTTACTAATTAAATATAAGAATCACCTTAATATAAATCATATAATTCAATTTACAATATCCTACTCTCCTCATGCATAAAACCTACAAGGCTGTCAACAAATATATTTTTACTAACTTGCTAAGTTTATTAGATAAAAACCAAATTCACTTCTATAATCCTTCTGAAATTAACACCCAGATAACAAATAGGAAATTCATATGAATAAGCTATCTATAGCAATAGCTGTATGTGCAGCACTTGCATCAAGTTATGCAAGTGCTGAAGTGCGTATCAACGGCTTTGCATCAATTGTAGGCGGTAAAAGTCTAGACAGCGATCAAGCTCTATACGGATACGACGATGACATCTCGTTTAAAAATGAAAGTAAGTTCGCTTTACAATTATCAGCCGATCTTCAAGAAAAGTTAACCGCAACGGCGCAAATAATTGCACGTGGCGAAGACGATTTTGACGCTACATTCGAATGGGCATACGTAACTTATGAATACAGTGATGAGCTGCAACTCAGCGCCGGTAAAATGCGCGTTCCATTTTATAAATATTCAGACTTTTTAGATGTAGGTTATGCTTATCGCTGGGTGCGCCCACCTAAATCAGTATACGGGATCCCATTTTCAACTTATGAAGGTCTTAGTGTTGTTTATAATAATCAAATTGGAGACTGGGATTCTACTCTACAAGGATTTTATGGCAGTTTTGACGGTGATATAGATGTATTTGGCAATGATCTACCTGCTGAATTAAATAATTTGGGCGGTTTAAACTGGAACTTATCATATGACTGGTTTAGTGCGCGCGCAGCATACATTGTTGCAGATACAAGCATCTACTCTGATGATAGTGATCTACTAGGACTTATTGATGTACTCAATAGCAGTGGCCTAAGCGACACAGCTAATGACTTACTTACAGAAGAAGATAGCACAACATTTATTGGTGTTGGTTTCTCAATTGACTATGAAAATATATTGCTTGATGCCGAATATACGCAGTTTGAAGTTGAAGATAGTCTTTTAGCTGAACAAACACAATTCTATGTTTCTCTAGGTTACCGCCTTGACGATGTAATTGTACATTTTACCTTTGAAGAAAATGATGATGAACATAAATCATCACGCTTTGATACTATCGAAAGCATTCCACCTTTAAATAGTGCTGTAAACTTTGCATTAGAGGGCATACGTGCACAAAGCAATGTATATACAATCGGTGCTCGGTATGACTTTCATCCGTCTGCTGCATTCAAAATCGATTTTAGCCGCTTTGAAGACGATATAACTGACACTGACACTGATGTTGTAGCTGTTGGTATTGATTTAGTATTTTAATTGGAGATCATGATGAAAAAATTCATTTTAATTAGTGCACTTTCATTGTGCTCATTCAATACACTTGCAGGTATAGCTGTTATTATTAACCCCGGCAATACCAGTGAAGTAGATGCAGACACAATTAAAAAGATTTACCTAGGTAAAAATAAGTCATTTAGTAATGGCGACAAGGTAAACCCTGTGAATCAAGACGGTACTTCAATTGCTGACGAGTTCAATGATAAGGTAGTGGGAAAATCTAGCAGTCAATTAAATGCCTACTGGTCAAAATTGGTATTTACAGGCAAAGGAACTCCACCTGAAAAGCTGGGATCAGATCAAGCAGTTCTTGATTTTGTCGCGACTAATAGTGATGCTATTGGCTATATTGATAGTACAAAAACCAACGATAAAGTAAAAGTAATTGCTACTTTTTAATCAATGAAAATAGGTATAAAACTATACCTATTTTAAACTGAGCTGTTAAAAGGATTTAGTAGCTCATCTCATTTATTCTGTTTTGAACATGCCTATATGGAAACACTTAAGTCCAGGTATCTTCCTTAAAAGCTGTAAAAATCATTCTTCATTTTACTATTCTTACTTTTGGTTTAGTGTATTACGACTCATACCAATTCGCATATGGGTTAGCCAAATTCATACTTGCTCAATGGATTTAGTTCCGCTATAACTTTATTAAGGTAATATTATTGAATGAGATGGCAGTATTGTACATATGCCAACCAGCCCCACTTATAATAACAACTACATACCAGGCTGGGTGGGTTGTGAAATCTGATTTATGTACTGTTTCATTGCTTCTTTCATCTTCAAGGGAGCTAGTCAATGCCTATGCTTGCCGATTGCTGAACATACTTCTTCAAATAAGTATCCATACTCAAACTGTTGCTACTTTAAAACACGTAGCCTGCTTCTCGTTTTTTCCCAAATCGCGCTTCATCCTGAAGCCAGACATCTATGCAACCTAATAACAGATGCTCTAGAGTGCGAAGATCGTTTCCGGTAAACACTTTTTTAAAACCTCTTGGTTTTTTGTGGTTGTTTTGGGTGTTTAGAGTAACTGGTTATCCAGCTAAACTCTAAGTGCTTCAGTACTTTATATACATAACGAACATGATAATGAACGCTAAACTCTGCTCCTATAAATTACATGATAGCTTCCCTGTTAGGCTAACTCCACGTGAAAATGCTACTTTTTATTATGAACTCAGCCAGTTGTCGCATTGTGCTTAATTGAGTCTAGATGGACGCCCCTGGACTGGTTTACTCTCTAATCCTATTTCTAAATAACTAGATATCCGTCTATTAACGCTAATGCATGCAATGTTTGACCGTTTAGCAATGTCGCTTCTTCTATCTCTTATATAAAATAATAAAACCGCAAATAATCGCATTCGTTTGCGGATATTATTTCTTTTCTGAAAAGTCTTAATAACTGTTTTGATAGTTATAAGTTCTCGATTCGTTGGAATGTTATTTTATATAATATGAGTTAGATTAGATGTTTAAGCGAATTGGTATTAAACGCCACTTACCTCCACAAATAATAGAAGTCAATCCTCTCACTTTCGATAGTCCGTTAAGTAATTTATTATGGAAAAATAAAATAATGACTTAATTATACCAGTGGGTAATTTAAACCTTAGATTAAACTTATAATCTGATCTCAGATATTATAAATATTTAAAACAATTATAGAAAAGTTTTTTAGCTAAGGAAGGCTCACTAATTAACCTTATGCTCAGTGTATTAGTTATTGCTTAGGCTAGGATCTGAGGTGGTTAAACAGATTTGAATTAAAAGACTTGGGGAAAGTCTACTCACTATAAGAAAAAACTCTCGCAATCAGTATGGCGAGAGTTCTACTATATTGTATTAATTAGAGTACTAGAAAGTAGCTATTACTCTAACTGTATCTGTAACATCAGCGGTTTCTAAGTAACCGATAGCTTTAGGATTAGAACTAACCGCTTTTAAAACTTCACTAACATCTTTAGCTTGTAAAGGAGGAGTTCTTCGTCCAGTAAAGATAAGTTTTGACCATACCGCATCTACTTGAGACGTGTTTCTTTGTAAAACAGTGTCATCAAATATAGTTCTGGCTCCTTTTCCTGCTTCGAACAATACTGGCACAGCTTCAGTTCCATCACTAAACTGTCCTAGTTTACCCATGAAAATGTTTTTTACTTGACCCTCAGAAAGTTCGCTAGTATTACTTTTATTTACAACGACTGACAATGCTGCAGCGCTTGTATTTGTTACAATAAACGACAAGATTAATAAAAAGAAAATTGATTTAAAGATTCTCATGGCCTATCCCTTTAAAAAATAATATCTAACGATACTGTTGATACAATGATGTTTTCACCAGTAGCTGAAAGCACTTCACTAGTACGGTTAATAAAACCTGAACCACCAGTCGCAAGATCATCGTTATTTAAAGGACGAAAGCTGTCAACCTGCATTTTTAAAGCCATTTTTTTGTAAAAATCCCAACGAAGTCCAGCTGTAATTGTATTTGAACGTGAACTTGAATTTCTTACAACATACTGTTCAAGTGGCTCACTGCCTAAACCAACAACTTGAGCATCAAGGCTAGCTTTTAAATCTGCATCAACATCCAGTGCGAAGTTTTCAGTTAAAGACTTAGCGTATGAGTAACCAATGTACGGAGTAAGTGAATCAAATCTATAACCAATCATACCATAAGCAGCTATACCATTAGATAAAGAAGAGCGTGCTTCTCTATGCGCCCACTCAAATTGACCAAAGTAGCTACCATTATCGTATACAACAGCAAGGCTTGTAAGATTAAAAGGTCTACGTTTACGTTGGATAATATTAAATACATCATCAGCATTTGGTACAAAATCAGAACAAGCACCTACAGCACAATTATCATTTTGAGGATCTATAGAAAGACCTAATTGATAGTCTGTGCTAACCAACATTCTCATATCACCTGGAACGTAATCACCTTCAGCGCTAATCGTAGAATGTTGAGCATTCATGTAACCAGCTCTAAAAGTCCACGAATCGTACTGTACTGTACCAACTAGACCAGCCATATGGTGAAATTTAATATAGCTTTTACCAGGGAAGTATAGTTTATCAAATTTCCCCACATAAGCTTGTATCTGGTACGACACATCACCGTCACCAATAAAGTTGCTATATATAGCATCAACACCGTCAATATTATTGATTGTAGCTTGGCTATATAAATCTATTACAGGTCTTACCCAAACGTTAGAGTAATTAACGTTACGTGTATCTGAGCCTAAAAATACTGGTGATACAAATCGTCCAGCTCTTAAACGAAGATTTGGGTTATATTTGTAGCTGATATAAGCCCAATCCAATGATGGCTGGTAATTATTCTTATAATTACGGCGTGATAATAGTTGCACTACCCCAGATAATTTATCTGATATTTGGTATTGACCCTGTATGCCTAGTACTGTGTCATTGTCAAAGCTCCAATGATCATCAGCGCCACTAGGTAAAGTATTGTTCTGAATAAATTCAATGTCTTGTTTATTTGTTTTTACTGCACTTAAGGTGGCAAAGCCAGATATCTTAAAGTCATCTGATGCTTGAGCAGAGCAGGTTAATAATATTAAAGTTAAAAAGATATAGATGTATTTCATGTTGACCCTTGATTTGAGTAGTCTGTATTTAGCAAATTTCTTTGTCACCAAACAAAAACAATCCTTTTGTTTGATTTAATACCACCATTATAATTCATTAGTTCTTTTTTTAAAAGAAATATTGAACTTATACTGTTCTGCCTGGTCTTAGCTTTTCAAATTTCCAGCTGTGTATGAAAAACATACTAATGAATGGTCTCCAATAATTATTTGTGAATAAATACTGAATATATTGATAACACTTCTGTTAGATATGGGGTAAGAGTGATTACTGCCTTGTAACCATTAAAATCAGATGGCCAATCATTATCGAATTTGCATGGAGCTTTAAAACACTCTCTCACACTCAAATCAACAGCTTAAAAACTCAATTGATTTCCTGGAACTTATCATCAATGAATGGCTTCGATTTTTATGGCATAGAGTTTAAAGTGATAGATTCATAAGCTAATTAGGCGTGCGTCATTCAAGGCTAAAGGAGCTTTTTCCTGTAAAATAATGTGAATTTTGTCGCGTACGGGAATCAGCTGTTCAAAATGAAAGCGGCATGCTAAATAAACCATATAAAGTTATGGGTCTATAAATATGAATGGTGTTGATAAATCATTAAACCTAAAAGCACTCCTACAGTGCAATCTTAACCTTAAGTACTGACCGAAATACTGAATAGCTGAAATTAAAAAATACTTTTTTAAAAATAAATGTGCCGCTCACATTAAATGAACGGCACTAACAATTGAAATTACTTTTCTATTTTAGGTAGGAGCTATTCTATTCTGAATTTAGCTGTAGCATCGAGCAAGTTATCAGACAGGTAATGTAAGTTTTTGGCAACATCACGTACAGCGAGTAAAGAAGTCATGGTATCCTCAAATGATAGATGCATATTTGAAACGTTATCCACAACCATTGCAGCAACAGATGTTTGCTCTTCTGTCGCTGCTGCTATCTGTGTATTCATACCATTAATTTCTAACATTTGCTCTGCTATTTTTTCAATTGAAATTCCCGTTTTCTCAGCCGCTGTTGCATTGTCAGTTGCCATATCTCGAGCTGAGGTCATAGCCGTTACAGACTCATTTGCAGCTGTAGTCAGTGCACCTAATAGTTCACGTATTTCATTAGTTGAGTGTGCAGTACGAGAAGCAAGCTCACGAACTTCATCAGCTACAACAGCAAAACCACGACCATGCTCACCAGCACGAGCAGCTTCAATTGCAGCATTGAGGGCGAGTAAATTAGTTTGATCCGCAATAGACGTAATCACATTTAAAATTTGAGATACATTTTTTGTGTCATCAGCAAGTTTATTTATAGTTGAAGCGGCCTGGTTTATTTCGTCACTAAGTGTACGAGAAGCTGTCACAGACATTTGTACCTGTGTACGGCTTTGTTCTACTTCTTTTTCAGCTGTTTCGGCCGCATGCGATGCATTGGCTGCAGATTGAGATATATCACCTACGCTCTGTTTCATCTCTTCCATTGATTGTTTAACAATTTCGGCATCGCTCGTTTGTTTTGTAGTAGCACGCTCCGCTTGTTCCATACCTTGAACTAGTCGTGTTGAGTTTTCCATTAAAGGCTCACACACAGCTATAACTTCAAGAACCGTTTCTCTAAGTAAAGAAATAAACGCATTAAAGTTAATAGAAACTTGGCCGATTTCGTCCTCTGAATTAACTGATAGTTGTGTGCTGAGAGAGCCGTTACCGCTTGCTAATAAACTTAGGTTGTTAGCTGCATCACTAGCAGATGAACCTATATTTTTAGCAATCCATATAGCCATGAGTAGTAGTAACATTAATGAAATGATGGATACAACTAACATTAAGGTTAATGCCTCATCAGAACGCGCTTTGGTATTTGCAACCAGCTCAAAAAAACGATTATCAGCTTTTTGTTGGGCACCTTTAAAACTTTCTAAAACAGAACTATATAAACTTGTTTTAAGCTGTGCTTGCTGCTGAATTTTACTAAAATCAGCAGTCCCATTAACCATACCTGTAGCAATGCTTGAGGAGATTTTTTCATAATCTGATAATTCATTAATAACATCGTTATTAATGTAGGAGTTATTAAGCTGGGTCATTAAGGCAACATTAGACTCAATAGTACTATAAACATCATTCGCCTTAGTAATAATATCTTGCTCCCCGAAAGTAACTGCTTGAGTATAAAGCTCGTCTAATTTCTCTAGAAGCACTACATTCTCTGAAGTTATTTTTACTATTTCATATGATGAACTCCCCATTTCATCAAGGGAGACCTTATTATCATTCATTGCTAAATAGTTTATCAATACAATCACTACGAAAGCCACTACTGCGATACATGTAATAGCATGTATTTTCTTAGTGATACTTAAATTTTGAAAAGAGAAGCCTGAACCCATGCTTTACTACCTTATTTTGTTGTCTATATTCTTATCGGCTTAATATTCATAAGTGTGAGCTAAATTTGTAATATTTCTAGTTTTTTCTCTATTTTTTTTCTAAAAAATAGAATTTTCACCTAAAACAGACTATAGACGAACAAAAAACACTCACGAAATATTTTAAATACAAAAAAAAACCAGTAACATTATTGTTACTGGTTTTAAATTTGGTGCGGATGGGGGGACTTGAACCCCCACGCCCGAAAGCACCACCCCCTCAAGGTGGCGTGTCTACCAATTCCACCACATCCGCATTTTTAATTTTTTAACCAAATGTTAAACAGTATGATTTACCTGAGGAGTGTAAATCGTTTAACAATAGTATTACGCTAAATTAGTTCGGAACGTCAGAGCTTTGCTCTTTCGTAGATGTTACCGGAACATCTTCTTCAACAGGTACTACAGTTTCTACTGCAGGAGTT
Organism: Pseudoalteromonas aliena; assembly: GCF_038155085.1. Taxonomy (GTDB): domain Bacteria; phylum Pseudomonadota; class Gammaproteobacteria; order Enterobacterales; family Alteromonadaceae; genus Pseudoalteromonas; species Pseudoalteromonas aliena_A. The sequence continues at coordinate 49,919 of NZ_JBAKAU010000008.1, forward strand.
GCTTCTAGGTTTTCCCACTCATCAGTCTTTTTAATTTGACCTGCAGTTAAGTTACCTAGCACAATGCTTAAAACAAAAAATACTGTTGCTAAGCTTGTGGTTGTTTTTGTCATAAAGTTACCAGCACCTGATGAACCAAAAACCGTTCCTGATGCACCAGCACCAAACGAAGAACCCATATCTGCGCCTTTACCTTGTTGAATTAAAACCATTCCAACTAGAGCTAAAGCCACAACTAAATAAACTACTAATAAAATTTCGTACATCTTATACAGTCCCTTTTGCACTGTTACAGATTGCAGTAAAAGATTCTGCTTTTAGACTTGCGCCGCCAATTAAGCCGCCATCTATATCTGTTTGCGCAAATAATAATTCGCTATTTTTTTCATTAACGCTACCACCATATAAGATGGAAAGCCCTTGTGCTAAAGTGCTATCAAGTGCAGCAATTTTATCACGGATAAATTTATGAACAGTTTGTGCCTGCTCTGGCGATGCAGTCTTACCTGTGCCTATGGCCCAAACGGGCTCGTATGCTATCACAGAATCTTTCAGTGCTGCTACACCTAATTTTTCAATTACTGCATCAATTTGTGCAGCAACTACTTGTTTGGTTTGACCGCTTTCTTGCTCACTTTCACTTTCGCCAACACATAAAATTGGTGTTAACCCAACATCTTGTGCTCTAGCAAACTTTTCAGCGACAGTTTCATTACTTTCGTTATAAATACTGCGGCGTTCAGAGTGACCAACGAGTACGTAAGTTACACCTAAATCTTTTAAAAGCAGCCCATCTACTTCACCAGTAAACGCACCGGGTGTATTTTCAGAAACAGTTTGAGCCCCTGTAGGAACACCACTAGCTATCATTGCTGGTACAAGTGGGAATGGAGGAAATAAAACAATGTCCATTTCTTGTGATTTCACATTGTTAATAGCGTCAGACATTTGTTTAACTAGCTCTAACGAACCATTCATTTTCCAGTTGCCTGCGACCATCGCTTTGCGTACTGCCATTTTCCACTCCACATTAGAAAGCGGGCGAAATATTAACTTTTCTCGCCCAAAGTTACAAGAGGTTATTGTTATCAATCAGTCTGTTTGCTCATAGATTCTACAATAGCTGCAATTTTTTGTGCGCTGTCTATTACAATTTTTTCTTGCTCGGCTTCTACCATAACACGAACTACAGGTTCAGTACCTGACTTACGAAGTAAAACTCGACCTTTGTCGCCTAAAGCAAGCTCAACTTCTGCTACAGCTGAAAGTACCTCTGGCGCTTTTGTCGGATCAGTTCCAGTGATATAACGCACATTGATCATTTTCATTGGATATTTAGTAAAACCGGCACCCAAATCTTGTAATGTACGGTTTTGTGCAACCATAGCAGCAAGTACTTGCAAACTTGATATAATGCCATCACCCGTGCTAATTAAATCTAAATTTAATACATGGCCTGAACTCTCACCACCAATTTTCCAGCCTTTTTGCTGTAGTAATTCCATTACATAGCGATCACCCACTTTACTACGAGCAAACTCGATACCTTTTGCTTTTAAAGCATTTTCAAGACCCATGTTAGACATTACAGTGCCGACCACACCTCCACCCAACATATCATCTTCGGCAGCCTGGCAAGCAATAATATAAACTAAATCGTCACCATCGAATACACGACCATTATGATCAACCATCATTACCCGATCGCCATCACCATCGTATGCAATACCTACGTCAGCTTTATACTCAAGCACTTTACGTTTTAAAGTATCAACATGAGTAGCACCACATTCCTGATTAATATTAACCCCATTAGGCTCACATGCATGTGTTATAACTTCTGCGCCAAGTTCCCGCATTACAGAAGGAGCTATATGGTATGTAGCCCCATTTGCGCAATCAACAACAATTTTAAGACCTTCTAAAGACAACCCTTGAGGAAACTGGCTCTTACAAAACTCTATATAACGACCGTCTGCACTAACTAAACGCGACGCTTTTCCTAATTTATCAGACGCTACACACGTCATCTGTTCATCAAGCATAGCTTCAATTTGAAGCTCTACTTCATCGTCAAGCTTTAAACCCTGGCCATTGAAAAACTTAATACCGTTATCGTAATAAGGGTTATGTGAGGCACTAATTACTATGCCTGCCTCAGCACGAAATGTTTGCGCTAAATACGCAACGGCAGGTGTCGGCATTGGACCCAGTAATACAACATCAATACCAGCGGCAATTAAACCAGCCTCAAGTGCAGTTTCAAGCATGTAGCCCGAAATACGCGTATCTTTACCTATAATTACTTTTTTAGTACCACTTTGCGATAATACTCGACCTGCAGCCCAACCTAATTTCATTGCAAATTCAGGATTTATAGGAGCTGTGCCTACTAAACCGCGTACGCCATCAGTACCAAAATACTTTCTTTCTTTCATTGTATAATTCCTTTATCGCATGCTTGATATACACCTAGTACATCTGCGGTTTCTTTTACATCGTGTACACGAATAATTTTTGCGCCATTTTGCGCTGCTATTAAAGCACCAGCTAAACTACCTGCTAGGCGTTCATTCGTGTCTCTATTTAATAAATTACCTATCATCGACTTACGTGATAAACCAGCGAGCAAGGGTAAGCCAAATATATTAAAGTCATTAAACTGGGCCAATATTTGATAATTATGGCTCAATGTTTTTCCAAATCCGAATCCTGGGTCAAGAATAAGCTGCTCTCGCTTAATCCCGGCTGTTTCACATGCGTTAATACGCTGAGTAAAAAAAGTGTTTATCTCTGAAAATAAATCATTGTAATAAGGGGCTGATTGCATACTACGAGGTTGCCCTTGCATGTGCATCAAACAAATAGCCACATCGCTGTGTTTTGCTGCAACCTCTAATGCGCCCTCTTCTTGAAGTGCTCTAACATCATTTATAATGTCGGCCCCGGCTAATAAAGCTTGCTCCATTACTTTTGCCTTACTTGTATCTATAGAAATAATACAGTCACTGTGCTCACGAATGGCTTTAATTGCGGGAATGACGCGCGCAAGCTCATCCTCAAGGGATACATCTGGGGCACCAGGACGGGTAGATTCACCGCCAATATCAATTATTAGTGCACCATCATTTAACAATTGCATAGCTTGATTAAGCGCTGTAACGGGGTCTATAAACTGCCCACCATCAGAAAAAGAATCTGGCGTTACATTTAATATTCCCATAATCACTGGGGTTTCTAGGCTGAGCTCACGGCCCCTTGGAAGCTTTAATACGGTAGTCATCGCCAACCTTTTATTTTTATTTCTAAATAGTTGATACAAAAAAGCCCCGAAGTACGGGGCTTTTAAACTATTTTAACGATTATTCAGCTTTATCATCAAGGTTTGTTTCATCTTTTTTTGATGAATCATCTGGTTTTTGAGTTTCTTCAATAACCGGCTCTTGAGGTGCTTGGGCTTTTTCAGGCTTAGCTTCATGGCGGTCATGCGCATCGCGAGGTTCACGAACTGGCTGACGAGCCATTAAATCATCAATTTGTTTAGCATCGATTGTTTCATATTTCATCAGTGCGTCTTTCATCGAGTGAAGAATATCAATATTTTCTTTTAATATATCTTCTGCTCGTTGATAGTTGCGATCTGAGAACAAACGAACTTCAGCATCAATTACTTTAGCCGTATCATCAGACATGTTCGATGCACGACTACCGCCGCCACCCATATACATTTCGTTTTGATCTTCAGCGTAGAGTAACGGTCCAAGCTTTTCACTTAAACCCCAATGTGTAACCATTTTACGTGCAATATCAGTTGCGCGCTCAATATCGTTACTTGCACCGGTTGTTACTTTGTCAGCACCATATATAAGCGCTTCAGCAATACGGCCACCATAAAGGCTTGATATCATAGACTCTAACAGCTCTTTAGAGTGGCTAACACGGTCTTGCTCTGGCAAGTACATTGTTACACCTAGCGCACGACCACGTGGAATGATAGATACCTTATACACAGGGTCATGCTCTGGCACCATACGACCAACAATTGCGTGGCCTGCTTCGTGGTAAGCCGTCATTTCTTTTTCTTGCTCGCTCATCACCATGGTTTTGCGCTCTGCACCCATCATGATTTTATCTTTAGCTGCATCAAATTCAGCCATACTTACAACACGTTTATTACCACGTGCAGCGTAAAGTGCAGCCTCGTTTACTAAGTTTGCTAAATCAGCACCTGAAAAGCCTGGTGTACCGCGTGCAATAACAGCCGCTTCTACGTTGTCGCCTAATGGGACTTTACGCATGTGGACTTTAAGTATTTGTTCACGGCCGCGAATATCTGGTAATCCTACTTCTACTTGGCGGTCAAAACGACCTGGACGAAGCAATGCAGGGTCTAGTACGTCTGGGCGGTTAGTCGCCGCAATAACAATTATGCCTTCGTTACCACCAAAACCATCCATCTCTACTAGCATTTGATTTAATGTTTGTTCACGCTCGTCATTACCGCCACCCATGCCTGCGCCACGTTTGCGACCAACAGCATCAATTTCATCTATAAAGATAATACAAGGCGCTGCTTTTTTAGCTTGTTCGAACATATCACGAACACGTGATGCACCCACACCTACAAACATCTCAACAAAGTCAGAGCCTGAAATTGTGAAAAATGGTACTTTTGCTTCACCTGCCACCGCTTTCGCTAGCAATGTTTTACCTGTACCAGGAGGACCAACCATTAGTACGCCTTTAGGAATACTACCACCAAGCTTTTGAAACTTAGAAGGGTCGCGTAAAAAATCTACCAATTCAGTAACATCTTCTTTCGCTTCATCACAACCGGCTACATCTGCAAAAGTTGTTTTAATTTGATCTTCGCTCATTAAGCGAGCTTTGCTTTTACCAAATGACATAGCGCCTTTACCGCCGCCGCCTTGCATCTGACGCATGAAGAATATCCATACACCTATAAGCAGTATCATCGGGAACCAAGAAATAAATATGCTCGCTAAGAATGATTGTTCCTCAGGTTGTACACCCTTCACATTTACATCATTTTTAAGTAAGTCATTAATTAAATCTTCATCGTACATTGGCATCGTTGTTTGAAAACGTTCACCACTGCTTTTAGTACCAGTAATATTTCCTGTACCACGGTCAATAATAACTTCTTGTAAAGAGCCACTGCGGACATCTTTAACAAATTGAGTGTAACTTGTTTGACGATCAACTTGCTCGCCACCATTAAAGCTCTGAAAGACTGACATCAGCACAACTGCAATCACCAGCCATAGTATTAAATTTTTCGCCATATCGCTCAAGGGGTTAACCTCTTGTATCCAATTAATTTAAATTCAACTAAACGCCAAGCAACTGTACTACAGTTTGTATCCAGTCGCTACTATATAAACTTCCCGAGAACGGGCACGTGAGGCATCAGGTTTGCGTATTTTCACTGCTTTAAAACTATTACGTACATCCTGCAAGTATTGATCAAAGCCTTCTCCTTGGAAAACTTTAACAATAAATGCGCCATTTTTCTTTAAAACTTGATTACACATATCTAGCGCGAGTTCCACTAAATACATGCTACCAGCTTGATCTACCGAGTTATTGCCACTCATATTTGGTGCCATGTCAGAGAGTACCACATCAACATTTTTACCATCAATGCGTTTTAACAATGCATTTAGTACTGCCTCTTCACGAAAGTCGCCTTGTAAAAAGTCAACGCCCGCCAGTGAGTCCATAGGTAATATATCACACGCAACAACTTGGCCTTTGTCACCCACTTTTTCAGCCAAATATTGAGACCAACTACCAGGAGCGGCCCCTAAGTCGACCACGGCCATACCCGGGCGAAGTAACTTATCTCTATTTTGTACTTCATCTAATTTAAAAACCGCTCTTGAACGCCAGCCTTTTTTTTGCGCTTCTTGAACATATTTATCATCAAAATGTTCTTTCAGCCAACGCTGTGAACTGGCTGACTGTTTTTTATTTGTCATAAATTAACACGCAACTAATTAGTAATATTCTTTAGATGGCGTTAGAATACCCTTAATTCAAGCCATATTCAGCAAAATTTGTATAAACATGACATTATCAAACAAACAAAAGCAGTTTTTAAAAGGTCAGGCACATAGCCTTAAGCCTGTAGTTTTACTAGGTTCTAACGGTTTAACCGAAGGCGTAGTAGTCGAAATTCAAAGTGCATTAGAAATTCACGAATTAATTAAAGTGAAAGTACCCACTGACGATCGAGAAACTAAAGCATTAATTTTTGATGCTATTATTCGTGAAACCGGCGCGACTAAACTACAAACAATTGGTCACACTATTGTGCTTTACCGCCAAAGTGTTGAGAAAAAAATTCAACTACCTCGTAATTAGTTTATAGAGTGTATGGGTAAACATTTTAAAGAATTACCTTAAAATGTTTACCCGCTATTCATATAACTAAAAAAACAATCGTTGAAACCATCCTTTATCAAGCTCATCTTCACAGCGCCTTAATTGGATACTATATCGGCTTGCACGGTACTTAACTTTATTAGCAACACTCATTAGCCATTTTTTCTTTTTGTATGTGCCATTTTTGTACCCACCCCACCCCTCATGATAATTAAGGTATTGCGCGTAAGCATCCCATTTTGAAATACCATTAACTTTATGAGTTTTATAAACAAACCACGCCATAAAGTCGATTGCATCATCAAAGTCGTCTCTATCAGCACCATTGTTACCTGTTTCACGAATATAATCTGACCATGTTGGTGTTTTAGCCTGTGAGTAACCATAAGCATCACTTGCGCGACCGGTTGGAATTATCCATAAGAAGTACTCCATAGGTGGAGCGGCATCATGCTTAAAGGAACTTTCCTGGTACATCATACTCATGAGTACATGCTTAGGTGAACCCCATTTTTCTTGCGCGTCTTTTGCGTCAAAATACCAATCAGGCTTTTCTTCGAAGATTTTACATAAATCATTAGGTTGTTTTGGAGGCGCTGTAGCACAACCGGCTAAAGTAATGGCAAGAGATAAAATAATTGCATTTTTTTTCATTTTTCTAAGATCTCACAGAACTTTTCTAAAAAGTGTGGGTCTGACTCAATGAATGCAGCAGTACAGCATTAGTTCATCCCTGAATATATATTTACGCAGCCTACTTAGGCTGCGTTTTTTTGCTTAAATTTTGCTAGGTATTAAGATTATTTACCACCAAAATACGCATCTAAAAAGGCGGTAAATGACTGGGTATCTGCTTGCTCAATTGCAGTTTGTGCTTCGTTAGACTCTACAACTTGTTGTTCCAGCCAAGGTTTTAAAAACTCACTATAATCTGCTTCAGTATGGCTTTGCTTATACTTATTAGCCAATGCTAAAGCAAAATGCCCATTATCCAGACCAGACTCTTTTAATTGTGAAACGTATCGTCCAGAATAAGTTTGCTCTGGATTATGAACCCATGTTGCCATGCGCTTTATAGTACCGGAGTAATAATTAACATCATAAGCATTATCCATCCATTTAGCGACATCAGTGAGCTGGGTAAATATTTCATCGCCCCACGACTGAAGACTACGTTTTGTGTTATTAAAGTTAAGCATTAGCCCTTCTTCTCGGCCTTGATTTACTACTGTATCGAGGTTTTCAGTACTCCGAGCTTGTTCTTTGCAATCCATTGGAGCTGAATCTTTTAATAAACAATATGTTAAAAACACATCTAAAAAGTGAATTTGTTCTATATCTATACCGACTTCGCTAAACGGATTAACATCTAATGCACGAATCTCTACGTATTCAATACCTGCTCGAAGCAATGCATCCGTTGGCGTTTCGCCACTTTTAGCATTGCGCTTAGGGCGGATCGGCGAGTAAAATTCGTTTTCAATCTGCAGAATATTTTTATTTAATTGTTTAGGGTTTTCACTCTTATAGTCATCAAGATCACCATAAATCTCTGATGGTGTGTTGATTGCTTTTTTAAGGCCTGCTACATATTCATCTAACGAGTTATACATTACGCGTAGTGACGACTGAGCGCTATTTGTATAACCTAAATTGCCTAAACGCAGTGCCGTACCAACTTCTAAGTAAAGCGTACCTTTACCTAGTTTTTTAAATGGTAAATCGGTTTTTCGACCTTGTAAAAATGAGTTACATAATGCTGGCGATGCACCAAACATGTAACTTATTAGCCATAGTTCACGTTTAAAATTACGAATAAGCGCCAAATAACCTTCTGAAATAAAATCTTGAAGGTTTGCATTGCTTTGTTGTAACGAATGAAGTGACTGCCAAAGCGTATCTGGAAATGAAATATTAAAGTGAACACCCGCAATTGCTTGCATCATACTTCCGTAACGATTTTTTAATCCTTCACGGTATAGTGTTTTCATTTGACCAGTATTTGAACTACCAAATTGAGCTAAAACAATATCATCTTGGTGTTCAATAAAGCATGGCATACTTATAGGCCAAAGCAGTTCATCGTCCATCTTTTCTAAAGTGAACTTTTGAAGGTCTTTTAATTGCTTAAGAGTTTGCGTTGACGACTCACTAACTGGAGTAATGAATTCAAGTAAAGACTCAGAAAAATCAGTTGTAATATGACCATTAGTTAACGCACTGCCCACCCCTTTTGGATGGCCTTTAGGCGATATAGCACCATTCTCTTGTATTCTTAGCGACTCTCGCTCTATGCCACGTTTAATGCCTTTAACTGCATGTTGGTGCTCATTTACTGATAACGCTTCAAGTGCGTTAGCTAAATCATGTGTTGTCAAAAAATCTTTCCTCGGGCCACGTGGCTTAATCATAAGGTTATGGGGGCTAATTACTTAGACTCAAGATTAAATTACTAGGAACAATATAAATTTTCGAAAATTAATAACTATTTATCTATTTTTACATCAGCTTGGGCTAAATTACACTATTAAATTGAGCCTATGCTTCTACGTAGTCATTAAACGTTATTATAATTTCTCAGCCATATATTTAAGCCCAACTACTATATAATAAACATGAATAATAGACCGTAACTTTCCTAAAATAATCTCAACGTGATGGTTAATTTTATTATTTTTACATTTGATCTAGATCAAAAAAAGCAATGATTTTCCCAATGAGTTCTTAGCAATGCGTCACTTTTTTTGCTTTGTACCTAGTAACCAATATAATAGCGCCAACAATAAAGGATGATAATAAAGACAATGCGCAATAATAAAAGCTTAATCAACGAAGAAATCAACTTCGAGCAATCACAAGAGCTCGTGTCTACAACAGACTTAAGAGGTGTAATCACTTATGCTAATCAAGAGTTTTGCTCAATAGCTGGGTACAGTGCTGAAGAACTTGTAGGAAAAAATCATAATATTGTCCGTCACCCTGATATGCCCAAGGCAGCCTTTAAAGAAATGTGGGAAACGCTAAAGCAAGGTCATTCTTGGCGTGGTATGGTAAAAAACCGCTGTAAAGATGGTCGTTATTATTGGGTTGATGCATTCGTAACTCCCATTTTCGAGCATGGCCAACTTATCGGCTATCAATCAGTTAGAGCTAAACCTAGCCAACAATTAAAACAAAGAGCACAAAATCTGTACGATAAAATCAATGCAGGTAAGCCTATATTCAGCTTTCGTGAGCATCACAAGCTTAGACAAACAATTAGCTTTTTTATTGTATTGGTTTCTCTAATCTCTCTTGCCATTTGGGTCTCTCTAAGCAGTGCTTTAATAAGCCTCTTAGTGTGTACTTTAATTGTTACTCTTAACTTTGATGAATTAGTAGTTACACCTAAAATTTTGCGCAAACAAAAAGACAAAGCCGACTCTGTATCTCGCTACATATATAGCGGTAATACACCACATAGTATTAGTGATTATAGAGAGCAGATGCTAAATGCTAAGTTGCGTACAGTCTTAGGCCGAATGAAAGATTCTACACTAAGCTTTAACAATATCGCGATGCACTTAGATGAACAATCGGCACTTACAGAAAAGGGGATAGCATCACAAGGTCTGCGCCTTGAACAAATAGCTTCAGCAATGGCACAAATGAGCTCAACAATTGGCGAAATATCGAACAACACCAATCACACTGCCGATAAAGTTAATATTACTCATCAGAGCTGTTCTGATATAAAACACCATATCGCCGAAAACAGTGAGATGGTTTCTGACTTAGCGACTCAAGTAGAACAAGCTGCCACGACGGCAAACAGTCTAGCATCTGAGGCTGACAAAATTGGCCAAGTAATGAGTGAGATTGAAGGTATTGCTGAGCAAACAAATTTATTAGCGCTTAATGCAGCAATTGAAGCTGCTCGTGCAGGTGAGCATGGCAGGGGCTTTGCCGTAGTTGCAGATGAGGTAAGGGCTCTTTCATCACGTACGCAAAATGCTACAGCACAAATTCATAGCTCAATTAAGGAAATTCAAGATACACTATTTAGCTGGTCAAAAATAATGCAAAGCACTAAGTCTCAAGCTGATACATGTGTAAATACAACAGAGCAAACTCAAACCGAGCTTGATGAAATTTTTGTAAAAATCAGTGAAATATCACAACTGGCAACTGACATATCAGCAGCAGCTGAACAACAACAGATTGTAAGTACTGACATAGGAAGTAATGTTACACAGATTAAAGGCTTAGGTGATGACAACTTGGCACTGAGTTTTAATGTTGCTAAAGGTGCTGCCGAACTAGTCGAAGGCTCAAGAAAGGTTAATGATCTTCTACTCACATTTAAAGTTTAATTAAATAAAAAAAGCCGCTTAAAAATGGTCCCAACAGAATTGGGACCATTTTTAAGCGGCTTTTTTTATAATTGGCTTTACCGAGCTGAAAAAACTAACTCGTTATTACTTACATCAATAACAATAACACTGCCTGGTAGATAATCCCCATTGAGCAACTTTTGCGCTAATGGGTTTTCAATCGTCTGTTGAATTGCACGCTTAAGAGGACGAGCACCGTATACAGGATCAAAGCCACTTGCTGCAATTCTTTCAAGAGCTGCATCACTTATTTCTAGTAGATATCCCATCTCAGTTAAACGTTCACGTAATTTCATTAATTGAATATCAGCTATTTCTTTTATGTGCTCATTAGCTAAAGGGTGGAAAACTACGGTTTCATCAATACGATTAATAAACTCAGGTCTAAACTCATTGATTAATACCTCCATTACTTTCGCTTTAAGTGTCGCATAATCATTATTATTAGCTTGTTCTTGGATAATATCTGAGCCTAAATTTGAAGTCATGATAATAACAGTATTTTTGAAATCAACCGTTCTACCCTGCCCGTCAGTTAATCTACCATCATCTAATACTTGCAGTAGTATATTGAATACATCAGGGTGTGCTTTTTCTATTTCATCAAGCAGTATTACTGAATAAGGCTTACGACGTACAGCTTCGGTTAAATACCCCCCCTCTTCGTAACCCACATAGCCAGGAGGAGCACCTACTAAACGTGCAACTGAGTGCTTTTCCATAAACTCAGACATGTCAATACGCACCATGGCATCCTCAGTGTCAAACATAAAGCCAGCCAATGCTTTTGTGAGCTCTGTTTTACCCACACCAGTTGGACCTAAAAACAAGAAAGAACCTATTGGACGATTAGGATCCGCAAGTCCAGCACGTGAACGTCGTATTGCATTAGAAACAGCAACAACGGCTTCATCTTGTCCTATTACTTTACTGTGTAACTTATCTTCCATTTGCAGTAGCTTTTCACGCTCCCCTTGTAGCATTCTTGCAACAGGAATACCTGTCCAACGAGATAGGATCTCAGCAATTTCATCCTCACCGACTTGGTTTTTAAGCAGGGTCATCTCTTGCATTTCGGCTTGTGAGGCTAAATCAAGTTTTCTTTCAAGCTCAGGGATGCGTCCATATTGAAGCTCTGACATGCGCTGTAAATCACTTGCTCTTCGCGCTACATCTAAATCTAATCTAGCTTGTTCAAGCTCTGCTTTAATAACTTGAGTGCCTTGAAGCGATGCTTTTTCAGCATTCCATATCTCATCTAGCTCGCGATATTGTGCATCAAGGTCAGTAATTAACTCTTGCATTTCGGTGCGACGCTTTTGACTTGCTTCGTCTTTTTCTTTCGCGAGCGCATTATCTTCTAACTTTAACTGGATAATACGACGCTCTAGCTTGTCTAATGACTCTGGTTTTGAATCGATTTGTAATCTAATCGATGAGCCCGCTTCGTCTATCAAATCAATTGCTTTATCTGGTAACTGACGGTCGCTAATGTAACGATGAGATAACTGAGCTGCAGCCACAATCGCTGGATCAGTAATTTCTACTGAGTGGTGTAGCTCATAACGCTCTTTTAATCCTCGCAATATTGCAATAGTATCCTCAACTGACGGCTCTTCGATGAGTACCTTTTGAAAGCGACGTTCAAGGGCTGCATCTTTCTCTATGTATTTACGGTATTCATCAAGCGTTGTTGCACCGACACAATGTAATTCACCACGCGCTAATGCTGGTTTTAGCATATTGCCTGCATCCATTGCCCCATCGCTTTTACCCGCACCTACAATAGTGTGTATTTCATCAATAAATAAAATAACTTGGCCTTCTTCTTTCGCCAACTCATTTAATACTGCTTTTAAACGCTCTTCAAACTCACCTCTAAATTTAGCACCCGCGACTAGTGCACCTAAATCAAGCGATAGAACACGTTTGTTTTTTAAACCTTCAGGCACTTCACCATTAATAATACGCTGTGCTAACCCCTCTGCAATCGCAGTTTTACCGACTCCTGGCTCACCGATTAATACGGGGTTATTTTTAGTCCTACGCTGTAAGACCTGAATTGTACGGCGAATTTCGTCATCGCGGCCAATAACCGGGTCAAGCTTACCTTGTTCTGCACGTTCAGTAAGGTCAATTGTGAACTTTTCAAGCGCTTGACGGGTTTCCTCTGCATTTGGGTCATCTACCTTTTGACCACCACGAATCGCCTTAATAGCACTCTCAATTTTAGTCGAGGTAATATTTAATGACTTAAATATATCACCAAGAGGACCTTTATCATCACATGCAGCTAGTACAAATAACTCACTTGAAATATATTTGTCTTTACGTTTTTGTGCATACTTATCACATAAGTTAATAAGTGAAGCCATATTATTTGATAGCTGTACATCACCACCGACACCTTCTACTTTAAATATTTTTTCTATTTCTTGAGAAAGCTTTGTATTGAGTTCATCAACGCTAACTCCGAACTGTGCAAATAATGCACGAACGCTAGAGCCACTTTGCTTGAGTAACGAATACATTAAATGTACAGGTTCAATGAATTGATGATCGCGACCAAGCGCTAAAGATTGCGCATCAGAAAGCGCAGATTGAAATTTGCTTGTAAATCTATCTAAACGCATGAAGGTTTACCTATATTAATAAACTAATTGCTTAATAAATGGGTATGTTAATAGAATTGTTCAAGGTGCGGTGATAAATATAATCACAAAAGCACACTTTATTTGCGCCAGATCAAACTTGCCATACGACCCGTTTGACCATCACGACGGTAAGAAAAAAACAGCTCCTTTTGAGAAGCAGTACAATATTCCCCACCGCTAATATTTTTCACTCCTAATATTTGTAATTGAATACGCGCTATTAAATAAATATCTGCTAAATATTTTTGATTTTGTTGTAGCTGAAATGCTTGGGTGAATAAAACAGAATGTGCTTTGAATAAATCAAATACATCAATACCTACTTCAAACTTAGTCGGACCAATAGCAGGACCTAGCCATGCATATATATTCTCGTTATTAGTTTTAAAATAACTAAGTGTATTTTTAATAATACCTTGCTCTAACCCACGCCAACCACCATGAATAGCAGCTACCTCACCACCGTTGCTACTCGTCATTAAAATAGGCAAACAGTCTGCAGTCATTATTGCGATAGGCTGGTTTATTAGGGTTGTAAATAACGCATCGCCATCCTGTAATATAGAAAAATCAAACTGTTCGTCAACAACAACAACCTCAGCACTATGTGTTTGATTAAGCCATACTGCGGGGTTCGGTAGATGTGAGTTTAGTAAAGTTCGATTTTTTAACACGTGCCTTTTGTTATCACCTACATGAAGCCCCAAGTTCATATTTGAAAATGGCGCTTTTGATGCACCACCTTCACGTGTAGTACTGAGCGTAGCTACACTATCAAGACGCTGCCATGGAGCTGATAACAAATTCATTACCTATCGATATCAGGGTTTGCTTTGGTATCTTCACGAAGAGCGACTGTCATAGCAACCATGTCGTCTGGAATAGGTGCCTGCCATGTCATCATTTCACCTGTAATTGGGTGAGCAATACTCAATTTTACAGCATGTAGTGCTTGGCGTCTAAAGCTGCGAAGTAACTCAAACAACTCAGGTGTTGCACCTTTAGGTGGGCGAGGACGGCCGCCATAGGATTGATCGCCTATTAGCGGATGATTTAAATGTGCCATGTGTACACGAATTTGATGCGTACGACCTGTTTCTAAGCGTAAGCGCAAGCGTGTATGAGCACGAAACTTTTCAGCAACACGGTAATGCGTAATTGCTGGTTTACCCATTTCATGTACAGCCATATGAGTACGCTGAGTTGGGTGACGCCCAATTGGTTTTTCAACCATACCACCTGCGGTCATAGTACCATTACACAATGCTTCATATTCACGCGTGAAGTTTTCACGCTTTTGTAGTGCTTTCACTAAATGCGTTTGGGCCTGAATAGTTTTAGCTACAACCATTAAACCGGTCGTGTCTTTATCTAAACGATGCACAATACCTGCGCGTGGCACGTTAATTATTTCAGGGTAGTAATGTAGTAATGCGTTTAATACTGTCCCATTAGGATTACCAGCACCAGGGTGAACCACTAGGCCCATTGGTTTATTAATTACCAAAATATCATCGTCTTCATAAACAATGTTTAATTTGATATCTTGTGCTTCGTATTCGCGTGGTGCTTCAATTGTTGTTTCAACATTTACAACTTCACCCCCTAGTAGCTTTTCGCGTGGTGTGTTGAAAATTTCACCGTCTACGGTGATTTTATCATCCAAAATCCACGTTTTTATACGAGAACGTGAATAATCAGGGAACAATTGTGCTAATACTTGGTCTAGACGTTTACCACCTAATTCGGTTGGAACGTCGGCTTGAAGAGAAATTTGCTCTGACATTAGTAACTTTACCCAATTTACCAGTGCAAGCTTTGCTCGACTGGGTTAGAATCGCTTTTAATAAAAGCATAATATAATACGCATAGTTTACTCGGTTTTACCGACTTGGCCTAGCCGAAGACATCGAAGGTAACAAATAAAATGATAAATAAAATAGGGAAACGTGCATTTGCCATTGTTTTTTCAGTTTCTGTACTTAGTTTAGGCGCTTGTTCGTCTGCTCCAGACCAAGAGGACATTCAACGTGTACCGAATAAGTCTGCACACGCTTTATATGAAGATGCAAAAGAAACACTAGATTCTGGTTTATATGCTCGCGCAATTGAGCTTTTGAGTGCAATAGATTCTCGCTACCCGTTTGGCCCATTCTCTAAACAAGTACAAATGGACTTAGTGTATGCACATTATCAATCAGGTAATACTGAACAAGCCCTTGCAACCATTGACCGCTTTATTCGCTTAAACCCAAATCATAAAGACCTGGATTACATGTATTACATGCGTGGTTTAGTAAATATCAAAGCTGATAAAAATGCGTTCCAAGAATACTTTGGTGTAGATAGAGCCGACCGAGATGCAAAACGTACTCGTGTTGCATTTACCGACTTATCAACGCTTGTTAAGCGCTTCCCACAAAGTGGTTACGCACCAGAAGCAAAACGCCGTTTAGTATGGCTTTTAAATCGTATGGCACGCTATGAATTAAAAGTAGCAGATTATTATTATGAACGTGAGGCATACTTAGCGGCTGCGAATAGAGGAAAATATGTTGTTGAGCATTACTCGCAGAGTAGTTACTTAGATCCAGCATTAGAAATGATGGAGAAGAGCTACAACAAGCTTGGCTTAACAGATTTAAGTGAACATGCTAAAAAAGTCAGAATGATAAATAAAAGAGCGAAATAAACAGAAAAGGCGCTTATAAAAGCGCCTTTTTTACTGTATGAAAAAATTTCTTAGATAGCTTCTTCATCTTCTTCAGCAGTACGGATGCGCACAACACGCTCAACTTCAGTAACAAATATTTTGCCGTCGCCAATTTTCCCTGTTTGTGCTGTTTTTACTATAACTTCAATTGCACGTTCGACATCTTCGTCGCTTAATACAATATCAAGTTTTACTTTAGGTAAAAAATCAACCATGTACTCAGCACCACGGTAAAGTTCTGTATGTCCCTTTTGGCGTCCAAAACCTTTTACTTCACTTACTGTCATACCAGTAATACCTACGTCAGATAACGCTTCGCGAACATCGTCTAATTTAAATGGTTTTATAATTGCTTCTATCTTTTTCATATTAATTACTTTTTAAAGCTATAGTTGCCTCGATTTTAGACAATCAAGAAGACCATAGCAAACACAGTAGTTGATTTGCGATGATAAAACACTCAATCATGATACAATTACTAATATAAAAATAGACATAATAAAATGAATAACTTTATATGAAAATTAAACAAGCTGGGGTTACCCTTTTAGAATTAATGATAACACTTGCCATTGTTGGTATTGTTGCCTCTATTACACTATGGAATAGTAGCGATATACTTAAGGAAAATCGTGCAGAAAGTTTTTTACTCGAATTAAAGCGTAATATAAGCTATGCCCGCTCTCAAGCTGCTAGCACTGATGAAATAGTTATTGTTTGCCCTACAGACGAAACAAAGATGAGAAATAGCAACAGTGCCTTTAGCTGTAGTAAAGAATGGGGTAGTAATAAAATAATCACAGTTTTTGTAGATGTTGACAACGATGGAAAATATAAGCAAACAACAGATAGCTTACTTCGGGTAATGGAACAAATTTCAGAGCAGGATAAACTCACATATAAAGGAAATGAAGATCGCTTACGTTTTAATACAAGTGGAAGAATAACGACTAACCCTGGCAATTTTATTTTTTGCCCAAACGGTGGTACCGAAAATAACAAAGCCCTCACAGTTTCCCAGTCAGGCACAGCTTTTTATGTAGGTGATAGCATAGAAAAATGTGATTAATAAATACACGATTTAATTTTGTAATATTTTTCTTATTTACTAAGCTAATATAATCTACTTAAAGAATTAGGACTTCAGGGATGAGGTTACTTATCAAAAAAGAAAAAGGTGTTACGCTTATAGAGTTAGTATTCGCATTAGCAATATTAATTATTATTGGCCAATTATCTTTTTCGTTTATACCTGATTTTTTGGCCAAAAACCGACTAGATAACCACTTAAACCTTCTCCATCAAAATATTAACTATGGCCGCCTGTATGCCATTGAAAATGACACTTATGTAACATTATGTGCGCTCAAAGACAGTCAATGTACACAAGAACAATGGGGTGGAGAAATGTCGCTTTTTATCGATATTAATAAATCTACTAGTTTAGATGATAATGAACTCATTCTAAGTATTTTTGAAAAAGTTCATCATAACGATAATCTTCAGTATCCTAGAAATGCACTCACGTTTCGCCCTGATGGCTCATTAAACGGATTTCAAAATGGCACGTTCATATATTGCCCGAATAACGATAAAGCCAGCCTGGAAGGATTAGCATTATCGGTAAGTCAAACCGGGAGAATACGTATTAAAGCGACGGATAAGTGCCAAAGTAAATAAGCTGAGCTCTGGATAATAAATCTATCTCATTATAAATTCAATACACTTGTAAATCTCTTAACCAGAGTTTAGGTCAAATAATTACTACTTAACGCCCCCAACAATATTCAATATCGTCAGTTCCTTCTTTACCTTTTGCAGACTTGTAACCGGTGTCAGTAATTGATATTTCAGTACAATCTTTATCTCCTTTAACTGCACCAGCAACTGGTCTTGCTGTTATAGTAAAGGTGTTGTCGTCACTCTCAACTTTTATAGATAACTCAAATTCACCGTTTTCAGTCTGACTTTGCAACCCTAAATTATCAAACGATTCTGTATATTCTCGGTTATCTACAAAGTACTGCTCCTCTTTATTTGCAGCATCTAATAACGCCGCAGCGGCCTCAGCTCTTAGAGCTCGCTTCACATATTCACTGTAATTAGGTAATGCTATTGAAGCAAGAATACCCACAATGGCAACAGTTATCATCAATTCAATTAATGTAAAACCATATTCTTTTTGTTGCATCTTAAATATCCTTAATCATTAATTTCATCATTATCTTCACGTTTATATATGTACATTTGTTGTGTTTTAAAGCCAAAGCCTATTGATGAAGTCTCATCGACTAACTTTATTTTTCCATCAACAACACTTAAAGCCGGGCCAGAAATATTAATAGGCTTCAAAGGATTCTTAGAGAGGTTTCCTTTAATACCTGGCCCAATTAAGTAAAATTGACTCTCCTGTGTCACGTCAATCGTTGGGTTATCATCACATTTGCCATCATTATTCCCATCAACACATGATGGACTTTCTCCAAAATATAATTGAGGCGTATCTGGTACATCATAGCTAGTAGCAAAACTTAATTGATCGTATACCTTTGTACCATAATGAAGATGAAATGCGTAAAGAGCTCCTCCCCCTCCACTAAGAGAACACTGGTTCTTCGTTGACGCTTCTGATGCTGGTGTAAAAGATGTGAAATAAGCAACACCACCCACAACAGTCGCTGCTGCTAAAGATTTCTCTCCAACTCCTAACTCATAGCGCCAACCTTTGTATTTAGCCAAATCAGCTTCAAGCCCTACAAATTTATCAAAGTTAGTCAGGGCGCTACCAAATGGATCACTATTCATTAACATTAAATCTAATGGTTTAATTGTATCAGGGGCCTTGGAGTTAAATGATTCTGTAACTGTGTTTTCATCGCGAATCATAAATAATTGATCTTTTTCATTGGTATCTGTGGGTTTTGAACGATTACCGCTACCAATTACAATTGCATCATAGGGGGTGTCTAAGCGAGTAATGATCTTACTTCCATTAACGGTTGTTTCTGTCACTTTACTAAACATGGTGCGAGCTACGAATGGTTTATAAAAGAAACGCCTATCTTCAGTCGCTTTATCGCTACCAAGCTCTGCCAGCTTAAAATGACTAAATTGATTTTTATCCAATCCAGGCATGTCAATTCGCCAAAGATCTCCACCGGTATCGGCAGCATAAATTCTATCTATGTAACCATCATAATCAGAATCTAATGTTGTAACATCCGCAGCAATACTATGCTTACCTTTAAACCCATTCTCATCAGGCGTTAATGCCCAAACCTTCTTCCCTGTTTTAGCCTCGACAATATAAATACCGCGACCAATGCTATCTTCACTTCTTATTGCCGAATCTTTATTTGTATCATATCCAGCTCCAAAAATTAGTAGAGGTTTATCGCCAAAAGCTTTTATATAAGCAATTTGTGGTTTAGACCATGTTTGAGCTAATTCTTTAAAATCTCCTTTACCACCTTCAATTGGCTTATCCCAAAGCTTTTTGGGGTTATCGGGGTCTGTAATGTTTAAAGCATAATAGTTATTACCACCGCGGCGCATTCCAGCAAAAGTCCATACTTCATCGCCATCAGTTGCATCAATGATTCCATCATTTAAGCTATCTTCATTTGAGTTTTTATTATCAAAGTAAACACTTATTGGGCCATCCATACCATATACTTTGGTGTCCGCTTGGTTATTGCGAAGGGGCTTAATTATGTCGTACAGTGCTGATGGAATAAATGCCCAACTTTCATTAATAGTATTTCCGCTATCTTTGAACATATGTAAAAAGCCAGCGTTAGTGCCTATTAAGATACGAACATCATTATTTCCATAATCTATTGCTACAGGTTTTGAATGAAGTGGATCACCAAATATATCATGGCGTTGATCTTTAGTTGACCCATCTTTGTCTGCATCGTCGACATCAACCCCCATAGCCCATTTAATATCTGAGCTAGCAAGAGTAAGTGGATTATCTGTTACTAAATCAAGTATATCGCTGACAACTGACGTATTGAATTCGACAAGTTCACCCAGTTCATCAGTGTATAAGTTACGACTTTCTGGATCTAAATTTGTTAAATGAAGATTAACCCCTCCCTGAGCAACTGCATTACCATCAGCAGGCTGACCACTGGGAAGCCAAAATGTTTTTGCATCAGCGTCAATTAGACCATTACTATCTAAAGCATTATTGCCTGTTGAATCTACAATTTCACTACCAGATACAACTAGCTTTTTAAGATTGCCTCCCCAACGAGCACCTGTTTCAGGATAAAACATAGCAAAATAAATAGCATCACGGCTACGGGTTTGATCTGTATTATTACTGGCTACAGAAGGAGAAATAAAACTATCATTTACTTCTCTAATACGAGAAATTGTATTGCTCAACACGTCAGATAACTCGTCTGCAGTATCAGCGTGGAGATACTGGCCACCACCATAATCAGCTGTAACTGCAAGTAACTCCTTGCCGTTAGAACTCATGCCTGATCCAAACCCGATCGTAAATATACGTCCTGTGTCATGAACAGTAGGCGTCGATGGATATAAGTCAATCTCTACATTGTCGGTGCCATGAATAACTTGCGCTAATGCAGCTAAATAACTACTTTTTACTGCTGAAGGGTTAGAACCAAAAGAATTTTTATACAGTTTTTTTATATTTGAATTACGATTTGAATCGCTATAAGGGGAGCCATCAGTCATTAGGACAATATTTATCGAATTATCACAACGTTCTGATGAAGATACTGATTGAAAAGCAGAGATATAATCTGAATTATTACCACTTTTAGAGTTACCCGTTTCTATTGATAAATCTCGATCCTCCCTATTTCTACCGTAATCAACATAATTACCTGTTAAATACAGATATGCTTCCCACAATGTCTCTGCTAATGGAGTACTCCCGTTAGCAACGAGTGCATCTATATTTTCATTAATAGCTTTATGCTCAGTCCCTAGGCCAGATAAAATATAACCACCGTAACTACTATAAAAACGCATTAAACCAAATTCAATATCTTTATTCTCTGTTACCAATGAAGTCATGGCAGCTTTTGCTACACTCATACGGCTATCACTACACTCTGACGAACCACAACTATCACCTGTTGCAGTTGAGAATTTCATACTGCCTGAGGTATCAAATATAATTAAGACACGTGGTTTTTCATCTGTCTCAACATTGTGATTTACATACAATTCAATATCTTCAGCAACAAGAGGTGTACTGGTAGTAAGCCCTATTAATGAGGCTAATAGAATATGTAACTTAAATTTCATCTTAAATTCCTTTGCTTACACTAGCCATTTCTTGAGCAATACCAGACACGATTGTTAATTCATGCTTGCTTTTTGAACCATATTTTATAGTTGTTGATACTTGCACCATATTGCACGAAATACCGGCAGTGAAACTAAACCGTCGAGGACACTCTAAATCTATAGCTCCTTTATTCAAATTAGTCATCGTGCTTCGCATATTATTATGATCAGATATCATCATTCCACTATCATCCCCCTCTGCCATTTTATTAACTTCTTCAGGGGTTAAAAAGAAGTGATTTTCTGCTCCTTTATTAGCTTCTGTAGCAATCAAGCGCTGCACCTCACCTATTAGTTCATTTTCAGCGACCTCTCGCTCTTGAGCAGCATTAGTAATTTTAATATCGATACTACTACTGCTCATCAACGTAACTGCGATACCGGTTACAGCAATAACCATTATGAGTGCAGTAATAAGTACAACACCATCTTCCTTATTTGAACTTTTAATTAAATTCGCCATAAGTTTGATCCAATATTGTTTAATCTTATCGTCGTAGTAAAAACTGTACGTCTGAAATTATCCTTAAAGGAAAGCTCTCGTTTATCATCGTCTTCCCCAAGAACGTATTGCTGATTATTAATTTTTACTCCTGCATCCGGCTGTAAAGTTCTTATAAGTAAAAAAACTTGAACCGTTAAAACACCTTTGCGATTTTCCCAATCTGATGCTGTCATATTATTTATGCTTCTATATGTATCTACTCGGCCATCACTGCTGGTATCCAAACCAAAAACAAACCGCATATTTTCAACACCTTCCATGATCGTTTCTGTCACTATATTTTCACCAGCTAAGCGCTTCCTCATCAAAACTGGAACCGTTAAATTTTTATTATTTAATTTATAAGTTTGTTCTGAAATATAATAGACATGATGACTATACGGCCAAATAGTCGCATTCAAATTCAATGTATCTGGGTTAACAATACCTCTATAAAACTGAGCTTGCTCTTGCTCCGCAATGAAGTAATTTTCATCTGATTGCGTTTCATTATTTCCTGTCTCAGCAAAAATTTGGTGACCTTGTAAAAATTTCACCTGTAAAATATCACTTCCTTTTGTAGCACTTTTTACACAATTGAGTTCTGTTGCAGCACTCGCTGTTTTTGCATAAATAGCCCGAAAATTACTACTACTTGTTAAATCAGGAAAGCTCCCATTATTTAACCCTTCAAAGCAGTCTGAGCCTGAATTTGGTAAAGATGATGTATTATCTGCAACAAATGCATCATCATAAAATGTTCCCCAAAAACCAACTTGCTCGATATCACGTTGCATTATATTAATAGCTAGGCGCCCTGACTCTTGAAGCTCCCCTATTGCCATTGTATCTTTAGTGGTTACTTTCATACTAATGTAAGTAAACATAACGCCACCGAGAATAAGCCCACCAATGAATAATGAAATCATTATTTCAATTAACGTAAAACCTTTTTGCTGCATATTAGCTCCTAAGGTATATATAACTAGTCAAGACAACTAACCGTCGCTTTTTGTTTGCGGTCCCGCATACGACAGCGTTTGTTGCATCGTTAGCTTTAAATTCTTGTCGCCCCTGCCAAGATACAATAACTTCAATGTTAAATGCCTTTCCGCCAGAAGTTCCTACAGATTCAGGGTTAATACAAACTGTAGCGTCGTCGAGTGTTCCTGTATTTTCACGCGCTCTAATTGCACGCTTCCACTGCTCTAAATCGAGTGACGCAATTTGCGCAGGACTGCAAGTATTAAGAAAACATGTTGTTGATGATTTTTTCGCAGTTTCACTGGTAAATGTTTGTTTATATAAGGTAGCTAATTGGGGAGTGTCATTAGCACGAATGCGTTGAATAATATCATTACCTAAAGCAACAGCTGCCGCTCGTTGCATTGAATCAAAACTTGCTTGTTTGGCTTTTGCTTGTAGCGCAACGGCACCTAACAAGCCAAAACTTAAAATGATAAATGCGATTAATACTTCAATTAAGGTGAAGCCTTTTTGCACTTTAGTTTGAGATAATTGCATAATCAACCAAATAATGAATACTTGATTATAAGTCTATGCGATAAAAAAATAGATTCAACTAGTAGTAGGATGAACGGTTAAATCTGTTGATAAATGGTTAACAAAAGCTAAAAACGTATGCTAAAGAATACTCCTAACTGTTTTTAATTCCCTTCTACTTACTGGTAAATAGTCTACACACCCTTGCAACTCTATCGCATGACTGCCATTTTTTAGAGAGTGTAAAGCTAATATTTTATTTCTATTAACTAACGTGTTGCGGTGAACTCGTAAAACGAAGGCGGGGTAAAGTATTTCTAACTGCTTCAAACTTTTATCAATTAAAGCTTCACCACCTTCAAAAACCATTGTTGTATACTTTTCTTGCGTATAAAAATAATAAACATCCTGTATTTCAACGCTTTTATATGAGCCAGCCAATTGGTAACTTATTTTAGTAGTTTGCTTCTTTTTAAAATGTACTTTATTTAAACGCCCTACCTGTCTGAGTAACTTTTGCAACGATTCCTCTGAAATAGGTTTAACTAAATAACCTGCTGCACTTAATTGTAAAGCATCTAGTGCATATTCTGGGTAGGCAGTAATAAAGACAACAGCTGGGGGCACGCTTAAACTATTAAGCTCATTAGCTACTTGTAATCCATTCATGCCTGGCATATCGACATCTAAAAAAATCAAATCTGGGACTTGCTTTTTAACAAGCGCTAAGGCTTCATTACCGTTACTTGCCTCTCCTTGCACAACGATACTTTGCTCATGCTCTAACAAACGGATTAAGCGCGACCTCGCAAGAGGCTCATCATCAACAATGAGTACATTCATACACTGCTCTCAATAAGTTTAGGAATAACTACCTTAACTCTAAACACACCATTTTTATTCGTAATTGTTAGCCGCGCTTTATTTTTATAATAAATACTTAATCGCTGACGAATATTCTCAAGTGCCATTCCATTATTAGGCCTAGTTTGAGTATTAAAATTTGATATAGGATTAGAAACAATTATGGTTATATAGCCGGTAGTGATATGTAGCTCTACTTTTATTTCAGCACCATGCTCACTTGTTTCAACGCCATGGCATACCGCATTCTCAATTAATGGCTGCAGAGTTAAGCAAGGAATATTTAATGCTGGTAGCTCACTGGGTATTTGCCAATCAATACTTAAGCGGTTACCAAAACGCCATGTTTCAAGTGCTAGATATTGCTTACTCAGCGTTACTTCATCGTCAAGAGATACATTTTTCCCTGATTGCATTGCAGCCTGCGATAAGGCGGCTAATGCTAGAATGGCTTGTTCTGCCGCATCGGCGTCATGATGAGTAAGCTCTGCAGCAGTGTTTAAACTATTATATAAAAAATGAGGACGTATTCTAGCTTGTAAGGCATTAAGTTCGGCACGAGAAAGTGCTTTAGTTTGCTGCTCTTTTTCAAAATGTATTAATAAAAATTGAACGAATAAAGCCGCCAATAAAGCCACTATAATACAATTACGAAGTGTAAAATAAATCAGGTTATTTATATCATCTATATCAAAAGCAAAATGAGAAAATAAAATACTAAAAGTACATGTAGATAATAAAAAAAAGACAAAAAACAAACTCAATTGAAAAGTTTGAGTATATTTTTGTAAGAAAAATCTACAAAAATATAAAGAAGATGTACCACCTAAAACAATTAAATGTAAAAACAAACTAATTATTCCAAGTCTTAGCCAAATATTACCATCTACATTGGGGGCAAAAGCTAAAACAACTGCAATAACTTGGGAAACAATAAGTGTGGCTAATACACCTCGCTCATTAAAAAGAGCCGAAAAAAGCAAACCATCATTTTGTAGTGATTTGCTCATAACGATTCTCCTTTAATTTAAATGCTAAATGTATTTAAATTAACGTAGCTCAACAGGAACAGCAAATACAATATTTTCTTCTTCACCTGGATTCTCTATTACCTGCTTGCCACCTAACTCTTTTAAACGCTTGATTACCTCTTGCACAAGCACTTCAGGCGCAGATGCTCCTGCTGTTACACCTACCGACTTTGTATCTGTAAACCATTGCTCTTGAACATCAGTAGCATCATCAATTAAATAAGCAACGGTACCCATTTTATCGGCAAGTTCGCGTAAACGATTAGAGTTAGAGCTATTTTTAGCACCTACAACTAAAAGCACATCAACCTTATCAGCTAGGTCACGAACGGCATCTTGACGATTTTGCGTTGCATAGCAAATATCATCTTTACGAGGTCCGTCAATTGATGGAAACTTATTGCGTAGTGCGTCAATAACATCTGCTGTGTCATCAACTGAGAGTGTTGTTTGGCTGCAATAAAAAAGATTTTCAGCATTTTTTACATTAAGCGCAACAACATCATCAACCGTTTCAACAAGATAAATACCACCAGCTGGGTTATCGTATTGTCCCATAGTACCTTCAACTTCAGGGTGACCATGGTGACCAATTAAAATACACTCAATGCCCTTACGGCTAGCACGTGTAACTTCCATATGCACTTTAGTTACAAGCGGGCACGTTGCATCAAATACTTTTAAATCACGACGCTTAGCTTCATTACGAACAGCTTGTGATACCCCATGTGCACTAAAAATGACAATGCTGTCGTCAGGTACTTGATCAAGCTCTTCAACAAATACAGCACCACGAGTTTTTAGACCATCAACAACATACCTGTTATGCACTACTTCATGGCGAACATAGATTGGCTTTTCAAAAATATCTAAAGCACGCTCAACAATACTAATAGCACGGTCAACACCCGCACAAAAGCCGCGAGGATTAGCTAATAATATTTCCATTAACCTTCTACCTCAATAATATCAACTTCAAACGTTAAACGCTGGCCAGATAAAGGGTGATTAAAATCAATCGTTACCGACTCACCTTGCACTTCGCGGACTAAACCAGGAAGTTCAGTGCCATCAGGTTGAGTAAACGCAATGATCGCACCTACTTGAGCTGGTGTTTCTGGGCCAAACTTACTACGGTCAACATAGTAAATATTATCTGGATTTGGTTGCCCAAATGCATCTTCTGGTTCAAGCTCAAATGTTTTACTTTCACCAGCTGTTAACCCCAACAGGCATTTTTCAAAGTTAGCAGTTAAGCTACCATCGCCCATAGTCAATTTAGCTGGCTTGTTATGAACCTTTGTAGAGTCTGCGGCAGAGCCATCTTCTAACTTAATAGAAAAATGAAAAATAACTTGCGAGTTTTCACCAATTACAGCTTGGCTCATGCTTTATGCTCCTTCGGACTTTCGCCTGTAAAGGCATCAAATAATAATAACGCGGCACCAATACAAATAGCGCAATCAGCAATATTAAATACTGGAAAGTGTGACTTATCGTAAAATACATGGATAAAGTCAATTACATAACCATAAGCTATACGGTCATATAAGTTACCTATGGCGCCTGCAAGTACCAACGCATAAGCACTGCACAATATTTTGTTTGTAGCTGGTAACCGCTTAAGCCACCAAACAAGTAACCCACTAATGGCAATAGCTATAAAGCTTAAAAACCAACGTTGCCAACCACCTGCTTCACTTAAAAAGCTGTAGGCTGCGCCATAATTATGTACGTAAGTAATACTAAAAACAGGCAGTAAATTTATAGACTCTTGATAAGCCATGGTATTCACAACTAGTGTTTTACTGGCAAAGTCTATTACTAACAGTAATAGACTCAACCAAAGCCACACTAAACCACTTTTTTGGGCTAGTTTGCTCACTGAGTAAAGCTCCTAAGCGAATTGACGCTTTTCACCTTCGCCATCAACATTACTTACGCAACGGCCACAAATTTCAGGGTGAGCAGGGTCAATTCCTACATCGTCGCTGTAGTGCCAACAACGCTCACACTTAGCTGCATCTGTTGCTGCAACGCTAATGTATAGACCTTCAATTTCTGTTGCTTGCGTATCTGCTGGTTGGCTATCAACCTGCTTAACGTTTACTGCTGATGTTAACAATACAAAACGAAGCTCATCACCTAGTGAAGCAAGTGTGCTTGCAAGGTCTTTATCCGCAAATAAATTAACTGTTGCTTGTAGTGTTGCACCAATTACTTCTTCTTTACGTGCAGCTTCTAACAAGCGGTTTACTTCATCGCGTACATTTAAAATTGCTTGCCAGTCATCGTTACTAAACTGACTGCTCGTTGGTGCTTGTAAGCCGTCGTACCATACCGATGTAAATACGTAATCACTGCGCTCGCCTGGTAAGGCTTCCCAGATTTCTTGTGCTGTAAAGCTCATAATTGGCGCCATCCAGCGCGTCATAGCTTCTGCGATATGGTAAAGCGCAGTTTGACAAGAGCGACGCGCATGGCTTTCGCTTTTAGCTGTGTACTGACGGTCTTTAATTACATCTAAGTAAAACGAACCAAGTTCACCGGTACAGAAGTTCATTAGCTTTTGCGTTACTAATAACATTTGGTAGCTATCGTAAGCGGCTAAAATCTCGTCTTGTAACTGTGCTGCACGACCAACAATCCACTTATCAAGCTCAACCATGTCATCTACAGCAACTTGATCAGTTTTAGGATCAAAACCATTTAAGTTAGCTAATAAGTAACGGCTAGTGTTACGAATACGACGATATCGATCCGCAGAGCGTTTGAATATTTCATCAGACACAGTCATTTCTGCCGTGTAATCGGTAGAAGCAACCCACAAACGTAAAATGTCAGCACCAAGCTTATTCATTACATTTTGCGGAGAGATAACATTGCCTAGTGACTTAGACATTTTACGACCGTTTTCATCAACGGTAAAACCATGCGTAAGTACTTGCTTATATGGTGCATGTCCATTAATCGCAACCGATGTCATCATTGATGACATAAACCAACCACGATGCTGATCAGAACCTTCAAGGTATAAATCAGCTGGGCCAACTAAGTCTTCACGTGCATCTACTACACATGCGTGCGACACACCTGAATCAAACCATACATCTAGCGTATCTTGCACTTTCATGTATTGCTTAGCATCTTCTTCGCCAAGTAAAGTCGCTGGCTCTAGGTCATACCACGCTTGAATACCTGACTTTTCAACAAGCTCTGCAGCTTGCTCGATAAGCTCTTGGGTATTTGGGTGTAAAGCACCGGTGTCTTTATCAACAAATAAAGCAATTGGCACGCCCCATGTACGCTGACGAGATATACACCAATCAGGGCGGCCTTCAACCATGTTAGAAATACGGCTTTCGCCCCATTCAGGCAACCACTGTGTATTTTTGATTTCTTTAAGAGAATCTTGACGTAAATTAGCCTGATCCATGCTTACAAACCACTGCGGTGTAGCACGGAAAATTATTGGCGTTTTGTGGCGCCAACAATGCGGATAACTGTGTGTAAGTGAATGATGATGTACTAATGCACCACGCTCTTTTAATACTTCAATTACGCTCGCGTTTGCTTTAAATACATGCTGACCTGCAAAAAGTTCAGTATCTGGTAAGTACACACCATTTGCACCAACAGGGTTAGCGACTTCAAGGTTGTAATTTAAGCCTGCCACGAAATCTTCTTGACCATGACCTGGCGCAGTGTGCACCACACCTGTACCTGAGTCAGTAGTAACGTGTTCAGCAACAATCACAGGTACATTAAAGTCATAAAAAGGATGCGCTACTTGCAAGTTTTCAAGTACAGCCCCTTTTACGTAACCTAAAACGTGGTAATGATCAAAGCCAAAACGGTCCATTGCATCTTTAACAAGTTCTGAGCCTAAAATTAAACGCTGCTGTGCGCCTTCATCTTCAACTTGCACAAGCGCATATTCTAAATCGGCATGAACAGCAACAGCACGGTTTGCAGGAAGCGTCCATGGCGTTGTTGTCCAAATAACAGTGCCAACACTACCTTGGCCTTCATGGCCTTGAGCTAGGTCAAACGCATTTACTACTGCGTCTTGGTCAGCAAAAATAAAGCGTACATCAATTGCTGGCGACTGTTTATCTTGATATTCAACTTCTGCTTCTGCTAATGCAGAGCCACAATCTGTACACCAATGTACAGGCTTAGCGCCTTTGTGTAAGTGACCGTTTTTAATAATACGACCAAGCACACGAATTGCATTCGCCTCAAAGTCAAAGTTCATTGTTAAGTAAGGCTTATCCCAATCTGCGAATACGCCTAAACGTTTAAAGTCTACTTTTTGACCTTCAACTTGCTTTTTGGCGTACGCACGGCATTTTTCACGAAACTCACTCGCCGTAACTTTTACACCCGGCTTACCTACTTTTTTCTCAACCATTAACTCAATTGGTAAACCGTGACAGTCCCAACCAGGTACATAAGGCGAATCAAAGTCTGATAAAGTTTTAGACTTAACAATAATATCTTTTAAAATCTTATTTACTGAGTGGCCTAAGTGGATGTCGCCATTTGCATACGGAGGGCCGTCATGCAAAATAAAGGTCTTTTTACCCTTTTTAGCGCTGCGAATTTGACCGTAAAGGTCGTCTTCATACCATGCTTTAAGCATTTTTGGTTCACGTTGTGCCAAATTGCCACGCATTGGAAACGGTGTTTCCGGTAAATTCAAAGTATGTTTATAGTCGCTCATTTATCCTACATTCCGTATCTATCGGCTGCCTAATTTAAACCAAAACACTGCTTAGCGGCGGCAACATCTGTTGTTATTTGCGCCGTGAGTTGTGTTAATGTCTCGAATTTTTTCTCATCGCGGAGTTTTTGTATTAACTCCACGTGCATAAATTGTCCATAAATGTCTTGTGCAAAATCAAAAAGATGAACCTCTAAAAGTGCACGTGTTCCATTAAATGTGGGTTTGTTGCCTATATTTGCAACCCCAAAAATTTGTTTACCTGCAATTGTAGCTTGCACAGCAAACACACCATTAACAGGGCAAACTTGGCGCTTAAGCGCTATGTTTGCTGTTCTAAATCCAAGCTCACGGCCTCTTTTCCAGCCATGTATTACGCGCCCAGAGATAGCGTAGTCGTGGCCAAGCATCACTTTTGCACTGGCTAAATCACCAGCAGCTAATGCTTCACGAATCAATGTGCTGCTCACTCTAGCATTTAACTGGCGAAAACTCGCTGTGCTTTGCACATCCATTCCCGCCTTATTACCCATATTAACGAGTAAATCAAAGTTGCCTTTACGCTGCTGCCCAAATCTAAAATCATCACCTACGGTTAATGCTTTAACCCCGAGTTTTTTTATAAGTATGTCGCTTACAAACTGTTCTGCTTGCATATTTGCAAATTGCTGATTAAAGCTAATACAAATAACACGCTCAATGCCTAAATCGCTCAATAAACGCAACTTATCACGTAATCTCGTAAGCCTTGCTGGGGCATTGTTTTTAGCAAAAAACTCTTGAGGCTGAGGTTCAAAAAGCATTACTGTGCTTGGTAAGTTGTGCGCTTTAGCATCTGCTAACAAACCTTTTAATACTTGTGAATGACCTAAGTGAACACCGTCAAAATTACCAATAGTCAGCACACATCCAAAGTGATTCGCCCGAATATTGTGTATACCTCTAATTAACTCCATGCCACCTAAAGCCTTTTTTTCAGCGAGTATTATCACGACTTATACCAAGGAAAAGCCACAAGGCTGCCGATTATAATCTTTTTTTTAGTTTGATTCAGTAATTGCTACACTTTTTATCGTATTTAGTCTTACACCCATTAAAAAGAGCATCGCAAAGTAGCTAACTCCAGCTAATGCCACAAGGGAAATTAGCAATATAACTTGCTGCGTAAATGCCCAAGAAGCCCAATAATAGCAATTACTTACATACCATGTAACACAACCCATAACTATACTTGCAATAATACACTTTATGGTGAAGCGCCAACTCATAGAAGAAAACTGATAAACCTTTTCTATTTTAAGCTGCCTGTAAAGTAAAAACGCGTTGCAACTAGCCGACATTGATGTAGCAAGGGCTAATCCTAAGTAACCTATAAAAGGCGCCAATATAATGTTAAATACCATATTTAGCACAAGAGTTATAATACCAATACGTACGGGCGTTTTAGTATCTTGACGGGAATAAAAGCCCGGTGCGAGCACTTTAATCAACATAAAGCTAACTAACCCTACTGAATAGGCAACAACACCTAAACTTACCGCTTTTACATGATCAACACTATCCCCTTTAAAAGCACCATGATCGAATAACACCGTAATTATAAGTGGGCTAATTATCATTAGGCCAACCATTGCTGGTATGCCTAAAAATATTACAAAGCGAACTCCCCAATCGAGTGTATGCTGAAAGTCACTGAGTTTTTTACTGCTGTGTAATTTAGAAAGTGCGGGTAAAATAACCGTGGCAATACCAATTCCAAATAAACCAAGCGGAAACTCTATTAGCCTATCTGAGTAATAAAGCCATGCTATAGAGCCTGTCATTAATAGTGAGGCTATCATGGTATCTAACAATAAATTAATTTGGCTTATCGATACGCCAAACAATGCAGGAAGCATAAGCTTACGCACTTTTTTAACATTCTCGTCTTGCCAAGCCCAGCGTGGGCGCGCCAACATTTTAGCGCGATATAAAAATGGCAATTGAAACAACAATTGTACAATACCACCCGCAAATACGCCTATAGCTAGGGCGTATGCACCAACACTAAACTTATCATGTAAAAAGATAGCGCAAGTAATAATAGAAACATTAAGCAAAACAGGTGTAAAGGCAGCAACAGCAAAACGGTTATACACATTCATTACCGCACCACTAAGTGCAACTAAGCTTACAAAAAATAAATAAGGGAATGTAAGTTTAAGTAGTGAACTTGCAAGTTCAAATTTTTCGGTATTTGCTCCGCCCTGCCACCAATCTATAAACCACCCGGTACCAAATAATGCTGCAATAACAGGGGAAGCAACAACACCTATAATAGTAACAATCAGTAAAATAGTTCCTAATGTGCCTGCAGCTTGCGCTACAAAAAGTCTGACCTTGTCGTCACCTTGCTGTTCTTTAATTTCACTTAATACAGGTACAAATGCTTGTGCAAAGGCACCCTCTGCAAATAAACGGCGTAAAAAGTTAGGAATTCGATTAGCAAATAAAAAAACATCAGCTGCTGCACTTGCGCCTAGTAAATTAGCAACGACAGCATCCCTAACAAGCCCTAATATACGCGATACCATAGTCATGCAGCTAACAATCATACCAGAGCGAAATAAACCTTTTGACACCTTAAACCTACTTAAAAACTCTCCAAGATAAGTGATTATGCCACAGTCTTTTTTATAAATCGCTTTAAAGCACTAGGCTGGGAGTCTGTGCTTTGTTACAATGTCAATATTAACTGCTAAAGCGGCAAATTGATGTTCGTTATAAGGAGCAGTTTTTCTTGAATTGTTAAAATTACTTTGACATTCATGATAAAAACAGGCATATTCCACGGCCTTTAATTTAAGCTTTATTTTAAGATTGTTAGGAGCAAACCTTGGCTAACATCAAGTCTGCAAAAAAACGCGCTATTACTAGCGAAAAAAACCGTCAGCACAACGCAAGCCGTCGTTCAATGATGCGCACTTACTTCAAAAAAGTAATTGTTGCTATTGAAGCGGGCGATAAAGAAGCTGCACAGCAAGCTTTTTCTGTTGCTACACCTATCCTAGACCGTTACGCAACTAAGGGTCTAATCCACAAAAACAAAGCAGCTCGTCACAAGAGCCGTATAGCAGCTAAAATCAAAGCTCTATAATTTGTTTTTGATAGTATAAAAACCGGCTTTTGCCGGTTTTTTTTTGTTTTAATTTTAAATATATCTTAAGTCAATTCGCTTAATTAAGTGGTCTATTTTGAGATAAGATAACTGTGACGATAACAAGGCAAAAATTTCGCTATTTAATTGCCCTCTATCAGAACTATTAACGAAGTTAGCGTCAGGTTTAACCCTTCAAATTGGTTAGGTATTATTGCGGACTAGTGTTAGTTATTGCACACTTTCTAAATCCGGGTAAAACTTCTTAAGTATTGCTGCTATTTTTTTAGGTGTAAATGGCTTTACTATAAACCCTTTGGCACCTTTATCGATTGCATCTTTAACATTCTCTATACCTGAATGGGCCGACACCATCACCACATTTGTCTCAGGACATAACTCATTGATTTGTGCAATTAACTCTTTGCCATCTCCGTCGGGTAATTCTATATCTAAAAAGATGATATTATAATTTGCAGTTTTGCACTCACTAATGCATTGTGAGGCTGTAGATGCTTCTCTTACGTTATCTATTCCTAAATGCATAAGCGTTTGACTTAAAAAGCTACGCACAGTGCTAACGTCATCTACAATTAAAATTGATAGCTGCGTATTCATCTTTGTTCCTCTTAGGCTGTAAACTAGCTATAAGTTATCATAACTGGTACACAAATTGACTTTATTATTGAAACCACACAAAAAATAGATTTGTTTTATTTCTAAAATAAAAAGATCCAAATTAAAAAGTATATTTAAAAATATTTCAGCAACACAATCTACTTTACTCCAGCAATTTTAGTTTTAATGAGCCATTTTATCCATCTATAAAAATTACAGCGAGTAAAATAAAAACACTAACAGATAAACCCTTTCATTTGTAAAGTCGGTAATGCTCACACTAATAAATCACCATCTAACCACATCATTTAAAGACACAGATAAATAAAAGAGTTATTTTATATTATTACTAATGGCTTTCCTGTGTGGAACACACACTTAACCATCAAAAAAACTAATCTGAAATTTTAAAATTACTTGGTTGAAAGGTGTGCAAAATATCAACATAATGGCGCTCCTTTTTTCAACAACTGAACTATTGAAACGACCATGCTAAACGAGCTAGATTGGCTTTTAAACACAACACTACTTGCACTAGGTTTAGGTGCATTCTTTATTAACCAGATAACATTACTGCGCGTTGCCGCCGTTAGTGCTTGTGGTTTATTATTCTTATCATTTAGCTTAGATCTTATGTCCTCGAGTGTTATTTCAAATATGAGTTTAGTGCTGATCAATACTTTCTATCTGTTCAAGGTTTATACATTTGGACAATTTAATGCAACTCAAAATTAACAATTTACCCTTAGAATATTTAATAGCCTAGCATTGCTAGGCTATTTATATTAAAAGTGGCCAAGCGGAATTATTTGAATCAAACACTACAATAAACTTTAAAGCAAAAGTGGTTCAATAACCCCCAACAAAGTTTAACTAAATCACAATAGATGCGAGCTATGATTTACATAGTCCGCTTTACGAAATGTACGTAATGTGCAATTCAATTTATGAACGGTTGCAGCTATAATATTGAAATTAAAAACAAGCTAAGTATCCAAACAGATACTAATGATTTGAGATAAGAAAGTGTGTTAATAGAGTAGAAACTTTAACGTACTCAGCGCTAAGATTAACTCTTCAAATGGATCAAGAGTAACTGCGCACTTATAATGATCTAAGTTAATCTCTGGCTACCTGTACGCTTTCATTATTAGAAGGGGAGGATTCTGCACTTGCTTGATTAAACCAAGCTGAAACACCTAGAATAATGATTGTAATAACCACTACGCTTAATTTAACACCACTTTGAGTAGACTTCATAAACCCTCTTTATAATTTTTATTTTGAGAATAACCTAAACAATAATAAAAATTACATATGTTAACAAGCTATTTATTAAATTATTTAATAGCCCTCCATTCTATCCACTCGATTATTTAGCGCCAAACCTTGATTCAAACATTCGATATTTTTTACTATTTGCTCAATAATACTGTTTAAATCAGATAAAGCAGCGCAATGAGGAGTAAGTGTAATTTTTGGATGGCTCCAGTATGGATGTGAACCGACTAATGGTTCATGCTCAAATACATCAAGCGTAGCACCACGTAAACTTTCATTATTTAATGCATCTAATAAATCTTGCTCAACAACATGACCACCTCGTGCCGCATTAATGACAACAGCACGTGGAGGCAGCTTTGCCAACATTGAGTAATTTATGATGCCTTTAGTTGCCTTTGTAAGTGGTAGTAAGCAGACGAGATAGTCAATGTCAGGAAGCATCCGTTCAAGCCCTTCAGCACCATAAAACATACTAACATTATCAGGAGTCTTATTATTTCGAGCCCAAGCACTTACTTTAAAACCATTATTTATAAGCTTTTTCGCACATGTTTTTCCTAATTCACCAAACCCAAGTATCCCAACATGCTTATTATTGTGTGCCCGCTTGGGCTTCCATACCTGCTGCGTTTGTTTAATATAATACTCTTTCAAGCGTAACTTTTGCGCCAACACATGTGTAAGTACATACTCAGCCATGTCCTCTGCTAATTGTTCGTCAACAATGCGTACAACTTCGACATATTCAGGTAATAATGTTAAGTCGATACTATCTATACCGGCACCAAATGACGACACGGCCTTTAAATTAGGCAGCTGTAACCACATAGATTCTGGCGCTTTCCATGCAAGTACAAAATCCACGTTATTTACATTTTTGCAATCAGGCCACTGCTCTATTAATGTACTTGGTAGTCTCTCTTGTAACTTAGTTATTAATTTTGTGTTGTCACGCCCTGTTATAGCAATCAATATCGACATAAATTCTCCTAAGAATACAAAGTTGATAAGTTAACACTTTAAAAAGTCACACAACTGCAAAGTGATTGTCACACCCTTTTTTTAACCTTACGCATAGCGCGAATAAACCAAATTGAATATGAGGTTAATATGATAAGTGTTGATAAAGTAATTGCTGCAAACTTACCACAACTAGAGAACTCTCCAAAAGTAAAAGGTTTAGTCAAAAAAGGGTTAGGCTACTTATTGCATGAACAAGAGTTTGTCGCCTTTGGTGATACATACCCTCACCTACAAGGATTAGAGTTTGTTGAGCAAGTACTTGATGAACTCAATTTTGATACACGTTATAAACCTAAACAGATAGAGCATATTCCTGACGAAGGTAAACTAGTTATAGTGGCCAACCACCCTATCGGTTCATTGGATGCTTTAGCACTTATTAAAGTACTTTCAACAGTAAGACAAGATTTAAGAGTAGTCGCAAACCGCATGCTAATGTCGGTTACCCCAATGCACTCAATTTTGCTCCCCGTAGATAACTTATCTGGTATGAGTAAAAAGCAGGAGCTTAGCAATATACAAAACCACTTGAAAGATGGAGGCGCATTACTTATATTTCCAGCAGGAGAAGTATCACGTTTAGGACCTACAGGCATTAAAGACTGTAAATGGAATAGTGGCTTTTTACGTATGGCTAAAAAAGCAAATTGTCCCATTTTACCTATTTTTATTAAGGCCAAAAACAGTCCTCTTTTTTATGGTACTTCAATGATCTACAAGCCATTGGCAAGTTTATTATTAGTGACAGAAATGTTTAAGCAACGCCAAAAATCTCTAGAATTCGAAATCGGTGCTTCTATCCCGCCAGAATCTTACTTAATTGAAAACCTTAAAGATAAAGAAATTGTAAATCTGATCCGCAAGCAGCTCTATAGGCTTCCAACAAAAAAAGCGCTGCCGCTAAAAACGCAAACACCTATTGCGACTCCCGAATGCAGGAAAGAACTGAAAAAAACAATTGAACAGTGCCAGCTACTAGGTAAAACTCAAGACGGTATGCACATTCATTTATATCAATATACAGGTAGCTCACCTATTTTTAGAGAGTTAGGGCGCCTCAGAGAAATTGCATTTAGAGCTGTAGGAGAAGGAAGCGGTAAGCGTCGTGATATAGATAAGTATGATATGGATTATCAACACCTTGTACTATGGGATCCTATGCAATTAGAGCTCGTAGGTGCCTATCGACTAGCCTGCGCACAAGAAATAATACAAAAACATGGTCGCGAAGGGTTATATACTGATAGTTTATTTTCTTATACCGATGCTATGACTCCTTATCTACACCAGGGGATTGAACTTGGTAGGAGCTTTGTACAACCTAAATATTGGGGTAGAAAAAGCCTTGATTATTTATGGTATGGTATTGGTGCTTTTATAAAAAACTATCCTCAATTCAGGTACCTATTTGGCGCTGTAAGTGTATCTAGTACACTTCCCGAGCAAGCAAAGTCCATACTTATTTATTACTATCAGCATTATTATAAAAGTAGCATTGAGCTAGCCACGCCTAATAATGAGTTTAAATTAACTGAGCAACAACTAACCCAATGCCATAGTCTTTTTAATGGAAGCGATGTTAAAGAAGATTTTGTAGAGTTAAAGCACGTACTTGCTAATCTGGGGGCTCAAGTCCCTACTTTATTTAAGCAATATACGGAGCTTTGTCAGCCTGGCGGGGTACAATTTTTAAGCTTTAGTATTGACCCTGATTTTAATAATTGTATCGATGGGTTGGTATTGGTCGATCTTAAGAGTGTAAAAGAAAACAAAGCGAAGCGTTATCTAGATTAATTACAAAATTCAACTGAGTACTTTACACCCTAAAAAGTACTTAGTGTATATTTCATTTTTTATAAATACTTTCTCAAGTACCGCGGTATAAATACCTTTAATTTTAACAAGATCACTGATCGAGACATATTTATTAGCCTGATGAATAGTGCCACTACAAACCCCACATTCAATCACTTGAGTGTGGGATCGGCAAAAAACGTCTATCTGACGTACCTCCATTAGTGCTTAGTAATGGAAAAATTGAAGTATGCTTATAAATGGCCAGCTCAACACAAGCAAGTAAGTTCCAGCCAAGATTATGCTTGATGTAATAAGGCTTAGATAGCCTTTCCCAATCAATAGTGAAAGACTCAGTAAAACTCTGCGAAGCACTATTACCACTGCTTTAGTGGCATCACTGTTGTACCTGCGGCTATAGCGTACATTTAATGTAACTTCACAAGCGATTGGCACTAAATTATTAAATTGAAGATGAGTTTGCAAGTGTTCAATAACCTTTTGTTCAATGCTCATAATTTTTTCAGATACGGCTAGAAACGTTTTAGGTACAGTTTATTGCTTAAAATGGATTAATTAAAATTTAGTTTATGACTAAGCGGTGTCACCTTCAATACAATTTAATGACTGAAAATCAAATCAGTAGTCAATCCCTGTGAGAACAGAACTACACTAAAATTAATCTAAATCAATAAAACACTTTGCAAGGTTCAAACAATTTTGAAACTTTGATCTAGAACAGGTTTTTATATTTGTTTAACAGTAATAATAGCTCCATCAAATAGTAGTTCTTGGAGAACAACATGAAAACCAAAATTAGCTTTGCATTATTAACATCTTTACTTGCATTATCTCCGGCTGCACACGCTAACTTTAGCGTAAATGTTGGCGCTATAAACGTAAACCCTGATAACAGCAGCTCATCAATTAATGAAGCTCCCACTCTGGGACTAAATGGCGATTCAGATACTCAATTAGGTATCACTGTAGACTATGCATTTAACGATAAATGGGTATTAGAACTTATCGCAGCAACACCATTTTCGCACGACGTAAACGGTACAGGTGGTTTAGCTGGTAATAAAATAGCAGATATAAAACAACTTCCGCCTTCATTAGTTGCTCAATATCACTTTTTAGATTCAAGCTATGCGCTTAGGCCATTCGTAGGTGTAGGTATAAACTACACAGTGTTTTTTGATGAACAACCATCTCAAGCGCTTAAAACAACGCTGGGAACTGAAGATGTGGAAGTAAAATTAGATGATTCATTTGGTTTTATGGCACAAATAGGCGCTAACTATAAAATAGATGAAAATTGGGGCCTACATGCCATGGTATCAATTATGGATATTGACACTGATGCAACTGTTTATGCTAATGGCACAAAGACATTAACATCAACGGTTGAGCTTGACCCTATTGTGGCTATGTTTGGTGTTAGATATAACTTTTAAAGTATATGATATAGTTAAGGAATACTTAGCTATATTTACTATGTGTGTAAAAGGCCGAAAGGCCTTTTTTTCATTTTTAAAAGCTATAAATCACTTGGGTAAGTTACTTATTTTTTTCTGCTCAAGCATTTCTTTCCAGTGCATAACCTCACTCGGCAATATAGGTGTTTTTCCTTTAAAACCAGCAACTTCAAGCATCTCTTCAATACTTATAATACCCTGTCTGCTTTTAAATACACCGCGTACATAAGCAATAGCATGTAACCCTCGCTTTGAATGAAACTTTTGTTCGATGTAAAAGTATTTATGATCCCACCCAACTAACTTTGTACTTATGGTATATCGCTGCATAGGCTTAATATCGCGGATATAAGTAATAGCCGTCGCATTGACTATTGGGAACCAGCGGCGCTTCATTATCTGCTTAAGTAAACCTACTCTTTCCGTCATCCATGTACGTGATAAATCCATCATAGCGAGATAACGAGAGTTTGTTAAATGAAGGTTAATATCGCAATCACTAGGTAAGACTCTATAATCAATATCTACAGTATCAAGTAAATTTTGGTGTTGTCTATTGCGTTTAATTTTAAAAAATAATAAAAGGAGTCTGATATATAAGTTCACGTAAAGTTTTACCTATTAAAGTTAATTTTTCAGCCTAACAAATGTTCAAAAAACATTATTACCTCACATAGCCCAATGAATAGGTAACACTGCATTAAACCTTAACCGTTTTTCGGTTAATTCCATAGTCACGTAATTTATTAGCGACAGCTGTATGACTTAAACCTAAACGCTTTGCTAATTGTCTTGAGCTCGGATATGCAGGATAGAGCTTACGAAGCAGTGTCGCTTCAAAACGCTTAACAGCTTGATCTAATGAACCTTCGAAATCTGACTCTAAATACCCTAAATCATGAGTGAAAGTTGGCAATTGTAAATGCTCTACACGCAACTCACTATCATCTAATAAAGATACTGCTCGATATATTGCATTTTCAAGCTGACGAACATTGCCCGGCCACGGGTACTCTTGTAAAAATTTCAAACATTCCTGTGAAAGTAACGGAATAGCATACCCATTTTGCTGCGCATATTTTTGAATAAAATGCTCTGCTAATGGTCCAACATCAGCTTTACGGTCTCTAAGCGGAGATATTTCAAGTGTTAAAACATTTATACGGTAATATAAATCTTCCCTAAAAACACCTTCTTGTACCATTGCAGGTAAGTCTTTTTGAGTAGCTGCAACTATACGTACATTTACTTTAACTTCGTTCTCATCGCCTACTTTCCTAAATGTACCATCTTGTAAAAAGCGCAGTAACTTAGTTTGTAGCTGAGTCGACATTTCGCCAACTTCATCTAAAAATACAGTTCCACCATCAGCTTGTTCTAATACACCGCGCTTTGGCGCTGCATTTTCTTCATATCCGGCATAACCAAATAATTCAGACTCAGCAACATCATCAGGAAGTGAAGCACACGACAGTGCAATAAAAGGCTTAACAGAGCGGTTAGACGCATAATGACATGCGCGAGCTAATAACTCTTTACCTGTGCCAGTTTCACCAGTAATCAAGATAGGAGCTTCTAGCTGCGCCATTTTACGTGCTTCACGTACCACTCGGCGCATTGCCGTACTAAAATTATGAATAGTGGCAAAGCTTTCTTGTCCGTACCTCCTGAATGCACTAACTTGCTGACCTAAACGGCTTTGCGATTTTATATTAATAACGGCACCAGCAAGTACATCACCTTCTCCACCTTGCGGCACTGCAATAGGTAAAATATCTGCTATAAAGTCCTCACCTGCGACTTCAACGCGAGTCGTTTGCCCAAGCACCTCTTTACCTTCTAACCAACGTGTAAAGTTAAAGCCCTTAAGCAAGTTATTAATATTCTCACCAATCACTTCTTTTTCAGTAAGTTGCAAGTCTTTACATGCAGCATCATTGCACAAACGCACCCAACCTTTAGCGTCAATAGAGATCACCCCATCAGGCAATGCACGCAGCAATGTATTTAATTCGTTATGCTCACGCTCAGATGGCAAAAATGCGGTAGTACGTACATCATGCACACCATCGATTAGCCTTATAGATGGCATGATCTTTTGAAATTGTTCAAATTCGATTTCAGGAAAGCTAACATACATACGACAATTTAAAGAGTCGACCTCAATCCCTTTTAAATCAACACTGTAGTTAACTAATAT
Organism: Pseudoalteromonas aliena; assembly: GCF_038155085.1. Taxonomy (GTDB): domain Bacteria; phylum Pseudomonadota; class Gammaproteobacteria; order Enterobacterales; family Alteromonadaceae; genus Pseudoalteromonas; species Pseudoalteromonas aliena_A. The sequence goes on from NZ_JBAKAU010000008.1 coordinate 91,542, forward strand.
GTTAAGGATTTCTTGAGCAATACCAATTCGATCAGCACAGTGAATATCTAGACGCATACATCCTCAGATAAGGAAAAACTATATTAGGCGAATAATACGCTAACTCGCTTTGAGAAGGTAGCTTATTGTAAACATTTTTGGACAAAGCTAATTATCTGCTAGCAGGTAGGAAAAGCAATATAGACAACCTATATTGCTTTTTAAAAAAGGAATTATAAATTACTTACCTTGTGGATAAGCTGACCAATCGCCTCCATCAAGTTGAATATAAGGACGTTGATTAACATACATCATTATTGTATCTGCATTCTCAGCAACTTTGGGGGCCTTCGGTAAGTTTTCAAGTAAACTCGCAACACTGCTATTGCCACCAAAAACATTTGTTTGCAGCGTTTTACTTACTAGCTCTGAAAGTGCAAAGTAACTAGTCGATTCATCAATTACTACTTGCGAGTAGCTTTGTACATCAGGGCCTATAAACTTAATAGCAACTGGTACAGATACAATCGTAGGGCTAGGTATTTCACGTAACCCTGCAAATTGCACTTTGTCTCCTTTCAAGGCCGCACCATGCTCTGGTACCACCATAAGCATTACATTACGACCACGCTTTTCGAGATTTTTAATAAACTTACCAATATCATTGAATAAATTTTCGTGTCTTATTGGATAGCTCTGCTGGCTATTCATACGGGCGCGATTTGCCAATTGGTTACCATCATGCAAACTTGTAGTATTGTAATACATAGCGCAAGGTTTACAGTTTTTTGCTTGCTGATCTAACCAGCTATTTAAAACAGCACCATCAGAATAAATTGGGCTATCATCAAAACCATACTGCGCAACTGGCATCGAATCAATATCAAATGGCGTACTGTCTAAACCACCATATTTGCTGATTAAATCTTTGAATCCATCAAAATGCCCATCATGGTTCATAACAACATTATTTTGATAACCAAGCTTTTCAAGATTTTTAAATAAATAGCACTGCTCTGGCGCATCTTTGAATAGCGCTGTTTGGCTAGTTTGGCCACAACTGGCACGTAAGAGTCTTACGGCGGCTGGGCCACTATATGAAGTAGCAGAATTAAAGTCTGAAAATACCACATCAAAATCTTTATACATCTCAGTGACGCTTATACCAATAGTATCTAAATCATCAACAGCCATAGAGCATATATTTAAGATAATTATATCAAATAGCTCTCCATTTACTTGACTAGGAAAATGACTGGTTAGCAAGCTTTGCTGCTGATAAAAATCAGCTAACTTTTGATCAGGAGATTGAGTTGCCTGGGTAACCACTTGTGCTTGAGTGTCGTATTGCTTTTTTGTTATTGTGGAAGAATTAACCACATTATTTGCAACTTGTGATTGAGAATCATCACCTTGCCACCCTACAACCATAAGCCCAATAACAGTAATAGTAGTAAAGCGTACCCATTGCGATGTGTACCAAAAACAAATGCTAATCACGAATAAAGCCAACAACATATCAACATTAATAACTCGCTCTAATAACTCAAGAAAATAGCCAAAACTAAAATCTTGAACATTACCAGCTTGCTTAGTTAATCGATTTATCGGCGGCAGCCAAGAATCTTTATAAAGTAGCACTACCGCAAATATAGCACCGACTATATGTTTGACTTTTTCTATTGCCATTGTATTAAAATTAATAACGAGCATTGCAGCAAGAGCAGCATTTGCAAGCACATTAAAATCAATTGCACCATAGTAATAGAGGGCAAATTTCACTAAAAAGTAAAGGTTCCATACCCCTAACCCTGATAATTTCACTGCTTATCCTTTTTATTTTTGTTTGGTGTATAAGGCTCAAGTATTTCATGCTTAAAAGTAAGCTTATAATAATACTTTTTAATTTGAGCCAATATATGAATTCCTGACATGCAAAGCACAGCGCCCAGTATCATTGCGAAGAAAGCGGTAATAAAGAACTGATTTATACTCATTATTTATCCCCTTAACTTCATTGTAAAAGGCTTTGCATCGGGTCTGGTTTTATTGAAGAACTCGGGAGTTTCAATATTTTCAGTCACATTTTGTGCAATATCAGGTGAAAATTTATAACTGTCATTCTCAACAAGCTGCTGTGAGTAATCAACGAGATTTTCTCCATTATAAAAACGTCTCAACTGTTTACACTCTTGCTGTATGTAAAAATGATCTGAAATTATATTTTGCAGTGCAAAGAAATCATTCGTCTTTAGCTTAAAAAGATGTTTAATTGCATTATCCACATCATTCTCTCGACAAGCGTGTAAATACAAATAAACTGTATTTTTTGCGATACTAAATACGTCTCCTTCGCGCTTGATATGAAATAAATGTAGGGGATGTATTGGGTCTATTCTTGGCAAAAGCTCTAATTTAACGAGCACCCCGCTAACGCCTAGGTTAGCCGCAGAGTCGCTATGTATTTCTACCTGCTTGGTAAATTCATAAAAAGGTAAATAGCCTTTCGAAAAAGTATTCTCAGTATACTTTAATACATGCTCTACTGATTCAGGCAAAGGCCTTGAAAACTGAAATCCTTGAATTGATTGAATTTGCGATAACAATCTAGAAGGCTCTGAAAAGCTATATAAAATTAGATTAACACCTAAGGTTAAGAACAAACATTCATCCTGATGGCGAATTACCCCATCTACATTTTGAATTACGAGTTTTAACCAGCGACCACAATTTTTTCTCAGTTCAAAACACTGCTTACCTAATAATGCGAGATCTGTGTAGCGTGTAACAGCAAATACTAATGTAGCAGCTTCTACTTTTGGGCCTTTATTAAATAACTCATTATTATCTTTAACCGTTTTATATTTTACAGGTAACTTTGTACCTTCAGGTACCGCATTTTGCACAAGCCACACATCATCTTCATCAGAAAAATCTGAGTTTTCAAGTTTTTTACTTTGGCTAATTATGGGCTCTTGAACAATAAACTGGTTATTATTTAGCGATAGCTGGTAATGTTCGTTTGAAATTACACCTGTACTATGGCACCAGTAATCATATTCAAGTACTCGTGCCGCTGCATCATTATCAACAAAAATGAGCCCATCTAAAAACCTATTTAAACGACGAAGTAAAAAACGGTAGTTGGCAATATCTGGCCCTGATATTAAAAATAATATCGTAGCTCCCGTTTTTTGAGCAAATGCATTGCACTCTTTAATAACTATTTGTATGTTTTCTTCACCTGCGCTATTAAATTGAGCTGTATTAAAATGAATAAAAATAAGTGCTTGATGTAAGCTTTTATAGGCACTGACCTCTCTAATTATACCTTTTGTAATACGTCCAATAGAGTAATTCTGCGCCTCAGAAGAGAGGGAAAATGGGTATACTTTGTTATGTTCATACGCATAATTTAGCGGTTTTGAAAAAGAAGAATCAAAGAATGATTCTATTTCTTGGGAAACTATATAAATATCATTAACCAAACTTTGGTTAATTGAATGTAATGCCAGTTCGATTGCAAAATTATCTAAAGGAGCTAAAACAGCATAACTTGAAGCCGGTTTTAACTCTTTTGCAGCAGGCTCTAATCCCGTTATGTTAAAGTTATGCACTTAAAATACCCTATAAAAAAATACTTTTTTACTAGTTTTACCCGTTATTCTATATATAATACCCAAATATTGTCCACTTTTAATAAAATTAATTGAAGTCGCCGAATAAGGTTGTAATGCATAATTTAGCTCATAAGAATTCACAAACGTTAACATCTAGTGACATAGAAAATTTAACCTTACGTTTCGGTGGCAATAGTGAAGATTACATTGAGATTGTTAATAAGCAAAAAAACATTGAAACAATCAATAAATACGCCTTACTTAAAGAAATAAATAACGAATTGAACTCTTTCGTAAGTTCAACAACTAGTTAGTGAGTAATTAACATTGCAAAGAATTTTTATTAAAGGCGTAAAAGGCGGGCTCGGCAGTACTTCTGTTGTGGCAAATCTCGCGTGCGTATTAAAAAAATCTGATGTTAATGTTATCGCAATAGATTTAGACGCAAAAAGCGATTTAGGTTTGCACTTTGGTTTACCTTGGAAATGTACCAAAGGCTGGAGCAATGAATCAAGTTTTGAAAAAGCTATCACGCACTTTCATCAAGACAGTGATGGTATAATATTCTTACCCTTCGGTGATAGTCATGCAGAGCCGAGTGATATTAAAAAGCTAATTAATAATTGTAATAGATTTGACTGTACTGCTAATACGTGGCTACTTTTTGACTGCCCTTCATACATCGAGTTAGCACAACTTCCTTTGGAGAGAAATGATATTGTTTTAGAGCTCATTAGTTGTGATGCCATCTGCCATAGCTTAATATATAAACGCCTACAAAAACTAAAAAAATCAGACTCTAACTGGAAGCATTTCTTTTTAGCTAACCGCTACAACTCAGCTTCAGTGCTTGAATTTGATTTATTCTCTCTTTGGCAATCAACTCTACCTCTTATGGCTCCATTTTTTATTAATAGTGACGAGGTAATTAAAGAGTCTACTGCATATAGAAATGTAGCTCTAAATTGCGCTCCTTATAGTGTAGCTAATGATGATTTCGAAACACTCGCTGGTTGGCTTGTAAGTAAAGCTGCCTTATAACAATGACTATTACATTATTATACAACCGTCCCGTACACAGCACGCTATATGTTTTGTTGAGCATTTTATTTACAGATAAACTCGTGCGCTATATTTTATTTAAATTCTATAGTTACTTTAACCATCACAAAGTAAACGTGATAGAGGCTTTCTTAATGCCTTTCATTACACTATTAGCCTCATTATTTATAAAGATTAAACAGCACAAAAATCACTTTGAGCTTATACTTTATGATTATTACCCACACTTAAAGCTGCCTTACCGCAACTACATTTATTCGAATGTGGTTCGCTTTATTATACAAAGCGTTTTCTTAGTGCTTTTTAAAAGTAATCCTAAAGTAAGCTCAATTAAAGAAAATGCAGTTAACTATTTTTACGATAGTGTGAGCACCTTCTTAAAACAGTTACGTTGGTTCGATTTAAAGCTAGGTAAATTATTAAGGCGAACGCTATCAAAAAGTAAAGGTAATACTAAAAAAAGTGCTTTTAAAACAATGGCTGATTCACTCATTTGGCAAAATAAGTTAGTAAAGTATATTGTCCTCGCATTTATTTTATTTTTACTGGCTATATTTGTAACCATTCCTTTTAGTCTGGAAGCTCAAGCCGTTTTTATAAGCTTTATTTTATTAGTTGCATACTCACTTAAACGAGTGAAAGGACAAATGGCGACGATAGTCATGATCACTCTATCAGTTACAACCTCCTCTCGCTATTTATGGTGGCGTTACACAGAGACTTTAAACTGGGATGACCCTGTCGCTTTAGTTTTAGGCAGTGGTTTACTTCTTGCTGAAACCTACGCTTGGCTTGTACTTATCTTAGGTTTTTTTCAGACTATTAATCCACTTGAACGAAAACCTATTCCTTTACCTAAAGACACTGATTTATGGCCAACTGTTGATGTTTACATACCAACTTATAATGAGCCATTGAGTGTTGTAAAACCAACAACTCTTGCTGCTCTAAGTATTGATTGGCCAGAAGATAAATTAAACGTTTATATTCTTGATGATGGTAAACGCTCTGAATTTCGTGAATTTGCTCAAGAGGTTGGCGTCGGTTATTTAACTCGCCCAGATAATAATCACGCAAAAGCAGGTAATATGAATAGCGCTATGCGTTATACAGATGGTGAATACATTGCTATTTTTGATTGTGATCACGTCCCTGCTCGCTCATTTTTGCAAATGACGATGGGACAATTTTTAAAAGACAGTAAGGTGTGTTTAGTGCAAACACCGCATCACTTTTTCTCAGCAGATCCATTTGAGCGAAATCTTAATAACCACAGTCAAATTCCTAACGAAAACATGTTGTTCTATGGACTGATTCAAGACGGTAACGACATGTGGGATGCAACCTTTTTTTGTGGTTCTTGCGCCGTATTAAAACGAAAAGCGCTTGATGATATTGGTGGATTTGCATTTGAAACTGTAACTGAAGATGCTCACACAGCACTTCGCATGCAACGCGCAGGCTATAAAACAGCTTACATAAATATTCCACAAGCTGCGGGGCTTGCTACAGATAGTCTTTCTGCACATATAGGCCAACGTATCCGTTGGGCTCGTGGTATGGCGCAAATTTTTAGACTCGATAACCCGTTAATGGGTAAAGGCTTAAGTGTTCCTCAGCGCTTGTGTTACATAAACGCTATGCTGCATTTTTTATCGGGTATTCCACGTATTGTGTTTTTAACAGCCCCTTTGGCGCTTATATACTTTAATGCATACATTATTTACGCTCCGTTTTTGGCTATCTTTATTTATGTTGTGCCAACGCTTATCCAGATAAAAGCGACCAATTCACGTATTCAAGGTAAGTATAGGTACTCATTTTGGGGAGAGGTGTATGAATCAGTACTTGCTTGGTACATATTAAAACCAACCACCGTTGCTTTATTTAATCCTAACAAGGGTAAATTTAACGTGACAGAAAAAGGAGGCTTAAATGACGAGGAGCATTACGATTGGGGTATATCTAAGCCTTATTTAATTTTATTACTTATTAATTTATTAGGTATAACTGTTGGGGTTCTACGCTTGTTCTTAGGTGATCCAACCCAAATTGGCGTACTTTTAATTAGTATGGGCTGGGCCATTTATAATATTATTATTTTAGGGGCTGCGGTTGCAGTTGCTGCTGAAGCTCGCCAAGTTAGACACTCGCATCGTATCAAGGCGAACTTCCCCGCCGGCGTTCGTTTAGCTAATGGACATACTTTAAAAGTAAAAATAACGGATTATTCAGATAATGGTGTAGGCATAGAAACTGAGCATGCGCATTTATGTCGTGTTAACGATAAAATTGAATTATTAATGAGTCGTGGTAACAAACAGTTTTCATTTACAACTTATGTGTGTAATACCCGTAAAAAACAAATTGGGCTGACCCTCAAAGATCTGTCTCTCGAAAAACAAAGGGCTTTTATACAGTGTACTTTCTCAAGAGCAGATGCTTGGTTAGATTGGCAAAATAATTTTAGACATGACCGTCCATCGTATAGCTTCAAAGAAGTGCAAAAAACCAGTTTACGGGGCTTTAGTAATTTACTATTTCATGCTCCAAGAGCGTTACAACCAATTATTAAGTTTATGACTAATACTGTCATTTACATAAATTCATTTACTCCAAAAAAACCGATAGTGCATAATAATTATGATTAAAAAGTTACTTAATACATTTCTAATATTGTTACTTATTAGTAGCGCATATAGAGTGCTCGCTATCGAGCCCATGCAAGACAAAGCTCTGTTTGTAAATGGCTACCCTGAGAGTGCTAACATTTCAACCTTACAGCTAAGCTTTGAGGCTTTAGGCTTCAATGGCTACAAACTTGATGGTGTAAATAATACTTCACGGGTCGACTTTACTAATAGAGTGGATAAATTAAGTACAAATTTACAGCTTAATTTTTCGTATACAAATTCGCCTTCTTTGGTCTCTAATGTTTCACATTTAAAAGTTTATTTTAATGATAATTTAGTTACGGTTTTACCAATTAATGAGAAATTAAGTGTTGTTAAAAACACAACTAGCCATAGCTTAAATCTTAACGCTAAATATATTCAAGATTATAATCAGATACGTTTTGAGTTAGTTGGCTATTATGATTTAAATTGCCAAGACTACTTTAGCCGCTCGATTTGGACTGAAATAAATAAATCCAGTAACATCACGGTCAATCAAAAACAGTTAGCAATTGATAGTCGTCTTGAATATTTACCAGAACCATTTTTTGATGCTAAAGATTACAACAAATTAAACTTACCTTTTGTATTTGCAAGCACACCTAATACACAAGCAATAGAAGCTGCTGCCACTTTATCTAGTTGGTTTGGTGCGCAAGCAGACTGGCGTGGCGCTAACTTTCCAGTAGTTTTAAATAAAGCACCAGAGCAGCACAGTGTGGTGTTTATTACTAATGACTCAAAACCTGATTTTTTAAAAGATTATCCAGATGTTGAAAAGCCAACAATTGAGCTAATTTCAAGTCCGATTCACAGGTACAATAAAATGTTATTAATTTTGGGCCGTGACGAAAAAGATTTAAAAACAGCGGTCACAGGTCTTGTATTTGGTCATAAAATAATGACAGGCAGAAGTGCAAGCATTGAAGCAATTAACAAACTCCCACTGCGTAAAGCTTATGATGCGCCGAGATGGCTCAGAAGCGATCGTCCCGTGCACTTTGATGAGCTTATTGACTACCCAACTCAGCTACAAGCTGAGGGACTTAACAATGGTCCTATAAAGCTAAATGTTCGTTTTGCACCTGATTTATTTACTTGGCGTGAAAAAGGTATTCCTATTACTTTGCAATACCGTAATACCCCAGAGAGCGCAACCTTAAATTCTCGTTTAAACATGCTAATAAACCAAGAGTTCATAAGTGGTTTTTTACTAGATAAAAGAGACACATCGTTAACCACCGCTAAAACCTTGTTGCCTTTAATCGCTAATACAGACACAACGCAAAGCGCTGAAGATTTTTCATTAGATGGTATTAATCTTGCCAGCCGAAATGAGTTAAATTTTGACTTTAGATTTGCAGTACTTAAAAAAGGCGAATGTGGCATTGCTCCACCTGGTGGTGAATACGGGGTAATTGATGGAAACTCCAACATTGATGTAAGTGGCTTTGATCATTACATCGCATTACCTGACTTAAATGTATTTGCAAACAGCGGATTCCCATTTACAAAATACGCAGACTTACAACAAACTTTAGTATTGATAGATGAAGTTCCATCACCTAAGGCGCTATCTGTATTGTTTAATTTAACAGGCCACTTTGGTGCTATCACAGGTTACCCCGCTCATAGAATAAGCGTTGCTCATTTAAATGAAGATGCCAACTTAGATGATAAAGATATCTTAGTAATCGCCAAATCTAATAGCATTGCTAATAACTTAGATGAAGACGCACAAACTAATATCTTACTTGATAACAATCAGCGCGCTATTAAACAAGCTATATACAATGGTGCTTACGATGAACAAGCAACAGATAAAATACAAGTGAGCATAAAAAGTAGTGGTGATATGGCGGTAATTACAGGCTTTCAATCACCGTTTGATTCAGAGCGCTCAATTGTGTCGCTCAGTGCAACATCACAAAAAGCCTTTACTCTGCTAGATGATGCGTTAATGAGTTCAGAAGCTCTTGCGAAAATTAAAGGCAGTGCTGCGGTCATAAACTCTCAAGGCATTAAAACAATTAAAACTGATGAGCAATATTTTGTTGGTCACATTCCTGTGCATACCCTAATTTGGTTCCATTTGTCAGATCATCCATTTGTACTGGCACTATTGTCTATTTTAACACTACTTCTGATCTCATTTATTATATGGCGCTTACTACAAGCACTCACCTACAAGCGCTTAACTGAAGGGGATGAATAATGAAATCATTCATTAATATATTTTTTACCGTAATTTTATTATCTAGCTTTAATGTCAACGCACAAATAGAGCAGTGCCAACCATGGAATGCATGGCAAACATTTAAAAAACATTTTATAAACCAAGATGGTCGCGTAATAGATTTAGGTAGCGAGCAAAACATTACCACATCAGAAGGGCAGTCTTATGCATTATTCTTTGCTATTATCGCCAATGATAAAGCAACCTTTGATCTAATACTCGATTGGACTCAAGAGCATTTAGCTGAAGGCGATTTGAGTACCCGCCTACCAGCATGGCAATGGGGTGAAGATAATAATGTAGGATCGATTTTGGATTCTAATCCCGCATCAGATTCTGATCTTTGGATTGCATACAGCCTATCTCAGGCTGCTATTTTATGGGATGAACGTCGCTATAGCATATTAGCGGCAGTACTTGCACAACGTATAATGTACGAAGAAACAGCATATATTTCCGGTTTGGGTTTATCATTACTCCCCGCCCCTGCTGGTTTTGAATTCGATAATGGGCGTTTTAAGTTAAACCCTAGCTATTCACCATTATTTATTTATCAACAATTCAAAAAGCTCTATCCAAATTCTCCTTGGCATCAGTTACATGAGAGTTCCGCAAAATTAATACTGGATTCAGCTAAGCAGGGTGTAAGCCCTGACTGGGTGATGTATGATGCCAACAATGGGTTCTATTACGATAATAAAACCACTGACTTAGGCAGCTATAACGCTATTAGAGTCTACTTATGGGCTAGTATGATGGCAAGCGATGCTCCTTATAAAGAAGAGCTATTAGCGCAATTTAATCCTTTCATAGAAACAATTAATAAACGCGGTTATGTGCCTTTAAATACCTTTGCTAAATCAGGAAAATCTGAAAAAAGAGGCCCAGTTGGCTTTAATGCCGCTTTACTACCCTTACTTGCATCGCAAAACGATAACTCACTAATTATGACTATCCAGCAAAAACTAATGGTTAATAAGTCATTTACCCAAACTCGCTATTACGACAGTGTGCTTAACTTGTTTGGTACAAGCACTTTAAATAATCGTTTTTCAATTACAGCAGACGGGACACTTCAGCCAGCATGGAGTTCTGAATGCCAATAAGGTTTGCCCTAGCCTGCACATTAGCGCTTAGTCAAGGATTAAGCGCTAACACAGTCAACGATATTGATACACAACCTGTAGAGTGGCTATTAAGCCAAATAAGCATCGGTGAAGCGCAGCAAAATAAAAAGTTAATTGAAGATAGCTTACAGAAGTTAGTAGCTATTGCTCCTTCTCGAATAGAAACACAGTGTGCTCTAGCGCGTTATGACTTTGCCAATGGTGCTAATGTAAAAGCAAATCAATTATTGAGTAAATTAGATAATGGACTTACTAAACAAGCTCCGTGTATTGAAAAGTTAAAGGTTCTTTCACGTATTGAAGGTAAAGATAAGGCTGCTATTCAACAAGCTAAACTACTTGCACGTGCTGGGCGATTTGAACAAGCCCGCCAAATTTATAGTAAAATATTTAATAATGTATACCCTACCCTAAATTATGAATTAGAACACTTAAGCTGGTATAGCCAAGATAGCTCTCAGTGGCTAACTGTAAAAAAAGGCTATGAAAACCTACTAAAGAATTATTCTAATATTGGTTTAATTGAAATAGCTTACTCACGTCATTTACTTAGACGTAATCCGAGAAATAAGAATGCAATTAGCATATTAAAAAAATACGGTTCAACGTCTTCTTTTAGCTATGAAATCGAGGAAATTTGGCTTAGCGCATTAGCCAACATGCCTATAGATACTGATACAGATAAAGAGTTTCAGAATTACTTTACTATTTACCCATTTAGCAGCAAAGGTGAACTCCAATATCAAGATTTCAAAAAAGCTCTAAAAGCACGTCAAACTTTACTTGCAGACCCCGCCTACCAACTTTGGATCAGAGGCAATGATCTGCTTGATAAAAATAAACTAAAAAATGCAGAACCACTACTTCTAAAAGCAATTAAAGGGCGCCCGCAAGACGGTAAAATAATGCGAAGCCTAGGTATACTTTATTTACGTCTAGGTGATAACCAAAAGTCTTATAAGTATTTTACTGATGCTCAGAAATATACACCTGATTTTGCCGAGCGGGAAACACTACAAGGGTTAGCAAGAACAGCAAAGTTTTGGCTTTATATACGCCAAGCTAAAGATGCTATTAGCAGTAGCGAATTTAAAAATGCAAAACTGAAGCTAAATTTAGCAGATGCCCTAGATCTGGACCCCAATACAGTTTTATATAACAAAGGTTTGCTGCAGTTTGCACAAGGCGAGTATTCACAAGCAGCTATTACATATCAAATTGTTTTAAAAAACGACCCTCTTAATACCAGCGCTTTATTAGGCTTACTTGAAATAGCTGAATTAGAGCAAAGTGAGCAAGCATTAATCTCTTTTCATAATAAACTATCTCTTGCTCAAAAAAACCAAATTAAGCAATCTTATTCAGTATCTCTAAGTAGCCAATACCGCGCTAAAGCGAACACTTTCTCGCAATCAGGAGACCTAGAGCAAGCTGAAAAAACATTAAAGGATGCGATTAAAATAGCACCAGAACAGCCTTGGCTATATTACGATTTAGCGTTTATATATCAGCAAAAAGGTCTGACAGGAAAAGCACGCGCTATATTTAATAATGTCCTGTGGCAATTTCCATTAAATCCTCAAATTCGTTATAGCCATGCATTGTTCTTACGTTCTATTGATGACTATCGAGGAGCGATTAAAACATTACAGTACATACCCTATAAATCAAGAGATGAAGATATAATTGCACTTGAGCAGCAACTTCAACTTAGTGAGTCTTTAACACAAAGCGAACGTTATCTTGACGCTAAAAATAAAGCGACTGCGATTTACCACTTAAGCAATTTAGAAGCACAAAACTTAGCTCCTATTATGCAAGCCGAGTTGGCGCGTAGTTGGTATCGAATTGATGAAAAAGAGCACGCCATGAAGCTCATTAGCCAAGCATTAGTAGCGCAACCAACTCTTTCTGCCTATTGGCATATGCTTTATGGTGAGTGGCTTTTAGAACAAGGAAACAAGCAAAAAATTAAGCAGTGGTTTGTACAGTATGAGCTTCCAAAAGATGCATCTGAAAATGAAGTTACTCAATATGTACAATTACAAAATAATTATATTAACCAATATTACAGCGGTAGTGATTTAATTGCTAAGCTAAATCAGCTTGATCAAAAATACAAAAATACACCAGCAATAACTACTGCACTCATTAATGCAAATTTAGCACTTAAACAACGAGAATCTGCAGTTATTTTGTATCAGCAAAAAGTAAAGAATAAACAAATTATAGAACCTCAAGCTTTACTTGCTATTGCAAAAGCATACAGAGAACTCGGGGAGGACTTTCAAGCAAAAGAAGTGACACAAAAAGCGATAGAACAAACCTCGTCGCAAGAAGCTTATTTACAACGCCAAATCATGTCATCTCTTAATGAATTTAACTACTCAGGGGATGCACTTTATTTAGCTAAACAACTTGTTGAAAAGTCACCAAGCGATCAAGAGCTACGCTATTTAGGTGCACAAGTAGCCAGTAATTTTAATGAATCAGAACAAGCTCAATCTTGGTATTCGCAAACGCTTTCACCTAATCGAACTCTAAACGATAAAGAGCTATATGGGTCCCTTTTAAAAATAGATGAAAACGATCCTTGGTATATAAATGGTGCTAAACGCGAACTAATAAACGAGCAAAACAAAAATCAAGCTTACATTGCCATTGGCGTTAATTTTAGCGGCCAAACAAGCACCGAAAGTGACGCAACACTAGGCGCTGGCTCAGTACCTATTGAAGCTTACTTTCCGCTTTGGCAAGGCCAAGGATTTATTAAAGTAGACCCTACAACTATTAGCGCACAAACCACACGTTTTGATGAACAGTTTGCAGGCAGCCGCTACGGGCAAGGTGCACTGTGTATTTTTACCTGTGTAATCGATGAAGTTACACCAGAGGAAAGCGGTGTAGATGTAGGCATTGGCTGGCAAAATGAAAATTGGCGTGTAGATGTAGGCACTACCCCACTTGGTTTTTTAATTGAAGATATTGTATGGGGTCTAAATTATGCAGATAGTTTTGGTGACTTTGGTTATAGCCTAGAACTTGAAAAACGCCCTGTAACAAGTTCAGTACTCTCTTATGCAGGCCTTGAAGATATAAACACCGGTGAAATTTGGGGAGGAGTTCGCTCGACAGGCCTTACAGCCAATGTTTCCCACGATTTAGGCGGCAATTGGGGGTTTTGGTCCAGTGCTGACTTTACCTTATACAAAGGTCAAAATGTTAAAGATAACCAACGCTATAGAGTAATGGGTGGTACATACTATCGAGTTATTAGTAACCAAGAGCGAGAGTTTACTGTTGGTGCAAGCTTACTACATTGGGCTTATCAGTATAATTTAAGTGAAGAAACCTGGGGCCATGGCGGTTATTATAGCCCTCAAAACTATGTAGGCTTGTCAGTTCCTTTAAGTTATGACGCGCGGTGGGGGGATGATTTTGTTTATCGCTTAAAAACAGGTGTATCGTATTCACAAACCAAAACTCAAGCGATTGACTTTTTCCCTAACGATCCCACCCTTCAATTACAAGCTTACGAGAGAGAGCTAACCACTGGCGTTGATCCTGTCTTTGTAAGTGATGACAGTTCAGGGGTCTCGTATAACATAGAAGGTAGCTTTGAGTATCGTATAACACCACATTGGTTTTTTGGTGGTTACTTAGCTATTGATCGCTCTGACTTTTACGAGCCGAACTTTGGCCAGCTGTATATCCGTTACTATTTTAACCCGGTATACGGTACATTAGAGTTTCCGGGTACGCCGATTATTCCTTACGCTGACTTTTAACGCGGTGGGCGGTGATATATCGCGAATGCTTCCCCTCGCACTAAGGTATATGTATACTTGAGCGCAATTGTAACTAGGATAAGGGTGTGTCTTTTACCTTGTGGTGTTACTACCATATAGCAAATCATTATCTTAGCTACAAATAATATACTGATGGTCGAGCATTTTAGCGTGTAAAAACTCTAAAATAGCTAAAGCAAAAAATTATAAGGCCATCAAAACAATACTTAAAGTTAGGAAGTAAATATGAGTTCAGCTCCAGATAGTGGCTGGTTTGGCCACCCTAAAGGACTTTCAACATTGTTCTTCACTGAAATGTGGGAACGAATGAGTTATTACGGCATGCGAGCTATGCTCGTATTGTTCATGACAGCAAGCTTACAAGAAGAAGGCCTTGCCTTTACCGTTGCATCAGCTGCCGCAATTTATGGTTTATACACAGGCGCGGTATACTTTTTAGGTTTACCAGGGGGTTGGCTCGCCGATAGATTATTCGGTGGCCAAAAAGCAGTGTGGTATGGCGGTATAATTATCATGTGTGGCCATATTATTTTGGCAGTTCCACATGAATATTCATTTTTTATCGGTTTAATATTTGTAGCTACAGGTACTGGTTTACTTAAACCAAATATTAGCGCTATGGTAGGCCAATTATACAGCGATGCTGATGAGCGCCGCGATGGCGGATATGCCATTTACTACATGGGTATTAACTTAGGTTCTTTAATTGGTTACTACGTATGTGGTTACTTTATGGAAAATGTTGGCTGGCACTGGGCATTTGGTGCTGCAGCCGTTGGTATGGCGATTGGCTTAATACAGTACAAACTTACGCTAAATAACTTGCCAAAACACAGCGCACTACCTGCTAATCCACTAAGCCCTAAAGGTGCATCTCGCACATGGGGTGCTATTGCATTGTTTGTCGCTGTTGTGACTGGCGTTACAGTAGCTGCTATGACAGGTGAAATTGTTATAAACCCTTCGATTGTAGCTGGTTACACAGCCGTTATATTTACTGTTATATTTTTTGTGTACTTCGGTCTTATCTATTTCAAAGGTAATCTAACAGATGCTGAGAAACAAAGAATGTGGGCACTATTTCTAGTGTGTGTTGCCTCTGCGTGTTTTTGGTCTGGTTTTGAACAAGCGGGTTCATCACTTAACTTATTTGCTCGTGATTACACAGACCGTCTTATCGGTACATTTGAAATTCCAACTACGTGGTTTCAATCTTTAAATTCAATATTCATTATTGTTTTATCGCCGTTTTTTGCTGCACTTTGGATAAACCTTTCAAAGAAAATGATATCGCCAACTTACAGCGTTAAATGTGCACTTGGCTTAATTATTATGGCTTCTGGCTTTTTAATTATGTTTATGGCCGCTCATTATGCTGCTGAAGGTCTAAAGGTTGCGCCTTACTGGCTTGTCACGACTTACTTTTTACATACAGTCGGTGAGCTATGTTTAAGTCCCGTGGCATTAAGTGCAGTAAGCAAGTTATCGCCTCGTCGTTATACGGGCCAATTAATGGGTGTGTTTGTTTTAACCTACTCTATTGGTAATGTTATCTCGGGCATACTGGCCGGTAACTTCGATCCGAATAACGTTCAAGAAATCCCTAACCTATACCTACAAATTGCACTATTTAGCATTGGTGTTGGTATTGTTTTAGTACTTATGAGCTTCAAAGCAAAAGTATGGGAAAAACAAGGTTTAGAAGAGAAAGTATCTTAATTATTGTTTATTTCATATGTAGCAATATAACCTAAGACAATTCCTCCATAGCTTCTATGGGGGAATTTTTGTATTCAACTTTGCCCCACTCACGTTAACTGATACTATATTCAGATTGACTATAAAATAGACTCAGGGACAGCCATACATGCTATCGTTAACACGCGCCACTACTTTAGTATTCTTAGTTATTTTTTTATCTGCCTGTGGCGGTGGCGGTGACGAAGTTACAGCTAACCCTAACGATCCAATTGAGCCAGAACCAATCAGGCTTGTGTTATCAAGCTCTACAGGACTAAAAAGCACCTTAGATGAAGATAAGTTTATATTCAGTGCTCCTGGCAATATTGTAGCTAGCGATACTGAATTAACTTTTGAAAAAGCACTTATTGATGACACTAATAAATTAAAAAATGTAGTTTCCGACTTATATAAGCTCACACCCACTTCTCTTACTTTTTCAAATCCTGTAACGATTACAATAAAAATACCTACAGATTATGCTCTCGGCGGACAACTGTTTATAGCAAAGCAGTCTGGGACTACATGGGAAATAATTTCAAATTCAACCGTTTTAGATGGCTTTGTAAGTGCGCAGGTTTATACATTAGGCACTTATGCTATTCAAATGCGGCGCAAGGAAGCTTTCGCAAATATTGGCCCTACCTGTGATATTAATGCAACAGAGCAACCCGTGCGATTTATTCATGTTGCAGACTTACATGCACGCTTTGGCTATAAAGAACAATACTTTAGTCGAATCAAGAGCTATTACAATCAAGCTGTAAGCCAAACGCCTTATACTTTATTTACAAATGGTGGAGATGACTATGAAAAAGGAACAGTTGCTGAACAGTTATCTCAAGGCTCTGCTACCGAAGAAGCAATTAAAGCAATGCAGTTTGATATTCGTGTTATTGGAAACCATGATTACGCGTGGGGTCCAGAAAAATTATTAAGTTATTCACAAGATGAAAATGCCATAGTCCTCGCGAGTAATACACGGTATGAAGGTGTGCAACTAGAAGATTTTGCAGGGGTTGGGTTTGCAAAAGTACAAGTGGGATGTGTTACTTTAGGTTTATTTGGTATGACTTCAGTACCATGGAATGAACTTGATGAACCAATTGAAGATGAGCCTATCCCTGATTTTATAAAACAATTTAGAATGAGTTGGCAGTGGCAACAAGTAGCTCAAAGCATAGTTAACCAATATCGTGATGACGTAGACTATATGATTATGCTCAGCCATTTAGGTGTAGGCCTTGACTCCGATATGGCAACTAATGTCGCAGGCATTGATTTAATACTTGGCGGCCATACACATGGTGGTGAAAGTTTCGATACGTTAGAAAACGGGGCTATTGTTATACAGCCTGATTTTTACGCAAAAGGTATCACTGATTTAACCCTAAATTTTAATTTAGCTGATAAATCATCTCCTGTTGTTGATTACAAAGCTATTGAAACTGATACGATTGTTGAACGTGATGAGACAATAAAGCTAGCAATAGATGAGATAATGGGCCGTTATGCTCCCGATGCAGAAACTGAAATAGCTATTTCAGAGAATTACCCAACCGCATTACAAGTAGCTGAAATAACCGCCTTAGCCGCAAAACACTCAAGCACAATTAGTGCTGCATTACTTAACCCTGAATTAGTACAAAAGCGCTGGACGCCGGGCACACTTACTCAGGAAGACTTCCATAAAGCTTTTTACGTAGAAAGACAACCATCAAATACACCTGGGTTTAACTCGATTTATAAAGTATCAGTATCGGGAAATAACTTAACAGCGATGTTTGCAAGTCAACCAGATTGGTTTTTACTTAAACCTGAAGATATACAATCCACAAATAACTACGAAGTTGCGCTATTTAAAGGTGCGGCTTTAAACCCTGATTTATTTTTTAATAGTGTTACATTCTCAAACGTAGAGCCAATAGCCGAAGCTTGGTGGCTACTTGATAAATATGCTCGATTTAGAACAAGCCAGTGCCTACATTTGGATACCGACACTGAGCTTTACTCGTGTAGTAACTTAGCAAATGTAACCGTATGGAATTTTGACGATGCTAACAATCCGTTAGTTGCTGATTTTGGACCATCAATACTTAACTACTTTGATCCAGATGAAACAAATTGGGGCACTGCAGAGACACAATATAGCACCACTACTCAATTAAATATTGATGATTTAATTGATGGCCCTTCAGGTGTTATGGCGTTTTCTCGCCACGCTCCAACAGAAGGCTTACTTATAGACTTAAACACGCCAGCAAATGGTGACTTTGCAAATGAAGGAATGGTGTCTGACTACACCTTAGTAATGGATTTATACTGGCCCGCAGAAGGTAAAGATATTTACCGTGCAATTATGCAAGCCAATACAACTGATTATCTCAATGATGATGCCGATATGTTTATCGACCCAAGCGGTGGTTATGGCAGATCAACAAGCGATAGCGGTTATTTTGGCAATACACAACCCGACTCTTGGCATCGTATAGCTTTTGTATTTTATACAGCACCAACGAATGGGGTGTTTGAAGTCTATATAGATGGAGACCTTGCTGGCGTAAAAGAGGATGGCGAAATCGATAGTCGCTGGGCACTCAATCAATCTGTATTGCTTTTCACAGATGATAATTACGAAACAGTACCAGGGTACTTAAACTCGCTGCTTTATGCAGGACGTGCTATGACCAGAGATGAAATTAAAAGTATGGGCGGCGCGCAACAAAAACTGTCTTTTGAGCAACCGACGCGAGTGCTAAATCAAACCATTGAGCGCCATTATCAAGCAGCTCCAGCAATTAAAACTAACTTGTGGATAGAGCAGCGAAACAAGTTTTTTGGCAACGCCTCTCAAAACGTAAACAATTAAGTACGAAAAGACTTTTGCTTATTAATTATAAAAGAAGGTTTAGCACAGGTTAAACCTCCTTTTTAATATTTAAATACAATAACTTAAAAACAAGTACTCCTACTTTAATTTGTACCATATAACTTCATTTTACTTAACTGTATTACAAACACGTAACTTTATAATAACCGTCCTATAAAATTTACACATGCACTAGACACTAAATAGCGCCCTCCTCTTCCCCAAATTAAAAATCTGATTGATTATCTACTGCAATATGACAACAACACATAATCGCAGTGCTTAATTGCGGGAGTAATAATAATGAGTGAAGTAAATAACTATTTAGGCTTAGTCGGTATTGAATTTACCGAGTACGCAACACCTGATGCTGATTATATGGATAAAGTATTTACTGATTTTGGCTTCTCTAAGCTTAAAAAATTCAAAGGTAAAGACATTGTTTATTACAACCAAAACGATATTCACTTTTTACTGAATAACGAGCGTGAAGGTTTTTCTGCAGAATTTGCTAAAAGTCATGGCCCTGCTATTTGTTCAATGGGTTGGCGTGTTGAGAATGCGCAAAAAGCATTTGAAACAGCAGTAGAGCGTGGTGCAAAACCAGCGACCGACTCAACGCATAAAAATATGCCTTACCCTGCAATCTATGGTATTGGCGACAGCCTAATTTACTTTATTGAACAATTTGGCGACAAAGGCACTATTTATGAAAGTGATTTTGAAGACTTAGAAACGCAAAATATTGTAGAAGATAAAGGCTTTGTCCGAATCGATCATCTAACTAATAACGTTTATAAAGGCACCATGGAAAAATGGGCTAACTTTTATAAAGACGTATTTGGTTTTACTGAAGTACGCTACTTTGACATTAAAGGTCAAAAAACAGCGCTTATTTCGTATGCACTCAAGTCTCCTTGTGGCACTTTCTCTATTCCAATCAACGAAGGTAAAGGTAACGATAACAACCAAATTGACGAATACCTTGGTGAATACAATGGCCCAGGCGTTCAACATTTAGCGTTTTTAACAGATGACTTAGTAAGCTCTCTCGATAAGCTTGATAAATCAACAATTGCTACTTTAGATATTATCCCAGAGTACTACGATACTATTTTTGACCGTGTACCTTGGGTTGCTGAAGATAAAGAAAAAATTCGTCAGCATCAGATACTCGTAGATAGCCAAAGTGAAAATTGTTATTTATTACAAATTTTCTCTAAAAACTTATTTGGTCCAATCTTTATAGAAATGATCCAACGCGTTGATGATGGTGGCTTTGGTGAAGGTAACTTCCAAGCATTATTTGAATCAATCGAACGTGACCAAGAGCGTCGCGGCGTTTTATAAAATATTTGAGTAAATTAAAAGCAGCGAACTTCGCTGCTTTTTGTCGTTTTAATATTTAAAAAGTATGGTGCCAAGTACAAGTATGATTAAATAAACTATACCTTGTCGCCATACAGTAAAATCCAAAGGAAATGTAATGAGCCTAATTAACGAAACCCACGATATTAATTTAACCAGCTGGGTAGAGTCAGCTAATGTTGATAATTGCGACTTCCCAATTCAAAACTTACCGTTTGCAGAATTTCGTCGTAAAGGGTCTGATGAGACCTTTCGTGGTGGTGTTGCAATTGGTGACCAAGTAATCGATTTAGCAAAACTGAGTAAATTAAACGTTTTAGCAGGTGACGCTAAAACAGCTACTGATGCAGCAAGTGAAACAACTCTAAATACATTTATGGGCTTAGGGGGGCAATATTGGTCAGCACTTCGTTTAGCCCTTTCAAAAGCCCTAAGAGCGGGCTCTGAGCACCAACAAGCGCTTAGCGATACGTTGATTGCACAATCTGATATAGAGTTTTCACTACCTTGTCGGATCGGTGATTACACTGACTTTTACACCTCTATTTATCATGCTACCGCCGTAGGCAGTTTATTTCGCCCTGACAACCCATTATTACCTAACTATAAATGGGTACCTATTGGTTATCATGGTCGCTCTTCATCTATTGACGTATCGGGTCAAACATTTCATCGCCCTAAAGGTCAAACCAAAGCCCCAGACGCTGAAGTACCATCATTCGGTCCGTGTAAACGCCTTGATTACGAACTAGAGCTGGGTATTTACTTAGGCAAAGGCAATGCACTGGGCGATGCAATCGCTATCGAAAATGCTGAAAACCACGTATTTGGCTTTTGTGTATTTAACGATTGGTCAGCTCGCGATTTACAAGCATGGGAATACCAACCGCTTGGTCCATTTTTAGCTAAAAACTTTGCCTCAACTGTATCACCTTGGATTATAACAACTGAAGCACTAGCACCTTATAGAACAAGCTGGACACGTGATGAAAACGATCCACAGCCTATGGACTATTTAGAATCAAAAACGAATCGCGACCAAGGTGCTTTTGATATTCAAATGGATGTTAAAATTCAAACGCAAAAAATGCGTAGCGAAGGCCATAACCCAACGCGCGTATCAACATCTAGCTTTAAGCACTCTTACTGGACTGTGGCGCAAATGGTTACTCACCATACAGTAAATGGCTGTAACTTTATGCCAGGTGACATGCTAGGCTCGGGCACTCAGTCGGGTCCAACGCACGAAGAGGCAGGTTCATTACTTGAGCTTTCTCGTGGCGGTAAAGAAAAAATTACGCTAAGTAATGGCGAACAACGCAGCTTTTTAGAAGATGGCGATAACGTTATTATGCGTGGCTGGTGTGAAAAGGAAGGCTATGCACGTATAGGTTTTGGCTCTGTAGAAAGCACAGTACTGCCGGCAAAATAATACGAATATCAAAAAAATTTTTAAAAGGGCTGCTTACTAAAATGCAGCCCTTTTTTATTAATTTTTGGACAGTTACAATTTTTTTCTAGCTTTTTTAACTCAAATTGCTATCTTAATTCGGTTAATAGCCAGTGTTTATATGCCATGTCAGTATTTATAAAGTCTTTTTATCATAAATTTTTCCCTGCTCGTCAGCTACTTATTCGTCAAAATGGTGAAGTTAAGCATGTTGTTTTACCCCCTTGGTTGCAGATTTTTGCTGTACTTCTTATTTTAGCAACTGCGGTATGGATTAGTATTTCTAGCTTTCGAGTTTATACACAAACAAATAAAATCTCGAATATCGAGCAAAACCAACAAAACAAACAAACGCTATGGATGAAGAAAACTAGCGAACAACAAGCATTATATAATAAACAAATAGAGCAGCTTGCAATATTAGAACAAAAACAAGCGCTGCTACAAAATATGATTGAATCATTACCTGCTTCAATAAGTAAAGATTCTATTAAACTTGATACAGAGCTTAAATTACCAATTAATGAAAATGAATTTCATGAACCTCTGATAGACAATAGCCCACAAAAAAGCTCAGCGCTTATATTTGATACAACTATTAGTTTTTCAGGACGTGTCGAACGTTTAAATCAACAATACGAAAAAAACTTTATCCTATTGGAAAATCAAATAGGTGAACGCCGTAAAACCATTTTAACTATGATAAAAGATGCAGGGTTAGAGTCGGTACTTGAACAACATTTAACATTAGGCAAACAAACAATCGCACAAGGTGGCCCATTAGATGCTTTTGATGAAACTAAAATTCCTAAACATTTCTTATCAATAGTCGACAAGCTACTATCATTAAATAATTTAGAAAGTTTCTTAACTGAATTACCTAACACACTTCCTTTACCAGCTAAAAAATATTATATTTCAAGTAATTTCGGACTACGTAATGATCCAATGAACAGTCGCCATGCTTTTCATAAAGGTGTGGATTTTGCTGGTTGGCATAAAACAGAAATATTTGCCCCAGCAGATGCGATAGTACTTAGAGCAGGGCGTAACGGTGGTTATGGAAACTTTATAGAACTAAAACATAAAAATGGCTTAATAACACGTTTTGGCCATTTAAATAAGATTAAAGTAAAAAAAGGTCAAACTATCACTAAAAATGATGTTATTGGCTTGATGGGTAGCACAGGGAGAAGTACCGGTACTCATTTACACTACGAAGTATTACTTAATGGTAAACACGTAAATCCTCTAAAAATTACAAAGGCGTTTTCTAGTGTTCAGTAAAAAAAAGCAGAAAGCAGATAGCTCATCTTTAAAAAAAGTAACTAGCACCCCTTCTATTATTTCCGAAGATGTTCGTATGACAGGTACATTAATCAGTCTGGGTGAAGTACAGCTAGATGGCCGCATTGATGGTGATATTAAAGCCGCGCATTTAGTTATAGGCTCTACAGGTATTGTTGAAGGCGTAGTAGAAGCAGAAAGTGTTATAGTAAAAGGCAAGATAATTGGAACACTAAACGCAGGTGAAGTGAGAATTCAAGATAGTGCACATGTTCACGGCGATGTATTTCACGATACATTAAGCATAGATGCTGGTGCAATTATTGAAGGCAGCTTGAAACAACGCTTCGAAAAGGAAGATGTTGAGCTTATTAGCGATAAACTGAAGCCCGCGAGCGAAGCTAAAGCACTATTAGAAGAAGATAGCAGCAGCCTATCATTTGTAAATA
Source organism: Pseudoalteromonas aliena (assembly GCF_038155085.1). Classification (GTDB taxonomy): domain Bacteria; phylum Pseudomonadota; class Gammaproteobacteria; order Enterobacterales; family Alteromonadaceae; genus Pseudoalteromonas; species Pseudoalteromonas aliena_A. The sequence goes on from NZ_JBAKAU010000008.1 coordinate 115,213, forward strand.
AACAAGCTACTGACAAAACTTAAATTATTTTTTCTCAGTAATATACATAGTAATATCAGCGGTGAACACGAGTTCATCGCGGGTATTATAAAGTTTAACCGGTACGACTAGGTCCTCTTTATCAATCCACTTATGTGGTAAATCAATTTCAGCGACTGCTCGTACATCTGTATCTACTTTAGCCAAATACCTAACTGTCATCCCCTTTGGGATCCAGCGATGTGTCCTAACTGGCACTGTTGCATCAACCATTACACCTGCACACAATTCAGCTAAATTACACTGCGCAATAGCATGAATAGTTCCAATATGATTATGGACGCTGCGACGATTTTTAACCATCGCACTACAATGGCCCTCTCTCAAATCGAGTACATAAGGTTTCATCGAACCAAAATATGGCGCTTTAAAGCAAACGGCTTTAGTAAAAAGCCAATTCCCAAAAGGTAGGCGCTTAAATTTATGCCATGTCTGTACAAGTGCAGATTTATTACTCATTATTATTTTCCATCAACAGTTACTTTTTTAAAATTAGCACATCAGACCAGTTTTAAGAAGTGCATTTATGCGGGCTTTTTAGCTTAATCCAATCAAAAAGTAAGAATGACAACCTATGCAGGGGTCATAAGCCCTTTCTTTTTTATGAGTGCCCACCTAAAATACTCGGCAAAAGGAGACTCAATGCAAACACAGCCCGCTAAACCTAATATGACTTTGTTACTTATCTTAGCGTTACTCGTTATATTTTGCCCTATGGCAATCGATATTTACCTACCAGCTTTTCCAACTATTGCAGAACAATTTGCAGTTACTGAACAACAAGTGCAGCAAACCGTTGCTATTTTTATGCTTACAGTAGGCTTAGGCCAATTAATTGCGGGCCCTTTGGCTGATAGATTTGGCCGAAAACCAGTGGCAGTAGTGGGCATTAGTTTGTATGCAAGCTCTGCATTACTCGCGTACTACTCGCCTTCTTTTGAGGTATTACTAATAGCACGTGCTTTTCAGGGATTTGGAGCGTGTGCCACATTTGTTGTCGCATTTGCGATAGTACGTGATAAATATGGCAGTGAACGAAGCGGACAAATGATTACCTACCTGAACGGGATTGTGTGCTTTATTCCGGCAATGGCACCTATTTTAGGGGCTTGGCTTACCGTACAGTTTGGCTGGCGTATGAACTTTATGTTTTTAACCGCGTTTGCCATTTTGGGCCTTACTGTTACCCTATTCTTTTTTAGAGAAACTCGCCCTGCTGATAGTCATTATCAGGGGCATATTTTAGATTTACGTCGCTTTACACCAATTATTAAAACACCGGTATTTTTGTTTAATAGCCTAATTTGTATGGTCTCAATGTCGGCCATATTAGTGTATGTAACGCTCGCACCAGGCTGGCTTATTACACATTTAAGCGGCACAGTAGCCAACTTTACTTTTTGGTTTACGTTAAATGCCGTAATAAGTATTGTCGCAAGTTTTATTTTACCAACCTACATTAAACGAAATAGCCAACGTGCTTTGCGTGTCGGTGTGAGTATACTGGTTTTCTCAGGCATTTTAATGCTAGCCTTGAGTCATATAGAAACAGCATTTGCGCTTATGTTACCTATTTTAATTGCTGCATTAGGGTTTGCTTTAAGTTTAGGCTCTGCTGCAGGAATGTCTCTATCTAGCTTTCCTAAACAAGCAGGCACAGCTTCTGCTTTACTCGGGGCTATGCAAATGAGTGGCGCGAGTATACTTGTCGTTTTAACCCAATATTTAGGGCTAAGTACACCGTGGTTGATTGCTTTTCACTTATTATTGCTAGTTCCGCTTTGGCTTATTTTAATGAGCAAAAAAGCACATACTTTACACCCAGCTAAAAGTACTCAATGATCAATCCTGACTTTCTAGTCTCATTTTTATTAGCCAGCTTTTTAATGGCAGTAGCGCCTGGGCCATCGAATGCATTTTTGATGGCGCAAACATTTGCTAATGGTCGAAGCGCTGGTATGCAAAGTGCTTTTGGTTTTGCATTAGGTGGGGTTGTTCATACGCTATTTGCTGTTGTAGGCCTAAGCGCAGTCCTAAAAGCTTCCCCAAGTGCTTATGCCACAGTGCAATACGCAGGCGCAGCATACTTATGCTATTTAGGGTTTATGATGATTAAGTGCACGCTAAAGCAGCCAGAGCCTATATCTGAGGGCAAGCAAACTGATAAACCGCATATAAATATCAGTAAAAAAAGTAATGTCATGTTTCAAGCCATGATGACTGAAGTGCTAAACCCTAAAGTAGCATTATTCTTTATTGCATTTATTCCGCAATTTGTAGACCCAATGCTTTCATCAGCGACTTTTCAGCTCACGTTTTTTGGCTTACTTTACCCTCTTTTTGCTTTTCCGATTGACTGCACGTATATTTATTTTGGCGACAAAATTGCACAGTTTTTTAGACGTAACCCAAACAGCCAGCTTTGGATTGATAGGATCACCGGCATTGTATTTATAGCCCTTGCTATCAATCTATTATTTTAACTAACCTACACTTTGGTGAAGAGATTTATTCTTCAGAGTTTAGGTTCACTAATAAAAAGAATTAGCATGGAACAAAAAACACAATCTCTTCCCGCACAAAAAAATATTGCTTTAGTGGCGCACGATGGTAAAAAAGCAGCATTAAAGTTATGGTGTGAAAAACACAAAGAAATACTAAGTAAGCACACTTTATATGGCACAGGTACTACGGGGCATTTAATTCAAAAAACCACTGGGCTTGATGTAGTTCAGCTTTTAAGTGGCCCTATGGGTGGCGATCAACAACTTGGCGCTAAAATAGCAGAACATGAGATACATGTTTTAATATTTTTTTGGGACCCATTAGCATCACAGCCTCATGATCCTGATGTTAAAGCACTACTGCGTTTAGCGGCTGTTTGGAATATTCCAGTGGCGTGTAATGAAGTGAGTGCAGATATGTTATTAAGCTCACCGCTTATGGACGTAGAGCTTGAACGTACATTGCCAGATTACGAAAAATACCTCGCAACCCGACAAATAGCTCTTTAAACCTAAATTGTAATCTAGATTATTTATAAAGCATGCTGGCCCATTTAGTCAGGCCAGCGGTCACACTACCAAAGTGATCCCCGTTAACCATTTTTATATCGCCTAAGTGCTCACTTAAAGCCGCTTTAATCAATGGTGATTGTGCACTGCCGCCTGTTAAGTAAATAATGTCTGGCGTGGTCGCAGCGTCGCTAATTGCTTGTTTTGCTAAAGTAACTATTTGACTAATGCTACTCTCAACGGCAACTGCTAAATCGCTTACTGATACATTTTTATTCAGTCCACTATCTAAAAAGCTTAAATCACAATCAAACGCACTAGCTGATGAAAGTGCTATTTTAGCCGCTTCACCTTGTTGCACTAACTGATGACCTTGCTTGTTTTGCTGTAAATGTATTAAACGCTTATAAAGCTCAGGTGCACTGACATCACGTAATTGTGCATTTAGCTCTCGGGTATGGCTTTCACTATAAAATTGGCTTTGTAAGTTTACATCGTTAATTTTACACGCTTGCCAAAATGCTTGATTAGGCAAAGGCAAACCTGATTTAAACGTACTACCTAAACCCAATAGCGGCATTAAACCATGAAAGCTCAAAGCAATATCTAAATCGTTTCCGCCAACACGTTTACCACTGTGAGATAAAAAATCGCTATCGCGCTGGCTATTTCCTCTAAAGCTTGGGCCCATTTGTACAAATGAGCAGTCACTTGTACCACCACCAATATCAATAACGAGTACTTTTTGATCTTGAGTTAAATCACTCTCGTAGTCGATACCCGCAGCAAGAGGCTCATATAAAAACTCTACCTCTTTAAAACCGGCACGTTTAGCAGCACGCTCTAAAATACCGACCGCTTGTTGATTTGATTGCTCACCACCCACAGCCTGAAAGTTTACTGGGCGACCAATCACTGTTTGTGTAAGTGTTTTATCTAAAGAGCGCTCAGCGCGTTGCTTAATTTTTAAGATCATCGCGGTTGCGATATCTTCAAAAAAGTTAATTTGACCTTGCTTTAAACCTGTTGCACCAAAAAATGATTTAGGAGACTTAACAAAATAGCCTTCTTCAGGAAACTGCACGTACTCGCTAATCGCTTCACGACCAATAAATAGGGTTTCATCTGAAGGTTGTAAATCAAGATCTGACTTAATACGAGGTAAGGTATTTAATAATGCTTGGCGCTGCGTTAAAAAGTCATGCTCATGGGCTGTACCATGTAAATGCTTAGCAACAAAATCAACAACCAACGCACTATGATGAGTGTAAAGTGTAGACGGTAAGTAATGTTTTCCTTGCTCTAACGGTACTAATTGAACATTGCCCTCGCTCATTACACCCATAGCACAATTAGAACTACCGTAATCAAAACCTACAAACATACTTCACCACACATTACCAAAAAGGCCGCGCAATTTAGCACACTTTGTAAAATTTATAAATGTTATAAACTATCTCTGACTCGTAAAAAACTAGCAAAACGCGGTAACCCATTTTTTGTTAAGCCATGAAATCGGTACGTTACAGTACTGCCTATCTCAGGCGGAGTGGATCGCTCTTCATCACTAAGCCCAGTACCAATAGAAAATATTTGCCCCTGTGCTGTTTTTACCCTCAATGCACCTAACATACCTTCGTATTTTCCTTTACCTGGTAAGTGCGCAATCACAACCGCTTCTGCATCTAAATAAGGTTTTAATTTTAGTAATGCATTACTTCTTCCATTACTGTGCTTAGCGCTAGCTAAATGAAGCATTACGCCCTCGCCGCCCTGCTTAGTTATGCTGTTAAAATACTCTGTAAGCTGCTCATTATTTGTAAAGCTATATTGAACTACAGCACTAATGTGCAGCGAGTTTAGGCTAGTAATAAGCTCATTATAGTTTTTATAGCGAGTGCTAAAAGGCAGATTTTCATTTGGCATATCAAATACTTTATAAGTAATAGTTTGCCAATCATGATTATTAGGTTTTTTAGTTCTGACTATGCCACTAAGCGCAGAAAAGTGCTCACGTTTAGTCCACAGCTCACCATCAAGCCATACATTTGGCAATGGCGCTGTAAACCAACTTGGCGCATTGATAATATTACCCTTACGAGTGACAAACTCCGTGCCGGTCCAGATAGCTCTTACGCCATCATATTTTTCACTGACTAAATATTTACTTACATCATAATGCTTCGTTTCGTCATATACTTTAGCTAGTAAAACAGACGGTTGTGCCGCACTTATGCATTGCGTAAAAAGTACAATAACAATTAAAAGCAGGTGTTTAATAGTAAACATTGGCGCATCCAAGCATGTAAAAGTTGACTTAAACTATAGTTGAGATTGCGCCCATTGCCAAAGCTCATCTAAATTGCTCATTTGATAGGTAGCTTGGCTGAAGTCGTGATATTTAGTATGGCTATTGGCAATGGCTACCACACGTAACAAGGCGTTATTAGCAGCTGTTACACCTGTGTAAGTATCCTCAACAGCAATAGCATTGTCAGGTTGTATATTTATCTGCTCAAGTGCCAGTAAATATGGATCCCCTGCAGGTTTAGGATTAGTTACATCATCTTTTGTAACCACCGTATCAAACAGATCATAAAACCCTAAACCTTTAAGTATTGGCATGGCTTCACTTTTAGCACTGCCTGTTACTAGCGCCATTTTTAAGCCGCTCGCTTTTACAACTTTCAGCGTTTCCTCTGTAAATGGCATCAGGGGGGGTAAATGTGTTTTTACATATTCACCAAATAAACGGTATTTTTCATCCGCTAAAAACTGTGCACTTACCGATAAGCTATGCTCTTGCTTAATCTCGATTGCAGCTTCTAATGTAGGTCGTCCCGAAAAACGCTGGCAAAAATCATTTTCTAAATAACTAACACCGTAGGGTTTAAGTAATTTACTCCAACATACAAAGTGCATGCTTTCTGAATCAACTAATGTGCCATCCATATCAAACAATATTGCTTTTAAAGTCATACTCACTCCTTATTTAACCTAAGATAAATTTTAACAATAAAAAAAGGCGCCTTAGGCACCTTTTATATAAATACAGTTATTGCGTTAAGCCTGCTGGCGGCTCACCCGTTGCTTCCTCACCTGTTTCAACATCAACAAGCTCGTAGCCACGCGTTTTACGTACAACTTTAAGTACAGGCTTATCAAATGCTGTTTTTAAGCGCTCCGAGTCATCTTTTAACTCATCTAAGGTTGTTCCAAAAGGGGCTGCGCCAGTTTCTGACCAGTTAGTTACTTTACCATTTAGGTTATATTCTACTTCATGTATTTGATATTGCGCTGCTTCGTCTTTCGTTGCTTCACAAAAAATTACACGGTAATTCCAAAATCCAGCCATCTTTTTATCTCTTTAAATTAATTAACGCTACTTTACCAGCTTTATAAAAACATAAAAGCCTGCGCAAAGCAGGCTTTTAAAAATTAATATAATTTAAGGTTATCTTTAGAAAAAGTTAACTTTAAATTCAGCACCAACATAACGTTCTTCGTTAACCATTGCAGTGTTGTTATTAAAGTCGATTGCACCAATAGCAACTTGCTCATCAAATAAGTTACGAGCGAATAAAGCTACTTCGTACTCATTATCATCTTGAGCCCATGTGTAACCGGCGCGCACACCTACTTCTGTTAACGGTTTGCCTTCAAACTCAACCGCTTCATATAAGAAGAAGTTAACTTTACTGCGGTACGACACATCTGTGTAAGCGTAAAAATTACCATCAGCTAATTCTTTAGAGTAGCGAAGTGTTAAGTTAGAAATAAACTCAGGTGCATTTGGTAAACTATTTCCGTCAATGATTGCTCTGCCATCAACTGTAGTGTCAGTTATATGAAGCGTGTCACGTACGGGGACCGGAATAGTAATGCTGTTGTCTTTTAACTCAGTTTTATTATAACTAAAGTTAAACGTGGCATTAAGCTCATCGGTTAACACCCATTCTGTATCAAGCTCAAAACCATAGCCAGTGGTTTTATCAGCATTAAGTAGGCTGGTTGTATTTGCAGTACCACCAACAGCCGTTAATTGCTGATCGTCCATAGTAAAATAATAAACGCTTGCATTTACACGGCCACGACCATCAAGTACGTCTGATTTAATACCCGTTTCGTATGAAGTAACCGTTTCTGAATCAGCTGTAGTAACATCGTCAGAGAACGTAATGCGGCCTTGAATACTTGGTGCACGGAATGTATTTGCAACTCGTGCATATAAATTAACATCATCATTCAATTTATAAGACGCTGAAATATCCCAACTAACATGATCATCACTTACTTCTGTTGTACGAGTGATATCATTTGTACATTGCATAGGATTATTTAAACAATCATCACTTATTATTTTACGTACTGCTTCAAAGTCTTTTTCATCGTCTGAGTAACGAAGGCCAGCTGTTAGTTTTAAATCATCTGATACAGTGTAATCTACAGAGCCAAATACAGCCCATGCTTTAGTATCTTGTTGTTGATTAACATAACCATTTAATGCGCCACCCGCTAGCGTGTCATAACCATAGTTTTCGATGGTCACTGACTCGTCAAAGTAAAACAGCCCAGTTTGAAAGTTAATATCGCCATCAAAATTGCTAGCTAAACGTAACTCTTGAGTGTATTGGTCATGATCGGGTAATACGCTTTCACTTTCTGATGGAAATGGGATTGAGTCAGGGCCATGGTAATCGCCAAGAAAATCAGCACCATAACCACCATCAATATCACCGCGCGAGCTTACTTCAGCGCTTTCCCATCCAGATATTGAGGTGATAGTGTAATCATTAAAATCATACTCAAGCTTTAAGCTCATACCTTGTGCATCAACAGCTTGTTTTTCACGAGCTGCAGCGTCGTGATAAACAACCTTGTAGTCAAAATCATCAACTAAATCGTTAGTTCCACTTTTGATTGCATTAGCACGAAATGGAATTGGCGTACCATCCATGTTACGTACGTGGTAGTTAAGAAGAGCACTAAAATCATCTTTTTCATATAAGAATTGAACACGTGCAGCGCGGTCTGTATATCCACCGAGTGCGTCGTCTTGTTCAAAACCTGGCGCACGGTTATCAATAAAATTATCTTTATCTTGCCATAATACAGAAACACGTGCAGAAAGATTATCCGTTAAGCCACCACCTACAGCACCTCTAAAATCTACAGCACTATCTGTACCGTATGATACTGAGCTAAAACCTTCAAATTCTTGACTAGGCTTAACTGAATCAAACTTAACAAGGCCAGCCGGCGTATTACGACCAAATAGCGTTCCTTGAGGACCACGTAGTACTTCTACGCGTTCAACGTCAAATACAGGAAAACCTTTTAAAATCGCATTTTCTTGTACAATATCGTCAACAACTAGCGATACGGGCTGAGATGCATTCAAATCGAAATCGGTATTACCTAAACCACGTACATAAAAACGCGGAAAAGTACGGCCGTATGAAGATTCAATTGCTAAGCTTGGAATTTTCGCATTCATAAAGCGAATATCCATACCAGCAGAGCTATATGCATCAAGGTTATCACCTTGTAATGCAGATACTGCTACTGGTACTTCTTGTGCATTTTCTACGCGTTTACGGGCGGTAACTTGAATAACTTCTAGTTGATTGCTTTTTTTAGCCGTTTCTTCAGCGGCGAATGCTGAAATAGATGTGCCAGCAGCGGATAGTAGTGCAGCGTTAATAATTGTCGCTATTGCAGACTTCTTTAATGATTTCATGTCGGGTATTAACCTTTAGTATGCACTCTTGTTCAACGGTTTTTTGTGTTGCGCAATGTATTCATTGCGGGCTCGTACAATTTTTCGCGACTTGCTATATGGCGCGCGGACCTCATCACCGAGAGTACAAAACGGAGTAATAAGGCTGAACGAACGATTAAGATTATATCATTGTGTAATAATTTTACTGCATAAATATAAACATAAATAGAAACTTTTTTGCAACATTTAACTACAAAACTGCGTGTTTTTATCGCTATTTAGATGCAAAAACCCAATAGTGAGGACATATGTCCTTCACTGGAGATCACGAAGTAAAGTAAGAAAAATGGATTGTTTTACATATTAACCCAAAATAGAAACGTCGCTATTACTCATAAAAAAGTCACCCATAGGCGACTTTTTATTAGAACTACGACCTTTTAAAAGCAATTTCGCCGTCTATATGAATATCGCGCTGTGGAAGCGCAATCACTACATCATGCTCTTCAAATACAGCATAAATACCAAAACTGCGTACTTTTCTAAGCATGGTTTCAGACTCGGCGCATACCCAAAAAATAGCATTAAACACTAAAGAGCTATCTGCAAAGTCATCAAATAACACTGATGACTTTGGATTAACCAATATTGCATCATGATCATCAAGCACTTGCTGGATAAGCTTTTTAACCAGTATAACGTCTGAACCATACACAACGCCGACACTGACCGATAAGCGTGCATTGCCATCTATCAGTGTCCAGTTTGTTAATGTATTACAAACCACCATAGCAAAGAATATAAGTGGCACTTGAATTACTTTTGCTTTTGTAATATTCACGTCGTTATAAGTGAATATTACAAAAGCTAAGTATTGATTAATTTGTTCCAGGGTATTTAGTGTTCCCGATATCTTTTTTTGCTTGTTATTCGTTCAGTAAAAATAAGTGTAATTCAGTTTTCGCTAAGCTTAGCACGGCATAAGAGTGTTAAACGCCAAGTTAATAAGTTCGATATTAATTTTATTAACTCTTTATTGCACCAAGTGCTATATAAATAGTGTACAAGCACTGGAGATCACTTATGACACAATTTACTTTAAATCAAAGACTCGCAACTTTGCAGCCGCAGGTAGATTTAAAATTGTTTGAAAGCAGCCTAGATTACCGAAATAAAGTTTTGTACTTGCTGGCCGAACAAGAGCAAACTCCAGTAACTATCAATAAAGAATTTGGACAACAATCTAATAGCCTTGGATCTGAAAGAAATTTTATCCTTGGTTATAACTAATCGCCTCTAAAGCACAAAATCATATTATTAAGTAACTCAAACGTTCATTTTCAGAGCTACTTTTACCCCCCTTAAAGCTAAATATTAGCTAATTTGCGTTTAAATCCCCCTTAATACCGATAAACTTTATTGTATAAACCCCAAAATTTGATAAGTTAACTAGGTTTTTCGACTCGCAAAGCCTATTTCGGCTAATTTTTTTATGGAGTTATTATGCGTAAAACCCTAATCGCCACTACGATTGCTAGTGCCCTAATCCTATCGGCTTGTTCTTCTAACGAACCTACAGACATGACAAAAGAAAGCACAGCGCAAGTACAAGACATGAACGCAAACAATGTTTTATTCAAACCAAGTCCATTACAATACATGGCACCTGAGTTTGATAAATTTGGCACAAAAGACTACGAACCTGTTTTCGATGCTGGTATAGCACAACACACAGCTGAAATAGAAAAAATAGCTAATAACCCAGCTCCTGCAACTTTTGAAAATACATTAGTTGAAATGGAACTATCTGGCGAGCTACTTAACCGTGTATCGACTGCTTTTTATAACCTTTCAGGTTTGATTTCGAATGACGAATACCAGCGTATAAGTAAAAAAATGGCGCCGATATTATCAGCTCACTCTGATGACATTTACTTAAATGGTGCATTATTTAAGCGCGTGCAAACGATTTACGACAACAAAAGCTCGCTTAATGCTGAAGATCAACGTCTTGTAGATTTTTACTACAAGCAATTTGTAAAAGCAGGCGCTAAGTTAAATGACGCTGAAAAAGCAAAAATGCGTGAAATCAATTCACAACTTGCAGAGCTTTCTACAGCGTTTTCTCAAAACATTTTAAAATCGTTTAAAGAAGACGTCATTGTCGTTACTGATAAAAGTAAATTAGCAGGTCTTTCAGAAGGCGAAATTGCAGGCCTTGCGGCTGCGGCTAAAAAAGCAGGTAAAGACGGCTACATGATCACGCTTGTAAACACAACGCAACAGCCAATTTTATCAAGCCTTGAAAACCGCGATTTACGTGAACAAATCTTCAAAGCGTCGGCAAATCGTGCTGCCAAAACCAATGGCCCTATTATTATTAAAGAAACGAATCTACGAGCTCAAAAAGCTGAGCTTTTAGGCTTTAAAGATTGGGCATCGTATGTCATGACATCACGCATGGCACAAACAACTGACAACGTGTACGGCATTTTAGATGATCTTGCGCCTAAAGCGGTTGAAAAAGCAAAAACAGAAGCCGCTGCCATTCAAAAAGTCATTAACGACTCTGGTGAAAGTTTTGAGCTTAAACCATGGGATTGGGCTTTTTACGCTGAGAAAGTACGCGCTGAAAAATACGATCTAGACCCTGCACTTGTTAAACCATACTTTGAAATGAACTCTGTAATTCATGATGGGTTGTTTTTTGCGATGAACAAGCTTTACGGTATTACGTTTAAAGAGCGTAAAGACCTACCTGTTTACCACGAAGATGTAACTGCTTATGAAGTGTTTAACGCCGATGGCAGTACTATTGGTTTATTTTACATGGACCCATATGCACGTGAAGGTAAACGTGGCGGTGCATGGATGAGTTCATATGTAACTCAAAGTGGCTTAAAAGGCACTAAACCTGTAATTTACAACGCACAAAACATTCCAAAGCCAGCACAAGGCGAACCTACGCTTATGACCTTCGACGAAGTGTCTACAATGTTTCATGAGTTTGGTCATGCGGCGCACGGTTTATTCTCAGACGTTAAATACCCAAGCCTTGCAGGTACTGCAACAGCACGTGACTTTGTTGAGTTTCCATCACAAGCAAACGAAGATTGGATGATTGAGCCTTCAGTACTTGCTAACTACGCTAAGCACTACAAAACGGGTGAACCAATTCCAAAAGCACTACTTGATAAAGTACTTGCTTCGCAAAAATTCAACCAAGGTTTTGGTACTACTGAATATTTAGCCGCTGCTTTACTTGATATGGAATGGCATTCATTTGGTTCAGATAAAAAGATCAGTGATGTACAAAAGTTCGAAAATGATGCGTTAAAAGCACACGGTATTGATTACTACCCTGTTCCACCGCGTTATAAATCAAATTACTTTAGCCATACATTTGCCGGTGGTTACTCAGCAGGTTACTACGCCTACCTTTGGACTGAAGTATTTGCAGCCGACGCCTTTGCACATATGGAAAAACATGGCGGCCTAACACGTAAAAATGGTGATAAGTTCCGTAAAGAAATCCTATCAAAAGGTAATAGCCGCGACTTAATGCAAAGCTATCTTGAGTTTAGAGGCCAAAAACCAACTACCGACGCACTACTTAAGCGCCGTGGTTTAGTTGAATAATTAACAATCTAATTATTCTATTATAAAAGCCCGCTTGCGGGCTTTTATTGTTTATACATTAATTTATAGCAGATACACTAACCTCATTAATTATTTAATAAATGACGGTTATGAGCTATTTATTTGCAGTTACCCTACTTTGGGCATTTTCATTTAGTTTAATTGGCGTGTACTTGGCGGGCCAAGTTGATGCTTGGTTTAGTGTATTAATACGTATTGCGTTAGCAACACTGATTTTTTTACCTTTTTTAAAACTTAAACACATGTCAAAGCCTCTCGCCTTTAAACTTATGCTAATAGGCGCCCTACAGCTTGGTATTATGTACGGTTTTTATTATCATTCATTTTTATTTTTAAGTGTTCCTGAAGTACTACTCTTTACCGTTATGACTCCTTTGTACATTACTTTACTAAATGATGCTTTGAACAAACACTTCAACCCTGTTTTTTTTATCGTCGCGTTTATTGCTGTAATGGGTGCAATTACTATTCGCTATGAAAACCTAAATAATAATTTCATCATCGGCTTATTACTTGTCCAAGGCGCTAATATAAGCTTTGCTATTGGCCAAGTTACCTACAAACGCTTAATGGCGAACAATCAGCTTGATGAAAAAACCGTATTTGGATGGTTTTTTATCGGTGCACTTATTGTTGCCACTATTTGTTATGCATTATTTGGCAATGCCAGCAAATTACCAAGCACCTCGACTCAATGGGGAGTACTTATATATTTAGGAATAGTCGCCTCGGGATTAGGTTACTTTATGTGGAATAGAGGCGCAACGCTTGTCAACGTTGGAACGTTAGCTGTAATGAATAACCTGCTGATCCCAGCGGGGATCATTGTGAATGTTGTTATATGGAATAAAAATGCCGACATATTAAGATTAAGTATTGGCGCTGGCATAATGCTAACAGCGTTATTGATAAATCATCACTTTAATAAAACAGCCATAAAATAACGTTAAACTAAAGCTAATTTAAATTATAAGTGAGTTAATCATGTCTCTAAACCCATTGCTAATTACTCTGAGTTTTATTTTTATTAATGGTTGTGTAACAAAGCACGCTTTAACTCACTCCTCTGCTGAGAATATTCAAGTCGGTTCACGCCCTTATTACTTAATTAATGATATGGCTCACAGCACACTAAAAACAAAATTAGAGTCCTGCAGTGAAGGGCCTTTTTACCGCACCGATTTTGCTATTGGTCATCGCGGTGCGCCAATGCAATATCCAGAACACACTAAAGAGGCTTATATTGCGGCAGCGAGAATGGGCGCAGGCATTGTTGAATGCGATGTTACATTTACAAATGACAAAGAGCTTGTATGTCGCCACTCTCAATGCGACTTACACACCACAACTAATATTTTAGCCATTCCTGAGCTTGCAGCTAAATGCAGTACCCCCTTTACACCAGCCGACCCTGCTAATGGTATTACTGCATCAGCTAAATGTTGTACCAGCGATATAAGCTTAGCGGAATTTTTAACCCTTGAAGGTAAAATGGATGGTGCAAACACTAATGCAACGACCGTTGCCGATTACATGGATGGTACACCCAATTGGCGCACTGACTTATACGCCACCAGCGGTACAGTAATGACCCACAAACAAAGCATTGCACTGTTTAATGAGCTGGGTGTAAAAATGACCCCAGAGCTAAAATCGCCACAAGTAAGTATGCCATTTAATGGCATGACGCAAGTGCAATATGCGCAAAAAATGCTAGATGAATACATCCAAATGGGTATTGCTCCTGATCGCGTTTATCCGCAATCATTTAATCTTGATGACGTAAAACACTGGATTAACACCACCCCTGACTTTGCAGATAAAAGCGTATACCTAGATGGTCGTGACAGTGACGCAGGATTTGATCCTAATAATCCACAAACATGGCAACCGAGCATGGATGAACTTGTGGCTGACGGCGTTAAAATTTTAGCGCCTCCTATTTGGATGATGCTAACAATTGATAGCGAAAGTAATATTGTGCCATCGCAATACGCAATTGATGCCAAAGCAGCCGGTTTAGCGCTTATAGCATGGAGCCTTGAGCGCTCAGGGCCGCTAAATAAAGGCGGTGGTTATTACTATCAATCGATTGCTGAGGTAATAGATAACGATGGCGACATGATGAGGGTTGTTGATGTACTCGCAAAAGACGTGGGGGTAATGGCTATTTTTTCAGATTGGCCTGCTACGGTAAGTTATTATGCCAGCTGTAATAAAATGCCTGCGAGTATATAAATACTCCACAACAGTCGTTTATTTTATCGCGCTCAGTTACCATATCAGCATACATAATTTTATTTTACTGAGCGCTTTTATGATAATTCAACACCATATTGCAGACTTACCAACACCGACAGGTTTAATGCGAACAACCATCTACCGTCCTCAAGCGCAAGGACAGTTCCCTGCTATTATTTTTTATTCTGAAATTTTTCAGCAAACAGCACCCATTGCACGCAGCGCAGCTATTTTAGCTAGCCATGGCTTTGTGGTGTTAGTGCCTGAAGTGTTTCATGAGTTAAACCCTATAGGCACTGTGCTTGCTTACGATGATACAGGTAAAGATAAAGGCAATGCCGACAAGTGGAAAAAACCACTTGAGCACCACGACAGCGATACACAAACTATGATCGACTTTATTCGATTACAAAGCTATTGCACAGGCACCGTCGGCGCAATGGGCGTATGTATTGGCGGTCACTTAGCCTACAGAGCAGCACTCAACCCTGAAGTTAAAGCCGCTTTTTGTTTATACGCAACCGATATCCATAGCAATACATTACCGGCAAAACCGAACAATAACTCATTTGAACGTATGGCTGATATACAAGGTGAAATTCACTTTATATGGGGTAAACAAGACCCGCATGTGCCAAAAGAAGGTCGCGCTAAAATATACCAGCAATGTGTAAGCACGGGCATTAATTACCAGTGGCAGGAAGTTAACGCACAGCATGCCTTTATGCGTGATGAAGGTGAGCGATACGATGCAGCCCTTGCAATTAATATGTATCAACAAGCGGTGGCATTATTTAGCCGAACTTTATAAATGCTGTAAAAAACTACTCATTAAGTACTTTTCAGCATACCTAAAGCGGTATGCTGTTTTACAAAGTATGCTTTTAAGTAATCAATAAACAATCGTAGTTTTTTAGAGCCCGCAGCCCCTGGTGGAAATACTCCGTACAGTTCAATATCTTTGCTTTTATAATCATCTAATATAATTTCAAGCAGCCCAGCTTGTACTTTTGGCCACGCATCGTAAAGCGGAATACGCCCAATGCCATGCCCCGCTTCTACAAAGGCAGTACGTGCGGCGGCGTTATTAGTACTTAAACCGCCTTGCATTGTAATATCGTGTTTTTTGCCATCTTTTGAAAGGGTTAACGTTTTGCTTCCTAATTGATAAACCACCCATTGGTGCTCTGTTAATTCTAAAGGTGTTTTAGGTTTACCAAAATGAGTAAAGTAATCTGGTGCGCCACAAATGCAGGTGCTCATTGTAGTCAGCTTGGTGGCTTGTAAATTAGAATCGCTCAATGCCACACCTCTTATAGCAAAATCAAAGCCATTTTTAATAATATCAACCACGTCGTCAGTAAGTTGTAAGTCTATTTTTATTTTAGGGTATTGGCGCTTAAACGTATTTATTGCGGGCACAATTAACTGCATCCCCACATTTACTGGACAACTAATTTTAAGTAAACCTTGTGGCTCACTTTTTATATTTTCTATTTGCTGATTAGCCGCATTAGCTTGTTCGGTAATTATTCTACAACGTTCATAATAAGTAATACCTGCCTCAGTAAGCGCCATGGTACGAGTTGAGCGATTTAGTAAAGTAACTTCAAGCTGCGTTTCTAATTTTTTTAAATGATAACTTGCAACCGCCCGTGTAAGCCCTAACTGCTTAGCCGCCGCCGTTAAACTGCCCTGCTCTACAATTTGGGCAAATACAACCATGCTCTTTAACTGCTCAAACGACACTTTCATAAATGCTCCGTAGTGTGTTTTAAATTCAACCTTTTTATTGTATCAATTATTAAACCAATAAAGTTAAATTTATCATCGTTGTTTAAAGCAAGGTTAGTGCATATAGTAATTGATGAGCAAGATTAACTAATCCAGATAATCACAAGGAATATTTTCAATGTCTAAAAAAATACTTATGGTTCTTACATCTCACGCAGAACTTGGTAACACTGGCGAAAAAACAGGTTTTTGGGTAGAAGAATTTGCAGCCCCTTACTATGCATTTGTTGATGCAGGCGTTGAAGTAACGTTAGCGTCTCCAGCTGGCGGCCAACCACCAATTGATCCGACAAGCACACTTGCCGATTTTCAAACAGATGCTACAAAACGTTATGACGCAGACAGCGTAGCACAAACACTTATGGCAAATACTAAAGTGTTGAGTGAAGTGAAATCTAGCGATTTTGATGCGGTATTTTATCCAGGCGGCCACGGCCCATTATGGGATTTGGCTGATAACACTGATTCAATCTCTCTTATCGAAAACTTTGTAAAAGAGCAAAAACCGGTAGCTGCGGTATGTCATGCAAGTGCAGCATTTTTAAATGTTAAAGATGTTGATGGCAATGCATTAGTCGCGGGTAAAAAAGTAACAGGATTTACCAACTCTGAAGAAGCGGCAGTGCAACTTACCGATATAGTGCCATTTTTAGTTGAAGACGAGCTAATTAAAAAAGGTGGCGATTATCAAAAAACTGACGACTGGGGCGTATTGGCGTTAGAAGATGGGTTAGTCATTACCGGCCAGAACCCAGCAAGCTCTGAACTAGCAGCTAAAAAACTATTAACTAAGTTAGGTTAATTGGGATTAATTACTAAGAAAGCACAGCGTTTTTGCGCTGTGCTTTTTTAATTGCTTTTCATTAGTAAATACAATTCCTATACTGGCAACTCTTAAAGTCAATTAGGGCGATTATATGGTAACCAAGCCAACCACACTGTCATTACTAACTAGTACCCGCTTCGCAATTTTTAGTGTTGTTACTATTTGCTTTGCATTACAGGTGATCAATAGCCTTCCTGGTATAAACCTAAATGGTTTAGGTATATATCCACGCAGTATCCAAGGCTTAATTGGCATACTATGCGCACCTTTTTTACATGGTAGCTGGTGGCACTTCGCCAGTAATATGGTCCCATTTGTGGTGTTAAGTTGGCTAATTTGTCAGTACAGCGTAAAGCGTTTTTACAATGTATTTATTTTTACTGCTTTAGTGGGCGGGTTGCTAGTCTGGGCATTTGGCCGAAGTAATATACATGTAGGTTTAAGCGGCGTTATATATGGTCTGTGGGGCTTTATTTTATGCTACGGTTTAGTAAGACGCTCATTAAAATCAATTATAATTGCTGTTGTAGTGGCTGTACTTTATAGCGGTTTTATATGGGGTGTTTTGCCACAGCGATATCATGTATCGTTTGAAAGCCATTTATTTGGAGCACTAAGCGGGTTCTTTTTAGGTTATAGATTAGCAAAAGCCGATAAATTAAAAGGTCGGTAAATTATATATTAGGGCCTTTAATTAATTTTTTATGGCCACATTTATCATGTATGTATTTCATCTAACAGAGGTTATTTATGAGTGATCAAAACGAATACACTCCACCAAAAGTATGGACGTGGGAAAGTGAAAGTGGCGGTAAATTTGCAAGCATTAACCGCCCAATTGCAGGCGCGACTCATGACAAAACTCTACCTATTGGCGAGCACGCATTTCAGCTTTATTCTCTTGCTACGCCAAATGGCCAAAAAGCTACAATTATGTTTGAAGAGCTTTTACAGCTTGGTTGCACAGATGCAGACTATGACGCATATTTAATAAACATAGGTGATGGCGATCAGTTCGGATCTGACTTTGTTGATATTAATCCAAACTCAAAAATCCCAGCGCTAATGGATCATTCAACCACCCCACCTACCCGCATCTTTGAATCAGGTTCTATTTTACAGTATTTGGCTGAAAAATTTGATGTACTCATCCCTAAAGATTTAAAGGCTAAAACAGAGTGTCGTAACTGGCTGTTTTGGCAAATGGGTTCAGCTCCATATTTAGGTGGTGGTTTTGGTCACTTTTATAGCTACGCCCCAAGTAAAATGCAGTACCCTATTGATCGTTTTACCATGGAAACTAAACGCCAACTTGACGTGTTAAATCGTCATTTAAGCGAAAATGAATACATGGCCGGTGATGAATACTCAATTGCCGATATTGCAATTTGGCCTTGGTATGGCTCGCTTGTTTTAGGCGACTTATATGATGCAGCTGAATTTTTAGATGTAGCCTCATACACCCATGTTGTTCGCTGGGCAAAACAAGTTGCTGAACGCCCTGCTGTAAAACGCGGTCGCCGTGTAAATCGCACATGGGGGCCCGAGGAAGAGCAAATGGCAGAGCGCCATAACGATAGCGATTTCGAAGGTTAAATCTACATAACAGCAAGTAAAGTCGTTAACACTTTGTCCTGCTTGAAAATTTTAAGGCTCATAATAATTATTTATTATGAGCCTTTTTACTGTGCTAACTTTTTTTTTTGCTTTCATAAGCTATATTTGTTTTATATTAAAGTTTTATTTAGCTGCGTAAAGGCTTATTAAGCTCTTTGTATTATCAGTATTACATTGGTGTAATTTGCTAAATGGTTTACTTAATTTCCTAGGGATTGTTTTTTTGAAAAAGGTTTTAATTAGTGCCATACAACAATTTAAGTACTGGTGAGCGAAAAGAAGCGCTCAAAATTTTATACTCGAATGCTGTTTCCGGAATTGCCGTTTCTATATTAGTGAGTGTTGCTTTAGTCTTTGCTTTTAATATAAATAATGAAAAAGCTAATCACGATAAAATAGTATGGTTTGGCATAATAATGTGCGTACTTACTTTGCGCGTTATTGATGTAACACTTTTTTTTAAAACTCAAAAATCAAACCAGCCTTACAAAATACACTCTTATATAAGACGCTTTACAGTTGGCTGTATATTAACAGCCATGTCTTGGTGTGGGTATGCTCTTTGGTTTCATAGCACATCCTCTACTGTAGAGGTTACTACGACTATTGCTATTTTATCAGCGCTTGCTGGCGGCTCTGCAAATTTACTGTCTGGTAGTCGTTTTACAGCAGTTTTATATAGCTTTACTTTATTAGCGCCGTACTCTTTTTTACTCACATTTTCAAACGATCGTTTCTACCACATATTGGGGTTATTAGGTTTAACTTTTTCCACAATTATGATTGCTTCATCATATAAATCAGCCACATTTACACATAGTGCTATTAAGCTCAAAAACCAAAACCGAGAGCTACTTAATGAAATGGAAAACAAGGTTGAACAACGTACCGAAGAAATTTACCGCTTATCAAATACCGATCCACTTACTAATCTACTAAACCGAACCGCATTTTTAAAAAATGCAAACAAACAACTCGCCGATAATCCTAAAGAACCCTTTGCTTTATTATTTGTAGATTTAGATGGCTTTAAACAAATTAACGATACGTTGGGTCATAAAATAGGTGATAAGGTTTTAAAAGAGGTTGCACGAAGAATTAATAACGTGTGCGACCAGTACCTTTTTAAATGTAGGTGGGGCGGAGACGAATTTTTAATTTTAACTATGTACCAAAACAAAACCCAACTGGTAGAGTTTGCAAATAATGTGCTACAGAGTATTGGCGCCGAACACGAAAAATATAAGTATCAAAAATGGGTGTCTGCCACTATTGGAATTGCCATATACCCAGAGCACGGTAACGACTTACATACCATAATTCGCTCTGCTGACACCTCAATGTATCACCAAAAACGCATGACTAAAGGTAATATAAATATTTATAACGATTCGCTCAAATTAAAGCAAGAGAGGGAATATCTTTTAAGCCAACGCTTAGCCAGTGCCGTAGAAGAAAACGGTTTGAGGCTAGTGTTTCAGCCTATTGTTGATAGCAAAACAAACAAGGTTACCTCGTTTGAATCATTATTACGCTGGCAATTAGACGGTGAAAATATTTTTCCTGATGAGTTTATTACTATTGCTGAGCAATACGGTTTAATTACCGAGCTAGGTCTTTGGGTAATCGATCAAGCCTGTATTCAAGCTAAAAAATTTAGCCATTTGCAACCCCAAATTGCTATAAGTGTAAACGTATCGGTTATTCAATTACAAGATCCTGACTTTGTAATTAAGGTATTAAAAATAGTAAATACCCACCAAGTAGAGTCTAAAAATCTACATATAGAAATTACCGAATCAGTTTTTGCCGAGGATAAACTCACATTTTTGACTGCTGTTAAAGCACTTCAAAAACAAGGTTTTTGTATTTCAATTGATGATTTTGGTACTGGATACTCATCACTCTCAAGCATGCTTGATATTGGTGTAGATATAGTAAAAATAGATAGAAGCTTTATTCAAAATATGGATAAAAGAGGATTAAGTATTATTCATGCAATTGTACAAATGGCCTCATCTTTAGACTTTATGGTTGTTGCCGAAGGCGTCGAAACCATTGAGCAAGCAAACACACTCACTAATATTGGTGTATCCCACCTTCAGGGTTATTACTTCTCAAGGCCAATGGAAGTAGATTTTGTAGACGCTTATTTACATGGTCAAAACAAATTTTGTAGTTAGCAACCAAAATCCACTAAAAGTGCTTAGCTGCAACATATAAGCTATGCGCTTCCCCTTCTTGTTGATTAAAACATAATCTTACAATTACTTACACCCAGTACATAGTAATTAGCGTAGGCTAAATATAATCCAACTTACATAAGTATATTACGTTTGAATTTGCGCTAATTAGCACAACAGCCAGCACTGAACATAACAAGTTATGCGCTACGTTATTTTAATAAGTGAACAATAAAAACGTGATTAAATAACTAAATATATAAAAGGAATTTGCATGATAAAATCACTTTGCTATTCACTCATCACTTTACTTACCCCCATGAGCGTTATAGCTCAAACAATGGCAATAAAAACAACGGATGAATTAGTATCAACCGATTCAGAGATTTTATTTGCATATAATAAAGAATCAAAACAATTAGAAGCCATCAATTTACTTACATCACTTAGTAGTGAACTTGCTTTACCTAAAAACGCCATCGGGTTTGATGTGGCAACACTTGCTAACATTACCGATAAACAAGCACTCGTACTAACAAGTGATGGCGTATATAAAGCTCAAGCAGGTAAACCAACATTGTTGTTTAATTATGAGTCGGTTCTTAATCAATTAAAAATAGATAAATTTGAAAAAGTAGACTTTGCTTTCGATGCTAACAATGATGGACTAAGCGATATTTTCATTCCTGGTTTAGTAAGCAGTACTTTATACATTCAAAATAAAAATGGCAGCTTTAAGCCTAGCCAATTTAAGCAAACGCCTAAGTATGAAGGCCGCTTTTCAGGAAAAGGGCTTTCTCTAGAAGTTAATATTAACAATAAGCCCGTTGTTATCGATTTTAACCACGACGGATTAAACGACCTAGTTTTTTCAAATGACTTTGGAGCAGATGTACTACTAGCTAATTCAGAGGGCTTTGAGCAAAAGCTCACCTCAATTGATTTTAACATCGAGCTAGGCGAGCTAAGCAATGGCGAGACTCGTAAAATAAACCAAATTATTGATATTAATAACGACGGATTTCTAGATTTTACAACCAGACAGTTTAAGCCAACGCAAGGTATGGACTCGCTAGATATAAAAATAGCACATACTTTGTACCTAGGGAGTGCTAACGGTTTTACTAATACACCCATTACTTTATTTGAAACACAGGGCCCTAGTGAGTTATTGCTCAAAACTGATTTTAATAATGATGGCTTAATTGATTTACAAAAAATGGACTTAGATATTGGCTTAGGTACTATCGCGTCTATGGCATTGGGCGGTGGCAGTACTGATGTAGATGTAGAAATGAACCTCTATAAACAGCAACCCGACGGCTCATTTGCCAATAAATCGAGTATTGAACTTGATTTAGAAATGGAAGTGGGGATGAATGGCGATGAATCAGAACCGGGTCTCTATTTAGGAGATATTAACGGCGACAGCTATATTGATGCGGTATACAAATACAGTAAAAAAACGCTGTATATTTATTATGGAAAGCAAGATTCACTACTAAATGATAAACGCAAAAAATTAAAGCTAACGCTGCCTAAAAATAATAAAGATATTCTTCTGGTAGATATAAACCAAGATGGTAAAAAAGATTTTGTATTTAAATTTACCGAAGAAGATGGCACCAGTTATATAGAAACACGCTTAAATTAAGCCAATAAAAAAGCCCAACAGAATCAACCGTTGGGCTTTGGACTTAAGACTTTCGAGTAACAGTCAGCTTTGGCCTAAGTAATAACACTTAAACAGTTACACTTAGCAGTGAATCACCTTCACTTAAACCAAACTTCTCCTGCACTGATGCAAGGATTGATTCTTTATCTTCATCAGACAACTGGCTTGAATACTCAGTTAATAGCTCATCTAGGTAGCTCACTACCTCATCCGTATCTACTGACTCAAGTGAATTTTGTGGCGGTGGCGGCGGTCTTTGACCTTCTGCTCTTCCTGCATCACCAATACTTTTAGCATCAAAATCAAGTTCGCCCATTAGATCCGCAAGCTCTTTTGTTGGCGCAATTCCTTGTTCTTTAAACGCCGCTTGAATACTTTGCGCATCATCGCTAGTTAAGTTTTCTGCATCAAACTGTGCAAGTGTTTCTTTAACAAAATCGCTTTGCTCTGTTGTTAATTTTGCAGCTTGGCTACTTTGTTGCGACATGAAACTCGCAGAGCTACTGTTTATACTATTAATCATTTTAGTTTCCTTTCAACGTTTACGACGAGGTGGTTTATGATCGCTAAGTTCTTGTTCACTAATTTCGCCATTACCATCAGCATCTATAGAATCAAAAATTGTTTGTGCATCGCCATGCGGTGGTTTTTTAGCACTAAACTCTTCAAAGCTAATTACGCCATCGCCATCAGTATCAATAGTTGAAAAGTCTGGCTTTTCAGGAGGGTTGTCACCGCCTCGAGCAGCTACATTAGCTGAAAAAGCAATAGATAATACTGCCACAGTGGCAAGAGTTGAAAAATGCTTCATAGTAATAACCTCGTATTTAAGAATTACACTAAGCTTACGTTTTAAAAACGCAAACAATGTGCAAATAATGAGGAAGTAATAAATTATTTTAATAAAAACTGATGATTCAAAAAGTTCTGGTTGATTGCTTTGCAATCAATATATAAGCTAATAAAATAATACGATTAATTACTCTCTAGCAGTAGTGTTACTGCCCTTGATTCTCAAAGCTGATATACTGCTTGAGCCAATTAAACAAACAAATACAGAGCACTTTCATAAATAATGATTAATAACCAACCCTACTTAGCAGGCAATCTGTGAAAATACCTAAACGCCTACAACCCCTTGTTGATGATGGCCTTATTGACGAGGTAATAAGCCGACTAATGAGCGGTAAAGAAGCCGATGTATTTATTGTCCGCTGTGGTGAACATATTCGCTGTGCGAAAGTGTATAAAGATGCGGTTAAACGTAGTTTTAAAAAAGCAGCACAATATCAAGAAGGTCGAAAAGTACGAGGTGGACGCCAAGCGCGTGCTATGAGTAAACGCTCTAGCTATGGCCGCCAATTAGAAGAAGAAGTTTGGCAAAATGCCGAAGTTGATGCGTTATCTCGTTTAGCTGGTGTGGGTGTACGTGTTCCTGATACTTATTTTTGTATTGATGGTGTGCTGCTTATGGAGCTTGTATCTGATGAGGATGGTAACGTAGCCCCTCAACTTGGACATGTCGTTTTTAGCGAAGAGCAAGCTATTGAGCAATATAAACTCATGATACATTACATTAAGCTAATGCTTTGCGCAGGTATAATACACGGTGATTTATCTGAGTTTAATGTACTTGTAGATAATAACGGCCCTGTAATTATAGATTTACCGCAAGCCGTTAACGCTTCAGCAAATAATAGTGCACAAGCTATGTTTGCACGCGATGTGAATAACATACGCCGCTATTATGGTGAATTTGCGCCAAGTATACTAAAAACTCAATACGCTAAAGAAATGTGGGCACTATTTGAAGAGGCCAATTTAACGCCTAATTCAACGCTTACAGGTGAATTTGAAGACAGCGGCGAAATTGCAGACGTAGATTCTATTCTTGATGAAATTCAAGCTGCAGAATACGAAGAGTTTGACCGTTTAGAGCGAATTAAAAATGCTGACGATAATGAGTAGATCATCGTCACAGCTCATTCCACCTTACAGTGGATGCACAAATCGATAGCCAACCCCATAAACAGACTGAATAACACTTTCAGTCTGTGTCACTTCATCGAGTTTCTTACGCAATTTTTTAATATGGCTATCAATAGTACGATGGCTCACAACACGCTGATCGGCGTACATAGTGTCCATTAAACTATCGCGCGAATAAATACGATTTGGGTTATTAAACAAAGGTTTAAATAGCTGAAATTCAAAGTTCGTCAATTCTATACTGCTTGATTTATATTTTACGCTGTAGCTGCTCTCGTCAAGCTTCATTGTTGACTCTTTAACATCACTTGCGCTACTTAATCGCCTTAAAATAGCTTTTACGCGCGCCACCAGCTCAGCATAACTAAACGGCTTACAAATATAATCATCTGCACCTAACTCAAGCCCAAGCAGCCTATCTATTTCTTCTACTTTTGCCGATACCATAATAATAGGCACGTTTGAAAAGCGCCTTATTGCTTTACATAATTCAATACCACTTTGACCTGGTAACATTATATCTAGCAAAATTACACTTGGCCTGTTAATTTCAAGCCAAGGTAATACTTCATTCCCGTGATGTATTTGATGAGTAGTAAAGTGATGGCTACTTAAAAAGTCACTCATTAAATTGGCTAGCTTTACTTCATCTTCCACAATTAATATTTGTTCACTCATAGGCGTCTCTGTAAGTAACCTCAACTTTATTTTTATAAACTAAATAGTTGGCAATCTAATAATAATAGCTAGGCCGCCTAAACTGGCTTTTTCTGCCGTTATTTCGCCCTTATGACCTTTAACTATATGCTGGCAAATAGATAAACCTAAGCCAGAACCGCCCTCTTGGCGATTACGCGAACTATCTACTCGGTATAAATACTCAAATAAATGCGATAAATGCGACTGCTCTACACCTCCGCCATTATCTTCGATTATAAGCTCTAAATAAGTTTGCCCTTTAATACTTATATTTTTAGCCGTTAATGAAATAGTTGTACATTGTGCATAGTGCACGGCATTCATTAAAATATTATCAAGCAATTGTAAAAGGCGTGTTTTGTCTGCTTGTACAGTTATATGTTTAGCGCTATTTAGTAGGTAAATTTTTATATTATGTTGTTCAAGCACAACCTGATATTTCTGCTCAATGGTATTTAATAATAACGCCATATCAGTAGGTTGCATAGTGTAGTGCATACCCCCCAACTCTGCGCTATTGAGCATATGCAAGTCGTCTATTAAGCGTTTTAAATGCAAAGCTTCATCGTTAGCCGAACTTATATTTTTTGCGTTCGGCTCTCGTATACCAAGTAACATAGCTTCAAGTTCACCGAGTAAAATGCTCATTGGCGTCCTAAGCTCATGAGAAATATTAGCAAGCCAACGCTTACGTACTTGTTCATCTTTAGCGAGTGTAAATGCAAGCGTATTAAAATCTTCGCTTAATTGGCCCAACTCATCTTTGCGCTCAAGCGTAAGCTTGGTCTCGTAATTACCTTGCGTTAAGCGGTGCATACCGTTAGCAATTTGCTTTACAGGGCTTACTAGGTGGCGAGACAATAAAAAAGTAACCAATAATGTTAGCAATACCGCAGCTAAAGCAATAAACCACAAGTAGTTAGTTTGCTGCTGTAAAAAATCAAGCTCATAGCCATCAACCAAGCTATCTCTTTTGGAAACCGCTAAGTAACCCACTATTTTATCGCTAACTATAATTGGAGTTGTTATATAGTTTAAATGGCTGAGATATCTACCCACTACTCGCTGTTTATTTTCGTCAAGCAAAGCATAGTGAGCGATGTTACCCGGTGGTGGACGGCGATCTCCTCCTAAGCGGTGATGATCTGGCGGTGGGTGTCGTATCATTCGCCCACCAGCACCTGGACCTTCTTGTGGTTTAGGTAAAAACTGGCTATTTTCTAATTGAGATTCAATGAGTACTCTAAAACTTTCACCATCACCAACAACACGCTTCCACGACGGTGTTTTCTCGTATTGTTTAGATAGTTGAACAACAAGTGGTTCAAGTGCTTTGATCTCTTTTGCATTAACAAAATCAATTACGCCTTGACCAATACTCCATTGTATAAGTACCACCAGCCCTGCAATAACACTAAAAGTAAAACTAAATAGTATTAAAAAAAGTTTATTATGAATTTTCATTAATGCGTGTTTTCAACCTTGCTAGGAAAGCTTTCAAATCGGTATGTTATAAACTCTTTGGTTTGGTCGTTAACATACAGCGTAGCAACTATTTTTTTACCTTGAGCGGTCCAATACATATGGCCATGATTATTTAAAGTAACCGATACGGTATTTATACCACTTTTAAATAAGTTAGCAGGTAAATGCAACGCTTGTCCGTAAATTCGCTGTATTTTAACCCCATTAATGTATAAATGAGCATGACCTTGTAAAAAACCGGTGTCTTGGTTCGTTGCCGCAACCATCATTTGCTGCATGTTCATCGTGCCCTCTGGCGGCACAGACAAATCATAACGCTGTGTATCTAAAATTAAGTTATACCCCGACATACTATCTTTTAATAACTTAAGGCTTAATGCTGGGGTTGGCGTATCATTTGGCACTTCTATAGGCATATGACTATGATCCATCACTTCCTGCTGCGCAAAGAGCTTAAAGCTCAATAGCGCAGCAGTAGTTAGGATCAATGCGTATTTAAAATAACGCATAATTACTCCTTACATTCCCGGTGGTGGACCCATTGTTTCGCCCGTATCACAGCGACCAATTGAATTTTCGGCTAATTGACCTTTAAAACGAGGCCCAATCTGATACGGGAAAGAAGGCTGTAATTTACCATCGCTGTCTAACGTTAGTGTTATATGGTAGTGATACCCCTTGCCATCGTTAGTATCGTGGCCGTTATGCTCATCTAATTGAGCACCCGTTACTGTTTTTTGTGCGTAGTAGAAATCTTCAAAGTAATAACCATCGTCGGCATTTAATATATTACCAGAGAGCGTTGTTACTTCTGCACCAATTGCAGGACCTGCATCACTTGTTTGTGTGCCTTGGCTAACATCGTATTGATCAACTAAGGTACAGCTTCGCTCGCCCTCAGTACCACACCCCCCTTCACTTGTAGGTGCGCCATAATCACGCATTTCCCAACCACTTAATGCAAGTTGCCCGCTACTTTCATAAGGACCGTAAAGTGGATAACCATCAGCTGCAAATCCATAAATAGGAGAATGTGCATCGCCATCGTCTTCAAGTAAATCAGCTAAGCAACTAGTATAAAAATGGTGATGATATTCCCCGTTAGCAGCATGTCCGCCACACACGTCAACATCGTATTGCTCTGCAATGGGCGCTAATGTATACCAAATATTATTGCCATAGCTCATACCATCGCCCCAATTAAATATACTGGTGCCATTAACCATTAAGCCAACTGTACCTAAACCTGTTTCGCAAGTTTCTGTTTCAGATAAATCAGTGGGTGTTACTGGAAAGTAAGCTTCAACAGCTTGCTCTGTAGGACAACCAGGTCCAGGAGGCCAATAACCTGCACCGCCCGTGTCATCACAGTTTTCAGTGCTGCTGTTGTAGCCAATATCTTCACCAAAGGAAATGGTTTGCCCTACTGCCGCTGAGGTTACACCGTTATAAAAATCAGTAGCTGCACGCGGACGGTTATTTAACGCATCTACTTGGTCTTGTGTAAGCGTTACATCATATTTAGGGATGTCAGTTGTTTGCACATACATGTATTCAACGTCAGCATCTTCCTCAGTAATAGTAACAACCTCAACTGATTGAACATCTTCAACCACTGCACCATTGTTTTGTATATAAGTAGAGGTTGTATCGTTGTTAATTAACCAGCTGGTAAGTTTTGCACTATTATCAACTGTATCTGAGTCTGAGTCTGAGTCTGATGAGGCAATAACATTGACTATAACGGTATCTACAACAACATCGTTTGTGCCGTCATCTGCACTGATTTCAAATACAAGTGCTTCATCGGTTAATACCTCAGGGGCAACAAACTCTGTAGACGTTGCAGTACTTGAAGATAAGCTAACGCTAGTGCCTGATGTTTGTGACCAGCTAACAGATACTTCGCCATCATCTTCAACTATTGAACTTAAATAAACGGTATCGCCCGCATTAACAGTTTGGTCAATACCGGCGTCAACCGTTGGAGCACTATTACTGACTGTCTCGCCGTCTGTTGTAGTACTTGTAGAATCGCTGTTACATGCGCTTAAAGCTATACAAAGTGCACTTAACGCAAATAACTTAGTTACATTAGAGGCTTTTGTTTTAAGAAGTGTTTTCAATGTTTGAACCTTTACTTTAACGTTTAATAAAACAAAGTTAACAAGTAAAAGTGCAAACAATGTGCACAAACAAAGGAAGAATCTACATAAAATTACAACTGTGGCCTTTTAAGCAAAAACTTATCTTTGGTTGTACTAAAGTAATCACCGCCCATTTTTCCCACTGCATTTAATAATTCAGGGTCAATATAGCCACCACTCATCACTTTATCGTCTATACAAATACCCACTACATCCAGCAACATCATTTTTCCGCCGCCAGGCTCATTTGAAATACGAATAACTTCGCGTAACTTACATTCAAACCGTACTTTTGAATCGACAACGCTTGGCGCATTAACTAACTTACTTGGAGCTTGACCGATATTAGCTGCATCAAATTCGCTTATGTCACTAGGATAATTAGCACAACTTTGATTCATTTTTTCAACTAGCTCTTGGCTAACTATATTAACCACACATTCTTTAGTTGCCATTAAATTACTGAGCGTATCTTTATTCGTTTTATCACTTGGGTTTACTTGCGTAACGCTTAAAACAGGTGGTTTACAGCTAGCCACAGTAAAAAATGAATAAGGCGCAATATTCGCAATACCTTCACTATTTAATGTACTTATCCATGCGATAGGCCGTGGGCTGATGCCGCCTACTAAGTAAGAATAAACATTTTGGTTGGTATTTTCGGTGAGATCTAAAAACATACATTTCCTTTTAATACATTAAAACTAAATCTTAATTCAAGGTAGTTACGTATAAGCTTGGGTAACTCAATTAAATAACAAGTTAATTTTTATTTCTATTTAAAGCAATTATATGAAAATAAACATCGTGTGGTTTAAACGTGATTTACGTCTTAGCGATCATCAACCATTAAAAAATGCATTTAGTAATGGCTTACCGACTCTATTACTTTATAACTTTGAACCATTACTGCTTGAAGATGCACACTACAATGAGCGGCACTGGCGCTTTGTGTATCAATCAATAATTGAGTTAAATAATCAGCTAGCGCGTTTTAACGCCTGTGTTTATATATTTAATTTAAATATGAACGATTTACTTGAGTCGTTAAAGACGCAGTTTGAAATAGTAAATATATTTAGCCATCAAGAAATAGGCTTAAACAATACCTTTGAGCGCGATAAAGCTATTAAAACTTGGTGCCAGCGTAACCACATTAATTGGCAAGAGTCGCAAACTGGCGCTGTAATTCGCGGCAAAAAAAATCGTAATAATTGGAACGAACGCTGGCAGCAAACAATGCAAGCACCTATTGCAGTTCCTAATTGGAAGAGCATAAAAACAATTACCCTTAATAACTATCAAGCGCCTGAGCTACCAAGCGCTTACACGCAAGATCACGACAGCTTTCAACAAGGTGGCCCGCTGCATGCGCGAACTGTAATGCAAAGTTTTTTTGCAGAGCGTGGTAAAAGTTATCAAAAAGGAATATCGAGCCCAAGTTTAAGTCAAACACATTGCTCTCGGCTTTCCCCGTATTTAGCGTGGGGGAACATTAGCCTTAGGCAAGTGTATCAAATGGCCATTGATGAATATCATTCAAAACAGCCTGACAAAAGAGGCTGGAAGCGTCCGCTTGCTGCGTTTGTATCGCGTTTGCACTGGCATTGCCACTTTATGCAAAAATTTGAAAGCGAATGCTCGATAGAGTTTTTAGCCCTTAACCCGGGTTATCATGTATTTCCATATCGTGATGATGAACATGTTCAAAACGATATTGAACGCTGGGCGCAAGGTCAAACAGGTATACCGATAATTGACGCTTGCATGCGCTGCTTAAAAACCACAGGTTATATAAATTTTAGAATGCGCGCCATGCTGGTAAGCTTTGTAACGCATCATTTAAATATTAGCTGGCAGCAAGCAAGCCTTCCTTTAGCTAATTATTTTTTGGATTTTGAGCCAGGGATCCATTATCCGCAAATTCAAATGCAAGCCTCAGTAACAGGCATTAATACCATTAGGCATTACAACCCAATTAAGCAGTCGGAAGATCAAGACCCAACAGGCTCATTTATAAAAAAGTGGTGCCCCGAACTTGAAAAACTCCCTATTGAATATTTGCATCAGCCTTGGGAGCAAACTCCTATGGAAGCACTCTTTAATGACTTTAAATTAGGAGAGGATTACCCAGAACCCATGCTTGATTTAACTAAAGCCTCTAAAAAAGCACGCGAGCGCTTATGGCAATACCGCGAACGTGCTGATGTTAAACGCGCCATAGGAAAAATTCTTAAGAAGCACGTAGCAATTACACCAAAAACAAGCCAAGTAAAAAATAAAAACAACAGCAAGGCTAAGTAAGTATGGCGCACAAAAAACTAAATTTACCTCAAAAAATATGCCCTACTTGTAATAAAGCTTTTACGTGGCGTAAAAAATGGCAGCGCGACTGGGGTAACGTTATTTATTGCTCCGAGCGCTGCAGGCGTAATAAATAAGAGTAACAATTAACTGGCGTCTATTTTGCAACATCATCTGTAATTAATGCTTTTAAGGCTATGTATAAGTTTATTTTGTAAGTAACGCTTAGGAGCCTGAAAAGCTTACACTCAAGCAAGGAGAAGATGATGACGATTGAAAAAACGGCAAGTTCAACATGGTCTGGCGACATTAAAACAGGCAAAGGCAGTATTTCTACACAAAGTGGCGCACTTGATAAACAACCATTTGGCTTTAATACCCGCTTTGAAGACAAGGCAGGCTCAAACCCTGAAGAATTAGTCGGTGCGGCGCACAGTGCATGTTTTAGTATGGCGCTTTCACTTGCATTAGGTGATGCAGGCTTTACAGCCGATAAAATTGATACTAAAGCCACTGTAAGCCTCGATGAAGTAGATGATGGCTTTACAGTGACGCATATTGCCCTAGAGGTAAAAGCGCGTATTGATGATATTAAAAATGAGCAGTTTCAAGCTTTATGTGAGCAAACTAAAAAGAGTTGCCCTATTTCAAAACTCTTAAATACCGAAATATCACTAGATGCGTCACTTCAATCAGCATTTTAAATATTTAGGTATAGATTATTATAAGTAGAGCACATTAAATTAAAGCCAAGTAAGTTATTACTTGGCTTACTAATCATCTAGATACCTTTTTAGAGCAGCTTATACCTAAAACTTCAGATAATAAAGCGATCCCCATGCCAATCGCGGGCCAGAACACCCATAAGGTGTTTGGTGATGTAATTAAATTAATTAATCCTAAAAACACTAAAGCAACTGCATACTGTTTAAAACTTTGAAATATTGTTATTAATGCATTCATGTTCATCCTCCTGCTAATATATAAATCTATTTTTATATAAAAACGAAATGTAACCCCCTGCTAAATGTCATTAAATAGCATGACATTAGTCATCATATCACTCACAAATCAATGACTATTTATTACGTTAAAAAACATGAACCAATACTTTAATCCGTTTGTGTTAGGATCTACCCCCAACTAACTTTAAAAACAAACATAAAAGGATGAGCTAAATGAGCGAAAAATCAAACGATTGCGAAAAAGTGACGTGTAATAACTGTGCTGACGCTAACGATCTTGAATTTGATTTTTCTATGGCTTTTCAACCGATTATAAACTGTAAGACTAATCTTATTTATGGCTATGAAGCACTGGTTAGGGGTTTAAATGGCGAGTCTGCTTATTCAATTATTTCAAAAGTGAATGAAGGCAACCGCTATGCATTTGATCAGCTTTGTCGTATTAAAGCCATTCAACTAGCCTCAAAGCTGGGCATAACATCAATGCTAAGCATTAACTTTTTACCTAATGCTATTTATAAACCAGAGCGATGTATACGCACCACATTAGAAGCTGCAAAAAAGTATAACTTCCCAATTCAAAATATTATGTTTGAATTTACTGAAGTTGAAAAAATTGAAGACACCGCACACATTGAACGCATTGTTGATTACTATCAGTCTCTCGGATTTAAAACCGCCACTGATGACTTTGGTGCAGGTTATTCTGGTTTAAATCTATTGGCTGACTTTCAAACAGATATTATCAAGCTTGATATGGCGCTCATACGCGATATTAACAACGACAGAAAACGCCAACTAATAGTAACTCATTGCTTAAATATGTTTCGCGATTTAAACATAACCGCACTAGCTGAAGGGATTGAAACAATAGAAGAATATAAGTGGCTTAAAAACGCAGGTGTTGAGCTTATGCAAGGGTATTTATTTGCCAAACCAAGCTTTGAAAACTTGCCCGAAATAAATTTTGAGGACATAGGTGCTGATTAATACCCAACACCTATTATTTAAATCTTATTGAATCTAAGTAATGCTTAAACTACATATTACCCAGCTCTATCATCATTGCTGTGTACATACGTAAATTAAGCTCAAGTTGTTCAAGTGTCATAAATTCATGCTCTGAATGACCTGTGTAGCGCTTACCCGGCATTGAAGGACCAAACGATACCGCATTATCAAACAGCTTTGCGTTTGTGCCACCGCCTATTGATACAAAGTCAGCTTTTTCGTCGCCCGTAAAATGCTTGAAAATATCAAGCAGCTTTTGCGCATGTGGCGCGCCATCAAGTAGCATAGGTGTGCCAATAATTGTTTCTATGTTAGCAAGTGTTACATTGTTAGTAGCTTGCCAATTAGCGAGTGCATCATCAATTTGCTTTTGTAATACAGCTTCGTCTTTACCCATAGGGCGACGTGCATTTACAGCAAGTGTTAGCGCATTACCATCGCGTTCAATAACTGTTGGTGCCACTGTCATCGGGCCCATAAAGTCGTGCTTATAGGCTATTTCGCCAAACTGTTTACCGTGAATATCTAAACCAATTAACTGATTTACAAAGTCGATTAGCTCGCCGTCACTGTTATTTTCAAGCTCCACGCCTTTAAATAACTCAGCTAAATAAGCAATGGCGTTTATACCCGACTCAGGCTCTGATGAATGCGCCGACATACCTTTAACACTTATTGCTAAACCATTGCTTTTTTCACTAAAGTTAAATTCAACTTTATTTAATGTTTTAGCTTTTGCTTTTAATGTATTAATAAGTGCAGCGTCTGCATTGTGAAGTACTAAGCTGGCATCTTCTGGAATTTGACTTCTAAACGCGCCGCCAGTTACTTCACTCACATATAAACCCGTCTGTGGTGATGTTGCATTAAAAGTAGGTGCAATTAAGCTCCAGCCTTTCTCAGCAACCACTACAGGGTATGATGCATCAATCGTTACTGCATATTTTGGTTGCTCATACGTTTTCATAAATTGAGTAAGCGGACCCCAATCAGACTCCTCAGCAAGGTAAATCATAAGCTCAATACGGTTATTAAGGGTTATACCTTTATCTTTAATTGCCTTCATGGCGTAAAGCGCTGTTGCTATTGCGCCTTTATCGTCCTCAGTACCACGACCAACTAATTTACCCGGTTCAGATGTATCAATAATAAAAGGGCTTTGTTTCCATTTGCTAGCATTAGCAGGTTGCACGTCGCCGTGGGTTACTACGGTTACTTTTTCGCTTTGCTCGCCCATACCAATTAATACGGTGTAGCCTAAATCTTGGTAGTCAAAACCAAGTTCTGCGGCTTTCATTTTTAAAAGTGCTTTAAAGCCAATAAAATCGAGATTTTGAGGAGTGCTAATGTCGCTCTTATTAACCGTCGGAAAAGCAACTAAATTGGTAAGAGTGTGTATTTGAGTATTTTGATAGGTATCTACTGCGTAATCGGCAACGCTATCAATATTTTTATTTAACTGCGCATGAGCGCTAAATGCAAATAAAGCAATACTGGCTAAAGCTAACTTTTTCAAAACAATTCCCATTTAATTAATAACTAAGAGCGGTAATTATAACTCTATGAGTTACTTACTTATAGCTCTTTACGCCAAACGCGCGGATTACTTAAGGTAAATATTTATATAGCAGCTTTTATGAGGATGACTGTATAATACGCGACTTAAAATTAACAGGGTATTTAATTGTGAACCGTCGTAAAAAAATCGTCACTAAATTTCAAAAGAAAGATAAACGCACTAACGCTAAATTGCATAAAAGCAATAAACCGTCTTATGTATCAAAAGCTGAGCGCGAAAAACTAGCTGAACAAGAAAGTAATGAGCCACAAATAATCCAAGAGTAACTTTACGTTACCTGTTGCTTTGATAATTTAAAGTGGCAAAAGTACCGACCACTTACATAACATACCACTGCCGTGGCAACTATAAGTTCAAACGTAGCTAAGTAATAAACTGTATCTACATATGGCATTGCGAGGTTTATACTTTGCATCCAATCAGCCATTTTAAATAATGCAGTTGCCCCAATAACCATTGGAAATGTAAAAGCAGCGTAGCTCGGCGTAAAAGGTCTGCGTAGTAACTTTATAAATAACACATATACAATCAGTGTTTTTATTATCGCTAATATAAATAATGCCCCCACTATAAAGAGTGATGGATTAGCTACAATATGAAAATACCCCGCTAATGTTAAACTGGCAGGCGCTGCTAAAATGGCAAGTGTTGGCTGTATTTCGTAGTCACTTTTTAATGCTAATAAAAAGCGATAAAACATAATTGGCAGCATTATAGCGTACGTTGATATACCAATAACTAACGCACTATAAGCTAACCACGCTAATGTCGGATTTCCCGAAAAAGTAATATCTGCAATAATTATCCCCACTGGCGGCACAAACCAGCTGGGCGCCATATCCTCGAAGTTAAACTTTTTTGCTCGCTGGTATAAAAAACTCACCAAAAATATGAGATGCAGCGCAAAAGCTAAAACCCACATAATGTCACCAGCTAATGGGTTAAATTGCCCAACTGAGTTTGAAATAACAAGATTAGCCATTGCAAATGTAGGGATCACACTTCCTGCAACTGAGTGTGCTAAATCGGCTTTTAATAAATGAGGGTGTAGTAAAAACTTAGCAGCCAAAAGTAAAACTAATACGCCAGCTAATACCGCTCCCAAAAATTGCCCTTGGGAGTTTAAATTAAAAACGTTTTCCCATGTCCATCCCATACTAGCAATACCCAAAGCTAAACCGGCCATAGCTGTTGGCGCACCCATCACTTTATTTTTAAATTGCTTAAACACTGTACTTCCTAATCATTGAGCGATGAACAAGTTACTGCTTTTTACTGTATTGCCTTAAAATAACGCTGCAAAATTAGTACAAGCGCGCTTAATAGAACGCTTTTTGCGTACAAATATTTCATAAAAATAAGTTTACGGCTTACATATTAAAACGCAAAAAAAGCCATAGCACAGTTATGGCTTTTGCTTTATTTTTAAAATTTAGTTTAGTTAGAACGCGTAACTAACGCTTACATTAAATGAACGCCCCTGCCCAGCAAGTTGTTCAAACCCGTTGCTGCTATCTTGTTTAAGAGCAGCAATACTTACGCCACCTAGTGGGAGTTGGTAGTACTCATCAAACACGTTACTCACTTCTGCGCTTAGCGTTAATGAATTCCATGTGGCTTTAGAGCTTAAATTAACCAAGCTGTAGCTGTCTGTTTGGTTTTCAAAACGATTATTATCTACACGGGTTTTAGTATCTACCCACTGCCAAGATAACTCATTTTCAAACCGACCTATTTGCTGGCTAATACCTAGCTGAGTTTGTAGTGGTTTAATTTGATAAAGCGGTTGGTTAGTATCGTCGCGCTTGCCTCTGGTATTAGTAACATTAGCGTGTAACTGCCAATTACCTAAATCCTTAGATTCATAAATGTTGGCTGTTAAATCTATTTTTGCACCATACAAAATAGCATCTACATTAGTAAACTGAAAAATGTTACGCGCAGTGTTGTCCATGTCATAACTATTGAAGCTTCTTACACTATCAGCATCAATATAATTACTCACATCGGTATACCAAACATTGGTGCTTAACCGCCAACGGTCATCCTTAGCCGATTTAATATACGTGGCACTTATTGTATGCGCTGTTTCAACATCTAAATCAGGGTTACCAATATAACCATTACCATCGCCGTACCAACCAATCATAGTGGTTGCCATGGTACTTACACCCCAACTGTATCGCTCGTATAAATTAGGGGCACGGTTTTTACGGGCAAGGCCAAATTGCAGCTCATCATAATTTGTTATTTGGTAGTTAATTAATAAGTTAGCGTCAACTATAGTGTCGGTTTTATCTCTGTCGCCAGCATTAAAATTCTGTGCAGCAATGGTATTATCTGTAGACGTATCGCTCATGGTCATACTTTCCATACTACCCATGTCGCTCATATCGCCCATATCCATCATGCTCATACCGTCGTTATAAGATTGAACTTCTCCTGCTTGGGTCTTAACACTTTCAATACGTACGCCTGCGTTTAACCACAGTTTTGTATTTATTTGGCTCTCGTATTCAGCGAATGCAGCTATGCGCTCTCGTTTGCCGTTATTTATATTTACGTAATCGTCTGGCCCCATCATGGTTGAGCCTTCGATACCCGGCCACCAATCATCAATGCTGTGATTGTAATATTCTTGACCGAGTAAAATACTGCTGCTTTTATCAAGCGCGATACGCCACTTAAGCTGTGTGCTTATATCTTGTGCATCGGTTTTCATTGGCATCATGCCTGTTTTTTCTTGGCTAAAAAAACCCATTTCGTGCTTTACACTGTGCCAATTAAACTGCCCTTCAAGTTCGCTATTATCAAAAGAGCGTTTGTATTGAGCAACCGCACCGTAACTGGTGTTATCGGTCATATCCATATACTGATTTGCAAACCCCTGATACGGAATTTTTTGATGCGTTAGCTTTATAACTAATTGCTGTTTTTCATCGCGTATGGCACCCGTTAAGCTGTGATTTTGTGCTCGGTATAATGTATCAAGCACAACATTGCCATTTCCATCCTCGTAACTATCAGCATCACTAAACGAGCCCTGATAATTAAGGCTAAACGTGTCACTTGCTAAACGTGCACCTACCCCAAGTTTACGTCCGTTATCAACGCTACTGTACCTTGCTGACACATAACCTGAGTGCCAATCTAATTCACTGCTATCGCTATACTCTGGTGAAATAGAATTAACGCTTATTACACCGGCAATATTATCACCGCCCGCGCTTACCGACGACACGCCTGCAACCACATTGTAAGACGTAATTTGATTAGCTGATATATACGACAGCGGCGGGTTCATATGATTAGCGCATGCAGCGGTAACATCCGCGCCATCTACTAACACTTTAACTCTGTCGCCCATTAAACCATTTAAAATAGGTAGGTTAGATACGCCGCCCGCTGCTGAAAAGTCGACACCTAAATCACTTAATAACGATTCTGACGAACCAAGTGCTAAATGCTTATTTTGAGCATGTCCGTGTACTTCAATCACTTCTAAAGATGTATCGTCGGCAAATGCAAAAGGAGATAGCACACCGCTAATAAAAAGTGCGACAGGAGAAAGTAAGTAAGTTTTTTTAGTTTTGCTTTTATAAACCATTGTTAATTTATGCCACAGTAATAATTGGCGTAATTATAGTGTGAACTGCAAAAACAAAAGCGCGACATATTGTCGCACTTTCTCTATTTATAATGTTGCTAGAGCGTGTTCAAGCACTTTAATTGGCAGCTTAAAACGTAAAAATGATGCAAACAGTCGTTAAGTATTTAACTTAGCTACTGTTTGAGAAACAACATCTGCTCCGCGTTCAATCTCTTTGATGACCTGTGATACATTAGCGATAAGCTCTCGTCCTTGCTCTGAAGAATTTGAAACTGACGTTATTTGCTTTGATATATCATTAGTTAACTCTTGGTTATTTTTAACAACCGTTGCTATTTCATTAGTAGAACTACTCGTACTGGCTGCAAGCTGCCTTACTTCATCAGCAACTACAGCAAAACCTCGACCGTATTCACCGGCACGTGCAGCTTCTATTGCAGCATTAAGTGCCAATAAATTAGTTTGATCAGCAATGCTACTAATTGTAGAAACAATAGATCCTATTACAGCAGATTGCTCATTAAGGTCTTTTATTAAATCTACCGATTTAAGTACTTGGCTTACAATGGCATCGGAATTTGCAACAGAGCTTTGTAGTATTTCAGAGCCTTTTTTAGCTGTTTGCGCAGTAACTACCGCCGATTCATACGCTATTGCAGCAGCTTCCGTTACAGCGCTATTATTTTTAATACGGGCAGTGATATTTGACGCAAATTTAATTATTTTAGTTACTTTACCTTTGCTATCTAAAATTGGGTTATAAGTTGCTTCTAACCAAATTTCTGAACCGTCAGCAGCAATACGTTTAAATTTCCCTGACTTAAACTGCCCCTGCGCTAACTCATTCCAAAAGCGTGGATTTTCTTCATAAAATGCTTTAGTACAAAACATTTTATGATGCTTACCTACGATATCTTTTAAGCTATATCCGATTGTCGTTAAAAAGTTTTGATTTGCACTTAAAATACTACCCTCAGGGGTAAACTCTATGGTGGCTAAAGCTTTGTCGAGTGCATTTGCAATGGCTTCTTGCGCTTTTCTTTGTATGTAACGAGTCGTAATATCAGTGGCTATTTTAATAACTCTGGTAACTACGCCCTGCTCTTCTACCGGAAAGTAAGTTGCTTCAAGCCAGAGTTTATCGCCATTAGCTTTGTATCTTAAAAATGATCCCGCTTTAGAGTCACCTGCCTTTAACTCTTGCCAAAATTTACTGTATTCGTTCGAGCCTGCGTAGTCACTTTCGCAAAACATACGATGATGCTTACCTATTATTTTCTCTTTACTGTAGCCAATGGTTTTTAAAAACAATTGGTTTGCGTCTAATATTATTCCTTCAGGTGTAAATTCTATATAAGCAACATGCTTATTAATTGCAGATAAAACAGACTGTTTTTTAATTAATTGAAGCTCCATCTCTTCAATTTTTGCGTTCTTCTGGGAAATACCAAACATGTAAAAACCTTAAGAAATAAATTAATAACATGCTAACCAAAATTAAAGGTTGGCATTCAACTGTATTATTAAATATAAGGGAGTATTGCGTTTTTTCCTAATATTTGACTTATAAGGGCTGTTTAAATTTTTTAGCCTTAAAAAAGCATTAATCCGTACTTTATTCTAATTAACATTTAAAAGACCGGACTAAACCATTAATCTATGCATGACTATGTACTTTTTTTAACTTAAAATAGCGTCTTCATAAAATATCTACTCTCACACCAAAATTTTAGTTTCATATAGCAACGCTCTATAAAGTGTTGTGCTTTTATCTATTTTTTAAGTAAATTTTAAGGGAACATCTATGGCATCAGATGTAGCGTCGGCATCTAGTCAACTTAACAGAACCGCTATCTTACTCGTATTAGCGCTCGGCACATTTATTTTAGGATTATCTGAATTTTCAATGATGCCTATGTTGCCACTTATTAGCGAAACATTTTCTACAACGCCCTCACAAAGTGGTTATGCAATTAGTGCTTACGCCATTGGTGTTGTAGTGGGTGCTCCTATTTTAATGCTTACTACTGCTAATATGAGAAAGCGCAAAGCATTACTCATTTTTATAAGCTTAATGTTTGTCTCAAACGGGTTAAGCGCGATGGCCACGTCGCTTGATCAACTTGTAATATTTAGATTTTTAAGTGGCTTACCTCATGGTGCATATTTTGGTGCAGCTATTTTATTAGCATCGGATATTGCTCCAAAAGGTAAACGTGCTAGCTTTATGTCTAAGGTGTTTATGGGGTTAACTGTTGCCACAATTGTGGGTGTACCTGTTGTAACACTTGTAGGTCAAAACCTTAGTTGGCGGTATTGTTTAGCCGGCGCTGCAGTGCTTGCATTTATTGCTTTTATTTTTGTTTATAAAGTAGTGCCAAATATAGATAACGCTAAGCCTTCTAACTTACTAAGTGAGTTTGGCGTACTTAAAAACAAACTGGTTTGGTCTATTTTGGGTATTGTAATTATTGGCTTTGGCGGCGTATTTTGCATTTATACCTACATTGCCGATACCATCTTAGTGGTAACAAAAACAGCTCCGTATACTATTTCTATCGCAATGGTAATGTTTGGTATTGGTTGTACGCTCGGTAACTATGTACTGGGTAAAGCTGCCGATAAATCAGCAATTAAAACCACTGGCCTAGCACTTGTATGTACCATTGTATTTGCTTTTGCTTATGTAACAGCAAGCCATAATATTTGGGCTCTTTACGCGGTAATCTTCTTTATTGGTTGCAGTGTAGGCTTGGCTACGCTGATTCAAACGCTTTTAATGGATGTAGCTCCAGAAGGTCACGCTATGATTGGTGCATTAGTGCAGTGCGCATTTAATACTGCAAATGCTATAGGTCCATGGGTCGGTGGAATTGCAATAGCGCAAGGTGCGGCGCCTAATCAAACTGGTTACGTAGCAGCTGCATTATTTTTAGGTGGTTTGGGTATGTGGCTATTAAGTTACTTACAACTAAGCAAACAGCAACTAACTGCGCAAGCTGCAAGTTAAGCTGAGAGCAGGTTGATTTTTCCTGCACTCGTATGCTGCTTGGCTAAAACTCAACTCCGATAAGTAAGCAGCCTTAGCGCTACAAACAAGAAGCCCAACAATGTTGGGCTTCAATAAATAACCAAATGCGGCTTAAATCGTTTTATTTTGCAAGTAAGCTGTTTAATTCATTAATAATTGAATGAATGCGCTCTGCATTTTTTCCTAAATCACTACGCCCTACTCGCGACTTACTACGAATATCAACAAAACGTTGGCTGCCTTCATCTTTAATGCGAATTACCACATCGTCTTTAAAACCAAACCATGTGGTTGTATCAGTAGCCTCTACAATACCTGAAGCCGTGTTTGCACTTACTACTGCAAAACCAAGATTTTTAATTGCTTGTTCGCTTACCGTCATCAAATCGGCTTTAGATTGTGCAAAGCTTAACGTCACCAGTTCAGGGTATGCTTTGCGTTGCTGTACTGCCGTTTCTTCGCCCGCGTATTCTACTGGGTTAGATGCGTTTGCACGTAGTGGCGCAATTGCTACAAATTTTGGTGGGTTAACTAAATCTGTTGAAATGTCATGAATTGCCGGTACACTTTTAGCTTTGTTCATCATATTAAGTGGCATGGCAATAGCCACAACCGAAAACACAAGTGCAATAACACCACTGCTTAGCCTTAACGTTTTACGCATAAATAGCGCTTGTATTATAAGTAGCACCAATGCAGCGCCACCAGCATAAACGCCAAATCTAAATCCCGTAAACGCAATCTTTAGCTCTACAATACCAAATTTATACAAAGGCCCAGGCAGTATGACGAGTAAAAAAGCGATTAAACTAACTAAGCTCACTAAAACTTTCATTCTATGATTCCTATATTGTGTGTAATTTTTATTATTAAAACAGATAAGAACTATCAACCGGTAGCTTATACTACTAAAAAGTGCTTTTAGATTACTATTAGCGACTAATTACACAAAAAAGTCCAATGATGTGTGATCAAAGTTACTCAAGTTTGGAAAAATATCAACAAGCTCAGAGCTTGGCACACCAAACCACCGAGCCAATGTGGCAAAGTACTGCTCATTAGCAACACTTGGAATTAAACGCCCGCCACCGGTATCTTGTGGGCCATCCAAATGTTGGGTTAGTAGCTCACCATATATACTGCCGCCTTTTACTGCACCACCCATTACTATTTGGTTTCCTGCCCAACCATGATCAGTACCATCGCCATTTGAGGTAAGCGTGCGACCAAAATCAGACATAGTAAACGTAGTCACTTTATCAGTCATATCAAGCTCTTTCATCGCACTATCAAATTCACTTAACCCTTGAGCTAACGTCTTTAATAAAGCAGGGTGCGTTGTTAATTGGTTATCGTGCGTATCATACCCCCCCATAGAAACAAAAAACACTTGGCGCTGAGTGCTCAATTTTGCCTGTACGCTAATTGTTTTAGCGACTGCTGAAAATTGCTCACTAAGGCTATTATCGCTAAATTGGGTAACAAGTGCAGGTGCGCTTTCTAACGCGCTGTTCATTGCTTGAGTGTTATTTATCGCACTTGTTAAGCCATTGGCATAAGCTGTACTTAACGGATGATTCGTATTGCCTAGTAAACGGTTCATAATAGAAGTTACGTGCTCGCTACGAGGTTGGTACCCGCCAAACGCGTTAATATTACTAATGCCGCTTTTATTAAGCGCAAATGCATTAGTAGCACTGCCCGTTTGCCATAAATTAGTACCATCAAGTGATATGTTAGCCGCAAATTCATCCTGTAATTCTAAGCGCTCTAAAAGTCGTGCACCCCAGCCACTATTAAGCGATTGTTTTTCTCGGCCATACATCCATGCAGCTTGCTGATCGTTATGCGAAAACAAATGCTTAGGCAAACCTATTGTTTTATTTTTATAGCCACTCAATGTTGTGGGAGCGAGTAAAGTACCTATCCCACCTATAAATGCTAAATTTTGAGATTCAAATACATTTTGTATAGGCTCAAGTGAAGGGTGAATGCCAACTCCACCGGCAAACTGACTTTTAATGCTTAGCTCAATAGGGCTCTGTACCGCTAGGTTTTGCCTGCTTTGCTCGTACAAACTCCGTTGCTCGCCTTCAAGCGGAACAAGCATATTTAACGAATCATTCCCGCCATATAAATACACACACACTAATGCTTTGTAATCACCTAACTCAACAGCATTGGTCGCTCCAGTTAATGCTTGTAATTGAAGACTCGTTAACGCGGCAGCCGATACGCTGCCTTTTACACATAACGACAAAAACTCTCTTCTATTAATGCTCATTATGCGCTCCTAATACTGCACGTTAAATTCAGGTGAAATAGCAATCATATATAATAAATACGAAACCCGTTCACGGTATTGCTCTTCATTAAAATAGGCATCTAAATCAAGTAATGCTTGGCGTGTGTCACTACTCATTGCGCCTGCAAAATATAACGTGTTGTACTGCGTTAATAGCGCGCTAACACCGTTTTTCTCTAAAACATTCATGTCGTCTTGAACATAAATATAAATACTATTTGAATTTAAGTCACTGCGCGCTTCTGCGGTACTCCATACTAAACTTGCGTAAAGCGCGTTCATGGTGCCAATCAGTGTTGCATCGTTTGCTATTTGTAATTCTGGTGCAACAATACCTTCATTTCGCAAAGCTGCGGTTTGAT
Organism: Pseudoalteromonas aliena; assembly: GCF_038155085.1. Classification (GTDB taxonomy): domain Bacteria; phylum Pseudomonadota; class Gammaproteobacteria; order Enterobacterales; family Alteromonadaceae; genus Pseudoalteromonas; species Pseudoalteromonas aliena_A. Next base: position 159,471 of record NZ_JBAKAU010000008.1, read on the forward strand.
AATCAGGCCTAAAAAAGTTAAATACCGAAGCCGACTGCATGGGTCCTTGCCCGTAGCTATTTATTAAATTCCATGTTTTATAATAACCCGCTGGCGATTTAGCATCGAGATTTCGCCAAAACTGTACGGTTTTTAAAATAGGCTCTTTAATTTTACCTTGGTAGTTAAGCACTGAGCCAAAATGCCGCGCTTCATCATCTAAAAGTATAGCCTTTACTACAGCCGCTAAGTCGCCGCGTACACCGGCGCCGTTATCAATAAATACATTAGCAACTCGCTCAACATATTGGGGGGGTTGGGTTTGAGGTAATTAATCGCTGAATAAGCTGTTTGCTAATAAACGGCGCAACATTTTGATGATTAAATAAATTATCGAGCGCTATTTGCAATGACTCTTCTGCTGCATAACCTTGTGGTATAACCTCACCGTTTAGTAAGGTTTTTTGTTTACTAGAATGGTACTCGTCAAATGCTTCCATTGGCTTAATATAATCACGACTTTTACGCTTAAATGTTTCACTATCGGCAAACGTCCAACCAGTAAATACGCGTGCAAAACCCTCTATTTCTACCTGTCCGTAAGTGGCAATGGTATTACCTTGTGCATCAAGCTTGGCAGTGCCATCTAGGTTTAGCTCTTCAAGGCCAATAGTAAATAACTGCATTACTTCACGTGCATAATTTTCGTCTGGACGAATATTAAGTGCATCGTCTGCTTTTTCGTTACCCAAATGGCTTAAGTAAGTTCCCATAATAGGCGAAAGCGTCACATCTTCGAGTAAGTCACGATAATTACCAAAGGCATGCTTTAGTAATAAATCGTAATAAGTGATCATGCCCTCAGGCTGCCCTCTTAAGGTACTGTTTTCATCCGACACTACTAATATTTCACTTAACGCGAATGCAACACGTTGACGAAGTTGATCGTCACTTTGCATGACGGCCTTCCACCATGCGTCGATGCGGCTTATATATTTAAAGCTGTCATCGTCATTTAACGTTACTAAATAATCACGGTGATAATTAATCGGTAGCGCTATTTGCTTATCAAGCCATTGCTGCTCGCTTAAACCTTGTGCGTTTTGTATTTCACTAAGCTCAGGTCCCATTGTTGCTTGGTGTAGTAACCGTGCGGCGCTAATCTCATCCATATTATTACGTGCAGTAAAGCTTAGCGTTTTTACACTTTTTGCTCCTTCGTTATCGGTTGCTGTTACTGAAAAAGCATAATCAACAGGCTTATAACTTTGCGCATTTAGTAGTGTTATTGAGGTAGTTGTTGCCTCTAAAGGCTCACTAAGTAGTTCAGGCCCTTGCGTTTGTTGCCACACAACCGATGTAATTGTGCCGTCTTTATCACTGGCTGTTGCTGTTAGCTCAATTGTTTGGCCTTTACTTAATTCACTAGGAATATCAGCGACTGACAAAATGGGGATTTTATTTCCGTTAACGGTTGGCGTATCATCGGAGCCTGAACCACCGCAAGCGCTTAGTATAAAAACCGAGCTTGCGATAAGAGCAAATTTATAATGCATGTAAAGTCGTCATTAGTTGTTAATTAAAGTACGTTAGTGTGTACCGAGTTTAATGCATTTATTGAAACACAAAATTTACAATTTAACTCTTTATTTTTTGTAACCGAATCATGAACGCCCCATTAATAATGTGCTAGCAGTTGGGGTAAACAGCCAGAGCTTTATTATTTATGAAAACAGAAATTCGTTACCGTTTTGAATCTTCACAAGTTGCTAACAGATTCGTGCACGTACTAAAAGACTGGCCCATAAGCGATGTTAAAACACGCCTATTTAACGGCGGCGACAGTGTAAAAGTAACTTATGAATATGATGAAAGTGGGTTTGATTATACCTCTGCTGAGCTTGATGATTTAGCCGAGCAACACGATGGTAAAGAGGTTTAACTAATAAAGTTAGTTAATAAGTATTATCTATAGAGCGCCAATGAGGTCACAATATCGGCGCACATTTTAAGTCTATTGAGCCTCAACAATACTGAATGTATTTTGTGAGCGTTTAGCTAAATCAAGTACTTCGTAATAATTTAAGCCATCAATTTTTTTACCGATAATAAAATAGTTTATTTCATTAGTCATTGTTGGGTCGCCAACAACATCTTCTGCGCTTCGCACATCAGAAAACTGAATGGCAATTAATGACCCGATAAAAATCATAGTGTCTTTAGGTTTCAGTTTTTTTAATACTTTAGTAACCCCCGTTTGGGTAGACTCAGGTGTGGAGCCATCAAATCTAAAATCATTTTTAAAGCTAGCACATGCACTAAGCATTAATATTGATAACGCGATAAGTAAATGTTTCATATATATCCTTATTTATTATTCGTGGTACTTGCGGATCATCGCCACTTTAGCGTTTTCAATTTCGATCACCTCCATCATTACTGAGGTATACTCAATTGGCTGTTTGCTTTGCGGATGAATGCCTTTAGCGTGGTTTTTATAACGAATCGCAAAACCGCTATCGTTAAATATAAAGGTATTGAGTAGCTCACTTTCATACAGGGTATGCACGCCTAAATAAAAACTCATGCCTTTGCGCATTAGCTCTTTTCCATCGGCAGTGCGAGAGTCATCAAGCTGATACGGTATGTGCTGACTTCCAACATCGTCTCTTAATAAAGCAAGGTAGGCTTCAAGCTGTTTAGCTCCTGCATTAGGGGCTTGTGTAGCGGTCATTGTTTTGTAGTAGTGCTGTGCAAATGCTTTTAAATCAAATGGCTCTTCGGCTCGGGCTGAAAAGGTAGCAACCAATACCAAACCTAATGTTAAAAGTAACCTCATTGACTATTCCCTGTAGCTGAAAGTGTTTTATAGGTACATTACCTTAGAAAGTTCAATAATCAAACAAGTAACGTTACTTAACTAACACCTACATTTTGCTTTTTACTCTATTTGTTGCCACGCTGTTGGCAGGGTCGTCTGGCCAAAAATGTTTAGGGTAGCGACCTTTCATTTCTTTTTGTACATCGCGATAACTGGTAGACCAAAAGTGCGTAAGATCTTGCGTAAGCTGTAATGAGCGTTTACCTGGCGATAGTAGCTCCATAAGCAGTGGCAGTTTACCGTTGGCAAGCATAGGCGTACTGGTTAAGCCATACACTTCTTGCATGCGCACGCTTAACTTTGCGGGGCCATCTAGCTGGTAATTAATTTTTATATTTGAGCCACTAGGTACCGTTAATCTAAGCGGTAACAATGTTTTTAGTGCTGTTTGCTGTGTCCAGTCAAAACAATTTTGTAGTGCTTCAAAGTAGTTAAACTTTTTAAGTTGATCGAGTGTTTTTATATCTTGTAAGTACACACCTAACCAATCTTCAGCCGTTTCTATAAGGTGTTGCTCGCTAATAGTTGGGAATTTATCAGGCATAAACTGACTAGCTAAACTCATGCGTATCAATAATTGTTGTGCATCGGGTTGTTCGTTAAATAATGCAAAACCGTGTTTAGTAAATAAATTAAGCCACGCTTTGGCGCGCTCGGTTTTATCAAGCTTTTGCTTGCTTGGTTGACTTGTAAGCGTAATAGCGCCGAGCTTTACTTCGTCTTGATGAATAAAGCGCGCGGTTTTTTCGTCAAACTCACAACGGGTGAGCGTAGTAAACAAATGCGGTAAGTAATCTTGTAGCTCAAATGGGCTAAGCGCTGTAGCTGCAAATATACGTGCGCCTTTATGGCCACCCATGGTAGCAATAGCAAGGTAGTCATCGTTATGCCAGTAATCGGTATTTAAATCAGCGCCCGCCCCATTGGCAAGTAAATAGCCGTTACCTCGTTTTTTTGCGATGCGATCGGGGTAAGCTAATGCCACCAGCAAACCTAAATACTCGGTGTTTAGTTCGCTGTTACTGTCGGTTACTTTTAAACGGCTTTGCCAGTATTTTAACTGCTGTTTAAATACTGGGTGTGGCCTTTGCTGCTGGCTATGTAACGCTAAGCTTAGCTCGTTGGCGCTGTTTATTCGGCTTTCAAGCAGCGCCACTAAATAAAGTGCTAAGCGATAAATACCAGGGAGCTCTGTCTCAAGTGCCTGCGCTTTTAAAAGCATATGCGCTAAGCGAATATCCGCTCCAAAACCCAGCATGTTACTGCCTAACTTTGTTAGTTTGCCTTTGTCGTCGATAGCTTCAAGCATAGTTAGTAAGCTCATTGCTTGTGTGCATTGCTGAGCCGTTGGCGTATCAAGCAAGGTGAGTTCGCTAATATTTGCGCCCCACTGCTTTGCTTCAAGCATAAGTTGGCTTATGTCTGATGTGAGTATTTCGGGGCTATCGTGGCTATTGCGTCGCTCAAAGGTTTGCTTTGAACCAAGCCTATACACCACACCTGGTTCTATTCGCCCTGCACGCCCTGCACGCTGTACGGCAGAGGAACGCGATATACTTTGTGTTGTAAGCTCCGTTACACCTGTTTTTAAGTTATAACTGGCCGCGCGGCGCTTGCTGCTATCAATAACAATGCGAATGCCTTCAATGGTTAAACTGGTTTCAGCTACATTGGTGGTAAGCACAACTTTGCGTATACCCTCAGGTGCAGGGGCAATCGCCGATTGCTGATTGGCTTTATCTTGCTCGCCAAATAACGTGGTAACTAAGCAATCACTTGGTAAATCATTAAGGGCCTGCTGCACACGTAATATTTCAAATTGCCCAGGTAAAAATACCAGTGCACTGCCGCTTTGCTCGTTTAGTGCTTGTTTTATTAAAGAGGGAATAGCATCAAGCCAACGGCTTTCATCTTTTATGGGTATGTATACTTCGTCTATGGGGTAACTGCGCCCACTTGATTGAATAACTGGGCAATCAAAAAATTGCGTATAGCGCTCGGTATCAAGGGTCGCCGACATAAGAAGTATAGTTAAATCGTCACGCAGTGCACTTTGGGTCTCTAAAGCAAAGGCCAGTGAGGTATCGGCTGCAATTGAGCGTTCGTGAAACTCATCAAATATCAGTAAGTCAATATCGCTAAGTGCAGGATCGTTTTGTAGCATGCGAGTAAGCATGCCCTCAGTGACTATTTCAAGGCGTGTATTGCTACTTACTTTGCTTTCACCGCGAACACGCAGGCCAACACTTTGCCCCACATTTTCGTTTTGGCACTGCGCTAGGTAATTGGCAATATTACGTGCAGCTAAGCGACGCGGCTCCAGCATTACAATACGTTTAAAATGGCCGTCGCGCATAAGCTGTAGCGGCAACCATGTTGACTTACCTGCGCCAGGTGGTGCTTGTAATAACGTTATAGGATTACTTTGTAATGTAGTAACGAGTTGTTGATATATGTCTTGAACCGGCAGCACAGCTATTTACCCTAAATTGCTTTGCCGGCATTGTAACAAAAAAGTTATCGATAAATGGGGAATAAAGAAAAACGGTTAAGAGTATATGATTAAAAAACGTAGAATTTATTTATAAAGCTGACGAACATAAGCTTGGCTAACCATTTCATCTAAGGCTTTTTCTTCTTGTTTATTAACATTATCTTGCTTAAGCGACACTCTATTTTTTACAATTCCTTCAATCCCTTTAGTGAAAGTCATTTGCTTTAGGCAAGCTTGCTGCTGTCGTAACTCATCCTGTTGAGAGTCCTTTAAGCGTGTACTTTGCTGATTAGACAAACCACTTAAAATTCCCTTCATTCCTGATAAATTTTGCAAGCTAATAGCAGATTTCATCTGCATACTTTTATCCATACTATCAATATGTAATTGCAACTGGGCTAAGCGTTGCTGTTCCTCTAAACTTTTTAGCTGTAATTGGGCTTGTTTAGCGAGCATAAGATCAAGCTTATCTTTTTGAATGACTAAATACTTATTTAACATTTAGCTTACTCATAATTTCATTTAGTTGCGTATGTGATTGATCAAAATCAACTTTCTCATTGAGACCTTGGCACAAAAACGACTCTATTTCGGGATAAAGTGCAACTGCGCTATCAAGTTCAGGATCTTTGCCTGCTTGATATGCGCCAAGTGGGATCAACTCATGCACTTGCATATAACGACTATATAATTTTTTTAATTTGTAACAATACTGGAGCTGCTCCGGAGTGACTATATTTGGCATAACTCGGCTTATAGAAGCAGCTATGTTTATTGCCGGATAATGTCCTTTTTCAGCTAAGGTACGGTCTAAAACAATATGCCCATCCAGTATAGCTCGGGCGTTATCTGCAATAGGGTCTTGCTGATCATCACCTTCAGCTAAAACAGTATATATCGCCGTCATTGAACCTTTACTTTTTTCACTATTCCCGGAGCTTTCAACGAGCTGAGTTAGCTTGCTAAATACAGAAGGCGGATACCCCTTTGAAGCAGGGAGCTCACCAACAGATAAACCTATCTCACGTTGAGCCTGGGCATACCTAGTTAAAGAATCCATTAATAATAAAACATTCAAGTTTTTATCTCTAAAAAAAGCCGCTAATCGATGGCTTAACTCTGCAGCTTTCACACGTAATAAGGGCGAGTCGTCCGCTGGTGAAGCGATGATAATTGCTTTTTTTAGACCTTCTTCACCTAAACTTTGCTCTATAAACTCCTTAACTTCCCAGCCTCGCTCACCTACTAAGCTAACAATAACAACGTCCGCAGATGTATAGCGAGTCATCATTCCTAACAACTTACTTTTACCAACACCAGAACCGGCAAACAATCCTAAGCGCTGCCCTTTGCCAACACTGAAAAGGCTATTAATAGCTCTAATCCCGACATCTAAAGGCTCCGTTACTCCTTTACGCTCTAAGGGAGTTAATGAATTATCTTTTGGGAGTTTAGATAGATTTACAGTGTCATCACTTTCTAATTTACCTAAATTATCGATTGGTTGCATCTGTGCATCAACAACACGCCCAAGTAACTTTTCTGAAATCGCAATATTAGAATTTTTTATAGCAGGCCTAACTCGACCACCAGAGCATAAATTTTGAGCTTTTTTAAGCGGCATTAAATACGCTTCAGTTTGACTAAAGCCTATAACCTCAACGTCGTACCAAATTCCATCAACACTCTCAACCTGGTACTTTTCACCAATTGCAAATTGCCCACCAGTTGCAGTCAAAGTTAAACCATTAACTCTAATAAGGCGTCCATAGCTTTGAATTAAAGGAGGAGGTGAAAGCGAACTTAAGGCTGACTTTAATCGAGAATGTAAATCACTGTTCATCAGAGTCATTTCTTAGTATTTCAGGGATAATACTGTCAAGTAAACTTTGTAAACGCTGAGAAAAGGAAAAGCTATGTGTTTGCTGCTCTGCTATCAATTCCACATCACCCGAAGTGAGTTCATCATCAAAATTAATAGGTATAGCGAAGTCTTTTAATGTTGCTGAGTCTAACCACTCTTTATCCGCAGAAGAAAAAACTATTTTTGTAACAACATCTCTATCAGAGAGAAGCTGTATAGCTTTCTCTACTAACTCTAATCTTATTTTAGGCTGCATTGTTAATTCATTATCTATAACGAATTCAGCCAATTTAGTAATTATTTGAGTAATATCATTTTTTAAATCTGCTGAGAGAGAAGATAACTCATTGCTAGTTTTTTCAAAAATAACATTAAAGTGATCAACTAATATCTTTTTTTCAGACTCTAAACGTTCATTTAATAATGTCTCAACTTTATACTCAACTTGTTGTTCTAAATCACGTTGTTTATCAAGTGCTCCTTGCTCGAGCCCCTTTTCATATCCACTTTGCCAACCAGCACGTTCAGCAGCTTCCAAACGCTCATGGAGCGTTTGTTGCTGTTCTACTTTATTTAAAACAGGAAAACGAAATGCTTCTGTCATGATTATCCTGCAGTTTCTTCTTGATACAAGCGGTACTCTAATTCCCCACGCTTAGTCATGTCTCTTACGATAGACATAATTTCTTTTCGTGCAGCTCTAACTTTACTTAAAGGCTGCGATGCTAAACCATCAATTTGCTGTTGGTAAACTTGGGCTAATCGTTTAGGAAGAGAGCCTAAAATTCTCTCAAGAAGCTCACTTTCAGCACCTTTCAATGACATGACCCATAATTCATCTGGAATATCATTTAGCAACTGAGTAAGTGTTTCATCTGTTTGTTTAGCCAGACCATCAAAGTCGTACATTTTTTCTTGAACTTCATCAGCAACAATACTGTTTTGTTTTTTCATCATTTCGATAATTTGACTCTTATTACCGTTATAACGATTCATAATTTCAACAGCTTTATCTACACCATTAACTTGTGCTCCAACCTGACGGCCCACAAATTCAATACATGCTTCTAAGGTTAAACGAACATCATCAATTACATGTTCGCTAACTTCTCGCAAGCTCGCAATTCTGTAAAGTAAATCGTCATGCTTCGATTCTGGGAATAAAGCAATGATTGCAGATGCTTGCTCTGGGGGTAAAAAAGCTAAAAACAGAGCCTGCATTTGTACATGCTCTTGCTCAAGAAAGCGAACTATAAGCTCAGGTGGAATCCACTCTAAACGACGTAGGTCATCGTTCATTGCGCCACCATAAATGTCATCGAGCATTGTTTTTGCTAACTTTCTTCCAACAGCTTTGTCTAATGCTCTCTCTAAATAGGCTCTAGATGCACCATTAACACCACTTTCATTTCTGTAACAATCAAAAAATTCACTCAAGGTAGACGCGACTTCTTTTTGAGTAACATTAGAGATTTTAGCCATTCTTTCTGAGATAGCTTGAACTTCACGACGACCTAGCTTGCGGATAACACTGGCTGCATTTTCTTCACCCATGCTTAACAATAAAATTGCTGCTCTGTCTAATGCAGGTAACGATGTTACCTTATCAAGCTTTTCTTGATTCAATTTCAACCCCTTGCTCTACCCAATATTTTATTACTGATGTTACCCGCTCTGTCTCTCTGCTTGCTAAAAGCTGCATGTGAGCAATTTGCTCCTCAAAATCATTACCTATCTGAGGTAGAGGTATTGCAGAGTGATCTACGCTACCCTCTTTAGATCCTAAACTATCTACTTTAGCGTTAGAACTAATTGCATCATCAAGCGGAGTACTCTGCCTATCTTTAATATCGCTAGTTCTAACCTGACTTTCATCTTGTTGAGCCGTTGATAATTCAGAGTTACTTCTTCCTTTAATTAAATGATTAACTAAAGGACGAACTCCAAATAAAATTAATAAAATGCTAATTAACGTACCAAAAATATATCGAGCATATTCTTTAAGTTCTGGCATTTGCCACCATTCAAGCCCTTCGCCTGGCGCTAACACTTTTTCTTTTACAAAAACGAAACTTGTTATATTAAACTGATCTCCTCTAGCCTCATTATAACCAGTAGCTTTTTTAACCATTTCTCCTAATGATGCTAAACGATCCTCTGTCCATCCTGCATCCTCTAAAGATGCTCCTTCATTAATCAGTACGGATAAACTCATTGATTTCACTCTACCAACTTCAAACTGTGTATGAGTAACAGAGCGTCCATTTTCAAATTGCCTATTACTTTCACTTCTTTCTGAAGTTCGCTCATTATCCTCACCATCAACTTGCTCATTTGGTACAGGCGGTTCGTTTGCTAGCGAACCAGGAATCCCTGCAGCAAATTGATCTAAAGTAGTATCTGATTTTATAAATTCTTGCTTTAATACATTTTGAGGATCTACTAGCTCTTTAGTTTCCTCTACTACGCTAAAATCCACATCCGTAGAAACTTGAATCCTAAAGTTATTTTCACCCAATATAGGCAATAGCATTATTGATGCTCTTTGCTCAATATTTCGTTCAACTTTCTCAATAAATGCTAATTTTTTATCTGTTTCTTTACCAACTGGCGTGTTATCAAATAAATCACCACTTAGCAGCTTGCCGCGCTGATCAACTACTGAAACAGATTTAGCATTTAAACCAGGAACACTACCAATAACTAAAGCAATTATAGCCTCAACTTGCTCAGGCTTAAGCTCATGCCCTGGAGCTAAGTCAACCATGACCGAAGCCGCTGTTTTTTGTTCTGTTCGGCCAACAAAAAGACTACGTTTTGGGACTGCTAAATGCACTCGCGCATTTCGAACTCCTTGCATATTAATGATAGTTCTAGCAAGTTCTCCTTCTAATGCATGCTGGTATTGCATTGATTCGATAAATTGGCTAGTTCCCATTGAAACTTTATCACTAATATTTTCCATGCCTTCTGGCATTGAAGCTTTAATACCTCTTGCAGCAAGAGTAATCCTTGCATCAGCTAACTTCTCTTGGGGAACTAAAATATTGCCACTATCAGTATCAATTCGAAATGTAATTTGCTCTTTATCAAGTATCTCTAAAATATTTGCTTTATCATAGCTCTCTTGATTTCCATAAAGAGGTACATAATTTTTAGCTGATGTCCATAAAATTAATACAATTGTTGCAGCTACAAGTGTTGCTAATAAAGCTATTGTTGCGACGCTTCTATCACTACTTGCATTGAAGTTTAATTTATTAGAGAAGTTAACAACTTTTTCTTTTAGCTTCATGTTGTTATTATCTAACTCTGGTACTTTAGTTAATTCGCCCTTCATCATCAGCCTCTAGAGTGACATTCGCATTACATCATCAATGCCATTGAGCACTTTATTTCGCACCTCCATAAGCATTGAAAAACTTAAACTTGCTTTTTGACTTGCGATCATTGCACCAACAACATCTTCACTTTCTCCCGTATCAACGGCTTTCATCATATCTCCAGCGATGTTCTGCTGTTCATTTATTGAACGAACAACATGTTTAAAATCTTCACCTATATTTACGTTTTCGTTAGGGATTATATTAGGCTCAATTCGATCAGATGCAGCTAATTGCTGCATTTCCATCATTTTACCAAGCATCATTCGTTGACTTTCAATCGGTGACATTAGGATTTCCTTTAAATTATGCTATTGCATCTATATCAATACCGTATTCACGCATAGCGGCAAGTTTATATCTTAATGCTCGAGTACTTACTCCAAGCGCATCAGCTGTTTGAGTTCTATGTCCTTTAAAGCGACTTAGTAGACTATAAATATAATCAAATTCAGCTTGTTTTTTGCTTTCTTTCAATTGAGATGAACAAAAGCTAGCAGCTGCCGGTAAACAATGAGGCAGGTTAAGATCATCAGACTGAATTTCCGCACCTCGGGCCATAACAAGCGCTCTTTGCATCACATTTTCAAGCTCTCTCACGTTTCCAGGCCAGTTATAACAGAGCATTAAGTCTTCCGCTTGTTTGCTGATATGAAACTCAGATGTACCATATTTTTTAATAAAATAATGAGCCAGTGGCAAAATATCGTCAGTTCGGTCTCGAAGTGCTGGCCAACTAAGTGGCAATACATCTAATCGATAGAATAAATCTTCTCTGAAATAGCCTTTTTCAACTTGCTCTCTCAATACTTTATTAGAAGCTGCGATAACTCGTATATCTAAATTTATTTTCTGATGACTACCTAATCTTTCAACTTCACGCTCTTGTAAAACACGCAGTAGTTTTGCTTGTAAATCAAGTGGGAGTTCAGTTATTTCATCAAGTAATATTGTCCCTCCATTTGCAAGTTCAAACTTACCTGCTTGGGAGTTAACAGCACCAGTAAAAGCACCTTTATTATATCCAAATAACATTGCTTCGAGCATGTTCTCAGGTATCGCAGCACAATTAACAGCCACAAAAGACTTATCAGCACGTTCAGATGCTTTATGAATAAAATGGGCTAACTTCTCTTTACCTGTACCTGACTCTCCAGTGATTAAAACACTTGCCGATGTTTGTGCAGCTCGATTAGCTAAACGCAAGACTTGCTGTGATTTTGTTGAAACTGCAATTAAATCTTCAACACCATGCTTCATTGAATTAGCATTACGGATAGTGTTTTTTAGTTGTTCCCCGAAGAAAGGCTTTAACAAATAATCAACCGCACCACCGATATTTATAGTTCTTGATGCGATTTCACTTTGTGAAGAATCAACAAGCGAGACCACCTGTGTAATTGGGCATGTTTTACGAAGAAGTTTAATTAGCTCTACTAATTCAATATTTTGAATATCTGCATCAACAAAAATAAGCTCAGGTTTAATACTAATACAATGACTTACTGCATCAGCAATAGAATTAGTATGTGAAAATTTAAAATTTTCAGATATAACTGCTTCCCTAAATTCTATAGAGGGTTGCTGTTCACTTATCCATAAAAGGTATTTTTGGCTCATTTTATCCTCTACGAAATACGTTAATTTGAATGTCGAAACAATCGAATTAAAACACGGCGATTGGATGCTAATCCTTTATTTGAATTTTTGGCAACAGGATAACGTTGGCCATGGGCGCGAACTTCTAACATGTCTTTGGGCAAACCAAACTCAACTAATCTAGAAGCTACATCATCAGCCCTTTCTTTTGAAAGAAGACGATTTGCTAAAGGTGAACCTACGTTATCGGTGTGGCCATCAACCATAACTTTAGTAACATCCTTATCTAATAAGACATAACGAACAAGATCTTTTAAAAAATCTAAATCTTCTTGTTTATCTACTGTACGCTTGCCTGTTTGAAAATGGATTTCATGATCTCTTGCTTGCTTCCATGACAAAGGAGATAAATTAGACAAACAGTGTTGATATTTTCCGACTGCATCATCACTAAGAATATTAGTAAAAGTGAGTCGCAACTGCTCATCTCCAAAACCGACAACACTATCAAGCCACCCACCTTGTTTTATAACTCTTAATATTGTGCTTTCATCAACATCAAATGTGGCTGCGTTATTACTTATATCTGCGGTGAATAAATTAAGTTGTGGCGGAGAAATACTCTTAGATTGCCAATCGGCTTTTCTGGAAAATACTTGAACGTCTGTTACTTTTTTGTCTGATAATAGCCATTTAAGAACTAATTTTTGAGGTTCAGCAGGAACACTAATAACTTCTAAAGATGCATACTCATCAAAGGTTTGACCTAAATGACAAAAAAAGGAGTTTTCTTTTGTCGACCATAATCCTTTTTCATAACTTTGAGTAAAGTTTTGTTCTTTAGCATTTACTACATTAATTGTAATAGCTAAAAATAAACAACAAATTAAGAGTTTTATTGGTATAAAAATATTACTCATGAGTATTCCATACAACCTTGAATAGACCGACTGGGTCCTATTTAATATAAACAGCGAAATGCATATAAATACACTTATAGTATTAAATGATACCGCTAAGTTAATGTAGCCCCACGATCATAGTCATCCCTTAGACTGGTAGCTTTGCGTCCTACATTTTCATGAAGTTTGCTATTTTATTTACTTAACTATTATTACTTAATAATGAATACTCAATAGACTATCACTCGCCCATAAGGCTTACTTGATATGTTAGATTATAGTTAATTAGAACTAAATGCAACTATAATTGCATTTAGTTCACCACTTGTTCAGTATAACTAAAAAAATAAAATTAACCTAATGATCCTAAAATATTAACTCTTACGTAATCTGGAATTTCATTATAAGAAAGAACAACTAGCCCACCTTTTGTAAAGGTTTTAGCATATCTAGCAAGCAGAGGCCTTAATTGAGGGATAACAATTAAAACTGGAGTAACACCTCGAGTCTTCATATCATCGACCAGTAAAGGCATCATTCGCTGAAATTGCCCTAATAAATTAGGATCAACAGGGAAACTATCCAATGCAACTTTACCAGCTTGCATTGCTTGATCTAATGAACTTTGCATCGTTGTTTCAAGTTTTTCATCTAGGCTATAAGCTGCAAGCTCTTCATTGTTACCCATCACTTGTTTAACTAGTACATTTTGTAAAGCACAACGAACATCAGATACCAATAAAATAGGATCTTTAGTCACCTCAACACTATCAATTAAAGTTCCAGCTATTGTTACAATATCCTTGATACTGATATGCTCTCGAAGTAGTAACCGAATAACTTTCAGCTGTAAGTTAGTTGATAATGACTTCTCAAAAGTTTCAGCCAAACTTGGTGAAATCTCTTTTAATCTATCATTTAACTTTTGAACATCTTCGTAGCTAAATAATTCATCTAAATGTTCTTTAATAACCTTACCCGTATGTGTAGCAATAACTGTACCAAGATCCACAACCGAATAGCCCATATTTAGAGCTTTAGCTTTGGTATCATCTTTAATCCACACAGCTTCGAGGCCATAAGCAGGATCAGTTGTAATTTCTCCGTCTAGAGTTCCATAAACATCACCAGTATTTAAAGCAAGCAGCTCTTTTGCATTTAAAAACCCATTTGCAACGGAAACTCCTGTTAAATTAACTTTATACTCTTGAGGATTTAATTTTAAATTATCCTTAATTCGGATTTCAGGTAACAAAAAGCCTAACTGTTCAGATAGGTTCTTCCTCACCCCTCTGAGCGTCTTAACTAATTCCTCACCTTTATCTTTATCCGCTAAATAAACGAGTCTAAACCCTAGCTCGACCGCCAATTTATCGACATGTGAAATATCTGTCCACTCTAAATTAGCCTGTTGTTCACTTAAAATAGTGTCAGTTATTTGTTCAGCTTCTAACAAATCAGTCGTCGGTAATGCTTTTTGCAATCGCCAAGCAACATAGAATAAAGGAACGGCAAAACCTAGAAATGCAATCGTTGGCATACCAGGAACAATTCCTAAAACCACCATTATGAGTGCGGCGGTAAAAATGACTCTCGGAGATGCAAGCAGTTGCTTTCCAACTGTTTCGCTCATATCTCCTTCATCATTCATTCTTGTTACAATGATGGCAGCTGCTACTGCAAGTAATAAAGAAGGTATTTGTGCAACTAGACCATCACCAATGGTTAGTAATGCAAATCTCTGAAATGCTTCAGCTAAACTCAATCCATGCTGAAACGCACCAATTGATACACCACCTAATAGATTAATCACAAGGATAATTAATCCGGCAATAGCATCACCTCGAACAAATTTTGATGCACCATCCATAGACCCATAAAAGTCAGCTTCTTGTGCAATAGTGGCACGTCTCTCTTTTGCCTGTTCAGGACCTATAAGTCCAGCATTGAGATCAGCATCAATAGCCATTTGTTTACCTGGCATAGCGTCAAGTGTGAAGCGAGCTGCTACTTCGGATATACGCTCTCCACCTTTAGTTATTACTACAAAATTGATTACCATTAAGATGATAAATACAACTATACCAACAACATAATTGCCACCAATTACAACTTCACCAAAAGCTTGAATAACCCGCCCGGCGACATCTGATCCCTCATGACCATGAAGAAGTACAACACGAGTTGAAGCAATATTTAGAGTCAATCTCATCAAGGTAGCTACAAGTAGAATTGTAGGAAATACAGAGAAATCTAACGGTTTTTTTGTAGATACGGCCACCAAAAGTACGATCACAGATAACACAATATTAAATGTGAATAATGCATCTAATAACCATGCAGGCAATGGCAAAATAACCATTGATAGTATAGCTAAAAGTAATACAGGGATAGCTGTATAAGGTCGAGTAAAACTGCGCCAGTTCAAATTAAGACTCCAACATCTAAGATTTTTGTAAATTTTTGGGGATTTTTAATTCAGGTAATGGAGCCGGAGGCTGTCCACGACCCTGCTTATAAGCTTTTAGTTGCATGACATAAGTCAAAACATAAGCAACTGCTGTATATAAACCATTAGGAACTTCTTGATCAATTCTGGTAGAAAAATATATTGCCCTTGCAAGAGCCGGAAGCTCTATTATTTCTTTATTATTTTGACGCCCTACTTCTCTAATACGTAGTGCCATTTCATCGACCCCTTTTGCGACAACATAAGGAGCTTTAGCTGCTTCTTCACTATATTTAATTGCTACTGCGTAATGGGTCGGGTTAGTAACAATCACATCAGCAGTCGGTACTCTCTCTTCAATTTTACGATTTGCTTGTTGAAATTGAATTTGCCTAATCTTATTTTTAATTTCAGGACTACCATCTGAAGATTTTCTTTCTTCTTTTACTTCTTGATGTGTCATTTTTATTTTTTTAGATATTTCGTGTTGCTGATACGGAACATCAATTACAGCAATAAATAGTAATAAAGTTACTGTAACCATTAATGACAAAAAGAGTAACTCTATACCTTGCCCTATAGCGACTTTAATGTCTAAGCTTTGCAAAAACATTAATTGCCCCCATAGTTTAGTTAAAAAAACATATAAACAAATCGCTAATAAGCTGATTTTTAAAATAGATTTAACCAACTCCACTAACGATTGTGTGCCAAACATTTTACCTAAACCCTTTAGTGGATTTAACTTACTAAATTTAGGTGATACTGATTTCATTGAAAAAACAAAGCCGCCCGGTAAAATCCCTGTAATCCACATAGCTAAAAACAACAAAAGCAAGAATGGTGTTAAAGTTGAAAGCATATCCAATACAGCCTTACCTAATGCAATAGGCATCATTTTAGTATTATTTATAATGGTATGATCGAGCTGCATGCTCGTATTCATCAAGTTTACAAATAACGTATAAAATAAATTTGAAAACCAAAGTAAACCAGAAATGGCAACCATTAACAGTATGGCTGTATTCAACTCTTTAGATCGCGCTACTTGCCCATCTTCCTTAGCTTTTTTTAACCTTTTCTCTGTGGGTTGTTCTGTTTTTTCTTGGGAACTATTTTCAGACATAAGCTATTGCATCGCCTCCGAAAAAGCAGTTAATACGTAATACGTCAACGAAGAAAAAGAACTCCCCGTATATTCTAGAGTCATGAATACACAAAAAAAGCCCATTAAAAGAGACATAGGAAAACCTAATACAAATATATTAAGTGAAGGTGCAGCTCTGCTAGCTACACCAAATGTAAGATTTACTAATAGCATTGCAATAATACCAGGCAAAGACAGAAGCAATGCTGAAGAAAACATCCAAGCAAATAACATTATTATAGACTGAATATTGAAGTCATAAATACTTCTTCCAATTGGAAAAACATTAAAGCTTTCCACCATTACATTCAGAGTAATTAAATGCCCATCAACAGCAAAAAATAATAATGCACACATAATCCAAAAAAGCTGACCAAGTAATGCGACCTGGTTTCCACTTCCTGGATCCATCACTAATGCCATCGATAAGCCCATTTGCATTGATAATATAAGTCCAACAATCGCCATAACCTCAAATAACATCCGTAATGATAGTCCCATCATTACACCAAAAATGATCTGTTCTGCAGTTAGTATGACGGCATCCAAAGAAAAGATATCAACCGCTGGTGCGAGTGGTAGTTGAGGAGCAACTAAAAAAGCGAGCATTAACGAGAGAAGTATTCTCGAGCGCGGTGTTACTGCTGGATTATCAAAAACAGGCATAGACCATAATAGCGCTGAAAAGCGAACAAATGGCCACCATACAGTGCCAATCCAGCTAACAAGATCACCCGCGGAGAGTGAAAGTAGTGAACTCACCCAAAAACTCCAGGAATCATAAACTTGAGTTTATCAAACCAATCAATGAGTATTTGGAGCATCCAATGTCCGGCAAACACTATCATTAATAATGTTAATAACATTCTTGGTAAAAAAGTAAGAGTTTGCTCTTGTATAGAGGTAGCGCCCTGTATTATTGCAACAACAATACCTAAAATAAGCCCAGGTACAATTAAAACCAAAATCAATTTAATTATTGTATAAACTGCACTAGCAATAAGCTCTACAGCCATTTCTGGACTCATGGCGACATTCCAAAGGTAGCAGCCAGCGTACCTGCTATCATTGACCAACCATCAGCTAATACAAAAACCATAAGCTTAAAAGGTAAACTTATAATTAAAGGTGATAACATCATCATACCCATGGACATCAACACACTACTTACAACTAAATCAATGATCAAAAAAGGAATAAATAACATAAATCCAATTTGAAAGGCTGTTGTTAATTCGCTAAGTACAAACGCAGGCATTAACACTTCAAAAGGAATTTCTTGAGCTGATAATGTAGTTGGCTCGTTTGCAATTAACAAAACCTGTCTTAGCTCACTTTCTCTAGTTTGTCTCAACATAAAAGCACGTAAAGGCCTTTCAGCCGTAATTAACGCCTCTTCTAAGCCAATTGTTTCAGCTTGAAAAGGTTTATACGCATTTTGATACATATCTTGCCAAACAGGTCTCATTATTAACATCGTTAGCATTAACGATATACCAATTAAAACCTTATTTGGGGGGCTTTGTTGCAGACCCATTGCTTGCCTTAAAATTGCAAGAACAATAATAATTCGAGTAAATGAAGTAAGTACCATCAATAAAGCGGGGATCAAGCTTAATACCGTCATAAGCAACAAAATTTGTAACTTAACGCTATAATCTTGCCCTTGCGCAGTATCTTTTAAAGAAAGTAGCGTAAGTTCTTCGGCATTTAACCAGCCTGGTATTAGCAGTAATAGTAAAAGTAAACCAGTCTTAAAAATTACGCTTTTGTTCATTTTATGATGCTTCCTCTTGTTCAGAGGCATCTTCTTTTATAAATTTCAGACCATACTGACCTTCAGCCATAACAACTTCAGCCTTCGCAAAGTAAACGCCGTTAACCTTTACATCTAAAGGTTCACCAGCAATTTTATCAAGCCGTAAAACATCACCATCTTTGGCTTGGCTCAATTCACCAAGTGTAATTTCTGTGCTAGCAACCTCTAAAGTAACTAATAAAGGAACATCCTGGAAAAATGACATATTTTCAGCATTACCTTGAGCAGCTGACTTACTTTCTAAATCATCTATACCGTCTAAGTCTAAACCCGCTAAGGCACTATCAAGATTCTCATTCATAATTTATATTACTCGTTTCTTTATTTGTTAATTCTGTTATTTGAAATGCTAAACCAGAGTCTTGCTCTACGACTTGGCCTTTAAATATATTTTTTTTACCTAATTTAAACAATGCAAGTTCGTTAAGCTCAATGGGTAAAAGCTGTCCATTCATACATTCTTTTAATTGCTTAAGCGTTACTTTTTTATTTGCCATCTCAATTTTTCCTTGTACAGCAAATTGCGGCCAAGAATCCATTGCTATCCCTTCAGGAGATTTGTTTTTATCTTTAGCACTAAATCTCTTTTCATTAAAAAAAGAAATAGGTAGCCAAAGAAACCAACTAATAACCTCATTCTCTAAAATAAAACGAACTTTAAAAGCTATATAATTTAACGAATTTGGAAGTTCTTCATATTTTTGAACTTCACCTAATAAAGCTGAGCGCTCTCTAAACAGTAAGTTTTGCATTCCCTGAACTTGTCTTTGTAACAAACGACAACAAATTCTATTTTCTGTAGAGCTTAATTCACCAGGTAGCTCAGTAGGTTCCTCAGATGAAGTATTTAAACTATTAAACTGCCCACCCAAACATAAGTCTGCAGTTTTATGGGCGCTTTTATAGTCAAGTGCTAAATAAGCAGAATCCTCATCAGGTACAAACAAAGGACATTCAATAAAAATGCGAGGAGACTCTTTAAACCAGCTTTCAATCACCCCTTGACTACATTGAGAAATATCAATATCAAATCGCGTATCATTAAAAAGCTGTGCGAGTTCCAGCTCAAAAACTTTTCGCATGTTAACTTTTACTTCGTCCGCTTTTTTAGCTGCGTGCTCTAAAACACGTTGCTCTAACGTAAGAGGGAAAGCAGTAAAACTCGCAGATTCTTCAGCTTTAATTAGCTTAGGTCTGAAATTTGATTTTTTATGCATACAAAAACTTTTCCGAGTTTAATTTCATTATTTCTTTCCTTGCTCTTTTCTATACTGAGCTTGCTGTTGTAATCGCGTTACAATTTCACTTCGTTTTCGTTCATTTTTAGTAACCCACTCAACACCTAAAAACATGAGCTTTTCATTAACAGGCCTACGATACATTATCCTTCCAGCTAAACGACTGTATTCATCAAATACAACTGTAAAGGTGTTTGGAATAGTTTTTTCGGCAGGTACTAACAACCCTACACCACCAACACTAATATCTTTTGCAACGGCATGACAAATCGAAATATCAATAAAGAAATTTCGTAATATCTCTACTGCAATCCCCCCTCTTTGTAATGCTTCGGGTTCGTAATTATCTTTAGGGTTTAAATTCCAACGCTTATAGTTACGTTTTGTTTCAAATTGGCTACTCATAACTACCTTCTAGGCGTAATACAGGCTTATTTGCAGTAGCTGCTTTGACTGACTTATTCACAGGGCTGTCAATATTATTATCATTAAATAACTCATTAAGCTTGTCCTCTGCATCCTTAGTCAAGATTAACAGCTCAACTCGTCGATTCTCACTCGCTAGTAAGTTATCTTTATTAAGGGGGCGGTTCGAGGAGAATGCATTTACTTGCAATACACTTTTAGTAGGCATTCCTCCTGCAGTCATTATTTTTCTTGCTTGCTGTGCTCTTTCTCCAGATAGATCCCAATTTCTTGAGCTGCCATCTTTAAAAGCACTTGCATCACTATGTCCCGAAATAATAATTTTGTTGTCAATATCACGGAACAAGCCACCTAAATGTAAAAATAAGTCTTCAAAAAATGGTGTCATATCATCCTTAGAACGCTCAAACATTTTATGGCTATCATTATCCCTAATGATAACTCTTAATCCTGATGGAACTTCTTCTACTAATAAGTTATTTTTCAATAAATCTTCTTTCGACAAATCTTGGAAGCTTTTCAGTAATAAACTCAATTCTGATGATGCTTTAAAATCACTATCAATCACCGAATTTAGTTTATCACCTTTACCCGCTTTAGGATCTGTTTCTCCTTTAGGAACCTGCAAAAACTCACTCATTCCAGGCTTAGGAGAATCTGGTGGTACATCTCCAGACTCTAAATGCTTTATCACTGATGGTGAACCACCTAAGTCAACAGGGAAAGGGCTATTTTGGGGATCAAAAATGGCAGGCCCACCGTCAAATACCGAATGTGTTCTCATATAGTGAGCTATTTCTACTCGTTCAGATTCATTAGTAATAGCCATAATCCACATCACCATGAAAAAGGCCATCATAGCTAATGTAAAATCGGCAAAAGCAACTTTCCAAGCTCCGCCATGAGCTCCATGGCTACCTTTTCTACGTCCTTTTTTTATTATTATTTCATTGTTTTTTTCCATAATTAAGCGGCCTTATTATTTATCCACTCTTCCATAGTGGTAAAGGTAGGCTTAATTTCTTCATTTATTAATTTTCGCCCCGAATCCGTAGCAACAATAGGAACGTGCCCTTTAGCATGGGCCACAAGCATAGCTCTTACGCATTCAAGCATTGCCATCTGTTTTTTTACATATTGCTCCATAGCAGAAGCTAAAGGTGCAAGTAAGCAATAACAAGCAAATATACCAATAAATGTACCTACAAGCGCAGCAGCAACATGATAACCGATTTCGCTCAGTGCACCATCTAAGTGTTGCATAGTAATAATTATACCGCCAACAGCTGCTAAAATACCAAAACCAGGCATTGCTTCTCCAATACCAGCAAGGGCGTGTGATGGTTTTAACTTTTGCTCTTCAATGGTATAAATTTCTTGCTCTAACATTGCATCAAAGTCATGAGATGTAATTTTACCCATGCTAAATAAGCGCAAATTATCACAAATAAAGGTAACTAGTTGAGGAAACTCATAAACCTTGGGATAAGCTAGAAAAATAGAACTTGTTTCAGGGTTTTCTACGTGTTCATCAAGGCCTTTTATACCTTTAATTCGTGCCAAATCTAAAAGTGAATAAATAACCAATAATAGGTCATGATATAGCTCAGAGGCATTACCTCCTTTACCACTTATAAATTGATATTTTAATTGGCTTAACATTTCAGTTAACACATATTTAGAATTACCAACAATAAGTGCCCCTAAACCTGCCCCTAAAATTATTATAAATTCAGCAGGTTGCCACATGGTAGCTAAATTGCCTCCAGCAAAAGCAAAACCACCTAATACTGTAGCAAGTACCACAATTAAACCTATAATTCTTTGCATTCTTTATCCCTCTGATACTATGTTTGTTGAAGCTTTCTAGTTAGAGTTTCGAGTGCTCGTTTGTGTAATTGGCAAACTCGTGCTTCTGTAAGTTCAAGTGTTAGCGCTATCTCTTTCATGTTCATTTCATGCGTGTAATACAATTGTAAAAGTAATTTTTCTCGAGTATTCATACCATTCATTGCATTTTTCAACATCAATACTGTGTCATCATTCTCTGTAGTATTTTGTGAACTAATTGGTAACTTAGGATTATCCTCAAGTAGGCTTTCTAAGCTTTCAATTGCTTCGGCCTGACTACTGTATTGTAATTCCACTAATTCATCATGGCTAATATTGAGTGCTTCACATAATTCGCTATTTGTCGCTTCGCGGCCATACTCTTTTCTCAAAACACGAGTCATATCTCGTAATTTATGAGATTGTTGCCTTAGCTGTCTAGGTCGCCAATCTAGGCGCCTAAATTCATCAAGCATTGCACCACGAATTCGCTTAAATGCAAAAGCGGTAAATTTCTCATCTATATCCCGCCCATAACGTCTAAGCGAAGTAAGTAATGCTACTAAACCTATTTGCTGAATATCATCGCTATCCACAAGCACGCCTACTTGTGTTCGCATATGAGTAGCAGCTCTTTTGACCAAAAAAGAATACTTAGCTAATAATTCAGTTTCTTTTGCCGGCGAAAGCGTAACGAACGAGTCTGACGCAACCTCACCCCATTCTTCATTCAGTAACATGCTAAATGCACCTTACTGAATAAATACGTTGGTAATAAGTACATTTTCTAATTTTAAAGATACTTTGCTTTTTAGCACCATATTAAATTCTTCTAATAATGTTTTTTGTACAGAATCAATATCTTTAAATAAAATCTTAACATCAGCATGGCTCATATTAGCAAATTGCTTTACTAGTACATTACGCAATAAAGGTGTTATTTTTTCAGCATCTAATTTATTTTCAATGCTTGGAGGGATAACCAAAACTAGATCTAAAACCAAATATCGTGCATAGCTGTCATCTGAGACACTAATTATAAAACGGTCCATTTCATAATACTGAGATTCACTTACCGTACTTTGCGTACTAGCAGTCTCAGATTCATCATTTACTTTAGAATTACTATCAAGCAATTTACCGGCAAAAAAAGCGCCAGCAACTAAAATTAAAGCGCCAATCCCTAACAATATTTTTTTCACATTTATCTCACTTTAATCAATATTAATTATACTAATCTATTTAACCAATCTGTTGATGATTTTTGTTCTTTTGTCACATCTGTTTCAGAATTATCTGTAAAGGTGAAATTTTCAGCTATGTTTTCACCTTCTGAATTATGGTTTTGTTCTTGCTGCTTATCACTAAAGCTTAGATCAACTGAAACACTGCCATTTTGCGATAGTGTTTGCCTTAACTGATCTAATGTTTGAGCAATAGCATCTCTTACTTGTGGGTTACTGGTTACTAAATTAACTGATGTTTTATCGCCATCAACATTAATTGATATTTCTATTCGACCTAAATGAGGTGGGTCTAACCTTATTTGAGCACGCTGCACTTGCTGCCCAATTTGTAAGTTAACCTTGTCACCTAAAACATTAAGTAGTCTTTGCCCCCATTCATTTGGAGATCCTTTAAGTTTCTCTTGCCGCCATTCAAATGTATCAACTAACGATCCATTATTTGTTATAGGACTAAGTAACTGCGTTTTATTGTTTAAAAAATCACGACTTTCAATATTAAAACTTCCACCAGAAAGTGCATTAACTGAATGCTTTGCTAATTCACTTTTATGAGTAACAACTTGCTCAGCACTTATATCTGCAAGTGCTATATTATTATCTACATTTGGCTGTGAAGCTATAGTACGAAGTTGCCCTTGAAACGTAGGAGATTGTAAGGTCTGACTTACTAAAGGCAAAACAACTTCATTCGAAGTATTGCTTTTATTGACTAACACATTCAAGTCGGCACTAATTGACTGCGGCATGAGGCTTGATGTTTCAGGAGTAAAGCGACTATTACTACTTGAGCTTACTTTATTTATATTAAGAGAAAGCTCATTAGAAAAGCTGTCTTTTTTCAAAGTATTAGGAATAACATCACTTGTTTGAGTCATTCCTAATGCTCTAGCTGTCGAATCTACAACTTGTGTAAATTCGGTTGAACTTTTAACAACGGGGCTATCCAACAAATCGCCGTCAATCAATGGTTCACTACTTAAGCCTTCCTCTACGTTACTTAAATCTTGTTCTACGCCAACTAAGCCTTGTAAATTTACTATATGCTCAACACTTTTAGGTTTTTGAATCGGATTTAGTAAGTAATGACTTTCACGTTTTTCATCTAGTTCGGCGGACTCTGTAGACACGTATTCATCACCGCTCGCCTCGTAGTCAGCAACATCATTTGTAGTGTTGCCTTCACCCATCTCTTTTTGACTAGCTAAAGTATGCTCATTAAATTCTTTACCTTGTACTTCAGCATCTTCTGAAGTTGCAGCATTTGCAATAACTCTCTTACTATTTACACCTTCAAATTCAGTTTTAGGTGCGCCGTTGCCTACTTGAATATTCATAAATTACTTCCTTCAGAGAATTCCTTGTAAGCGGCAATACCTTCTTTGTTTTCTTGATGGTTTTGCATCTTTACTTTTACTACCGATTGCTGTTTAGCAATTAAATTAATTATATTTATATAACGCTTTTTCAATAATTTTCGCTGTGGCTCTATTGAGTTAAACCATGGCATTGTTTGAGAAATACTAAGTAACGAATGCATTTTTTTATCCGCTTGTTTTACCTTAAACCAATTACCGTCTTGCACAGCTTGTTCCATATACGCCAGTAACTGCTCTATTTTTTTTTCAGTTTCTTTACTTGATAAAACCATAAACAGCACTAGACCCATGAGAAAACAACACAAAAATAAAGCAAAAAACAAGCCAACTTTAAAATGCTGTTTTTATTAAACAAAAATGCATAAAAACACACAAAGCGGAAGCCACCCTTCCGCAGCGGAAGCAAGATGGAAGCGCTTGCAATAAAACATCTCAAAAAAAAACCAGCCAAATTAGCTGGTTTAATATTACTTATAGAATGCGTTAACCTATTTGCGTGCCTAAACCTTGCCAACCCTCTTGCAGGTTAGTCATTACAACACGAGTAGAGTCAATAAACGACAAATCATTTTTCAAACTCGCTTGAAGTAAAGCTAGGCCGCAATGCTCATATAGTTTTTGCATATTTTGAGCAACTTCGCCACCTTTTTCAAGGTCCAGTGATGCTTCTAATCCACCTAAAATACGCATTAACTTTTCAATACTTTCAGCTTTTTTATCATAACGTTTTTGATTAATATGCCCTGCAGTTCTTTCTAGTTCATCTAAAAAACCATCAAACAACATTAAAACAAGTTTATGTATATCTGCACTGGCCGCTTTAGCATCAACCGATGTGCTTTTGTAAGCAGAAAAGCCATCATTTAAATCTAACATTATTAATCCTTAGCCTCCAAATTGACCCATTGTAGATTCTAATTGCGCAATAGTCTGTTGCATTTGTGTAAATTGCGATAAATAACGTTGGTATACTTGTTCCATTGATGACTCATGACTTGCTTGCTGTCTGATAATTATATCTAAGCTCGCTTGTAACGTATCTTTTTTATCAGTCATGATTCCATAGCTTTTTGTATATGGTTCAACTCTCTCCTCTAGCTTTGACAATAAGCCTGTATCACCTGTTAGCATTTTAGTTAATTTTTCAGGATCATCCGCCATAGCGGCTTCTAATCGTTCACTATTAATTTGTAAATTACCAGTACGATCAAACTCTATACCTACAGAGTAAAGGGTTTTACCTTCAAACGTTCCTTGAAAATCATTACGCAGTGAGCGCGCAAGCCCACTCGCTAAACTATCTCGTTTTAAGTTATCACTATTAGTAATACCACTCACTAAGCCGTTAAATTTATCTACAAACTCTTGAATATTAGCCTTACTAGCTTCTTGATCTTGTGCTACGGATACGTGAATAGGGCTATCACCAGGGGCCTGTACTTTAGTTAAGTTTACTGTTACGCCCTCAATTACATCTTCAAGTGTATTTGTAGTCGAAGTAATAGTTAGAGCAGAACTTGCACCAAGCTTAATAATAGAGTCTTGTGGGGCAGTTAACTCTGTTTGATTTGTAATCGCATCTGTTATATCGGCTCCGTTAGCATCTGCGCCAGATAAAAAGTTTAACGATATTTGATTAGCTGCACCAGATTCTTCGCTAGTCATTACTAAAAAGGTTTCTGCTCCTGATTGCATTAACGTTGCTTTAACACCACTGTTATCAATATGGCCGTTAATAGCACTTGCTAAATCACTTAGTTTTGCGTTGGCGCCAAGAGTTGATAAATCAACAGAAAACGAATTTCCGGCTAAATCAATATTTAGCTCACCATCTGTACTTAGTGCTTTAGACGCATCAAAACTTAATGCCACCTGATGCGCTTGAGCTAATTGCTCAACAAAAATATCATAATCACCACTCGTTGCCGAACCACTTGCTGTAATACTAAGCGCTGTATCATCACTTACCGTGGCGCTATTACTAAACATACTTGTAGTACTATCTAAACTGGCAATTAAATCATCATGAAAGCTAGATAAGTTACTTTTTAAGTTATCAAAATCTTTAATTTTATTTGTGAAATCTGTATTTTTACTACTTAAAAGCTGATCTTTTGACGCACGCTCAATTTGTGTGTATTGGCTAGCTAAATTAGCCGGATCTATACCTAATGCTGATAAACTCATTTTATTCCCCAATAGTTTTTTATATAAATAAAAACTTTAAATTAAAGCGTTTATTTATATAACCGCTATAAACTATGTTTATAACGGCTATTCATTTACTACATTTTAATTAGAGTACCTAATTAACGAAGTAACGAACCAATCATTTGTGTTGTGCTGTTAGCAGTACTCAACACTGAAATACCTGAGTTCATTAACAACTGCTGCTTAGTCATGTTTGACGTTTCAGCTGCAAAGTCAGCATCCATTAATGTAGATGACGCTGCTTGTGTATTTTCTTTCATGTTTGTTACGTTCGTCATAGTATGCTCAAGACGATTCATTGACGCACCTAGCGCTGAACGAGCGGTACCAATATCAGAAATCAAGTTATCGACAAGAGCTAAGTGATCTTGAGCCTCACCTACATTCTCGAATGTTCCTGCTGTAGTACCTTCAGCTTCAATTTGATCAATACCAAAACCAACTCCTGCTGTAGGGGTACCTGCAGTACCCAGGGCAGCCGAGATATCCACTTCCAATGTTTCCGCTTCACTTGAGCCAACCTGAAATTCAACAGCACCAGCGCCAAATTTATTATCAGTACCTTCTAGTAATAGCGTACCACCAAAAGAGGTGTTTTTCATAATGCTGTCAAGCTCTGCAGTCAAAGCAGCATATTCAGCACTTTGTGCAGCCCATTCAGCATCACCATTGGCATCACTTGCACCTTGTGTCGCAAGCTCTTTCATGCGGTAAGCAATGTTTGTCATCTCATCAA
>NZ_JBAKAU010000009.1:0-152861 GCF_038155085.1 Pseudoalteromonas aliena
CCCTAGTAATAACTCCACTTTCCTATGTTAAAGACATTTAATAACTTTATAAAAAATCAATATATAAATCGTATGTAATTAACTTAGCTATAAAAGAAGAGCATCGCCACCCTTTACAAATAATGGCGAGGGTCACTGGTATCAAGCCAAGTAATCACCCACCATGTATAAATACCATCAGATACACTCTTAAATGATAACTTCCCTAGTAATAACTCCACTTTCCTATGTTAAAGACATTTAATAACTTTATAAAAACTCAATATATAAATCGTATGTAATTAACTTAGCTATAAAAAAAGAGCATCGCCACCCTTTACAAATAATGGCGAAGGTCACTGGTATCAAGCCAAGTAATCACCCACCACATATAAATAAACTTCGATAACTCCTCTTTTTACCTTAAATACATTTTATATTTTTATTAAAATCTGAATTTCCGTATCAAAGCACTCATCAAATATAGCGTTACCCATTTTAGTTTTTAATTATGTTATTCGGCTCTGTGCTTTTGTAGTCAGATAAACGTATTAGGTAGAGTTAAGTGCCCAATAAATACATCAATCATTTAAATTTCCTTGTAAGCAGCTAAACTGTTGATTATAGTCTGTGTTAAATACAATCACACTTAAGCCAATGCCAACCAAGATTTATTCAAAAGCTAAAATATTAATAGTTGAAGAGCAGCCACTTGCTCAAAGCTATATGAAGCAATCTCTAGAAAGGCTTGGTTTTAAAGATCTAAGACTTGCCGAACATGCAAACTCGGCTAAAGAGCTGTGTTTAAATGAACAGTTTGATTTAATTATTTGTTCATTCAATTTAAGTAAACAACAAGACGGGTATCAACTTTACGAAGAACTGCGCGTAAAAAAAATAATAAAAAATGCGACAGGGTTTATTTTTATATCAGCTGAAACTAGCGGTGCACTTGTTCATAGTATTTTAGAACTGCAACCTGATGACTTTTTAGTAAAACCTTTTACTATACAAGCTTTGGAAATACGCATTCAGCGTATTTTAAAGCGCAAACACGATTTACGTACCTTATATACACTCATTGAAGACGGCAATGACTCTAAAGCTATTAAACACATTGACTTAGCACTTGATAAAAGTAATAACTACAGCCCTATTCTACTTCGCTTAAAAGGCGATGCCCTACTTCGCTTAAAGCGTGCTCAAGATGCAAAATTCTTTTTTAAATCAGTTCTCGATATACAAAAGTTTGCTTGGGCTAAAGTTGGTCTCACCGAAGCACTTATCGCAAATAATGAACATACTTTGGCACAGCGTATGCTCAAAACAATGCTAGAACATCAAGAGACTCGTTTAGTTGCCCTCGATTTACTGGGTAGATTAGAAATTAAATTAAACCAATTTGAATTAGCACAAACGTTTTTGAGTCAAGCTGCTGAACTGGCTCCTAGAAATATTTCACGTCAAAAATCACTAAGTAATGTGTCATTAATAAACCATGATTATGAAAGAAATTACCTAGCTCAAAAAAGTATTGCTGGCTATGCAAAGTATTCGATACACGATAGCCCTGATGTATACTTAAACGCAGCGCGTGCTGGTATTGACTTTGCATTAACTACAGATCAAACAGATCAAATTCAACGCATTTCAAGACAAACAAATCAATATATGAATGATTTGAAAAAGCAATTTCCAAACAATACCAATCAAGCTCAAATAGATGTACTCAATGCGCGTATGCATTACTTAAGAGATGAGCATCAAAAAGCAAAAAAATTGATAGAACAACTAAGTGATGACGATTCACATATTCGTTCCGTCGATGCTGCATTAGATAAAGCAAAAGCGTTCCATGAGCTGGGGTTTCATCAAAAAGCGCAAGCATTATTTGGTCAAATCATTAGTCACTGTGAACGTCATCCCACTACGACAGGCGATACTACTTATTTACGATATGTTCAGCAACAACAAAGCGAGCGTCGCGATATAAAGATGGGTCCTAAAGAGCTAAACAATCATGCAGTTAGTCAATTTAATAAAGGCCAATTAAATACGGCCCTTGAAGCTTTCACACAAGCTTTTAGAGTAATGCCACTAAATCCAAGCATTGCGCTGAATTTACTACAATGCTTATTTGATTCAACTAAACAGCAAGGCAGCTCATTTAATATAAAGTTGGCTAAAAAATGCTACACCTTACTGAACAAAGCAAGCTTACCAGAAGACCAAGCGCAGAGATTAGATAAAATTTTGCATATGGCAAAAGAAATGAAACTAGATATTTAAATAAATCACTTATAATTTTTTCATAGATACAGCGTTAACACAATAGCGTAAACCTGTAGGTAAAGGACCATCAGGAAAAACATGCCCTAAATGTGCATCACACACATTACAAACAACTTCAATGCGCTGCATACCATGACTTGTATCACTTACGTAACCAATTGCTTCAATTGTCGCTGGTTGCGTAAATGACGGCCAACCAGTGCCGCTATCAAACTTTTCATCAGCATCAAACAATAGATTATCACAACAAATGCACACATACTTGCCAGGTTCGAGCAATGTACAGCTACCCGAACTACCTGGGCGCTCTGTTCCCTTTTTACGTGTTACGTAATATTCATCTTCTGATAGTTGCATCCGCCACTGCTCGTCAGTTTTGATTACTTTTTTATTTGGGGTAGGATTGCCGTTAATGGCAAAGTTAATAACATCATTCCACTTCAACATAATAACCTCATTGAATAGCAATTAACCGTAGTTTATAAAGTTATAGAAAGTACAGTTAATCATTACGTTATTGAATACTCTAAAGATCAGCTAAAGAGTGTTGACCGTTAAAATTAAAACCTGCTCAGCTGTACAGGTAAATTATCTAGCTAAAGGTAATGTTTTGCTTTTCTGAATCAGTAAGCATTCGTTTAATAAAACTATCTAGTTCTGCTTTTTTTACAGGTAAACTAACACTCATTTGGCGCTCGTTATTACTGTAAATTATTAGCTCATCGTCCCTTGTCGTTATGCGTTCAATACTCTCAATAACTAACCAATCTGGACCATGCTTTTTATCAAAAAAACCCATCAAACTAAAAAGTAATAAATGTTGAGCGTCTCGCTGAATAAAATCCTCTAACCTGTTTCTTGATTTAAATAAAGGCGTTAACCTATACACGCTTGAGCAAAAAACAAATACCCAAAATCCAAATAGCGCTTTAAACCACATAAGATCTAAGAGCTCAGTGCTAAGCATTAAAATAATAAGCACTAACCCTATTAGCGATATAGCTATCGCTATTTTTTTATTTACAGCATCCACAACCAATCCTATTTAAGTCACTTTTTTTCTTCTGATGCTTTTTCTGTCGGCTCAGGCCAATCGTTAAAAAAAACGGTTAAATAACGGCTCTTAACTAAATACCACAGCACCCATAAAACAATCATCATTTGTACAGCTAAAAATGATGAAAATCGATAATGACTATGTGCTGCTTGAATACTTAACCATGTTAAATCAACAACAGCACATAAAATAAGGGGCCAGCGCATATGTCGCCATATTTTTGCTAACTTGTCGCTCGCGCTGAGTGAGTCTCGGGGTCTGCGTAAACAAAATAAAATAGTCGGTATTATTGCAATACTTCCAATCGCGATTGCGATAAAGAAGTCATTTTTATTTTTAAAAAATATCGACATTAAATCCAGTTCGGGTCTGCGGCTTAAAGCCGCAACAATCCAAATAAAATAACTGCGCAATAACACAAGCACACTTAAATGAAATGCGATGGGAGTTCGATAACTCCCATATTTATCCCAATATTCAGGTCCATATCGACTCATAGTTGGTTTTTTTTATCTGCAATTGTACCAAGAATAAAAAATGCAATTATAAGTGTAACCGTCAGCCATTTTTTTCCGAAAAATAGCAATCCTTTAGCTATAAAAGGACTTAACCAAACAACTATAAAACCAAAGCCAAAAGCGGTAATTAATACAAAACATACAACCCGAATAACAAAGTTATATTGTGTAACCGTGCTTTTTGTTAATTTGATCACATCATTGGCATATAACGAAACTAAGCATACAGTTAGTAACATCGCAATGTTATTCACGTAACCAAGTAACCATTGCCCCGTACTTAATTGCAGGGTCGTTAAAAATTGCAGAACACTATCCATGATATTTTTCCAAAAGTTTAATTAAATCGTCTTCAGTTAAGATTTCTATACCTAAGTCTTGTGCTTTGGTCAGTTTTGAACCTGCCTTTTCGCCGGCAACTAACGCATCTGTTTTAGCTGAAACACTGCCCGACACCTTAGCACCTAGCTGCTGCAACCGTGCTTTAGCATCATTTCGATTAAGCGTAGTAAGTGTCCCGGTGAGTACATATGTAAGCTCAGCAAGCGGTTGCTCTTCCTCTGAAGGTGCGCTCAACGCTGGCCAGTTTACACCTTGTTCAATGAGCGCATTAACAACTGCTAAATTATGCTCTTCATCAAAAAAGCCACGAACATGAGCAGCTACTATTTCGCCAACATCACTTACTTGTATTAGCTCATCAATGCTGGCATTAATTACCTTTTCAAGGGTTAGAAAGTGATTAGCTAAATTTTGTGCTGTCGCCTCCCCAGCTTCACGTATACCCAGCGAGTATAAAAATTTAGCAAGCGTTGTTACTTTTGCATCTTCTAGCGCTGTGACTAAATTTTTGGCTGATTTAGGTCCCATACGTTCAAGCGACTCAAAATGCCCTTGTTTTAAAACAAACAAATCAGCAGGTGTTTTTATAAGCTCTCTATCTACAAGTTGATCAACAATCTTATCGCCAAGGCCATCTATATCTAGCGCTTTTCGTGAAGCAAAGTGTTTTATCGCTTGTTTGCGTTGTGCAGGACACACAAGCCCGCCTGTACAACGGGCTACAGCTTCGCCTGCAACCTTTTCAACATGAGAATCACAAATAGGGCAAGTTACTGGAAATTCAATATCTCTGGCATCATCAGGACGGCGTTCAAGTACAACTTGTGTTATTTGAGGGATTACATCTCCTGCGCGGCGAATAATAACTGTGTCGCCTACTTTTACACCTAAACGTGCAATTTCATCACTGTTATGAAGTGTTGCATTTGATACGGTTACACCGCCGACAAAAACAGGCTCTAAACGCGCAACGGGCGTAATTGCCCCTGTGCGCCCTACTTGAAAATCAACATCAAGTAATTGAGTTATTTCTTCTTGCGCCGGAAACTTATACGCAATAGCCCAACGAGGAGCACGTGCTACAAAACCTAAACGCTCTTGTAAGGCCTTTTGGTTTATTTTTATCACTACGCCATCAATTTCATATTTAAGCTCACTACGGCGCGTTAAAATATCGCTGTAATACTCTAGTGCAGCTTTAGGGCCTTCAACTAATTTTGTTTCTGGACACAAAGGTAGTCCCCAATCAGTCAGCTTTTCTAATTGCTGATAGTGATCCTCCGGAATACTGCCATCGGCTACAAGCCCAGTACTGTAGGCATAAAACATGAGTGGGCGTTTAGCGGTAATTTTAGAGTCGAGTTGACGTAAGCTACCTGCCGCTGCATTACGTGGATTAACAAATACTTTTTCACCGCGCTTTTGCGCTTCAGTATTCAATTTATCAAAGCCAGCGCTATTCATAAATACTTCGCCGCGCACTTCAAGCTCTTTTGGGTAATCTCCGCGTAGCTTTAGCGGTACATTACGAATAGTTTTTACATTTTGAGTAATGTTTTCACCAGTGAAACCATCGCCTCGAGTCGCTGCTTGTACAAGCACACCATCGCGATAAATAATTGATACAGCTAAACCATCAAGTTTTGGCTCACAACAAAAAGTAAGCTCATCGGTACTCATTAAACGCTCTTTTATACGGCGATTAAATGCAGTAAATTCTTCTTCACTAAAGGCGTTATCAAGTGAAAGCATGGGTACTTGGTGCGCTACTTGCTCAAATTTACTCAGCGCAGCACCACCTACTTTTTGGGTAGGAGAGTCAGCAGTTAAAAGCTCGGGGTGCTGCATCTCTAAAGCGCTTAGGTCGCGTAATAGCCTATCATATTCAGAATCAGGAATACTGGGGGTATCGAGCACATAATAATTGTAGTTGTGCTGCTCTAAAATAGTACGAAGGTGATTAATTTGTTCACTAATGCTGCTAGACATTCAAACCTCAAAAAACATAAAAAAAGCCACTTTGACGATTCACCGTCCAGTGGCTTAAAAAAATACAATGTATGCGTTATTTACGCTGAAAAAGAACGAACCTGCTCAACATATTGCCTAATTCGCTCGACTGTCATTTCTTCGCGCTCAGCATCTAAAATTTGTGCACCAAATTCAACTGCTAATTTTTTAGCTGCGCTGTGCAACATATTAAATGCAGCTAGGCCATCGCCGTCGCAAGGTAATGTCATAAATAAACTTACCCCAGCGGTACTAAATTGTTCCATATTATCAATATCGAACGTACCTGGGTTGTACATATTTACTAATCTAAATAAAACAGGGCCTTGACCAGCCGGATCCAGGTGACGATTAAAGAAGCCCTCTTCGGAGTATTTAAAACCTAAAGTATTAACCGCTGGCAATAATTTACTGCCCTGCATGTTAAGCCCTTCTGGCATTTGAATATGTACAATAACGAAGTCAGACACTTGAGTCGATGACTCTTCATCGCTTTGTTCTTTTACATCTAGGTCATCAACCACTTTTAAGTCATCTTCAATAGGTGTTTCTGGCACGCTTGTATCAATTTGCGGCTCATTTTCATTAAACTCAAGCTCGCCAAATTGCGGCTCGTCACGCTCGTTTAGTGTAGCCTCTTTTGGTTCAGCCTCAGTTCGGAATGATTTAGAGGGAGCTGGTGTGCTTTCTTGTAATGGTTCAACCCGTTCGTCATCAGATACCTCTGGGCGGTCTTTTTTTCTTACTGACCACAATCCATGTATTAATAAACCACCAATGACAATTACACTGATAATGATTAAAACCCATCTTAGTTGTTCGGCCATCCCCTCACCTTTTATTATTTGATATGCCTAAAGCCTGTATATTAATTAAAAATCAATACACTTGTTATAAAAATTTATGTGTGTGCAAGTTGCACAGCTTGCTCTATATCTACAGCAACCATACGCGATACGCCAGGTTCTGCCATAGTAACACCTGTTAACCTACCCGCCATTTCCATCGCAATTTTATTATGACTAATATAAATAAACTGCACAGATTGTGACATTTCTTCAACTAAACGGCAAAAACGCACCACATTGGCATCATCCAATGGTGCGTCTACTTCGTCCAGCATACAGAATGGAGCTGGATTAAGCCTGAATATGGAAAACACTAATGATAATGCGGTCAGCGCTTTTTCTCCACCACTTAACAAATGAATTGTTGAATTTTTCTTACCTGGTGGTCGTGCCATTATACTAACACCACTTTCTAGTAAATCATCACTGGTTAATTCTAAATACGCACTGCCACCCCCAAAAACTTTAGGAAATAGCTCTGCAAAGTCTCCGTTAACCTGACCAAACGTTGCTTTAAAGCGTGTTTTGGTCTCACTATCAATTTTACGAATTGCACCTTCAAGCGTATTTAGCGCTTTTGTTAAATCATCAAGTTGATTATCAAGATAATCACTGCGCGTTTTAGCTAGATCAAACTCTTCTATTGCCGCTAAGTTTACTGCACCTAATTTATCTAACTGATTAGTAAATCCGGTTAACTGATTTTGTGCGGCATGTAGGCTCAGCGAATCGGGTAATTCATCAAGTATTGCTTTTAAGCTTTGTTTCAATTCTTCTAATGGTTCGAGCGCAACTTGTGCTTTTATTGTTAAGCTTTGCTCTTCAATCGTTAACTTTTGATGCTGATCTTGCAAACCTACCAGCTCACCTTGTGAATTTTTAAGACTTACTTGCTTGGTGTTTAAGCTTTCTTTAGCTTGAGCTAATTCTTCTTGTTGTAATACCAGTGCCTGCTCACCTTTTTGATGCTGTGCTAAAAGCTGTGTTATTTTATCGCCAAGTTCTTGCTCCGGTATAAGCAGCTCTTCTATTTCATCAAGTAACTCTTGTGCTCCCTCAGATGCACTAATATGCTCTTGCTCTGCATGACTCAATTGAGTGTGACTTAACTGAAATTCACTGCGTACCTTTTGCTCAGTAAGCATTGCCATATGCGCTTGCGTTTTATATTGCTCAAGTATGTTTAATGTTTCGCTATAATTTTTATCACTTTGTAAGCGCAAACTATTTGCAGCGTCTACCTCATCCGATAAGTTAAGTTGCTGCTCATTTAACACTTCAAATTGCGCTGTTTGCTCATCAAGCTCGGTATTTAATTGTAAAAGCGCAGTGGTTAATTGCTGTTTTTGTTGTTGTAGCTTTTCTAGTTGTAACTTAAATTGCGCGACTTGCTGCACAAGCATGTCGCTGCGCGTATTGGCTACCGCTATATTTTGGGCTAATTGATGTATTGCTTCTTTTAGCTCGCTTTGCTCGTTAGTTAGCTTTACTTGCTCAACAGTATGTTCATCGCGAGTGTGTGTTACTTGTTGTAGCTCGTCCTCGGTATCAGTTAACTCCTGTGCTTTATCTTGCAATTGCTTATGCTTTAAAAGTAACGAGTTTTCTGCATTACATTCAGCACTTACATGCCAATTACGACCATATAAAGCACCATTGTTATCCATAACGGCTGTATAATAACTATCTTTTAGTATTGCTAAATCACCGCTCTCGCTATAAGCAATACGTGCTAAATGCTCTGGATAAACACCGCTTGTTATGAATGCTGCTAAGCTATTTGTTGGCATGCGTTTATCACTATTTGGCCATACACTGTTATTAGCTTGCTGCTCACTTACATTTAAATGCTCCAAAGATTTAAGTGCTTGCTCTATTAGAAGCTCAAAGCCTTCTTTAACATTTAGCTGATTAAACAAACTATTGGTACGTTCACTTTTCTCATCAAGCCCTAACGTACTTTTAAGCCCCGTTATACTGGCTTTTAACTCGTTTATTGTTTGGGTTAACGTCGAATGTTGCTTTTGTGAGTTATTAACAAGCACATTTTGTACTTCAAGCTTAGCGCTACACTGCGTATGTGCTGTTTGTTTAGCGGCAAGTTCTTGAGTTAATGTTTGTGTTTGTTGTGCTTGCTGTGTTAATTGTTGCTCTATATCGCTACTTTGTAGCTCGCTAAGCTGGACAGTTAACTGATCAATTTTCTCGTTAACATGATCAATTTGCTGCTGAGTTTGTTTAATGTGACTACCATGCAGTTGCACATTATTATTAAGCTGTTGCTGTTGTTCACACAAAGCTTGCCAATGAGTATGGTGACGCTGCTTAAGTGCTAATAATTCCTCAAGTTCATGCGTTAACCCTCTAACTTGCTCTTCACATATTAAGGCGTTTTCACTTGCCTCTTGAAGGGCCTCATTAAGTTGCTCGCACACAATTTGCTGCTGCGATTTTACCTCAGCACTTTGGATTTGGCGCTGCTGTAATTTAATTAAATTTTGTTTAAGCGTTTGGATTTGCTGCTTTACATTTATTTGTTGCTGCTCAGCGCGAGTAAGCTCTGTGTGTATTACATGTTGCTGATGCTGTGCATCGCTTAGTTTATCTTGCTGGACTTGTACTTGCCCTTCTAGGCTGGCAAGTACATCGTCATGCCCTGAGTTAGCGGTTTTAAAAAACGTTATTTGTTCATTCAGCTTTTTTATTTGTGCGCTTTTTTCAAGCTGTTGTTGATGCAGCTTTTGCCATTTTAAAACGGCAATTTGACCTTTTAAAATGCGCTCTTGCGCCTTGAGCTCTCGGTATTTTTTTGCATCAACCGACTGCACAGCTAATTTATCGAGCTGGCTTTGTAGTTCTTTACGAACATCTAACAAACGTTCAAGGTTTTCACGAGTGCTTTTAATACGAGTTTGTGTTTCACGGCGGCGCTCTTTATATTTAGACACACCAGCGGCTTCTTCTAAAAAAACGCGCAGCTCTTGTGGTTTACTCTCTATTAAACGCGAGATCATGCCTTGCTCAATAATCGCGTAACTACGCGGACCAAGACCCGTGCCTAAAAATATATCGGTAATATCACGCTTACGGCATTTACTGCCATTTAAAAAATACAGTGACTGTCCGTCGCGCGTTACTAAACGCTTAATAGCAATTTGGTTTCGATCGGCAAATGTGTTTGAAGGACTTCCTTTATCGTTATCAAAAACAAGCTCTACAGAAGCTTGCGATATAGCTTTTCGATTAGTTGAGCCATTAAAAATAACGTCGGTCATGGCATCGCCACGCAGATTTTTAGCAGAGCTTTCACCTAGCACCCATCGCACTGCATCAATAACGTTAGATTTGCCACAGCCATTGGGGCCAACAACACACGTCATTTGATCAGGAAATGGAATTTTAGTGGGCTCTACAAACGATTTAAAGCCCGCTAATTTAATAGTGCTTAAGCGCATCTTATTGTTATTACCGATTATTATTGTTATTAATTACAAACAATTTAACTCATAAACAGTTAGATTGTTAAGCTTGTCGTTTAAAATTATCTAAAATAATACCGGTCGCCATTGCAACATTTAGCGATTCTGCACCGCCAAAAGCGGGAATGGTAATTTTATTGGTTACCAACTTTGCACATGTCTCGCGTATACCATGCGACTCACTGCCCATGAGTAAAACACCTGAGCCCGTAAATTGGGTTTTATGTACACTCTGCCCATCTAAAAAAGCACCGTAAATAGGTAAATTTAAAGACCGTAGGTAATCAGGTAAATCAACTTGACTTACCGATACCCTTACAAACGAGCCCATTGTGGCGCTAATTGTTTTTGGGTTGTAAGCGTCAGCACTGTCGATGCTAGTTACTATATGTTTAATACCGTACCAGTCTGCTACTCTTATTATTGTGCCTAAATTACCAGGGTCTGATACGCCATCAAGTGCGAGTATTAAGTCACTTGCTTGTGGTAAAGCCGCCTTTGGCATATCAACAATAGCAATGGCTGCATTATTGCTAACTAGCGTGCTGGCTTTGGTGAGGACTTCTTCATCTGCTTCAATAAAATTAGCTTGCGGATATTTACCTTGGTACGCATTTATAAATTCGTTTGTAGCAAAAATATTAAGCGCATTTAATGGGCTGTTTAATAACTCAAGTACGTTTTTTTCACCCTGTACAAGGTATTGATTGTATTGCTTTCGGTACTTTTTTTGGCCAAGTTGGCGAATAAGTTTGAGTTGGTTTTTTGAAATCATAACAGCCCCATAAAATTATCCAGCAAGTATAACAGATTTAGCTATAACATCTGAACTCGAAAAGCAGTGAATGGGGCTAATTTATCTTACTCGCACTTCTTTCAAAGGTCAGATTAATGCGAATAAACATGCCTTTTACCGCTTCTAACTGATTTGAGTCGTCAACCGTCTGAGCTAATTCGTTATAAAGATTATCAGACGCTTGCTTAAATTTTTCATCAAGCGTACCTTTGGTTGCCAACATAAATGCATCAGCTAACGCACGCTGCCACTCATTTAAATACTTTAGCTTTGTATTACCAGCCAAATTTTCACAAATTGAATTTAATCGAACCGACGCATGCCCTAAATTTAAAGCGGTTAGTGCAAGATCAGTAATTACGCGTGAGTGTGAACTTTGATCGTAATTGGTTAGGCGTATTAACCTATCGGCCATGCGGCGGTTATACCAAATACTTGGGGTTGGATGGTTATTTATTTCGAGTAAATCTTTATAAGTAGCCTTAAAAACACGATGAACAAGTAATTGAACACTTGGCCCTGTAAATAACTGAAAAATCCAAAATAAAATACTTACCCCTGCAAAAATAGCCATTGCAGAGCTAAGTGTGTAATCGATTGAAAACGCAAGGCTCATATCTGTACTGGGTCTTACCAAAATCGTAAATGGGATACAAAACCCCAAGCCATATGGCAATGTTTGTTGATCAGCTAGCAGCAGTAAACCCAGAAAATAAGGCCCTGCTAATACAAGTAGCAATATTTCTAATTGCCCACCACTTTGCGACAGTAAATTTAGCGCATAAAAAATAGTCACAAAAGTAGCAACAATTATACCTGCCAATAAACGCTTTATTACAACCTGTAAAATAGCTAACGGTATTCGCGCCAACATTATCGAAAAGATGACCGGTAAGATCATAATTAATAATGCAGCAGAAGAGCCTGTATTAATCCAAATAAATGCGCCGATAGAAAACACCAAAGCAGTTCTAAATCCAACAATAATGCCAGCTAATGGGTCACGATATGTAAGCATACTGGGTGCATTTAATAATGTTTTATCACGCTCTTCTAACGCTCTGTATGCGCGTAGTAAAATTGTTAAGTCGGTTGCCACTTCTAAGTTCACATTGAGCATGTGAGATTCAAATGGCGAATCACACACCGTATTTGCTCTATAGTCGGTTAGCTCTTTACGTAGCGTTTTAACTTGTTCGGCGCAGTAATCAAAGTCGTCTGATTCTTTAATTTGCGAAAATACGTGCTTAAGTTTACTTATTAATTTATCTAAGGTAGGTGTAATAAGGTCTTCGTGGTTTCGCTGTAGGCGGCCAATTATTTGAATTAAGGCCAGTAAAGAAAGTACTTTTTGCGACAACTGATTTGCAGCACGAGAGCGCCCTGGACCTTTTGGTCCTTCGTACCTTACTGCGCTGGAATCTTCGTTTATTGATCCCAATGTTGCCATAATGTCATCTATTTGCTGGTGACGGTTTTCGTGAGAGCCCTTAGAATCAAGCTCAATGACTAAATAATGTAACGTTTGATTTATAACCGACCGCGCTTGTGTTTGCAGTAAATGTTTGACCTTTACAGGCCAAAATAGATGACTCACAAGCCCAGCACATACTGAGCCTATTATTATTTCGCTTACTCGTGCTTGTGCAATATCAAATATACTTTGGCTGCTCACCATTGCCGGAGTAACCATGGCTAAAAGTACAATAATGGCGGCTGTTACACCGGCCATAGCAAACGCATAAACAAAGTTTGCTTGGCGTACCATTGCTGATAACGCAGAATTTACCCCCAACCACAATGCCAGCGCACCGAGCGCTAAATAAGGGTAGAGAATTAGCTGAGTTAAAAGCAATATGCCAAATAAACCACCCACTATGGTGCCTATTATTTGGCAAATTGCTTTTTCAATAACCAATCCGCTTTGCGGGCGTAATTGCAAAAATATAGCCGAAACTAACGCCCAATAAGGCCTCTCAAGATTAAGCGACATAGCAATAGTGAGCGCCATCACCATGGCTATAACGCCCTTAGTCGCAAAAATAATTGCCTGTTTTTTTGGATAAAACAAGTTTTGTAATACAACGCCCACTGTATTCCCCTTAACGTGTAGCGAGATGTATAGTGGCTGTCATTCCTGCGCTAAGCTGTGTATTTTCGGGCAATGAATCTAACTTAATATCAACAGGTATACGCTGTGATAAACGTACCCAATTAAATGTTTGTTGTACTTGTGGTAAAAGCTGGCCGTTGCTTTGTGTATTCGTATTTGCAATGGCTTTACCTACACTCACTACATGCCCTGTTAATTGCTTACCACCACTTAAAAGGGCTATTTTAGCTTTTTGATCAGGATAAATGAGTGGTATTTTACTCTCTTCAAAGTAACCCGTTACATAAAATGAATCTGACTGAACAATAGCAAAGACAGGTGTACCTTGAGCGACATAGTTGCCTTGGCGTAAATTCAAATTAATTATTTGTCCTGATGCAGGCGCAACAATTTTAGTTCTATCAACATTTAACTGCGCAATTGTTTGCTCTGTCTTAGCTAAGTTATAATTTGCCTCAGCAATTTTAGTATTAATACGAGTTGATTCTAGGGTTTCTTCACTAATTGCCTGTTGAGTGTTTAGCTCAACACGTCTTTTGTATTTGTGCTTGGCAAGTTCCCATGTATACAATGCATTTTCTGTGTTTGCTTTACTTTTATCAAGCGCTGCTTGATAACGCTTTTTATCAACATTAAAAAGTACTTCGCCTTTTTGTACGTTTTGACCATCTTTAATATTTAAAACAGTTACCCAACCCGACACGTCTGGAGCAACTGTAACTATGTCTGCTCGAATGCGACCGTCGCGCGTCCAAGGAGTATGCATGTAGTCTGTCCATAACCATCGTCCTGCAAATACAGCAGCTATAATAACGATTATGGTTAAAAGTATACGCAGATATTTTGTCATCTAATTTATCTTCCACTAAGTAGGTAAACGGTTAAGGTCAAATAACAAATAAATAAAGACACCTCAAACCAGGCCACTTTCCAAATACGGTCATGCCAATCTAAGCGATGTAATATAAAACGTGTTATGGCTGTTAAAATAAAAGCGATGGGAAAGTAAATAATCAAAGGGCTAAACTCTACCCCGCCTAAAACAACAGCTTGCAGCATAATAAAAGTCCATATGTGTTTAAAAACGATTAAAAGTAGAGTGCAATAAATCAGATAAATGATTATATTAATCTTGTGCTTAATTTAAAATTAATAGCCACACAGTTTTAAGTCTACTGCTATTACTTATAGCCTGTTAATCAGCCACTTGCAAAACTGTGGTGTAATCATAAACATTGAATCTCGCACCAAATTTAGGTAAATTAACAAAAAAAATATGGATATAATTTTAATGGAATCAATACACCCTACCCCATCTGAAACAACCCTACCAAGAAATGAGCCTGCTGAACCAATTTTTAGCGGAAAAGTGCAGTTTAGCGGTAAAGGCGCTGAGTTTTTTGGAATTTGGATTGTAAATATATTACTTAGCGTTATTACGCTTGGCATATACTCAGCGTGGGCTAAAGTACGTACACATCGTTATTTTTACGGCCACACCCGTATAGATGGTCATAGCTTTGACTACCTAGCAACACCAATACAAATTTTAAAAGGTCGGATTTTAGCGGTTGTTGTATTTTTTATTTACACATTCTCTATTAGCTTTATGCCTATTTTAGGCTTATTTATTGCTCTTGGTTTTATCTTTTTAATGCCATGGATTATTAATCAAGGTTTACGTTTTAATCTGCGTATGACGCGCCATCGTAATGTTCGCTTTGCTTTTAAAGGCAGCTATGGCGAAGCCTTTGTTAACTTTATACTTTTACCTATCGCCAGCATATTTACACTTTATTTATTAATGCCTTATGTTATAAAACGTATTGATAGTTATATCCATAGCAATATTAGTTATGGCGACGAACCACTGAGCGTAAATCTAAAAGGCGAGACCTATTACCTCACAGCACTTATTTGCTTTGTAGTGAGCTCTATCATAATGGTGGTATTTATGGGGGTTTTAGGATTATTTGGCCTTAACTTGGTAGATATTGAAAATCAACAAAATTTAGAAAGCTCTGCAGCTATGGTTATGCTTCCTATCTTTATGATGATTGCCTATGTGCTAATGATTGCCATTGTTTCTGCTGTATGGCACGCCGCTATTAGAAATCATATTTTTGATAACAGCCGTTTTGAAGGCATTGCTACATTTAAATCAGAGCTAAAACCAATTCCTTTCGCGGTTTTACTATTAACTAATATGTTGGCTATTGTATTTTCTTTAGGGCTTGCATACCCATGGACAAAAGTACGTACATCAAAAATGCTCGCTGATGTAACTAACGTCACTATTTATCCTGGCGCATTAAACCTAATCGATACCGTGCAAGAACAGCAATCATCATTTGCTGAAGAAGCAGCAAACGTGTTTGATATTGACCTTTCCCTAACTTAAGAGCTCACTATGCATGTAAAGGGACATTTTTTCCCCATCGCATCGAGTAACTATCAAGTGTGTGTTGCCACTATTAGCGACACACACATTGAAGTTATTAACGATGAATACGTTATAGCTCGCCACGCAATCTCAAGTCTTAAATTAAGTTCGGGAATGGCAGGACTTGCCGACGAACTAAACTTTGAAGATGGCAGTCGTTTTATCCCTCTTGATGTAAATTACAGGTGGCCATTTAAAGAAAATGGCCATCATATAATGGAGCGCCTTGAAAAAAGTAAATGGGCAATTTTAACCGCTGTCATATTTACACCACTTTTTATGTGGTTAGTACTTTATAAAGCGGTACCGGCCATTGCTGTTTACAGTGTTGATACTCTGCCTCGTAATGTTGTAGAACAAATGGGAGAGCAAAGCTTTACACTAATTAAAAAGATTGCGCTTGACCCAAGTGAACTGCCCGCAGAGCAGCAAGCTAAAGTACAAGCATATTTTACAAGTATGCTTAATGCATTATCGCTTGATCAATCGGTTTATAGATTATCG
Organism: Pseudoalteromonas aliena; assembly: GCF_038155085.1. Taxonomy (GTDB): domain Bacteria; phylum Pseudomonadota; class Gammaproteobacteria; order Enterobacterales; family Alteromonadaceae; genus Pseudoalteromonas; species Pseudoalteromonas aliena_A. The sequence continues at coordinate 16,382 of NZ_JBAKAU010000009.1, forward strand.
TTTTATAAATCAGATAGCTTTGGTGCTAACGCGTTTGCACTGCCCCACGGTCGCATAGTCGTCACCGATGAGTTAGCAAATTTACTAGCCGATAAACCCAATGCGCTAAAAGCGGTATTGCTGCACGAAATGGGCCATGTAGTCCACCAGCATAGCGTACGTATTACAGCGCAATCTGCCGCAAGTACGATTGTGTTAGCAGTTGTATTTGGTGATTTAGAGGGGGTTGCAGAAGTTGCGTTAGGTACAGGTGCATCGTTTGCTCAACAAGGGTTTTCACGAGATATGGAACGCGAAGCAGATAGCTTTGCACTCACTCAATTAGAGTCGCTTGGGTATTCGAGTAATGACTTTGCTGATGCAATAGAAGCCCTGCAAGAAAGCCATACCAGCGAAAACGAACACCTCAAAAAAGTAAATAACTTTTTAGAGTACTTATCTAGCCATCCAACAGCACAGGAGCGTATTGACAATGCTAGGAAATAATCGCGGGTATATTCAGCTTGCTCGCTACATAGTCAGTTTAAGTTGGATATATCACGGCTTTTTCCCAAAGCTTTACCATATTGCACCACTTGAAAAATTAATGACTGGCAGTGCTGGTTTTTCAGCAGAAGTGTCTGACTTAATTACACATTCGGCCGGTGTTGGCGAAATTATATTTGGACTGCTGTTAATTATATTTTATAAAAACAAACTGCTCGTTTGGTTAAACGTTTTCGCACTATGCGGTCTTTTAGGAGCCGTTGTTGCTATGCAACCTCAACTACTCATAGAGGCATTTAATCCGGTAACCACCAACTTGCCGCTTATTGCTTTAAGCTTTATTTGGTTAAAAGAGATTAAGCTGCTGAATAACCGATACCTCTAAATAAAAAAGGTATGCCTGCGCATACCTTTTTTGTAGTACTTAATTTGTAAAATTAGTACTTATTTTTATGCGTCCACAAATGCAGTAATTCGCTGGCAATGGTTGCTGCGGCAATTGCGGTAAGCTCACTTTGGTCATACGAAGGTGATACTTCTACCACATCCATACCTACCATGTTTATGCCTTTTAGCGCACGCAGTACTTTAAGTACTTTATCTGACGTTAAACCACCACACACAGGAGTGCCTGTACCAGGTGCAAACGCAGGATCTAAACAATCTATATCAAACGTTAAGTAAACAGGTAAATCACCTACTCGCTCAAGTATTTGCGCTGCAATGTCATTGGCATGTAAATCGTTAGCTTGCATTGCATCAATCACTACAAACTCATGTTTACTTTGATTAAAGTCGGTACGAATACCTATTTGTATACTGCGTTCAACATCTATCAGCCCTTCCATTGGCGCATGATAAAACATAGTACCGTGATCAAAACGTGAGCCGTTACTATAGGTATCGGTGTGTGCATCAAAATGCACTAATGCCATTTTGCCATGTATTTTTGCATGCGCTCGTAGCAGAGGCAGTGTTACAAAATGATCCCCACCTAAGCCTAGTAATACTTTTCCTTGGCGAAGTATTTGCTCTGCTGCCATTTCTAGTTGCGCAGTAAAATACTCAGGGTCGCCAACAGGGTAAGTAAAGTCCCCTGCGTCTGCTACTTTTAAGCGCTCAAACAACGGGAAAGTCCACGGGTATTTAGTGTCCTCCCATGCTAAATGAACCGACGCTCTGCGAATGGCATCAGGACCTAAGCGCGCACCAGGGCGACCCGATGTCGCTAAATCAAACGGTAAGCCTAAAACCACTACGTCTGCATCAATTGCATTAATAGTTTGCACCATAGGACGACGCAAAAACGTCATCCCATTTGAGTACAATGAGTGATCTGCGTGACCAAACAAAGTCGACATTGCTTATAACTCTTCTAAATAAGTGTAGCCATCTAGGCCGCTTTGCAACTCGTCTAAAACGCTTTGCTGTTCGTGTTTTTCAATTTTAGTGCTTACTAACTGCTCGTATGATTGCTGAAAACTTTCTACATCTAAATGTACATAGCGCATCATATCGGCAACCGTATCGCCTTGGTTTATTTCGGTAATGCTTGCAACGCCTTGCTCATCCATATTAACCATTGCGCTGTGCGTATCGCCAAACAAGTTATGCATATCACCTAAAATCTCTTGATAAGCACCCACCAAGAAAAAGCCCATTAAATAAGGTTTATCAGCACTAAATTCTGGCACTGGTAATGTGCTTTCAATACCTTGTCCATCTACGTAATGTTCAAGTGCGCCGTCTGAATCACAGGTTATATCAAGCAAAACAGCGCGTTTTTTGGGCGCATCAGTTAAACCACTCAATGGCAATACCGGAAACACCTGATCAATGCCCCATGCATCTGGAAGTGATTGAAATAACGAGAAGTTTACAAAAAACTTATCGGCTAAACGCACGTTTAACTCATCAATAATACGACGATGAAAACGGTTTTTATTATCCATGTGCTTGTTAAGTTCGTAACAAATACGAATATTAATTTGTTCAGCCCACGCACGTTGCGCTAAGTCTAATAAACCGAGTGCAAACTGGTTATGTGCTTCAGCTAAGTCACCTTGGCTGTCGTGGTAAATCTCAATTAATGCACGGTCATCCGTTAAATCAGTTAACTGTACAAACGATGCCCACATGTTTTTTAATAAAAGTGGTGCATCTGCTGCTGGCGCTATTAACTCTTCTGGCGTATAGCTTTCAGTACCAATAACATTAGAAATAAGCACAGCATGATGCGCCGTAAGTGCACGACCCGACTCAGAAATAATAGTCGGCATGGGTTGCTCATATTGCTTACATGTATCACCTATGGTGTATACAATGTTATTTGCATATTCAGCTAAGCTGTAATTCATAGAGTTATGTGACTGGCTACGCGTGCCGTCATAATCAACAGCTAAACCGCCGCCTACATCAAGGCAATCAATTTCTGCGCCTAATTTACGTAGCTCACAATAAAAACGCGCAGCTTCGCTTACACCTAAGCGTACGTCACGAATGTTCGCCATTTGTGACCCTAAGTGAAAATGTACTAGCTGTAATAAATCAAGTTGGCCTGCGTCTTTTAAACGATTTACTACGTGTAAAACTTGCGATGCAGATAAACCAAATTTTGACTTTTCGCCGCCACTTGCTTGCCATTTACCTTTACCTTGCGACGCTAAGCGTACACGAATACCAATGCGTGGTTTTACGTTAAGCTCTTTTGCTTGGCTAAGTACCATGTCTAGCTCAGAAAGCTTTTCAAGCACGATATACACTTTATGACCTAGCTTTTCGCCAATCAGTGCCAAGCGTACGTATTCTTTATCTTTGTAGCCGTTACATACAATAACGGCGCTGGTTTTTTCAGCCAGTGCTAATACTGTTAGTAACTCAGGCTTGCTGCCTGCCTCTAAACCAAGTTGCTTTTTTTCTACTTGTGCTTGGCTTGCTACTATTTCTTCAACCACTTCACGTTGTTGGTTTACTTTTATTGGGTAAACTAATAGGTAGTCTTTAGGGTAACCATAGTTTTCAATCGCAGTATTAAATGCGGCGCACAAGCTGTGTACACGATGGTGTAAAATTTGCGGAAAACGAACTAAAGCAGGTAAGCTTAAACCTTTATCTTGTAGTTGCTTTGCGATATCTGTTAATGCAATGGTTTGCTCTGGTGCATGAGCCTTGGGCGCAACATACACATCACCTTGATCATTAATACCAAAAAAACCTTGGCTCCAATGACGAACATTGTAGCTCGTACGAGCTTGTTCTAGTGATGTTGTTTCTTTCATTTATCTTTCTCTTTTATTTAATTAATGCCGACTCGGCGAGTGTCGCGCATTAAAAGAAAAATAGACATTCAAGTCCAACAAGTATTTTTACTCGTAACGAGTGATTTTTAATGTTGATAAAACAACCAATCACGTATTGCTCGCTAGCGCATATAAAATAGGACTTTGATGATTATTAAAGATAAGAAAAGTTGTAAAAAAATGGCTATTTTTAAATGACTCATTATAAATTTTATTAGTAAAAATGAGTTAGCTCATTCACTAAAATTAATCTTGAGTTACTTTGTTTATAAAATTTACTTTTGATGGATTAGAGCAAGGCATTCTCAACACCTCAATTACTTACAGTTGAGGCTGCGTGTTGTGACCATACCTATGTATTCTACAAAGTGAATAAAAACTGCACTTCAAAAACGCTTAGCATACATCCACCAGCTTAAATCATTACTTGGCGCATATGTAGCGTTAGGTATTGCCTGTGGCATTGAAAGTAGGAAATTGCAGTAGTGTACAGGCGAATTCGATTTAATTGAGTATAAGCTAGCTATGCACTTTTTGGGGCGAACATAATTATTGCCATACCTAGCAGTGCAACTAAACCACCGATAATATCCCACATAGTAAGCTTTACGCCATCAACAACCCATAACCATAATAGCGTAACGCAAATATATACGCCGCCATAAGCTGCATACACACGCCCGGCAGCAGTAGGATGTAAAGAGAGCAACCATGCAAATAGTGCCAAACTTAACGCTGCAGGAATTAAAAGTAAAATGCTCTTATCTTGCTTAAGCCAAAGGTAGGGCAAATAGCAACCCACTATTTCTGCTAAGGCTGTAATAGTAAAAAGTGCGATTGTTTTTAATTCAAACATAATGCTCCGCGCTAAAATAACAAGCATAACAATCTATATAAATTGTTATGCTTAGTGCGTTGTTATTCGCTAAGCGCCATTGTGGCAAGTTTCATTGCGCTTTCAAACGACTTAGTGCCCGCTATAAATAACCCATTGTGACAGAACACGGCATCATCAATACCGGTTTCATCTACAAATGCTTGATCAGATAAACCAGACCATGCTTTAGGCAACGATTTTCTATCTTCAAACGAGCCAGGCTCAACGGGTACTGTTTGTAATATCCATTGCCCAGAATGCGATGGGTAAACCATGTATAGCGCCTCACTTGATAAAATATGCACTGTTTTTTTCCACGGTGTGTATTTTTCAAGCACAATTACTCGGGCATCTTCTGCATTTTCAATTGCTTTAGCAACAATCTCTTTTGCATTAACACTACCGTGAGCTGAAGCGATAAAACGAATAAGCATACGCGCTGCAAATTCAACAGCTTCATCAAAGCAGGTATCAAAGTTACTTTCTTCTTCCCACGTAGGGTTAAACATTGAGATTGTTTGGCTCAAACTTATCCCTTTCGATACACCTTCAACATGACCACAGTCAATAGCATCAATGGTTGAAACTAAGCCTGAATCCACTCTATCAGCAACTGCTTGGTTATCATCACATAGCGTTAAACCGTATTTTTTCCATATTAAACCAAACGATGAAAAAGGGATGCCATTTTCTCGCTCGCCTGCACCACCACGCTGATGATGATCAAAGCGATTCGTTTCTGGGTCGTATTCCCCACCTACATCTATTACGTAGTCGGCACTTTCTATAAGCGCTTTATCACGTGTGCGTACCAATTTAAACTTTGGCAAAACATGTTTAAGTACCGCAATACTAAAAACGTCATCTGCATGAAAATTACCATTGTGGGTTACTACTGTTATTTCGCTCATTTGTTTATTGCTACTTTTAGAAAAGATAAAAATTCTCGCTTTGTAAGTTAGTCACTAATTATCGAGGCAGATTTTATACGAAGACAGGTGTTAAAAACAGTGAAGTATTTTTTGCATCACCATAAAAGCATTTTTATAGTGATTAGTTTTAAGCATAGCGTTTATCGCAAGGTAATAATGAGCGATTGTAGGGAAGGGTATTTACGACACGTTAAACTTTAGCATGCCGCAGAGCTATCTAACTTATTGGCTAAGCCCTAATTCCATAAATACACTTTGTGGATTATCAACATATGAGCCAAAGCTGCCACAACGTTTAAAGCCTAAATTTTCATATAAATTGATTGATTTTATTTGTTTTGGGCCTGTTTCTAAGCGTATTAATGGGATTTGTTTTTCGCCGGCTTGATGTAATAAAATCTGCATAATACGTCTTGATAGACCTTTACCACGATGACTTGGTTTTACATATAAACGTCTTATTTCGCCATAAGGCTGAGTATCAAATTTCTCTACAATCGCACCGCAGGCAATAATACCTTCTTCAGTTTTTAAACCAATAGCGTACACATTAGGTAAAGTTAATTCGTTTAACTCCAGAGACTGTGCGGTAGCAACAGGATATAAAGAGTTAATAAGTCGGTCTATATCATCAAATACATTTACCACATCGGGATCATTCGGGTTTAAATCGACTAACTGCATAAAGCTTCCATTCATTGTTATAAGTTTATTAAGCTTTAAATAATATATTTAAGCGGTCATAGCTTAGCATTGTTTAATTAAAAAATCTTTACTCCTTACTTAGCATATGGGTTATGACATTTCACCAGCTAAAAGAGCAAAAGTGGCCTAGCACATGTGTAAATTTGCTAATTAATAGTAGTCTTCAAGTATTATTGCGTATTAGTATTAGCGCTATGCCATTTTGAGTAACGTTCTTTATCCATCGGCCTTGCAATTAAGTAGCCTTGCATGGTGTCAATATTCATTTTTTAAGTAAATCATATTGTTTTGTTGTTTCTACACCCTCATTGACTGACTCTAAGTTTAAGCTTTTTCCTAAACTGATAATTGTTTGCGCAATATTTAAGCCAACCGTGCTATCTAAAATTTTATCAATAAAGCTTTTATCTATTTTTAATTCTTTAACAGGAAACGCACTTAAGTACGCTAAGCAGGAGTAACCGGCTCCAAAAACATCAATCGAAAATAAAAAGCCCGCGGCAATGAGTTCTTTCATTTGCCTGATTGTATAATCTATATCGCTTGAGAACATTGACTCGGTTATTTCTAACTTAATTTGCAGTGCCCGAATATCAAATTTATTAATAGTACTAAATAGCTCTCTTTTTAAATTTGATGAATTGAACTGGCTTTGACTAATATTAATTGAAACACTAAACGAGTCATCAATTATGTTATCTGCTCTAAGTTCGTTAATTAAAATACATATATCATGTAAAACTATATTTTGTAGTTTTTGAATAAGCCCGTATAGCTCTGCAAATTGGTATAAATTCGTTTGCCGCTATTAACCCTTTTCGAGGGTGGTTCCATCTAACGAGTGCTTCAGCACCAATAACATCGCCATGCGTATTGACCTGTGGTTGAAAGTAAGCAGACGCAATTGCCCTGACAATGTCGGTTTCTAGCTCAGTTTGCTTCTCAAGTAGTGTTTTAAGGCTGGATCGTAAAAACTACTGCTATTCCCTCCTTTATTTTTAGAACGATACATAGCCGTATCTGCAAATTTTAATATATTGCCAGCCTGTGTGTTTACGCTATCAATTAGGCAAATCACAATACTCTGTGTTGATATTAGGAGCTGCACAATGAAAAAGTTGACTTCCTTGAAGAGATAAGATGAAACACCTAGCGGATTCATCATCAATAATCTGCTCGATTGATAAAAAAATTCAGTAAGCACCTCACTTAAAGGTACCCCTAATGCAATTTTGGATAAAATGCCTTACTGGTGAGATAATAACTTTTTTAATCTAGCCGTATTCATGTTTCACCTTAACCACATCATTTATATACATCGAAATAACAAGACGCTTCGCAGAAAATTTCTTACTAAGTAAAGTTCAGTATGGTCATGATTTATTATTTTATTGATAAAAAATAATCTAGTTGATTTAATCAGTTATAGTTCCATATTTTTAATATAGCTACAGCAACGGTGTAAACCAGACCATAAGATTAACGCTAACACTTTGTTACTTAAAAGTACTGTTCAAAATTATTAAGCTATTTATACTGTAAGTAATGGTAAAAATTTTTTGAGGTCACAGTGCAAGTCACACAAGGTATGGAATACTTTTTTTCGGGGTTTAAATTAATTAGTCAAAAAGGGTTAAAGCGTTTTGTCATTATTCCGCTATTAATTAATATTTTGCTCTTTGGTAGCTCCTTGTTTTTTTTATTTGGTTGGTTAAGTGACAGCTTCAGCTATATAAATAATATGCTGCCCGACTGGCTCAGCTGGCTAGAATGGCTAATGTGGCCCATCGCACTACTGGTGGTTTTATTCAGTTACAGTATGTTATTCACTGTAATTACAAACTTTATTGCGGCACCTTTTAATGGCCTATTAAGTGAAAAAGTAGAGCTTTATTTGACAGGTAAAAAAATTAACGACGATGGCTTTGGCGAGCTCATTAAAGATGTACCAAGGATGCTTGGCCGTGAATGGACTAAGCTTTGCTATTACTTGCCCCGTGCCATAGGCTTTTTTATATTACTATGGGTGCTACCAATTATTGGGCAAATCTTATGGGTGCTTTTTACATGTTGGATGTACTCCGTGCAATATCAGGACTACGCATTCGACAACCATAAAATTAATTTTAGACAAATGAAAGACGATTTAAAAAGCAAACAAGGTTTATCATACGGATTCGGCTTTGCGGTTATGGTACTAACTTCAATTCCTATTGTTAATTTAATCGTTATGCCTGTTGCAGTGTGCGGCGCAACTCGCTTGTGGGTAGATAATTATCGACCTAAATACCGTGATTAAATATATGTGGTTAAAATAGTACCGTGAACATTACGTTTGCGGCACTGTTTTAAATATACTTACAATGGTAACTTTGCTAACCAATTTTTTAACCAAGGCTCAGCTACCGGCCATGGTTCAAAATCTTCACATGCATCTATTTCTAGGCGGTTGCCCACAGGCTTTGCTTGTAAATCGCGTAGTAACTCGTCAAAGCTACGCCCTGCGCCACAAAATGTATCGCCGTAACATCTGTCACCCATTGCAATTACACCAAACGGTTTATCGGTAAGCATTGGGAAAGTGCTATTCATTGCAAAGTACAATCCGGCCAAATTACTCGGTACATCACCTTGGCCTGTTGTGGAGGTAACAATTAAAATATGCGATGCATTTTTTATATCATCAAGTGATGCTTCAGTAATTACTGTAGCAGTATGACCCGCTTGCTCTATTGTGGCTGCAACTTCATCGCTTAAACGCTCTGCACCGCCATTAACGCTGCCTACAAAAATACTAATATGTGCCATTAATAATCCTTTTCTTGCTCTGGCCAACCTAGCTGCTTACATATTTCAAGCATGTCTTCACCTAGTGGCGCTTTAATTGTTATTGATTCATTACTATAAGGGTGCACAAAACTAAGCTCTGTTGCAAATAACATTAAGCGTCTTAGCTCAAAATGATCCCTAAAAAATTGATTATGCTGGTTATCACCGTGATTTACATCACCAATGATAGGCAGTGATAAGTGCTTTAAGTGTCTGCGAATTTGATGCTTGCGCCCGGTTTTTGGAAAACACTCAACTAACGAGTAACGCACTGTTGGATACTTACCTATAGGAATAGGCAATGCAGCTTGGTGCAAGCAATTAAACTGGGTTTGCGCTTCTTGCGGTGCTTTATCTTGATCTGCAAACTTATCGGCTATTTTATCAAGTTCTTCTTTAAGCGGTTTATCTAAAAATACCGACTCTGGCGCAAAGCCGCGTACTAAAGCCAAATAGCGCTTAGCAATGGTGCCTTCAATAAATAGCTGGTTCATATCGCGAGCAGCTTCAGAGCTCAATGCAAACAGTAATACGCCCGACGTAGGTCTATCGAGCCTATGTACTGGAAATACATGTTGCCCTAGCTGGTCGCGCAACATTTGCATAGCAAACTGGGTTTCGTGTTTATCTAAAAACGAGCGATGCACTAATAAACCTGAAGGCTTATTTATAGCCACATAGTTTTCATCTTGATACAAAATAGTCAGCTCGCCATATTCTATAGGCGCCGGACGCTCACTCATTTGGTTCTCCTAAAAAGGTATCAAGGGCTGTTAGTAATTCAATTATTTCATCGCTTCCGGCTTTATTCACAAGTGTCATTTGCGCCATAGGGGCAATAGCAAAGTTGCGCGGCAGTGGTTGCCTATGTGTTATTAATTGCTGTATTTTTTCAATAAATACAAACTGTAACCACTGCTCAAATGCCATTGTATCGTGACAAAAAGGAGTATTTGAAAGCAGTGCCTCAGCGTCTATTGGCTCACTTTGCCAAAGCGCGTGTTTTTGTAAAAGTGCCGTTAGCTGCACTAAATAAGTTTGGGTTTGCTGGTACATAACCACCCTCTTTTATATATGTAATGCAATTATACCTTGTTCCCTCATAAGCGGCTATGGCGTATAATTAATGTAATTTTGCAGTAAAAACAGTTGAGAAAACAATGAGTGATCAAATAGCTACATTAGGTCAGCTTTTAGATGGTGCGGGTACTCAGTGGCGTGCTTTTGATATTGGCAGGCACATTACTAAGCTTGATAAAAAACAATTTTTAGCTATTGAACAAGCTCAAGTGCCTTACCCTTATCCACTTGCTGGTCATGCATGGCTCGCTATTCAATTTTGGGATACTAAAGCCAGTAAAGAACCGTATGTATGGTTTTTAAAATTTCCACTTGATGAGCAAAGTATGCTGGTAAGTGCTAGTCGCGATCACTTTGCTGACATGGTTATTCAAGCGCTAGGCACTGAAATTACAGGTGAGCAAGCCGATGGAAAGCTTGATAATAACCCTTATGTTTTTACACCAAACGCAAATAAATTAGCGGCATTTAACGCCCAAGTAAAAGTACTATTAAAACAGCCTGCATCGCAGTATTACGAGCATGCACAACTGTACTTTAGCGGTAAAATTGGTTTTGATTATTGGCAAAGTGTTGCACTACAGGGTATTGCCGATTTTGCACTACGCTTAGACAGCGATACAAACTTAAGTAATCTGCAAAAAGCATGGGCGTATTTACCTATTGAAGTACTGCAACCACTCAGTGCCATGCTTGAACACGTTGAAATACCAACATCAATGAGTGAGTTACTTGTTGATTACACCCAGGGTGCAATTAGTAACAACGACACAGTGGCTATAACTGCAGCACTCAGATCAGCTTCAAAAGGTCAAGCTCAAGGGTTGTGCGCTCAATTAGTCGATACTGTACTAACCTCACCAGTGAGGCACGACTCTGACGTGTTACTAACAATAGCTGGGCGTTGTTTTAAACAATTAGAAAACCCTGAACGCTTACATGTATTTATGGATAATTGCGCGCATCATCAAAAAATTGAAGAATTATTTCCAAGTATTTTTGCAGACTTAGTTGCAATACCGACTATTCGCCCGCATTTATTAGGCTTATTACGTAAAGAAAATCGCAGCGAAACCCTCGCGCGTGCAATTGGAAGGTTATTCTCTTAAATGGCAAGTTTATGGACGTTCATACTTATTGGTAGTGTAATTTACTTATTTTGGCTTAACCGAAAGGTTGCTGAAGCGGCGAACGTTCATGCTAAACGTCAAAGTGAGCAACTGCAGGTGCAGTTGATGAGTGTTGCATGCACAAAACGCCGCTTTGGTTTTTTAAAGAACGGCAAGCCAGGCATTAAAAGTGAATTTATATTTGAGTTTTCAAGCGACGGTGAAAATGCTTATCAAGGTGTGTTAATTATGGAAAATGAGTTTTTGAAAAGTGTGGTTGTTCCACCGCATAAAATATAAAAATTAATATACTTTAGGAGTATGTTTCTTACATTAATAAATTTAATTCAACACAAAAAACTAAGGCGTAACTAAAGTTACGCCCCAATTGGACTGCATCCTGCTAGATATCCATTATCTTAAATCCGTATTATCATCCCCTGAACGAGTAAACAACCTTGTTTACCCTCACATTGCATCCTGCAATATCCATGGCCACCTTGGCAAACCCACGAAATCTATCGTTTGGCTACATCTGTATCATCATCCCTGGTAATCCTTTTAAGTAGCTCCTGCCACTTTTTGCATCCTGCAATGTCCACTTGCCATCTTGGCCGTCCTGCGTAAACTAACGCTCCTGCTACTTCCTGTAGCGTCATCCGTGATTATCCTAAAGTAACTCCTAGCTACTAAGTGCTTAATGCACTTCCTTATTCTTCCTTGTATCCGTTTTAGCTTGTCCTGTATGCTTCCTGCTAGCGTCTGCTATGTTGCCTATTCCTTATCCCTGGCAGTAACTCAATCATTGAGATATGTCGTCTTGACAAAGAGAAGTTTAAAGCAATCAGGGGGGAGAAATAGGACTTAACATTAAATAAATAAACGTCACAAAAATGAAAAAACCAAATAAACACTGCAGAGCAATGACTTAGAACAAAAAAGGCTACTTATTAGTAGCCTTTAAGTGACAATGCTTACGATGATGTGAGATATATCTCACGGTCTTATGTCCGTTTGGGCGTATTGGCTTACATTATAATTTTAAATAGTTGACTCAATTATTGATTTAAACAGTAGCTCGCCCTCTACTTGGTTAAAAGTAAGGTGTTTAAATGCTTCAAACTTTTCGGTTTTAAAAAATTCAGTGTGTTCTTTACGCGTTACAAATACAGCCATCCCCGTTGACTCAGCGTTACATTTAACTAAATCATCAAGCCCGCGTAGTAAGTAACGACCAAACCCTTGCCCATGAAAATGTGGATCTACGGCAATAAAAGCTAAAAAGTAGTAATTGCCTTTCTCTTTAAGGGCGTCTCTAATTGTTTGTTCTTTGTCTATTAATTGATTTGTTTGTAAGTAGCCCGCACTCAGCATTAATTTTAAACGCCAGTGCCAATAACGCTGCGCTTGTAATTGGCTATTAGATTCAAATACACACGCTACTGCTTTTAATTTATCGTTGCGGTATAAACCAATTAATGGCTGCTTTTCTTGCCAAAAACTACTGAGCTCTTCGCGAATTAATGATCGTAATTTTTTTTCGTATACTGATTTATTTTCGTCATTGTAGCTAAGCATGCTTTGTAATACAGAATCGTCATGGTAAGCCTGATAAATTAGGCTCGCTGCAGTGCTAATATCTTCTGCGGCTAAATACTGTATGCTGAACGTATCAGCTGGTGTGGTTACACTCATTGTATTTCCTCTAATATTTTAGCTATAGGCTGTTTAAACTATATACCTAAAATTATTAGCCGTAAATTCAGCGAGAGTTTAGCTAGCTAGGAGTAGAGTTGATCCTGAGAATAAGTTTTCATTCGTTTAAAGGAGCAATATCATGGATACGACAAAACACGACATTAACACGCTATTTTCACAACTTGGATTACCTAATTCAGACGAACAAATAGATACATTTATTGCCTCACATGAATTAGAAGACACAACACTACTCCAAGAAGCCCCTTTTTGGGATGAAGCGCAACAGCACTTTTTAGCTGAATCCCTTGCACAAGACGGAGATTGGAGTGAAGTAATTGATGAGTTAGATGTACGCATTCGTCAAAGTAAGTAATTTTATTTAATGTACCCTCCCTTATTTATTGCTAACATAGCGTTTGCGCAGCATTTATATGCTGCGTATTTATTTTATTAAAGAGTTATATATCTAATGAATTCAGTTGTATTTGATGCAATCAAAGCCCTTCTTGATGAAGGCAAAACCCCTACTGTAGCACTAACTAAAAGCCGTTTGGCGCAACCGGTTCCAATGCCGATGATTATTGCAGCAGTAAGCCAATATAAAAACAATCCTGATTCAATTAATAACTTCATGAGAAACCCACAGCAGTCAGATAATACTGAGCTTAAAACAAGCCAATTAGATAGAATTGAGCAAAAACTCGATAAACTTCTTGCACTGCTAGAACAAAAATAATTTGAGACTATAAATGTTCGTTGTTGATTTAACTTTTGATTGCTACCAAGACACCACCCTAGAACAAGCCGAACAAGCAATAAATCGCTTGGTAAATGCACTGCGTTTTAATGGTCAAATAATGGGGGAAGAATTCCCAACCGTTTTAAAAGATGGATTTTTTATTACCCGTGTAATGTGTCCGACCGAAGATGCAATGCACCCACTAAATAACAGCCCGTTTGTTAAACACAGTATCGAAAAGTTACATGATGCTGGGCTACTTGCGCCAAAAGTAAAAGTGATTGGACAAGATATTCACTCCAACGGTGCTGATTGCTGTAAAGAACCATCAAGTTATATTTTATATACAACCTATGTGCATACGTGCAGCCCGCTTTATTGTGGTGATGACTTTTTGCCTGTGCCGTTATTTCGTATTCCGGCAATTGCTAATGGTGACTATAAAACACTGATTAAATGGCAAGAAGATTGGCAAGCCTGCGATCAAATTCAAATTAATGGAGCAACCCGTTGTGAGTTTCCGGCCCTTGAAGAAATATCGAGTATCCAAAGCGACTTATATAGACGTGGAAAAGACATAACAAAGCGAATTAGTTTTTTAACTAAAAAGCCAACCTATTATTATTTATACCGTGTAGGCGGCGTAGATAAAGAGTCTGAACTTGAGAGAAAATGCCCTAGCTGTAATGGCGATTGGAAATTACCTGAATCGTGGTTTGGGTTATTCGACTTTAGGTGTGAGCCGTGTGGCTTGGTGTCTAATATATCGTGGGATTTTCAGTAACCACTTCAATAAGCGCTTAAAATCAGCTTAGTGATAACGCTAAGCTGATTTTTAAATGCGTTTTAAACCTCTAACGCCTTTAAAAAAGCATTAATGTTAGGTGCAAGTACATGGTGTGTTTTTTTGCCTACGTGCTCTAAGCATACTTCGCCTGTGTGCACCAATATACTCACTAGCAAATCATCTTGATCTGTTAAACCAATAAACACTGTTTCTGGCTGCTTGAGCTTGCGTTTCATTAACACGTGGCCCGTGATATTTTGCTGTAGCAAATTAAAGTCTTCTTCGTTCCATGCTTGTAGCAATTCAACCTGATGCCCATCAATACTTGCTAAAATACTTCCACCGTACATATGTCCGTATAGCTCGCTAAGCTCTTTTGGAAACTCAAGTTCTAGTGCACTGGCTAAATCATTAAGCGAACCTGCAGGTTGCTGACGCGCCCCCTGCCATTGAATGTTTCCTTGCTCGTCAACCTCACCAACTTCACATGGGCTTGGCCATTGCTCATCGTGCGCTATAAGTGGGTACTTTGCGGTGTTTTTCAGGGTATTTTCGCTAAATGTTTGATGGAGTTGTTCTATAAGCAATGCAACAGACATACTGTGAAACTCATTTAAATTAGATATAATGTCCCTATTGTAACTATTTAAGAGCAAACATGACAGATTACAGCAATTCTCCAGACCTTAAAGGTAGCGTATTAGGCCAATCTACTGAGTATGTAGATGTGTACACGCCAAGCTTGCTTTTCCCTATTGCGCGCAAACTAAATCGTGATGCTTTAAATATTGACGAAGCAGAGCTTCCATTTAAAGGCCAAGACATTTGGACTGGTTACGAGCTTTCATGGCTAAACAATAAAGGTAAACCGCAAGTTGCCGTGGCCTTATTTACCTTTGAATGCCAAAGCAGCCATATTATTGAGTCAAAGTCGTTTAAACTTTATTTAAATAGCTTTAACCAAACCCGATTTGAAAGCATTGATGTAGTAAAACAGCACTTAATTGATGATTTATCAAACGCGGTTAACAGTCCTGTCAAAGTGACTTTATATAATCCTGATGATTACAATTGCTTGCCCTGTACACCGCTGCCAGGTGAATGTATTGATGACTTAGATATTGAAATTGATAATTACGATATTGATGCTAATTCACTTAAAGCAAAAAGTGATAACGTAGTAACAGAAACGCTCTACAGCCATTTACTTAAATCGAACTGTTTAATTACCTCCCAGCCTGACTGGGCAAGTGTAATTATAAGATACACAGGCGAGCAAATATGTCGCGAATCGTTACTGCGTTATTTAATTTCGTTCAGAACGCATAACGAATTTCATGAGCAGTGTGTTGAGCGTATTTATAGTGATTTAACAACACAACTTAATATTAAAGAGTTAGAGGTTTACGCGCGTTATACTCGTCGCGGTGGGCTTGATATAAACCCGTATCGCTCTACGCATTATAATGACACACCATTTGCAGTTAAAATTAATCGTCAGTAGGCTATTTTAAACTGGAACATGAGTATTAAAAAGGAGCCTAGGCTCCTTTTTAATATTGGTTTTGCGCTAATTGATACGCTTTGTCGGTATAGGCATCGCGCATACATCCACATAATTGTAAGACTGTACAAACCATGGTTCAACACGGTTTTTACGAGCATTGATTAAGTTTTTAAACACCGGTGAGTTTGTTTTCATCACTTTAAATATACTTTTATCGCTTTGTACGTCGCCAAGCACTTGTATATTGGTAATTGGGTTAAATGCTTTTCCTTCAGTTGGTGTGCGCGCTAAACGGTTAAAATGCTCTATACCTTCGAGCACTCGACCAAACACCGTAATATTTTTGTCCAGGTAGCGCGGGCCTTGCCCTATCGTTACAAAAAACTCCGTGCTCGCACTATTTATATCGTTGTCGCGCGCCATTGCAAACACGCCACTACAATGCACTTGCCATGTTTGCGTATGTGCTGAGTTTTGAGCTACTGCAAAGCCGTTTAAAAAGCCGGTAACTGGTGCATACCCGTCGCCATTTAGCTCAGTAATTAAAAGTGGTTTCTTTGTTGTTAAATAAAACTCAGCAGGGACTGTTTTATCCGCAGTTTTAATTAACTTTTTACCCGAGCTGTCCCCGCCTTGCGCTACAAAACCCTCAACAAACCGATAAACGCTGGTATTTTTATAAAACCCTTCTCGTACTAACTTTTTAATATTTTGAGCGTGCTTTGGGGCAAGCCGTTCATTGAGCTCAATGTACGCATCACCCGTTGGCAGTGTTATCTTTAAAATATTTTGAGCATCCACTACTCGCCAGTCATTATCTGTTGCACTCGCAATTACCTCACTCGCGCTCAATAAAGGTAGCTCTTGTTTAGCAACATCATCACCTAGTTGTTGAGCACAACCGCTCAATAAAACACTAAGCAAAGCCGGCAATATAATTTTTTTCATCGCTTATATCCTTATAATTATTATGGTTTTGGTTATTCCCAATCAAACTTATATAGCACATCAACATTTTGATATAGGCCGCTCGTTATTTCTATGTATAACTGTGAAAGTAACTGATAACGCACAGCCACCTCACTGAGCGAATCAAATACACCCACGCTATATTTAACTTGCAAACTGGGTGCTACGTAACCTGATATTTCTACTTTGGTGCTATCACCACTACCTGATGAGCTTAAACTTACATCTGACAACCCAAAGGTTTCACCTACCTTAGAAACAACCCCTTCGCTGCGGCTAACACCTTGAGAGAGTAATAACTGTGTAAGCATAGCATCGCTTGACGAACTTTCTCCATCACCTAAAGGCTGGCCATTAAGTAAATATGCAAGTGCTTGTGCTTGATCCATCGCAGGCTCAGAAAATATTTTAAGCGTTGGTTGTTCAACATTCCCCGTGAGCGTAACCCCTGCAATGACACCATTTGCAGTCGTATCGGGGTTACGTATTGCTTTAATATTTAAAAATGGTTGTTCAATTGAACCGCTAAAACCTACTTGCCCGGTGCTGATTATTAAATCTTGCCCAAAGGCTAAGTAAGTACCTTCAATTAAGTTAAGCTCACCTGTGGCTATGATTGGCGCACCTTGACTCATTTTTATAGCTAAATCACCCGCAACTTTTGATTCCAAGCCAAACGATTCTACTTTTACATCGTTTTTAACAATCACTTTTAAATCTATGTCGTAATCAAACGGAACTGTTTCGGTGGCCTCGGTTTTTTGATCAACAATAATTTCATCATCGCTAACTTGCACTGCGCCCTCTGGGAGCTCTTCAATCATTATACGACCGTAAGGCACAACTACCTCACCAGCAAGCTTGAGTGCATTATTAGCCAAGCCTATTTTTAAATCCGGCGATACTTTAAAAGTAACCCCTTGCTGCGCGCGTACATAAAACTGCTCGCCAACTACCGCCACATTTACAGCAGGTTGCGCACCTTGCCAATCAACGTCACCGGTGAGGTTTATTTTACCGCCTTGGTTGTCGTTTAAGTTGCCTTTTATTGTGGCTGTTGTTTTATCAAACGATACGTTTATATTTGATTTTTGCAGCGCTATAGGTAGTTGCTCGCCCTCTAAACTAATATCGCTCACATTAAGCTCGCCATTTAATAATGGATCTTTTAACGTACCAGCTAACGCCACTTTCCCGCTAATATCACCTTTTAACTGCTCGAGCGTTTCAAGAAATGGTTGTAAGTCTGAAAGGAGTATTTTATCGATGGTAATGGTGCCGTTAAGCGCTTGCGTGTTTTGTATATCATCGATATTAATTTGTGTATTAATTTTGCCTAATACACTTGATTCTAAATTAGCTTCAAGCTTGCCAATTTGAGAGTCCGAAAACGCACTAATAGTTAGAGTTTCGATTGGTAATTTAAAACGATCTTCTTCCGAGGTAAGCACCGCTTCTAAATCGCTAGAATCGATATTTGCGCGTAATGTTTTAAGCGCACCGCTTTGCCAATTAAGTGCTACATCGCCAGCTATATTACCGCGAGTACGAATGCTATTAGGTAAAAAATGCTTAAGCTCCTCAAGCGCTAAATTGCTTAGTTTAGCATTTAGCTGACCGAGGCTTTTTGACTGTGCTAGCGTGTCTATACATAATTCACTTTGCTCAGATGCCCAACAATGCGCGCTTACATCAAAGTCGCCACTTTGCGTATTAACCATAATGGCAATATTTCTAGTATTACTAAAACTAAGCTTTTTATCGCTAAACGTTACATTACTAAGCTCGCCATTCCAAGTGGTATTATTAATTTTGCCATTAACTTCAAGCTCTATACTGCCTTGCTCTGCATCTACTGATGCCGTAAGTTGGTGATCTGTTTTATCGCCGCTGGCATCAATTTTAACACTATTAATTTGTTGGTCGGCCACCAGCGCCGAACCAACACTTACCGATACATCGGTTTGCCAATCGGCAGCGGTATCTAACTGCCCTTTTACTGATAATTTATTAATGTTTATTTCATCAAAAATAAAACGATCGAGTATTAGTGCTAAATCAACAGACGGCGTTAACCTCTCCCCTCTCACTTTTAAATTTGCGTTGCCGTCGGCAGTAAATGGGATATTAGCTTTTTCATCACTTTTTAGCGTTACTTTGCCATCAACTTGCCAAGTATCATCAACTTGCCCGCTTAGTGCTAATTTATTGGTGCCGCTACTTAAATAAAAGCTATCAATATTAGCTTTTAACGTGTTGTCTAGCTTAAAGTTTGAGGCAAATTCTAGTGGCACGTCGTTAAGTAATCCGCTTAACTTTGTATTATTCATTTGTAGCTGCCACTTGTCGTCAGCCGCATTAAACGAGCCTTTAAATTGTCCTGAAATATCACTGGTAGCGGCATCAGTTAAATACTGCGCTTTTAAGTTAGCAAGCGTGCCATTAAAATTAACCAGTATGCCTTTTTGCCAATCAACATTGGCTTTTATAGTTGCACTGCTTTCGTTTGCTTTAATGCTTAGCGCTTGTAAAGTTGCTTTGGTAAGACTGCCTTTTAATTGGGTATTTAAGTCAACAGCTGGGTACGCACCTAATTGGCTATTCCCCTGTAGGCTAAGCTGATAGTCGTCAGCATTACCTTGTGCATTGAGGCTTACATTTCGCACTTTAAGCTCATTGCTTTGTGCATCAATAAGCCACTGTTTAATTTTGCCATTTAACTCAAACGGATAGTTTTTCTGCTTTAAATTTGCCGTTGCCGTTAAACTAAGCGGATATTGTCCCTGCGTTTCTAAATCGAGGTTTAGGTTTGATAAGTCGCCATTTAACTGCAAATTAGCTTGGTGCTCTTCACTTTGTAAAACAACATTCCCTTTTACGGGTAAGTTCCCTGCAAGCTCAGCGTTAAGATGCGTATTAAGCTGCCACTGCTCATACTTTGCTGAGAATGACTCTAAATTAATAACCGCATCTTCCACACTTAATTGCAGCGAGATGTTTTCAATAACATGTTGGGCTTCGTTTTGCTCAATCGTAATTTTAGCTATTTCAAAGTCTTCAACAACTAAATCAAGTGGCGAAGTAAATTCTATATTAGGCAATGCGGGTAGGTGCGTTAAAGGCGCTTGAGTATTTTGCGCCGTTTGTGTTTTCGCATCTTGTTCTTGCTCTTTTAAAGCAATAAGTATGGTGGGAATATTCAGACTTTTAACCGTCAGCTTTGAACTCTCTGCCTTTGCTGAGAGTTTAAAGTTATTAACGCTTACGTTTGCACTTGGGTGCTCTAGAGTAAATTTGTTTATCGCAATGTTTTTTACAGCAATATTAAAAGGTAAGCTAATTTTTTCAAGCGGCTCTGCCGCGGCTTCTTCTTGTGACTCTGCGGTTTTTGGTAATGTTAAATTTATAGATTTAGCACTTAAGTTATATATACAAATTCCATCGCACTGCCACCAAAACAAATCAATTTTCAATTGTTGTGCATTAAAATCCAATCCGTTGTTAATAAAGCGCACATTAAAGGCATCATTGTAAATAAAACGGCCATCTTTAATTTCAATATGTAGTCCATCTACCGCTTTGTTTGCACCATAAGCAATAAATTGATTACCTGGTGCGGTAAATAGCAAACAAAATAGTGCAACAACTAACGTGACAAAAATAGCACTTACGGCGGCTGTTATCTTTTTTAATACTGACATTAAATCTCTGGCCCTATGGTAATACTTAAACGTGTGCTTTTACTTTCTTTTGTTAATCCCCAAGCGTGGTCTATGCGCACTGGGCCAACGGGTGTTAAATAGCGAAAACCAAAACCAGCACCTACTTCAAAATCATCAGAAAAATCATTAGTCGCAGTACCACCATCAACAAATAAAGCTGCTCGCCAGTTTTTAGCAAACTGGTAGTTATATTCCATCGTGCCCGATAGTAAATACTTACCACCTATTAGCTCGCCGTCATCGTTTTCGGGCGATATTGATTGGTACGCAAAACCACGAACACTTTGGTCACCACCTGCGTAAAACCGAAGTGAAAATGGCACGTTGTTAATATCATCAACAAGCATTGCTCCCACATTCGCTTTTAAAAACACCAAGTGGCGGTCAAAATAAGTGCGTAGCCATGCATGTTGCATTTGTACTCTTACTAAATTAGTACTTGAGAGAACATCATCTAAGCCAAACTCAGCAGATATAAGCCACTGCTCTCCCCAATAGGGAGTCGTGCCACCTTTTGATTTTTTGCGCGCGTAGCTAATGCCAGGCATTAACATTTCGGTACTTTCTTCGTCTTCATCACCGATGCGGTAGGTTTCTCGGTCGCGGCGTAAAAATGCTGTACGCACCCATTTGTTTTCGGTTAACCATTGGCGCTGTAATTGGCCCGTTAGTATCTCGCTGTAAGTGTCGTTTGTGAGCTCATCTTCTAATTTATATCCAACAGAGAATCGCCATAAATCATCATTAGGATCATCAACCGGAATTGTATAAGCCAAGGAAATATCCTGCTGCTTTTGTGCCACATTTAAATTAGTTTCGAGGTAATGTCCGTCTTCTGTGATCCACGGCTTACTCCATTTAAAACGCGCTTTAGGACCTAAGTCAGTACTAAAACCACCGCCAATTTCATAGCTGTTAGCTGGCTTGGGTAACACTTCAACTTTAATCGGTACTTGGCTATTTTTGCGCGCTGCAATGTCAGCATAAACACGCACACTGGCAAAATAAGGGGTACTTGATAAATCCAGGTTATAGTCAGCAATATACGTTGATTTATAAGGTTGGCCCTGCGAGAAAGGTGCTATAGAGCGTATGTATTTTTCAGCGGGTGTACTACTGGCAATTTGTATATCGCCAAACTGATACCTAACTCCAGTATCAATGACGAAAGTAATAACTGCACTATTTTTTTTAAGCGACACTTCTAATTTGCGCGCCGGCCACTTAGCATCAAAATAACCAAGCTCCAGCAACATAGATTCTATTTTTTTATGAGCAGAGTCATATTTACCATGATTTAAAACGTCACCTTGCTTCAAGTGGTTGCTTTTAATCAATGCCTGTAATTGTGGATCATTTTGACCATCGCCGTTTAGCGTAATATTAATTGCTTCTATGCGAGTTGCAGGCCCCCGTTCAACTTTAACAATTAGCTCGCTATCGTCTTTATCATAAATAACCTCGACGGTCGGGCTATAATAGCCAAGTGCTTTGATGCTATTTTGTACTTGTTTTTGAGCATAACGGCGAAGTGTACGGGTTGGCTTCTCGCCAATTAACTGCTTGAGGTAAAGAGCTACGTTATCTTCTAAATCGCCACTTAACCCTTCAATTTCGTAATCTTCTATGACTTTTTCTGCCGCATAGCTATTTGTCGCAATTAAAGCGCTCACAACACATATGCAACGTAAAAACTTAATAAACAAGTAAATATCCTTACTTTTAATATCTTAAATATACAATGACGAATCAAAGCATATTAGCATAGCCATAATGAGCAACACATTAACTTAATGGCAATCTAAGATGATAAATTATGTATTGTATAAACGTTGATATAATTAAAATTAGTACGCGTTAAGACAATAATTTGGTTACAATAGTGCCTACGAATACAAAATTAATTTTAAATGAGTTTTTAATGCAATTCCCTGATGATGATAACGGCCAACTTTTAGCCGAAATAGCCGCTGCTGGCATTGATTTAAATAAAATGCACCAAGTCGATTTTTTTATTTTATTTGAACAACAAGCCGATGCTGAAAAATTTGCTAAAGAAATAGTCTCTGATGCATTAGTTCAAAATGCTGAGCTTGAAAAATGCAAAGACACTGGCGTTTGGGAAGTAATCACTCAAGTACAAATGGTGCCAGAGCACACTCTATTAGGCCAAGCAGAGCAATATATTGAAAGCATTGCTAATAGCTTTAATGGCTACGGTGACGGCTGGGGATTAATGGACGGTGAAGAAGAAGCTTAACTATCTTTCGTTTAAAATATCCTGTCAGTTAAGCTTAGCGGCTTAACTGATTTGCTTTCCTAAAATTGCCTTTATAGTCAAATAGCTTATCAGCAACTTTCCAACCATACTTTTTGCTTTTTCGTGCAATAACAAAATCTGGTGGCACTAATTCAAATTGTGCTTTTACTACTTGCTCTGCCGTTTTAAAGTCTATCGGTGTTTGCCCATGACTCACGCGTTTACCAAATTGTTTATTAAATATAAACTGCCCGCCTTTATTTGCGAGGTTATATACCTCATCGCAACTTGCGCCATCTTCATCAAAATACGTTATTTTAATTAAATCGTCTTTAATTTGAGTTACCGATAACCCACTACATCGAAGCACAAGTGCGTCTTTTAAGTTTAATGCATTACGTAGCTTATCATCAGGGTCGGCCATTACCGCGCCGCAGTCATGGCATTGTCGTGCAGCAATATCATTTTGGGCACCGCACTGCTCACACTCTTTAAACCTAAAACGATAATCGCACTGCTCTTTATGCCCACCATCATCTTCTAACAACCCTTTACAACGTCTGCCAAAGTGCTCTATTACTTTTCCAGCAGAGTCGGTTTTCCCCCAAAATATATTCGCAAACCCACAACCAGGGCAAAGTACCTGCACGGGTTCATTATCACTATCACCTTTTTTATCACCTACTTCTGGGTGAAATAAATTAAAACCATTGCCGGCATAATCTATTACCAAGCAATCCGTTTTCGATTCAGATAACCTTAAACCTCGCCCCACAATTTGTTGATATAAACTAACTGATTCTGTAGGGCGTAAAATAGCAATAAAATCAACGTGTGGCGCATCAAACCCTGTAGTTAATACCGAAATATTAACTAAATACTTTAATTGCTTAGCTTTAAATTGCTTAATGATTTTATCGCGCTCAGTGTTTGGCGTATCACCTGTTATAAGCGCACTTTCATGAGCTGGCAAATAGCTTAATATTTCCTGAGCATGCAATACCGTGGCGGCAAAAACCATAACACCTTCACGCTCTTCACTGTATTGAATTACTTGCTGTAATATAGCTTTCGTTGCGCGCTCACTGTTTTTTAAAAGCGCATTCATATCATCAGTAGTATATTGCCCAAATGCATTGCTATCTAAAGACGAAAAATCATAATGGCTAATTGCTGCATCAACTTCATTTGGCGGCGTTAAATAATTATGTTTGATCATATATCTTAGCGGCAATTCAAAAATACAACTTTTAAACGGGCTTTCTTTAGTCCCTTTAACAAAGCCATGATAATGGTGATGGTATATCCACCCCGTTCCTAGCCGATAAGGTGTTGCGGTTAAACCCAATACTTTTAAATGAGGGTTATACTCTTTTAAACTGTTTATTACTTTACCGTACTGACTTTTTTTATCCCCATTTACCCTGTGACATTCATCAATAATAAGTAATGAATAATGCTCATTTAATTTATCTAAATTACGCGAAAGTGATTGCACACTGGCAAAGGTTACTTGATGGTTTAATGATTTTTCTTTTAAGCCTGCTGAAAATATACTCGCCTCTAAACCAAAACTTTTATATTTTTGCGAATTTTGCTCTACAAGTTCTTTAACGTGCGCAAGCACTAATATTTTTTGCTTAGCTATACGCGCAAGTTCAGCAATAACAAGGCTTTTACCTGCACCGGTTGGTAACACAATAACGGCAGGATCATTACTCTTTCTAAAGTGTAAAACGGTGCGTTCTACGGCTTCTTGCTGGTAAGGTCTTAGGGTATAGGTCATAACTAATATTGTAAAAATAAAACAAACGAATTTTAGCAATAACCTTAATTGGAAGCGAATTATAATTATATTCTTCAAACTAATTGAAAGTATTGCTCTAAACTGTGTACATCGCCCCTTTAAATAACCCTAGATAATTTAAAGGGGCGATAAATTATTTACCAATATTTTTTTCGAAAAATGTTAGCATTTTCTCCCAGCGTTCAACATTGTGTTCTGGTTTATAAAAACCATGCCCTTCGCCTTTTTTATACATCCATTCTACAGGATGATTACGTTTTTTAAGCGCATCTCTTAGTCTGAATGCATGCTCTTCAGGAACCCTTACATCTTGCCCGCCTTGAATAATAAACACAGGTGCTTTTAGCTTATCTACGTTGTATACAGGTGATTGTGCCTCACGAAGTTCTTTTGTTTTAGGAAGAACGCTCTCTAAATAATTTAAACCAGAAGATGATTCTGAGATATCTCCTTCTTCAAACATAAGTTGTAAATCGTAAACACCAACAAAGCCGACAGCACACTTATAAAGATCGGGTTCGCGAATAGCACTTTGAATAGCGGCATAGCCACCATAAGATGCTCCATACGAACATACTCGATCTTTATCGACGACTCCTTGCTCAATAAGGAAGTTCACACCATCGGTCATATCATCGATCATGCTTGTACCCCAGTTCTGGTAGCCTTGCTGCATAAAATCTTTACCATAACCACCTGAACCACGATAGTTTGGCTGGAAAACAGCATAACCATGTGAAGCAAGAACCTTAGCATCACTACTCAAAGTTGATAATGAATCCCTAATCCCATGTGGCCCACCATGCGGATGCATTACTAGTGGCAAATTTTTATTTGCATCAATAGGTAATGTTAATAACCCTCGGATATTTATACCATCTCGCGTTTTATAAGAAATCAAACTTGTTTTTGGAATATCTTTTTTATCCAGCCATGGCTTTGACTTTATAATTACACTTAACCTACGTTGTTTTGTATCAAATAAGTAAAACTGTTTAGGATTATTTGCAGAGCTAACCGTTATAACCAACTTAGCATTATCTAAGGTCGACGAAGTAATCTCTACGGTTTGGTTTTTGAATGAATTAGATAGGCTCGCCAATATATTAGCAAAGCCAGTATCAGTTATGTCCTCCAAAAACACATTTTCAATTGAGTCTAGTTCATAACTTGCTCCAATTACTTCATTGACCTTCCCGTTATTAATACTAACAATAGGAAGTAAGTCAGTATCTGGATGAGTGACTTGTACCGTTTGCTTGTTAGTTTTTAAGTCAAATGAAGAAATAGATAACGTATCTGTCGTATTATCACTAATACCAACAACAGTTGAATTATCAGCTAAAAAGGTAAGAGGAGTGAACGAACCTGAGTCACTGTCAAAGCGCAGTACCTCATGCCACTCATCATCTTTATTATCCCGTGTAACTACAATGCTTTGATTATTTTTATCTGGGGCAATACCTGTTGCCAGCCTTGCAATACCATTGTGATCTAATAACACGCTAGTATTGGTTCCTTTGTACACTCGTAAAGGAAGCTTGCCCATATTCTTCTTACGCCCTGAACTTGCTTTTACTCGCTGTAACTCCAAATAGGGCTCTTCAGAAAATGGTGAAAAGGAAGAAATTATAAGCTCATCATCAACCTCTGGTAATAAGTCTATTATTCTTGCTATACGTATTCTTGAGTCTTCAGAACGAGGACCTGCTATGATTGTTTTATTTTTTCCATTAACATTGATAGATAAAAGATCACCTGTTGCCATTGGCGCGTCATAAGAACCGTATTCTTGAGCGAGTGAAACTATTACTCGTTCATTATCTGCCCAGCCAAAGTCTGCAACGGCTTCACTTTCCTTTCCTTCGGTAATAGAAACAATCTCATTGTTACTCACACTAAGTATCGTTAGTCTAATTGCTCCTGTTTCCGTTCTGGTTGTCGCAGCAAGATGTTTACCATCTGGTGAGATTTTCATATTTATAAACTGCGCATGCTTAGCATAGTTTTGCAACTTAATACTATCGACCTTGGCCGTAGCCCCTACTGATGCAGCAACTAAAAACATACCTAAAGTAAATTTAGCTATATTATTCATAAGTATTTCCTTATCAATAAAAAAGCCCTCCTACGAGGGCTTAATAAATAGACTCTAACTTAAATGCTAATTAAAAATTATAAGTAACATTCGCAAAGAATCTACGACCTAAATTATCATACTGTGAATAAAGCGCACTGTTACCAACGGCTCTTACATAACTAGGTGATACTTGCGGTGGCTCTTCGTCAAAAACATTCGCGATACCCATTGTTATATCAAATTGGTCAAGCTGCATATTACCCGATAACGAGTGGTAAAATACTTTAGGCGTTTCAGCTATGAATGTAATATCTTCACCACGATATGTTGATTCATTTGAATCATCATAATATTCGTAGTCATTCGTTTCATCAACATAACGTGTAGTCCATGTTAAGCTCCAATCGTCCTTTTTAAATGTTGCTGAAATATTACCAACATGCTTAGGATCTCCAATTTCACCAATGTATTGGCTTGGTTCACTGTCAGCAAATAACTGATATGTACGTTCTAATTGAACTGTATGTTCAATGTTGAAATATACAGAACCAAAATCAAAATCGTCACGGTATGAGAAGTTTAGATCAACCCCACGAGTCCCCTGATTTGCAACATTAGTATATCCTCCGTAAATAGTATCAATACCATAGTTGCCATCTGTTCCATCATTACGCGTAAACTGTGCACAAATAGGATCGTTCGGAAAGTTTTCAGAATTATAACAAGTACTTGTTATATCACTGCCACCTAAATTAGCTACTTGGTTACTAATATCAACTTTGTAATAATCAGCTGAGAATGCATAAGTATTTTCAGGGCTTGTCCAAACAAAACCAAAGCCTTCAGAAATCGAAGTTTCAGCTGTTAAACGTCCTGCACCACCACTAGTTACGCTTGTCGCTGAACTTGCAGTAGAGCCATCATAATCAGTCGGTACACCAGACGCTAAACAGTTATTATAAATACGTTCAGAAACAGTACCATCTTCATACCCAGCACCATAGTCAAAACATGGATCAACTGAATTTTGGCCTAGGAAACCTGTTTGCCCTGCTAAATATAACTCATATAATGCAGGAGAACGGAATGATGAACCACGAGAGCCACGTATCGTGAAACCATCAACAACTTCCCAAGTTAAACCAACTTTAAATGTAGTATCGCTACCATAAGTAGATACATCAGTCCAACGTCCAGAAGTTGACAACTCCATGCGTTCAGCCCATGACTCTCCTTCAAAAAGAGGAATACGAATTTCACCGAATACGGCACGAGTATTTTGTGAACCCGCCGTACGGCTTGCACTACTTAAGCCCCAAGAGTTACCTGTCGAAGAAGCAACTCCTGGTGTATCATCAAGTTCATCTTTTTGATAAGACATACCAAATGCACTGCCAACGGCACCAGCAGGTAATTCAAATAAATCACCTGTAATGTATGCTTCCAGAGTTTGTTGTTTGTAAATGGTTACACCTGTCTCTTCACCAAATAAGAAGTTACGAACTTCATCTGAAGGATTACCATACAAAAATTGAGGGTCAGCCCAAGGTACATCAACACATGTTTTACCTGAGTTAGCCGTAACCTCACCAGAACATGTTGTTCCATTACCTAAATGTTGTTGCGCCATTACCATTGAATCGCGATAAATTACTTTGTTTTGATATTCGCCTTCGCTGTGACTATTTTGATAAGAAATATCCCAGTCCCAAAAACCTAGAGTACCTTCTAGACCTAGAACAAAACGTCTATAATCAATAGTGGTTTCACTACCATAATGATCTGTCAGTGCAACAGGCATAACTCGAACATCACCACCAAAACCTTCATATAAATCGGCATCAGGTCGAGCTATATCACCAACCCAAAATTGACGGTATGCTTGCGTTTCAGTTTTACGAGAGCTGTATAAAGCTTCTGCATAACCACTTATATCATTAGTAAAGCTATAATCGCCTTGTAAGAATAATGAGTAAGTAGCTGTTTTAGGTATCATCGACTCGTTATCAGAAAACGGATGTTCTAAGTTTCTCCACCCATCCGACTCTTTATCAAACCCTACATTATACCAACCTTCTGGAGTCGTGAAATCACCTGGAGCACTAGCGGCATCATTGAAGCTGCTATAGCCATTACTTCCGAAAAAGCCATCGTAATCGTAAGAGCCATAACCAGATTCAAAGTTAGATGCACCATCATTAGTTAACCACAAACCATAGCCGCTTTCGTTACAATGGTATTCACCTGTACGAGGATCAATTGGATCGGCTCGTTCACCGTCTGCATTGTAATAGTTACGGGCAGTACAATCGAAAAACTCACGATCGCCTCGCTGTAATTCATGTTGTACTTTATAGTCGCCTACTACGCGGATTGAGCCTTTTTTAAATTCTTCACCGATAGAGAAATTAATACGTTGCTGCTCACCACCTGATTCAAATGGCTGTGAAACATCTACTGATACAGATTTGTCATCACCTTTTTTAGTAATAATATTAATTACACCAGCAACGGCATCAGAACCATACAAAGACGAAGCGCCATCTTTTAACACTTCAATACGTTCAATTGCAGAGATTGGTAATGCATTCATATCAAATGATGATACTTGTCCACGAGTACCCGCAGGTCCCGCTCGGCGGCCGTTTAATAATACTAAAGTACGGTTAGCACCAAGACCACGCATTGAAATAGTTTCTGCACCTGAACCACCGGAAGTTACATAACCAACAGATAATGCCGATGTTACTTGGCTAGAGCCGGCAGCAATTGTGCTTGTACGCAATAACTCACCTAGAGATGTAATCCCTTGATTAGCTGCGTCTGCGACAGAAATAATAGTAATTGGTGTATCACTAGCAAAACTATCGGTACGTATACGAGAACCTAAAACTTGAATTTTTTCTACTTGTTCTACATTTTCTTCTTCCGCTGCAAACGAGCTAGCTGAGAAAGTAGCTGTTGTTGCTGCACCAAAAGCAATCGCTATGCGAACTGCCTTTGAAATTTTATTATTTAACATTTGATAATCCCTATTATCCCTAGAATACAATTTTAATTATTTTATTTCGAAAAGGTTCTAAATTAACATTAGTACCCCTTTTGATTTTACATATTAATCCTAACGAAACACTTTGGTCAACATGGCAATAACAAAAAAACAAACTTATTTACATTGATAATTTTTAATTGACTGCATTCAAAAGAGCAACCTAATTCTCTAGGCAGTAATAATACGTTATATATGCACACCTAATTTGTACAAAAAGCATACAAATCCAACCCTATTTCGAATTGAAGAATAGGTTGAACAAACTTTCATTTAGATGATTTTATGCAGTAAATTTAAGATATCACTCTTAGATTTGGCTTTTTTGTACATCTATTTCGTTCTAAAATAAATGAGGGTTATTTCAAAAGTGGACTTTGATTGTTCATATATATTACTAGTTGATAGAGCTTTCTAGGACGCAATAAAAAGAAAGATTTAATGTATTAAAAATGATCTAAATAACGAACACTAGACTGCCTATACAGTTAATATGACTTTGCTTTTAGAGTAAATTTAGGAATTTACACATAGCATAAAATATATAACTACGTTTTATAAGTTAGAATACAAGTAACATTAGTTAAATGTTATTTCATAAACATCCTTATAATTAAATTAAATTAAACAATAAAACCAAAGCTAATCTCCTACTGTATCTACAACAGTTTGAGTACTCACTAGTTGATCTAAGCTGCCTTTAATAACCACAGTGGCTGATATTTTATCTTGAATGGCTTGCCTGTTTGGGTCCCAATACACTTGTAAAAAGCCTAATAAACCTGTGGCAAAACCAGCCCCATAGCCGCCGTAGCGCCCAAAGCAATCTAATAAACCTAATGGCTCACCGCTAAGTGCTACTACGCGAATATTACATGCTTTTTTACCTGGGGTTTGTCCACGCCATAATAACGAGAACAACGTAAAGTATACAGCGGCCCAACCAAAGCCAAGGCCTAGGTCTTGAATAATGCCTTTGCCCCACTGCAAAATGCTGGTGACAGGTTTGCTTTTCTCGCTTTTAGTGTCTGCTTTTTCAACTATATTGCTTTCATCTGAAGCTTCGCCCGAAATGCTCTTTAGCTCTGTATCATTATTTTTAAAATCATCTGCCGCTATAGGCTTATCATCAATAGCCATTAACTGCAATAACGTGCGCGTAACTTCAATCCCGCCAACGTCTTCAATTTCAGCAAGCGCTGGTAATTGGCCAACTAAATTAGCACGAGCAGCGCTTTGGCAAACATCATCGCAGTTTTTACCGTCGCCTGTTTGCGCTAAATATGTGCGTATTATTGATTTGTCATGCTCACTTAACTCATCGTTTTTCTGCGTTTTTTCTATTCGTATACCTTGAATAGCGTTATCGTCTTCAAAAAAATCTATCGCTAATGAGAGCACGGTGAGTGCGCTTACAAACAAAAAGCTCGCTGCAAAAAGTTTTAGAGCTCTGCGCCAAAACGATGACATTTTTGGCAGGTATTGCTGCGCAGTGCCTTTATAAAAAGCCATCGCAGCTACAAATGCAATTAAAGTCGCGCTTAGCTTAGCGGCCATAAATATCAAAGTGACATCTATAATCATCGCCATTGCACGTTTAATAGGGGTAGCTAAAGGTATGCCTAATAATGCTTGGTCAATTTTAAAGGCATGTGGGGTGATCACGTCTTTAGTTTCAGAGTCCGATAATGCTAATTGTTCTATTTCTTTGGCCTTCATTTTTATGTT
Source organism: Pseudoalteromonas aliena (assembly GCF_038155085.1). Lineage (GTDB taxonomy): Bacteria > Pseudomonadota > Gammaproteobacteria > Enterobacterales > Alteromonadaceae > Pseudoalteromonas > Pseudoalteromonas aliena_A. The sequence goes on from NZ_JBAKAU010000009.1 coordinate 48,048, forward strand.
TTTAAAATGGGTAAAACATTTAACTTACGCGCTTTTTATTTTTAGCTCAAGATCAACTCTACTTTATTTTTGAAGAAATCCGCCACCATACCCAACGAAGATAGAAAATTACAAACACTAAAAGTTACAACCATTTACAAATATAGCGTTAACATAATTTACAAAGGTAACTGTTAAGCATATATTGATGCTGAAACTGCTTTCACACTAGAAAATTAAATATATGGAGTATATTTTGAAGTTATTAACTAACGTGTTTTTCTTGTTTTCGGTACTTGTCTTGAGTGGCTGTGCTCATCAGATAAGTTTAAATCCAGACACTGAAAAACTTCAGGTAACAGAAAATAAATCGGCATCAGTTGTAGGCTATTATATTTCTGAAGATGACATTAAAAAACAAGTGAAAACACCTGGTGGTGGTGGCGATAATATTAGTTACAAACCTTACAAAGACACAGAAGCAGCGCTTTATACTGTGCTTTCTAATAAATTTGAAAACGTTTATAAGCTTGAATCATTAACTGATAGTACATTTTTAAAAGATAAAAAAATTGAGTATGTATTCATACCGACAATTACAACGCAATCTAGCTCAGATAGCTTATTCACATGGCCTCCTACAGAATTTACTTTCACGCTAAACTGTAAAACTTTAAATAACAGTGGAGATATAGCATGGAATAATGAAGTTAAAGGTTTTGGCAAAGCTGAATTTGATGAATTTAAAAATGACTTTTCTTTATCTGCAAAACGTGCAACAGAAGAAGCATTTAACAAATTAGTTGTAGAGCTTGATCAATCAGATTTATAAATAAGGACAGAAGTAAAATGAAGTATAAAAATTCACTAGGTTTAATCGCGGCTTTATTTTTATGCGCATGTACTATTCAGGTACCACCTTATAGTGCAAATATCAGCAACGTTTCTAAACTAAAAGAAGAGTCTAATAATCCAGTCTCAGTTGGAAAAATTGAATCTGAAAAAAAATTGAATAAGATATCACTTCGTGGCTCTCCTCTTGTTTCATCTGTTGGCAACAGCTACGGTGAATATATTGAGAGCGCTTTAATACAAGAATTAAAACTGGCTAAACTTTGGTCTGGTGTTGCTAAAAAGCAAGTGACTGGCAAGGTTATTGACCAAGATATCGATGTAACAGGGTTCTCAGAGGGGAATTCGTTCATAAAAGTAAATTTTGTTGTTTCAGAGGACGATGCAGTTTTATTTGAAAAAGTAATTTCAGCTGAATATGATTTCGACTCTTCATTTATTGGAGCAATTGCAATCCCAAATGGTCAACGAAGCTATGTAGAGCTTGTTCAAAAATTACTTAAGAACTTGTATTCTGACGAAGAGTTTATTACTGCAATTAAGTAGGTACTCTCAGTGGAATTAAAATAAATAAGGAGCGGTATGTTACAGCTCCTTATTTATATATAAATTTAATTTTCGATTGGATAATCAATATAGCCTTGCTCTGCACCACCAAGTAGAGTGTCTGAGTTGTGGCTATTTAGCGGTTTGCCTTGTGCAAGAGCTTCATCGGCGCGCTCTTTATTGTATTTACCTGCGTAATAATACACCGCTGTACGCTTTACGAATAGACTGTTTAGACTCCACATTCATTATAGATGCATCATCCCAGCCTGCTTCAGCAATATGCATATAACCTACGCCAGCATCATTTAATACGTGTGCAACGGCCAAGTATGTTTGCTCTGGGTTATCGTCAACGGTACCGTTAAGCGTGGCAAGTGGCGCAAGTCTTACACCTACTTTTTTACTGCCAATTTCATCACCTACAGCATTGACTACTTCAACTAAAAAGCGCCAACGGTTTTGTCCGCTGCCACCATATTCATCAATACGTGCGTTTGATTGCGAGTCTAAAAATTGGTTAATTAAATACCCGTTAGCCGCGTGAAGCTCTATACCATCAAAGCCCGCATCTACTGCCTTTTTTAGCCGCTTAGCGAAATTCTGCTAGGACATTTTCAATATCTTACTTGCTCATCTCACGTGGTAACTCAGTACCTACAAAGCCAGGTTCGCCGTTAGTATCTACAAATACTTTTACGTCTTTTGCATGCTGATATTGGCTGCACGCCCCCTGTGTTATCAATGTGTGTTATTCGGCCTACATGCCAAAGTTGAGCAAACATAACGCGTTTAAATAAATTCAAAGATAACAAAAATTGCAAAATAGTTTTGTTTAATTTGCAACAATATTCCATGGTAAAACGCCTTAACTTAAGATGAACTAAATAAGATTTATTGACTTATAACAGCACTATTAAGTTGAGGGTTTAATGTGAATAAAGGGAAAGCATGGCCGTGTGCTATATCGTTTTGTATACACGCTATTGTGTTGTACTTTTTGCTTTCACAATCGATTAAAGTTACGCAGCCACAAAAGGAAAATAGCGCAATAGTACAAGCCTATGTTACGGTTAATTTAGCAAGCCATCCTAAGCCAAGCCCAGTAGCTACAACAACCAATGCACCTGATATAAAACCTGTAGATACTAAATCAGATACCTCAAATGCGGCGACCTCTAACACTACACCTATAAAAGCGGGTTCTACAAAAGCCAAAGTAAAGGTGACTCAAAACACTCAAGCTAAACGTACGACGTTACCAAAGACGCAAACAGAGCTTAAAAATAACTCTGCTGAACCTCTTAAATCACAGCCAGCCGCACCTGCAAAATCGTCTTCGACTCCTTCGCCAAAATCGCCTCAAACATTTAAAAAGCTAAACTCTTATGCACCGGTGTTTGACTCACCCATAAATAATATGACTCATAAAAAAATGATCACCTTTGGTGAAGGTAAAGGCTCTACAAATGAAGAGATAAACAACGAGCCCACTATTAAAACGCCAGTGAAGTCTGATAAGTCAGAAGTAATTAGCCAAAATACAACGGGGACTAAGCGCTTAGAAAAGTTTAATGGCAAATGTTATTTAATAGACACAGCAACCGTATTTGGCAGTAACGGTTTGCCTCAAGGTAGCGGCAAACCCTGCCCTGAAGATAAAACTGATAAAGAAATTATGTTTGAAAAAATCATGAAGAAATGGAGCCGTAAAAATAATTAGCTTTAATAAGTGAACAAATAATATATTTAGCCGTATTGATAATTTAAAGCTATTAGGAACAGCCATGACCACTTTACAGCTCTCATCACTTTTTGTATTTAATGCGTTATTTTTAACGACGCATGCTAATGCCAATCAAAATTGGTATGTAGTAAACGACTCCGTAATGGGCGGTGTATCTAATAGCCAAGTGAGCCAAACTGCTACAAGTTTAATATTTAAAGGGAATGTATCGCTTGAAAACAACGGCGGTTTCGCATCAATACGTACCGAACTTGACACCCAAGGTCAAAATTCTAAAAGCATAACGCTGCGCATTAAAGGTGATGGAAAAACCTATCAACTAAGACTTAGAACATCCGACTACCTTGATGGGCCAGCCTACACGCACTCATTTAACACAACTAAAAACGAATGGATGGATATTCACTTTACTCAACGTGACTTTACGTTAACTTTTCGTGGCCGCGTGCTTGAGCAACAAGCAACTATTAATTTTAATGACATTAAACAACTAGGCTTTTTAATTGCAGACAAACAAGAGGGTGAATTTAAACTTGAGGTGAGCAAAATCGAGTTTAAAAGCTAACTTATAAGCCCTGCGCCTTTAAATTGTATAGCTATCACCTCGTCTTTTTATTTCGCTGATAACCAGCTCAATCATTTGCTGCTTTATAGCAGCTTGCTCTGATCTTAATTCCCCGAGTTGTAGCTCAAGCCTATCTATTTTATCTTGCTGTTGTGTGTTTTTATATTTTTTTACACCTAGGTGATCAGCATCTAAAGCTGAATTTGCATCACTTTTATTTAGCTCATTGGCGCTACTATTTACTAATAAACTTCGCTGAACTGGGCTTTGCTTAAGTTTATTAATTTGCTCTTGTAATGCAACAATTTGACCTGTGAAATGTTTATATACTTTTTCTAAATTTTTATACTGATTGCCAAACGTTGCGTTATCTTCACTGTATTTTTGTGCTTTAGTATCTAAAAACTTTGATAACACATAGTTTGGTTCTTCCTCACTCTCTTTCTCGTTAAGTTGTTTATCTGGCTGCTTTGGAGGCTGAGAGTTATTACTAAGTACTTTATAGGAAATGGGAGACGGTGAAATATTCATTACTTTATCCCTAAAATAGTGTGTCACTATTATAGGTATCGACCTATTAATAAAATCCTTGAGTAAATTTTATTGTTAGTTAATAGCAAAAAGCCCCACTTTATTAAAGTGAGGCCTTAGTAGTTTATTGCTAAAAACTTATGATTCTATTGCTAATAATTCTACCTCAAAAATAAGCAGTGATGCAGGGGGTATACTCCCTACTCGCTTTTCACCGTAGGCGAGTTGGTGCGGTACATAAAAAATGTATTTATCACCTGGGCTCATAAGTTGTAAGCCTTCGGTCCAACCTTTAATTACTTGGTGTAAACCAAAGCTAATTGGCGTTTTACGATCTACTGAGCTGTCAAATACAGTACCGTCGATTAATGTACCGTGGTAGTGCACGTTAACCATGCTGGTTGGGCTAGGTGTATTTTCACTTTCGCCTTTATGCAGTATTTTGTACTGTAAGCCAGAGCTGGTTTCTATTACTCCCTCAATTTGGGCATTAGCTACTAGGTAGTCAGCTTCAATTTGTGCATTTATACCTGCTTGTTGCTTTGCTTTTTTACTATTTTGAAATATTAAAAAACAAAATATAGCGATGATCACCGCTAAAATTATATTGATCATTTAGTGTTTTTCCTCATCAAGCTCTGCATCTTTGTCGTCTTCGCTATCGCCATTAACTATATCGGCAATATCTTTTAAACGCGCTAAAGCAATGCCGTTTACAGAATCCTCTGGGTATTCGCCATCAATAATATTGCCAGCTTCAATATCCATTAATAAGTTAAGTGCTTGGTCTACCGTTTCTACAGCGTAAATATTAAATTTACCGCGCTCTACTGCATCAAGTATTTCGTCATCAAGTACTAAGTTAACTTGGTTCGATTTTGGAATAATAACGCCCTGCTCGCCTGTTAAGCCGCGCATTTTACACAGCTTAAAAAAGCCTTCTATTTTTTCGTTTACACCACCAATGGCTTGCACATCACCATGTTGGTTAATAGAGCCCGTAAGCGCGATTGATTGGCTAATTGGTAAACTAGTAATGGCTGAAATAAGCGCACATAACTCAGCCAGTGATGCACTATCGCCATCTATGTAGCCATAACTTTGCTCAATGGCTATGTTGGCGCTTAGCGTTAAGCTAAAGTGCTGCGCGTATTTGTTACCTAAATAACCGGTAAGTAGCATTACCCCTTTTGAGTGAATAGCTTTACCAAGCTCGGCTTCACGCTCCACATCGATTACGCCATCGGCGCCTGCATATACGGTAGCGGTTATACGTGCTGGTGTGCCAAACGAGGTGTCGCCAATGTGCAGCACTGTTAAGCCATTTACTTTACCAATTGCTTGGCCTTGTGTGGCAATAAGCGTGTGGCCTTCTTTTATATCGCTTAGCATATTTTCGCTAATTTGGCCGGTGCGATACTGCTTGCCTTCAATAGCTTCATCAATATGATGCGCATCAACTAGCGTTTGATTATCTTGTTTCGCGTAGTAACTTGCCTCTGCTACAAGCTCAAGTACATCAGCAAAACGCGCTGATAACTTATTATGATGTTCTGCTTGGCGGTAGCTAAACTTAAGTAAACGCACCATAGCGGCTTGCGTTGTTGTGCACTTTAAAGTTTGCTCACAATACTGCGTTACTTTAGTAATAAACTGGTACTGTAGTTTATCGCTACTTGGCAAGTAATAGTCAAAGTCGGCAAGTACTCTAAATAGTTCAGCAAATTCTTCGTCGTACTCACCTATGGTGTAGTAAAGCTCACGAGAGCCTAATAAAATAATTTTTACATCAAGCGGTATTAGTTGCGGGCGAAGTGTAAAACTACTGCCAACTGAGCTGTCTTGGTACGGTAAATCGTTTTTAATTTGGTGTGTTTTAAGCGAAAGCTTTAAACCATCCCACACTTGTGGGTTAGCCATTACTTTTTCGGCGTCCATAATTAAGTAACCACCATTAGCACGATGCAAAGCACCTGGCTGAATTGAGCGGTAACTTGTTATAAGTGAGCCTTGCGAAGTTGAATACTCAATTTTACCAAATATATTGCCAAAGGTTGGGTTTGGCTCATATACCACAGGTGCTGCATCGTCTTCTTTAAACTCAACTAAAATGTTAGGTGCAAAAAAGTCGGTAAGCATGCCTTTGCGGTCAAAGTCTTCTTTGCTTTCTTCGCTTTCGTCTTCGTCGTCAAGCCACTCAAGTACCGCATCAATAATTTCTACGCGTATATCTTTTAGGTAACGCAGTACACCAATGTGGGTAGCGTATTTGTGTTCTAAATCTTTTAACAGCGGTTTTGTAGCTTGCTCTGCGGTCGACTTTTTAAGATTACGTTGTTTTTCTTTTGATTCGCGCTTCCAACGAGGTAATTCAATGAGCGCTTCTATTAACGCATCTTCTAGATTTTCTATTTTTTCAAAAAACTCTTCGCGTAAATTTTCTTCAAGTTCTGCAAATTCGTTATCACTTAATTGCTTGCCATCAACAAGTGGTGCAAAACCTACCGAGTTTTTTTCTTCAACTAATGCTACGCTTTGCTCAAATGCAGCAATTTCTACAGCAGTAATTGCGCTGTCGTAGGCATCGTTAAATTCACGGTCGATAGATTTCTTTTTGCGTTGGTATGCCGGGTTGTCAAACGCTGCCGGAAAAGTGTCAAGCACTTCATCTAAAAACGAGTCTATGTCGTCGCTTAACTGTTTGCTTTGCCCTGCTTGCATAAATAGCGCAATAGGCTCACGGTGGTCGTCGTAATTATTTACGTATAACCATTCGTTTGGCGTTGGGCGGTCTTTGGCGTGTTGTTTAAGTTTATCTTTTACAAGCGTAAAACGACCATGTGCAGCTTCGCCCATTACATAAACATTGTAACCGGGCAATTCCATTCCTAATGAAAAGTCCAGGGCACTTTGGGCACGTTGCTGGCCAATAAAGGTAAGTTGCTCTGGGTATGGATTGCTCATACACGTGCTTACGTGATTAGTAGAAATACTCGGTGCGAGCTGTGAAACAGATAGTGGCAGCAATTTTTTCGTCATTCTAACTTCTTTTTTTACCAACATATTCGCTGGCTTTTGGGCGTCTTAAGTGGCCTACAAGCCACTTAATACATATATTTAGGGTTGTAATGCCTTACGGCTAAAATAGATCCCATCACATTCAATACACGGAGTAATTTGTGTAGCGTGATAAATATCAAAACTATGGGTGCAATTCTTACATACTAATGTGCCCATGGCTATCCATTCGCCCACGTGATACACACCATTGTGCTTTAAATCTTGACTAAGGGATTGCCATTCAAGTTGGGTTTTGTCTTCTATGTGGGAAAGCTCAAACCACAACGACTCTTTAAGTTCTTGCCACGCAAGCGAATTATAGTGGGACTCGTTTTCTTGAACGTGTTCTATGTCACGCTGCAAATAACTTTTGTATAAAGCGTATCTTTCTTGGCCTAAGTCTTTAAGTGCTTGCTCAGATTCAACAAATCGAGTAACTGCGTCTTTTACTTCATGATCTTTTACATCTTTTAGCCAATTAGTTAAATCGCTAAGCCATGTTTTATAATCTGCCATTTTATACTCCATCAAAATCAAGGGCGTGTTAACCATTAATATAAATAAGTATAGGTTAACCTGAACTGAAAGTTAGATTTTAACAAAACCGTATTTATACGCTGTGATTAGGCGTTTATTTGGGGTATCCTATCGGCAATTTTTTATTAGTTTGCAAGAAGTCTGGAATCATAGATGCAAGAGCAATATAACCCGCAAGACATAGAGTCAAAAGTCCAAAGTTACTGGGAAGAAAACCAGGTATTTAAAGTCACCGAAGATGAGAGCAAAGAAAAGTATTACTGCCTTTCTATGTTCCCATACCCGAGTGGTCGACTGCATATGGGTCATGTACGTAACTACACCATTGGTGATGTTGTTTCTCGTTTCCAGCGTCTGCAAGGCAAAAACGTAATGCAACCTATGGGTTGGGATGCGTTTGGTTTACCTGCAGAAAACGCTGCTATTAAAAACAAAACAGCCCCCGCAAAGTGGACTTACGAAAATATTGATTACATGCGTAACCAACTTAAGCAACTAGGCTTTGGTTATGACTGGGATCGCGAAATTGCAACCTGTCACCCAGAGTATTACAAATGGGAGCAGTGGTTTTTCACTAAGCTTTACGAAAAAGGCCTAGTGTATAAAAAAATGTCGACTGTTAACTGGGATCCGGTTGATCAAACTGTACTTGCTAACGAGCAAGTAATTGACGGCCGTGGTTGGCGCTCTGGCGCTGTGGTTGAGCAAAAAGAAATCCCGCAGTGGTTTATTAAAATTACCGACTACGCACAAGAGCTTTTAGACGATTTAGACAAATTAGAAGACTGGCCTGAGCAAGTTAAAACCATGCAGCGCAACTGGATTGGTCGCTCTGAAGGGTTAGACATTGAGTTTACACGTACTGACAACAACGAAAAGTTTAGTGTATACACTACCCGCCCAGATACATTTATGGGTGTAACATACCTTGCCGTTGCCGGTGGCCACCCTATAGCACAAGAAGCAGCTAAAAACAGCGATGCGATTGCAATGTTTGTTGAAGAATGCAAAAACACCAAAGTAGCCGAAGCAGACATGGCAACAATGGAGAAAAAAGGCATTGCAACTGGCTTTTACGCAACTCACCCATTAACGGGCGAGCAAGTACCTATTTGGGTTGCTAACTTTGTACTTATGCATTACGGCTCTGGCGCGGTAATGGCTGTACCTGCACACGATCAGCGTGACTATGAGTTTGCGACTGCTTACGGCCTTGACATAAAACAAGTTATTGCACCGGTTGAAGGCTCTGAGCTTGAAGTAAACCTAAAAGAAGAAGCATTCACCGAAAAAGGTGTATTAGTTAATTCCGGCGAATTTGACGGCCTTGATTTTGAAGGCGCGTTTAACGCTGTTGCCGACAAACTAGAAGCGCTAGGTGTTGGTGAGCGTAAAGTAAACTTCCGTCTACGTGATTGGGGTGTTAGCCGCCAGCGTTACTGGGGTTCACCAATCCCAATGCTTAGCGATGAAGACGGTCAAGAAGTTGCTGCAACAGAAGATATGCTACCCGTTCGCTTACCTGAAGACGTAGTAATGAATGGTGTTACATCGCCAATTAAAGCAGACCCAGAATGGGCTAAAACAACAGTAAATGGTGTACCTGCTACACACGAGACTGATACCTTCGATACCTTTATGGAATCGTCTTGGTATTACGCGCGTTACTGTAGCCCACGTTACGACGAAGGCATGTTAGACCCTGCTGCCGCAAACTACTGGTTACCTGTAAACCAATACATTGGTGGTATTGAGCACGCAATTTTACACTTATTATATTCACGCTTTTTCCATAAATTATTACGTGACTTTGGTTTAGTAGATTCAGACGAGCCGTTTGATCGCCTACTTTGTCAAGGTATGGTACTTGCCGAAACGTTTTATCGTAAAGATGAAAAAGGCGGCGATATATGGATCTCGCCAAGCGATGTAAATACCGAAACCGACGAGAAAGGCCGCGTAACTAAAGCATGGCACAAAGAAGATGGTGAGCCAGTATTCTCATCAGGCATGAGTAAAATGTCTAAGTCTAAAAACAACGGGATAGACCCACAACAAGTAATTGCCCAATACGGTGCAGATACTGTGCGTTTATTCATGATGTTTACAGCACCACCAGAGCAAACTCTAGAATGGTCAGACTCAGGCGTAGAAGGCGCACACCGCTTCTTAAAACGTGTATGGAAATACGCAGTAGACGTTAAAACAGTTGGTTACCAAGCACTTGATAAATCGGCGCTTACTAACCCGCAAAAAGTACTTCGTCGTGAACTACATAAAGCCATTGCTAAAGTGAGCGATGATGTTGAGCGTCGTCAAACGTTTAACACCGCTATTGCTGCCATTATGGAGCTGTCTAATAAGTTATTAAAAGCACCATTAAACGACACGCAAGACGTTGCTATTGCTAACGAAGCGCTTGAAGCATTAATTATTATGCTTGCACCAATTACACCGCATTTATCGCATGAGCTTTGGAAAGAGCTTGGTAAAGAAGGTGAAATTTTAGATGCTGCATGGCCAAAAATTGACGAGTCTGCCCTTGTTGAAGATGAAAAGCTCATCATCGTACAAGTAAACGGTAAACTGCGCGCTAAACTAACTGTGCCAGCAGATGCAACGCAAGAGCAAGTAGAAGCACTAGCTTTTGCAGAAGCTAACGTAACTAAATTTACTGATGGCGCAACCATTCGTAAAATTATTTACGTACCAGGCAAACTTCTTAACGTGGTAGCTAACTAAATGGTTAGCTTTAACGCCATTAAAAACACATTAGCTTTAGTGCTAATGTGTTTTGTGTTATCTAGCTGTGGCTTTCATTTAAAGAAAGCCTCCAGCCTTCCTGATAACCTTAAAACGCTCACACTTAAAGGGGATGATGAAAAATCGACTTTATTTGCAGCTCTTAAAAATGAGTTAAAAGCGAGTAATGTTGAGCTAAAACCGTCAGCCAAAAATATTGCACAGCTCTACCTTCGTAAAGAAAGCATTGAACGTCAAACCCTGTCGTTGTTTCAAAATGGTCAGGTTGCTGAATACGAACTTGCTTATGGCGTAACTTATATCGTTAAACGTCCGGGTGAAAAAGCCATTGAAAAACGCTTTGAGCTTTATCGTAACTACCAAGACGACCCTGATCACGCACTTGCTAAAGCAAAAGAGCTTGAACTTCTTATTAGCGAAATTCGTGAACAAGCAAGCCGTCGTATTGTTAGAGAGCTGTCACAACTATAATGCGCTGTTACGCTAATCAGTTAACCAGTGAATTAAAAAAAGGCTTAAAACCCTTCTATTTAGTGTTTGGCGAAGAGCCCTTTCAAGAAGCGCAATGCGTACAACAAATTCGAGACGCTGCTAAAACCCAAGGCTTTGATGAAGTAATTAAGTTTACTTTAATGCAAGGGTTTGATTGGCAAGAAATTATAGCTCAATATCAAAGCATGTCTTTGTTTAGTGCACGCACTATTATTGAGCTTGATTTAAACCAACAAAAGCCAGGCGTAGTTGGCAACAACACCTTCAAAAAAGTTATTGAGCTAATAAATCCCGACACACTATTAATTATTAAAGGTGCTAAAGCCAGTCAAGAAGTACAACGCGGCGCATGGTTTAAAGCCTTAGATAAGCACGGTGTATTTGTACCTTGTTATCCGCTTGCTGGTAGTCATTTAAAACGCTGGTTAGACGATCAAGTTAATCGCCTGTCTCTTAATATGCAAAACGATGCAAAGATTAGCTTAATCAATGCCACTGAAGGCAACTTGTTAGCGTGTTTTCAGGAGCTAGAAAAGCTTTCGCTCTTACACGGTAACGCTTTAATAACCCAGCAGTTGGTAATGCAAGGCCTGCTTAATCAAGCCAAGTTTGATATTTTTGATTTAAGCGATGCTCTTTTAAATGGGCATGCTAAACAAGCGATTAAAGTACTCAATAAATTAGCCAGCGACAATACCGAAGTGGTGAGTATTTTATGGGCTATAAATAAAGAACTTAATACTTTAATAAGTGTGCAGCTTGGACTATTAAATGGCGAACCTATTGCTAACTTATTTAAGCAAAAAGCAATTTGGAAAAACCAACAAGGCCCGGTACAAAACGCCATAAACCGATTAAACATCCAAACCCTTGAACATATCAGTAGCGAGCTTGCGTTGTTTGATTCAAGCTACAAGCAAGGTAATTTAATTGCGCCATACCAAGCGCTTGCTCATATTTGCATTAAATTTTGTCAGCCGCTTGATATTCCTATGCCTTGTCACTCGCTTAGCTAATTAAGATACTTAAAATGATTGCAATTTTTGGTGGCACCTTCGATCCCGTGCATTTAGGCCACATAAATATGGCCAAGCAATGTGTAAAAGCATTTAATTTAAATACCTTGTACTTTATGCCTTGTGCTTTGCCTGCGCATAAAACCGCGCCGGGTATTAGCACCGAGCACCGTATAAATATGCTCAGTGCGGCAATTGCTCCTTATTCATTTTTTCAACTTGATTTAAGAGAGCTAAATCGAAGCGGCCCATCGTATTCGTTATTAAGCTTGCAAGAAATAAGAGCTGAGCACCCAACTACACCAATTATATTTTTAATTGGTATGGACTCGTTTAATAACCTTGATAAATGGTACGAATGGCAAGCCATAACACAGCTTTGCCATATTGTTGTTTACGAACGCCCAGAGCAAACGGTTAACCCTTCTGAGCAACTCAAAAGCTATATGCAACACGCGCAAGTAAATAAGGCGCACGCACTTGAGCAAGCCCCAGCAGGTAAACTTTATTTTTTACCTGGGGATATATTTGACGCTGCTTCAAGCGTGATTCGTGAGCAACTTAAAAAAAACAATAAAAAGAATGAACTATTACCTAACTCCGTAAGTCATTACATTGAGCAACACCAGCTCTATCAAAGTGATGATTAAAACCCCTTAGCGTGTTAAAATGCGCGCTATTAAATTTAATATTGAGACAAAACCTTGGATTCGAAACAACTTCTTGCCTTTGCACTAGATAAAATTGACGATATGAAAGCACGTGACATAGTTCATATTGACGTAAGCAAATCATCAGACATTACAGATTTTATGATTGTATGTTCTGGTACTTCTAAACGTCACGTTTTATCAATTGCTGATCATTTAGCAAAAGAAGCTCGTCATGCAGATGCAGAGCCTCTAGGTTATGAAGGCCAAAGCGATGGTGAATGGGCGCTTGTTGATTTAGGTGATGTGGTTGTGCACGTGATGCAAGACCAAGCACGTAGCTATTACGATCTAGAAAAACTGTGGGGCTAAACTCCACTATTTTTTAATTGAGCTTGGAAGTAATACGTGAAAATACAAATGATTGCTGTTGGTACAAAAATGCCAGCATGGGTAGAAACCGGATTTACAGAATACCAGCGCCGTTTTCCTAGAGATATGGCACTAGAACTGATAGAAATTCCGGCAGGCAAACGTGGTAAAAATGCGGATATAAAACGTATTTTACACATTGAGGGAGAAAAAACCTTAGCCGCGATACCTAAAGGCAATCGGATCGTTACACTGGAAGTGACAGGTAAACCACTTGATACCCACCAGCTTGCAAAAAGCATGGAAAAATGGCAACTCGATGGCCGCGATGTAAGTTTACTTATTGGCGGACCAGAAGGGCTTGCTCCGGAGTGTATTGCTGCTTCTGAGCAAAAGTGGTCGTTATCTAATTTAACATTACCGCACCCTTTGGTGCGCATTATTGTTGCAGAAAGCCTCTATCGTGGCTGGAGCTTAAATAACAACCATCCTTATCATCGTGAGTAATACTTTGTCATGTTGAAACATAGACCCACGATTCGCGACCATTCAGCAGAGGCAAATTTATTTGCACGTCGTGCATTTGTGGGTTTTGTTTTTGTATTGGGTTTAGTGGCTATTTTGCTTTCAAACCTATACACCATTCAGGTAGAAGACCACCAAGATTACCAAACTCGCTCGAACGACAACCGCATTAAAGTAATTCCTATTGCCCCCAACCGTGGCCTTATTTACGATAGAAATGGTGTGCTTCTGGCTGAAAACAAACCCGTGTATAACCTTGAGGTTACTCCTGAAGAGGTTGACGATTTAGCTGAGTCACTTGAGCAAGTAAGTAAAATAATTACCATTACTGACCAACAAAAACAAGATTTTTTAAAAGACATAAAACACACTCGCCGTTTTAAATCGCAAGTACTTAAAACCCGTCTAAACGAGTCTGATGTTGCTAAGTTTTCGGTTAATCAGCATAAATTTCCTGGCTTTAGTATTGAAGCCCGCCTAGCCCGTTATTACCCTTACGGTGATACACTCACTCATGCGCTAGGTTATGTAGCCAAACTAAACCGTAAAGAGCTCAATAAGCTTGAGCAAGAAGACCAAGCAACCAATTACCGTGCTACGCACGACATTGGTAAGCTCGGTATAGAAAAATATTACGAACAACTTTTACATGGCCAAGTTGGCTCACAGCGCGTTGAAGTAAACAATCGTGGCCGAATTATCCGCACTTTAAGTTTGACACCGCCACAACCTGGGAGTGATTTAGTACTTACACTTGATGTTGGTTTGCAACAAATAGCACAGCATGCGCTCAAAGATATGCGTGGTGCTATTGTTGTTATGGATGCTAAAGATAGTGGCATACTTGCGCTGTATTCAAACCCAAGTTACGACCCTAACTTATTTGTTCATGGTATCAGTAGTAAAGATTACAAGTCATTACTTAACCCTGACCGCCCCCTTATAAATAGAACAACTCAAGGGCGTTATGCTCCTGCATCTACGGTTAAACCTCTAATGGCTATATTAGCGCTAGAGGAAAACATAGTCACAGAAACAACTTCCGTGTGGGATCCTGGTTTTTTCCAAATCCCAAATGTGGATCACAAATGGCGCGATTGGAAACGTTGGGGTCATGGCCATGTTGATGTATATAAAGCAATTGAAGAGTCGTGCGATACTTATTTTTATGATGCGGCTTATCGATTAGGTATTACAAAAATTAGTGACTTTATGGCGCGTTTTGGCTTTGGTGATTTATCTGGCATTGATATACACGAAGAAACTACCGCTATACTTCCTTCAAAAGAGTGGAAGGAAGGCCGTTTTAAAGAATCGTGGTGGCGCGGTGATACGATTTCTGTTGGTATAGGGCAAGGTTATTGGACGGCCACTCCGATTCAAATAGCGAACGCCACTAATATTTTGGTCAACAAAGGAATTAATCATCCTCCACATTTAGCTCAGGTTGCTAAGAAAGAAGACCACATTTCTCAAATCAATGACGAAGAAAAACCACCAATTATATTAAGTAACCCCGATCATTGGCGTATCGCACTCGATGCAATGCACAATACAGTTAAAAAAGTAACAGGTACTGCGCACCGTGCATTTAAAGGCGCTAATTACGACCCTGCGGGTAAAACCGGTACGGCCCAAGTGGTCAGTATTGCCCAAGGTGAGCGTTATGATGCAAAATCACTAAAAGAGCGTCAACGAGATAACGCTATATACATTGGTTTTGCACCGTATAACAATCCTAAAATTGTCGTATCTATTGTGGTAGAAAACACTGGTGGTGGTAGTTCAGTAGGCGCCCCTATTGCGCGCCAATTAATGGACTACTATTTTGCAACTAACCCTATTGAGCCTGCAGGGAAACAACAATAATGACTGCATTACACGATAAACGCTCCATTTGGATGCGAATGCACCTCGACTTGCCATTACTCGTTGCTTTATTAGTTATGATGGCTGGTAGCATTACCATTGTTTACAGTGCCAGCGGCCAAGATACCGCAATGATGCTCCGCCACATGACTCGTATGGGCGGCGCAATAATTGGCATGGTAATACTTGCCCAGTTTTCACCTGCTACGCTCAAGCGCTTAGTTATTCCGCTTTATTGTGTAGGCTTACTTATGCTGGTTGGCGTGCTTTTATTTGGCGTAAGCTCCAAAGGAGCACAGCGCTGGTTAAATTTAGGGATCACCCGCTTTCAGCCATCAGAATTAATGAAACTTGCAGTGCCTATGATGGTAGCTTGGTATATAGGACGTAATCATCTACCACCTCGTCCAATGCACTTAGTTATTGGTTTTATGATTGTAATGCTCCCTACATTATTAATTAAAGAACAACCCGATTTAGGCACCGCTATACTTATTGCAAGTTCAGGTATATTTGTATTGTTTTTATCTGGTTTAAGTTGGCGTTTAATAGGCTTTTTAAGCTCTATTGTAGCGCTTGCTGCATGGCCATTTTGGCACTACGGTATGCACGATTATCAAAAGCAGCGTGTACTTACCTTTTTAGATCCAGAGAGCGATCCACTTGGTTCGGGCTATCATATTATTCAATCAAAAATTGCTATTGGCTCAGGCGGCATTGAAGGTAAAGGCTGGCTACTTGGTACGCAATCACAGCTAGAGTTTTTACCAGAACGTCACACTGATTTTATATTTTCAGTATTGAGTGAAGAATTTGGCTTATTTGGGGTATGTGTTTTACTCAGCCTGTACTTATTTATTATTGGCCGAGGCTTATATATTGCAGTAAATGCACAAGATGCGTTTGGAAAATTACTTGCAGGGGCGATAACCCTGACCTTCTTTGTATACGTATTTGTAAACATAGGCATGGTATCGGGCTTATTACCCGTTGTAGGTGTACCTTTACCACTCATCAGTTACGGCGGAACATCCATGGTGACGTTAATGGCTGGGTTTGGTATCATCATGTCGATTGCAACGGATAAAAGGATGCTTTTAAAATAATGCGATTTCACGGACAACTTGTATTTATCACATTATTAATAATGTTATTAAGTGCTTGTAGTGGCGGCTCTGGTAGTCGATATCATATGCGACATGATGCAGCACCGCTAAGACCCCCCACTACGCTTGAAATGCAAGATGCAATAGTGACCGAAGTGACTAAAAGTGCCAGCGCTAGTCGCCCATATACGGTGCTTGGTAAAAGCTATTCCCCCATGCTTGATGAAACAGGTTATACCGAAGAAGGCATTGCTTCTTGGTACGGCCGTAAGTTTCATGGCTATCATACATCAAACGGCGAAATCTACGACATGTTTGCTATGACAGCAGCGCACAAAACACTGCCTCTGCCGAGTTTTGTGCGCGTTACAAATACCGAGAATGGCAAGTCAGTTATTGTGCGGGTAAACGACCGAGGTCCTTTTCATGATGATAGAATAATTGATCTTTCGTATGCAGCTGCTTACAAGCTTGGCTATTACACCCATGGTACAGCAAAGGTTAAGTTAGAAGCAGTTACGATAAGTAAGGTAACCCCGCATAGCACCTATATTCAGGTAGCTGCTGGTAGTACATTGATGAATATCGAAGCACTAGCGAGTACATTGCGAGACGAGTACAAATTACCAACAAATATCGTTCATAAAGACGACATTTACAAACTACATTTGGGTCCCATAGAAGACGCTCAACAAGCAGATCAAGTATTAAAAAAATTGAAAAAGAATCAATTTCAAAACGCATTCTTGCTTTACACTCAGCAAGCCCTTTAGAATGGGTAACACAAACTTTTAAACTTTAACCATTAATGAGTATGATGAAATCTATTAAACATAAAATCCTCAAAGGTGTATGCGGCTTCGTTTGTACAGCCGCCATATTCTCAGCCAGCGCACAAATAATTCCGGCACCACCTCAAATTAATGCGAAAGGTTATTTTTTAGTAGACTTTACAACAGGTAAGGTTATTGCTGAAGGTGAAGCTGATACACAGCTTGCACCAGCTAGTTTAACTAAAATGATGACCAGTTATGTAATTGGTACAGAAATTAAAGCGGGTAATATTGCACCAACCGATATGGTTACGGTGAGTGAAAAAGCATGGGCTAAAAACTTTCCAGAATCTTCCAAAATGTTTATTGAAGTTGGCAAACAAATTAGTGTTGATGAGCTTAACCACGGCATCATTATCCAATCAGGTAATGATGCATGTGTAGCAATGGCTGAACACATTGCGGGTAGCGAAAGCGCATTTGCTGATTTAATGAATGCGCATGCAGCTAAATTAGGTATGAGTAACAGTCATTTTATCAACAGCCACGGTCTTGATACAAACGAGCACTACACAACACCACGTGATATGGCGACACTTGGCGCTGCACTTATTCGTGATGTACCAGACGAGTACGCACTTTATAAGCAAAAGTCTTTTACTTACAACGGTATTAAACAGTACAACCGTAACTCATTATTATGGGACGAAAGCCTAGATGTAGATGGTATTAAAACGGGTCACACATCAGAAGCAGGTTACAGTTTAGTGACCTCAGCAACTAAAAATGATATGCGTTTAATTGCTGTAGTTATGGGCACATCAAGCGAACGCGCTCGTAAAGTAGAAAGCAAAAAACTACTTAACTACGGATTTCGCTTTTTTGAAACAATTACACCTTACAAAGCTGGCGATAGCTTTGCAGAGCAGCGTATTTGGATGGGTAACAAAGAAAACGTATCGTTAGGTATTTTAGAAGATACACCAATTACTATTCCACGCGGTCAGCATAAAAACTTAAAAGCTAACTTTGAGCTAGACAATACACTTGAAGCACCACTAGCTAAAGGCACAAAAGTAGGCACACTATTCTTACAACTAGAGGGTGAAGACATTGCACAATACCCACTAGTAACACTTGAAGAAGTGGAAGAAGGCAGCTTCTTTAGCAAAATTTACGACTACTTACGCTTACAAATTATGTAAACGTAAAAATAAACCCACAGTTGTTGGGTTGTCAAACGAAGCGCCTCTATTATGAGGCGTTTTTTTTTGCTTGAAAAATGCTAGAATGCGCCCCATATATGCAACACTGCTAATTGCCTATCTGTATTAAGCTTCGAGCTTTGCATAGAGTCCACACTTTTGTATGAGGAGTCACCGTCGTGGTTCAACCTGTTAAAGATACTAAATTTGATGAGTACCTAGAGTACCCTTGCCCATTCACATTTAAAATCATGGGTCTAGCGAACGTTAATCTAACAGATCAAATTCTAACTAAATTACAACCTATTGCTCCGGGTGATTACGCGCCAAAAGTAAAACCAAGCAGTAAAGGTAATTATGAGTCTGTTACGCTAGTGGCTACGGTTACAAGCGGTAAGCACATTGAAGAAATTTACAACGTGATCAGCAATATCGATGACGTACGTCACATGCTTTAAGCCATAGTTGAGATTTGTTGTGAACGAAAACACCTTGATCGTACGCCAACTAGGCCGTAGGCGTTACATGCCTATTTGGCAAAAAATGCAGGCTTATACCGATACCCGCGATGATAACTCGCCAGACGAAATTTGGCTTGTTGAACACGACAGTGTTTTTACCCAAGGCCAAGCCGGTAAAGATGAGCACTTACTCGCCCCAGGCGACATTGAAGTGATTAAAGTTGATCGTGGCGGCCAAGTAACTTATCACGGCCCAGGCCAACAAATGATGTACGTATTATTTAACCTACGTCGTTTAAAAATTGGTGTACGTGAACTTGTTACCTGGCTTGAAGAGTGCATTATTGAATCTCTCGCTGAGTACGGTATTGATGCATATGCAAAAGCTGACGCGCCAGGTGTTTACGTTAACGACAGCAAAATTGCATCATTAGGTTTAAGAGTTCGCCGTGGCTGCTCGTTTCATGGTTTAGCATTAAATGTTAACATGGACCTAAGCCCGTTTTTACGCATTAACCCATGTGGTTATGCCGGCATGAATATGGTGCAAACGAAAGAATTGAATGGTCCTCAAAACCTACAAAGCGCAGGTGAAGGACTGGTAAAACACATGATAAAGAAGCTTAATGCAACACAGGTTAAGCATACTGAAGGGTTTGAAAACGAATGAATAAACCAGTCAAAATGGAACCAGGCGTAAAACTACGCGACGCAGAAAAAATGGCGTTGATCCCCGTTAAAGTTTTACCAACAGAAAAAACTGAAATGTTGCGCAAGCCTGAGTGGCTTAAAATTCGCTTACCAAAATCAACAGAGCGTATCGACGGTATCAAACAAGCAATGCGTAAGCACGGATTGCACTCAGTATGTGAAGAGGCGTCATGCCCTAACCTATCAGAGTGTTTTAACCACGGTACAGCAACCTTTATGATTTTAGGTGCTATTTGTACTCGTCGTTGCCCGTTTTGTGATGTTGCCCATGGTCGTCCATTAAAACCTGATGCAGCAGAGCCTGAAAAGCTTGCACTAACAATTAAAGACATGAAGCTTAGCTACGTAGTAATTACCTCGGTTGACCGTGATGATTTACGTGATGGCGGCGCACAGCATTTTGCCGATTGTATTCGCGAAATTCGTAAGCACAACCCAACGATTACCATCGAAATTTTAGTGCCAGATTTCCGTGGTCGTATGGACCGTGCGCTTGAAATTTTAATTGAGACACCACCTGATGTGTTTAATCACAACTTAGAAACAGCCCCGCGTTTATACAAACTTGCGCGCCCAGGTGCTGATTACAAATGGTCATTAGAATTACTTCGTCGCTTTAAAGAAGCACACCCAGAAGTAAAAACTAAATCTGGCTTAATGGTTGGTCTAGGTGAAGAAATTAGCGAAATAGAAGAAGTACTTCGTGATTTACGTGCGCATAACGTAGACATGCTTACTGTTGGCCAATACTTACAGCCTTCTAAGCATCACTTACCTGTTAAGCGTTACGTGCCACCAGCAGAGTTTGACGGCTTAAAAGAGTATGCCGATGAAATTGGCTTTACTCATGCAGCCTCTGGCCCGTTTGTTCGTTCAAGCTATCATGCTGACCAACAAGCCGCTGGTAAAGAAGTAAAATAAGTCGTTATTATAAATTAAGGCAAGCCGTTAGTGAACAATAGTCATTAACGGTTTTTTTTGTTGTAGTTTATTACCCATAAGTAATAAGAATAATTGAATCATTTGAATTTTTAATTGCATTTCTTCTAAGTTGAGATGAGATATTATCGTTTAACTCAAGCCAACTAAAGTCCTTATTCCAAGCCTGTTTAAAGCTTTCTCCTCCTTGTGAATTATCCAGAATTTCTTTTAAATCAAGTGTTTTTGAAAAATTATCTTCGTTTACGTCGTAACTTGACCACCCCCTAACTCCCAAGTCAATGTGCTCTAGAAAGCTCGATTTAAATTCGTTAGCTGCGGCTACAAAATCCCCGTTGTCATTTAATTTTTCAGATATAAGACTTTTCTCTTTATCATTAATGGAACCTGTAACTTCTAGCTCACCTGATTGACTGATTGATACCCCCCAGTCTTTATTCGCTAATGATGGTTGTTCGGCCGCTATTTCAGCCATAATATTATCATACTGAGTAAACATTTTTTCAACAGAGTTGGAAACTTCACCACCCGGCATATAAAGATTGACAGTAGCGATTCGAATATTATTTAACGCTTTTTCTTCTGCTTCCCTTGTTGATACAACATTATTTGTTGATATATTCATTGACTTATCATAGGTCGCTTCAGACTCTTTAGGCTGATATTTATGATATGTCCTTAGCTAGTCGATCCATTTCACTATTTATTTGTTCTTTACCATTTACAGGTTTATTAACTTTCACTTCTGAACCGTTCGATATAAACTGCGATGCTAGATTAGTATCATTTGAATTAACTTTCATATCATTTTCCTTGTTCGTTATTTATTACTAGTTCTCGGCAGGTTATTCTCTTACTTTAGTTGCTTGTATGGTCAGTGTTGGTAATTTAGGTAAAATAAACTGCCGAATATTTTCATCCTTTCTAATCACTACTACATATTAATGGGCACCCTACCCCACTAATTTAATACTTGGTAATGGTGCCTTAGCACTGACTAAAGTTAGATTTAATGTTGGCAGCACATGATTAAATATATAAGGCGCACGCTGCATGTGAAACTACGAACTTAACAAAATTGCATGGCTGATATTAGCACTCGCTAAAGTGGGCTTAGCCAGTAGAGCATTCTCAAAAGAAAAATGGCTTAGCGGAATATCTAAAAATGCAGCTGCAGGTATTCCAAGCTCAACAAAATAATTGTTTAGTGTATCGCTCATCCACGCAATCAGTGGTATTAAAATGCACGCAAAAACCTTTAGTGAATAATATTTAGCCCCGGGATTATGCTAATATGCTTGATATAACCGAGCGCATCTGTTTTTCGCTATTACTGCTAACTGTAATTACCGTATTCATTTAGTCGCCCTTCACTACAAAACCAAGCTCTTAAGTTTATACTATTTTTACTGTTCGCAATTTATCGTTAGGTCAATCGGCGTTTACTTGAGATAATCATTACTGAACCCATTATTTAGGTTAAATATGAAACTATTAGTTCGTAACTTGTCTCGTGCTACTACTGAGCATGAGCTTCGTACTTTGTTTGCAGAGCACGGTAAAGTGACTACCTGCAACTTGGTACTTGATAAAGAAACTGGCCAATCTAAAGGTTTTGCCTTTGTAGAAATGCCAAACGACATTGAAAGTAAAAGTGCAATTACTGCACTTAACCAATCTACTGTTGATAAAAGTAAGATCCGCGTGAAATTAGCGGACGCTTAAGTAATAATTTATTACTTAAAGTTAAAAGAACCAGCTTGCGCTGGTTTTTTACTAATGACTGATAGTTAATCTGCAATTGAATGAAAAGTTCTCTATAAAAATTCGACATAGCTGCAGTGCTTCCTTTATATTGAAAGCCTAATTAAATAACTATATGAAGATTATGGCATCTACTCTTTTAAAAAGCGCTAGCCTAAGCCTGCTAGTTGCACTCTTCGGCTGCTCGGAGTCTGCAAGCGAGAAAACCCCATTAGAAAATACAGCTGGTGTAAGCCTTAGCAATATTAAACAACATATTAAAACGCTAGCCTCTGATGACTTTGAAGGCCGTGGTCCGCTTACTCATGGCGAAGTAAAAACAATAGGCTATTTAAGCGAGCAATATAAAGCGCTGGGTTTAACCGGTGCTTATAAGGGTAAATACTTACAGCCTGTAAAAATGGCAATGGTGACAGCTAACCAGGATATGCAGTTAAAGGTAGGTGATTTAAGCTTTGAATCAGGTAAAGACTTTACCGCACGTACCGAGCAACTTCATCCATTAATTGATGTACGCAATTCTGACGTTGTATTTGTTGGCTATGGTATTAATGCACCTGAATACAACTGGAACGATTACGAAAACATTGATGTTGAGGGTAAAACAGTTATCGTATTGGTAAACGACCCTGGATTTGCTACTCAAAATGATGCGCTATTTACGGGTAACGCTATGACCTACTACGGTCGCTGGACTTACAAATACGAAGAAGCCGCACGCCAAGGTGCAAAGGCTGTATTTATCGTTCATGAAACCGCACCTGCGGCATATCCTTGGGGCGTAGTTGAAAGTTCAAACACCGGCACTAAATACACGTTAATGGATAACAACTTAAACGCGTCTAAATTACCGGTTATGGGCTGGCTAACACTTGATGCGACTGAGCAAATGTTTAACGCTGCAAAGCTAAACTATCAAGATTTAAAACAAGCAGCATTAAATGATGACTTTAAAGCGACGCCACTTAACTTAAAAGCAAACCTTGCCTTTAAAAACGAAGTATCGCATGCCAAATCACATAATGTAGTTGCACAAATTACAGGAAGCGAATCACCAAACGAGTACGTGGTTATTAGCGCTCACTGGGACCACTTTGGTACTAAACAAACTGATACTGGCCCTAAAATTTATAACGGCGCGGTAGATAACGCTTCTGGCACAGCAGCAACTCTTGAAATAGCACGTATAATGAGCAAAATGAACAAGCAAAAGCCGTTCAAACGCTCAATTATTTTTGCTAACTTTACAGCAGAAGAAACAGGGTTAATTGGTTCTGAAGAATTTTCATCGGGTGCGGTTGTGCCTACAAAGCAAATGGTCGGTCTATTAAATATTGATGGCATGAACGTGCTTGATGGCACTGACTACATTTTACAATACGGTAAAGATTTATCGACGATGGAAAGCTATTTAGCAAAGGCTGCAAAATCACAAGGCCGTGTTGTTAAAATGGATCCTCGCCCGCAAAATGGCCTGTTTTTTAGATCTGATCATTTCTCGCTTTCTAAGCAAGGCGTGCCTAGTTTATTATTTATGAGCCTGGGCGATACCGACCCTGATTACATTGCGCATAAGTACCATAAAGAAGCAGACGACTACTCAGCTGATTGGTCGTTAGGTGGTGTTAAGCAAGATATAGATCTTATTGTTGATATAGCAACACAGCTTGCAAACAATGGCGATTGGCCAAAGTGGACGAGCGAGTCTGACTTTAAAGCCAAACGCGCGCAAGATAAGCAATAAATCACTATTAAATAGTTATGTAATATAAAAATCCTCCTACTCGGAGGATTTTTGTTTTAAACGAGCGCGCATTAGTAGCGTTTCGGCCTTTGCCCCTAAATAAACATAAATAGCCAGCGCGATTAAAAGCCCTACCACTGCCAGCATCATCGCTATTGCAGGCATTAAATATTCAGCCTGCCCCAGCGCCGCTTTAAACATAGTTAACAGCGCCTCAATTGATATAGCAATAAGCACGGTTGATATAAACCGTGTAATAGTGCGCCGCGTAGATGAGTGCCTAAAAATATCCTTATGCATAAGGATTTCTTCTTCGAGTATTGTTTTACCTAAATCGAATACTGCTAATGCCAAGGTGATGTAAATAATGATACTAAAGGGTTCAAGTGGGTCTGATGAGGTATCTACATGGGTTAATAGCGCGTATATATCATTAAAAACGATATTCAGTAAAAATAATACTAAGCAAAATAAGCACGCAACAATAATACCGTAACCCGCTTTGAAGTAAGGCGACATATTAGCGCGAGCAGTATCACCCATTACAAACTCAATAAGCTGCGTTAAGCTCACATCAACGACCAAATAATGTTGATTATTAATTGGTTTTTTTAGCTCTTTAATCGCCGATATACATAAATGGTTAGTCGCTATAGAAATGTAGGGATCAGTAAAGCACACTTTATCACTTGCTTTAGCGTTCAAAAAATAGGGTCGCTCGCTTAAATCTTGTTGATTACCACTTTTACATAATTTTTTGCTATATGCGCGTTTAAAGCAGACATTATTACCCTGCTGCAAACCCTCTGCATTCAAACAATATTGTAATTCTAAAAATGGGTACTGCTTAATCAGGTAGCAGGTATCACGCTCTTTAGTTAATCCGTCCTCAATACTCATCAAAATAGATTCAAGTAAGCTATGTATTACATGCTCATATTCGTGGTAGCGCTCAACACTACTGATATAACTCATTCTCGCCATACATTTATACTCATAAATTCGCTTTATAAGTAGCTAAGCAAGTTTAAAACCAAGTATTAAACTAAAATAAAATCATAAGCTTACAGGTATAATGAATTAAATGTTGCACTGTTTTGGTGAAAAAAAGCTTACTAATATTTTTTAATGCACAAAAAAGCAGCTAAGTATTAATTACTTAGCTGCTTTGTGAGTATGATTAATAAGGTTTAAACTCGGCTCAAATATAGAGCCTGTTACTGAACCTTTGAAAACTCTTCTTTAGATAACTCGCTATTTCCATCTGCATCTAATTGATCAAAAAGCTGTACTAGTTGCGAGTTTACTTGGGCTTCTGTTTTACTAATTACGCCGTCGCCATCAGTATCAAAAGAATCAAAATCTACCGCAGCAAACGCCGCTGAAGAAGAAGCAAGGGCTACAAGTACTAGAGTTTTGTGTAATGTTTTCATAATTGTTTCCTTAGGCTTTGAGCCTGATTAGGGGTGAAAAGTCCTTTTCAAAGATCCTTTAGGAGTAAAGTGTCTATAAATTAATATTCAAAAAAATCATTTTCTGTCGGGCCACCGCTACTTTGAATATTCAGCTCGTCAAATTGATCTATCACTTGCACTGACTCTTCAGAGCGGCTAATTGAAGCGTTGTCGTCTGAATTGAGTGTTTCAAAGTGTGTACTTGCCAATACTACTGACGAAGAAACAACAGCCATAAGTACAAATGTTGATTGTAGCTTTTTCATAATTTAATCCTTCAAAAGTATGCAGTGTCCTAAATAAATTTGCTCTATAGTACTATCTAGTCACTTCCTGGTTATTCTTTTTGATAGGCTCCCTTGCCTACTTAGGTTGTCTTTGGCAACTCAGAATTTAGATAACATAACAGAGCATTAACTGTTTAAGGCTTTAATTTTAGGCCTTAGAAAACTCATCTTCAGATAGCTCACCATCTTGGTTTGTATCGAGATCTTCAAATTTACTTAAAAGCTCAGCATCTACTGAAGCTTCGGCTAGGCTGATTGCGCCACTACCATCTACGTCTAGCGTATCAAAATCTGTTGCTGCAAAAGCCGCTGATGAAGAAGCTAGCGCCATTAGTACTAATGTTGATTGAAATGTTTTCATAATAGTATTCCTTCATTGGGTTGTTGCGATTAAGGCCTTTGGCTTTCATCACATTTTGCTTAATACACACTAGGTAGTACAACTTCGGTGCCACTTTTTATTTATTATTTAAAAACAGTAGGTTAAATAACATAAAGCGAGAAAAGCTTAATTTGGAGAGATGTTTTTGTTGCTTTTTAGCAACAGTCATTTAACTAGAAATAATTAATCAATATAAATCAACAAGTTAAGTTTTATTAAAAAGACACACTTTAGCTAAAAAGCCGATAAGGGGAGCGTTTGGCTTAGTCTTCAAAATAAACTGAATATGAACATGGAAATGACATAGGATTTATTCGCTGCTATTAAATAATTAACTCATTTAAAATTATATAGTTATATTATTTTTTGAGATTTATTATAAAAATTTTGGAAGGATATTTTAAAATTAACTGTTTTGTTGCCAAATGGCGAAATTATCTAGAAAGGTTACAATGTGAAAACTAATCTGTAGCATTCAACTCATGATTTAATGCGTTGTAAAATATAGGCTCGCTTAAGTTAAGCAAACCTATATCGTGTGCCAGCTATCTGCAAAAGTGCCACTATTTGAGGGAGGTAAATTATATAGATTTTAACTACTTCCACCCTTGTAGCCACTTTTGGTCATCTTTTAAATCTCGCCAACTAATTGGATATTGATTTTTTGACATAACAGCCTCGGTAATGCACTCAATTACATTGCCATCTTCATCAAATTCCACCTCAACAATAATAAAGTGCTTTTCTTTATTTATAGCAGGTGTTGCGGTCCATTTACTATGTAATAATTTTTTAGGGTTTAATTTATTCACTTAATATAGCACTCCTACTCAAAACTTATATTAGGCAACGATACGACCCCAGCACCTACTTAGTTCAGATTACTGCGCAACTAACTTGCCCTTATACATTTGCATCTGGCAATGAAAGTCATATTCACCAGCTTCAAGCGCAGGTAGTTTAACTATATTACTATCACCCATTGTAAGAGCTTTACTTATATCAAGCTGTGAAAATATCACTGTTTCGGCGCACGGCGCGCTGTCTTTTCTATCAAAGGTAAGTACGACCTCTTTATTAGCTGCCACTTTAATGTGTCCAGGTTTATAAACACCGTTATCAACAACTATCGTTACTTTGTTGTTATCACTTTGTGTTTGCTTTGGTTTATATAGCCAAAACCAATAAATAATTGCGGCTATTAACAGTGCACCAGCTATATTAATCATCAACATAATGTACTCCTTAGCTTAAATTACGCTTTATTTGGTTTGAAAAAACGTAAGCGATTAGCGTTACTTACCACTGTAAGCGATGAAAGTGCCATAGCTGCACCTGCAACAACAGGGTTAAGTAGTATGCCAAAAAATGGATACAACACGCCGGCTGCAATCGGAATACCCGCCACGTTATAAATAAAGGCACCAAATAGGTTTTGTTTAATATTTGAAATAGTTGCATTACTCACTGCAATTGCATCAGCAAGGCCATGGAGCGATCCACGCATTAAGGTAATGTCTGCACTTTCTATTGCTACATCAGTACCTGTACCAATTGCAAAGCCTACATCGGCTTGCGCAAGTGCGGGAGCATCGTTAATACCGTCACCTGTCATACCCACTATTTCACCGTTTGCTTGGCGTTTTGTTACTTCGTTTACTTTGTCATCGGGCATTACTTCTGCAATAAAGTCATCAATACCAACTTGCTTAGCAACAGCTTGTGCAGTGGCTTTGTTGTCACCGGTTAGCATAACGAGGTGGATACCTTTATCTTGCAGGCGTTTAATAGCTTCAGTTGAATCCTCTTTAATAGGATCCGCTACTGCAATTAAAGCCATTAGCTTATTATTACTTGCAAAATACATGGGTGTTTTAGCATGACTTGCAAGGGTTTGCGCTTGATCGGTTGCATCATCAACGGCTACATTGTATTTATCCATTAGCGCTTTATTGCCAAACAACAATGTTTGCCCATCAACACTGCCAGTGACACCTTTACCAGTAATCGCATCAAAATCAGCTACGTTACTTAACGTCAAATCCTGCTTTTTAGCATATGCAGTTATTGCTTGGGCCAGTGGATGCTCTGAGCTACTTTCAAGGCTTGCAACACGTTGCATTACAGTATTCTCATCACTGTTGTTAAACGTAACTACATCGGTAACTTGCGGTGTGCCTTGAGTAATAGTGCCTGTTTTATCTAAAATCATGGTGGTGATTTTAGAGGTTGTTTGCAGCGATTCACCATTTCTAATTAATATTCCCGACTCTGCGGCTTTACCAATCCCCACCATAACCGACATGGGCGTTGCTAAGCCTAATGCACAAGGACACGCAATAATAAGTACCGTGGTTATTGCAACAACGGCATAAGCAATTGATGGATCAGGTCCAAAGTTTAACCATGCAAGCCCTGCCAGTACTGCAATAATCATCACTGTTGGTACGAATATTCCTGATATAACATCAGCTAAGCGCCCTATCGATGGCTTAGAGTTTTGTGCACGCTTTACCATATTGATAATATTAGCAAGTGTGGTTTCGCTACCAATATAGGTGGCTTTAAATAATAAAGTGCCGCTCTTATTAATACTTCCGGCAACGACTTTGTCGCCCGTTTTTTTGCGGACGGCCATTGGCTCACCAGTAAGCATTGATTCATCAACCGTACTGCTGCCTTCAATAACATCGCCATCCACAGGGATTTTTTCACCCGGGCGTACACGTACTTTGTCATTTTTTACAACATCACTAATGTTGATGTCTAGCGCTTGATCATCGCGAATTACGCGTGCCGTTTTTGGTTGCAGGCCAATTAAGCGTTTAATTGCTTGTGAGGTACGCCCACGTGCTTTTACTTCAAAAGCGAGCCCTAAACTAATTAAACCGATGATCATCGATGATGCTTCAAAATAAACGTGTCTTGCCACTTCTGGTAATAAGCTTGGTGCTATTACTACACACATTGAATATAACCACGCAGTGCCTGTTCCAAGCGCTATCAATGTATCCATATTGGCCGTATGATTTTTAAATGATTGCCATGCACCGTTGTAAAATTGTTTACCTGATATAGCCATAACCACAAGCGTGACTATACCCACTAAAAACCAAGCTATTCGTTGTGTGTCGGTGGTCACACTCATATCAAAAATAAGCCCATATATCATTAACGGCGCACCGACCCCTAACGCTAATATCATATTACGCATTAGCTTTTTATAATGTGCCTCGTCCGACTTTGCTTTTTCATCAAGTGCATCTTGATCAGACTCATTACTCATTGGCTTAGCTGAATAACCAATGTTTTCGACTGCTTTAATAAGCGTACTTTCATAGGCTTTACCTTCTACACGTACAGTACGCTGTGCAAAGTTCATTTCTACGTTTTGCGTGCCTTGCACACTATTGAGGGCTTTTTCTATTTTAGCTACACAACTGCCGCAATTAGCCCCTTCAATAATAAAATCTTGCGCGGTGCTTTTGGTTTTAGTCGTCATTACGCTGCTCCTTATATTCAAAATCCTTTGTTGGTTCAACAAAAGATTCGATTAAACTACATACCTCACTGGCAGTGGCACCATCGGCTACGTTATCCCATTGCTTAAGTGCTGCACGCATTGTGTTTCGTAGTTTTAATGTTTCTTGAAATAGTGCTTCGGTTTCTTCCAGGCGTTTAGTAATGAGTTTACGTGTTAGCGGACAAGGGCAATTACCTTGCTCGGACTCCCCTATTATTTGTTGAATATCTTTAAGTGAGAAACCCAGTTGACGGGAGCTAATAATAAACTTTAAACGCTGCTGGTCTTGCTTTGTATATTCTTGATAACCATTTTCTTCACTGCGTATTGGATTAAGTAACCCTATACGGGTGTAATGTCGAACAGTATCGGCTGTCACATTCATTAAGTTGGCGAGTTTTTTAACATACATAATTTTGCTCCGCCGTGTTTCAATTGCTTCATAATAAACCTAGGTGCAACACATAGGTCAACACTTATTTAATACCAATTAATACGATGACACAAACAACGTTAACTTAAGCTGATATGAAACGTGTAATATCTGGAGGAGATGTAATTCAGAAGAGAAGCGCCTAAGTAAGGCGCATTAATATCAGTTTGATTCGCTACGGCTTTGCTCTAATTCGTCGCTTAGTTGCTGGGCTAGTGTTTGTATTTTAGGCATAGCATCTTTCATTAAGCTTTGTGACATTTGCATAGACTCTTGCATTACAACAGGCATTTTTTTAAGTATTTTTTGGCCTGTATCTGTTTTATAAAACGCTAACATATCGGCAATCTCTTGCTCACTAAAATGCTTGTCGTATACATTGACCATCATTGGCTGCATTTTAGCCCAACTCATCTCAGTTTTTAATACCGTCGTCATATCGCCGTAGTACTTATCAAAAATTGCTTGCTCAGAAGGCTTAACATCCATTTTGCCTGACATGCCTTTTATCATACCTTCAACCTGGTCATACATAGAATCAACCATTGAATCTAAATTCATTACACTAATGAGTTCATCTATTTCTTGCTGCTTAGTACTTTGTTCAGCGTATAAACTACTAGAAAAAATCAGCAATGATAAAAGTAGTACCTTACCCATAATAATATCCTTTCATATACATAATCGATTTATAGTCACATGAATAACTCGTACTGTAAAGAGTACAAGCAATTATTAAAAAGGCCGAATAAAATGAATTTATTCGGCCTTTTATAAATTACTTTTTGCGTTAGTCATCTTCTACATTATCTAGGCCTTTAGTGCCTTCTTTGGCTTTTAGCTTATGATGAATAGCTGACTTTATTAGCATGTAACCACTAATCGGTGCCGTAATTAGTAAAAATATAGTAATGAGTATTTCTTTGACACTTAGGCCATGCCCTGAGTTTGCAAAATAAACCATAGCAGCAATTAACACACTCGCCATGCCCAACGTTGTTGCTTTTGTTGGTCCATGTAAACGCATGAAAAAGTCAGGTAGTTTAATTAAGCCTATTGAGCCAATCAAAATAAACGTACCACCAAATAACAATAATATTGATACAACCCATTCGCTGATCATGTTTTCACCTTATTCAATTATATCGCCACGTAGTAAATACTTACACACTGCAACTGTACTTATAAAGCCGAGCATGGCAATAAGCAGTGCAGCTTCAAAATAAAGCCCTGTGTCCATACTAATGCTATATAAAATAATCAGTGCGATGACGTTAATGTACATAGTATCGAGCGCTAAAACACGGTCAGGCACTGACGGACCGATTATCAATCGCCATAAATTAAGCAATAATGATAAGCCAATCATAGAAAAAACAATGAGTAATACAGTGTCTAACATTGGAATATCTCCTTTAGTGGAGCTTCGTAGCGTTGTTTTATTTGTTTGATAAGTGCTTCTTCATCTTTAAGATCAAGCACATGTATCAGTAAATAGCGTTGCGTTGGCTCTTCACCTTCTGGTAACGATTCCGCAATTGGGTAAACCTCTGCACTCACAGTGCCGGGGGTAAGTGATACACTACTAGCTAATATAGTAATTGGCATGTTGTGAGTTAAATCTATAGGTACTTTTATAAAGGCCGGACGCAGCTTTTTATATGGCCCAAGTATAAGTAAAGCCACCTGTAAATTGGCAATAACAATATCGTAAAGCACAATAAGCAACTGCTTAAACGCTAAGCCAGGCTTTAAAATCAACGGTTGAGGTTCACGAAGTGAAAAGCTTAGTAAGGGTATAAATATAGCAAAAATAGTCGCTAGTACCAGGTGCCCTACCGACATGCTATTATTTAGCAATAACCAAACTATAAATAAAAATAAGCTACGAAATGGCGTTGGTAGCCAACGAAAACGGGCTTGCAATCTCATCACATGCCTCCTTTAAGTACAGCATTAATACCGCTGCTTAGATCATGTAACTGAGTAGCTGCACCTACCGTGTATTCACTAATTGGTCCGCCAAAAATAACGAGTAATGGCGAACATGCAAGTAAACTTATAATTACAATTACCTGCAGCGGGTGAGCATTTTCACAATCTGCGCTTTCACTATTTTTACTTTTATGCTCCCAAAACATACTTGTGCCAGCGCGCGAAAGCGCTACTAACAACGCAAAACTTGTTACTAAATATACCGGCCAAAATAGTAAAGCTTGCTCACTATTTAATGTCGCTTTAAGTATCCAAATTTTACCTACAAAGCCTGATAATGGTGGCATACCAACTACCGTTAAAGCAGCAATAATAAAGCACACACCTAATAAAAATGGCTGTTTAACAGAGCGACCTGCTACTAACCTATCGCCAACTTTACCGCGCTGGATTGCAACTAAATCAGCTAGTAAAAATAGTGCAGCACTAACAAGTGTTGAATGCACTAAATAATATAAAAGTGCAGCAGTGGCATTTACATTTTGTAATGCGATTAGTGCAACCAACGTACCTACCGATACTAATACTAAATTAGAGGTGAGTTTGCGTAAGTCTTGCGCTGCTATCACACCAATTGCACCTACTATAATTGTCGCAATTGCTAAGCCCCAAAGCCAAGGTTGAGCCATATGTTCCAGCGCTCCGGCTTGTTCACCAAATATCACCGTGTAAACACGAAGCATAGCGTAAACACCGACTTTGGTCATAATCGCAAACAATGCAGCAACTACAGGTTTAGCACTTGAATACGTATTTGGAAGCCATAAATGCAGAGGCAAGAGTGCGCCTTTTAAAGCAAATACAATTAATAGTAGTAAGCCGCCTGCTTTTGCTAGATATACATCATCACCTGTAAGTAGTGATACCTTTTGCGTCATATCTGCAATATTAAGCGTACCAAGCACACCGTACAAAATACCCAAACCAATTAAAAATACACTTGAGCCAACTAAATTTAATATTACATATTGCAGTGCGGCGCGAGTGTTTTGCTTATCACCTGCGTGCATTAACAATGCATAAGATGCAATCAGTAAAACTTCAAAAAACACAAATAGGTTAAATAAATCGCCAGTTAGAAACGCGCCATTTACACCTAATATTAAAAAGTGAACAAGTGGGTGATAGAAGCTGCCTTTTTCATCGTCGCCAGCACTACCATATAAAATAGCGCCCAAACCTAAGAATGAAGTTAGCGCAACCAATAAGGTAGACAACATATCGGCTACTAAAACTATTCCAAATGGTGCAGACCAATTACCAATAGCGTAAACGTTAATACCCGTATTAGTAGTATGTACAAGTAAAAGCGTACTAATGGCAAAAGTAGCTATTGCCATTACGATTGAAACTAAGCGGCGAATTTTAACGCTTTTACCACATGGTGGCAGCAATAAAATAACGGCCGTCACCATAGGTAATAAAATAGGTAGCGAAGCTAAATGTTGGATCATTTTTGCTCCTTATAATCTGCAGAGGTGTTAGGCACATAACCATCTACATGGTCGCTACCTAAATCGGCGCGTCCACGTATTGCTAAAATAACCACGAATGCGGTCATCGCAAAACCAATAACAATAGCTGTAAGCACTAAAGCTTGAGGTAATGGATCCGCGTATTCTGTACCAGTACCGAGCACTACCGCTTTATTAATAGTAAGGCGACCCGCTGAAAACAAAAATAAGTTAACAGCATATGAAATCATAGTAAGCCCAAGTACTACAGGAAACGTACGAGCTCTTAATAATAAAAACACACCGCAACTGACCAATACTCCAACGCAAGATGCGTACAATAATTCCATTAAATATTTACCTCTTTTTTCTGGGTATCTGCTGTCATATTACCTAAGCTTGCTAAAATCATTAACGTAGCGCCTACAACCGTTAAGTAAACACCTAAGTCAAATGCAATCGCGCTGGCAAGCTCTGTTTTACCGACAAACGGAATATCAAAGTAGTCAAACCAAGTTGTTAAAAATGGCTTATCGAAGAACCAGCTACCCACACCTGTGAACAGTGATATACCAATGCCTGAAGCTATGATTTTACGATAATTAACATCAAAACGTTCGTTTATCCATGCTGTACCATGCGCCATATATTGCAAAATAAACGCGATTGACGTTACCAGTCCTGCAATAAAGCCACCGCCAGGTAAGTTATGTCCACGTAAGAAAATATATGCAGAAACCAATAACGCAAGCGGTAATAAACTTTGTGAAATACTCGCTAGTAATATTGGATGGCGCTCTCGTGCCCATGGGCGCCCTTCACTGTCACTTGCTGGCATAAATAATGGGATTCGAGAAAGTACTTTAAATATACCTAATGCGGCAATGCCTAATACGGTAATTTCACCAAGCGTATCAAAGCCCCTAAAGTCGACTAAAATAACGTTAACTACGTTAGTTCCACCGCCACCAATTTTAGCGTTAGCAATAAAGAAGTCTGAGATTGAATCTAATGGACGTGTAAGTAACGCATAACAAATACTCGCGATAACTACACCTAACGTAGAAGCTATTGCTAAGTCTCGCAGTACTCGTAATGAACTTGATTCTTTTGGCGTATGCTGAGGTAAGAAAAACAATGCCAGCATAAGTAAAATAATAGTAACAACCTCAACAGTTAACTGTGTAAGCGCTAAATCAGGAGCCGAAAAGCGTGTGAATACAACCGACACCATTAACCCTACGATTGAGAGCATTAACAACGATACCATTCGAGAGCGATGCCAAATAACGGTAGCAAGAGCACCAATAATCAATAAGCCTGCACCAATTGCATTGTGCACATCAACAGGGGTAAGTGGCATACTACCGGCAAGTTGTTGCATTTCAAATAATGGCCAGCTGGCACACAGCAATACTACTGCTAACATAATTACTAGGTAGCGCTGCAGCGATCCATTTTCAATACTGCTTACCTTTGACTGACACCAAGCAATAACGCTTAATATTAAACGTTCAAAGGTTTTTTTAGCGTTCAGAGGTGGTAACGATGCTTGAAATTGAAATAGATATTTACGATTAATATAAATAAATAAACCGCCAGCAATCGCCATTGCACTCATCAGTAGAGGCAAGTTAAATCCGTGCCAGATAGCTAATTCGTACACTGGCATTTCTTTTCCAAGTACAGCTAAAGATGCCGCAGATAAAATGCTATCGATTGTAAAGTGTGGGAACATACCAACCAACAAACAAATTACAACGAGTATCTCTATTGGTACACGCATATAACGTGGCGGTTCGTGCGGCGTACGAGGTAAATCAATTGGTTCACCATTAAAAAACACGTCGTGAATAAAGCGTGCGGAATACGCAACAGCTAATGCACCTGCAACAGTTGCCAATACTGGAATTAACCACGACATAGAACCAAGCACTTGCTGATGCAGCGTTTCTGCAAAAAACATCTCTTTAGACAAGAAACCATTAAGTAATGGAACCCCTGCCATTGCAGCCGCCGCGACCATTGCAAGCGTAGCTGTGTATGGTAAGTATCGCCACATGCCATTTAATTTACGCATATCACGCGTGCCCGTTTCATGATCAATAATACCAACAGCCATAAATAACGACGCTTTAAACGTTGCATGATTAATGATATGAAAAATAGCAGCAACGGTAGCAAGCTCAGTATCAAGCCCTAGTAATAGCGTTATTAAACCCAAATGACTTATTGTTGAATAGGCTAACAGCCCTTTTAAATCATGTTTGAATAATGCTATGTAAGCGCCAAACAATAGCGTTGCTAACCCCGTTAAACCAACGAGCAAGAACCAAGTATCGGTACCAGCTAAAGCAGGGTGAAAACGTGCTAATAGAAATATACCGGCTTTTACCATGGTCGCAGAATGTAGATACGCGCTCACTGGCGTAGGCGCTGCCATTGCATGAGGAAGCCAAAAGTGAAACGGAAATTGTGCCGATTTGGTAAATGCACCTAATAGCACTAATACTAATGCTGCTTCGTATAAGTCGTGAGATTGGATTATTGTTTTACTCGCTAGAATAACATCTAGGTCATAGCTACCAACAATATCACTTAATAGCATAAGGCCTGCAAGTAACGCTAAGCCGCCCGCGCCTGTTACGGCGAGCGCCATACGAGCTCCCTTTCGCGCTTCAGACTTATGCCACCAAAAACTAATTAATAAAAATGAGCTGATGCTCGTTAATTCCCAAAACAACCACAACTGAATAACATTGTTGGACATAACAATGCCAAGCATTGCAGTCATAAACAGCATTAAATAACTGTATAACTTTGCCATTGAATCGTTAGCACTGAGATAGTAACGCGTGTAGAGGATAACTAGTAAGCCGATACCTAAAATCATAAACATAAACAATAGGCTTAGGCCGTCTAACCGCAGAGATAGGTCGAGCCCTATTGACGGGATCCAAGCGAAAGAGTAACGAATGGTTTCGCCCGCTAAAACTGCAGGTGCGTGGTATAAAGTTATTCCCAAAGCAATTAAAGGCGCAAGAGCCGTTAAACTAGTGCTTAAATTGCGGGATAACTTACCTGTGCATGCAGAAATAACACTGCCAATTAAGGATAACAAGGGTATCCAGAGCAAAGTCATAATGTAGGGCCTTTTATAATTATAAGTTTATCAGGGCATCTCTTTTAATACTAAGGGATGCTTTTACTGCCTGTTTTTAAACGACATTAATGACTATAGTTATACTGAAAAACACTGATTTTGTCTATAAAAAGCGGTTCTGTATGGGTGTTTTTTAAACATAAACTAACGATTTATTAAGCCCAAAAAACAATTAATTAATACTGATAGTTGTTAATCTAGTATAGCCTTATTTACAAATGTAAGTGCGCTGGAGTGGCGATAGTATTTACCATTGGTCGTATCTAAATGCTTTAACCAAAGCTCTCTATACTGCGCTGAGAGCCCTAACTGCTGGTATTGCATAATAGACCAGTTTTCACTAGGTTTATATGCAACGCCACCTGCCTGGCAACTCTTTGCTTTATGCCAGCCTTTTGGGGGCGACTCACCGTGAGAAACAAATAAATTAGGTGCCACAAAACCCGTTTTTGCACACAGCCATGCTTGCTTAGTTTTAGGTAGCACATATTCATCTTCAAAATCGTTAAAATGCATCAACTCATGCAAAAACACACTGTATTTTGCCTTTGAGTTTATTAACATGGTCCCTTTCGTAACATTGGCCGTTCCATCTTTGGGCATCATTATTACAAAATCAAAATTGTTAGGAAGCTGGTTATTGAGTTTAGCTGATTGCCAGTCACATTTTGCTATTTGATTAGTGCTACTTTTACACTCCAGCATACCTGCAACGTAAACCGGTTTTGAAAAACAAAAAATACTTTCACGGGGCTCTGGTTGTTTATTATAAGTATTAATAAACTCGGTGAGTTTATATAAGCCACTACGATGATCGCTCATAGTCAGCACGTTAAACATGCATTGCTTATTAGGTTTACTTATATTTATTAAAGATGAAAAACCAAGATTGTGAATAAACTCAGTAGATATTTTACTCTGTGGTGTTTTTAAATGAAGCTTTAGATGATTTAGCGCATCCCCTGCTGGTAATTTGTTTTTACTAGCGAGTAACTTTAAATCGCTCCAGCGTGAATGCTTAAGCAACCTTGCTGCTAATATTGTACGCTCTGAAATTGTTAATTCATTTATTGCTCGGAGCCAAAATTGTTTTGCAGTATCGCTCTGGCCGCTTTTAATAAGCTTAAGAGAATACATATATTGCGCTGAGGAAATTTGATTGCGAGCGAGTATAGCTAAAGAGCTATTTGGTAACTGCTCTAAGTGAGCAGAAAAATAACCAGGTGATTTCCAATAACTTTGTAGCACATTAGCTTTTGCGTTTAAAACATGCCAAAAGCTAATAGCGCCTAGGTGATTACCCGAGCTTGTAATTAACAAACAACATAGTAATACACCTATAAATTTAAAACCCTTAACTTGCGTCAACACCTTCCATCAACTCAAGTTCTAAACGAGCATATTTGTATTCAATAAACTCGTGTACATTAGTTGCTAGCGCAAGCCTAAAATAGTCTGATGCTAAATACAGCTCACCTGCAGCTTGATGCATTTTGGCTAAGTAAAAATAAGCTTCGCATAAACGCTGCGCATATTCTTGCTCAGTTCTAACACCATCACTAATGCCAGATAAAAATGTATGTTCACTCATATCACCGGTATAAAGTGAAATTAGCTGGTACGCCCATTCTGATTCATCAAGTGCTGTAGCATTAACTTTAAGTGCTTCGAGAGCTTTCTTATTATCTTCTTTAGCTTCAGCCAAATAAACCCACAAAACACGATATGGGTCGCTTGGAGAATGTGTTAAAAATTCATTAAAATCGTTCTTGGCTAGGCTAGCTCTATCACCATAGTATAGCGCAATTCCTCTATTTAAATAAGCATATTCATGCCCTTCATCAAGCTCCAGAGCAGAGTCAAAAAACTCATAAGCTTTTTCATATTGCTGCATAAGCGTATGTTGAATACCTAAAAAATTATACACTTCAGCCAAGTCAGGTTTGAATTTTATAGCGCGATTAAAATCAATACGCGAGAGAGTAGTCATGCCCAAGCTATCGAAAAGTACACCGCGGTCATAATAAAGCTTAGCTTGCTGTTCTTCGGTTAAGTCAGCCCTGTTTAATAACTCAGAGTAACGCGCTATGGCAATTTCACTTCTAAAGTCAGAGGCTAACGGGGCAGTAAATGGCACATTAACAATCGGAGTTGGCTCTGATTCTGTTGTAGTTTGGCACGCGCTTAAAGAAAAAATTACAAAAGATGCCAAAGCTAAATGTTTGAGTATCATTAAAATCCTTAATACCAAGATATATCGCAATAAAAATAAGACAGGCCTTGTCTAATAAGGTTTCATTAAAGCATAAAAAAAGAGGCTAAACAGCCCCTTTTTTATTATCTAGCTAATATAACTAGATTAATTAGTTAACAATTACGCGTCAGTTGGCGCATCAGCTGCAGGTGCTGCTGATTCCATTGCTTCTTTAATACTTAGACGTACACGACCTTGACGGTCCACTTCTAGTACTTTAACTTTAACTTCTTGGCCTTCAGAAAGATGATCAGCGACGTTATTAACGCGCTCAGTACTAATTTGAGAAATATGTACTAGACCATCTTTACCAGGAAGAATGTTTACAAATGCACCGAAATCTACAATTCGTACTACTTTACCTTCGTAAATAGTACCTACTTCAAGCTCAGCTGTTAATTGCTCAATACGGCTAATTGCATTAGCTGCACTTTCGCCATCTGTAGCGGCAATTTTAATTGTACCGTCGTCACCAATTTCAATCGTTGTACCAGTTTCTTCAGTAAGCTGACGAATAGTTGCGCCACCTTTACCAATAACTTCAGCGATTTTCTTCTGTGGAATTTTCATTGTGTATATGCGAGGAGCAAACATTGATAGCTCTTCTGAAGGAGCAGAAATTGCTTCATCCATCACTTCTAAGATATGTAAACGTGCAGCTTTTGCTTGCTTAAGCGCAATTTGCATGATTTCTTGAGTGATACCTTCAATTTTGATATCCATTTGTAGCGCGGTAATACCATTTGTAGTACCTGCTACTTTAAAGTCCATATCACCTAAGTGATCTTCATCACCTAATATGTCAGAAAGAACAACAAATTTATCGTCTTCTTTAACTAGACCCATCGCGATACCGGCAACTGACGCTTTAATTGGTACACCCGCATTCATAAGCGCAAGTGAAGTACCACATACAGAAGCCATTGAAGAAGAACCGTTTGATTCAGTAATTTCAGATACTACACGAATTGAATATGGAAACTCAGTAAGTGTAGGCATTACAGCAGAAATACCACGCTTAGCTAGGTTACCGTGACCAATTTCACGACGCTTTGGAGAACCTACAAAACCAGTTTCACCAACACAGAATGGAGGGAAGTTGTAGTTAAGCATAAAGTGGTTTTTGTGTGTCCCTGTTAAATCATCGATTAACTGTGAATCACGCTCTGTACCAAGTGTAGCGGTAACTAATGCTTGAGTTTCACCACGTGTAAAGATAGCAGAACCATGAGTACGCGGTAATACACCAGTCATTACGTCAAGGGCACGGATCATATCTGGTTCACGACCATCGATACGTTTTTCGCCAGCAGCGATACGGCCACGAACGATTTTTTTCTCTAAAGATCCGAATACTTTACCCACTTCTTGCTTATCAAGCGTTTCGCCTTCAGCTAGTTCGCTTGTTAATGCTTCGATTACTGCATCTTTAGCTACGCCAAGTGCTTCTTTACGCGCTACTTTATCTGTAATGCGGTAAGCTTCACCTACTTTATCAGCTGCAAGCTCAGCTACTTTTTCTTCAAGTGATACGTTTTTCTCAGGAGCTGACCAATCCCATGTTGGCTTGCCCGCTTCTGCTTTAAATTCATTGATAGCTGTGATGATAGCTTGAGATTGCTCATGACCATATACAACAGCACCAAGCATAACGTCTTCAGCAAGTACGTCAGCCTCTGATTCAACCATTAGTACTGCGTTATCAGTACCTGCTACGACTAAATCAAGTTGGCTTTCTTCAAGTTCTTTTAGTGTAGGGTTAAGTACGTATTCACCGTTGATGTAACCAACACGTGATGCACCAATTGGACCACTGAACGGAATACCAGAGATAGCAAGTGCTGCTGATGTACCAATCATCGCAACCATATCTGGTTGGATCTCAGGGTTTACAGATACAACAGTTGCAATAACTTGTACTTCGTTAACAAAACCGCTTGGGAAAAGAGGACGAATTGGACGGTCAATAAGACGTGCAATAAGTGTTTCACCGTCGTTAGGACGACCTTCACGCTTTAAGAAACCACCAGGGATACGACCAGCAGCGTACATACGCTCTTGGTAGTTAACTGTTAGTGGGAAAAAGTCTTGACCTGGTTGAGCTTCACGCTTACCAACAACAGTTACTAAAACTGAAGTATCGCCAATGCTTGCTAGTACTGCGCCGTCTGCTTGACGTGCGATTGCACCTGTTTCTAGGGTTACAGTGTGTTGACCTAGTTGAAATTCTTTAATAATTGCTTGCACTTAAAATATTCCTTAAATGTTTCTATATTTCATTAATAAGTGTCATTAAAAGGGCCAATTACAGTACATAATTGTATTCAGTTGGAAATCAATTAAGTAC
The DNA here is from genome assembly GCF_038155085.1 of Pseudoalteromonas aliena. Classification (GTDB taxonomy): domain Bacteria; phylum Pseudomonadota; class Gammaproteobacteria; order Enterobacterales; family Alteromonadaceae; genus Pseudoalteromonas; species Pseudoalteromonas aliena_A. Next base: position 89,547 of record NZ_JBAKAU010000009.1, read on the forward strand.
TACAATTGGCAAAATTTTTAATGACTGCAGATAACCTATTTATCTACGCGCACAGTATATACCAAAGCGACGTAAAATTGCGAGTCTACCCCAAGATAAAAGTAATCGCTTTTAACTTATTATTTATCAATTGCTTCGTGGCACACGGCTTGTACCAATTCGCTTAATTAAGTGTTCTATTTTGAGGTAAGGAGATCGTGTGGATAACAAGGAGGAAATCTCGCTATTTAATCACTCTAATCATAGACATTTTAACGCAGCTAGCGCCAAATTTAGTTTCTAAAGTTACTAGATTTTATTGCAGATTTTTATTATTAATTTTCAAGGGGATAAAATTAGATAAGTGTTTTTAAAGCGTAAATTTTAAGCACAAAAAAAGGAGCTATAAAGCTCCTTTTTTCGTAATCAAGTTCTTAGCGACGTAGGCCAAGTTCTTGGATTAACGCAGTATAACGCGAGATATCTTTACCTTTAAGGTAATCAAGCAATTTACGGCGAGTACTTACTTTACGAAGCAGACCACGACGAGAGTGGAAGTCATGCTTGTGGTCAGCAAAGTGACCTTGAAGCTTGTTGATATCAAAAGTAAGTAATGCTACTTGTACTTCAGGTGAACCAGTGTCGCCTTCTGCACGTGCAAATTTAGCAATGATATCGATTTTTTCTTGATTGCTTAGTGACATAGTAACTCCAAAAATTAAATTTAAAAGGTGCCTTAGCCGATCACTAATTCAGCCAAAACGATTAAGCGGGCGTATTCTACCAACTATGAGAATAACTACAAGCTAATTATACTAAAGATATCCTTAGGGTATTCAGCACAGTGCTTATTCTGGCTTTTTGTAGTCATCTTGTTGGCTTGCAAGTCCACGTTTAGACTTTAACTGCCCATTTGGATTACGCTCGCCAGTGCCAATAAACACACCATCGGCAAGTACTTTAATTGGACCATCAGGTAAATCGGCTGCTGTATCTACAGCTTGCCCATGGCTAAACACCGAGCCTTGTTCTTTTGTTATTTCTACAATAGGAAGACCAACTAAAGCAGTGTCCATAGGTAGCAATAACTCATCAAGGTAAGTAGATGGTGCTATTTCTTCGTCTTTAGCTTTATCTAACAAGGCTTGCACTTCATCAAGCGTTACCATTTTATCTGTTGGGTAGTGCCCTACAGCTGAGCGATGAAGCATAATAACATGTGCGCCACACCCTAGGTTTTCGCCTAAATCATCAACAATAGTACGAATATAAGTACCCTTTGACACATGCGCAGTCATTTGTACTTCGTTAGTTTGCTCATCAAACTCATCTAGCGTTAAACTAAATACGTTAATTTTTCTGCATTTACGAGGTACTTCAATGCCTTCTCGTGCGTACTTATACAAAGGTTTACCCTCATACTTAAGCGCTGAATACATTGATGGATACTGATCTGATTCACCTAAAAAGGCCGCAATTTCACGCTCTAGCTGTTCATACGTTACGTTTACATCTTTAGTACTAACAATTTCCCCATCAGAGTCTGATGTTGTTGTACGCTCACCTAATTTAGCGCGCACTACATAGGTTTTGTCTATATCAAGTAAAAACTGAGTGAATTTGGTCGCTTCACCAAAACAAATGGGGAGCATACCTGTTGCTAGTGGGTCGAGTGCACCGGTATGCCCTGCTTTTTGAGCAAAATAAATACCCTTCGCTCGTTGCAGTGCTTTGTTAGACGAAATACCTTCTGGTTTGTTTAACAACAAAATACCGTCAACTGGACGGCCTTTACTGCGTCTTGCCATTAGTCTTTAGTGCCTTCTTCGCTATCTGTTTCGTCATCTACGTGCTTAGCGTTATCCTCACGAATAATCGAATCTACTAAGTTAGAAATACGCATACCTTCCATAAGTGAGTTGTCTACAACAAACTTAAGCTCTGGCATTATGCGTGCACGAATACGTTTACCTAATAACGAACGAATATAACCAGTTGCCTCATTAAGTACTTTTGCACTTTGCTTAGCTGCGTCTTCATCTTGCGTATTAAATACGGTAATGAAGATTTTGGCATAAGATAAATCACGTGATACTTCTACCGCTGACACTGTCACCATACCTAAGCGTGGATCTTTAATTTCGCGTTGTAAAATCACAGCAATTTCTTTTTGGATTTGCTGTGCAACACGATCAGTGCGAGAAAATTCTCTCATAGCATTTGTCCTAATTCCATAACTTATTGAAATTTAATAATAAGCTAATTAAATAATGGATACACAAATGGGGGCTAAGCCCCCATTTATTAGTTTAGCGAGCTAACAATTAAAGAGTACGTTGTACTTCAACTGTTTCAAATACTTCGATTTGGTCACCAACACGTACGTCGTTGTAGTTCTTAACGCCGATACCACATTCCATGCCGTTACGAACATCAGCAACATCGTCTTTAAAGCGACGAAGTGACTCAAGTTCGCCTTCATAGATAACCACGTTTTCACGTAGTACACGGATTGGAGCGCTACGTTTGATAACACCTTCAGTAACCATACAACCAGCAATTGCGCCAATTTTTGGAGACTTGAACACGTCACGCACTTCAGCAAGGCCAATGATTTCTTGTTTAAACTCTGGTGCTAGCATACCTGACATGGCTTGCTTAACCTCTTCGATTAAAGCATAAATTACGCTGTAATAACGAAGGTCTAAGTTTTCAGTATCAATCACTTTGCGAGCAGAAGCATCTGCACGAACGTTAAAGCCAACTACAATTGCGTTAGACGCAGCAGCTAGTGTTGCATCAGTCTCAGTAATACCACCAACACCTGAACCAACAATCTTCACTTTTACTTCATCAGTAGAAAGTTTAGTTAGTGAGTCAGAAATCGCTTCGATTGAACCTTGAACGTCTGCTTTAAGTACCACGTTCACTTCAGAAACATCGCCTTCAGTCATGTTAGTAAACATGTTTTCAAGCTTAGCTTTTTGTTGACGTGCTAGTTTAACATCGCGGAACTTACCTTGGCGGTATAAAGCAACTTCACGCGCTTTACGCTCATCTTTAACTACAGTTGCTTCGTCGCCTGCAGCAGGAATACCAGAAAGACCTAAAATCTCCACAGGAATTGATGGACCTGCCGACTTAATATCTTTACCGTTTTCATCGCGCATTGCACGAACACGGCCATACTCAAGGCCACATAATACAATGTCACCTTGGTTAAGCGTACCAGATTGAACAAGTACTGATGCTACTGGACCACGGCCTTTATCAAGACGAGATTCAATTACAACACCTGCAGCCATACCTTCGGTAGGGGCTGAAAGCTCTAAAAGCTCAGATTGCATAAGTACGGCTTCAAGAAGGTCATCAATACCTAAACCACTTTTAGCTGAGATATGAACGTACTGCGTATCGCCGCCCCATTCTTCTGGGATAACGTCTAGCTGAGCTAGTTCGTTTTTAACGCGATCTGGATCTGCGCCTTCTTTATCCATTTTGTTTACAGCAATGATTAAAGGAACGCCAGCTGCACGTGCATGCTGTACCGCTTCTTTAGTTTGTGGCATAACGCCATCATCTGCTGCAACTACTAAGATTACGATATCTGTCGCTTTAGCACCACGAGCACGCATTGATGTAAACGCAGCATGTCCTGGAGTATCTAAAAACGTAATCATATTACCATTTACATCAACATGGTATGCACCAATATGCTGTGTAATACCGCCGGCTTCGCCAGAAGCAACCTTCGCAGAACGAATGTAATCTAGAGTAGATGTTTTACCGTGGTCAACGTGGCCCATTACAGTTACTACTGGAGCACGTGGCTCTGACTTGCCATCTTCATGGCGGTCATTAAGTACTGTTTGTTCTAATTCATTTTCTTTAACAATGATAACCTTGTGACCCATTTCTTCTGCAACTAATTGTGCTGCTTCTTGGTCAATCACTTGGTTAATAGTAACCATGTCACCCATTTTCATCATTGTTTTAACAACTTCAGCGCCTTTAACAGCCATGCGTGATGCCAGCTCTGCAACTGTAATTGTTTCACTAATACGCACTTCATTTTTAACATCAGCAGTAGGTTTTTGGAAACCATGCTGCAGCGATGCAGGTGCTTTTAATTTAGACTTGTTACGGCCTCTTGACGCTGCAAACTTATCTTTTGCAGGTGCTTTTTTCTTTTTCTTAGCACGGCGAGTACCTTGCTCATCACGAGCATCGGCAACATCTTCTGCTTCACGTGCGTAAGTAGAAGTCGTAAGATGGTGATCCGCTGTTTCTTCGCGCTTCTTACGTTCTTCTTCTTCTTTCTTCCAGCGTGCTGAATTTTCTTCAGCTAGCTTTCTTGCTTCTTCTGCTTGACGTTTCGCTTCTTCTTCAGCTTTCTTCAATGCGGCCTCTTCTGCTTCTCTTTGCAGACGCTCAGCTTCTATGCGATCTTTCTCAGACTTAGCACTTTGCTCTGGGGTCATCTGCTTTTGTTTCGCTTTACGCTCTGCATCAGCTTTGCGTTTAGCTTCTTCTTTGGCTTTACGATCAGCGTCTTCTTTCGCTTTACGCTCTGCCTCTTGTTTCGCTTTTAATTCTGCTGCTTCTTGCTCAGCTTTTTGCTGCTCTTCAAGACGTAGTTTTTCTTCAGCAGCTAAGCGTGCTTGCTCTTGCTCTTGTTCCATTGCGCTTTTCTTCACGTAAGTGCGTGTTTTACGAACTTCAACTTGAACATCTTTTGCTTTACCCGTAGAACCAGTCACACTTAACGTGCTTTTGCTTTTACGTTGCAAAGTCATGCGTGCTGGGCCATCAGAGCCTGCGCCACCATGCTGCTTACTTAAATGATCAAGTAACGTTGCTTTTTCAGCTTCTGTTACGTTATCAGTTGCTTGCTTAGTGATACCGGCTTGTGAAAACTGCTGTAGCAATTTATCAACAGTTGTACCTATATCGCCGGCTAGTTTTTCAACATTTACTTCTGCCATAGTGTGTAATACCTCCGTTAATAAATTACTCGTCTGCAAACCAACAAATGTTTCGTGCAGCCATAATAAGCTCACCTGCTTTTTCAGGTGTAAGCTCAGTGATATCAACTAACTCGTCAATACCTTGCTCTGCCAAGTCTTCAAGTGTAACAACACCCTTGCTTGCCATAACAAATGCTAAGTGACGCTCTAATCCCTCAAGCGCAAGTAAGTCTTCAGCTGGTTCTGCGCCATCTAAACTTTCTTCCGTTTTAAGTGCTTTAGTTGTTAGTGCATCTTTTGCGCGTGAACGCAGAAGATCTACAGTCTCTTCATCAAGACCATCAATTTCTAAAAATTCAGACGCTGGTACATACGCCACTTCTTCAAGTGTCGAGAAACCTTCGTTGATAAGTAATGATGCAAACTCATCATCGATATCTAAGTTTTCAGTAAATAAGTTAATTAACTTATCAGACTCAGCTTCATTTTTAGTACGCATATCTTCAACAGTCATTACGTTTAGTTCCCAGCCAGTTAATTGGCTTGCTAAACGAACGTTTTGACCATTACGACCAATTGCTTGTGCTAGGTTATCTGCTTCAACAGCGATATCCATTGAGTGAGTGTCTTCATCCATTACGATTGAAGCAACTTCTGCAGGTGCCATTGCGTTAATAACAAACTGCGCCGGGTTGTCATCGTAAAGTACGATATCAACACGCTCACCGCCAAGTTCTGACGATACAGCTTGAACACGTGCGCCACGCATACCAACACACGCACCCACTGGGTCAATACGTTTGTCGTTAGATTTAACAGCGATTTTAGCACGAGAACCTGGATCGCGTGCAGCAGCACGAAGTTCAATCATTTCTTCGCCAATTTCTGGCACCTCAATGCGAAATAATTCCATAAGCATTTCTGGTTTTGAACGCGTAACAAATAATTGTGCGCCACGTGCTTCTGGTTTAACTTCGTAAAGAAGACCACGAATACGGTCACCCGGGCGGAAGTTTTCACGTGGCAACATATCATCACGGTAGATTACCGCTTCTGCGTTGTTACCTAAATCGAGTACGATTGCATCCCGAGTGGCTTTTTTCACCACACCCGTTACCAGCTCACCCTCTTGGTCTTTGTATGCTTCAACAACTAATGCTCGCTCAGCTTCACGTACTTTCTGTACAATAACTTGCTTCGCCATTTGTGTCGTAATACGGTCAAACTTAATTGAGTCTATTTGTTCTTCAACATAGTCACCCATTTGCAAGTCAGGTTCTTCAACCTGAGCTGCCTCTAGTGTAATTTCACTGTAAGGGTTTTCTAGTGAACCATCTTCTTGCACTGCTGCAATCTGCCAACGACGAAACGTATCGTAATCACCCGTTTTACGGTCAATTGCTACACGTACTTCAATTTCACCATTATGTTTTTTCTTTGTTGCTGTCGCCAAAGCGAACTCTAGAGCTTCAAAAATCTTTTCTTTTGGAACCGCTTTCTCATTGGAAACGGCTTCAGCAACCAATAATATCTCTTTTGCCATGGGTAATGCCTCGCTTGCCCTATTCCTTCGCACTCGAATTTAAAACTTAGCGATTAAATTCGCACGTTCGATGTTACTAAGCATGATCAGATGCTCTTCACCATCGCTAGATAGTGTGATCATATCGCTGCTAACTGCTACTAAGTCACCTTTAAAATTACGGCGACCATCCTGTGGAAGTTTAGTACGCACACGTACTTCTTCTCCTTGCGCCTGCTCGTAGTGATCTTGTTTGAATAATGGACGATCAACACCAGGAGACGATACTTCCAAATCATATTCATTTGTAATTGGGTCTTCGACGTCTAAAATCGCGCTAATCTGACGACTTGCATCCGCACAGTTATCAACTGAGATCCCATCCTCATGAGCAATATAGACTCTTAAGGTAGAATGGCGACCCGCTTGCACAAATTCAAGACCATGCAACTCAAAGCCTAACATCTCTACCGCAGGCGTTAACATGGTTACTAAATCTTGTTCAAGTTTTGTCACGAAAATCCTCCATACAAACAAAAAAAGGGCTTATAGCCCTAAAATATTGAGTTTAACTTTAATAATTTGCTGACAATTGCCACAAATCACAAGGTGCAGATACAACAACGCCCCGAACCAAGCGGGGCGTCACACCAATAAAGCATAAAACTGTGTGGCCGAGGGCCAAGCTTGGTTGCGAGTCAGTTAACTGACCTAATTTAAACTACATAGCTTAAAACGCAAAACGCGCATTACTTAGAATGCGCGATATAAATTAGTAAGATAATACCTACTAGTAGAATTGGTTGCGGGAGCCGGATTTGAACCGACGACCTTCGGGTTATGAGCCCGACGAGCTACCAGACTGCTCCATCCCGCGCCAATAGATATTAAACCTAAAATTCAATATCGCTGCTAGCTATTTCATAACTAGCTAAACAATGGTGGCTATTATAAGGATACGCAGGGCAATTAGCAACTATAATACGCAATTAGTTTATAAAATTACCAATTGATAGAGATGCTAATTTAATGTTTATGTAAGTAACAAAAGTAATCAATCTATAAAACCAAATAGCTACACCCAACATTAAGACATTATCGTTTAAAATCAACACATAAAATTTTTATTACATTATCTAAAAACACCCGCTAAGTATATTTAATTATCAATAAAGTAATAGACATAACTAAATCAACACTCTTATAACACTAAAAAACGTGCGGTATTTGAACTGACAGCTATAATAAGGCGTACTTCGATTGGAAATAATAATGATTACGCACTCCCAATGAGACATAAAATGAATTTACAGCAACCTGCATTATTAAAAAATTTAACAATTATTAAGCCAAACTTTCATGCATTCACGGCTCGATTTCATGACAAGTTAGCTGAATCTTGCACTGAAATGAGTTACCCAACAGCCTTACAGTTTAACGAAAAGAGTTTTACTCTTTTCTGTGTGTTAGAAAGAATTGTTAAGCATTTAGATAGACCAACATCAGTAGCTCCCTTTTTAGCTTATCATTTAATATATTTAAAAAATCAAGGAGCCTCGAAAAACGACATTAAATTATTATCAAATGTTTTTTATGAGACCCTTAAAGAGCATCTTGGCAAGCACTTTACTTATGAAAGCCAATTGGCTTGGCAAGAAGCCTTAAGATTTTTTGAAAGCTTTGCAAATAATAGTCTATTTAATGTATCAAATGTGATTTCACTACAGCAAAAAATTGAACAAAAACAAAGTCACAAGATTTAATTTTGAAAGCTTAGCTGATTATCTGTTGAGCTTTTATTCATATCTATTAACACTTATAGACATTACAATGAACATTATTTACTTTCTAAAAAAGTGCTCTCCTCTTAGGCACATTTTGGTATATTAGTGAATTTGATTTAGTTTACGTATTTTTATTTAACTAACGATTAATTTTTAAGAAGTCACTTCACATCCCCCTCTCATGTTGTATTTATTGTTAATCAAATCCACTTTTCAACTGTTTAATTAGTCCATAGATCCGTTAATGAAATCGTATCGTACAAACTATATTTGGTTCTATTATGAAAAATTACAAAACTCTAAGGCTAATATTAGGAGATCAATTAAATCCTTCTCATTCGTGGTTTAAACAACAAGAAAGTGACACGCTTTACCTAATTGCAGAATTAAAACAAGAAACAAGCTATGTAAGACATCATATTCAAAAATTATGTGCTTTTTTTACAGCAATGGCCAATTTTGCAAGTGCACTAGAAGATGCCGGTTTTAACGTACTTCATTTAACGCTTGATGAAACACATAACGATGAACACCTGCCAGGTTTATTAAGTCGTATAGCTTTGCACTATAATTGCTCAGATATAGAGTACCAATATCCAGATGAATATCGATTAAAAGAGCAAATGAATCGATTCAAGAAGGACAGTACTTTTAACGTAAATGCAATTGACTCAGAACACTTTTTATTACCGTTTGAGCAAATAACTAAACGATTCGCCAAAAATAAACATGTAACAATGGAACATTTTTATCGCGCCATGAGGAATCAATACAATATATTGATGGATGGCGATAAACCGCAAGGCGGCAAATGGAACTATGACAGTAATAATCGCAATAAATTTTCAAAGACAGATTTAGCTGATATCCCGCTCCCAAAAATGTTTGATAACGATGTTAGTAGTATAATTTTTCGTTTAAAAAAACATAATGTGGGATATTTTGGTGAGATCAAAGATGAGTTACTTCAGTGGCCAACCACCAGAAAGCAAGCTATTGAATGCTTAGAATACTTTTGTAAAAATTTGCTAAGTTGCTTTGGGAAATTTCAAGATGCGATGACAGATCAATCCAACCATAACAGCAGCTTGTATCACAGCCGCTTATCGTTTGTATTAAACGCAAAAATACTTCACCCCCTTTATGTAATTAAACGCGTATTAAATGAATATGAACAAAATCCCCAGCAAATAACAATTTCACAAGTTGAAGGATTCACTAGGCAAATTTTAGGCTGGAGGGAATATATCAGAGCTGTTTATTGGGTGAATATGCCTGACTATGCAGATAAAAATCAATTAGATGCTAAGAAAAATCTACCCCGCTACTTTTGGGATGGAAACACAAAAATGAACTGCTTAAGCCATGCACTTACCCAAAGTCTTGAGGCCGCTTATGCCCACCATATACAGCGACTTATGGTCATAGGGAACTTTTGCTTACTAACAGGCATTAACCCGAATGAAGTGGATAATTGGTATTTAGGCGTTTATATAGACGCCATTGAATGGGTAGAAATGCCAAATACACGAGGTATGAGCCAGTTTGCTGATAACGGTATTATTGCAACCAAGCCATATTCTGCAAGTGGTAATTATATCAATAAGATGAGTGATTATTGTAAAAGCTGTCGATACGATGTTAAACAAAAAGTAGGTGATAAAGCATGCCCGCTAAATAGCTTGTATTGGCATTTCATGAATAGACACAGAGACAGGCTAGAAAAGAATCCACGTATTGGTATGGTATATAAAAACTGGGATAAACAAGAAAAAACACTTCAAGAACAAACGCTGCAACAAGCAACCTACTACCTTAATAATCTAGAAACGCTGTAAAAAAAGCCGCCTTAGATGAGGCGGCTAAGTAATCAGGGGAATATGTACTTTAGAAGTTTATTTACCTTCTATTAGATTGCTATTACCAATTTCAATTTTACGTGGTTTTAACGCTTCAGGAATTTCACGTTCTAAATCAATACTTAGTAAGCCATTGGCTAAATCTGCGCCAAGTACTTTTACATGATCTCCTAACTGGAATTTACGTTCAAAGTTACGCTCAGCAATACCTTGATGAATAAATTTACGCTCTGCGTTTTCATCTTTATTTGCTTTAGTACCTGTAACTTTTAATGTGTTATTTTCTGACTCAATGGTTAATTCGTTATCGCTAAAACCGGCAACGGCCATAGTGATTCTGTATTTGTCTTTATCAAGTGCTTCTATATTGTAAGGAGGAAAACTTGGCTGCTTATCTGTATTAGCTGCCGCATCCATAAGTGATGCTAAATGTTCGAAGCCGATAAATGAACGATAAAGTGGTGATAAGTCTACTGTACGCATAATAATATCCTCATATTTAAGCGATATCTTGCATGTGCTTTTCTATTGAACAAGCTCAAGCAAAGTTTAATTAATAATATAAATTTCAATTGTTTAAATTTAATTTAGGACCCATCAGGCGTCCTAATTAAATATATATGGACGGTAGAATTTTTTTCAAGAAATTAATTTTAAAAAATTAAAAATAAATAAAAAAGGCACTAAAAAGTGCCTTTTGAAACCGTGTAAAATGAATATTATTTAATAAATGTGCCTCGGATTGGATAGTCGTTTTCTCTAGAAAACTTAATTCCACCTAGCAATTGTTCTAAATCAGGACGAACAAATGGGCTATTTGATATATCGACCATTTGAAGCTGATTTTTTTCATTAAGTACAAAAATTCCTGGCTCAGCAAATGGGTGATCAGTTTCTGCATCACTTCGTGGCTCGCTGATATGTAGTCCTAAATCAGTCATTTGCTTAATAGTTAAGCCGTAGTAAATTGGGAAGTTAATATCTATTTTTTCAAAATGCTTATTAAGCTGCTCATGACTATCACCGCTAACGGCAACAACTTCAACGCCAGCCTCTTTAAAGTCTTTGTGTATTTTAGCAAGCTCATTAAGTTGCACAGTACATTTAGGACAGTGTTGACCTCTATAAACAACAATCATTTTCCAAGGGGAGTCACTTACTCTGTCTACTAAGTCTATTTTTTGCTCGTCTACATCACTCACTATTAGTGATGGCATAATATCCGCAGGTTTTAAACTAGTGTTACTCATGGCGATCTCCTTTTACTTCTCAGGTTAAAAATTAATTTTCCTCTTACCGATAGAGCTTAGGGTAACTTATATTAATTCAACCTGAAAAGTGTAATTAAAAATCTATTAAAACCTTAAGACCATCCCTTTATTTTTCTATAAATGGTTGAGGCACTCACTCCTAAATAAGCCGCGGCAAGAGGAATATTATCATCGCACACCTGAATTGCATTCTCGATTGCCCTTTTTTCTACCTGCCATAATGGTTCTATATCATGCACAGCCATAGGTGAAGGCATTGAGTTTGAAGAGCTCATATTCGCAGATGGCATTGACTTAGTTGATGGCACCGAAGCAGTTAATCCAAATGAGCTTGGTAGCATCTCTCTTTCTATTATTTGAGCATCATTTATAACAACCGTATTTTCTATTACATTTTGCAGCTCTCGGATATTTCCTGGCCAATCATAATTACAAAACAAAGATTTAACGTCTTCAGAAAAGCCAATGAAACTTTTAGCATTACTGTCACTTTTTTGTTTAAGTATGTAATCAGCCAAAAGCAATATATCGTTACCACGTTCTCTCAGGGGGGGCAGTTTTACAGGTATAACGTTCAGGCGATAATATAAATCTTCCCTAAAATGCCCCTCTGCAACTTCAATAATCGGGTTTCTGTTTGTAGCACAAACTAAACGCACATCACTGTGCAACACCTCACTGCTACCTACGCGGCTAAAGATACCTGTTTGCAAAAAGCGTAATAATTTTGCTTGTAAATTAAGCTCCATTTCACACAGTTCATCTAAAAATAAAGTTCCTCCATTTGCAACTTCTACAGCACCTTTTCTGTCACTTAGAGCACCACTAAATGCCCCTTTTACATGACCAAAAAACTCAGATTCAAATAATTCTGCTGGGATTGCCGCACAGTTAATCGCAATAAAAGGCTCTTTATTTCTTGGGCTTGCGTCGTGCAAGGTTTGTGCACAAACTTCTTTACCTGTGCCACTTTCTCCCGTTATAAATACACATGCTTTACTTTTTGCTGCACTGTCAAGAAGCCTAAAAACAGTCTTCATTGCTAAAGACTCGCCAACAAAGTCTTGATTTTGAGTGTTTATGTCGACTGATGGTTTTGCCTTTACTTGCTCTTTTGGAGTTAACGCACTCCCTACAGAACTAATTAAGCGCTGGCTTGTAAAAGGTTTTTCTAAAAAATCAAAACCGCCTAATCGCATAGCTTCTACAGCTACATCAATAGAACTGTTTGAGGTGATCATTACCACATTCGCTGGGTTTTTCTGTTTATTAACGAACTGAAGTACTTCTAGACCACTAATATCGGGTAAACATACATCTTGCACTATTACCGCTGGCATCTCTTCTTTTATACCGACTAAAGCGGAATAACCATCAGTGAAATGCTTGCATTCATACCCAGCTTGTTCAAGCTGACTCGCATAAAGAGCCCCACTTGCAATGCTATCTTCAACAATATATACAAGCCCTTTATCATTTATATTATTCATGGTAGCTCCTTAAATCCCTATATTGTGAATGATGATTTGATACGCATCGTGGGTTTTATCTAAATTGTGCTGAATAATAAGTGCTAAGTGAAGATCTTCTGCCGTGGTGGCGGGCGGTGAGTCGTGAAGTTGAGTTGCTAATGCTGCTAAAGGAGCTGCCCCATATAAAGCGGCTGAATTTTTTAATACATGTGTTATTTCTTTAATCTTAACAGTATCTTCGTTATCAATTGCTATTTTTATTTGTTCTCTCATTGTGACTAATTCATCAATAAACAGCTTTATTAATTTAGCTAAAACCTCAACCCCGACATCTTTTTCAAGCTGAGCTAATACATTGAGCTCTGTAATACTTTTATCAACAAATTTCTCTGATATGGGCATAAAAGTCCTTTAATTTTTATTATAATAAGCTTAACTAATACACTCTATTAGCTGATGAATTTAAACATTTATATTATAAGAGTAATTTGTTTTTTGCATTTTGCAAATCACAATGAGTGCTATATTTCATGGAGCCCAAATTTCTATACTTTTAGATAAAGTTTGTGGCCTATCAAGTAGGTAACCTTGGGCTATATCACACCCTAATTGCTCTAATATTTGTAACTGCTCATTCTCCTCTATGCCTTCTGCTACAGTTTCTAAACCCAACCTTTGAGCCATCGCAATAATTGCGCTGCATAGAGTAAAATCTTCATTGTTATTAGCAATACCACTTACAAAACTGCGGTCTATTTTTAAACCATCAATATCAAATTGACGCAGTAAACCAAGTGACGCATAACCAGTACCAAAATCATCTATCCACACTTTCACGCCCTCTTTGTGAAAGTTTTCGAATGTTTTTGCAATTTTGGCAGGACTATGAATAAGCGCAGTCTCTGTTAACTCAACTTTTATAGCCTGTGGAGGTATGTTGTGTTTTTCAAGTAACCCCATCACTTTTGAAAACACATCCCCATCTAAAATTTGTACTGGTGAAATATTTAATGAAATAGCCAGATCAGTCATACCTAGTTGTCGCATTTGATTTAAGTCAGATAAGCTTTGTTCAAAAATCCAATCGCCTAAGTCTAATATCATGCCAGACTCCTCTACATGAGGTATAAATTCGTCTGGTCCGACAACACCAAACCGAGGTGAATCGCATCTAACCAAAGATTCAAACCCTACGAGTTTACCTGATGCAAGTGAAACTAGGGGCTGGTAAACCATTCTAAAATAATTATTTTGCATTGCATCAGTCATGATTTGCTCAAGCTCATGCCACCTAGCTAAGTTAACTGAGTTTGTGGATTCTAGGGTATTAAATGCATTCATTATTTGCTCCATAGTTCGACTGATATTCTACTTTAAATAGAGCAAGTTACAGACCATATTCACTGCATACAGGTGCAATTAAAAGCCTTATAAATCAAACACTTAATTTATTAAAAGTAAAAACAAACTTATATCAATCTACATTTGCATTTTGCAATTCACATTGCAATGCAGTAAATCTGTTAACTGTATTGCTACCTAGGGGCTTATTAAAGAATGCTTAGAACAACAGATGAATCATATTAATTTTTTAGCAAATGATTGCGGCGACTTTATGTGCGGAGGGAGGAGATATCAGAGAGGTAAAAAAAACGCAGGCAACATAGTTACCTGCGCAAAAGTCTCAGTTTGAAAAAGTTACGTTTTCATCTCTTTTTGGAGTATCTAGGTGCTGTGCATAATTTATGTTTTGAGCGTCAAATGTTTCGCTTACAAGTTGGGTATTGTCAATGTCAGATTGTAAAAACGACGTTGAATTCACATCGACTAACGGCTCAAGTGAACTTGAATCTCTCAGTATAGTAATCGTTACAACCAAGGCTGCTACAAGCAGAAAAGATAAAACCATAATCTCCGGGGTTAAAACCCAGCTGATACTTTTAGGCTGTTGTTTAGCTTTTGTATTTGTTTGCATTGCGCACTTCTTAAAATGTAAAACATTTAAATCATATTTACTTAATAGGTATATTGCGAAAGCCATACCAACTAGTGCGGATAAAACACAAAAATAATTTAACCTTTTAAATCAAGATTTTAGTGTAAATTAAGTATTAATAAAATTTCATACTAACAATATTATCAATACTACCTCCATATTGAATTGCAATATGCAATTCAATATGCAATTCAATATGGAAATTCAAATGAAAATACAACCTTTAAATACTACATAAACACTTTAATTAATTCAAAAGGATTAGTTTTTAAGGCTTAGAGAGTATGCTCACACATTGTGGATGTGACTCTGTATGCTTATTTTAGCTTTTCCCATACCTCAGCTAATCGAACAAGTTTTAAATGCTTTGATTCAGATACATGGTGCGGTGTGTACTTCTCGAGTAAAGAGAAAAGAGTGCCACTAACTATTGGCTTAGCTAAGTAGTCATTCATTCCGGCATTGATAAATCGCTCTTTATCACCATGAATAGCATTCGCAGTAAGCGCAATAATAGGCGTTAAAATACCAAGCTCTCTTATCGCTTTGGTTGCAGAAATACCATCTAGAATAGGCATTTGAATATCCATAAAAATGAGATCTATTTTTTTACTTTTAGCCATGGTAATTGCTTCTTGACCATCATTTGCAATACTTACTTTGCAACCCTTTTGCTCTAAAAACTGCCTAATCACAATCTGATTATTAGTGTTATCTTCTGCTACGAGTACATTAAGGCCATTGAGTTCTGCAGGCTTGTCATTAAATTGAACAACCTCTTTATCTTCGCGGTTTGTATATATTATATCTAAATGAAATAGCTGCTCTTCGAGTAAACTCATAGCACGTGGTAAGTGCGATACTTTAAACGGCCCATTTATAGTTAGTACACTGTCACTTGCACTTTTTGGTAATAAACTTTTACCTTTTAAATCGATGTTAAGTAAACATGGGGTATGAAGAAAATTATACGAATCAATGCATTCACGTATTTGAGTTAAAATTTTTGGTTCTATCAGCACAATAGCATCAGGTGGATTGTCAAATTTAGGTGTACTAGGAAATAACGCGTAGCAATCGAAAGAGATTGAGAATCGAGTTAAGGTATGTTTAAGAGCTGATTGTAGTAGTTTATTAGTGCCTATAATCCACACCTTAGGCTTTTTGCTTCTCGCTGCAAACCCTTCTCTTAAAATTGAATCAGTGGTATCTATTTTAAGTGGGTAGTTAACCACAAACTCACTACCTTTAGTAAGCTCGGAAGTAACAGAAATATCACCTTTAACAACATCACAAATTTGCTTACAAATAGCAAGCCCTAGCCCGCTTCCACCATGTTGTCGGGTTATTGAGTTGTCAGATTGTATAAAGGGCATAAACATACTTTCTATTTTACTTTTTGCTATGCCGATCCCTGTATCTTTAACTGATAGCTGAAGAGTTATCTCATCACCAGCAATGTGCGTACACCTTAGCGTAACAGTAATGACACCCTGCTCTGTAAATTTAATCGCATTAGCTAATAAATTTATCGCTATTTGTCTTATACGTGCGTGATCACCAACTACCTGAGTTGGCACATCAGGGTAAAAATCAAAAATAACTTCAAGCCCTTTTTGCAAAGCACTTTCGGTGACAATATCTATTGCTTCTTCTATACATGTATCAATACTAAATGGTTGGTTGTCTAAAGAAATTGCCTGTGCTTCAAAGCGCGAATAGGTGAGTACGTCATCAAGAACACTAAGTAAAGCGTCAGAGCTTGTTTTAATCATTTGCGTATAACGCATCTGCTCGCTTGTTAAGCCTGTATTATGCAAAATATCAGCCGAGCCAATTACAGCATTTAACGGTGTTCGAATTTCATGGCTTATATTAGCCATAAAACGGCTTTTAGATTCGGCGAGCATTTCTGCTTGGTTTTTAGCCTCTAGTAAAATTTTCTCACCCTCAATGCGTTCTTGTATATCAACAAGGGTCGCTGCGATGGAAGATAAGCTATTGTCGTAATCATTAAAGATAGGAGTTAGTGTTATTTCAGCCCAATTGTCACTGCCCTGAGCATTAATCAAACGCACATCAAAGCGGCAGATATCGCGTTTACCCGTTTTATAGTTTGCCAAAATGCTTGATATTTTTTCTATATCGTCTTTAGCGATAAAGTTTATTAGTGGTAAACCTATGCTTTGCTTTACATGAGAATTTAAAACCTTCTGCCATGCTTTGTTGATAAATAATAGTTTGCCATCAGTATCAAGGCGCAAAACAATATCAGGAATGTTATCAACAACAGAATGATAGTTATCTTCTGTTTCTGCCATAGCCTGCTCTGCTTTGACACGTTGTGTGATGTTAGTTTCAATTGCAATGAAATGTTTTATATCGCCAGCATCATCTCGAACTGGGTTAGCATCAATAGCCACCCAATAGAAATTTCCGTTTTTATCATAGTTAACTGTTTCAACCTGAAAAGGTAAACCATTAGTAATTGCATGAGACATTACTTTACAGCTCTCTTTACAGGTTTTTGGACCCTGTAATAATTTACCAGGAGAAATGCCAATTACTTCATCACAAGTGTAACCTGTAAGCCTCTCAAAACTATTATTAACCCACTCTATTAAACCAAATTTATCAGTAATGATTACTAAGTTATTAGTATGACTTGCTACAATCGATAATCGCTTTACATATTTTTGTTGTTGGGTAAGTAGCAACTGAAAGTCTTTGTGACGCTGAATATCGTATAGCGAACCAATAAATCCACTCGATCCATCATAAACTAACCTAAGTTCAAACCAATTTGTTAATCCTGCTTTATTTTTGATTTGTATTTCTGTGCTTGGCGGCAACTTCCCTTCAAGTAAGCTACAACTATAGGCAACAAAATGCATGATATCTTCGCTATTCATTAGCTTAGTTATATTTGAGCCTATTAATTCATCTACTGAATAGTTGAGCTTATTTTGCCAAGCCTCATTGATATAAGTAAGGTTTAGGTGTTTATCACATTCAAAAATACACTCGTCTAATATAGCTAATAGCTTTGCTTGTCGGCGATTACTATTAGACAGTTTCTCAACTAGTGCATATTGAATTTGTACTTGGAGTTCGTCATTTTTATCCATACCCCCTCCATCATTTTGTAAAAGCATGACTACTACTCACTCGCGCATACAGAGGAAAAACTTCTTCACAGTAAAACGTTTGCTCAAATGGAGTACGGCTCGATGTGCAGTCGCTTAAAATAGTAACGTTAAAGCCTAAATCAATAGCAGAACGCGCCGTAGAATCTATACAAATAGAAGTCACGGTTCCTGCTAATATAATTTCATTTACGTTATTCTTTATAAGCGTTTGAGCTAGGTGTGTATGAGTAAAAGCATTAAGTCCTCGTTTTCCTGGGATCTCATTAATTACATGTTTGTACTCTTTTAATTGATCGATAGTTTGCGCACCATAAGACCCTGATTTGAATGCTCCGGCATCAACAATTGATTTTAGTATGCCAATTGGATGTTTAAGCTCACTGTAATCTTGTGTAAAGTGGATTGGGGTATTTATAACTATCGCGAACTTTTCTGCGCAATGACTCAGTAAAGAAAGCGTATTCTCTACTACGCCAGTGACTCGCGACGACTCTTCAACCACGTCATACAAAACACCCTTAGGTGAAAAATAATCGTTTTGAAAACCTATTAACACAAGCGCGCTTTTAGATAAATCGTGCATAGTATCTCCCTATAGAGTCATTTATGAGGCAAGCTGCCAAGGTTTAATAAATTTCTCAAGTACCGCTTTTGTTACTGGTTTTTGTAAGTAATGCGTTATCCCTTTTTTAAATAACTCAGCTATTTGATCATCTCCAGTAATCCCCGTTAAAATTACTTTAGGTGTATCGTTATTAGGTGTGTTTTGACTAATTAATTGCTCAGCTACGTCACTGCCAAACATACCAGGCATACGCTCATCTAGCAGTAGTAAATCAAATGTCTCCTTTTGGGCAAGAGATAATGCACTCGCACCATTTTCAGCACACGTTACCGAGCACCCAAGCATTTCTAGCATTAC
Source organism: Pseudoalteromonas aliena (assembly GCF_038155085.1). Taxonomy (GTDB): domain Bacteria; phylum Pseudomonadota; class Gammaproteobacteria; order Enterobacterales; family Alteromonadaceae; genus Pseudoalteromonas; species Pseudoalteromonas aliena_A. The sequence continues at coordinate 108,468 of NZ_JBAKAU010000009.1, forward strand.
CTTAGTTGCTATCTGGCTTGGCAGGCTATCGTCAGCAACTAAAATTGATAAACGCGTTTGTGTATGTAGCGTGGCTAGAATAGCAATTAAGTCAGTATCAAAAAAAGGCCAGCCAAGGACTCTTTTAGAGAACTTATGTTCCTGGCTTAAATTGTTAATATCATTTATTGAACAAAGCTTGATATGATTATTTAAACTGTCATTGTTTAGCTTATTTATTAAATCGTCGCCATGTAAATGTCTCAAATCCTCAAGCTGCACCGACTCTCTCGTTGTACTGTTAAATAATTTAAAATTTAAGCCAAATCGGTCATGAGTGTGCGCTGACATTTTTAAGCAACTCTTAAATAACAGTTCACAATGAGTTAAAACATCTACATTTTGATTAATATCAAGCGCTAAATTTACTGACTCTTTAGTTGCTAAAAGGCCATGCACATCTAATGACGTGACTTGCTGATCATCATCAACCCAGTAATGAAAGCTTACACCTTGAATGTTAGCTTCCACTGTAAGCAAAAAGCTATTTATTGATGATGTTAAACCAGGTATTAAGAACTCTTCACATTGCGCTATTATCTGCTCAGGAGAGACTTGCAAACACACATAATTGCATTGCAGCTTATTAATTAAAGTCACCGAGAAATAGCGTTTTTGGGTCACACAATATTTACCTATTACCGCTTGAATAATTTCTAAAACGTGACTGTTATTATTCATAAAGTACTCTACCTAAAATATCTATGAATATTATTCATCAAGTTATGTGCCACAAATGCCCCCTTATAAAGTCGCTTATTTTCATAAGCTTAATTACTAGGAGAGTAAAATGCGCCTGCTTATTTGCATATTGCAAATCAGATTGCGAGGCATAACTTAATTAATGAATTTATTAGAATGGTCTAATCGCTTTTTTTATCTTTTAATAATTTTTTAATCGCTTAAAATGATACTAATTAAATTGAGGAGATAACTATGCTTACAGTAATTTTTGGCCGTGAAGGCTGCCCATTTTGTGTACGAGCTAAAGACGTTGCCGAGCAACTATCAAATGAACGCGACGACTTTAAATTTCGCTATATCGATATCATTAAAGAGGGTATAAGCAAAGCTGACCTTGAAAAATCAGCTGGCAAACCTTGCCCAACTGTTCCGCAGATTTTTGTAGACCAAACTCACATAGGTGGATTTACAGAATTTGAAGCATACGCTAAAGAAAACCTAGGTTTGTATAAATAGATTTGTAGCTAGACTGTTAACCAGTTTAATAAACCAAAAATTAAACTGGTTAAATTTAAACCAACATCAACCACATACAAATTAGTTGTAATTTATACAAGCAATTGCCTCGTGAATCCTATATAATGCGCGCCTCTTTAAATTCGTTGAGGCGTATTAATGTCAGAACCAGTCACGTTTGAATCTCTAAATCTTTCTCCTGCAATTTTGAAGGCAGTTGAAGAGTTGGGTTACAAGACACCATCTGAAATCCAAGCTCAATGTATACCGTTATTGCTAGAAAGAAAGGACGTACTGGGACTAGCACAAACGGGTACAGGTAAAACAGCAGCATTTGCACTGCCATTACTAAATAATATTGACCCGTCTGTGAAACAGCCACAGATCCTTGTACTCACTCCAACACGTGAGCTTGCGATCCAAGTTGCTGAGGCATTTGAACAATATGCAAAACACACTCGTGGTGTAGAAGTATTGGCACTTTATGGTGGCCAAAGCTACAGCATTCAATTAAGCGCACTTCGTCGTGGCGCACAAATTATTGTTGCGACACCTGGTCGCTTAATTGATCACATTAACCGTGGCACTATCAAGTTTGATGCTTTACAAGCTCTTGTACTTGATGAAGCCGATGAAATGTTACGTATGGGCTTTATCGATGATGTTGAAAACATCATGGAAAAAACGCCGCGTGAAAAGCAAACATGTCTTTTCTCTGCGACCATGCCTAAGCAAATTCAAAACATCAGCAGCAAATATATGAATAACCCTGAACAGGTTCATATTTCTGCGCGTAACTCTACAGTATCATCTGTTGAGCAAGTGTTTTGGAATGCTCACGTACATAAAAACAAAGCAATTGTTCGTTTCTTAGAAGCTGAGCAATATGAAGGTGCTATTGTTTTCGTACGTACTCGTAACGATACAGTTCAACTTGCTGAATTATTAGAGCGCGAAGGTTTCTCTGCTGCTCCACTTAACGGTGACATGAACCAGCAAGCGCGTGAGCGCACTGTAGATCGCTTAAAAAATGGTATGCTAAACGTTGTTATTGCAACAGACGTAGCAGCACGTGGTCTTGATGTAGACCGCTTAAGCCTAGTTATCAACTACGATATCCCACAAGATTCTGAAGCCTACGTACACCGTATTGGCCGTACAGGTCGTGCAGGTCGTACTGGTAAAGCAATTTTATTTGTTAAGCATAACGAACGTTATTTACTTAAAAATATCATTCGTCATACTAAATCTGAAATTGCTCAGGTTGAATTACCTACAGCTAAAGTAGTTGAAGAAAAACGTATCAATGCATTACAAGAAAAGCTTACGCTTGCACTTGAAAACAAAGATACTACGTTCTTCAACGAAGTAGCTGCAAATATGGCTCAAAAACTTGAGCTTGCTCCTGAAGACTTAGCGGGTGCGTTATTGTGTTTAGCACAGCAACAATCACCAATTAAAGTTGAAGAAGTTAAAATTCAACCTCGCGAACGTAATGACCGCAACTCACGCAATGACCGTGGAGATCGCGGACGTCGTAACGAGCGCGGTGGTGAGCGTGCAGAACGTAAACCTCGTGAACGCAACAGCCGTGATGCTGGACCTATGGATACTTACCGTATCGAAGTGGGTCGTGAGCATGGCGTACAGGTTAAAAACATTGTTGGCGCTATTGCTAACGAAGCTGACATCTCGAGCAAGTTTATTGGTGACATCCGTCTTCATGACAGTCACAGTACAGTACAGTTACCGCAAAACATGCCTAAAGATGTACTTGATCACTTCCAAAAAGTGTTTATTTGTAAACGCCCTATGGGTATGACAATTACACAAGATCAAGGCCCTGCTGAACCACGTGGTGAACGTCCTTCTGGCGACAGAAAACGTAATGATTCGCCTCGCGGTGATAAGCGCAGTGGTCCTCGTAAAGAGCGTCGCCCAGTTAGCTTCACAGCTAAATAAGCAACGAGTCTTTAATAAAAAAACCTTGCCACGAAAGTGACAAGGTTTTTTTGTGTCTGGGATAAACTCCTGCCTACAAATATTAAACCAAACAATAGGCTGGGCTTTACGTCGAAAACATAAAATACAACCAAGCTAATACCAAAAAGCGCGAGGTAAACTCCCGCCTACAAAATATTAAGCTAAAAAATAGACGAGGCTTTGCGTCGCAAACATAAAATACAACCAAGCTAATACCAAAAAACACGATCACACTAAGCAAGTCGTGTTTTTATATTGCGCTAAAAGAGCCGTTAAGCGAGGGCTTTAACTTCTTCCCATAAGCGTGCTACTAATGTTTTGTCTTCTTCGTTAAGCTCGCCGTTACGATATGCTTTAACTAAGCTTTGCTCTACAGTTTCGTTTAGCTCATCTATACTGATTGTCAGCTTTTCTACTTCGGCATAACCAACTGCAAGATCAAAATGACCTCGTAAATAGCCGCCTGCAAATAACTCATCGTCAGTTGCTTTTACTACTAAATCATCGAAGTACTGCTGGGCTGAATCGATATAGTTCACTAAACTCATTTATTAATCTCCTGGTTTTGCAAAACACCTGTATTTTCAAAGTTTTGGTGTCCTACTGCATACATAATATGGTCGTTAAATCCGGTGGTTACTTTAATATAACCGGTTAATTCATCATCTAATTCGTCATCGCCAATATCACAAATAAGTGGACGGCCATTAAGCGCTTGTAATTTGGTTTTAGTTGCAACCACGATTATATTCTCTTTACCAACTCTACGTATAAGCGCAGGGCTCAATTGCTGGTTACCACGGCCAAATATATGCCCTTGCCCGCCAATGAGCGTAATGACTAACTTAGTACTTTGATCATGTGTAAGCTCAAGCAATTGCTTAGCCGTTAAATCTTGGGCAACTAAGGTTTGATCTTTTATTAAATCAACACCAAGTAACGTATTTTCAAGACCCATTTCTTCCATTATGGCCTCAACCGTTGAGCCACTCCCCATAATATAAAATGTGTCTTCATCCATTTCGCTAACCACATGCGCTGCAATATCGGCAAGCACTAATTCATCTGTTTCTTTACCACCATTTTTAACCGCTTGTACATAACGTACTTCGCTTGGTATTTGCATTTCACCGTAGCGTTTAGCTTTTACGGTGCCTCGCCTAAACGCCTCTTCGTCAATATCCATTACATCGGCATCTGCTAATGTAACTAACTCACCTTTAACCAGCATTTCGACTACACGCCCTGCCGCTTTTGGTGTAATAGCGTACACACCAGAGTGAATTTTACACCCTGCTGGAATACCAAGTACCGGAACTGTATCTTCTATTGCATGGCAAATATTACGCGCTGTACCGTCGCCTCCTGCAAATAAAACCAAATCAACACCAGAGTCTTTAAGTACTTTTGCTGATTGCTCTGTGTCATCTGGGGTTGTTATTGCTGCAGTGTTATATACAACCTCTACATTAAAGCCTAAAGCTTTTGCTGTTTTCTCACCCATGTCACCGTTAACCGTGTAAATGGTCAAGCGCTCTTTATAAGGCAATAGCACTTCAAGCGCTGCTTTTGTACGGCTATTTGCTTTTGGCTCTGCACCTAATTCAATTGCTTTAGCGGCTGTGCGCGCGCCATCACTGCCTTTTAAGGCAACTGTGCCGCCTAAACCCGCCACTGGGTTTACAATTAAACCTAATTTAAACGCCATTACAAAGCTCCTTTGGGTGTTGCCAATTAAATTGCTGTGCTGTTAATGGCCACGATGTATTGTAAAAATCACAGAGTGCTTTTAATAGTGACTCTGTACGGGAGTTAAAGCCATTTTCGATAAGCGATAATACGCGTGCATGTACTCGCTGCTGAAAATCAAACCGACACGTTTGCTCGCCGTTTAAGTTATCCACCGACACATTAAAATTAAACCCTGCTGCGGTGCTTAATAACCACTCTATCGCCTGGGGCTTTATTTCTACCTTTTCAAATTCAGCTTGTTTTTGTTTGTCGCGCCCATCTGGGCAGTACCAATAACCATAATCTTCTCGTAACCGGCGTTCATCACCCGCCACCAACCAATGTGCTATTTCATGTAGTGCACTGGCATAAAAACCATGCGCAAATACAATTTGATGATACGGCACCTGTTCTGTTTTTGGTAAGTACACAGGTTCACTATCGCCTTTTATCAATCGTGTATTATGACTTTGATAAAAAGTGTGTTCAAAAATTGAAATAAGATCAGCTATTTGGTGCATAAAATTGGGCTAATTTGTCTCGGTTGCAGCGCTATTTTGCGCAGTAAAAACGAGACGAATTGTACGGGCTTTTACAACTAAAGTAAAAATAAGGCGTGATAGTAAAATATAAGCGAACTAATCTTTCACTTTATTGATATTTTTAATAATACCTAAACAGTAAAGCGTATTGGCAAGTTCTTTACGCTGTGTTTTTTCACTTGAGGTTTTATTAGCTAAGCTAGTTAACATATCGTACCGTTTACGTAGAGTTAGTATATATCTGGTATGTTTACGGCATTCAAAGCAACGTGTACAGTGTGAATCCACCCAAAAGCCAAGTACCTCATACCAATATTGTTGCTCTTGAGCAAAGAAAATAAATGCCTTAGAGCAAGTTTCACACTGCTCCTCAATATCTACATAGAGTGTTCGAGGAAAAATGGCATAATTTTGCTTTTTTATATCAGCCAATATTACCGTATTAGGGAAGTACTTAAGATTCGAGTAACGCCAATGCCCTTTCTCTATCTCCTCTATTGTCACTAAGGTATTTGTAGTTATTGGTCTATTGCCATACCTTGGGTGGTTAAGGTACATATATCTGCCTATTTTAAATTCACAGCTTACATCTTAAAAGTAAGCTAAATAAAAGCAAGTTAAAGCAAAATCAATAAGTAGTTATTATCCGAATTTAGGTATAAGTAACTTCTACACTTTGAATAATTTAGCCCATTAAATACTTTCGACATCAGTATTGCTTAGTGTTCAATGCCCTCTACTTTTACCTGCTTAGCTATATACTTTTTTAACATACGGGTATTACGCGTGTTAGCTTTAAAAAATGCATCAAAAATATCACCAAAAAATGGTACTAAACCGCCCACAAAGTCAATGAGCATATTGATAATCATTTTACTCTTTATACGTTTACTCACGCCTAAACGCTGCGCTTCTACTAGTACATAGCTTGATAAAATAAGCCCTGCCGCATCTCCTATTACGGGTATTAAGCCAATCACTGCCTCTAGGCCTATATTAAATTTAGTAAATGGAATACCAATGCTGCTATCGGTTAATTTACTAAAGCGCTCTAATCGCGCTATTGCTGCTTGAGTTTTAAGTTGTGAGTGTTCATTTATAATATCGTTCATGATTAATACCCTCCATGCTTACAGTATATGGGGCTTAGTTGAACAACTACTGAAAGGCTTTAAAGCAAATTACAGACATAAAAAAACGCGGTAGTCCGCGCTTTTTTATAATCATAAACGCTTAAACAGAGCCGTTAATTGGGCCATGTTCGTGGTTTACATGCGGGTTTTGCCCGCGCTGGCGCAGTAAGTGGTCCATTAATGTAATAGCCATCATTGCCTCAGCAATAGGAATTGCACGAATACCAACACACGGATCGTGACGCCCTTTGGTGATCATCTCTACTGCTTCGTTTTCAGTATTAATGCTTTTACCTGGGATAGTGATACTTGATGTAGGCTTAAGCGCAATTGAGGCGATAATATCTTGCCCTGTAGAAATACCAGCAAGTACGCCACCCGCATGGTTTGAAGTAAAGCCTTCTGGGGTTAACTCATCGCGATGCTCTGAGCCTTTTTGCTCTACTACATCAAAGCCATCACCAATTTCAACGCCTTTCACTGCGTTAATGCTCATTAGTGAATGTGCAATTTCAGCATCTAATCGGTCAAATACTGGCTCGCCTAACCCTACAGGTACATTGCTCGCTACTACTTTTACTTTAGCGCCTACAGAGTCACCTTGTTTTTTTAGATCACGCATGTACTCGTCAAGTGCTTCTAGTTTGCTTGCATCAGGGAAAAAGAATAAGTTGTTTTCAACTTCATCCCAATCGTAACTCTCGGCTTTTATTGGCCCAAGCTGACTTAAGCATGCTTTTACTTCAATACCATGAAACTGCTTTAAATATTTTTTAGCAATTGCGCCTGCCGCTACACGGATTGCTGTTTCGCGAGCAGAAGAACGACCCCCACCGCGATAATCGCGCAGGCCGTATTTATGCCAATAGGTGTAATCGCCATGACCTGGGCGAAATACGTCTTTAATTTTGCCGTAATCTTGCGAGCGTTGATCGGTATTTTCTATCAATAAACCAATACTAGTGCCTGTGGTTTTACCTTCAAAAACGCCTGCTAAAATTTTTATTTTATCGCTCTCACGGCGCTGTGTTGTATAACGGCTTTGCCCTGGTTTTCTGCGATCTAAATCAATTTGTAAATCAGCCTCTGTGATCTCAAGGCCTGCGGGAGTACCATCAACTACGCCGCCTAATGCGACGCCGTGGCTCTCACCAAAGGTGGACACTTTAAATAACTGCCCTATGCTATTACCTGCCATTAACTTTCCTCATTCCTAATGACTACCAAAGTAGCCGAGCACATTTGGCTCGGCCTTAAAGTTTATTTTGCAAAATACGCGTCAAGCTGTGCTTTAGTAATTACAAAAACACCTAACCCACCTTGTTCAAACTCAACCCACTCAAACGGTGCGCCCGGATACAGTGCATCCATATGCACCATAGAGTTACCAACTTCTACAAATAACAAACCGCTATCAGTTAGATGTTCACTCGCTTCGCTCAATATAGTTCGGGTTACATCTAAACCATCGTGGCCTGATGCAAGCCCAAGCTCTGGCTCATGATGAAACTCACGTGGCAGGTCAGCCATATCTTCTGCATCAACATACGGCGGGTTTGCTACTATCAGGTCATATTTTTGACCTGGCACACCGCTAAATACATCAGACTGAATAGGTAACACGCGATCACTCAACATGTAATCGTTAATGTTAATGTCTGTCACTTCAAGCGCTTCATACGATATATCTACCGCATCAACTTGTGCCTGCTCAAAAGCTTGCGCAAGTGCAATTGCGATACAACCCGACCCCGTACATAAATCTAATATGCGGTTAACTGATTGTGGATCTTCAAGCCAGGGTGTAAAGCGATTACTGATAAGCTCAGCAAACGGTGAACGGGGTATAAGTACACGTTCATCCACATAAAATGGCATACCTGCAAACCATGCAATGTTTGTTAAGTAAGGTACTGGTGTGCAGTCGTTAATACGTTCTGCAATAAGACCCGCAAGTCGGTTTTTTTCTGTGCTTGTTAAACGCGCGTGCATTAATTCTTTTGGCGCATCTACAGGCAAGCTAAGCGCAGGCAGTAATAAGCTTACAGCTTCATCCCATGCGTTATCTGTACCATGTCCAAAAAATATACTACTACTTGCAAATTGGCTTGTAGTCCAACGTAACCAGTCATGTAAAGTTGACAGTTCTGCAACGGCTTCTTCGAGTGTTGCTTCTTCTATTTGTAAATCGCTCATATATTTTTACCTGTATTAGCCTACTGACTGTTTTGAGTCTTTAAGACGATTGCATTGCCTATCTGCGCTGGGCAAATTACAATTGCCCCTTATTTAAGTATTGTACCGCCTTTTGCGCTGCGTTTTTACGTTTTTTTGTTTAGGTAATAGTTATGAAAAAAGACACCCCATCACATTCGTCCCTAAGCAATGACGACATAAGCTTATTTCGTCAAACGATCACAGGCGCCAAAGTATTTAAACAAGATACTCATCGTTTTGATACAAAGCCTAAGGTGTCACAAGCTAAGCAATTTGCCCAGCAAAAAAAGCAGGCTCAATCTGAATTTTTCTTCTCAGATGTTTATATTCCTGATATAGACACTCACGGCACGGTTAAATATGTAAAACCTGGCCAAGATACCTTTCTAGCTAAACAGCTTCGCCGTGGTGACTTTGCACCCGATTTGACGCTAGATTTACATGGCTTAAATAAAGAATTAGCTAAAGACGAACTTGCTGGACTCATTCACGAATGTAAAAAGCAGCATTATTATTGTGCATGTGTAGTGCATGGTATTGGTGGCGGTGTACTAAAGCACAAAGTACCGCAGTATTTAGTACAGCACCCAGACGTAATAGCGATGCACCAAGCCCCTCTCGAATATGGTGGAAGAGGCGCTGTACTTATTTTAATTAATTTACCGCAAAGTGATGAATTTAGACGCTAACTTTAGCCATTACTAGGATGTAACTACGTGCATATTTTTTCAATTATTTTTCCGCTCATTTTTATTGTTGCGCTTGGTTATAGCTGTTGCCGATTAAAATTTTTCGACAAGCAGCATATCGCAGGCCTGAGTAAGTTTACTTTTTATATTAGTTTGCCAGCTTTTTTATTATTAAATATGTCGCAAATTAACTTACAGCAAAGCATTAGCCTTTTTGCATTTTTGAGCTTTTACATACCTGTTCTGAGTGTATTTGGGGTGGGTATTTTAATTGACCGCTTTTATTTAAATAAAAAATACTTAAAAAATTACCAACAACATGGCGTTTTTGGACTTGCTTCTAGCTATTCAAATATGGTGTTAGTGGGTATTCCTATTGTTATTGCATCGCTTGGCAAAGAGATGATAGCCATTGCATTTATGATCATTACTTTTCATAGCACATTGCTATTTGCACTTACTTTTTTAATAGGCGCTAAAGGTAGTAGCGATAAATTTTCGTGGTCGCACTTTGGAAAAAGTATGGTGTTAAACCCAATAGTACTGAGTATTGGGTGCGGGCTTATATTAAACATTTTAGGAGTTACACTGTTTACCGACTTAGCAAATAGTTTGGAACTATTAGCTAAACCAGCAATTGCCTGTGCGCTATTTGTACTTGGTGCAAACTTAGCTTTTTATAAAATAGCTGCAAATTGGCAACCCGCGTTAATAGCATCAATTTTAAAAATATTTTTATTGCCTGCGTTAGTTTTATTGGTAGGCACTTATGTATTTAAGCTAGACACGCAAATACTTAATGTATTGGTACTTTTAAGTGCGTCCCCTGTTGGCGTAAATGCTTATCTTATTGCAAGTCAAATAAAGCAGCATGAAGCTACTCTTGCTGGGGCTGTTGTACTTTCTACTATCTTAAGTGTTATTAGCTTTACGTTTTGGCTAGCTTTACTACTTTAACTTACAAACCGCCGGCTACATCAACAAAACTACCCGTTGTAAAGGAAGCGTGCTCCGAAGCTAAAAAGTAAATTGCTGCAGCGACTTCTTCGGGTGTACCGCCTCTGCCAAGGGGTAATTTACTTTTAAGACGATCAACTCGATTTTTTTCACCGCCATCGCTATGCATATCAGTGTAGATAAGCCCAGGTCTAACCGAATTAACACGAATACCTTTACTTGCTACCTCTTTTGCCAAGCCAATAGTAAATGTGTCCATTGCAGCTTTAGATGCTGCATAATCAATGTACTCATTAGGAGAGCCCGTTTTAGCAGCTCCCGATGAAACATTAACAATACTACCGCCATTTCCCATTCGCTTTATTGCCTCACGGCTACATAAAAAAGCACTGGTAATATTTGTTGTCAAAACTTCGTTTATGCGCTCAGCACTCATTTCTAACAAAGGCATTTGTGGTTTCAAAATACCGGCGTTATTTATTAGTACATCAAGTTGACCAAACTCTTTATCTAGATGCATAAATAAAGCTAAAACGTCAGCCTCTAGTGATACGTCAGCTTGAATTACTTCAGCCTCAACGCCTAATCGCTTTACTTCTTCTGCAACCAACATCGCACTAGCTAAATCAGCTTTATAATTAATGCAAACATTATAGCCCTGCTTTGCAAAATATAGTGCGGTAGCTGCGCCAATACCTCGACTAGAGCCAGTGATAAGTACAACGGGGGAGCGAGTCATTAAAGCTATTATTCTTTTAAAGCTGCTACTACTGAAATTTCAACAAGTAGTGCATCACGTGCCATTTTAGCTTCTACGCAGGCCCGTGCAGGTGCATAACCCTCGGTTACCCATGCATCCCATACTGCATTCATATCAGCAAAGTATTCCATGCTCTTCACATATATAGTCGCACTAAGCATATGATCTTTTGAACTTCCCGCTTCATCAAGCAGAGCCTCTACTTTATCGAGCATGGTTTGAGTTTGTTCTTTGATACCTTTTTGTACGTCGGCGCATACCTGCCCACATAAATATACAGTGCCATTATGTTTTACAATGCGGCTCATACGCGCACCTGTTTGAAGGCGTTCTATCGTCATATTACTTTTCTCAATTATTTATATTTAAAGGTTTTCTGGGGCATTTATACTTAAATAACTACTACGCTGGGCTTGCTCATCGTAACTAATAACAGCAACAGCACCTGTATTAAAAATGGGCATATTGCCAGGGCTTAATTGGTCCACTAAATAACTTACAATAGGCATATGTGATACAACAAGCCACGTATTACATTGGGGGTGAGTAGCTATAAGTGTTTCGATATAATCGGCGGCAATTTGAGGTTTGCCCTCAGGGATTATATCGGACGTGGTTTCGCTAAATTTAAATTCGTTATTTTTAGCAACACCTGCAGCCGTTTGCTGCGCTCGAATGTAAGGACTTACTAACAGTGCATCGGGGTGATGTGTTTTATTGAGCCAAAGACCCATTTTTTCAGCTTCATCATGCCCTGCTTGGGTTAAATTTCTACCTTCATCATCAGCCTGCATGGGTGTTGCTTCGCCGTGGCGCATTATTAAGATTGTTTTCATAAAAAATCAACCGATTAAAGAATATAAAACAGTAGCCAGTTTGCCCATTTGTCAGCTATATTAACAACATAAATCTATTTATTTCTAAATAATTCTTTCATGAGATTCAGGTAAATCTTTAAGCTGTATTTCGCTTTCCTGAAGCCATCATCTGTTGTTAACAAGTAAACGTTTAGTTTCAGGAGCATCATTTGAATATCAGCCGCAATGATAACAGAGCATACCGCGCCTTTACACTGGACAATGGTCTAAAAGTACTATTAGTGCAAGATAAAGATTCTACAAAAGCGGCGGCGTCAATGGCAGTTAACGCCGGGCATTTTGACGATCCTCTTGATAGGCAAGGCCTAGCACACTTTTTAGAGCACATGCTTTTTTTAGGCACTGACCAATACCCAGATTCAGGCAGTTTTAATAATTTTGTTTCGCAAGCTGGCGGGAACACTAATGCGTGGACTGGCACTGAGCATACCTGTTACTTTTTTGATATTAATAACCAAGAATTTGAACAATCGCTTACCCAATTTAGCCGCTTTTTTATTGCTCCGCTTTTAAATTCAGCCGAAACAGAAAAAGAACGCAACGCCATTGAAGCCGAGTTTAAACTAAAAATAAAAGACGATGGTCGCCGTATTTATCAAGCGCACAAAGAAACGGTAAATCCTGCCCATCCATTTGCTAAATTTTCTGTAGGTAACCTACAAACCTTAGCAGACAGAGAGCGCTGTATTAGTGATGAACTTCGCGACTTTTTTAATAGTCAGTATCAAGCTCAGTGGATGACTTTAGTTATTTGCGCAAACGAAACATTAGACACGCTACAAAGCTGGGCACAAACTTACTTTGGCGCAATTAAGGGAAATAAAAACCTCAAAAAGCCAGAGATCAGTGAGCCACTCTATCGCAAACAAGACATAGGAAAAATACTTCACATTGAGCCGCATAAGCATATGCAAAAACTTATCATAAGTTTTGCTATGCCTAATATTGACGATTTTTATCGCCACAAAACAGTGAGCTTTATTGCCCATTTACTTGGCTATGAAGGCGCGGGCTCTCTTTATTCTATTTTAAAAGAGCAAGGCTGGATAAACGCTCTTTCTGCTGGCGGTGGTATTAATGGCAGTAACTTTAAAGATTTTAATATTAGTTTAGCGCTTACCGATGAAGGTATTGAATACTTCGAAGATATTATTGAAATGGTGTTTGAATATATTTGTTTAATTAACCATAACACCGAAAAATTGCCGCGCTTATATCAAGATAAAAAAAATCTATTACAAATAGCATTCGATAACCAAGAAAAGTCACGCTTGATTGATTGGGTCAGTAATTTAAGCATTAATATGCAGCATTACGATGAAGCAAACTACGTGCAAGGCGACTATTTAATGGAAGGCTTTAAAAAAGTGACCCACGAAATGGCCATGCAGTGGTTAACGCCACATAATATGCGCATCGTACTTATACATCCAGATGTAGAGCCTGAACATAAAACCGCATGGTACAACACACCATATAAAGTAGAACATATTTCACCTAGTTGGCTTGATGCCCTTAGCCAGGTAAATAAACCGTTGAGCGAAATGCTGCTACCTACCGCTAATCCTTATTTAACAAAAGAAGTGGTGTTGTTTGATGTCATAAAACCACAGACTAAACCCGAGCTATTAGTAAAAGAGCCCGGTTTTGACTTTTGGTTTAAACAAGACAACACATTTCGTGTTGCTAAAGGTCATTTTTATTTGGCCATGGATTCTGATTTTGCCGTAAAAGACGTAAAGCATATGGCACTCACCCGCTTATTTACTGATTTATTTATGGATAGTGTGGGCGAGCAGTTCTACCCTGCTGAGCTTGCAGGACTTAGCTACCACTTAACCTCGCATCAAGGTGGATTAACTCTACATACCGCTGGGCTTTCATCTAGCCAGTTAGAGCTTGTTGATCAATTAATAGATGCTTTATTTAATGTAAAAATTTGTGCAAAACGCTTTGCAGAATATAAAAAACAGCTTGTAAGGCATTGGCGCAATAGCAACCAAAACAAACCAGTCAGTGAGTTATTTAGCATTTTAGGCGCAAAAATAATGCCTTGGAACCCACAACCGGGGGAGCTTGCCTCGGCATTAAAAAACACCTGTTTTCAGCAATTTAATGAGTTCAGAACAGACTTTTTTAAAGCACTTCATGTTGAATCATTTTTACATGGTAACTGGCAGCAAAGTGATGCAATAGCTTTTCAAAAAAAGGTCGCCGAACACCTAAAAAACGCAGCCATAATTGAAGATTTAAGACGCCCTCTTTTTGAAATTAAAAAAGTAACTAGCTATGAGTTAGAACTTCCTTGTAGTGACCATGCCATGGTAGTTTACTATCAAGCGCAAACGGGTTGCGTGGCCGAAAAAGTAAAAATGATGGTGTTAAATCATTTAATTAATCAAGATTACTTTAACGAATTACGAACAACACAACAGCTAGGTTATTTAGTGGGCGCAGGTTATGCACCTTTTAATACTCGTGCTGGAATAGCATTTTATGTGCAATCACCTAAGTTTGAAGCAAAAACATTATTGCATCGTCATCACAGCTTTATTAGAAACTACCTTGATAACATTGATGCACTTGATGAAAACGATTGGCAACAGCAAAAACATGGCCTTAGTACTCATATTGCAGAAAAAGATAAAAACTTGCGCCTGCGCTCACAAAGGTTATGGCTTGCTATTGGTAACAGAGATCATGAATTTCATATGCAGCAGCGACTTTTAGATGCCTTAAACGCACTAACACTAAATGAAGTTAAAGTTTATGCACTAAGCCTATTTGATGATAATAGACCAAGATATGAGCTTTTAAGCTCGGCAAAAGTCAATAAATCTCAAAAAATACCCGTTTACTCTCAATCTCTTTGACACTAGGTTTAGCTTGTTTTAAATTATCATTTGTAAATCATAAGTAACAAAAAAATGATAACAACAATAATAAAACTAAGCATGCTTGTAGTACTTGTTTTCTCATTTGAGCTTTTTGCCTTTGAGTCATCATTGAATTACAACCCCGACAATATACTCATTATAACAAGCGCAGCTATTACGCTTGTTTTACCATACCTATTATTTATTATTTATAAACTTAGGCGTTCACGCCACCAACTGCAGCTTTCCAAAAGGCGCTTGAAAAGTACTGTAGAAGGTAGCGGCGATACACTTTGGGACTGGAACATAAAAACAGGCGAAGTTATTCGTATTAACGATAAATACTTAATGGACTCAACTACCTTAATGGGGTTTCCACCAAATAAAAGTCTAATCCACCCTCACGATATCAACAACGTTGAACACTTATTAAAAATACATTTTGCAGAACAGTCGGCTTTTTTTGAAGCGACTTATCGTATAAAAGATACATTTGGACGCTGGCATTGGGTGCTTGATCGCGGGAAAATAATTGAAAAAGATGCGAACCTGTCTCCGCTTCGGATGACGGGGACGGTGCGCGATATATCCCAGTTAAAGTCAACTGAAGAACGTTTAAACTTATTTGCAAAATGTGTCGAATCATTTACTGATGCTTTAGCTATTTATGATAAAAATTTTAAATTGGTCGACATTAACCCAAGCTTTTTAACGTTATTCGGTGGTGCTCGTGAGAACTATCTACAAAAAGATTTTAGCTTACCGGGATATGAGCAAAGCTATACTGATAAAATAGTTGAAATAGTAAAAAGTCGTGAGCATATCCAACAAGAGATTAAACTTCGCAATAGCGAACGTATTTTACTGCCAATTGAAATTTCAATAGATGAAATTAAAAACGATCAAAACCAAATAACTAACTATGTAGTCGTTTACTCTGATTTGACTGAACGGAAAAAAGCTGAGTCGCAGTTACACAACTTATCGAATCGAGATCGCACAACCAGCCTTCCTAATCGAAACTTGTTTTTCACAAATTTGCAAAAACTGGGAAAGCTTAATTCGCATCATGCCCTACTGGTATTCGATTTAGACAACTTTAAAAAAATCAATGACTCTTTAGGGCACCAACTAGGTGATAGTTTATTAGCTAAATTAGCGATGCGGTTGAGTAAACTAACACGTGAAAATGACGTATTTTATCGCTTAGGTGGCGATGAATTTGCTCTTGTAATGTCAGATACTAATGACATTCATGTAATTACACGCATGGCTAAACAGTTTTTAGCCGCCATTGCTACTCCATTTAAAATGGCTGGACACGAACTGGCAATCACCTCAAGTGTAGGTATTGTATTATTCCCAGAAGACGGTAATACACCAGAGTTACTCTTGAAAAACGCAGATACAGCGATGTATCACGCTAAAAAGAAAGGTAACAGCTATTTATTTTTTAATGACACAATGAATCGTCAAGCAGTTAAGCGACTGCAAATAGAAAACCTTATGCGCTTTGGTTTAAAAGAAGATCATTTTGAAGTGTACTATCAACCAAAAATGAATATTCGCACAGGTAAGCTAACCGGAATGGAAGCATTAGTTCGCTTTATTACACCTAAAAAAGGCATTATTAGCCCAGGAGTATTTATTCCTATAGCCGAGGAGACTGGCCAAATAATTGAAATTGGTGAAGTAGTATTAAATAAAGCCTGCAGAGACGTAAAAGAATGGCTAGATAGCGGTTTATTTAGCGGTCGAGTAGCCGTTAACTTATCAGCAAAACAATTTAGTCTCCCTGATCTAACCTCGCGTATTGACGTCATTTTGCAAAAAAACGAGTTACCCTCATACTTTTTAGAGCTTGAAATAACAGAAGGTACTGTAATGGATGACCCTAAAGAAGCCATTGCAATTATGCGTTCTTTGAATGCACGAGGTATTCATTTAGCAATGGATGATTTTGGTACTGGTTACTCTTCTTTAGCGTATTTAAAGCAATTTCCGCTCAATACACTTAAAGTAGATAAAGCATTTATAGATGACATGACCAATGAACGTGGCCGTAACATGGTCGACTCAATAGTCACTATTGCGCATAACCTTGATTTACATGTAGTTGCTGAAGGTGTAGAACAAGCACATCAAATTGATATACTTAGAAAGCTTAATTGCGAAACAGTACAAGGTTATTATTATTCTAAGCCACTATCAAAAAGTGAATTTACTGAGTTTTTAAAGCAGCAACAAACTAAAGCAGCCCCAAGCTTAATTAGAAAAAATAAAAATGTGGCGTCGATAAATTAAGGGCACCATATACATGTATTTATTCCTACATTTCTTACTAAAGTACGACGATAATGTATATTAAACAAGCACCAAGCTACAGGGCCAAGTAAAGCACCTAAAATCAGCCATCGCTTAATTGGCATCCCTTTTTTAATGGCTTCTAAATACATTAAAGCTATAAATGCACAGCTTAGTAAAACTATAAACAAAGTTAACCCTTAAATTTGCTCAAAAATACGGCGGCTACTCTAACGCTAACCTGATTAAATTTAAAGCAACAAATCCCCGCGCACAAAAAAGCCGAACCTGTTAAACACCGATTCGGCTTTTAAAATTATCATTTAAGGGTTACTTTTCAGCACGACCCATAAATTTGTGTTCAACAGTATTAATACGGATACGGTCACCTGTTGAAATATGCTCTGGCACAGAAATATTTAAGCCAGTTGACATACGTGCAGGTTTTGAACGCGCACTTGCAGATGCACCTTTAATTGACGGATCTGTTTCTTCAACAACAAGTTCAACACTTGACGGTAAATCAAGTCCTACTGGCGCGCCATCAATAACAATTACGTGTACACCTTGCGTTTCTTCATTAACGAATAAAATTTCTTCGCTAATAGCATCTTTGTTTAAGTTGTAAGGCGTGTAATCTTCATTATCCATGAACACATACTCATCGCCATCAATGTACGATAACATTACTTCACGGCGTGTTAAATCAGCCAGTGTTAACATATCACTATCTTTAAATGTCTCGTCTACTTTACTACCTGTTACTACATCGTATAAACGCATACGGTATAGACTACCACCAGCACGACCTTGCGGCACAGAGCGCACAATATCTTTTACAACTAGAACGCGGCCATTAAAGTCAATAGCAGTACCTTTTTTAACATCACTCGCCTTTGGCATGTGTGAATTCCTATTATTTTTTTGATTGCCAGAAACATACCACGAACTGGATTTTGTTCAACTAAAATTACGTTGGTTTTACGCTACATGTTGTATTAGCTTGTAAAATTTTAATTTATACTAAAATACATATAATCAAATGTGAAAAAAACTGCTATGGTAGCTTTACCGAGTATGACTTCAAGGAATGGATCATGGACCACAAAAAAGTACATGAGTATTTAGTTAAAAAACCACTTGTTCAGGTTACAAAACCATTTGCACAAGAGGTTGATGTATATAAAGTGAATCATAAAATGTTTGCGACTCTTGCTATTGGCAATGACGGTCAAACTAATGATGATGGTGAGGTTATTTGGTGGCTTAACTTAAAGTGTGATCCTGATGAAGCAGTATCGTTGCGTGATATTTTCCCGGCAGTGATCCCTGGTTACCATATGAATAAACGCTTATGGAACACAGTAATTTTAGACGGCACTATTCCACAAGGCGAAATAGAGAGAATGATTGATAACTCATTTAATTTAGTCGTAGAAAACATGCCAGAGAAAGACCGCAAAGCTATTTTACTTCACTTGTAAGCACTTTCTGGGCTAGGCTACTAGCCCATTAAAACGCTACACCTTAAGCGTATAAATTAAATCGTCATATAACTTTTCGCCTATTGTATGCGCTTTAGGAAGTGTATCGGTGTGGGTTAAGCCGCACTTACTAAGCACCTTTTCGGAACCAACATTGCCACGCGTTACGACTGCTTTAAACTGCCTAATACCACACTCTTTCCAAGCCCAGTCAATCACAGCTCTTAGCGACTCTGTCGCGTAGCCTTTGTTAAAATACTCAGGCAATAATAAATAACCAAGCTCTGCGGTTTCACTGTCATAGGCAAAGCCTGTAACACCGATTGGTTGTTTTGTTTTATTATCAATCATGAGTAAACACAGTGGATGGCGTGATTTAGTATTCCACTTAGGTAAGCGTATCTCAAAACGGTTTCTTACAAGTGACTCCATTGGCATATCAAAACAATACTTGAGGACTTGAGGAGCGCGATGAAGCGCTAGGGGCTGTTGATCTTTGCGGATTAAAATTTGTTCAAATTAGGGGCTATTTAATCGCGGCGCGAGGTTTGTAACCTAGTGGGCTAAGTAAAAACCGAGCAACAAAGAGTAAATAGCCCCTAGGAAGAACCCTTTGGGCAGCGCCTGTTTGGCATTAATGCTGCGTTATCGCCTATTTATGGGGAATAACCACACTACACAGGCTCTGCTTTGCCTAAATACCAAACAAACTGCTGCAAATTCAACCTTGAAAGATCAACAGCCCCTAGAAAAAGAGGCCAATCAGACTCTTCTATTTGGTACATGCTCAATCTTTGTGTAAATAATGTCATTAAGCTCCTCATTTAAATATTAAAAATCATAAAAAAACCGCATCTAAATGCGGTTTTTATAGACAGTAGAAACTTTATTCTTTTGTTTCAATCTCTTTAGTAACTTCAGGCTCTGTTACACTTTGCTCTTGTGGCTCAGTGCTTTGTACTTCAGGGGCTACAACCTCAACAGTTGCTGCATTATAAAAAGTAGTCCCAGAGCTTGCCATTGTTAACAGGGACTCACATGGAGCAAAATTAACATCGCTGTTAGCCAATGTAGACATATCTGAGCTTATTTTATTTGCGCCTAATTTATCCATATAGCTAAACGGGCCACCTAAAAATGGTGGAAAGCCAATACCAAATATTGCACCAATGTCGCCATCACGAGGGCTTGCAATAATGCCATCATCTAAACAGCGTACTGCTTCATTAAGCATTTTCGATACACAACGCTTAGCAATTTCGCTCTTGTTTAAACGTGGAGCTGGGGTAACACCCAGTAGTTCGTAAACTGACTCATCAACTTTTTTGCCTTTTTTATCGTATTCATAAAAACCACGACCAGACTTGCGGCCAAGGCGTTTTGAATCAATCATACGCACAAATGCATCAGGGCCTTTAAAACGCTCACCTAATTCTTTTTCAAGAATTGGGGCAATTTTAGAGCCAATATCAATACCTACTTCATCAAGTAGAGCCAGCGGTCCTACCGGAAAGCCAAACTCAACTAGGGCTGCATCAATCTTTTCAATTGGCTCACCCGCAAGCATCAAATTAGCAGCTTCGTTTAAGTAAGGCGCTAAAATACGATTTACGTAAAAACCGGCCATGTCTTTTACAACAATTGGCGTTTTGCCTTGCTTTCGTGCAAAGTTAACAACGCGGGCAATGGTCTCTTTAGATGTACCTTCGTGTGGAATAATTTCCACTAATGGCATTTTTTCAACTGGCGAGAAGTAATGCAAACCGATTACATTTTCAGGACGTGCTGCCTGCGCTGCAATTTGCGAAATTGGTAATGATGACGTGTTACTTGCAAAAATTGTATTTGCTTGGCACTGCTGCTCTACGTCTGCAACCATACCTTGCTTAAGTGCAAGATCTTCAAACACCGCTTCTATTACTAAATCAATGTGTTTAAAGCCACTGTAGTCAGTTGTACCGGTAATACGGTTCATCGTTAACTGCACATCAGCTTTAGACATAATACGACGCTTAAGGCGCTTATCTAAAATTTTGTAGGTGTAGCTCATTGCATTACTAATGCCCTGCTCTGCTACATCTTTAATACGTACCGGTACTTTAGCTTTAACAGCACTTACGTGCGCAATGCCTGCACCCATTAATCCACCACCTAAAACAGCAGTTTTGCTTATTGCTGGTGCATCATTATTGCGCCACTCTTTTTTCATTTCAGTGGTTGCAAAGAAAATACCGCGAAGCGCTTTAGACTCATCACTCATTACAAGTGTTGCAAAGCTCTCAGCTTCTGATTTATATGCTTTTAGCTCATCAAGCTCTACGCTAGCTCGCACAGCTTTAATAATGGCTAGCGGTGCAGGGTAGTGTCCGCCCGTTTTTTTAAGTACGTTTTCTTTTGCTTTTTTAAAGATAAAGTTACGACCAAACGGGTTTGACTCTAGTAATTTACTAATGTTGTCGAGCTTTGGCTCTTTTGCTTGTGGCTTTTTCTTAGTCGCAAATTCTTTTGCAACTTTTAGCAGCACACTGTGCGGTACACAATCATCAAGCACGCCTGCTTTTTTAGCTTGCTTGGGGCGAATTTGTTTGCCGGTTAGCATCCACTCAAGTGCTTTTTGAATACCAACAATTTTAGTTAAACGCTGCGTACCACCACCACCTGGTAGTAAACCAAGTTGTACTTCTGGCAGGCCTACTTTAGTAATATCGCTATCTGTGCCTACGCGGTAATCACACGCTAAAGCAAACTCTAAACCGCCACCAAGCGCCGCACCATGTATTGCACTTACTGTTGTGTATGGCAGTTTTGTCATATCAAAAAACGCTTGATGACATAGCTCACTAATTGCTAAAGCATCTTCACGCTTTTGCACGCTATCAAGCATTTTTACATCAGCGCCTGCAATAAAGTTATCGCTTTTACCACTAATAAATACCATGCCCTTTACTGACTCTTGTTTTGCTTCTTCAAGTAAAGCTTTTAAGTCATCAGCAAATGAGTCGCGCAGGGTGTTCATTTTTTCACCCGGCACATCAATGGTTACTACGGCAATTTTGTTTTCATCTACCGTTAAATTAAATACTGAATCTGTCATTACGCGCTCTCCAATACAAAGGCTGCACCTAAACCACCAGCAGCACACGCTGTTGTTAATGCTAAACCGCCACCACGACGTTTAAGCTCGTGTAAGCTTTGCGTAATTAAGCGTGCACCTGTTGCTGCAAATGGGTGACCATATGCTAAAGAGCCGCCGTTAACGTTAAACTTATCCATGTTAATTTCGCCAATTGCTTTGCTACGGCCAAGTTGCTCCTGTGCAAATTTGTCTGAAGCAAACATTTTCATATTGGCAAGTGTTTGCGATGCAAACGCTTCGTGCATTTCAATTAAATCTAAATCAGCAAGCGTAATACCCGCTCTATCTAGTGCAATAGGCGTTGAATGCGCAGGACCCATTAACATGTCTTTTTCTACGCCAATTGCCGAAAATGCAAAGCTACGTACGTAACCTAGTATTTCATAGCCAAGTGCTTTTGCTTTGCTTTCGCTCATCATAAGTACGGCCGCTGCGCCATCAGTTAATGGTGTTGCATTTGCGGCAGTAACAGTACCGTGCTGACGGTCAAAAACAGGCTTAAGCTTGGCGTAGCCTTCAACCGTTGAGTTTTTTCGAATGTTGTTATCTTCTTCTATAAAACTTTTATATGGCGGTAAATGCGCCGTCATTACTTCTTCTTTTAACTTACCATCAGCCCATGCTTGCGTTGCAAGTGAGTGAGAGCGATGCGCTAATGCATCTTGATCTTCACGGCTTATATTATGTGTTTTAGCCATTTGCTCAGCAGTTTGCCCCATCGAAAGGCCTGTTGAGTACTCTGCAACTGCAGGAGGCACTGGTAATAAGTCTTTTAAGCGCAGTTTTGAAAATATTTTTAAGCGTTGACCAAGCGTACGCGCTTTATTTAAATCAACTAAGCTGCCTGCTAGCTTTTTACTAACACCAATAGGAAGTACTGATGACGAATCTGCGCCACCTGCAACACCTACACTTACAGAACCCGCCATAATAGACTCAGCTACATTAGCAATTGCCTGGAAGCTGGTAGCACATGCGCGCGATACAGAATACGCATCAACCGATACCGGCATACCTGTGCCTAATACAATTTCACGTGCAATATTTGGCGCTTCTGGCATTTGTACTACTTGACCAAATACAAGTTGATCAATTTCTGACTTATTGAAATTTAATCTTTCAAGCATTTCGTTAACCACCAACTTACCCATATCAAGTGCAGGTACATGGTGGAACGCTGTTGCTTGCTTTGCAAAAGGTGTACGTAAGCCGCTAACAATGGCAATACGGTCGCCCTTTGGTGTTTTTAGTATGTTTTGCTCAGACATTTATGCTCTCCCGCTGACAGGTCTGACCTGTTTGTTTTCCTCGATTCTAAACAACCCGTGTGCTAAAGCCAATAGTAAAACAAAAATTTATATAAACAGTGTTTAATTACGACTATCACAATAGGCTTTTTTAGACGCATTTACAAAGTTTTGTGGTACGCTAAAAATCGTTAAAAATAACGAACTATTTTAAAAAATACAGTCTAACTCTTGAGTTACCCAATTATAAACCTTATAAATAAGTCAGTATTTATCACCTAACACTATTAGGTACAACCCAGCTGACGAGGACAGTCCACTTATTATGGCAGCTAACGCATTTTCACAATTAAAAACGTACTTAGATACACAAATTATTGGCCAGCCAGAGCTTACACAAGCGCTACTTATTGCTATTTTAGCTGATGGTCATTTATTAGTAGAAGGCCCCCCTGGCCTTGCAAAAACACGTGCGGTTAATGCACTTGCTAAAGGCATTGAAGGCTCATTTCAGCGCGTACAGTTTACGCCAGATTTATTACCAGCTGATGTAACAGGTACCGATATTTACCGCCAACAAACCAGCGAGTTTGTATTTGAAAAAGGCCCTCTTTTTCATAACCTTATTTTAGCTGACGAAATTAACCGTGCACCAGCAAAAGTACAATCGGCACTATTAGAAGCCATGGCTGAGCGACAAGTGACCGTAGGTAAAAACACCTATCCACTTAGCGAGCTGTTTTTAGTTATGGCAACGCAAAACCCGTTAGAGCAAGAAGGGACTTACCCATTACCAGAAGCCCAGCTGGATCGCTTTTTACTGCACCTAAGTATTGACTACCCTGGCGCAGAGCATGAGCTTGATATACTGCGTTTAACGCGCGGCGAAGCACTTAACGATCAACAGCCGGTATTGCAAAAGATTAGTCAAAGCGATTTATTCGCAGCTCGTAAAGAAATATTAGGCCTTTATTTGGCAGAGCCGCTTGAGCAATACTTAGTACAACTTATTATTGCCACCCGTGAAGGCGCTAAATTAGATGCACAACTAGGTAGTTGGATTGAATTTGGTGCAAGTCCGCGTGCAACAATAGCACTTGATAAATGTGCTCGTGCTCATGCATGGCTTCAAGGCCGCGACTTTGTAGCACCTGATGACATTCAGGCTGTTGTACATAATGTACTGCGTCATCGCATTATTTTAAGTTACGAAGCCCAAGCCGATGGCATTACTAAAGATCAAGTAATAAGCCGTATAGTTGAACTTGTAGCCGTACCATAAGTTATGCAAAAACAATTAGAATCCCAAGCATGGCTCAAACAGAGCCATAGCCACGGTGTTAATTTAGCACTCAAAGAGCTGATGTATTACAAAGCTAAAGCGCAATTGCTTGAACTTGCCCCTAAGGTAAAAATAAAAAATACCTTAGCAGGGCAATACCTTGCCCCAGACAAAGGCCGAGGAATGGAATTTGCCGAAGTGCGACATTATCAACAAGGTGACGATATTCGATCAATTGATTGGCGAGTTACTGCACGTACCGGCGAGACTCACACAAAGCTCTTTCAAGAAGAAAAAGAGCGCCCTGTATTTGTATTTACTGATTTTTCTAACTCAATGCTGTTTGGTTCAAAGTTACTGTTAAAGTCGGTGCAAGCTGCGCATATCAGCGCTCTTGTTGCATGGTCGGCGTGTCAGCGCGGCGATAGAATTGGCGGTATTGTGTTTAATCAGCACTCGCATTTAGAGCTAAAACCCAGCGCCCGTGAAAAAGCCGTGCTTAAGCTTTGCCATAATTTATGCGACAACCACCAGCAAGCGCTTAATAATATTGATAAAGCCGCCACTAACAACTTTAGCGATAACCTAAAGCGCCTTAACCATTTAGCAAAACCAGGCAGCTTAGTGTATTTAGTGTCTGATTTTAATGCTCTGGATGATGCCAGCTTTAAGCAACTTGAAATATTAAGCCGTCACTGCGAGCTGATTGGTTGCCACATAAGCGATCCGTTTGAGCATCAGTTACCTGCGTTTAAGCAAGCCGTTACCGTTAATGCAAATGGTCAAGACTTTGCCCTACCATTAATGAATAACAGCTTTAGAGAACGCTTTGCCAAAAATGCTGAGCAAGCATTTAGCGCGCGCTTTAATCGCTTAACTAAATCGGGTCTTAATTTAATATCATTCAATGCAGCAACACCGCTTGAGCTGCAATTAGTGAGAAAATAACCATGCAAACCAATCCACTCGACGGCCTGCACGATATAATAGCGCCAAGCCAAGTTAATTGGTGGCCACTCGCCCCTGCTTGGTGGGTTATTATTGCACTGCTGTTTTTAGCACTGTGCGCAGCTATTTATATATTTTACAAAAAACATAAATTTAAAAAGCCTAAACGCTACGCAATACAATTGAGCCAAAGTGAGCAAAATCCTCAGCAACTGCATATTATTTTAAAACGTTTAGTGATTGAATATTACGACAAGCGCCTTTCTGCGCAATCTACCTCTAAATGGTGCAGCACACTTAATACGCTTACCGGTTTGAGCTTTACAGAACAAGAAATACTAAGCTTGTATAACCCCAACCAAAAAAATACAACACTGTGCGAAAAATTTCGCCAAGGTATTAAACAATTTAAAATAAAGGAGTCAGTAAATGTTTGAATTTAGCTGGCCATGGTTATTTTTATTACTCCCCTTGCCTTTATTACTTTTACTATTAAAACCCGCAGCAAGTAACACCAGTACGCGTTTACGTATACCCAGCTTTGCAAAGCACAATTTAACCAGCCAAAGCATTGAGCCACACTCACGACGTTTAAATCCTTTTGAGTGGGTAATTTGGTTATTACTTGTTACTGCCGCTGCCAATCCAACATGGTTAGATGACCCAATCTCATTACCAAATGAAGGGCGCGATATAATGTTAGCAGTTGACTTATCAGGCTCGATGACCGAACAAGACATGGCCTACAATGGCCAATATGTTGACCGCCTTACTATGGTAAAAGCCGTACTCAGTGACTTTATAGAGCAGCGCCAAGGCGACAGGCTTGGGCTGATATTATTTGGCGACACCGCATTTTTACAAACCCCGCTCACGCGCGACGTTAAAACAGTAAGTAAAATGCTCAGCGAAGCGCAAATTGGTTTAGTGGGACGCGCAACAGCCATTGGTGATGCATTGGGTCTTTCGGTAAAACGCTTTGCCAATAAAGATGAAAGTAACCGTATTGTGGTGCTATTAACCGACGGACAAAACACAGCAGGCAATTTAAACCCAGAAGATGCACTACTGCTAGCCCGCGAAGAAGGCATTAAAGTGTATACCATTGGTGTTGGCTCAGATAACCCACGCGGCTTTAGCCTGTTTAATATGGGTGGCTCTAGTGGCAGTAATTTAGATGAAAGCTTACTTAAAAAGATTGCCGAGCAAACTGGCGGGTTATACTTTAGAGCCAAAGATGTAGCTGGCCTTCAACAAGTTTACGCAGAGCTTGATAAGCTTGAACCTATTAGCGCTGATGAACAAACTTTTCGCCCACAAAGCTCATTATTTTACTACCCGTTACTTATCGCTATTTTACTTATTAGCTTAAAAGTAATGCTTAGTACACTGCGTGCATTAAAGGAGCCAAACTAATGGATTTTGAATTTATTCGCCCCGCTCTTTTATGGTTACTTATACCTGCTGTGGCATTATTTTTTGTTGCCTTAATTAAGCATAAAAAAACGACTAGTGAGCAGCTAATTGCACCGCATTTAGCACAATTTATAATGAGCGAAGCAAACACTAAAGCCAGCCAACCACTTTGGCTAGTTGCTTTGTTTTGCAGCCTTGGCATTTTATTTAGTGCTGGGCCTAGTTTTGAGAAAAAACAAGTTCCTGTATTTCAAAGTAAAAGTGCCCGTGTAATTGTTATGGATATGTCGTACTCAATGTACAGCACCGATATTTTGCCAAATCGTTTAATGCAATCACGCTTTAAAGCGCTTGATATGATTGAGCTATTTAAAGAAGGTGATACCGCGCTTGTAGCTTACGCAGGCACAGCCTATGTAATTTCGCCACTAACAAACGATGCCACAACACTCAGTAATTTAATTCCAAGCTTGAGCCCTGAAATAATGCCAGACAAAGGCTCAAACGTTTTAGCGGGTCTTGATATGGCCAAAGAGCTATTAACGCAAGCGGGTTATATTGATGGCGACATTATTTTAGTGACCGACGGTATTGACCAACAAGAACAAAGCGATGTGAGTAGCTTTATCAGTAACACCCAATATAGATTAAATATATATGGCGTAGGTACCGCCCAAGGCGCACCAATTAAGTTACCTGAAGGCGGATTTTTGAAAGACAGATACGGCCAAATTGTAGTACCTACAATTAATGCCTCTCAGCTTAAAAATTTAGCATCAAGCAGCGGCGGTAAATTTGCTAGTTATCAACCTAGCAACAACGACATAAATACATTCGCCCCAAATGCACAGAGTGAATTATTGAAAGACGAAAAACAAAGCCACGCGCTTTGGCGAATAGATGCCGGTATTTACGGACTCTTGTTATTACTGCCATTTGGCTTGTATTTATTTAGACGCGCTGCCTTGTTGGGGGCTTTTTTAGCTTTTGGTTTTTTACCGCATCAAAATGCGTATGCAGTAGAACTTCCTACTCTTTTGCAAAATGCAGATCAACGTGCATTAGAGGCTTACAATAATAAAGAATACGATGAAGCAACACAGGCGCAATCGAGTAAGTTAAAAGGCGCGGCGCTATACCAGCAAGGTAATTTTGATGCTGCACTTAATGAGTTTAGTAATGATAAGTCGGCTACCGGTTTATACAACTACGGTAATGCCCTCGCCAAAGCTGGCAAACTTGAGGACGCAATTAAAGCATACAAACAAGCCCAAACCTTACAAGATGACTTTACGCAAGCAGTCGATAACCAAGCCTTAGTTGAACAATTACTAAATCAGCAAGATCAGCAAAGCGACGGCGACGACTCTCAAGACCAAGATGATAGCCAGAAAAAAGATGAGCAAAACCAAGGGCAAAATTCTGATGAGTCAAAACAGGATCAGCAACAAAATGGTGATAAAAGTGATTCTGAAAAAGGCGAAAACGAAAGTCAAAGCTCAAGCGATGAAAAATCAGATAAAGAGTCTGAACAATCAAAAAATCAACAAGGTGAGCCTGGCGAGCAATCAGATAAGCAAAATAAACCTGATATGCAAGCCCAGCCACAAAGCGAACAAGGACAAAATAAAGACGCTGACCAACCTAAAGAGGATGAGCAGCAACCAAGTAAGCCACAAGCAATGAGTGAGCAACCGACCACTGATGAGCAAAAACAAAGTGCTCAGCAACAAGCGATGCAAGCCCAAGCAAGTGAGCTCACTAATGAAGAAAAAGAAAAAGCACAACAGCTTAATCAACTACTTAGAAAAGTCCCGGACGATCCGGCTATTTTATTACGGAATAAAATGCAATTAGAAGCCCAAAAAAGACAATATAAACGTCGCCCTACAGGAGTCGAAAAATCATGGTAATGCGATTATTTTGCTGTTTATTGCTATTAAGTGCGATGCCTTCGTGGGCTGCCACCAAATTAGAAGCCAGCGTAGATAAAAACCCTGTATTAGCGGGTGAATTTTTTATGCTTAATATATCGGTAGACGATACAGTTAAAGGTGAGCAACCAGACACCTCATCGCTGTTAAAAGATTTTGTTGTAGGCCCGACGAGCTTAAGCTCTCGTACCAACATTATTAATGGCAGCATTAATAAACAAACTACGTGGTCAGTTAAACTAATGACCCGCACAGAGGGTGATTACACGATTCCGGCATTTAGCGTTGCAGGGTTAACCTCACAGCCTATTAAATTAAAAGTGGCAAAACGCTCAGCTGATGCTGATAAAAATAACGAAATATTTTTAAAAACGTCGCTCTCGAGTAATTCATTATTTGTCCAAGAAGCCGGTGTTTACACTGTTAAGCTCTACCTTGCCAAAGAACTGCTTGATGGCAGCTTAAGCACACCAAGTATGGAAGATGCTCAGCTAACCCAATTAGGTAAACAAACAGAGGGTTATGAGCTAGTTGATGGCAAACGCTACCTTGTTATTACTCGTGAGTATCTGATTCAGCCACAAAAAAGTGGTGCCTACACGATTGCAGGCCCCGCTTTTCAGGGGCGAGTACAACAAAATTATCGTCAATTAGAAGTATCCGCTCTTGGCGATGATCAGCAAGTAGAAATAAAACCAATCCCGAGCGACTATAAAGGTGCATGGTTACCAAGCGAATTGGTTAACCTTGATGAAGAATGGCAACCTAACGACAACACCGTAGAAGTCGGTACGCCTATAACACGTACTATTACACTTACCGCGCTTGGAGTTACAAAAGAGCAATTACCTGAAATCTCTATGCCTACTATTGATGGCATACGCAGCTATCCTGATAAAAAAGAAAATAACAATGCTGTAAGAGACGGACGCATTGTATCGCAGCAAACGGCATCATATGCATTACTGCCGCAAAAACCAGGTACTTATACTTTGCCTGAAATAAAGCTGCCTTGGTTTAATACCAAAATGAACCGTATCAGCGTAGCTACATTACCAAAGCGCGCTATTACAGTAACGCCAAGTACTACCGCGCCTAATACAGCCATAGCAAACCCACAACCCAGCACAAATAATTCATCTGCTCTTGAAAATATTTCGAATCAAGCAACAGCTATACAACCTATTGAAACTAAAAGCGATACTCCTCTTTGGTTAATAGTTGTTGCTGCTTTAGGGTATATTTTATGGATTAGTACTGTAATTTTTTACCTAATAACCCGTTCTACTAAAAATACGACTGAAAAATTACAGCTAAAGGCCCGTGGTACTTCTCAGCCAAGCTTAAATGAACTTAAAGCATCAGCCAAAACACACGATGTGAAAGCCTTTTACACCGCATTAAATAACTTTTCTGTAAAGGTAACCCATAAAAATGTTGGCGCGATTGATGAGCTTTGCATCCGCGTAAACAGCAGCGAGCTTAATGGTCTAATTAGCCAATTGCAGGCACAACTTTATAGTAATAAAGGCACAAACACGGATCTTAATGCTATTATTAAAATTCTTGAGAACTATCAAACTCAGGCATCAAAGTCGCAACAAGTTGTATTAAAAGACCTTTATGATTAATAACTACGATACTCAGGTCTTTTTTTGCAATAACTAATAATTTTTAATTAAAAAAGTGCTTATGCTTGGAAAGAAAAAATCAAACAATCAGGTCTTAATCGATATGGCAGAGAAACAAAAGCGTTATGAAGCCTTGGTCCACGTTTACAATAAAGAGCTTTATCGCTTTGCTTATTGGTTATGCCGTGATCCGCACATAGCAGATGATTTAGTACAGGAAACGTTTTTACGCGCATGGCGTTCACTCGACTCTTTACTTGATCAAAAGGCAGCTAAACCCTGGCTGCTTACTATATTACGAAGAGAAAACGCACGCCGATTTGAACGTAAACAGTTTGATTACAGCGACGTAGAAAACGATACGCTTGTTGATGAAACCAGCCATTCATTAGACGATGAAATGGAACAAACGGTAATTCAACGCCAGATTGCACTGCTATCTGATGAATACCGAGAGCCATTATTATTGCAAGTTGTAATGGGCTGCTCTGGTGAAGAGATTGCAGGCATACTTAATTTAAATAAAAACACGGTAATGACTCGTTTATACCGTGCCCGAAATCAACTTAAAGAGGCTTTAAGCCGTGATGATGAACAACTTAAAGGGGCATCAAAATAATGGATGAACTTGAGTTTCGTCGCCGCACTATTGCGCAGCCAAACGACATTGACAAGGAGCTTATGGAGTTTGCTGACAATAACCCAGAGCGACAAAGTTTTATTAACGATATGAAAGATTTTGATAAATTTATTCAAGATTCCTTAGATATACCTGTGCCTGTAAATCTTGCAGACCGCATTCTTTTAAACACATCGTTAAAAGAAAAAGCACTCCAAGAAGAGCAAGCAACAGGCAAAAATGTGGTTAATGCTCGATCGCGTTTTAAGTTTGATCGTATACATCTTGCGTTAGCAGCGTCTTTTGTAGTGGCGATTAGTGCCTTCTTTTTTAGTACAGAGCAAAATATTGCACACGAAGCAGGTGAGCATGCGCTTGCCCATGTGTACTACGAAATTAATGCGCTTGATAAAAAAGAGCCCATTAGCCTACAAAGCGTTAACGATAAGCTTGCAGTATTGGGTGGTCATCTTGATGAACTTCCTGGCGCTGTAACTTATGCTATGTTTTGTGATTTTAAAGGCGAAAAAGGACTGCATTTAATATTTGAGTCTGACTTTGGTCCAATGACGGTATTTATAGTGCCTTCTGAAAATAAATCATTTGGCTTTGGGGATGACACCTTCCGCGATGAGCGCTTTGAAGGTCACATTAACCGAGGCTCACAAGCTGATACTATTTTAGTGGCAAGCCTTGGAGCTCCTCTAGATACATATAACGAACGTGTTACTGGCGCAATTCGTTGGCTTTAAGATAAAACCGCTTAGTTTTTACTAAGCGGTTTTATCTATACTAAATATCGGCTGAAGCTTGCTTCAGCATCTAAAGTTTGGATTACTAGCAATATTTCAAGGTACTTTTTATCAATATATTTAGGCTTTTCGCCAAGTAGTTTTACCCGCTGAATCTTCGAGTATTACACCTAACACATTAAGCGCATCACGTGCTTCATCAGCAGCAGCCCAATCTTTACTCGCACGTGCTTCATTACGCTTTACTATTAAGGCTTCAATCGTCGCAACTTCATCATCATCTTGCCCACCTTGTAAAAAAGCCTCAGGTGCTTGTTGAGCAACCCCTAGCACTTCACCAAGGCTGCGTAGTATAAACGCTAACTTACCAGCTTGACCTGTATCAGTATCTTTAACGCGGTTTAACTCTTTAGCAAGTTCGAACAACACAGGTAGTGCTTCTGGTGTATTAAAGTCATCATTCATTGCTTTTCTAAACTTGGCAACAAACTCATTGCCTTCTAAATCGCATTCTACCGGCTCTACATCACGAAGCGCTGTGTAAATACGCTCAAGTGACGAACGTGCTTGATCTAAATTCTCTTGCGAGTAATTTAATTGGCTGCGGTAATGACCCGATATTAAAAAGTAACGAACAGATTCAGCATCGTAAGCTTTTAATACTTCACGTACAGTAAAAAAGTTATCTAAAGATTTAGACATTTTTTCTTTGTTAACTTGCACCATACCTGTGTGGATCCACGTATTTACGTATTTACCATTATTTGCACAGCACGATTGAGCAATTTCGTTTTCATGATGTGGAAACTGTAAATCAGAACCACCACCATGAATATCAAAATGCTCACCTAGATGTTTTGAGCTCATTGCTGAACACTCTATGTGCCAACCAGGGCGCCCTTCTCCCCATGGAGATGACCAAGATGGCTCCCCTGCTTTGGCTTTTTTCCATAAAACAAAGTCAAGTGGGTCGTCTTTGTCTTGAGCCACCTCAACACGTGAGCCTGATTGAAGCATTGTTAAATCTTGCTGAGATAGCGCGCCATATTGCTCAAACGTTGAAACATCAAATAATACATCGCCATCAGACGCTACATACGCATGGCCTTTAGCAACTAAACGCTCAACCATTTCGATAATTTCATCCATGTGGCCTGTTACCGTTGGCTCAACATCTGGACGTAGCATGTTCAAACTATCGAAGTCTTCATGCATTGCTTTGGTCATACGAAGTGTTAAATCGTTTATTGACTCGCCGTTTTCATTTGCACGTTTAATTATTTTATCGTCAACATCGGTAATATTGCGTACGTATTTTAAATCGTAGCCAATATGGCGAAGGTAGCGGACTATTAC
This sequence comes from Pseudoalteromonas aliena, assembly GCF_038155085.1. Taxonomy (GTDB): domain Bacteria; phylum Pseudomonadota; class Gammaproteobacteria; order Enterobacterales; family Alteromonadaceae; genus Pseudoalteromonas; species Pseudoalteromonas aliena_A. The sequence continues at coordinate 141,582 of NZ_JBAKAU010000009.1, forward strand.
GTCAAACCCAACAAATGTACGCGCATGACCTATGTGACAGTAATCATAAATGGTGATACCACACACATACATGTCGATTTTTCCTTCGACCATAGGTTTAAATTGTTCTTTTTGTCGCGTGAGTGTGTTGTATATTTGTACCATTTAGTTGGTGTCCTTCACTGTTATCAAGAAAATGTATGTTACCACTTGCAAAGCATGGGCTCTAGCGCTTTGTTAATCTTGGCTAACTAAGATAAAATAGCGCGACTATTTAAACCAGATATAGGAAACCTCATGGTTGTTCTACACACAAACTTTGGTGACATCACCATTAAAATGCACGAAGCGGAAGCACCAAACACAGTTAAAAACTTTTTAGAGTATGCAAATGCTGGTTTTTACAACGGTACAATTTTTCACCGTGTAATTGATGGCTTTATGGTTCAAGGCGGTGGTTTCGTGCCAGGTATGGAACAAAAAGACGTTAACGATCCGATTCAAAACGAAGCTAACAACGGCCTATCTAACAAAGTAGGTACTTTAGCAATGGCACGTACTCCTGATCCTCATTCAGCTACTGCACAGTTTTTTATTAACGTTAACAACAACGATTTTTTAAACCACAGCAGCGAAACATCACAAGGCTGGGGTTACTGTGTGTTTGCTGAAGTAGTTGAAGGCATGGACATTGTAGAAAAAATTAAAGGTGTAGCGACAGGTAGCAACGGTTTTCACCAAGACGTACCTCTTGAAGACGTGATCATCGAAAGCGTTACTGTAAGCTAATATTACGTTTACCCACGTAGTGTGGAGTATCAGCGGGTGTTTATGCAATAGACATACGCCCGCTTTATTTATATCGAAAAGACATCCCTATGACTCGTAAGACATACTTTATTGCTGATTTACATTTAAGTGAAAACAGACCTGATATTAGCGCTGCTTTTTTTAAATTTTTAGAATCTAACATTCTAAATCAAGACGTTGATGCGCTTTATATTTTAGGTGACTTTTTTGAAGTATGGGTAGGTGATGACTACGTCACTGAACTTGCAGGCGACGTAGCTAAGCATTTAAAAGCTGTGAGTAATGCAGGAACACCAGTCTATTTTATACATGGCAACCGCGACTTTATTATGCGAGAGCAATATGCAAAGTTAGCTGGTATGACACTTTTAAGCGAACAGGCCGTGATTGATTTATACGGGACACCGACCGTTATTTTACATGGCGATGAAATGTGTACTCAAGATACTGAATATCAAACATTCCGTAAAAAAAGTAGAGGTTGGTGGTGGCCTAAACTTATGCTAGCTATGCCGCTTTGGTATAGAAAAAAAATCGCTCGCAACGCACGTGAAAAAAGCAAATTAAGCCAAGCCGACAAGCCAATAGAAATTTTAGATGTTGTAGAAGATGCCGTTCTAGAAACGTTTAAAAAGCATAATGTGAGCAACATGATACACGGCCATACACATCGCCCTAACGTCCATACATATACGAAAAATCGGGAAACACTTACGCGCACTGTATTAGGCGACTGGTACACACAGGGCTCATATTTACAGGTTACACCAATATCACAGCAGTTAATTAATACACTTCTTTAGACTCTAAATTAAATTTAGATTGGTACACCACTATGAAACTTGAAATCATTATCTGGAGATTGAATTAAATCCGCCTCAATTCTACCAAAAATATTAATACGCTCTGTAATATCAAAATCAGCAATTTCTTGTGCGAGCATTAAATAATCTTGATAATGACGCGCTTCTGAACGCAATAACGATATATAAAAGTCACCTAAGCGTTTATCTACATGCGGTGCCAGTTTTGCAAAACGCTCACATGAGCGCGCCTCAATGTAAGCGCCTACAATTAATTTATCAATAAGGGCATTTGGCTCAAACGTTTTAACATGACGAAGCATACCTTTTGCATAACGACATGGTGTAATGCTTTGGTACTCTACACCATACTCGTCCATAATTTCGAGCACTTGATAAAAGTGATGCAGCTCTTCTTTTATCAGCAACACCATTTTATCAATTAGATCTTGTCCATATGGCGAATTAGATTTGGGAATTATTGATTTAGTTAGCTTATTTTTAGCCGCGAGATCACGCCAATTTCCTTCACGCTTATAAATGAGCGTTTCAAATGGCTTTAGCCATTCTAGTAAGGCGTCACTGCCCTCTTTATCAACAGCGTATTTACGTATTAAAAACATCGCACTTTGAGCCGCTTTCAACTCACAAATTAAGTGATCAATTAAAATAACTGATAAGTTCTCTTTTTTAATTGCCTGCTCCACCCACTGCTGTGGGGTTGTACACACTAAAAAGTTATTGATCGGCTCTAAAAGTTGGCTATGTGGCACGTTGACTGCTCATTATTAAATAAATTTGATATGCCATTATTTTAACACGAAATTTTGCTTGGGATAAATCAAACCCCTAACCTGCGTAAAAAGGTTAATAGTTAGTTAACTTGACTTTACAAAGTAAGTGAACCATAACTGTACATAGGCTGTATAAAAATAAACCAACCAAAACAGTAATACGTCCTTTTATGGAGTAAGCACTATGATACTAAATCACCTCTGGGGCATTTATGCTCACCCACTTGAAGAGTGGCAAACAATAGATAATCGCCATGAAAGTTTAACCTATAGCTTGTCGCATATTTTGCTGATTGCTTTATTCCCTTCCATAATGGGCTACTACTCATCTGTTTATTTAGGATGGAGTATAGGTGCTGGTGATCACGTATTTTTAACGCACGATAGTGCACTGCTAATTGCAGGTGCGATGTATTTTGCTTTAATAGCAGGTGTATTTGCATTGGCGTATTTAGCCCATTGGATGGCCATTACATTTGGCTCTAAGCCTACATTTACACAAACACTTGAACTTGCAGCTTATACTGCAACACCTGTGTTTATGTCAGCCTTCGCTGCCTTTTGGCCTGTACTTTGGTTTGTAGTATGTATTGGAATTATTGCACTAGCGTACTCGGTCTACTTACTTTATACCGGCGTACCAATACTTATGCATATTCCCCAAGAGCGTGGCTTTATTTATGCCAGCTCGGTTGTAACGTGTGGATTAATATTACTGGTTATTATTTTAGCTGTAACAGCTATGCTTTGGACAAATGGGATTGTTAGCCCGATGTTTACTTAATATCAACCTGCATAAATCTTTAATCGATTTAACGAATTAAATTGCAGTGTAACGTCGTTAAATAGGCGCCATATATAATCAGATTGATATAAGAGTTGTGTTTGATAGGAATGTTCCCTTTCTTTCCTTCGCAAAAAAGGAGCTAATTAGCTCCTTTTTTTATATGTAACGACTTTTTATTAATTATCTATTAATCAGCCTCGTTTTCGTCTTGATTGTGTATTTCTAAACCTGAAGACATAGCACTTTCACGGGTGCTTTTTGCTGAATCGTTACGTAACTTATCAATACGATTTAAATAGTTTTGATCAATATCGCCTGTAATATATTGGCCATCAAATACTGAAGTTTCGAACTTAGTAATTTCAGGATTTTCTTGGCTAACCGCAGCAATTAAATCTTTTAACGATTGAAAAATTAAACCATCAGAACCAATGCTTGCATTAATATCCTCAACTTCACGTCCATGAGCAATCAGCTCAGCTGCTGAAGGCATATCAATACCATACACGTTAGGGAAGCGTATTTCAGGTGCTGCTGATGCAAAATAAACGTTTTTTGCGCCAGACTCTCGAGCCATTTCAACTATTTGTGCTGATGTTGTTCCACGCACAATTGAGTCATCAACAAGTAATACGTTTTTACCCTTAAACTCGCGATCAATTGCATTTAGCTTTTGACGCACTGATTTTTTGCGCATCTCTTGACCAGGCATGATAAACGTACGGCCAATATAACGGTTTTTAACAAAGCCTTGGCGGTATGGTAAATCAAGCACTCGTGCTATTTCTAATGCTACATCACATGATGTTTCTGGGATTGGGATAACTACATCAATGTCTTTATCTGCCCATTCACGTGCAATTTTTTCGCCTAGTTTAGTCCCCATGTTTACGCGTGTTGCGTAAACAGACATACGATCTATTGTTGAGTCAGGTCGAGCAAAATAAACGAATTCAAAAATACATGGCGAGTAAGAAGCCTTATCAGCACAACTAAGTGAATGGAACTCACCTTCTTCTGTGACATATATAGCTTCACCAGGTGCAACGTCACGTACAAACTCAAAACCATCCGGTTTTAACGCAACACTTTCTGAGGCAAACATGTACTCAGTACCTTTTTCGGTTTCACGTTTACCAAATACAAGTGGGCGAATACCATTAGGATCGCGAAAAGCAACAATGCCGTGGCCGATAATCATAGCTATAGTTGCATAACCACCGCTTACTTTATTGTTTACTTCAGTTACCGCAGTAAAAATATCTTCAGGGTCTAAATGCAACTTATCAGATTTGCTTAATTCATGTGCCATGATATTAAGTAAAATTTCAGAGTCTGATGTTGTATTAACGTGACGACGAGCTTCTGAAAATAACTGCTCCTTTAGCGCTTCAGCATTAGTAAGGTTGCCATTATGGGCAAGCGCTATACCGAATGGTGAGTTAACATAAAAAGGCTGTGCTTCAGATGAGCTTGAAGACCCTGCGGTAGGATAGCGCACATGGCCAATACCAATTGTACCTTGCAGTCGCTTCATATGACGGGTGTGAAATGCATCTTTCACAAGGCCATTTGCTTTGCGTAAGCTAAACGTATTGTTCTCTATGGTAATAATACCCGCGGCATCTTGACCACGGTGCTGCAAAACAGTTAAGCCATCATAAATCGCCTGATTGACAGGAGATGTTCCGACTATTCCAACGATACCACACATGTAATTTATCCTCGCCGATTAACGGTTTACTGAATTTAAAAAGCTCGAGTTGTTTTCTAGGTACGTAAAAAACCATTCAACAACAAAGCCAAATTCTGGAATCAAAATAGAGTTGCCCCACCAATGCGTGTTAGGTGCACCAGTAAAAGCATCAAGAAAGAAGAGTAACGCGCTCACGACCAACACGCCTCGTAGAGCACCAAACACAACGCCAAAAACACGGTCGGTACCCGATAAACCAGTACGATGTACAAGTTCACCTAAAATGTAGTTTAGTAAACCGCCTAACAGTAGCGTCGCAAAAAATAGTATGGCTATGGCCGCCGCATTTCTTAAAAGGGGTTCAGAAATGGTTGTTAGGAAGGAAGCTAAATATTGGTAAAATAAACTAGAGATGATAAAGGCGCCAGCCCATATCGCTAATGACATTGCTTCTTTTACAAAGCCGCGTATTAAACCGATGATGGTAGACAATACAATGATGCCAATAATGGCGTAATCAACCCAGATCATAAGAACCAATTAGTCGCTAATTTGGGGCGCATTCTATACCCAAACATTGTTAGTATGCAAGTTTAAACGGGAGATTACTGGGTTGTAGTGGACACAGAAAAATAGCATTTTGGAATAGTTACAGTAGGGTAAAGATCCAAATAAAAAAGGCTTATTTTACAAGCCTTTTTTAATTACTTTGTTACTTCATATTGAGTAACCTTACCATTTAATTTAGTAAGTTTTTTTAGCTTGAGGAGCTGTTTTTGTAGTTCATTTTTATCAAGCGAAGGGCCAACAAATACTTTAGTTAACGTCCCGTTTGGAGTTTTAATCGGTTTAGTAAACGTTTTAAACCCTTTAGCCTTTAATTTAGCCTGCAATGCTTTAACGTTTGCAACATGTGAGAAACTACCTAATTGAATAACATAAGCCATACTAGTTAGATTTTCATCACTTTTACGTGGTGCAATAGACTTTGGTTTGGCTTGAACAGGCGCTTTTGTAATTGGTGTAGCTTTCGGCTCTATAGTTGCTTCAACAACTTTATCTTCCAAAGCGTAATCACTCTCATCCATAGCGCTTTGCTGCTCAAAAGCTTCATCATCAGCTTGAATGTCTTCAATTTCATCTTGCTTTAGTGGCTCAGCATTAGCCATATTTTCATCAATTGATTCTTGAAGATCAATTGTTTTGAACTCAGGACGGTCTGGTATCGCTTTAAAGCCTTCTTTATAATGCACTTTTTCGCCATCGAGTATATTAGGGATAAACACAATTGCCGCGATCACCACTATACTTGTTCCGACTAAGCGATTAATAAAACTTGAGTTCACCGACATCCTCTCTATTTTTTAAAGTAATTAATAGCGCCAGCAACTGTAAAAAATGAACCAAATATAATCAACATAGTATCACTTTGTTGTTCTGGTAAAATTACATTCAGTGCCTGTGCCACACTATCATAGCTATTAATAATATTATGATGATGAGACAATACCTGCAGTGCATTTTGTAAATTACTTGCAGTGTCGCCTCTCGGGCCATTTAAGCTCGCTAATGACCACTCATCAACTAAGTGACTTACTTCTTTAAGTACACCAGATTTATCTTTATCAGCAAGCATAGCGGCTAATGCATGAATTTTAAAGCCTTTATCTTTATACCTTGATAACTTATTGGCTAAATAACGCGCCGACTCAGGGTTGTGTGCCACGTCGGTAAAGACTAAAGGCTCAATACTTAACTTTTGAAACCGCCCTTCGACAACTAAATTAGCTAAGCAACTTCGTATAATTGATTCACTAGGTAATAAGTTTAAAACACTTAGAGTAGTTAACGCAGTTGCTGCATTTTGACACGGTATTGCAGGTTTATCTATTTCAAGATTATGTTCTTTATATTGCCAGTTAAAGCTTTCAGCATTTTCTTTAAAAATAAAGTCACTACCCGACAGCGTCATATTGGCATGAATTTCTTTACCATAATCAGTCATTGTGTGAGGAATATTTAAATCCCCTATAATAGCGGGCGTATTTTCACGAAAAATACCGGCTTTATCATAAGCCACTAACTCACGGGTATCACCTAAGTACTCTTTATGGTCTAAGTCTATAGTGGTGATCACGCTTGCAAAGGGAGTGACTATATTTGTAGCGTCAAAGCGCCCACCTAAACCTACCTCTAGTAATACATAATCGACGTTACAGCGTTTAAAAATTGCCAACGCCCCCAAAGTACCATATTCAAAATAAGTCAGTGGAGTGTCTTTACGGCCTTGCTCAAGCTGGTGAAAAGCATCTATATGAAATTGGTCTGCTAATTCTTCCCCATTAACTCGTACACGCTCGTTATAACGAATTAAATGTGGAGATGCGTAAGTACCAACACTAAAACCTTGCGCTAGCAATAGCGACTCTAAGCAGCGTGCTGTTGTGCCCTTACCGTTTGTACCGGCAATAAGAATAATTTTACTTGGAGTGTTTAAAAGGCCAATATTGTTAGCAACATTAGCAACTCGTTCTAAGCCCATGGCAATGTTAGCTGGGTGAACACTTTCTAAATAAAAAAGCCAATCATCAAGGCTTGATGATTGGCTAGGAATTGTTTTTGTCATAGCGTGTAATCAGTAAAGCTAAAATTTACGCTACTCTATGCTCTTGTTCCGTAGAAGGCAAGTTCATAAATTTAGCTAAAATGCGTGCAAGGGTATCGCGCATTTCACGGCGGTCAATAATCATGTCAATTGCACCGTGTTCTAGCAAAAATTCACTACGCTGAAAACCTTCAGGTAATGTTTCGCGAACAGTTTGCTCAATAACACGAGGACCTGCAAAGCCAATTAACGCTTTAGGTTCTGCAACGTTAATATCGCCCAGCATAGCAAGTGATGCAGATACACCGCCCATTGTTGGGTCAGTCATTACTGAAATAAACGGAAGACCTTGTTCAGTCATTTTTGCAAGCGCAGCACTTGTTTTAGCCATTTGCATAAGCGACATAAGCGCTTCTTGCATGCGCGCGCCACCTGATGCAGAAAAACAGATAAGCGGCATGTTATGCTCTAAACATTGATCAACAGCATCAACAAAGCGAGCGCCTACAACAGAAGCCATTGACCCCCCCATAAATGAGAACTCAAATGCTACCGCTGCAACTGGGATGCCTTTTAATCGGCCTTTCATAGCTACAAGTGCATCTTTCTCACCACTTGCTTTTTGGGCTGCGCTGATACGATCAGAGTACTTTTTAGAATCTTTAAACTTAAGAATGTCTTTAGGTTCATGTTGTATACCAAGCTCTTGGCGATCACCTTCATCTAAAAAGTGCTCTAGGCGCTTACGGCCACTAACACGCATGTGGTGGCCACACTTAGGACATACATTTAATGACTTTTCTAATTCAGCCTTATATAAAATTGAATCACACGATGTGCACTTAGCCCAAACACCTTCTGGGATTTCTTTACGACCTGATGATTTTGTCGTTTTAGGTAAGATTTTTTCTAGCCAACTCATTTGCAACTCTCTTAATACTGTTCTGTGTCGCGAGCCTACCAATAGCAATTAGTAGACAAAATTTTTTCAATTAAAACATGAATTACACTAACGCGGTATAAAAAACTGGTCTTAGTAGTTAAAAGGGTTCATAAAAAAATACTAACGACAACCATAACTAAATTCCCGCGTCAGGTAAAAACAATGGACCTAAAGGCATTTTAGGAATATTAAATTCTTCAGGATAATCGACATCAACCAAGTATAAACCTGCAGCTTTAGCTGTAGCACTTGCTTTAGCACGCTCTTTATAATCAAGTAATTCTTTCAACCAAATAGGCTGCTGCTTATGTATGCCAATATCCATCAAGCTCCCAGTTATATTGCGTACCATGTGATGTAAAAACGCATTAGCCTTAATATCAATTATAACGTAACAACCTTGTCGCTGTACCGATAAATGATGAATAGTGCGAGTCGGTGTATTCGCTTGACAATGGATCGCACGAAAAGATGTAAAGTCGTGTGTCCCGATCAAATACTGACAGGCTTCCTGCATTTTAACTTCATCTAATGGGTGATGAAAATGCGTAACCCCTTCGCTTAACACTGCTCCTCGAAAAGGAGAGTTATAAATAATATAGCGGTATCGGCGAGCTGTTGCACTGAAACGAGCATGAAAATCGACAGCAACTGGTTGTGCAAAGCGAATAGCAATATCTTTAGGCAATAACGTATTCATACCCATTGTAAATGCAACCATGTCACGCGAAGCTTCAGTTTCAAAATGTATTATTTGACCTGTACCGTGCACACCCGCATCAGTTCGCCCTGCACATACTATTTCAACTGGGTGATTACAAATACGCGACAATGCCTTTTCTACTTCTTGTTGTACGCTATTTACATGTGATTGACGTTGCCACCCACTATAGCGTACGCCGTTGTATTCAACTCCAAGTGCTACTCGCATAATTACTGCTTTACCTACTGTGCTAATGAACACTGCATTTTATGCTATCTCTCGACGCAATAAAAGGAGGTCTGCTGTAATACCCTTTTTATTAAAAACATAACTATTTTAATGAATCAAATAACTTAATAATTCTGATATAAATTATTCTTTTATAACAATTACATACTATAACGTTCGCTTCATTAATGCGTTGTTTCCCTTATTATAATTAAACTGATTTCCATAAAAAACCCTTAATTAGAATAACTAATTAAGGGTTTTTAAATACGATTTTTTATTTTAGTTTCGCTTTTAAACTAAGTGCCTCTTCTTGAACTTCTTCAGGGCCTTTGTTAATGACATCCTCAATGACCTTAAGCGCAGAATCAAAATCATCAATTTCAATATAAGCACGCGCTAAATCTAGTTTAGCTGAGTAGCCACCACTTTCCGCATCAACATCGGTTGGGTTATCACCAGCAAGTAATGCATCAAACTCACTCAAACCAACATCCATATTAACGTCGTTGTATGGTTCGTGTTCAGATTCAGCCTCTTCACTTTCTTCTAGTAATGAATCTATATCTACAAACTCATCATTATCAAGTTGCTCAACATCACTAGTTCCAACAAGTGGCTCTTTTGTAGTTAATGAGTCATCTTCCTCTAAGTCTTCTTTTAACAAGCTGTCAAAATCGACATCAAATTCACTGCTATCCGTAGCACTTAATTCTTCTGGTTCTGCTAACTCACTAAGTAATGAATCAAAATCAGTTTGCGTCAAATTTGACATAAACTCTTCATCAAGTTCATCGTCAGAGCTAATATTAGTGCTACCTGCTTCATCTGAGTTTGTTAACTGTGCTTCGCGCTCTGCATTTGTTTGCTCTTGCAGTTCGTCTGATAACTCATCAGTTAGCGCTTGTTCTAAAGTATCTTCGTCAAACTCAACATCCAAGTCAGAAAAATCACTTTCAATTAAAATTTCATCGTCAAAATCGTCTTCTAGGCTATCTAAATCAGTATTTTCAGAAAGCGCACTTGCTAAACTCTGCTCAGCTTGACTGGTAGCGGTGCCCTGTGCCTCGCCGTCTAAATCATCTCCTTGCAATTCTTCGGGAGTAAATGACAACTCACTTTCTAGTGTTTCTTGAACTTCATCAAGGTTAAGAGGTTTGGTATTCTCTTCTATACTTACTGGCTCAACAGAATCAATTCCGTCATTAATTTCTTGCAGTAAATCATCATCAACCGACTTGTCTTCAGCTTCTAATTCAGAGAAGTCATTATCAATTAATAGTTCATCATCAAAATCATCTTCTAAGCTATCTAAGTTAGTATTTTCAGAAAGCGCATTTGCGAGATCTTTCTCAGTTTGACTAAGTGCTACTGCATTTTCATCACTCAGTGCATTTTCTTTGGGTTCTTGCGGCTCAAACGAAGGTTCATTCTCCAATAATGAATGATCATCATCTAATTCAAGTTCAGGATATTCATCTAACTCTTCACTTGGCGCTATAAGCTCGCTATCAGGCTGCTCTTCAATTTTGGTAATATCTGAGTCATCGCCGCCCGCTAACGGATCGTCACCAAGGTCTACTTCTATTTCCTCAAGATCGTCGTCAAGCTCATCTAAAGACCAATCTGGTGTTTCTATATAGTCATCATCCGTCGCTTGTTGTAGCTCATTTAAAAGCTCATCAACACTCTTTAGTGTATCGTCTGTATATTCTTCGAGCGTATCATCTGGATCAAGAAGCGAAGCTGATGTATCTGAAAAATCATTAACTGATTTATCTATAGGTTCAGGCTGTTCTTCAAGCCCAAGCTCTTCTTCAAGTTCTGGTTCGTCTGTAAGCTCAGGCTCTTCTATAAGCTCAGGCTCTTCTATAAGCTCAGGTTCGTCTGTAAGCTCAGGCTCTTCTATAAGCTCAGGCTCTTCTATAAGCT
>NZ_JBAKAU010000010.1:0-150572 GCF_038155085.1 Pseudoalteromonas aliena
TTTATGGGGTTAACCTAACATGCGCGGCATAAAGCCCCGCCCACATGGTATTGCCTCGTAGGCGTGAGTTTACCTCGCGCAACTCTTGTAAGTTTACCTCGTCCTTTATGGGGTTAACCTAACATGCGCGGCATAAAGCCCCGCCCACATGGTATTGCCCCGTAGGCGTGAGTTTACCTCGCGCAACTCTGATGAGCTTACCTCGTCCTTTATGGGGTTAACCGAACAAGCGTGGCATAAAGCCCTACCCACATGGTATTGCCCCGTAGGCGAGAATTTACCTCGCGCAGCTCTTGTAAGTTTACCTCGCGCTGGTTTACTAATAAGTTTTTAAACCATTGCCGCCTTTACATATACATCAAAACGGTTCTTTTTGGTTTTTATCTGCATACTTGGGGTTTTTTCGTTTAAGAATGGAGCATAATCGGGGCGTTTTACAACAACACGCTTACTGGCAAGTGGATAGGCAAAATCAAGTAAGTCGTCTGCGTCGTTGTCTGCACCAACTAGCTCTTGAAATACGCGCATTTCTTTTTTAACTAATGCTGATTTTTCGCGATGAGGAAACATAGGATCTAAATAAACAACATCGGGCACGCTTTCGCACTGAGAGAGCAAAGTATGGCTTGAACCAAATATTAGGCTCATATTTTCTTTCATCCATGAGCCAATCTCAATGTCAGAATAAGCGCGTTGAAGGCCGTCATACAACAGTGCAGCGACTACGGGATGCCGCTCATGTAAGATTACTTTACAGCCAAGCGAAGCAAGTACAAAGCCATCTCGCCCTAAACCAGCGGTAGCATCAAGTACGACAGGCGTTGCACCTTTATTTAAACCCACCGCTTTGGCAATGGCTTGCCCTTTACCGCCACCAAACTTGCGTCTGTGAGCCGCAGCCCCTGTTACAAAATCAACATTGATTGCGCCTAATTTAGGCTCGTCGGTTTTAAATAGACTTAACCCTTTATCGTCGTAATGTAAGCTAAAGCCACTGCAGCTTTGTGCCCATTGGGCCAAACCAAAGCGTGTTTCTAACTCATTTAAGTAAGGACGTAACTCTTTAAAAGCACACTGAATAACCACAAATAGCTCCGACGATAAAATACTACGTTAGTATATCAATCAGTATCATTTAAAGCACTAAAATAGCTTTATAACGTTATGTTGGATAATAAAAAAGCGCCATTTAGGCGCTCTTTTAGAATTGTGCTAATTACCTACTTTAAGCTGCAATACCGCTGTGGCGTAGTAACGCGTCAACCTTAGGCTCACGACCACGGAACTTTTTAAATAATTCCATTGGCTCTTCACTGCCGCCTTTTTCTAAAATGTTTTCAAGGAAGGCTTTGCCTGTTTCAGCATTAAAAATGCCTTCTTCTTCAAATTTAGAATAAGCATCAGCAGAGAGTACTTCAGCCCATTTATATGAGTAATAACCAGCGCTGTAACCGCCTGCAAAAATATGGCTAAAGCCATGCTGAAAACGGTTAAACTCAGGAGGCTTTACGACCGAGGTACGGCTACGCACGTCGTTTAGTACGGCTTGAATTTGACACTCTTCACCCGCTTTATAATCATTGTGGATTTTAAAGTCGAATAACGAAAACTCAATCTGACGTAGCATTTGCATGCCTGAGTTATAGTTTTTAGCCGCTAGTAGCTTATCAAGTAGCTCTTTAGGTAACGGCTCGCCCGTTTCATAATGACCTGAAATAAAGCTCAATGCTTCTTCTTCATAACACCAGTTTTCTAAAAACTGACTAGGAAGCTCTACCGCATCCCACGCCACGCCATTAATACCCGCAACAGGAGCAGCATCAACTTGTGTAAGCATGTGGTGAATACCATGGCCAAATTCGTGGAATAAGGTTGTCACTTCGTCATGAGTAAACAATGCAGGTTTATCGCCAACCGCTTTATTAAAGTTACACACTAAATAAGCCACTGGAGTTTGTAGGTCGCCGTTAGCACGTACTTTACGACCCATACAGTCGTCCATCCACGCACCACCACGTTTACGGTCGCGTGCATATAAATCGAGATAAAAACGTCCGCGTAGGGTATTACTACTGTCGTAAATTTCAAAAAAGCGAACATCTTTGTGATAAGTATCAAAATCGGTAACTTCTTTTACGCTAATACCAAATAAGCGATTAACCGTTTCAAATAAACCACTTAGTACTTTATTTGCTGGGAAGTAAGGACGTAGTACTTCGTCTGAAATTGCATACTTTTCTTGCTTAAGTTTTTCGCTGTAGTAACCAAAATCCCATGCCTGTAATTCAGAAATACCATGCTGTTGCTCAGCGTAAGCTTTTAACTCAGCCACTTCTTGCTCTGCTTGTGGTTTTGATTTGGCAGCTAGGTCTTCTAAAAACGAGAATACTTGCGCCGGTGTTTCGGCCATTTTAGTTGCCAGTGACTTTTCAGCGTAGCTGTTAAATCCTAGCAATTGTGCAAGTTCATGGCGAAGCGCAAGCTCCTCACTCATAATTGCTGAGTTATCAAACTCACCGGCGTTAGGGCCTTGATCTGATGCGCGCGTAGAAAACGCGGTGTAAGTTTCTCTGCGTAGTTCGCGGTTATCTGCATAAGTCATAATTGGTAAATACGATGGAAAATCAAGGGTAAATACCCAACCGTCTAACTCTTTACTTTTTGCCGTATCGGCTGCAAGTGCAAGAGCTGATTCTGGTAAGCCTGCTAAGTCGCTTTTATCAGTAATATGTTTGTGCCAAGCAAGTGTGGCATCCATTACATTGTTGCCAAATTTTGAGGCAAGTTCTGATAAACGCGCGCTAATCTCACCGTAGCGCTTTTGATCTTCTGCTGATAATGCAATACCCGATAATTTAAAATCACGAAGCGCATTAGTAATTGTTTTTTGCTGTGCTGTAGTCAGCGTTTTAAATTCGTCGCTATTATAAAGCGTATTATACGCGTTGTATAAACCTTGGTGCTGACCCATAAACGTTGAATATTCAGATATTAATGGTAAGCACTGCTCGTAAGCTTCGCGTAATTCGTCGTTATTCATTACTGAATTTAAGTGCGATACAGGGGAGAATAGTCGCGATAATTTATCGTCGGCTTCTTCAAGGGGTAATACTAAGTCATCCCACGTGTACGAGCCTTTAGCTAACACGTCATCAATGGCTTTACGACAAAGCTCAATACCGTCTTTTAGTGCTGGTACTACGTACTCAGGCTTTATTTTTGAAAATGGTGGTAAGCCTTCAAGGCCAATTAGTGGGTTACTCATAAATACTCTCTTTGCGTTAATGCATTATGTTTTAAATTGGGCCTAAAAGTAAAAAAACAACTATTATTTAATGCACAAAGTCTTTGGTGAGAGGCGCTTATATTTGCCTAATTAAACCTAAAGCGGGCTCTCTTACGTATTCCTCGTACTGTGATTTATGGTCGTTAAACCAGTCTCTATTATTGTTTTGATCAAGCTGAGCAAGAAATTCGAATGTTTTTTTACTAAACATAGGTCACCTAAACACTCTTTATTTTTAAAACTTAATGTTATGCTAATGCGCATAAAACTCAACGCCTAAGGACATAAAATGACACAACACTTTGATTATATTGCAATCGGTGGTGGCAGTGGTGGTATTGCCTCTGCAAATAGAGCGGCAATGCGTGGCGCTAAAGTAGCACTTATAGAAGCAAAACACATGGGCGGTACGTGTGTGAACGTAGGTTGCGTACCTAAAAAAGTAATGTGGCATGGTGCTCAGGTTGCTGAAGCAATTAATTTATATGCCCCAGATTACGGCTTTAATGTTGAAGTTAAAGGCTTTGATTGGAGCAAGTTAGTAGAAAGTCGTGAAGCCTACATAGGCCGAATTCATAAAGGTTACGACAGTGGCCTAGCAAGCAATGGCGTTACTGTAATTAAAGGTTTTGCTAAATTTGTAGATAATAAAACAGTTGAAGTAAACGGCGAGCACTACACAGCCGACCATATATTAATTGCAGTAGGTGGACGCCCAAGTATTCCGCATATTGAAGGTGCTGAACACGGTATCGATTCAAATGGATTTTTTGAGCTAAAAGAGCAACCTAAGCGTGTTGCAGTTATTGGTGCAGGTTACATAGCTGTTGAGCTTGCTGGTGTATTACACGGCCTTGGCACTGAAACACATTTATTTGTTCGTAAGCACTCTCCACTTCGTAACTTTGACCCATACATAGTTGAAACACTTGTTGATGTTATGGCTGCTGAAGGCCCTACCCTTCATACAGAATCTGTACCTCATAAATTAGTTAAAGAAGATGATGGCTCTGTAACGCTACATTTAGATAACGGCAAAACTCATAACGTTGACCAAGTAATTTGGGCCATTGGCCGCCAGCCAACAACAGACGCAATTAATGTAGCTGCTGCCGGCGTAGAAGTTAACAGCGATGGTTTTGTCAAAGTTGATGAGTTTCAAAATACTACAGCTAAAAACATTTATGCTGTTGGTGATATTATCGAAAACGGTATTGAACTTACGCCTGTAGCAGTTAAAGCAGGGCGTACTTTATCAGAGCGTTTATTTAATAAAGAACTACCTGATGATTTAAAAATGGATTACAGCCTAGTTCCTACTGTTGTATTTAGTCACCCACCAATTGGTACTATTGGTCTTACTGAGCAAGAAGCTATTTCTCAGTATGGCGAAGAAAACGTTAAGATTTACCAATCTGGTTTTACGGCGATGTACACAGCGGTAACTAAACATCGTCAGCCTTGTAAAATGAAGCTTGTATGTGCAGGCCCAGACGAAAAAGTAGTTGGCCTACACGGTATTGGTTTTGCAGTCGACGAAATGATTCAAGGCTTTGCTGTGGCAATGAAAATGGGCGCAACTAAAGCTGATTTTGATGCAGTAGTGGCTTTACACCCAACAGGTTCGGAAGAATTTGTAACGATGCGATAAAGCACTTAAATACTTAGCCTCTTAAGAGGCTAAGTATTACTTTTGTTAGCTTATTTTTTGTTTAATAGAGTTAAATACGCGTAAAAATGGCGCTAACAAGTAAGGCGTATTTGGTTTTATGCCAGATTCTGTCGCTAAATTAGTAAAAGCAGATGAGGCACCAGACCATAAATTAGACATGTTTTTGTAACTCACTACATCTTTAAAATCTTGTTTTAATAAGGCGTTAAATACATTTTTATGAGCAAAAGGAGAAACTACAGTAAAAAATTGACCTGCTGCAATATTTCCTCCATTTATTATATAACGACCTCCTCGCCCATATAAACTTTCGAAGTAGATAATGTTTTGATAAGGAGTTAAATTAAGCTGGGAAGTGACTTTTGCAAATTCATTAATTAAAAACTCTGTGTTTATTGCATCTAAGTGTCGATATCGTCGTTTTAATATATATTTTGCAGATAAAGGAAGTCTATATAAAATTGGAAATAGCAAAAACAAGCCACCTAAAACTCCACCTAACTTTAAATAACTAGCTCTTTGTAACCCATCTCCCAAATAGCCATCATAAACAGTGCATGTTGAAACTTCTTTCGATTGCTCAGCCAATGCATTAGATATTTGCCTGTAAATCGTAAAAGCATTTGATACATTCGCATCAAAAATATACTTGTCTGCTTCAATGTCTACTTTATTTTCTGCGTCTAATTCAAATTGGAAATAACAAGCTGTCGTACTTGTGATCTGCTTTCCAATTAAAGTATCTATATTTGTTGGTGCACCGTAGGTATAACCATACGAAAAAGTGGATGTACTTGCGATAAGTCGTGAATCAAACCCTCCTGTCAACGGGGCAACCCTTAGTTTATAAGGGTATGACTCAATAAGATGACCCATTTCTTTTCTAACATAGCTGATTGGCTGCGGTGATTCCGCTATAAGTGAAGTGTATACTTTGACTTTACCTGTATGATTGACAACACTCCCAGGAGGGAGCCTTTTTATATCTTTAAAACGAGTATAATTTCCAACTAAATGCCCTTGCTGGTTCTCAAATCTTGCTAACTGCTCATCTAAAATCTTGTTATCAAAAGCACTAGTTGTTGGCGCAATTTCAATGCTGTTTTCTGTAAAGCGATAATAATGAGTAGATAGTCCAAATGGATCATTTATTATATCTATATTATTATCGTGAGATATTATTGCAATAAAGTTGCCCGCATTAATCGTACCTAATTCATTGTTTTTATAAAGCGTATAAAATTCATTCGCATCGATAAGTTTATCGGTGAAGGCCCAGCCATGAAATAACACTACGTGAGCATCTAAAAACGCACAACAGTCTTTATTTTGATGCGAAAAATAGCGAACAGAACTTTCACCTATGGAAAACTCTTGAAGCCTTAAGCTAGTACATTCAATCATCCCGCTGTCAATTATAGAATCACATTTCGTATTGAGATAGACTCCTTTCATTACTTTACCCTCCTTTGCAAAAAGAACATATTAACATATAAAATCAATGGCATGCACAGTAAAAATTAACATACCACCAAGATAACTACTCTAATTAAGAAATATAATTTAAGTTAGAAATAAACTTTCTTAAATTCGGTATATTTAAGACATTTAGACCTAGTGTATGACTATTATGATTGACGTTTACGTGGCAAAGTAAGATATTAGGGCGTGTTGAATTTGTAGTATTTTGAAATATTATTAACGTCAAATTTGTAGTTAGCTTCCCCTATTAGAGAGCCATGATAAAAAACATATTATTACATCCATTTCTTCTTTCGCTAATAATGCTATTCACCGGGTTTATTTTAAAAATACTTGTGGATAAATTAGCAAAAAACCGTGCAGAAAAAAAAGAAAAAGATATCCGCTACATTGCACACAATATTAAGCATTTTATTAATTTTGTAATGGTGTTGCTATTACTGTTTATATGGGCTGCTGAAATTCAAAACTTTGCACTTTCTATTGCTGCTTTTGCTGTGGCGATTGTACTGGCAACGCGTGAATTTATTCAGTGTGTAATAGGCTTTTTTTACCTCGTAACAACTCGCCCGTTTAGAGTCGGTGATTGGATACAAGTAGGTGATTACTTTGGTGAAGTAGCTGAAACTGATTGGATAAAAACAACCATGCATGAAATTGATATACATACTTATCAATTTTCTAGAAAAACCATATACATACCTAACAATAAGTTAATTACCAGCTCTATTAAAAACTTAAACTTTGTAAAACGCTTTGTTACACATCATTTTATTATTGTCCGAAGAGAGAGCTTTAACCCGTACCCTATTCACGACACACTCACTGAGCAAGCTAAGCTGTACTGCGAAGAGTTTCAAGAAGTAGCAAGCCGTTATAATTCGATGATTGAGCGTAAACTTGATGCAAAAATATCTGGTCCAGAACCGGTAATTCACTTTGGAACAACCGATTTAGGTGAATTTAAAGCAAGCTTTACGCTATTTTGCCCTACGGAAAAAGCGCTTGAAATAGAGCATAAATTAACAGAGTGCTTTTTTGCGTTATGGTACAAAGAGGCTGAAAAAAATAAAGAGGATGAAAGAGAAGTATAAACCTCACCTTCATTAAAACAAAAAGCGCGAATTCACTTCGCGCTTGAGTGACTTTTAAGCTGTACCACCTACTGTTAACTGATCAATTTTAAGGCTTGGTTGGCCTACGCCTACCGGTACGCTTTGACCATCTTTACCACAAACACCAACACCTTTATCAAGCGCAAGGTCGTTGCCAACCATCGATATTTGCTGCATTACTTCTGGTCCATTACCAATAAGCGTTGCGCCTTTAATTGGCTGGGTAATTTTACCATTTTCGATTAAATACGCTTCTGATGCGCTAAATACAAACTTACCTGAGGTTATATCAACTTGTCCGCCGCCAAAGTTAGGCGCGAATACCCCTTTTTTAACTGAGCTGATAATATCGGCTTGGCTGTGCTCACCACCTAACATGTAAGTATTAGTCATGCGAGGCATTGGTAAATGTGCATACGACTCACGACGTGCGTTACCAGTAGGGTTTACACCCATTAAACGCGCGTTTAGCTTATCTTGCATATAGCCTTTTAAAATACCGTTTTCGATGAGTACGTTGTACGCGGCTGGTGTGCCTTCATCATCAACATT
The DNA here is from genome assembly GCF_038155085.1 of Pseudoalteromonas aliena. Lineage (GTDB taxonomy): Bacteria > Pseudomonadota > Gammaproteobacteria > Enterobacterales > Alteromonadaceae > Pseudoalteromonas > Pseudoalteromonas aliena_A. The sequence continues at coordinate 8,108 of NZ_JBAKAU010000010.1, forward strand.
AAGTGACCCTCTGCGATCGGCCATGGTGCCATCATCAACAACTGTACACAGCTCAGATGCTACTTTTTGGCCCACTTTACCACTAAACGCAGACGCGCCTTTGCGGTTAAAGTCGCCTTCAAGGCCGTGCCCTACTGCTTCGTGTAAAAGCACGCCAGGCCAACCATTACCGAGTACCACTTCCATCGTGCCTGCAGGTGCATCAATAGCTTCAAGGTTTACTTTAGCTTGGCGTACCGCTTCTTCTGCAAATTCCATCCAACGTGGTTTTCCGTCAACAAGCTCTTTAAAGTAACCATAATCTAAACGTGCACCACCACCTGCGCCACCGCGTTCACGGCGACCGTTTTTTTCAAGTAGCACTGAGCAGTTTAAGCGAATAAGCGGGCGAATATCGGTGGCAAACGTACCATCACTTGCTGCAATTAATACTTCTTCATATACTGCCGACATTGAACTAATGACTTGCTCTGCATCGGGTGCTAATTCACGTATGTAGTTTTCAAGCTCACGTAATAAGCTTACTTTATCGTTATCACTCATGCTTGAAATTGGCTGGTGCGGTGCAAATTGCTCTTTAGCTTTAACATCACTAAATACTTTAATCGCTTTATCTTCGCCAGCATCTGCAATACTACGAGCCGCTGTAGCCGCTTTATTAAGTGCTTCAAGGTTTATTGCATCAGAGTAAGAAAAACCTGTTTTTTCGCCGCTTACAGCACGCACACCAACACCACGCTCAACGTTGTAAGAGCCTTCTTTAACTAAGCCATCTTCAAGCACCCACGATTCGTGGTGACTAGATTGAAAATATAAATCGGCGTAATCCACTTTATACTGATGTATGTAAGCGAGCGTTTTTTCGAGCTCTTCTCTATTTAGCTGGCTGTCTTTTAGTAAATGCTGTTCAACCGAATTCATAATAAATGCTCTCTAAATCGTTGATGAGACTGCACGGGCATATCTCGTCTAATTTTTTGTAACTGGTCTAAATCTGCGTGGCAGCTTATAAAACCGGTGCCTGTTGGCAATTCGCTCAGGGTATTACCCCAAGGTGAAATAATAATACTGTGACCATATGTTTGTCGGCCATTTTCATGTGTACCGTGTTGAGCCGCTGCAACTACATAGCATTGTGTTTCTATTGCGCGAGCTGCTAATAGCGGTTGCCAGTGTGCTTGCCCTGTAACAACTGTAAATGCACTCGGGACTAAAATAATCTCCGCGCCTTGGCGAACTAGATCATTGAACAAGCCACTAAAGCGCAGATCATAACATACTGTTAAACCTATTTTACCAAATGGAGACTCAACCACCACCATATCGCTACCTGCTTGGGTAAAATCTGACTCTCGATAGCTACCTGTTTTATCATCTACATTTACATCAAATAAATGTATTTTGTTGTACGTTGCAACAAGCTCGCCTTGATTATTATATAAGTGCGATGCTGCGTAATATTTATGTTCGTTAAATGGCTCAGGTATTGTGCCTGCATTTAACCAAATATTATGGTGTTGGCACAATTCACTAAGTTGTAATTTGTATTGCTCAACTTGCTTAGCAACAAGTAACGTATCGTTTCCGCTTTTACTAAATACTAAAAAAGCCTCTGGCAAGCAAACAAGTAATGGCCTCGTTGTTGGGAGGGTTCTAAGTGCGCGCTTTAAGCTTGCTATATTGTCATCTGGGTTTTGCACTGAACGCATTTGTAGGGCAACTATTGTGGGTGTGCTTACGCTTGCTGTTTTGTTCATTGCGTTGCTGTTACTTGTGCATCTTTAAGTTTTAAATCGACTGATGCTTGTGGCTGATTTTGCGCAGCTTGAGGTAGCGTTACTTCACGACTTTTTCTATCGAGCTCTTGAACAATAGGATCGTTCATTTTACCGGTCACCTTAAAGTTGATCTCTGAGATCACTCTTGCTGAGTGGATCACTTTATCTAGTGCAAGTGCTGCTAGCCCTGTGACCGGATTTACCATCCACGCAACAATAACAGGAATGCTCGAAGTAACTTGCGGTGCAACAGCCAAATCGTAATTTATATCAAGCGTGTTTAAATTTGCGTAGCCTTTAATGGTTAAATCAGCTGGCACACCGTCCATTTTAGTATCTTTAGTGTAAGCAATACCGTTTTCTAGCTGCATAGAGCCTTGCATGCTGTTGTAAAAAAAGCCCTTAGAAAATACATCTCTAAAATCAAGTTTCAGTTTGCGTACGAGTGAATCAAGGCTCAACAGCGAAAATACACGTGCACCACCATCACTGATTTCAGTTAAGTGGCCTTCCCCTAAATCCCAAGTAATCTCACCGCTTAAGTTTGCTATATCAAAATCATAGGGGGCTGCTTGCCAAGTAAGGTCATAATTTAGATCAGCCTTTGAATCTTTAATCGCGGAGGTTATATCAAACTCATCAAACAGCGCACCTATATCATCACTTTTAAGCTCGCCACTTAGCGTTGTGAATCCACTTTGCCACTGCCCTTTAGTACGAAGGATATGCTCGTCTTTATCTACTACTAGTTCAGATATTAATAAACGCTTACCATCACCTAGTAATGACGCACTCACTTTATCTAGTTGGTAGCGGTCAATTTTGCAATCACTACATTCAAACTCAATGGCAGGTATTTTAGTAAGCCAGCTCAAGTCTTCCTCAGGAAGTACATCTGTTCTTTCATGTGCTTGGTCTATATTTTCAGCAAAATTAAGCTTTAAGTAATCAGCGTTAATTCGTATTGGCATGCTCGGTTGTGACGTAGGTATAAAAACGCCAGCTCTAAGTTCTTTAGCATTTAGCTTTAGGTATAGATCGTCTTTTGATGGTGCTAAACGCATTTCAAAGTCATTAAAAATGATGTTACTCGCATCAAGCATACCTATATTTGCGACCACTTCATTAAGCGGTGGCATAATCCCTGTTGATTCTTTATCCGGGTTTGCTTTACCTGCTTTAATTATTTGATCAATCAGATCAAACCAAGGCACTAATTCACTCTGTTCAAGATTTATATTTACACTTAAGTCTTTTTGGCTTAATCCTAAATCTTGTTTTCCGAGCACAAAATGGGCATTACTAAACTGTGATTTACCGTTTTCTAAAATAGCATTAAAGTAAAACCGTTGATTAGCGTTTGCTGTAATGAGATTAGAAATTTCATCACCTTGTACTACTGCATCTAATGGCCAAACCTGTTCGCTATTTTTATTATAAGGTGCAGGTAAGTTACTCGTTAAGCCAAGTAGTTCTGAGTTTACCTGTGCACGGTAATTAAAGCCTTGCTCAGTAAAATTAAGTACTAAGCCAATATCAACATCGCTTTGCCCGTTCAAGTAATTTTTTAATATACCTTGTCCACTATCTATTAGTGTATCGGCATCAATTTTGGCATTTATATCTATATTTGCTTGGTAATTTTTTGCATCACTTTTACTGCTGTAATTAATATTTAGCGGCATGCCCAACCACTCTGCGGTCGCATTTTTAAGTGTTATGTTGTCATTTTTAAAATTAAGTTCGCCAGTTAAATTTTTAAGCTCAATACCTGGCGTTGCTATAAATACTGGCAAGTCATTTAAATTAACTTTGCCACTAACACTGGCTCCGCCTTTAAACTTAGAGCCAACTAAAAGCTCAATACTGGCATCGGCTTCGCCTTTGCCCTGTACAACTTTAAAAATTTCAGCAAGAGGTTTGGCAATAGGTGTCGCTGCAAAAAAATCATGCAATTTTTCCACCTGCGCTTTTTTATCAATTTGTACAATAAGCTCATCAGCATTCATTAAATCTGCAATGCTTACCTGTACGCTATTACCAATATCTAAATTAACCAACTTACCTTGTTGGCTATATATGTCCATACGTTCATTATCAAAATGTAGTTGTACATCGGCATTAGTGACCAAAGGCCAGTCAGGATCAAACTGATAGGTTGCGTTGTCTATTTGCGCTAATACACCAAACTGGCCACTCCCATCGGTGAATGGAAAACCAGATAAAGGCCCTGCAAATAATACTTGTGCTTTAGATACTTCTCCGCCTTTAATTGCGCCATTTAAATAGCTAACGAGTTCAGGGCTCATTGCTTTTAATGGGAAGTAGTGACCTGCAATTTTGGCATCTGGGGCGAACGCTTCAGCGTAAAGATCTAAACGAGGATCCTCTGTTAGGCTAAGCTGTAGCTCCGCGGCAAGAGTAACCTCGTCATTATCAAACCAAATATCATCACTACTTATATGCCAAGCATCATCATACTTAGCTAAATCGAGCTCTACATTGAGTTGGTTGTAATTTATATTGTCACTAAAACTTTCACCTGTAACAAGTGTGCCGTTTTCTCCAAATATCTCTAATCGTCCACGTGTTTGATTCAATAAGGCACTTACCCTTAGCGCTTGTGCAGCTGGCACTGAGTTCAACTCTTGCCAACCAATATTATTTGCCTCAAACCACAACTGCCAATGCTCTGCATTAGTAAAACTGAAATAGGCTTGATCTATTTGCCCGCTTGGAGAACGTGATAAAAAAGGTTCTAAATAACTAAAGTTACTAAGGTCTGCTAAATTACTTACTAGCTCTATATCAACTTGATTAAACCATACTTTATTTTGCGTACCTAATTGAGCTTCAAACTCTAAACTTGGCCATATTGTATCGTTACTATTAAATGTTAAGCCGGTACTTTTTAAGTGCCAGTTATTTTGTTCTGGATATAGATGGAACCCACCTTCACTCAAACTTACTTGCTGACTTTGCCCTTCTCTTTGCCAACGCACAAAACTAGGCAGCCACTGCACTTTTATATCGCTTACAAAACCTTTATCTAGTTTAAGCCACGCTTGTAAATTAATATCGCTATGCAGTTGTTGCTTTTGCGTATTTATATATTGTGCTAGCCAGTTAGATACATCAACTTTATTAGCCTGTACGTAAATATTACCCGCAACTTGTTCAAGTGTTTCACCAGTAAGTGCTATGCGTGCATCAAAATCGCCAACAGAAATACCAGGTAAAGCTAAACTACCACTACCAAGATGCTGCTCATCTTCATTTTGCCAAACAATATTTTTGAGAAGTAATTTACGTTCTTTACCATCTTCGAGAATAAAGTTAATACTAGAATTTTCTATCGCGAAATGGCCTGTTTCACCTAAAAAAAGCTCTTCTATTAACTCTTTTTGTTCAAATGACACTCCACCTTCGGCGCTATTTTTTAATAAGTTAGCAACCTTCACGCTCGTATGAAAACCATTTATGACGAAGTAATTGGACTTTAACTGTAACGACTTTAAACTTTCCCATAAATTTAATTCTAGGCTAGTTTTAGCGATAGTGAGTGAGATAGGTGCGGTTTCGTTATCTTTAAATGATAACTCCTCCAGCACTAATGCAGGGCCGCTCCCCTGCCAACTTGCTGATATTTCTCCAATAGATAAGCTTATGGCAAACTTATCGTGTAGGTAGCTTTCTATATTACCTTTGTAGTCGTTTGCGTAAGGTAATGTATATTTTAAAATTGAAACAATAACGGCTAGTAATACTAAAACGATGGCGCAGGTTTGCCATAATTTTCTAAAACAAAAAAAACAAACCGCTTTTGCCTTCATTACATCATTACCACATCAAACTGTTCTTGGCTGTATAAGCTCTCTGTTTGAATATTGACTTGCTTGCCAATAAATAGTTCAAGCTCTGCAAGATTATGATATTCATCATTAAGTAAAGCCTCACTTACCGCTGGTGCTGCATATACCATAAATTTATCGGCAGCGTATGCTCGGTTAACACGCACTATTTCACGTAATATTTCGTAGCAAACAGTTTCGACGGTTTTTTGCGAACCACGACCAGAGCAAGCAGGACACACATCACACAAAATGTGCTCTAAGCTTTCGCGCGTGCGCTTACGTGTCATTTCAACTAAACCAAGTGCAGAAAGTCCATTAATATTGGTTTTAGTGCGATCTTTTGCCAGTGCTGATTCGAGTGAATGTAATACTCTGCGCTTATGATCTTCACTCACCATATCTATAAAATCGATAATTATGATTCCACCGAGGTTACGTAATCTAAGTTGACGTGCGATAGCTGATGTTGCTTCAACGTTTGTATTAAAAATAGTTTCATCTAAATTACGATGGCCTACAAACGCTCCGGTATTTACATCTACTGTCGTCATGGCTTCGGTTTGGTCAATAATTATATAACCTCCCGATTTTAGCGTTACTTTGCGATGCAGTGCTTTTTGGATTTCACTTTCAACATCAAACAAATCAAAAATAGGTCGCTCACCAGGGTAATACTCTAAGACTTGAGAAAGAAGCGGCACAAACTCTTCAGTAAAAATTTTCAACTCTTGATAAGTAAGCTTTGAGTCAACCCGGATCCGCTCCATATCCTCACCGACATAATCACGTAAAGTTCTAAACGCTAGTGTTAGATCTTCATGTAAAATATTAGCTTTATTGATTTTTTGACGACGTGATATTATTTTTTCCCATAGTTTTCTTAAAAATCCGGCGTCGTGCCTTAACTCTGCTTCGCTAGCACCTTCTGCCGCTGTACGGACAATAAAACTACCATTTTCATCACTATACTCGGCAACAATTTTTTTTAAGCGTGAACGCTCTTCTTCAGTTTCAATACGCTGACTTACACCTACATGGGTCGCATCTGGCATAAACACTAAATAGCGAGAAGGAATCGTTATATCGGTGGTGAGTCTTGCACCTTTAGTACCAAGCGGGTCTTTAACGACCTGCACCATTATATATTGGCCTTGGCGAACTAACTCTCTAATATCCTGTACTTTTTTTATTGGTTCATCGTCTACGCCTTCAACAATGGAGGCACTATTTACAATATCAGATGCATGTAAAAAAGCAGCTTTTTCAAGCCCTATATCTACAAATGCAGCTTGCATCCCAGGGAGTACGCGGCTAATTTTACCTAGATATATATTCCCCACAATACCTAGGTTACCTATTCGCTCTAACTGGATTTCTTGTAATACACCGTTTTCGATTAGGGCAACACGGCTTTCACTTGGCGTGACATTTATTAGTAATTCTGTACTCATGTTACCTTCTTAAGAATGCTTGTAATAATTGTTCGGTCTCATATAAAGGTAAGCCTACTACAGCAAAATAGCTACCCGCAATGTGAGTCACAAAACGACCACCCAAACCTTGGATACCGTATCCGCCAGCTTTATCTTGTGGTTCGCCTGACTCCCAGTAGGCATTAATTTCTTCATCTGTTAGAGGCTTAAAAGTTACATCAGTGCTTACAACACAGCTAAGCACATCACTTTGCGTTGCAAATGCAACAGCGGTGAGAACTTGATGTGTATTACCCGATAGGCGTTTTAGGGTATTTGTAAAATCAATTTTATCGCGAGGCTTACCCAATGACTCGTTGTCTATGACAACTACAGTATCGCTACCAAGCACTGGGCGGTCAGTATAACCAAGCTCAACCCCACTTTGTGCTTTTAAACGCGCTAAACGCTCAACAAGTGCTTTAGGTTGCTCATTTGGAAGTGGGCTTTCATCTGCATCAACACTAAATTGTGTAAATTCAATATCTAATTGGCTTAATAACTCTTTACGACGGGGAGAGGCTGATGCCAAATATACTGCGGTAGTCATTACCTAATCCTAAAATGTCTGCGATATTTACGTAGTAGTAAAAAAACCCAAAACCAACTAACCATTCCGGTAAGAACGGGCCATAAGTACTGTGGATTAAAGTAAACCCCTAGCAAAAAGTGATTAAGCCAAAACTGCATTAAATGATACAGCGTTAAAAACAAACCAATTATTAAGCTTTGCTGCCAAAGCGAAAAGTTGCGAATTTTTTGAAAGTTGCTTGCGGTTACAAATATACATATTGAAAATGTAAGCGAATTTACCCCTAGCGGCGAGCCAGACGCTAAATCGATTAATAAACCAACTACCCATGCGGTACCAATATTTAAACGGTGTGGCACTGCAAGAGACCAATACATGAGTACAAGTAAAACCCAGTCAGGTCTAAATGGTTCAAACGAAAATGGAAGTGGCATTAAAGCCATTATTAACGCAAAAAAAATGCTTAGCGCAATTGACAGTGAGTAACGATTAATCATCGCTGATTTGCTCCTGTTGAGCACGCCAAAGAATTACAAGTAAACGAATACGATCTAACTGTGCTATTGGCTCTGCAAATACTTGTGCGAATGGGCGGCCTTCATCACGATTAATTTCAGTGACAACGGCAACCGGATAACCTTCTGGAAATGTACCACCCAATCCTGATGTAACTAGCACATCTCCAATTCGGACATCTAAACTATGTGGAACATGTGAGAGTTTAACGACATTTATTTTACCAATACCTTCAACCACGGTGCGTACATCGTTACGAAGTATACGCACAGGCGTAGCATGTGTAGTGTCGGTCATTAGTAATACACGTGAAGTCATTGAGCCAACTTTTGTAAGTTGTCCTACTACACCCATTTCATCAATTACAGCTTGTCCTTCGCTAAGCCCATCAGCAGCCCCTCTATTAATAACGACCTGATGACTATAAGGATTAGAATGGACGGAGAGTACTTGAGCAATAATTTTACGATTTGATTGCTTAGCAGATGAGCCTAATAAAGCACGTAGCTTTTGGTTTTCTCTGACTAAAAATTGATACTGCTGCAACTGCTCACTTTGCAACATTTGCTTTTTTTTCAGTGCTTCGTTTTCGGTAAGAAGTTGATCTCGCGTATGCAGGCTTTTAGCACTCAAACTAAATAATTCGTAGGGTAAATTAGCAACGTAGATTAGTGGGCTGACTAAAGTATTAAGGCCAGTACGAACAACCGTACCACCTTGCGTATATCGGTCTCCAACTATGAGTACGATACTCAAAAGCACTGCGACAAAAAGTCGCAGCTGCAAGGAGACAGTTCTTCCAAACATTAATTTCATTAGTCGTAACTAAAAACGTCACCACCATGAACATCTATCATTTCGAGTGCTTTACCGCCACCACGTGCAACGCATGTAAGTGGATCATCAGCAACAACAACCGGAATACCCGTTTCTTCCATCAATAAACGATCTAAATCTTTTAGTAAGGCACCACCACCGGTAAGTACCATACCGTGCGCAGAAATATCTGACGCAAGCTCTGGTGGTGATTGCTCAAGAGCAACCATTACTGCGCTTACAATACCCATTAGAGGCTCCTGAAGAGCTTCTAAAATCTCATGCGAGTTAAGCGTAAATGAGCGAGGAACACCTTCAGCAAGATTTCGACCGCGTACCTCAATTTCAGTTGGCTCGTCTGTTCTAAATGCAGAGCCAATTTGATGCTTAATATTTTCAGCTGTCGCTTCGCCAATTAAACTACCAAAGTTACGACGCACGTAATTAATAATCGCTTCATCAAACTTATCACCACCAATACGCACTGATGATGAATAAACAACACCATTTAGTGAAATAATAGCAACTTCCGTTGTACCACCACCGATATCAACAACCATAGATCCAGTCGCTTCTGATACCGGTAAACCTGCTCCAATTGCAGCAGCCATTGGCTCTTCAATTAAGTAGACTTCACGAGCGCCCGCCCCCATTGCAGATTCACGTATTGCACGTTTTTCTACTTGAGTGGCTCCACATGGCACACAAATTAGTACACGAGGGCTTGGGCGCATAAAGTTATTATTATGCACTTGTTTAATGAAGTGTTGTAACATCTTCTCGGTTACATAAAAGTCGGCAATTACACCGTCTTTCATTGGGCGTATTGCTTTAATGTTACCTGGTGTGCGACCTAGCATTTGTTTTGCTTCTGTACCTACAGATGCAACACTTTTAGGTCCACCAGCACGCTCTTGGCGAATAGCAACAACAGAAGGTTCGTTTAATACAATACCTTCTTCTTTAACATAAATTAGGGTATTGGCTGTACCCAAGTCGATCGACAGATCGTTAGAAAAAATACCACGGAGTTTTTTAAACATGAGGCTGGATGACCTTTGAAATATTTTGTGTTAACTGACACTCTAATTTTTAGTTTAATAATTTGAAACAAAAAAACAGAGGCTTCCTTGTAAAAGTTATCGCTCTCGCATTAAGCGAAAGCCAATATAATTAGCTCTAAAATCAGGTGCTAAAATTAAACGAGTTGATGCACGAGCAAGACTTGGAGCAAAATTCCATGCCCCTCCTCGAACAGATATATCCTGCTTGTCTAACTCCTGATTAGTCCATTCCCATACGTTACCTACAGTATCATATAACCCAAACGCATTAGGGGAGAAAGAACCAACCGGCGCAGCGCGCTTATTTGACCACTCACTACCACACCAACCACAGTTAGCTAAGTTTTTACCAATTTCGTTACCCCAAGGATATTCTGTTTCGGTTCCCGCACGTGCGGCATACTCCCACTCTACTTCACTTGGTAAACGAAATTGTTGACCTGTTTGCCCTGATAACCATTCAGCATAAGCTTTTGCATCATTGTAAGTTAAGCATACGGCAGGATTGTCATTACTCTGTTCATAACCAGGATTACGCCAATTTAAATCAGCATCCCATACTGGTTCACCATTTAAGTAATATGCACACCCTTTACTCTGCTCTGCTTGCGTCTTATAACCGGTATTGGATATAAATTTTTCGTAAGCACCAACAGTAACTTCCTTACTTTGCATAGCAAAAGAATTCGCTATTACTTTTTCAACTACAGGGCGTTCATTAGCTAAACCATTGCCGTTAATATCACCCATCTTGAACTTACCAGCAGGTATAACTACTACAGGTGTTTCAACGTTTGCATTTAATACGTTAACGTTTTCACTTATTTTACGAGTTGTTACTTCTGGTTGCTCACTAGTGTAGGTCGGTGCAGCAATCGACTCAGACTTTTTTACTAAATTTGCGTGAATAGTTTGCGCTTTATTTAAATCCACACGAGCCTGAAATGGCTTATAGCCTAATTTACGGATTTCAACGTTGTGAATGCCACGGGGCAAATTCGTTACTAATCGCGTAGAACCAAAACTAACGCCATCAATAAATACTTCATCATCATATACATTAGAACGAAGCGTCAACTCTACTGGTTCTGCTTCATCTTGATTAGTAATAACATTACGATTTTGTATTACAGGCTGTCCTAAAGAATCATATGCTGGTTGCTCATGTAACTGAGAAACAGATACTGTGCCGGCATTATCCTTGGTATTACTGAATGTTAACTGACTATCAGAATATGTTGTGCTATAAGCTGGCTGATACATAGCAGTAAGTGGAGTTCCATATTCAGAACAGTAACGATTATCTATGCTTAATAAGCTACATAAACGGCTGCTATTAACCTCACCGCGCATAGTTACGCTTAAGTTAACGTTGTAGTTACCCTGACCACTAAATGCACTATTAACTACATGACTACTTAAAATTTGTACTTGAGCGCCAGCTAAATTACGCTTTGGTTCAACTATGCGTTCTTCTGTTAGGTTTGCAAAAATTTGATCTACAAAACGTTTAGTTGCTTTTTGCATGCCCATTTGCTGACCACGTTGTTCACACGCTGCTAATGTTTCTGTTCGCTTACAATTAATAGTATGGTTAACCTCAAGCGTTCCTTCACGCGTAAATTCATTGCGTAAACGCTCAACTCTGGCTGTGGTTAATTGTTCTTTTAAGCTCTCTAATGTATTTAAAAGCGTATGTTTAGCAACACGAATTTGCTCTATATCTTTACGGTGGGATGCAATTGCCGCCAACTGCATAGAAATATCATCTTTATTTTGCTTATGATCAACCACTGCCTTTTGATAACGCGATTGAGCGGTGCTTATATCAAGTGTGGGATCATCGATTAATCGGCGGTACATTTCATTCATCGCATCGAGCGCTTGATTTTTTTCTTTGTCTAGCTCTGTAGAACGAGAACGAAGTAGCTCTAGTTGATTTTGTAACTGACTTTCTTCTTTGAGATGTTTTTCAAGTATTTTTGTCGAGTTATCGTATTCTGTTTGTTTAACACTAATCTCTGACTCAATTCCAGTTACTGTAGCTGTGTCTTGTGCAAATGCACTACTTGCTAACAAACTAGCTGTAATTAACAGATATAAAGGAGTAATTCGCATATATTCCAATCCCAAAAAGCGGCAATTATTTGGTCGTTATTATTTTTTATAATTAAGGCCTTATGCTATGTACTTGCAGCACAAAACACAAGCTTTGTTCAATTAATATCTTAGTTTACAACTATTCACGTGTTTCACGCCAGTAAATAACCCGATCATTTCCTCTAAAGCGTCCAAATTGTAAAATAGTATGAGGATCTAGCTGTGTTCTATCGCCTTTCCAATCCCACTTTAACCAATCATAAGTATTATACTCTAAGATAAATTCACCCAAACCATTTGGCTGTGCATAAATACCATTGTTTGCAGGATATACTCCCGCTTCTAACTGGCCAGATACACCCGTTTCATATTCATAGGCTAATTGCGGGCTGTTAGGTGATATTTGAGTGATTTGGGTATGATCAAATACACTACAGTTATCTTCTGCATTATTCACAAACCCGCTGCCGTTGTGATGCTGAGCCTGCATAGGTATAAGTAAAGGGTCAAGGTCGGAGCCTGCGTTATTACCAAGTACTAAACGTCCAAATCTAAACTCTATTGGTAAGTCATTTAGTCGTAAACTATTACAGCCACCCGAACATGATGCTTGTGTGTTTGGTTTATCGTTTGCATCAATTAGTGTTGCCCCTTCTATGTTAGAAAGCGTTGCCATCAAACTGACCATGGCAAATGGCCCATCTGGTTGCCCTACACCTAATCTTTTGAGTGTGGTGTTTATTTGGCTCATTTGCCATTGGCCGTCGCTTATATCTCCCCAGTTATTATTCCCTAGGTTTACTAAGCGGCTAGTAAAACTAGTTGCGGGTACATAGTTACCTACTTCATTATTTTCTGCATTAATAGCTACACTGGACTTATCAAACCCCTCTTTATAATTAGTCATTAACTCACCGTTTTGATTTAGGGCTTGTACTGTAAAGCCAAGTTCAAAAGGTTGATCAAGGTAAGTTAAATTACTGCCATATTGCGTGCATTGAGCGACGGCTTGGACCCCCATTACCTGAAACTGTGAAGGTGCAAAGCGGCCAACATTGTATAGTTCACCTTTTACATCTCCTGCACCAAAGTAATCAGCATCTTGAAGACCTGCTGTTAAATCAATGATGCCAACTTGGTCGTAATTGTATTGCGATATAGATTCACTCAAATTACCTGTATCACTAAAAGATGATGTACTCATCGCTTCAAGCGTACCTGAAATGCCTGGTGTAGGTGCTTTAAGCGTTGCCTCAACCAATGGCTGCTCTGTAATAAAATGTTTAGCTATGGGGTTATTTATAATATTGCCGTAGCTGTCTGGAAAACCATCGTTATTAGTGTCTTGCCCTGACCGCCATTGCACCGCATTCATTTTTAAATCGAATGCTTCGCCTGTTAATCTAAATAAACTTCCATCAGCGTCTGCTGCATAGCCATCACTTGCAACGCTCATTGCTAATCCAAATGGCTTTACAACATATTCGTTTGAACTACCTGTTAAATTGACTGATAAGTTGGTAACTGGGTCTAAAATTAAATTAGTTTTTACATTTAAACTCAACTTTCCTGCATCGGGATAATTTATAACAATCAGCGCTTTAGACTCACTATCAAAATTTAGTATGAATGGTTTAGCTGCTTGCTCAATAGCAAAGTTATTATTGTTATTACTTAGCGATACTGTATCAGAGCAACTTGCACCAGCACTGCATGTGTACGATAAATCTAAGTTTACATCGCCACCGGCGGGAAACGCCGCTTCACATACTCCCGTTGTGGTATTTGTTTTTACCGCCTGAATAAATAGCGCTTTTGCATTAAATCCAGTATTTGAAGGCTTTGCTGATAACTGAGTAGGAATTGTAGTATTGCCATCGGTTTCGTTATTAAAAATAAACCCTGCCTCAGAAAATGTGACTTTACAGCCGCTCAAACCAACATTATTACCACCGATGTAACAACGAAGAGGAGCCGAAGGATCTGCAGTGTTATACCCAAATGTAACGCTACCAGTTGTACGTTTGGCAAACTCAACAGTTGTTGAGCCTGTAAAATTAATATTCTCCCCCGTAACCCAGCTTTGTTGCCCACTATTATCTGGAGAAAGGTTCAAACTAGACGGCTCAGCAAACAATAAGTCGCAGGCGTCATTTGCACACGCTGTGAGTGTCATTTCTTTAGCTTCACACGTTAAACCTTTGTTATCGCTTATTGTTAAACGATAATGATCTAGGGTTTCTGGTGTATAAATTCCACAAAAGCCAGGAATACTCTCTGGCACTGGTAGAGCGTCAAATTTTGAGCTCCCTTCAGTAATAATTTGTGTACCGGATGTAATTGACCCCTGATATGTTACATTTTGTGCAATTCTTACCTCTCCAGTGGCAACAATGTAGGCCGCAATATTGGCATCGGCAGCAATAGCAACCGCACCATCCACATAAATAGCCAAGTACGCGCCAGTTTCTACCACTATATTTGTTTTACCTATATTCAAAAATGAAGTTGATAGAAGAGAGGTTGTGTCTTTTAAAAAAATACGTGTAGGCGCTGTTACTCGGTACTCGGTTTCCAGCATACTTAATTGCAACTCATCGTAGTAATAATCGCCAGCTAAGGAAGTAGGTACTGGCCCCGTTGAACTACCATCATTTGTAACCGTTGGCACCTGTGCTGCTTGATTAGGCTCTAAAGAGTTATAGCCACCAGCAACACATGCCTGACCATTACATAATGGAGGACTTGTCAGCGCTGTAGAAATTAAATTCCTGGTTGTGACAAATTGCGCATTACCATCTGTTATTTCTACCCCCTGAACCAACTGCACCTCACCATTATTATAAGTAGAAATAGCGCCCGGGAATAACGTATCACAATCTAAAATATCACCATTAAATACGAAGGTACTGGTCATAGCGAGTATTGAAGCTTCTTCTTTTACGTGGTTTCGCTCGTTATCGCCATCACGATCTTCATCCACAACGAGCCCTAGCCTGTCGGTTCGTAGGTTACAGCTGCGTAACCAACCACCGTCATCCTCTAAGTGAGAGTTTTTACTTGCTACAACTAATGGAGCTACACTAAAGCTATTAGTAAAACTAAAGTAATTACAGCCATTGCTCCAACCGTCAACTTCAAAGCCGGTAAAAAATGTTTCCCAAGATACTTCAAGTCCATTATCGTCTGTAAATACGCGGTTACTCCCAGGCTCTACAGCCATATAAGCAACTGTCTCACTTTTTATAACGCCGAGCGCTGTTTCTGAAGCTTCTAAAGCAATATTAACGCCGCTAGCAGATAAGGAATTGCTTTCTACTGCAACGGTCAAAAAAGGCACTAATGCTTGAGTAGGTGGGTTACTATCTATGCTGTTGAGCGTTTGTAATGAATGGAAAAAGTTCGGCCTTTGTGAAAATGGCTCAGCAAACATTAACTGCTTATAACCTTTTGGCGTAAATGGAGAGAAACCTGACTTAGGACCGTACTGCAGTTCTAGCTGCAAATCTGTGCTCCCAACTTCCATAATTGTTCCATCAGGAAACTCATGTACGCCATATTCAACAGCCAAATAATGAGCTCCCATCGTAACGTGCTCACCATCCTCACTCGAAGGCTCAAGAGGTAGTGCCTCAAAACTGGTTGTGGTTATATTACGTATTCTTATTATTGCGGGGTTTCCGCCTTGGTTTGTTGAGAGCATAAAAACAGCAGGTGGTGTTATGTATTGCTGTTGAAAGTTTATTTTTGTCCAAATAGGTGATGTATATGTGTCTTGCAGCTCAATATAGCGCCCTTCAATTTTAGGCGGTACCGCGTTTGCGTAATTACAAAGCAATACGCAGCTAAAAAGTATAATGACTAATGCATTTTTCATCATGGTAATGTTTTAGCCTCTACGCTTAGTGTTCTTTGTGTTTGCCAATAGTCTTTTCTGCAGCTACTCCCTGCAGGGCAATCAATTGCAGCGCACGTTGCACTGCTTTGTAGATAATATATATTCACAAGTCCATTTGCTGTACTGCTGTCGGGTAGGTCTATATATTCATCGCAACTTATCACTACTTTACAGTTAGCTAAATATGTAGTTTGGTAGGTTAAATCAGTAGTAACTGATGCACAGCTTTGAACTGAGCTATTTATTGGAAATAGTTGTGTTAAACCACTTTCTAATCCGCTTTGCGCCGCCATATAAGCACGAGCGCCGTAATACTCAATCGTGTTTTGTTGTGATGCACCAAAAAGCACTTTAACTAGTGCCAATCCCAGTGCTAATAAAGCAACAATAATGACTAAAGAAACAATTATTAAGTTCCCTTTTTGTTTACTGGGTAAGGCTTTTCCGTGAGGATTTTTTTTAAGGTACATTAGGAATATGCACCTCATGGTTAAAGTTCATTACTTCAGTATAGTTAAATTGCATTTGTGCATTTACATTAAGCACAGCATTTCTTTGTAAGGAGAGCGCATCAAGAGTAAAAAACAAATCACTCGCTAAATTATTTGCAATATAAATACCTAATAAATCACGCTTAACACCACTGCTTACTTGTAAGCCCACTGCATCTAATTGATTAATAGTAAAACCGTAATTGGTATATCTATATAAATATTGCCCTTCAACACAAAAACTTACAGGTTCTGAAAGTAAATAGAGACGTTTACTTGGAGACTCTTGAGCAAATGCTTTACTAAATTGCCACTCATCAATTGCACTCGCTGAACTATTAAATGCTGATACTTGCAAGCGCTTATTATTATTTTCATCATATATATCAGCACTGCTTAATGGATAAATAGTTGCCCAATCTCCAGCTTGCGGTTGCGTTAAGTTATTAAGTTCAAAATCAACAGCGCTAACATTAAAAGGCGCTACGGTAGGTAGGTAATTTGTATAGTGGGTGGCCGACAAAAATGGCGTAAATTCTAAGCACTGCTGTGCACTACACGCTCCGCTAGTACTGTTATCGCAAGAAAGCCTTAATGAATTTGGTGTAGCGTGGCGAAGCTCTTTACTAAGTCGCGTTATTAAAAAACGAGCTTGTGCAACCGCTTCTTGGCGCTTTACACCTTGTGAGTAAATACTGACACCTGCACCAATAAACGAAAACGCACTTACGGCTAAAATGCCAATAATAATCATGACAAGTAACAATTCTATAAGTGTAAATGCATTTTGGTATTTAGCTCTTGGCATTAGTAATTCCCTTTATATGCACTAAATCCGTAAACTTCACCTAAGGGTGATGTTACTTCAATAGTAATACGCTTAAAGGTTGTGCCATCGTTGATGGTCAGTTCGTTAAAGTCGCTATCGTACTCAACAGTAACAACTAAGTTAAAGTCACTGTAATCGCTTAACACCTCACCCAAACTATTTGTAATAGGTTGATTAGAAAGTGCAATATAGTCATCTACATCGTTATAGCTGGTTCGAGATTCTGAGTCGGTGCCTAAATCGCCAGCTGCTGTACAGGGCTCTGCACCTAAGCTTGTTTCGCCGCAACGTCTAAAAGGAGCGCTTCTATCGCTGTGCTCATCAAACGACTTGCTTTGAATTTCGTTCATTAATGATTGACCAAATTCAGAGGCTCTTAAAGCAATAATTGGCTCTGCACTTTTTTTGGCTTGTGGGGCTATTAAAGCGGTAATAATGCTAAGCGCGATAGCAAACATTACTATGCCAATAATAAGCTCTATTAGAGTAAAACCTTTTAGTTTAAGGGCACGCATATATAAGCCCTTCGCCACTGATGCATACGCCAGCTAATCCAATATCTATTCGACATTGTATAGTACAAGTTTGATTTGATTTACCTAAAGGATCAAAGCTAATTTGAGTAAATATATTCGCGTTACTATCTAAAGCGTTAAAGGTTATATCACTTCTTTGCGTGTCTATTTGTACCACTAAATGATCGGTGTTATTAGCATCAGCGCCACCGATACATGTATCAGGTGTGGGGGGAGCAATAAGTGTGGAGGTTATATAAAGAGTATGGCAACTTGTTGTCGCTGTATTTTGCATTGCACGTAACTGCACTGTTCTCAGTGCATTTAAAGTACGGTCTCGATATGAGTATGCATCTTCTGTTGAGCTGCCCAGAAATTTGGGAACTGCCGTTACCGACAGTATTCCCAATATCACTAGAGTAATAATTAACTCAATGAGTGTGAAGCCACGCAATCGTTGCTTACTACTGCTTATCATTTATGTAATTAACAACCCGTAGTAACAAGTGTTATTACTGGTGGCACTACAACAACAGAGCTTGTAGCATCACCCGAATTTGTAGCTGCCGTATATTCAATACGGCAATCGTCCCCTACAAGATAACTATTAGGAAAAATAATAGCTTTATTTGCTGTAGCAGTATCTATATTAAAGTCTTTTGAATCCACTGTATCAGGAGTACCATCTACATCAGCAGTACCATCAGCAAAGTCGACATCTAAAAAGGCTTCAAAGGCAGCCTCTGTTGCTGCTGGATAACCATATACCGTAGGAACTGGTGCACCAGTATCTACTGTTACAGATTCAGATGCTTTTTTGTGATTACTAGCAATAATAGATTTGCCATTCACAATATTCATGCCACTGCGAATAGAACCCTGAAGGCCTTCAAGTGTTGAAGCATTGGCATCACCTTGCAAGTTTAAAAAGCGAGGGGCTGCGGTAACGGCTAAAATGCCTAAAATAACAATTACGATGATTAATTCAACAAGTGTAAAACCTGCTTGTTTATTCATTGGTAAACTTTTTAACGATTGCGTTTTCATAAATAAGCCTCTTTTTAATTACTTAGTTTTTAAATATTTTTACTTTGCCTGTTTTAGCAAAGTATGAAAAACCTGTTAAACCTGATATTTCACCCGTATTGGTAGGTATACTTTTAATATCAATGGTATAAGTTAAATAGTAGACGCATTGCGTACTTTCTGCATTGTACCTAACTAAAAAACTTACACTTTTTATTATCGATATTTCACTACTTGAGGTACTACTTGGTGCATCTTGTAAAATTACATTTAATACTTGGCGGCATTTATAAGCATTTATAGACTCTGCGCGAGTATCTTTTTTTTCTGTTCCATCACCCGTTGGTGTACCTAGCGATCCATCAACAGCAACTATCACTCCTCCATAATTAACGAATGTTATATGTGACTTACTATTTGGTCTCCCTTCTAACTCCCATTGACCTCTAACCATGCCAACAGCCGATGAAAAACTACCCGCAATAGCATCTACGCTTGCATTATGCGCTTGATTTTTAATACCTATATATTGAGGTATAGCAAAGCTCAAAATTACTGCCAGTAAAATAACAACAATAACTAACTCAAATAATGAGAAACCTTTTGAGTTAGTTATTGCATTCACGTTAATTACCTTTGATTGCCGACATCATGTTCCACATCGGCATAAATATACCCAGTGCTAAAATCAGCACCATAATGGCAACAAACACCGTTAAAATAGGTTCTATTTTTGCGGTTAGGCTTCGTAAGTCATAATCAACTTCACGCTCATAATAGTCAGCTGCTTCTTGAAGTAGCTCATCAACCCGACCGGTTTCTTCACCTACCGCCACCATCTGTAATACAAGCTGAGAAAATAGCTCAGAGCTTTTTGACGCTCTAAGTAAACTATCGCCCTTTTCTATATCTTGGCGCATAGTCATAATCGCTTTTTCCATATAGCTATTATCCACAGCATGCGCTGTTAGCGATAAACCAGTGGTCATAGGCACACCAGAGCGCAATACCATAGCTAAACTTTGACTGTAACGTGCAAGCAACGTACGTTTTAAAATATCCCCAATAAAAGGAATTTTTAATTTATATTGATCCCACTTAAAGCGTCCTGGTTCTGTATTTAAATAACGCATCCAAGCAAAAACAGAACCAATACCCATCACCAACAATAACCACCAGTAGTTAACAAAAAAGCTGCTAGTGCCAATTAATATTTGAGTCATTAACGGCAATTCGGCATCAAATTTTTCGAACATACTGGCAAAGGTAGGAATAACGAAAATATTCAAAATAATCATAGCCGCTACTAGAGCAAAAATAACAAAAGTAGGGTAGCGCATAGCTGCTTTTATACGCTTTCGGGTTTCTTGTTCTTTCTCAAAATAAATAGCGAGTTGATAAAAAGCATCTTCTAACCGGCCAGAACCTTCACCAACCATTACCATTGACACGGTTAATCGGCTAAATACCTCGTTATGTATCGCCATTGCACTGGATAAATCGCGGCCTTGTTCAAGCTGCTTGGTAACTTCTATTAGTACATTTTTAAATTTTTTATTTTGTGTTGTATCTGCCAGCCCAACCATAGCTCGTATAATTGGTATCCCTGCTTTTAATAGCGAATACATTTGCCTAGAAAACATAATCATGTCGTCTAGCGTTATTTTTTCGACAAATAAATTATCAAAAATTTTGATGTTATTTTTTGTTTCAACTAAGGAGATTGATATTGGTATAAATTGACGTTTCATTAAACTATCAGCTACGCCAGCTTGGTTACTCGCTTCTAATTGGCCTTTAACCAACATACCTTTGCTGTCTTTCGCTTTATAGCTATATAGTTGCATTAATATCCCCTACTATCTCGGGGATATATTCAGCCACTTTAAATACCTCATCTAAAGAGGTAATACCTTGCTTGGCGTAGTTTAATGCCATTGTTGAGAGCGGCGAAAAATTCGCGCTGTTTTTAGCAGCTTTTGCAAAACCTTGCGTGTCGTTAACTCGTAATGCATCCATCATTGCATCATCCATTTCGAGCAACTCAAAAATACCTACACGCCCTTTATAACCACTATGGTTACATGCTGTGCAACCTTGCCCTTTAGAAAATTGAGCATCAGTAACATCTTCGCCTAAATATTTTAGCCAACTTATTTCTTGATGATCTGGCAAGTACGGTACTCTACAGTCATTACATACTCGTCTTACTAATCGTTGGGCAATAATAGCGCGCAGTGAACTTGCCACTAAGTAGGCTGGTGCGCCCATGTCGATTAAGCGCATAGCACTAGTGATTGCATCATTAGTATGTAGCGTTGATAACACGAGATGACCTGTTAAAGCGGCTCTTAATCCAATGTCTACCGTTTCTTGGTCACGCATTTCGCCAACCATTATAATGTCAGGATCCTGCCTTAGAGCGGTCCGTAAAATACTTGCAAAGCTAAGCCCTATTTTATTATTTATTTGTACTTGGTTAATACGGCCAATACGATACTCAACGGGATCCTCTACTGTAATAATTTTACTTTCTTGTTGGTTTAACTCACTTAATGCACCATAAAGTGTGGTTGTTTTACCTGAGCCTGTTGGTCCAGTAACTAAAACCATACCATGCGGACGCTTTATAATACTGCGCACTCGCTTTAATATGTGTACTGGCATCCCTGTTTCATCTAACGATAATAGCCCTGCTGATTGATCAAGCAAACGCATTACAACTGACTCACCATGCTGAACCGGCATTGTAGAGAGGCGCACATCAATACTATGGCTGCGCACTTTTATATTAAAGCGACCATCTTGAGGAAGGCGTTTTTCAGATATATCTAATCCCGACATAAGCTTTAAACGTAATACTAATGCAGATGCTATTTTTACTTGATTAAGAGTGTGCTCTTGTAATATGCCATCTACACGTTGGCGAATACGCAATAAACCTTCATCTGGCTCTATGTGAATATCAGATGCGCGAACTTGCACCGCATCTTCAAATATTGATTGCAATAACTTTACAACGGTTGCATCAGATGTCTCATCACCTAAAGAATTTAAATCAAACTCTTCTACGTCTTGGTATTCTTCATGAAGCTGTGCTGCAAAGTTAGTAATTTCATCTGTACGACGATATACATTGTCAAACGCAGCCATTATTTGACTTTCTTGTACGACAGCTAAATCTATTCGTTTAGGAGCAAGCATAGTTGCAAGTTGGTCAAGCCCCCTTAAATCAGCAGGATCGCTCATCCCGAGCAAAACAGAGTCACCATTGTCTTCAATTACTAATGCTCTGTAGCGACGTGCATAAACCTCAGATAAAAGCTTAGATACATCAGCTGATATTTTTCTCTGTGATATATCTAAAAAGGGTACTTGTAATTGCTGAGCTAAAAAACGTAATAGCTGTGGTTCACTAATAAACTCAAGTGTAATAAGCGTCGAGCCTAATTTACGACCCGTTGCCGCTTGAATATTTAATGCTTCACTTAGTTGCGCTTCGGTGATCATGTGCTCATGCACAAGTAAGTCCCCTAAGCGCATTTTTAAACTAGGTCTCATACAGCCTCCTTTAGTGCAACTAAACGCTTTAATGCATGCTGGGTCATAGCTGTGTTTAATCCGCCTAAATCTAGAGCTACTTTGTAAAGCTGTTTAGCTTCCAGGTATTCTCCCAGTGCATCTTTTGAGGTTGCAAGTGCCAACCACCACTTAGCTTGACTAGGCTGGAGCTGTGTAAGATGTTTAAAACTTTCAAGTGCTTTATAGTGCATACTTGCACTTTGCGCTGCAGTACCTTGCAACACCCAAAAATCAAGATTTGCTTGAGCCTCAAATTCACCACTTAAGAGCAGCAATACTTCTTCATACTGCTGTTGCATAATGAGTATTTTGCTTAGCATTACACGCCATTCAAGTACGTTAGGGTTTTGGCGAATACCCGCTTGCAAAACCTGTTGTGCCGAATTTACATCTTGTTGTTTAAAGTAGGTTGCAGCTAGTAAATTTCGAGCCTCTACGTGTAAAGGCAATTGCGCTAAAATAATATTTAAATCACTAATTGCTTCGTTGTATAAGCCAAACTGTATTGCCTGTTTAGCTGCGGCTAATTGCTCAACTAATAAAGTCTGTGGCGACTTAGCTTCAGCTACGCTTTTAGTCATCATATTTTGAGGCTTCGTTTTAGTCATTGGAGTAATTTTTGGCTTGCTGACAGTAACTTCGCTAGTTACCAGCACATTATTTTTAGCTAGTGCAGGGCTTTGTTTAACCTCGGCAATTACAACTGGCTCAGCCATTGGTTGAGAAACCAGTAATGTTGCTTCACTTAATTCAGATTCAGCTAAATCATTCACTTCTGACCTTATTTGCTCAATTTGCACAACCGTTTTCACAACATCTTGCTCAACTAAAGCTTCCACATTGCTCTTTTTATCTTGATTATCAGATACATTAGGGCTTAGAGCAGCGACTATTTTTTGAGGTAGTAACACAGGCTCACGTTGAATCTCTTTTTTGTCAGCGGTCGGTAAATACAGGTATGCTAAAAAAATGATACTTAGCATAATAAGTACAATTACGGTTTTAAATGCAATATTTTTTACATCATATATCGGCTTTACGCTTATACCTTCTTGGGTGCTTATTTGTTTAGCTTCTCGTTGCTCAATATTTTTAAGCATATTATTTATAACGCTCATAACCACTGCCTCCATAACCATATGGCAGCAATAGCTAAAGCACTAAACATTAAAGCACTGTAGCTCCAATATTGTCCGGTTCGATATTTTGCGCAGTCTTCGGTATCTTTTATAGCAAGTTGAATATGGCGATTTGTTATTGTATTTAACCCTTCACCGTAAGCTTGTAATAGTGCTTTGTGGCATAAAATATTAACTAATCTAGGAATTCCACGGCTAGCTCTAGCAATTTTGAGCCCCATACTATTATTAAACAAAGGAGGCCTATTAAACCCTGCAACTTGCAGGCGATGATTTATATAATAAATAACTTCAGCGCCTGTCATGGCTCTTAATTTATAAGAGAAACTAATACGCTGGCGTAATTGCCTGACTTTATTATTTGCCAGTTTTTCATCAAGCTCTGGTTGCCCAAATAACACAACTTGAATCAACTTTTCGCTTTCTGTTTCTAAGTTTGTAAATAATCTCAACGCCTCTAAAGTCTCCCAACTCAAGCATTGCGCCTCATCTATCAAAAGCACTACACGCTCATTATCTTCTTGTAAATCCAATAAGTGATGATTTATAAGCTGCCCTAGTGTTTGTTGATCTAATGCTTTATCTACATCCATACCTAGCTCAATTGCAATCGCCCATCTAAGCTCTTCTGGGCTTAAATAAGAGTTAGGTAAGTAAGCCACAATATAATCTGGCTCAAGTTGATTTAATAACTTTCTACAAAGTAGCGTTTTACCTGTCCCTACTTCCCCGGTGACCTTAATAAACCCCTCACCCATTTCAATAGCTGTTGTTAACACTTGCATCGCTTCGTGGTGGGGTTCAAGTGCACAAAAAAATTCTGTGTTAGGGGTTAGCGTGAAAGGCATTTCACTTAAATTAAAAAAGCTTAAATACATAGTTAGTTTTCATACCATGTTTTTAAAAGCTGACGGCTTTCACCTTGTTGTTTTTTCCACGTATCTGGCATGACAACCGTTGGTTTGATTAAAATAATCAGCTCTTTTTTCTCTTGGCGTTTACGAATACTTTTAAATAAGTTGCCAAACATGGGGATATCACCCAGCACGGGGGTTTTGGATTCTTCATCTTGTGTTGATGTTTGCATCAAACCACCAATAACAACTATTTCACCACTTTGGGCGCGAATAACAGTATCTGATTCTCGAATGTTACTTTGTGCTAGCGGTAATTCGAAGCGTTGATCGTCTAAGGTAATTACTTTTAATTGCTCCTCAGTTTCTGTAACCGAAGGGTGAACATGCAAAATTACTGAGCCGTACTTATCAATTTGCGGCGTTACATCTAATGCAATCCCTGAAAAGAATGGCGTTAAGTCAATTTCTGGAGACGTTGTAGTCGATGTACCTGTTACCGTAGTACTTGATACATTAGTAACAAAGTATTCGTCTTGTCCTACTTTTATAACCGCTTTTTGATTGTTTGTAGCGGTAACTCGAGGGTTAGATAACATTTGCACATCACCTTGGGTTTCTAGCAAATTAATAACCCCGTTAAAGTCTCCTTTTTGAATAGTTAACGACGACGCTCCACCAATGGCTGCAGAAATACTATTACTTATAGTAGAGCCCGCTGTTGTAGCAAACGAAATACCGCCTTCTAAGCCACTCGCTATACGCTCCCAGTTAACACCCTGCTGGTACTCGTCTTTTAAAGTTACTTCTATTATTTTGGCTTCAAGAATAACTTGGCGTTGCAAATTCTCTTGGCTTTGGCGTAAAAATTCTTTTAGCTGACTAATCTCACTTGGTAATGCATTAACCGTTACCAAACTTGCTTGTGGACTAGCAATAACGTAGCGACCATCATTTGCGCCAATAAAAGATTTAAGCGCAACTTCTAACTCTTTCCAAAAATCGTTTTTATTGATAGTTTGAATTCGAGAACCATTTAAATCTAAGTTTTGGTTATCGCTGCCAAACTCACTATTTTGCTGGTTACTACTACCTGAACTTGAACCACTTGAGCCACTGCCGCTTTGCGCAAACTGACTAACACCACCAGCAACAACACTCACGGTGGACTGACCATGTCGTTGCATCATTAAATAATTTACAGGTATTGTTTCTATGCGCATTTTGGCTGGTAGCACCTGCACAATTCGTCCTTCATTAACAATATCTAGTGGATACATTCTCTTAATGACAGCAATAACTTCATTAAATGTCACGCTTTTAAGGTTTAAACTAATGGTGCCATTTACCTCAGGGTGTACAGCCACACTGAAAGGTGTATCGTCTGTTAAACCTGCAAAAAAAGCACCTATTTCAACGTCATTTGCAGCCACATCAAAACGCTTGATTGATAAATCATCACTTATTGTTTGGTCATTATTTATAGATGACAACAAGCTTTGTGTAAGTTCACTTGGCATTTGTAGAGGCGCAATGACTTTAGCCTCGGCTGGTTTTGCTGCTAACTCTTGCTTTATATGCGTTTTAACCTCTTTACCTGGTTTAAAGCTATGGCACGCAGTTAAAAATGTAGGCAATAATAAAATAACAAGCCACGGGTAAGATAAATTATTTTTTAATTTCATAGTCATATAATTCTAATTTTATTTGTTTATCGTCATTTGCTAACACAACCTGCTTTGAGTTAATGCTTAGCACCCGAAAATCGTCTACAGCATCACCAACTCGATAAATATGGCCGGAAATGATGGCCTTAAATGCTGTACTGTTTTTAATAATAGATTGCAATTTGAGTTCTGTGTTTTGAGTTACAGTCTGGTTGTTACTTACATACATATTTGGTTGAGTAGGATCACGTAATTGCGCTAATGCACTGGGTGCGAAAGTAAACAAAAGTAATAAAAAATATAAATTATAATGCGATAAATTTTTCATTAGCGCTCACTGTAGCAATTTGTAAAGTTAGCTCAGCTTGTGGGTACGTTAGTACCTGGTAACTAAACTCTTGTATCAATAATTTTTCTTGATTATTTTTTAAGGCTGCTAAATATTTTTGTAGGCTAAAATAACTACCTTCCAAAGTAACCACCATTTGATGCTCAAAAAATAGTGTTTGCGTATCATGCTCACCCAACTTTTCAACATCTATAGCCTGTGCAGGCTTTACATTAAAACTACTCACTCTCACATCGCTACTATCTACGAGTAAGTCTTTTAAAACAGCAGGTACATTTTTAGCGGCAACAAAGCCTTGGCTAAAACTATTAAGCTGATTATTGATATCCTCTAACTTATTTCTTGTCTGTGCTATTTGAGCGCGTAACAGTTTAGTGTAATCGTGATTAAGCGCTTGATTTAACATTGAAAGCTGTGCATTTATTTGCTGCAATTCCTGTAGCGCAATATTTTGTTCAGAACGAATATGAGCAACTTCGTCTTGCTGTGGAAAAATAACAAACCACAGGCCTAAGTAAATCACCATGAATAAGCCAACAAATACAGTAGAGTACTTCTCACGCTTTTGAAGCGATGCAAATTGTGCTCGATACTTTGCCCAAATAGGCCAACCTTTGTCCTTTTTGTTATTCATGGTTTAGCGCCTTTATCAGTAAGGTCAGTCGCTACATTAAATTCACTCAGACCATCTTTTATTGACAGCTCTAAAACTGAAAACTCTTTATCAATAAAAAAAGGTGACTGCTTTAAATTATTAAACCATATAGGTAAAAATTTTGACTGAGATACTTGCCCTTGAAACGTGACACTTTGCCCTACAAATTTAATATGCGTAAGCCAAATACTAGGTTCATGATACTTTGCTAAATCTTGCATTACTTGAGCGTAATCAGTGGCAGATTGAACTGAGCTTTGTTCTAAATAGCTAAATATTTGCTGCTTATGTAAAACCTCTTGCTGAAGTTTTTTTAACTCATTAATAAACCGTGTTTTATTTTGTTTCTCTGCAAGCTTTTGTTTTAAAACTTCTAACTGAGCTTTACCTTGCTTGAGGTCTTGCCTATTTTTTTCTAAATCCAGCTCACTTGAATAGGCTTTATAACTATAAAAAGCCCACGTGATTGCAATAATTAATAGCGCCCCCAACCACAGTGTAATCATTCCTGACAAAGGAACTGGATCTCGCCGTACGCGTAAGGTTTTTTGATAAAAGTTAATCCGGGTTTTCATCGCACAGACTCCGGATCAGTTAATTGATAAGCTGCACCGAGTGCATAATAAAAATTTGGCTCTAATTGCTGCGTTAATTCTAAATTAGGCGTAAAATCTACAACCTTGATTTGTAAAAACTCTGCAAGACTTGCCCTTAAAGTGAGTGACGATAAGTCGTCGCACTGTAGCTGAATACTTCGAATTGGTGGTTGCTTAAGCTGGCTTTCAAAAAAGTCCATTGAACGTTGAATTTCTAATCCTAACGCTTCTACTAGCTCTTGATTTTGATCTTTATCAGAAATACCTAAAAAACCGTTTAATCGCCTAGCTAGCACCAATTTCCCATCACGGATAATTAAAATTCGAGGTTCATGATTAGCATGTTGAACAATTAACATGTGCGCTTCTTTATACGTGCCAAATAAGGTAACTAAAACCATCTCCTCAGAGGTCATTGCACGTAAAACAGGCTTGGTTTGTTCAAAACTATCTATAAACGGAAGTAGCTGCAGTTTGTTAGTAATAAATACATTCATTTTGCTGCTTTGCATTGGTAACGTTATTGGGTAGTCAATAAAGTCAGCAACTATGTTTTCGGGGGTTATATCAACTAAATCTTTTGTAGTCCAAGGGAGTGACTGTATTATCTCTTCATCACTAAGGTTTGGTTTATCCATTTGCACTATTTGATAAAAATAATGTGGTATAACCAAATTAACTGCACAAATGTCTGTAGAAACTTGATTTGTGCAAGCGACAATAGCGGCTGTATAATCGGCTTGCTCAGCCACAGTTACACTGTAAAAACTGTGAACAATCCATTGGTCGCTTTGTTTTTTTAAACATACTGCGTTAACAGTACCTGCATAAGCAGCAACACCAATAGCTGTATTAGGATCTAAACTACGATTTAACCATGAAAACAGCTTTTCTTTCATATAGCTACTATTGTTAATAATGTATTATTAAAGTGTCGTACATTATATTTACTTTGCCAAGTTGAAAACGAATATAAAATGATTCAATCACTCAAAATAAACGAAAATAACTATATTCAACAAATAGATACAGCGTATCTAAAAAAGAGAAATATTTACTTAGGTGTAAAACGTGATGATTTACTTCATCCATTAATAAGTGGTAACAAATGGCGTAAATTAAAATACAATTTAGTCCATATGAAAGAGCTAAACAAAACAGAGTTACTTACTTTTGGGGGGGCTTTTTCGAATCATATTCACGCATGCGCAGCGGCAGGGAAAGAGTTTAATATTAAGACTCATGCAATAATACGTGGACCAGAACTTGATAGTGATAACCCAACCCTTCAGTTTGCTAAGCAATGTGGTATGCAACTTCATGTAGTTAATCGTATTGAATATAAGCAGCGGTACGATCAGCGATACTTAGAAACTCTACAGAGGCGTTTTCCAAACGCTTTTATAATCCCGGAAGGTGGTACTAACGAACATGCTTTATTAGGGTGTAAAGAACTAGTTCACAGTTTACCAGAGCATGACTATTTAGTATGTCCAACTGGTAGTGGGGGCACTCTGGCTGGCTTAATTGAAGGTAGCAAGGCAAATACACACATAATCGGAATTGCTGTTCTTAAACAAGCGCAATACTTAAATGCTGAAGTAAAGAAATTAAGTAGTAAAGCAGAGAAACAAGATAACTGGCAGCTACTTACTGATTTTCATGATGGGGGTTATGGCAAGTTTTCTCCTGCCCTATGGCAATTTTGCCAGGAGATGAACCACACATACAACCTCCCCCTTGAGCCTATTTATAGTGGAAAAATGATGTATGCATTATGGAAACTCATCGAGCAAGACTACTTTCCACCCGGAAGTAAAATTATTGCTATTCATACTGGAGGGCTTCAAGGTTTAAATGGGTTAAAGTACAGAGGGCTAATTTAAACAGAGACGCGTGGCTGTTTTAGTAGGAGACTACCTGAGTAAACTCTTGTAAAGGCTCTGAAAAATAAAAGCCCTGAGCGCCTACTATACCCAACTTAGTAAGCATAAATAGCTCCTTTTTAGTCTCTACACCTACGGCATGTACTGGTAAATTAAGTAACTTAGCCGCTGCAACGATCTTTTTAATTTGCTTTTGATTTTGAAGGTTCTCATTTACTAAATGCACTAAGTTGTATGATACTTTGAGTGCACACACTTCATCATAGTTAACCAAAGCAGTAATTTTGTCACAACTTTGCACGTTATCGATCACAATTTGAGCACGTATTTGATTAATAGCATTAAGTGCATGGGTTATTGATTTTCTATACTTAAAAAATTCTGCCTCACTTATTTCAAATTGTAATTTAGCACATAATTCAAGCTCTGCTATTTGACTAGGTAGCCACTCCCAAAATACATTATTAAACCAGTTTTTAGGGTGTATATTTACACTAACTGTTTGGCTCGAAGGTTCACTCAGCATTAGCTTTTTGACTTGTGTTATTACTGCTTTATCTAATATTAAAGCATCTTGATTACTATAAACCTGATTAATAAAATAACGAGCAGCTAGTAGACCAAGTTGGCTATGTCTAACTCTAATGAGAGCTTCATGTTCTAAAATTTTCCCACTAGAGAGCTCAAATAAAGGCTGAAAGAATAATATAAATTTATTCTTTTTAATATTTTCGATAACTTGCTTACTAGAAAGTGATTTTTCTTGGCAAGAATTTAATGCTAAGCGGTGAAAGTGCTGCATTAAGCTGTTTTGCGATAACACGAGTGCTGATTTTGCTAACTGATAAACCGCAATTTGATCTGCGCCTAATCGATAGTCGCACGCACCTATTTTAATGTTTTTATGATTCATATTTATTTGATAATTTTGACATATTAAAAACACATTTTGATGGAGCTTTTCAACGTAGCTATCCAACTCGCTAATAGATACGTTTGGTAAGGTAACCGCTAAGTAACTAGTGTTTAGTCTTTTTACCGACACGTTTTTAAGTTCGGATAATTTTTTAGTGATTAAGACGTTTAGACTGGCTTCTTTATCAAAGTTACAATCACATTCAATAAGTAAAAATAAATTATGTGATGCCGTATTAATCCCATACAAAGAACTTAAACCACATTTTTTTACCTGTTGGATTAGTTGAGTATTTTTATGCTTATGTTGAATAATTTTAGTCGGCTGTATAGCTGTATTTTTAAGCATTACTTTACGGTTTACTTTTAACACTTCCCACCAGCGATAAGACCAGCTAGCGGCGCCTAATATGATCAAGTTTAGCAATATAAATAAGTAACTTTGTGTTGCCCAAGCCGGATAGTGATAGAGGCTCAAACTTAATGTTTTGTAAGAAAAAACTTCGCGTTCTATATTCACTAAATGCCTAAAATGCTCTGCAGGCTTTGGCAGCTCCAACACAAAACCTTCACTTTTAGCTAATGCAGCCAACACTTCATTGTTTATAGAAGGAGATAAATTCAGCTCGTAAACGTGTTTAACGAACTGCTGCCCAGAAGCATGAACTTTTTGATGTAATGCATCATTTAGAACGAAATTAAAACTAATAAGTATCATTAAAAATAAGACAAAAGAGATACCTTTGAAGTACTTTAAAAGCCAGATTTTACTCTTTTGCATAGCCTGCCACTCGTTAAATTATTAACTAAAGTGTTGTTCAATATCTATAGAAGTACAAGGCTGTAAACTAAGTTTAAACGTTTATTAATAGCGCTAAACAACCCCCCCCCTTATAAACGAGACATAATAGTTTAAATTAGTTAGGTATTAGATAAAGGCCCACATGGGGGCTGTTTAAAAGTCTGTGTCATTTCAGCATTATTAAATAGATGGACTGATAATTAATTTAATTGCTCATACATAATTTTACTTCGCACTAAATGAGCAAGTGTTTTAGCACCCAATTTGCTCATTACATGGGAGCGATGAACCTCAACGGTACGTTCACTAATATTTAAATCGCATGCAATTACTTTGTTCATTGCCCCATCCGCCACTCGCTCAAACACTTCTCGCTCTCGGCTCGATAGCGACTCTATATTAATTTTATTTTTGTGTTTATCGAGTAATTTCTCATGTTGGCTCTCATTAAATATCAATGCTTCGTTAATGCGATCAATCAAATGCTGCTCATCAAATGGCTTTCTAATAAAATCAATTGCGCCTAAACGCATAGCCTCTACTGCCATTGGAATATCACCATGTCCGGTAATAAATATAATAGGTAGTGAGCAGTTTAAATTTTTAAGTTTTTGCTGCACTTCCAAGCCGCTCATTTTAGGCATACGTATATCCAGCACTAAGCAACCGGTCATATTCTCATTATATACATCTAAAAATGCAGACCCTGAGCTAAAACTCTGTGCATCTATTCCAATGGAGTCTAATAATATTGCAAGCCCTTCACGCACACCTTCATCATCATCAATTATAAACACGCTTTGCTTATCACTCATCCGCGACTCCTTTTTTCATAAATTGGCAGAGTAAACATAAAAATGGCCCCTGTTGGTTTATTATCACAAAAATTAATATGACCGCCATGCTCTTCAATAATACTTTTTGATATTGATAGGCCAATACCTGTGCCATTTTCTTTGGTTGACGAAAATGGTTTAAATAATCTTTCTCTCATTTCTTGGGCCAATCCTGCCCCTGTATCGGTCACTGATATTTCAACATTTTTATCTTCATTTAGTTTTATTTCAAGCTCTATTTTTGAACCATTATCACAAGTATTTAACTGCATAGCTTCCATACCATTGCGCAACAAATTAAGAATAACCTGCTCTATTTGAACTCGATCAACAAATACATCAACAGCCTCATCACATGCTGTCATTCGTATAGTTACATTGCGAAGCCGTGCTTCTGACTCAGCAAGATTTATTACTTCTTTTATCATAAATATACAATCGATGACTTCTTTTGAGCGCTGCCCTTTTTTGGTCATTAACTGCATACGCTCAATAACGGCTCCCGCTCGACGAGAGTGCAAACTTAATTTTTCAAATATTGAGGGGAGCTTTTCAAACTTTCCTTTCTCACAAAAATTTTTAGCTGTCTGAGAAAACAGTGAAATTGCGGTCAGAGGCTGGTTTATCTCATGTGCAATTCCTGCTGCCATTTCTCCTAATGCATTTACCCTTTCGGCATGAGCTAATTGTTCAGTATGAAGCCGAGATTGTTCTTCAGAAGCCCGTTGTTTTGTGATATCTCGAATTAAACCAACAAACATCGTATTTTCATGGTTTTGTATTTCACTTACCGATAAATGAATTGGAAACTGCGTGCCATCTCTGCGTTTAGCAATAAGCTCTCGACCTACACCAATAATATGCGTTTGCTTTGTTTTTAAGTATTGAGCTAAATGTTGATCGTGCTGATCACAAAAAGGTGTAGGCATTAGTATTGTTATGTTTTTATTTTTCACTTCATCAGCGCTATAGCCAAACATAACTTGTGCAGCAAAATTAAAGCTTTGAATAAGCCCATGCTGGTCAATTGTAATAACCGCTTCAACTACTGAATTTACTACCGCATCAGAGAAGGCATAACTACTAATTAAATCAGCCTCAGCCTCCTTAATAGAAGTAATATCATTGATAAACCCTTCAACGATTATTTCGCCATTAAAAATAGAACTAACTGGGCCTCCTTTTTCCCATACTAATTTAATATCGCTATTTTTAGTGATGATCCTATATTCAAGTTCAAAGGGGCTGTTTACTTTAAAAGCTTCGTTAAGTGACTTCTCTACCCGTTTAAAATCA
Organism: Pseudoalteromonas aliena; assembly: GCF_038155085.1. Taxonomy (GTDB): domain Bacteria; phylum Pseudomonadota; class Gammaproteobacteria; order Enterobacterales; family Alteromonadaceae; genus Pseudoalteromonas; species Pseudoalteromonas aliena_A. Next base: position 41,576 of record NZ_JBAKAU010000010.1, read on the forward strand.
TCCTCATGTATTATTTTTCTCCACAGCATTCTATTTTTTTTAAATTCAGCCCGAGAATAACCGGTTAAATTTTCACACCCATCACTAACAAGTATCATTGGCCTGTTTATAGTGTTAGATGAGTGATACGCCATACCTGGAAGGTTTTTCAACAAGTGTTCAATTTTATAACGTTCATCTTTTAGTTTACTACGTGCAAACAAATAAGTGTAAGCAGCCAATACAATTATAAAAGTGATAAAAAGGCCCAGTGCAATTAAAACTCTCATTACTTTATAGTGAGCAATATATAAAAACTCATCGTTGGGCGATACGCTTATTTCCCACTCATGACCTTGCAAATAATAAGATGAGCTTTTACTCCAGGCATATGCAATAGCGGGTTGGTTGCTTTGATCTGAGTACACTTTATGCCCGTCAATAAACAGTGTGAAATAATACTCGTTGAGTAAAAAATCAGGCACAACAGACTTAATATAAGGTTTAAACAGCAATACACCTGAAATAAAACCATCTAATTTATTGCCTCTTGTATTGACGTTAAAAATTGGGATGTGTATTCCAATACCTTCATCTCCATGAATAAACGCCAAAGGCATTGTGACTGCCTTTTGCTGTGTATCTTGTGCTTTTATTGCTGTTAATAAGGCAGGTGGGTTTAACGCTAAATTAAAATTGATAGTCACTTCATTATTGTGCTTTGGTATTCTTTTTCGAACATGAAAGGTGTTGTCAATCCAGCCAATAGCTTGATAACCATATTGTGTACCATAAAAATTTTTACTAATCGCATCCCAATCACTTTGCGACATACCACTTGAAATAACCGATAGTTTAGATTGCTCTGAAAGTGATGTTATTCGCTTTTCTAAATCGTTCTTAAGTAGTGTTTTAATGCCTTCAGCGGTGTCTTGGGTTATACGTTCAATATATGTTCGTTCTTGAGAATCTATATGGAAGACTATAAAAATCATTAAGCACGTAACCAGCATACCAAGTATTATTGCATACCATAAAATGGCTAATTGGGATGAGGAAAATAGCCTTACTTCTTTATCGCTGTAGTTCATAGTGAATTTACACTAACGCCTAGTTGATTAATAACGAGTACACTTGCTTATCTCGCACTTCCTTGCTTAATAATCCCCCTCGCTTACACTTGCGTCAAGAGGTACCTAAACAATAAAGTTAGCTCTGTTGAGTCAATCACTTAACTTTTCAAGTTGTGGTTTCCCACATGTTTTTACGTAACATCACCAATAGTCTCACTTCAGTACTTGCTCTAGGATAGTTATATACGCAGTTTCTCAGCGTAATTCATTCAAAAATGAAAGCTTTAACGATCTTATTTAGTTTAATTGAGGGTACTATCATGGCTTACGCAACAACAAATCCATATACAGGTGAGGTTGTAAAAACCTTTCCTGATGCTACTGATGCTGAAATCACTCAAGCAATAGAAAATGCCGATTCAGTATTCCAATCTTGGAAGCGAACATCTTTTTCTTCACGCGCAAAAATAATGCAAAAAGCGGCCGAGTTATTACGCAAAAATGTTATTAAATACGCTAATTTATTAACCCTAGAAATGGGAAAAATAACATCAGAAGCAAAAGCCGAAGTAGAATTATCAGCCGCTATTTTAGAGTACTACGCAAATAATGCTGAGAAACTTCTCGCATCAGAAAAATTACCCGTTGCAGATCCAACTGAAGGCGAGGCAATTATTATCCATGAACCACTTGGTGTATTGCTTGCCATTGAGCCATGGAATTTTCCGTATTATCAAGTTGCTCGTATTATTGCGCCGCAATTGTCAGCGGGTAACACTATGCTACTAAAGCATGCGGGTATTGTTCCACAATGTGCAGCAGCATTTGAAGCACTTATGATCGAAGCAGGTCTGCCTAAAGGCGCTTTTAAAAACCTATACGCCACACACTCTCAAACAGAAATGATCATTTCTCATCCACGAGTTCGTGGGGTTGCACTTACAGGTTCTGAAAGTGCTGGTGCAATAGCGGCTGCAGCCGCTGGTAAAGCACTTAAAAAGTCTACATTAGAGCTTGGTGGAGCCGATGCGTTTGTTGTACTTGCTGACGCTGAAATGGAAAAAACAGTTAATTGGGCGGTATTTGGTCGCCACTGGAACGGTGGACAAGTATGCGTATCATCCAAGCGTATGATCATCGAAAATAGCGTTTATGATGAATTTGTTGAACTTTACACTGCGGGTGTTGCTAAATTGCAGGCAGGCGATCCGCTTGATCCCGCCACTACGTTAGCTCCGCTGTCATCACAAAGCGCTGCTGATGAGTTAAAAACAAAAATCAATGAGGCCATTAAGCTTGGTGCAACAGCCACTGAAGTGGGCCCTAAAGTACCTAGTCAAGGCGCCTTTGTACAACCCACCATTTTAACAAATATTAGCGAAGATAATCCGGCTCGCAACTGGGAATTTTTTGGTCCTGTATCAATGCTATTTCGCGCAAAAGATGAAGAAGACGCAATTAAAATTGCAAATGACTCTCCATTTGGCTTAGGTGGATCAGTATTTACCTCAAATCCTGAACATGGCTTAGAAGTCGCTAAGCAAATATCTACCGGCATGATCTTTGTCAATCATCCAACAATGGTTAAAGCAGACCTACCATTTGGTGGCGTACGCCGCTCTGGTTTTGGTCGTGAGTTAATTGGCCTAGGGATTAAAGAGTTTGTGAATCATAAACTTATTGATGTTGTTGATATTGACGCGCCTTTTTAAAGGCGCTGTTAAATAGCATACAGAAAAATTATTTATATAAATATCTATAAATTCAGGTCTAGAGGACATTTTTATGAAAAATATAAATGACAAAGTAGCACTTGTGACTGGAGCTGGTCAGGGTATTGGACGCGGTATTGCATTACGGCTTGCAAGCGATGGGGCTGATATTGCAATCGTTGATATTAACGAAGAAAAAATGGCAGCAGTCGCTTCAGAAATTGAAAATCTTGGTCGTAAAGTAACGACGTTTAAAGCTGACGTAAGTAACCGCGATGAAGTATATGCTGCCGTTGAACATACTCAAAATACACTAGGTGGATTTGATGTCATGGTTAACAACGCAGGTATCGCACAGGTTAACCCTATTGCCGATGTAGAACCTGAAGAAGTCTCGCACATCTTAAAAATAAACATTGAAGGTGTGCTATGGGGAATTCAGGCTGCAGCAGCTAAGTTCAAAGCTCTAGGACATTCAGGAAAGATCATTAATGCTTCATCAATAGCCGGACATGATGGTTTTGCTATGTTAGGTGTTTATTCTGCAACAAAATTTGCAATCCGAGCTTTAACACAAGCATCTGCGAAAGAGTACGCCAGCGATGGTATCACCGTAAACGCCTATTGTCCTGGGATTGTGGGTACTGATATGTGGGTAACAATTGATAAACGCTTTTCAGAAGTTACGGGGGCTGCTATTGGTGAAACCTACAAGAAGTTCGTGGATGGCATTGCGCTAGGCCGCTCAGAAACACCTGACGATGTTGCAAGCCTAGTTTCGTATCTCGCAAGCCCAGACTCAGACTACGTAACTGGCCAGGCAATCATTACTGATGGTGGTATCGTCTACCGATAAGGTCGCGGACAAGGTGTTCGATTAAGGAAAATTGGCTTACGGCAGCAAGTGAATGAAATGCAAGCTACATCACCCTGTAGTCAGTGAGATGGGGAGCTGTTCTCTATATTATTTCGTGCAAAAGATGTAGCCGACTTAACGTTTAATGTTGTTGATATTGACGCGCCTTTTTAAAGGCGCTGTTTCTAGCTTTTTAATATTATAGGAAAAATTATGAACCAAAAAATGAAAGCAGCCGTTGTAGAGCAATTTGGTAAACCTTTAGTTCTACGTGATTTAGATATTCCATCGCCTAATGCAGGGCAAATATTAGTTAAAACAGATGCCTGCGGTGTATGCCACACAGATTTACATGCAGCAAACGGTGATTGGCCATTAAAACCAACTCCACCATTTACTCCAGGCCACGAAGGTATTGGGCTAGTTACCCAAATTGGCGAAGGTGTTACAAGCGTAAAAGTAGGCGATAGGGTCGGTGTTCCTTGGCTATATTCAGCTTGTGGACACTGTGAATTTTGCTTAAGTGCTTATGAACCAGTATGTCCTGATGCTGAGTTTGGTGGTTACACTAAAAATGGTGGTTTTGCCGAGTATATTATTGCCGATCCTAATTACGTTGCACTTATTCCTGATGGCTTATCAGCAGTACAAGCAGCCCCTATAATTTGTGCTGGCGTTACAACTTACAAAGGTATTAAAGAGACCGATGCTAAACCAGGTGAGTGGGTAGCAATTTCAGGTTGTGGTGGACTTGGTCATTTAGCAATTCAGTATGCTAAAGCTATGGGTCTTAAAGTCTGTGCCGTTGATATTGATGATACCAAACTTGAACATGCCACCTCATTGGGCGCAGATGCGGTTGTTAATGCAAAAAAAGCGAATGCCGCTGATACAGTCAAAGAAATAACGCAGGGTGGTGCGCATGGCGTGCTTATTACAGCGCCTTCACTGCCTGCATTTGAGCAAGGGGTTAACATGACCCGCAAACACGGTACATGTGTTTTAGTTGGCTTACCACCAGGCGAGTTTCCGACGCCGCTATTTGATGTAGTAGCAAATTGTATCACTATAAAAGGATCGTTCGTTGGTAATCGCAAAGATATGGCCGAGGCATTGGCTTTTGCAGCACAAGGCAAAGTTAAAGCTGATATCGAATTACAGCCTTTGAGCGCTATCAATAACATTTTTGAAAGGCTCGAAAATGGCAAGGTCCCTTCTCGCGTAGTTATTGATTTTACACTTTAAATAGCAATAAATACGGTGGAAACGTGCCAATAAGCAACAACCACCACCGTATTACTGATTCCCCCTAAAAACACTAATCTCACTCTGGCATTAAAATCTGAGGTATAAAATGAAAATCGGTGTTCCAAAAGAAATTCGCACAGGTGAGCGCCGAGTCGCAACAACCCCTGATGCTGTAAGTAAATTAATAAAACTTGGTTTTAATGTCGCCATTGAAGCGGGTGCAGGTATGGCGGCTAATTACACAGATGATGCGTATATCGCAGTAGGTTGTGAAGTAGTTAACTCAGCACAAGATATATGGGCACAATCTGATATTGTGCTCAAAGTACAAGCACCTGAAGTTGATGAAAATACATTACTAAAAAGTGGACAAACATTAATCTGTTTTTTATGGCCTGCCCAAAATCCAGAGATGCTAAAGGATTTAACTCAACGCGGCATCACCGCCATTGCAATAGATAGCATTCCTCGTATTTCTCGGGCACAAAAAATGGATGCCCGAAGCTCAATGGCTAATATATCTGGCTATCGTGCAATTGTAGAGGCAGCCCAACATTTTGGTCGCTTTTTTACCGGACAAATTACAGCGGCAGGAAGAGTTGCTCCCGCCAAGGTACTTGTAATTGGTGCCGGTGTTGCTGGTTTAGCCGCTATTGGTGCTGCAAAAAGTATGGGCGCAATTGTTCGCTCATTTGATACACGTGCTGAAGTAAAAGAGCAAATTGAAAGCATGGACGCTGAATTCTTAATGCTCGACTTTACAGATGAAGACGGCTCAGGCGAAGGCGGTTACGCTAAAGTAATGAGCGATGAATTTATCGAAGCCGAAATGGCATTGTTTGCAACGCAAGCTAAAGACGTTGATATAATTGTTACTACCGCGCTCATACCCGGAAAACCAGCGCCTAAATTGATTACCAGCGAGATGGTTGCATCAATGAAGAGCGGCAGCGTAATAGTCGATCTTGCAGCTGAACAAGGCGGAAACTGTGAATTAACCGTCCCGGGAAAGGTTGCCGTGTGTCATGGCGTGTCGATCATTGGTTACACTGATTTACCAAGTCGCCTTGCTACGCAATCGAGCCAATTATACAGTAATAACTTATACAACCTGTTAGCCGAAATGACCCCAGAAAAAAACGGCGAGCTCTTTGTTGATATGACAAACGACGTTGTATTAGGTGCAACCATATGCACAGAAGGAAAAACAATCTGGCCGTCACCAGCGCCTACACTATCTGCACCCCCTAAAAAGGTTACGACTACACCTAAACCTACTATTGTTGAGAAAAAGAAATCGGTATTTGGACCTATAATTGGCGCCGCTATCGGGGCACTCGCATTGCTTGGGCTTGGTGGCGTTGCACCAGCTGATTTTATGTCTCATTTTACCGTGTTTGTTTTAGCCTGCTTTGTAGGTTATATGGTTATTTGGAGTGTATCGCCTGCACTGCATACGCCTTTAATGAGTGTAACCAATGCCATTTCAAGCATTATTGTTATAGGTGCTTTGATTCAAATAAGCTCAACAGACGACACCATTAAATGGCTTGCCGTTTTTACCGTGTTAATTGCGAGTATTAATATTGTTGGCGGCTTTGCTGTAACACATCGCATGCTCAAAATGTTCCGTAAGTGAGGTTGTCATGATCAGTACTGGTATTGTAACCGTGGCATATATTGCTGCGATGGTTCTTTTTATTTTGGCTTTAAACGGCCTATCCAATCAAGAAACTGCCCGTAAAGGTAATTGGTATGGTATTTCAGGCATGGTTATTGCGCTTTTTGCGACTGTTTTGGGCGTTGTTACCAATAACTATATTGAATTGATGATTGCATTATTAGTGGGTGGCAGTATTGGCCTACTTGTAGCAAAACGCGTGCAAATGACTGAGATTCCAGAGCTGATTGCTATTTTGCACAGCCTTGTTGGGCTCGCGGCTATAATGGTTGGCTATGCTAATTTTTCTGACGCTTCCAGCCACTTTTCGGGTATTGATTTAACTATTCATGATATTGAAACCTATGTAGGAGTTTTAATTGGCACTATTACATTTTCAGGTTCAATTACCGCTTTTGGTAAATTATCTGGTCGAATAGGCAGTAAGCCTTTAATACTACCAGGGCGGCACACATTTAACCTTGTGTTATTAGTTGCTGTTACCTGGCTTGGGCAGCAATTTGTTGTGCAATCGGCTGTAGGGAGTGGCGTGTTGCCACTGGTTATTATGATAGCGCTTGCTTTAGTTTTTGGTGTACATATGGTTATGGCAATTGGCGGTGCCGATATGCCCGTTGTTATATCTATGCTTAATAGTTACTCAGGCTGGGCCGCTGCCGCGACAGGCTTTATGCTAAATAACGACTTACTTATTGTCATTGGCGCATTAGTAGGTTCAAGCGGAGCTATTTTAAGCTACATAATGTGCAAAGCTATGAATCGAAATTTTTTGTCTGTCATTGCCGGCGGCTTTGGTGGTGGCAATGTAAAAGCCTCATCTGGAGAGGTTCAAGATCAAGGTGAAGTGCTTACCATAAGTGCAACCGAAACAGCTGCACTACTTATGAGTGCAAAAGAAGTAATGATTATTCCGGGGTACGGGATGGCCGTTGCAAAAGCACAGCAAATAGTCTCTGAACTCACAAGTAAATTACGTGAAAAAGATATTAACGTGCGCTTTGCAATACACCCTGTTGCAGGGCGAATGCCTGGACAAATGAATGTGTTATTAGCTGAAGCTAAAGTTCCTTACGACATTGTTTTTGAAATGGATGAAGTAAACGACGATTTTTCACAAGTTGATGTTTCACTTGTTATTGGTGCGAACGATATTGTCAATCCATTGGCACTTGAGGAACCAAACAGCCCTATTGCAGGAATGCCTGTACTTGAGTGTTGGCATGGTAAAACATCCATTGTTTTAAAACGCAGTATGGCGACAGGCTATGCAGGCGTGCAAAACCCCTTATTCTTTAAAGAAAACACACAAATGTTATTTGGAGATGCCAAAGACACGTTAGTCGAAGTTGTTGCTGCACTATAAAAGTAACGCTGTAAAGCCGTGGAGGATTCCATGGCTTTGTTATTTTTGCATTACTTAAATTTTATATTTTTGAGTTCCGCTTAATTGCCGTGATTATAACTAGTTAAACTACCTATTAAACCTTTGAGTCAAATTCTATTTTAAGTTATTCAAAACAGGCTCAAACAACGGGAGATATTACGATAGGTACTTAATATAGATAATTATTAAATCACTTTAATAGTTCAGCTATTTATTTAAACAGCGGATTATAGTTTCACGTAGATTTTGCGTTTTAATGGGTTTTGCAACATGGGCATTCATGCCAATGGATAAGTATCGTGTAATATCATCTTTCATAACATTAGCTGTTAAGGCAATTATTGGAATATTTGCGATAGTTTCATCACTATCATTACGAATAATTTGAGTCGCCTCAACACCGTCCATGATAGGCATATGAATATCCATTAAAATTATATCAAACGGCTCTAATTTTACTGTTTGGATGCACTCTAACCCATTATCAACTAAGTAAACCTGAGCGCCGCTATTTTCTAGTATGTTGGTAACTATTAGTCGATTGATTGAATTGTCTTCCACAACTAATACTTTAATACCTGTCAGCGACTGTTCACTCACAGTATTTACTTTAGGCACTTCATTAAAAGAACCGACTACTCTACTTTTCACCTCCTCATACAAGACACTTGAATAAGCAGGTTTTTGCAAAATTGTGTTTATATTTATTTTGCTGACCACATCATTAAGCAAAAGCTCATGATCCCTTGTAAGTACAATTATATTATTGCAAAGCTGGGGATTAATATTATAAATACGCGTTAAAAATGTTTCACTACTCATCGTCGGCATTATCCAATCTACAATAATGACTTTGAATTTTTCTTTATTCTGTCCAATAATATCAATAGCTTTCTTAGCTGACGAGCAAGCAGTACATGCTAAGCCCATAGCTGTAAGCTGATTTTCAATTACCTTAAGATCCTCTTCTTTATCATCTATAATTAATACGTCAAACGGATCAGTAAAAATTAGGTTAGGCGTATCATCAATCAATGCTTGGTTGTTCAATTTAACTTCCACCGAAGCTACAAACTCACTACCCACACCTTGAGTGCTGTGTACCGTTATATCACCACCCATCAATTGGCATAAACGCTTACTAATTGTTAAACCTAACCCTGTACCACCGAACTTCCTAGTTGTAGAACTATCAGCCTGGGTAAATGATTCAAATAAATTGGTAAGATTATCCTCAGCAATGCCAATACCTGAGTCTTTAACCGTAAAATATAAGCAAACACTTTGCGGATCGTCTAATAACTTTCTTGACTCAATTAAAACCGATACAGTGCCGTGAGTGGTGAATTTAATTGCGTTAGAGCATAAATTTAGCAACACCTGATTTATTCGCACTACATCACCGATTAAGTCCAGTTTAACTGCCTCATCAATGACAATATCAAATGTGACCCCTTTACTTTGGGCCAGCTCATTGAAGGTTGCTTTGATGTAATCAACAATCGAATTTACAGAAAAAGGAAATTCTTCAAGGTTAATGTTTCCAGACTCAATTTTTGAAAAGTCTAAAATATCGTTAATAACCACCAGGAGTTGATCTGAGGAATATTTGATTTTATCTAAATAATGCCCATACTCACCAGGTAAACCTTTTTCGATCAAAATATTAGTCAAACCAATAATCCCACTCATAGGGGTTCTAATCTCATGACTCATATTTGCTAAAAACTCAGACTTAGCGGATGTCAGATGCTCTGCTTCCTCCTTGGCGTGCAAAAGCTCTTCAGTGCGTTCTTCAACGCGCGACTCTAACCTTTGCTTTTCTTCATCAAGCTCTATTAAAAGCTGAATGCGGCGTTGGTTTAAAAACAAAACAAAAACTAAAAAACTGCTAAGAATAAAAATAATTGCAGTAGCGCTGTAAATTAATATTTTATTTTTCTCAAAGTAAGTTGGCTCGTAATAAGAGATAATTGACTCTTTCGGCAAGCTCTGCAGAGCAATATTAAACTTACTTAATTGTCGCCAATCATATGAGTATGTACTAAGCCCTTTACCACTAATTTTATTTAAAGCTTTATTTTCATTATAAAAAACTATTGAATCGGCAATACGTTTACCTATTTTTTCACCCGACAAAACATACCCACCAACAACACCTGAGCCTAATAGCACTTCCCAATAGCTAAACACTGGCGCCGGACTTTCTTTTGTTAATCGCTCTATTAGCTGATAAGGACTAAGTGATTTATTATCATAACGCCTAAAAATGGGGGTAAATAAAATAATCGAATCCGCAGGGGCATTTCTTACTCTGGTTAGTAATTCTGGTAATGGAAGATCAAACCACTTTTCTACATTTAAATACGAAAAATCACGGTTAATAACCGGAAATAATCCTCGATGAAAGCTCATACCAATATCGTTTTTTGTATCTAAAATCACGATCAATTTTTTAGGCTTCATTAAATTAACAGCACTTGCTGTTGCTTGCGCGTAATCTAATTTAGCTTGGATCACAGCTCCGCTGGTCTTTTGTGGTAGGTTAAACTGGGCGCCTGGTTCTAAGTATATTCGTGGAGCATTTATAAAAAAATCGTCTAATTGAGATAGTAACTTCGCTGCAGAAGGCGACTGAGTAACAATGATATCGATGTGCTTATTTTTATATTTTTGTTTGAGGTAGCCTTTCATTAACTGCTTTTGATTAACTTCATCAAAGCGATTTACATCCATATTTTCGACAAATAGTTCATAACTAAAAGAACGTTTTGTAAGCTCAGTACGCAGCCCAAACTCAACACTTTTATACCAAGGCATATCTTGATTTGTTGAATTTATAAATAAAATATGAGTAACGTCTGAAGGAAGTTGAGCGTGTGAACTAGGACTCAAGAATTGAAAAACAAGAAATAAAAATAAGATATTAGTTTTCATGTTTCTCATTGTGTAATCAGGGGAAAGTTGTTCAATGGTAAGTGTTAACGATATATATATCAATTAAACACAAGATAAAATTTACTATAATTTAACATTAACAACAATACTATTTCACTTTACAGCCTAATGAGGTCTTATATCGATAGTTTTTAGATTATCATCACAGCGCAATACGCATAAAAAACCCAGTTTTTACACTGGGTTTAGTTTAATACTTCATTAAAAAGTGGTTTATATTTACACTTTGACCTTGGTACATTCATAACACGGTCAAAAATTAATCACAAGAAGAAAGTTACACTAAAAATAGCAAAAAGCCCCGTATGAACGGGGCTTTTCTATAATACATCTTTACACTGTAAAGGTTGGAAAACTAGAATGGAATATCGTCATCAAAATCAATGGTTGGTTCCATTGGGTTTGATGCACCACCTTGCGGAGCACTTTGTGGTTTAGGAGCGAAACCACCTTGCTGCTGCGGTGCACTATTTTGTTGTGGTGCAAAGCCGCCTTGCGGTTGTTGGTATTGATTATTTTGTTGTGGAGCTGGCGCTGACTGAGGTTGCGCTGCAGGTGCTGCTTGCTGTTGTGGAGCATAACCACCTTGTTGCTGGTTATTTTGGCCTTGATTATTTTGACCGTAACCACCGCTTTGTTGAGCACTTTGCGCTTGATTACCTTGGTAACCTCCACCTTGTTGCCCACCTTGTGATTGATTACCTTGGTAACCACCACTTTGTTGATCGCCACCACGTGCACCTAACATTTGCATTTGACCAGTAAAGCCATCTACAACTATTTCTGTAGTGTATTTTTCTTGGCCTTGTTGATCGGTCCACTTACGTGTTTGAAGTTTACCTTCAACATAAATTTGTGAACCTTTTCGACAATATTCACCAACAATTTCAGCTAACTTGCCAAAAAATACAACACGGTGCCACTCAGTTTTATCAACCATTTGGCCAGTGTTCTTATCTTTATAGCTATCCGAAGTTGCTAGGGTAATATTTGCTACACCGTTGCCGTTAGGCATATAACGAACTTCAGGATCTTGCCCTAAATTACCAACCAAAATTACTTTGTTCACACCGCGTGCCATGGAACCATCTCCTATAAATGTTAGATTAAACCAGCGACTTTACGCGCTTGGTCTAGGTCAAATTCTTTATCATTAATCTTTAAATAGCTGCGACTTTCATCGCGAACTACAGTTGCTTCTATTACACCTGGTAAAGCAACTAACTGAGAAGCAAGTACTTGAGCATGCTCTTCAGAATCTAATTTGGTCATTAAACTAATAACTTTACTTTTGGGTGGGACTTGCATTTTCCACGCAATAATAAGCCATATTAACCCAACAAGTGCCGCTGCCGCAAACACAGCTTGCGTCGTTGTAGTTTGTGCTACATAGCCACCTAACATACCGCCCAAAAAGGCGCCTAAAAACTGACTAGATGAGTAGCCTCCCATTGCTGAACCTTTTTGGCTTGCAGGTGCTATTCGCGATACAAGCGCAGGCATAGTGGCTTCTAAAAAGTTAAACGCCACAAAATAAAGCAGCATACACACAGCAATGCCTACTACACTATTAACCCATATCGACATTGCTAACATACTAATAGTTAACAAGGCTACTGAGCCAATAAATGCTTGTTTTTCTTTCTCTTTTTTAATGGCAATAATCATAATGGGTACCATTAAAATAAACGCTAAAAGCAATACCGGAATATATAAATACCAATGGTGGTTTGCCACTAAGCCATCTTTTATTAGCTGGCTCGGCAATACCACAAAAATAGTAGTTAGCGTTAAATGTAGCAGTAACACACCTGCATTTAAACGAGATAACTGTGGATGCTTAATAAGTTTTTTAATGTCGCTAAAGCTTGCCAAGGTATCACCTTTGGGGGCTTTATTAACGGCATTGGGCACTAAAAATAAAATAATACCAATACCAAATATAGCCAGTATTGCTGTTAACCAAAATACGCCTGCCACGCCCCACGACGCTGCAACAATAGGCCCTAATAACATAGCAAAAGCAAAGCTCATGCCTATGCTCATACCAATCACAGCCATTACTTTAGGGCGTTGTTCGTCGCGGCTTAAGTCGCTGGCAAATGCAAGTAATGCACTGGCTATTGCTCCCATACCTTGCAGCGCTCGGCCAACAGTAACCATTTGAATAGATTCAGCAAGTGCAGCAATAACAGAACCCAGCGCAAACACAACTAAGCCACCAACAATGACTTTTTTACGGCCTATTTTATCAGACAAACGTCCCATAGGTATTTGCAGTACTGCTTGGGTTAAACCATAAGCGCCAATTGCAAAACCTATCCACATAGGCGAAAAACCATCAAGCGATTGGCCATAAATAGCCAATACAGGCATCAGCATAAACAAGCCGAGCATTCTAAATGCAAACACACTCGCCAGCGATACAGCGGCGCGTTTTTCTCGTGAATTAAGTGAAGATGCGGTCATTATCTGCGTAATCTTACGATATGAAAAATTTAGGGTGGGATTCTACCATAAGCTTGGCAATAATTAATCGCTTATAAGTAAGGATTTTTTCGTTGATCATTGATTAATAATGTTTCGTATTATGCGATACTGAGCAAATAATTTTGGTAATAAACGAGATAGCATGGAAAACATTGAAGTCCGAGGCGCCCGTACGCACAATTTAAAAGACATCAGCCTAACCATCCCACGTGATAAATTAATTGTTATCACTGGCCTATCTGGTTCGGGAAAGTCATCACTGGCATTTGATACTTTATATGCAGAAGGACAGCGTCGTTATGTTGAGTCACTTTCTGCCTACGCAAGGCAATTTTTATCGTTAATGGAAAAGCCTGACGTTGATCATATTGAAGGCCTCTCTCCCGCCATTTCTATTGAGCAAAAATCAACATCGCACAACCCTCGCTCAACAGTAGGTACCATTACCGAAATATACGATTACTTACGGTTAATGTTTGCCCGCGTGGGCGAACCACGATGCCCAACCCACGACTTGCCGCTTGCAGCACAAACAATTAGCCAAATGGTTGATACCGTTTTGGCACTGCCAGAGGGCACTAAGCTAATGCTTTTAGCCCCAGTGGTAAAAGAACGTAAAGGTGAGCACGTAAAATTACTTGAGCAGCTTGCAAGCCAAGGTTACATTCGTGCTCGTATAGATGGTGAAGTATGCGACTTATCCGATCCGCCAACGCTTGAACTTCATAAAAAGCATACAATTGAAGTAGTTGTTGACCGCTTTAAAGTTAAAGATGGCCAGCAGCAGCGTTTAGCTGAGTCATTTGAAACCGCACTTGAGATGTCTGGCGGTGTGGCAAATGTAGCCTACATGGACGACAGCAGCATTGAAGAAATGCTGTTTTCAGCCAACTTTGCCTGCCCTACTTGTGGCTACGCAATGACTGAATTAGAGCCGCGTTTATTTTCGTTTAATAACCCTGCCGGCGCGTGTCAAAGCTGTGACGGTTTAGGCGTACGCCAATACTTTGATCCTAACCGCGTAGTACATAACCCTGAACTAAGCTTGGCCGGTGGTGCAATAAAAGGGTGGGATAAACGCAGCTTTTATTACTTTCAAATGCTTCAAGCGGTAGCCGAGCATTATAAATTTGATTTAGATGTACCGTTTGAAAAGCTGGCTAAAGTATCTCAGAAAATTATTTTAGAGGGCTCAGGGCAAACTAAAATTGCTTTTAATTACCGTAACGACAGAGGCGATTTAATAACACGCAACCACGAGTTTGAAGGCGTGTTAAATAACATGAACCGTCGCTATCGCGAAACAGAGTCGAATTCGGTGCGCGAAGAGCTCGCTAAATATCAAACTAGTCAAGCGTGCCCTAGTTGTCATGGCTCTCGTTTACGCCAAGAAGCACGCCACGTATTTATAGGTCAAACAAACCTGCCTGCTATTACTACTATGAGCATTGGCGAAGCGATGGACTTTTTTGAAGGATTATCTCTTACGGGTCAAAAAGCCCAAATAGCTGAAAAAATTCTAAAAGAAATTCGCGATCGCTTATCGTTTTTAATTAATGTTGGCCTTAATTACTTATCACTTGAGCGCAGTGCCGATACCCTCTCTGGTGGTGAAGCGCAGCGTATTCGTTTAGCCAGCCAGATTGGTGCGGGCCTTGTAGGCGTAATGTACGTACTGGATGAGCCATCAATTGGTTTACACCAGCGCGATAACGACCGTTTATTACAAACATTGGTGCATTTGCGCGACTTAGGTAACACCGTTATTGTTGTTGAGCATGATGAAGACGCGATCCGCGCAGCCGATCATATTATTGATATTGGCCCAGGTGCGGGTGTGCACGGCGGCCATATTATTGCACAAGGTACACGCGACGATATTTTAGCCACTAAAGACTCAGTAACTGGCCAGTTTTTATCAGGCGTGCGCAAGATAGAAGTACCAAAAGAGCGTAACCCAACTAACGATAAATGGCTTGAGCTATTTGGCGCAACAGGTAACAACCTTAAAAATGTCGATTTAAAAATTCCATTTGGCTTAATGACCTGTATAACAGGGGTATCGGGCTCTGGTAAATCAACACTTATAAACGATACATTATTCAAACTAGCGCATACTGAATTAAACGGCGCAACCACAGCAGAAGCCGCACCGTATAAATCAATTAGTGGTCTTGATCATTTTGATAAAGTAATTGATATTGATCAAAGCCCAATTGGCCGTACACCACGCTCAAACCCTGCTACCTATACCGGTATTTTTACGGGTATTCGAGAGTTGTTTGCGGGCACACAAGAGTCACGCTCTCGTGGATATAAAGTGGGTCGCTTTAGTTTTAACGTTAAAGGTGGACGCTGTGAAGCCTGCCAAGGTGATGGCGTAATTAAGGTAGAAATGCACTTTTTACCTGATGTATATGTACCATGTGATGTATGTAAAGGGCAGCGCTACAACCGCGAAACTCTAGAAGTACAATACAAAGGTAAAAACATTCACCAAGTACTCGAAATGACCGTTGAAGACGCGCACGACTACTTTGATAAAATACCTGCAATAGCCCGTAAGCTTAAAACGCTAATGGACGTTGGTTTATCGTATGTTCGCTTAGGACAAGCAGCTACTACGCTCTCTGGTGGTGAAGCTCAGCGTGTAAAACTTGCCCGGGAGCTTTCTAAACGCGATACAGGTAAAACACTGTACATACTTGATGAGCCCACAACCGGCCTTCACTTTGCCGATATTGAACAGCTACTTGTTGTATTACATCGCCTACGCGATCATGGTAATACCATTGTGGTTATTGAGCATAACTTAGATGTGGTTAAAACCGCAGACTGGGTGGTTGATTTAGGCCCTGAAGGTGGCGCTGGCGGCGGTGAAATACTCATTGCAGGCACGCCTGAAGAAGTAGCTGAATGTGAGCGCTCGCACACAGGGCATTACCTAAAGCCATTACTTTAATATAAATTATAAAAAGCACCAAGCAGTTAACTGTTTAGTGCTTTTTTATGCGTACTGCTTTGCCTTATACCTCGCTATTCATTCCAACTCATTTGTACTATTTGCATGTCTTTATACTTAGATCCTGTAAACAATATTTCATTGTTTTCGCTCACTATAAAACCAATAGGTCGAAAGTCCACGTGTATATCTTGTATAGTTTGATCGTGTAAATTTAGTCTAGCGACTCTAGAAATAGAATCTGAATAATAGAAATAGTCTTTGCTAACTCCATACGCAACTGACTTTTTGGCGTTTTTAGGTAATTCCCAGCTTTGCCTATCTGAAAGGCGAATTAACTGATTATCATTGGTTACGTACCCGTTACCTTTACCATCTGAAATGAGTTTATTAGCTTTTATATCTTCTATCACATGTGTATCGCGCGTTACTAAATTAAATTCTGCCAATATATTTTTTGAACCAAGTCGCTTAACATAAATAATGCTGTCGTTATTTTTTGACCAAATATAGCTTACTATTTTATGTTTATTAAATTCTTCAAATGGATAAAATTTTTGAGCGTTTACGTCATAAAGTGAAAAACCTTTGTTTTTCATGAATATCATGCGTTGCTTATTAGGAGAAGCTCTTAGTCCTCCTAATACAAAAGTTGATGAGCCATCATCGTAATTAAAAAAGCTAAGTTGCTTTGTAAGACCATTTTGAGAAAGCCACAATTGACTGGTGCCAGAACGCTCTGATACAAAAACATGGGCTGTCCCTTCCTTATTAATTATTTCAGCAATGTTGTATTCGTCTTTATCACTTTTATAAAGTGCTTCATACTCAGGATTATCACTAAAAGGGTCTGTAGCTTTAATAAGCGAGTATGCCTGTGTCATTTTTTCCGAGTAAAATAGGCTGTTATCAGAGTGAACCGCTATATAATAAGGGGTTATTTTTGGGGTTACTGTTAGCGTGTGTTTAACAATGTTTTTTTCATCAAACATAATAGTAGAAAGCTCAGAGCCCTCAAATACCATTATGCCTTTATCATCAGGAAGCCAGTCAAAAGCAAAGCTAATTACGCTTTTCTTTGCTTTAAATAAACGCTTGGTTTCATGGGTCTCAAAGTTGTAGCTAAATACAGAAAAAGGCTTACCTTTTTGACTAAGTATATACGCTATTTTATCACCAGATTGGGATAAACGCGGCATAATTACGCCATACATTACCCCTGGTGGTGGGATCACTATGAATTCTTTTTTAAGTTCTAAATCGAATTTATATAAACCTGAACCCTCATGCTCATTTTTATACTCGGTGTAATAAATATGCTCTCCACTTTCGTCTACTTGCGCATAACCTGTGTATCTAAGATCACACTCTTTAATTGAGGTGGCCTCTCCTATAACAGGAAACTGGCTTAAATCAACCAGTACCATTTCACACTTTTGCCGCTTTAAATTGGTAGCTTGTAATAACACCGACTGCTGATTTAACTGCCACGATAAAATGGATACCTGAAAGCCTGGATAGGTAATTTCAACTTCCCTTTGATCAGAAAGTCGCTTTACAAATGCATGCATTACGTCATTTTCCGGCTCTACATTAGTGTAAGCTAAAAACTGTTTATCGGATGATAATTCAGGGTGAACCTCACTGCCTATATTCCATGTACTCGCCACCTTATTTACCGTGATCTGTTTTCCTTTATCTTTAGAAGGAGTGCTAACAGACAGCCATGTTAGCCATGCAAAAAAGCATAAGCATACAACGGCTAATAAAGAATAAAAGATGGGCTTTTTTAAACTGCTTTTTTTAAAAGATTGAGTGGAAGGTGCTTCTACAGCATCCTCATTTTTTGAACTCAAAACATGTGGCTCATTCAATACTTGTGAGGAGGTATCAGCGTCGTTAACTTGCGATATACGCTCTGGAATAACCGTTAGGCTATAACCCTTTCGATAATGCGTTTTTAAAAGTGGTGCTTTTTCGATTGGATGAGCAAGCTGCTTTCTTAACTCTGAAATTGCACGGTTAATCGCGTTATCGTCAACAAAGCTTTGCTGCCACACACATTCTATGAGCGTTTGGCGAGAAACTATTTGTTGTGGGTTACTTATAAAATGCAGTAATAACTTTACTAAAAGTGGATCTAATTCCCTTTCTAAATGGTTTGAAGTAATCACACAGCGATTACTAATAAATTGCCAAGGTCCGATTTGATAATTCATAGTCTTTACGTATTTTTATTTTTATAAACCGTATCACATCTACATATTATTTTATAGAAAAAGCATTTTAAACCTTATATTAACATTATAAGATTTAAGTCTAACACACTAAATTTAAACAACTATTTAATTATAAAAACTTATATATTAATTGCTCATAACTAGATAAGCGACTCTTAATAAATTCAACGATATTCTTTAAACCGTCATCAACAAGCAGCTTAGTAAAAAATCATTTGTGATTCTAAATTCGCTGCAATCAAAAATATAAAAGGTTTAATTATGAACAACACAATGAAAAAAGTACTACCGGCTTTACTACTAGCAACTGCTTTTAATACAGCTTCAGTTATTGCAGCTGACGATAAACAACACACCGTTCAAAGTAATTTTGATCAATGCATGATTGGTGAAAACATAGAGGCGACTAACCCAGTTAATAAAAATCAGCAAAAAACAAACAAAATAGACGCCTCTGAGTCTTTAAAAAGTAATGTTGATACACAAACGTTACTTTCTTCAATTGATGAAAAAATATCAGCTGAACTTGACTCTTCAATGAGCCAAATAAACTCGCAAATTGATAAAAACCTTTCAAGGGTAACATCGTCAATCACTGCATATTTCAGCACTGTGTTATCGAACTAAAAACAATAAAATTAAAAGTTACATTAAGGAATTATCATGAAAAAATTCACAAAGGAATTAGTATCTGCCAGCGTATTACTTAGCTGTAGTCTTTTAGCAAATACAGCACATGCTCAAAGCTCTGTATGGCAAGTAAGCAATGGTAATGACTCACTATTTATTGGCGGCACAGTACACATACTACCTAAAGCTGAAATGCCACTACCCGCTGAGTTTAACCATGCTTATGAACAAGCGGATACAATTATTTTAGAAGCACCAGTACCTGATCCAGCCGATACTAATGCGCAAATGCAAATGTTAGGCGCGCTATCGTATACAAATAACGAAACATTGAGTCAAAAGCTAGAACCCGAGATTAAGGCCTCACTTGAAAATAAGCTTAGCGAATTTGGCGCTAATCTCGCTAAATTAGATGGCTTTCGTCCTGCTATGGTGAGTATTGTTTTAATGTCGATGGAGCTTCAAAAGCAAAACTTAATGGGTGAGGGGGTTGATGCTTACTTTACTAAAAAAGCGACTGGAGATAACAAAACAAAAAATTACTTAGAAACAATGGAATTTCAGTTAGAGCTTTATAAAACAATGGGTCAAGGCAACGAAAACGACTTCATTAAACGTAACTTAGCCGAGCTGAACAACTATGGCGATATGTTTGAAGGACTTTTAGCTGCCTGGCGCAAAGGTGATACGGACACCCTAAATAAAGTGGCACTTGAAGATATGCAGAAGAATGATCCAAGTAGCTATAAACAGCTCATTACGGATAGAAATAATAATTGGTTACCAAAGGTAGAAGCCATGTTTAATAACGATAAAAATGAGTTTGTACTTGTTGGAGTTGCCCATCTTGCAGGCCAAGATAGCTTACTCACATTACTTGAAAACAAAGGCTACAGCGTTTCTTTAGTCAATGTTGATAGTGCGGCAGATATAATAGTAAAAGGGGCTGAATAATGGATAAAACAGACAAACTAGCGATATCGCTACTGTTTCTATTTGGTTCTATCATGTTGATATGTGCTATATAAAAAATGCCGCTAACAAGCGGCATTTTCTATTTTAATAAATTTACCCGCGCGCAATAAAACCAAGCGCATCGTATACCGATTTCAATGTTTTCTCAGCACGTACACTTGCTTTTTCAGCACCTGACTTCATTATGCTATCAAGTAAGTTTTGGTCTTCTCTGATCTCTTTAAAGCGTGCTTGAATTGGCTCAATCATATTTACAACTGCATCTGCTGTATCTTTCTTTAAATGACCATACATTTTATCTTCATACTCAGGAACAAGGTCTTCAATTGAGCGCTTAGTTGCAACACTCAATAAAGTAAGCAAGTTTGATACGCCAGGCTTTTCTGTGCGATCAAAATAAATACGTGCTTGTTCATCTGAATCAGTTACTGCTTTTTTAAGCTTTTTCACAATTTGTTTAGGCTCATCTAATAACATGATGTAACCATTTGGGTTTTCGTCAGACTTAGACATTTTTTTAAGTGGATCTTGCAAGCTCATTACGCGTGCACCAAACTGTGGAATGTACGGCTCTGGTAATTTAAATACGTCGCCGTATAAATTATTAAAGCGTGTGGCTATATCGCGAGTCAGCTCTAAGTGTTGCTTTTGATCGTCCCCAACTGGTACTTGATCAGCTTGGTATAATAAAATATCCGCAGCTTGCAATACTGGATATGAAAATAAGCCCACGTTTACGTTATTTGCGTGCTTAGATGACTTGTCCTTAAACTGAGTCATTCGATTAAGCTCACCCATTTGCGCGTAACAATTTAATACCCACGCTAATTGTGCGTGCTCAGGTACTTGCGATTGTACAAATAACGCAGATTTTTCAGGATCAATGCCACATGCCGCGTAAAGAGCAATACCATCTAACACTCGAGAGCGCAGTAATTCAGGCTCTTGGCGAACCGTAATAGCGTGTAAGTCTACTAACATAAAGAAACTTTCGTGGTCTTCCTGTAACTTTAGCCACTGGTTAATAGCGCCAACATAGTTGCCTATTGTCATACCACCGGTTGGCTGAATGCCGCTTAAAACTACTGGTTTACTCATGATTTTCCTTTATTTTGCTTAATGAATAATATTTAACGCTGCGTTAGAACAGGTATTATATCTAAGAAGTTATCGCATAGGTACTGCGGATTATAATCCTCAAGATTCTCACCTTGGTTATAGCCATAACTAAGTGCAATTACGTCTATATTGGCGGCCTTAGCTGCAAGTATATCGCTTTTAGAATCACCTATCATTATTGCTTTATTAAGCTCCGCATTTAGTTTTTTGCAGGCAAATAGCAATGGTTCGGGAGATGGTTTTTTTGCCATATCGTCACCGCATACTATCACATCAAAATGACTCGTTAGTGCCAGTTTATCGAGCAGTTTCTCTGTAAAGATTCGAGACTTATTAGTGATTAATGCTTTAGGCATACCGCGAAGTGCTGCAAGACCAGTTTCTACATGTTGGTACAAAACACTATACTTACCAACTTGTTGTTCATAATACTTGTAGAACTGTAATATTGCTTTGCCACTAAGTGATTCATCAAGATTTTCACTCACTTGCATATCACCACTCAATGCACGTTTAACAAGGACTTCAACACCATTACCAACCCAACTTTCAACAAGGCGTTGGCTAACAATAGGAAAAGCAAAATCGCTCAAGGTTAAATTAATAGCGATATACAAGTCGTAAACGCTATCAACCAAGGTACCATCTAAATCAAACAAGGCTACATCGTACTTCATTACTTGACACTTCCAAGCTGCTTGCGCATTTGATCAATCACAACCTTGTAATCTGGTTGATTAAAAATAGCTGAGCCTGCAACAAACATATCAGCACCCGCTTGTGCTGCTGCTGCAATATTATCGACTTTAATACCACCATCAACCTCTAAACGAATATCTCGGCCTGATTCAATAATGCGTTGTTTTGCTTGGCGTAATTTTTCAAGCGTATGAGGGATAAAACTTTGCCCACCAAACCCAGGATTTACCGACATTAGCAATATTGTATCTAGTTTATCGATAACATGGTCGAGGTAACTTAAGCTAGTTGCAGGATTAAATACTAAACCCGCTTTACAGCCATGCTCTTTGATTAGCTGAATTGTGCGGTCAATATGCTCGCTAGCCTCTGGATGAAAAGTAATAATAGAAGCACCTGCCTCAGCAAATAAAGGTATTATGCTATCTACAGGCTTAACCATTAAATGTACGTCGATAGGTGCTGTAATACCGTAATCCCTTAGTGCTTTGCACACCATAGGACCAATTGTGAGATTAGGTACATAGTGATTATCCATTACATCAAAGTGAACCACGTCAGCACCCGCATCGAGAACTTTATCAACATCTTCACCTAGTTTTGCAAAATCAGCAGACAAAATAGAAGGGGCTATTAAATATTTTTGCTCTGGGTTAAACATGATTAACTCCATCAATAAATAGTGTATTGCGTTAATGTAACTTAATTGAAGATGTTACCCAAGTAATATGGCGTAATAGCCCCCTTTTTAGGTAACTTTAAGTTTGATATTTAACCAACGTTTGCTATGATTGAAAAAGTAACAAATTATTGGATTTCATCATGCGTGCTTTTAAAATTGGGATATTAATTGCGTCGGCATTACTGCTTATCGGGGCGTTTAGCTTTGGTTCAAGCTCTGAGCAAGAATTAAGCTCAGTGGGTAACTGTCATAATACACAAGCGGTAAGTGCTCAAAATACTTTAACTGCGTGTATTAAAGTTGAAGAAGAGTCATCATGGTTTTCGTGGTTAACTGGCGATAGCCGTAGTGCTCAGTTTCATTACCTTGATTTACTGGAGCTACTTACTAGCTCTGAAGATTCTAAAAACGCTCCTTCTTTAAAGCCTTTATTTTAAATAATGCTACAATTTTTTAGCGCGTTGCAAAGTGTGCTAGCTGCACTTTTTGGTGTTCAGTCTGAAAATAAACGCCGAGTCGATTTTAAACAACACTCTCCTATCTCTATCATTCTAATTGCGATTGCACTATTTATTGCTTTTGTTATCGCAATTTACGCAGTAGTTGCTTGGGTGCTAAATACATAGCCATCAACTCGTCAACTTTATTTCTAGAGCCACCTTTAGGGCTAATAGTGCGCTTTACTTGAATTTGCTCAAGCGATGCTTGGCTATAAATTTTACGTGTCCACACAGTGTCATGGTTTGAAATAAGTACAGGCGTGTTATTCTCAAATGCAGCCTGTTCTGCCAAGTTAGCTAAGTTAGCCTGATCATCTAAATTAAATCCCCCTTTAGCGTAAGATGTAAAAGAAGCGGTTTTACTTAGTGGCACATAAGGAGGATCGCAGTAGATAACAGCATTATTAGGTACTAATTTGAAAACATCATCGTAATCTAAACAAGTAAAGGTTGCTGTTTGTGCTTTTTCAGCAAAAAAATACATTTCTTTTTCAGGAAAGTAAGGCTTTTTATACTTACCAAAAGGCACATTAAAAATGCCTTTTAAATTATATCTACAAAGTCCATTGTAGCCATGACGGTTCATGTATAAAAACAAAATTGAACGTTCATATACATCACGACTTTGATTAAACTGCACACGATATTCGTAATACGCATCTGCATGGTTATTCAAATCAACAAATAACTTTTTTGCATCACTAATGAGCTCATCTGGAGAGTTTTTAAGCTCTTTATATAAGTTAATTAAGTCTGCATTGATATCGTTGAGAATATAGTGCTTAAAATTACTATTTAAAAACACAGATCCTGCACCGACAAAAGGTTCAACCAATGTATCTGCATGTTTACTAGCTTGATTTAATCGCGCGTTAATATCTTCAACTAGACTGTATTTCCCGCCGGCCCATTTAAGGAAGGCTCTACTCTTTTGCTGCATTGGCTCTTTACTTCAATCTGGTGTTGCGCGATTCTACACTAAAGCAATGTATTTTACTGATCAACGAGTGCTATTTCTTGCTTTATTTTACTAATTTTTTTATAGAAAGGTTTATTTTTTCGAACACCTAAAGGCAGAGTACTCATAGCAGCAGTTGCTTCGTTTAGACTCGCAAAACTGCCGAATGTCACTACCCACCAAATTTTGCTATCTCGTTTCGTTTGATAAATATGAGTTTGCTGCTGTAGATTGAATTGAGCAATAAAATCATCGCTTACTTTTTGTTGAGTAGCCGCTAATAGTTGAATAACCGAATTTGTATCTGCTTGTTCTAAGTACCATGAACCGTTTTTTCGAATTTGAGCTTGGTTTATTGTAGCTATTTCTTCGCTTTTAGAAGCTTTGGGCTCTGTATTACTCAGCGTATTAGCAACGCTCTGTTCATTAACTTTAGACCCTTTTACTGCGCTTCCCGATTCACTAAGACTTTGCACAATAGCTGGTACATCGTTATTATGCTGAAGCTTTGGCTCTACTATCGGTTTTTCTTTAGCTACCTTAGAGCTAATTATAAGGCTATCTTCCTGCAAAATTGGCGTACTTACTTGGTCAACGGGTATTGCTGTAATTAATACTTTTTCTTCTTCTTGCTGATAATACTGTTGCCACCATTGCGTCATGTCTGACTTATAAAGTAAGCCAATAATTAAAAGCATAATTAACAACATTAAGATTAATAGATGCAACCGCCAAGAAACCTTATCTTTAACAACAACATTAGCTACATGCTCATTTGGTTGCCAAGAGAGTAATAAGTTTGGATTGCCTTGGGCTTCTACCAAGAAAGTGTTAAATACAGGATCTTCATCGTAGGGTAAATCTGTAAAATACCACTGCATTAGCATCTTACTTTCTCGAAGATTCAATGGCTCTAAGTAAATTTCAACTGCATTACTTAAGGCCAATCTAGACTGTGAAGTAAGCATGATATACAACGTATTTGGGCTATTTTTTGAGAGTAATTCAAGCTCAACTAACATTTCCTCAGATAAATGCCGCCCTCCATCAAGTGCCCATAAACAGGGCCCACATTGTTGTTTTTGCAGTAGTTGATAATAATTTTCAGATAGGCTTAAGCTATGATCAACTAATGGAGCGTTAAAGCTTTGCTCTAATAAATCACTCATTAACTGGGCATCACTCATTTGTGCGCTTACTTGCACAAACGCTTTATTAAACTCGCTGTATTTATCTGTAATGAAGGTTTCGAGTATATAACTTTTACCTAGCCCAGATGTGCCAAGTAAAACAATTAAATTTTGTCCATACTCAAATTGCAGTGCGATTCTATCCACCAAAGCCGCACGGCTTGGTAAAATTTGTGACTGCATTTACTGCTCGATTAATTCTCTAACTTG
This sequence comes from Pseudoalteromonas aliena, assembly GCF_038155085.1. Classification (GTDB taxonomy): domain Bacteria; phylum Pseudomonadota; class Gammaproteobacteria; order Enterobacterales; family Alteromonadaceae; genus Pseudoalteromonas; species Pseudoalteromonas aliena_A. Next base: position 67,122 of record NZ_JBAKAU010000010.1, read on the forward strand.
GTCATCAGAGACATCATCAACTAATGCACACTGGCCAAATTGGGTGGGGAGAATAAAGCGGATTGACCCTTTTTTATTCTTTTTATCTTTACGCATATGCGTTAGAAACTGCTCGCTAGTCATTTGCTTCGGAACTGCTGTTGGTAAATTATATAACTCAAGCAGCTTGATAATTCGACCAACTTCATCTGCGCTTAAATCTTGGCGTGTTTGTGCAAGTTTAGCTGCTAATACCATTCCTGTTGCAACAGCTTCGCCATGCAACCAAACGCCATACCCCATCTGCGCCTCAATAGCATGGGCAAATGTATGGCCTAAGTTTAACAAAGCTCGTAAGCCATGCTCTTTTTCATCTTGAGCAACTATAAGCGCTTTTATTTCACAACACCTAAAAATAATATGTTGCAAGCATGTTTCATCTAGTTGCTGTAAATTAGCTACATTTCGCTCTAGATATGCAAATAATTCAGTATCGTAAATCAGGCCATATTTAATTACTTCAGCCATACCTGCTGCAAACTCTCTTGCTGGTAACGTGCGTAATGTCTGTGTATCAATAAAAACCGCTTGAGGCTGATAGAATGCCCCAATCATATTTTTACCTAATGGATGATTTACTGCCGTTTTACCACCTACCGATGAGTCAACCTGTGAAAGCACTGTCGTTGGTATTTGAATAAACGGTACGCCGCGCTGATAACAAGCCGCTACAAAACCTGTTAGGTCTCCTATAACACCGCCACCTAATGCAATTAAACAGGTATCTCGACCACAGTTATTTTGTAGTAAAAATGCTGATATTTTTTCAAACCATTCAAGTGATTTATACTGTTCACCGTCAGGAATAATAAAAGATAGTGGGTTTAGAGCTGCTAATGAATCAAGTACCCTTTGTAAGTATAAAGGCGCTATTGTGTCATTAGTAATGATTACAGGCCGACAATCACCAATGTGGCGAACTAGACGGCCATTATCTTGAAGTGCAGATTGCCCAATATAAATAGGATAACTTCGCTCGTCCAAATTAACAGTTAATTTAAGCATGCTCTGTTATTCCTTTATTATTGGTTTTTAAAAATCTAATTTCTCGATGATTTGGTTAGCAACAACTTTAGCGCTTTGCTCATCGGTACGTACAACAAAATCAGCAACTTCTTTATACAGGGGCTCGCGTTCTTCTGCTAAGCGCTCGAGTACGTTACGAGGTGCTTCTTCAGTTTGCAGTAATGGGCGACGCTTGTCGCGTTGCGTGCGTGCAACTTGCTTTTCTATCGGTGTCTCTAGGTATACAACAATACCTCGAGCCGAAAGCTTGTTTCGAACTTCTTTGCTCATTACTGAACCACCACCGGTAGCAAGTACAATACCTTGCATTTCGGTTAAATCGCCAATAACAGACTCTTCTCGAAGTCTAAAGCCTTCTTCACCTTCAAGATCAAACACCCAGGCAATATCTGCACCTGTACGGCGTTCGATTTCTTGATCAGAATCAACAAATTCAAGGTGTAATTGGTCAGCGATGTGACGACCAATCGTGCTTTTGCCAGCCCCCATGGGGCCAACTAGAAATATATTACGTTTCTCAGCCATATCTTTTAGTACAAACAAACTCTAAAATTTGAAATAAAACCCCGCCTAACGACCTGGCCCCAAAATTAAGGAGGGGATTATCTCAGTAATTGCCAGGGTATTTCAAGTCAATTAGAATAAAAAGCCACATAACGAGCAATTATTATCAATAAATGCCCATCGGTTAACATAAAAACACTATATTTTAATCGATTTGTATTTTTGGTGTCACGAAAATAAGCAATTCACGCTTTTCATTAAACTCACTAGTACTTTTAAATAGTCTCCCAATATAAGGAATATCACCTAAAACAGGTACTTTATTTGTGGTATTAATGATCTGTTGCTGAAAAATACCGCCAAGCACTACAGTTTGGCCATTTTCAACTAACACCTGCGTTTGAATTTCTTGAGTATCAATAGACACTGCTTCGCCTGTACCCGTTGACACCGTTTCACCACGGGTATCTTGCGTTATTATCAAATCTAAGATGACTTTATTATCAGGTGTTATATGTGGTGTTACTTCTAGACTTAAAACAGCTTTTTTGAAACTTACCGTCGTTGCACCACTTGAAGCTGACTCAGTATACGGTATCTCTGTCCCTTGCTCTATTCGCGCTTTCTGTTGATTGGCGGCTATAATACGCGGACTCGCAATGATTTCACCTTTATTTTCTTCTTCAAGCGCACTCAATTCTAAATCAATTAATGTTCCATTGGCCAGCTTAGCTATATGCAAACCAATGCTCGCGGCTGGGTTCGTAATGGGTAAATTTACATTCAACCGATCAGTTAAATCAGGGATCGTACCATTAGAAATTGTTTCTGCACCTTCTAATGATCCCGATATACCATCACTACCTTGTTGATCACTAAAGCCCCAGCGAACGCCTAAATCCTCGGTGACATTATCCCGCACAGTTACCATTCGTGATTCAATAACAACTTGCTGTACAGGTATATCAAGTGTTTCAATCATTCTACGAATATTTTCAATACTCTTTACTGTATCTTTTATTAATAGGGTATTGGTACGCTGATCAACTGACACACTACCTCGAGAAGTTATAATGCTATTTGAATCTGTTTTTAATAAATCTGCAAAGTCCTCTGCTTTTGCATAATTCAATCGAATGTATTCACTGTAAAGTGGCTCTAAGTCTTCAACTTGTTGTTTCGCTTTTAGATCTTTTGCTTCACGTGCCGCAAGCTCTTCAGCGGGTGCGACCATTAAAATAGAACCATCCATACGTTTATCTAACCCTTTGATACGTAATACTACGTCAAGCGCTTGATCCCATGGAACACCATCTAAGCGCAACGTTATATTACCCGTTACAGAGTCACTTGTTACTAAATTAAAATCATTATAACCCGCAATAATTTGCAGTGCTGCCCGAACAGAAATATCTTGAAAATTTAGGGTCATAGGCCGTCCCTGATATTCTATTCCACCATCTAGATAGGCACTTTGAGTTTCGTCCTTCTCTACGGTTAATGTGAAGATGTTATCTATTTGTTGATAAGTAAAAGTAAATTTTGCATTTGGCTCTATAACAACTCTACTTAGACCCTCTTCTTTGAAAGTTTCAATATTGCTGACAACAGTACCAAAATCTAAAACATCTAACTCATAGAGCAAGTCATCTAAAATATCTGTATGGTGAAAATCAGCATAAATTTTCCCTCCACTTTCATACACTTCAATCGCAGCTTGAGTATCTCGTAAAAAAACCAATACCTTTGCTTCGCCTTTTACACCTCGCCTGAAGTCTATTGATTGAATACTATTAATATAACTTCCGTTAACATCACCAGAATCTAAAGCAACCTCTTCTTGAGAGGGTATTAATGGATTATCTGATACGCGTATTGACACTAAATTATTATGAACTTCTGTTTCGTATATATTTAATTTTTTTAGGTTTATAGTAACCTTGAGACCATTATTGGTGGGTACGTTAGTAACACTACTAATTCCAGCTTGATTAACTGCAACCTCATTTAAGCCAACTTCTAGTTCAGCGGTATCAAAAAACATTTCTATACGAGCAGGGTCATTAAATATTTGCACTTGCGGCTCTAGCGTTAACGCCTCATCAAATACAAGCTGTAATTCAGTTTCACCTTTTAATAATGGGTTATAACGAACATCATAAAGTAATGGTCCTGCAATAGCTGTATTAGCAATAACAAGAGCAATAATAGCCAATAAGGCTCGCTGGATGCGACTAAACCAAAATACATCCTTATTCATGTTATTTTTATCTTTTTTATTAACTTGCGTCATCAGTTGCCGCCTCTAACATTTCTAATTTAGTCAGGCGCTCTTTCCAACAACCAGACCCATCAGGGATTAATTCTACTAACTCTATAAAATCGTTACTGACTGATTTTACCTTACCATCGTAGCTACCTAAATAATTTCCTACAGTTACACGATGCAAAGTTTCGTCGGTGGCAGTTATTAATGCCCACACTTGTCCATTTGAACCAATAGTTCCTTTCATTGCTAAATTATCTAACGGGTATTTCTCTAAAGGCTCTCGGCGACGCGTTTGATCAGGGTGCAAACAGTTTTTAATCTGCGTTAATTTATTTTTAATTATCTCAGGTTGAGGCGCTACGAATGGGCTACGTAATTGCCCTGCACTGTATTCAAAATTTTCGAACTTTTTTAGTTCAGGAATTAACTCGACTCTTGGAGTGGTACTTGCCTTTACTTGATCAATAAACTCTTTTTGCTCTGAAGTATCATCATTACAGGCACTCAAAAAAATAATCATTAGAACGGGTATTACTTTGTGGAGCTTCACTTTTTAGCCCCTTCTTCATAGCGATAAGTTTTTGCAACCACACTAAATGTCAGCTGCTTTTCACCAGATGACACAATAGAAAAGTCGTGCAAACTAACTATACGAGGTAGTTGAGCAACTTTACCTACAAATTCACCAAACTCGTGATAAGTACCTATCACTTCAATTTTTATTGGCAGTTCGGTATAAAATTCCTTTTCAACTTCAGGTAGCCAGCCTATTTTTAAAAATGTAAGCCCACTGGTTGTCCCCACATAAGATAAGTCATCTAACAAACCAGGTGTTTCATTTGAAGTAGGTAAACGCTTTAATAATTGAGAGAATTTATCTTCCATTTCAATCATCTGTTGACGGTAAATATCAAGTTTACTAGCAACGGCATATTTAGTTCGGTAAGTCGTTCGCAGCTCCACCTCTTTTGCTACCGCACTGTGATAACTGTCAATCTCACTAGAAACCAGCAAGCTATAGCTAAAAAAGAGTATGAGCGCAGCAACAAATGTACAGCAAATACCTTTAACTGCAATTGGCCAATCACCAATATTATCAAGCTCTATTTCATTCCAATCTATTTCATTAAGCGAATCGAAATTAATTCCCATCATTCACCTCACCAATTTTATCAAATGGTTTTACATAGAATTCCATATTAAAATCACTCAATACTTTTGATGATTGTCCTCCAGCTGTAATACCCTGCATCGTAGGACGCTCTAGTAAATAGGAGTTTTGCACCTGCCGCAACATTGTTGATAAGCGGTTATTAGACTCACTACGCCCTGATACATGTATTTGGCTACCTCTTCGCTCAAGCTCTGTTAAATAAACACCTGGAGGTACTATTTTAGCAACTTCATCAATAATCTGTGTGCCTAAATTACGGCTGCTTTGTAATTCTTCTATCAAGCGCATACGCTGCTGTAGATTTTCTTTTTTCTTATCTAAATCACGAATATCGCTAATTTTTTTATCTAGTTTATTTATTTCTACACTCAAATACTGATTTTTTAAATTCTGCCCATCTTTTAAAGCACTATAAAACGAACTCAACACATACATGCCTGCAAAACATACAAAAACGACGATCATCAAAGTAATGATAAATTTCTTTTTTGACTCCTCACGTTGCTGTTCACGCCAAGGCAGTAAGTTTATATGTGGCATGTTGAAAAACTCCTTAATGCGAGCCCTGTTGCAATAGCGAACTGCGTTCTGTGGCGTTGCATCATATTACGGTCAACTCTCGGAGAAATTTCCATATTAGCAAAAGGTTCGGCAACTATTGTATGAATACCCAGCTCTTCTATTAACAAGCGCTCTAATCCTGTGAGCATGGCGCTACCTCCAGTTAACACTATATAATCAATTTGCTCTTTTCCACTGGTTGTTAAAAACATTTGTACAGCTCGACGTACCTGCTGAAGTAGGGATGTTTGAAACGGAGCTAACACTTCAAACGTATAGTTTGGCGGTAAATCCCCCGTAGTTTTACCTATTTCAGCTTCATCAAACCCCTTATTATAGTATGCAACAATGCTATTAGTGTACTGCTCTCCTCCAAACACTTGATCACGTGTGTATATTGTCTCACCCGCTTGAACAACACTTACAAGCATTAATACGGACCCAATATCAACCACTGCCACACACTTATTAAAAGCATCGCTTGGTAATTGCTGATAATAAACATCCATAGCGCGACTCAGTGCATAACTTTCAACGTCAACAACTTTAGCAACTAAGTTAGCGGCTTCAAGAGCACCGACTCTCGCCTCAACACTTTCTGTTCGAGCTGCTGAGAGCAATACATTTACTTTACTTGGATCAGCTTCGTTTTTTGATAATTTTTCAAAGTCTAAATTCACTTCATCAAGTGGATATGGAATTAAACTATCAGCTTCAATTTCTATTTGTGACTCAAGTTCAGCATCAGTTAATGATATATCCATAAAAATCACTTTTGTAATAACGGTCTGACCCGAAACTGCTACTGCCGCAGATTTTAATGATTTTGGTAGTTTTCTTTTTAGTTTTGTAATTATATTACCAATGGCTTCAATATCTTGAATTGTTCTTTCACTCATAGCTCCTTTAGGCATAGGTTCAATTGCAAGCGCTTCTAGTCGAAATCCAGTTTCAACTTCACTTAAAAGTACTGCCTTGATAGAGTGCGATCCAATATCAATTCCTACCATCATCGGAGATGGCTTTTGAAATAGTTGACTTAGCATGTTTGCAACTTGACCTTTGTTTTAATAATAAACGAGTTATAATTTTTATCTGAAAAAATATTATTCATTTTTTAATCAATATATACTAGCAGTCAAAACTCGCAATTGGGAGTCCATTTAGGGAAATATAAGTGATTTTATTAAAACGAACTTTACAATTTTTTATCATTTGTACGTTATTTGGACTGATAACTCTGATCAGTCTTTATTATTACGTTAAACCTGATATCCCCAGTGTGCAAGTTTTAAAAGACGTGCAATTACAAACCCCTATGCAGGTGTTTACAAGTGATGGACTTTTAATCAATCAGTTTGGCGAAAAGCGACGAATTCCAGTTAAAATAGAAGATATACCAAAACCTCTAATTAACGCATTCTTAGCAACTGAAGACAATCGATTTTATAACCATATTGGAATAGACCCAATTGGGATCATACGCTCTGCACTCGTACTTATTTCTACTGGCGAGAAAAAGCAAGGTGCAAGTACTATTACTATGCAGCTTGCTCGAAATTTCTTTTTAACACGCGAAAAAGCCTATATTCGTAAAGTTAAAGAAATATTTATAGCACTGCATATCGAAAACGTATTAACTAAAGATGAAATTTTAGAGCTTTATCTAAATAAAATAGAATTAGGTAACCGCGCATTTGGAATTGGTGCTGCTGCACAAGTTTATTACGGTAAGGAGTTAAAAGATTTAACTCTTGCGCAAATGGCAATGATTGCAGGTCTACCTAAGGCACCTTCTGCTTTAAACCCAATTCGTAATCCAACACGTGCAAAAGCACGCCGAAATGTTGTTCTAGGGCGTTTATTAACTGAAAATTATATTACTCAAGAAGAATATAACGAAGCAACAAGCCAACCTATAACGGCTTATTTTCATGGCGCAGAAATAAACTTATACGCACCGTATATTTCTGAAATGGTCCGTGCAGAAATGGTTTCGCGCTATGGAATAGATAAAGCTTACAACTCAGGTTTTAAAATTTTCACCTCTGTTGAATCAAAAGTTCAAAAAGCAGCGCAGAACGCACTTGTAAATAACTTACATAATTACGATATGCGTCATGGGTTTAGGGGGCCGGCCGATATTTTATGGGATCCTGAAACGCAACCAGCTTTAACTGAGCAGCAAATACTCAATAAATTACAGAGCGTAAATGAGTTAGGTACTTTGAAAGCTGCAGCCGTGCTTAGTGTTAATGATAAGACAGCGTCTGTATTACTAAAAAGTGGCGATCACACAACCCTTACTTGGGATAACTTAAAATGGGCGCGTAAATATATTACTCGCTATCGCCAAAGCTTTGCTCCAAAAACCGCTACTGATATTTTAACGCCAGGAATGCAAATATGGTTGCGTAAAAATGAAGATGACAGCTACTTACTAAGTCAAATACCAGAAGCATCAAGTGCTATTGTGTCACTCGACCCACAAGATGGCAGAATTAAAGCTATTGTAGGTGGTTACAGCTTTGAGCAGAGCCAATATAACCGAGCGGTACAAGCCAAGCGTCAAGTTGGTTCTAATATAAAACCTTTTATATATTCAGCAGCACTGGAAAAAGGTTACACGCTTGCGTCTATATTAAACGATGCTCCTATAAACCAATGGGATAAAAGCCAAGGCGTAGCATGGCGCCCTAAAAACAGCCCTGCTGTATATAATGGTCCGATAAGAATTCGCCGTGCCTTAGCGCAATCTAAAAACGTTATTTCGGTGCGTTTACTACGTGGCGTTGGATTGCAACGTACAGCTGATCATTTATTAAAGTTTGGCTTTAAAGATTCAGACATTAATCGCAGTGAATCACTAGCCCTAGGTAGTGCTTCCATTACTCCGCTTGAACTTGCTCGTGGTATGAGTGCATTTGCCAACGGTGGTCGCTTAATTGAACCTTACTTTATTTCAGAGATTCAGGATGCTTACGCCAATGTATTGTTTAAAGCAAACCCTGCCCTTGCCTGTGATGAAGAGCCTTTGCCAACACACAATGAATTCTCACTTCATAATAGTAGTAGTGAAGTAGAGCCAACAAAAAAATGTGCACCGAGAATTATTTCTAAACAGAACGCATTTTTAATTGCTGATGCAATGCACAGTGGTATTTGGGGCGGCGGTAGTTGGACTCATAAAACAGGTTGGAGTGGAACAGGTTGGCGCGCACAAGCTTTAGAACGTCGCGACCTTTCGGGTAAGACAGGCACAACGAATGATTCAGTAGACACATGGTTTAGTGGTTTTAATAAAAATGTACTTACATCTGTATGGGTTGGTTTTGATAACCCAGGGAATTCTCTTGGCCGTTCTACGTACAATAACAACTTAGATAGTAGCCAAATATCTGGTGCTGAATCGGGCGCTAAAACAGCGCAGCCTGCATGGATTGAATTTATGAAAGCCGCACTTGAGGGAACATCTGAAGCGCCAATCGAGCCACCTGAGGGGCTTGTTTCGATTCGTATTGATTTAGCCACTGGTTTGCTAAGCCACAAAAATGATTACACCAGCCGCTTTGAATACTTCGAAAAAGGTACAGCACCTACTAAGTATGTGTTATCTCAGCCTAACGATATATTTGAAGAAGACACAAAAACCGAAGAAGAGCTATTTTAATAATGTCTCTGTGATACAAATAACGGCAGCTTATTTGAGCTGCCGTTTAAATTTAAATAATCGCTTATTTTAAGTTTTGAACAAGCCAATACAAGTCAGAGTGTACACCCGCAGCGGTCACTTCCTTACCTGCCCCTGGCCCCTGAATCACAAGCGCGTTATCACTATACCATTTGCTATTAATTACAAAAATATTATCGCCAGGTGTAAGGTTCGCTAACGCATCTCCATTGGGCACATACGTAATTCCTACTTTAGCGATTACTTCAGTTTTTGTTATATCTAATAGGCCCGTGTATCTCAGTACTGAGTTATTAGCTTTTGCTGTATCAGCATGCTCTTCAATGAACGCATCTAGCTGAGCTTTATTGTTTAGAAAGTCATCCCAGCTTCCTAGCGCAAGCTCGCCGGGCATTAATGCCGATAAGCTAATATCATCAAGCTCAAGCTCTATACCTAACTCTCGGGCTAAAATAAGTAACTTACGCTGCATATCTCGTCCAGATAAATCCTCGCGAGGGTCAGGCTCTGTGAACCCCATTTTCTGTGCTTCTAATACCAACTCAGAAAAAGCAGTGGTACCATCATACTTACTACATAACCACGAAAGCGTACCCGAGAACACGCCTTCAATACGCGTAATTTTATCACCACTATTTTGCAAATCAGCCAAAGCAAAATTGATAGGTAAGCCTGCGCCTACACTTGTATTATATCGCCAATGTAAATTACGTTCGCCAAGGTTACTACGAAGTGCTTTATACCAAGAAGTAGGTGCTGTACCTGCGTATTTGTTAGCACTAATTAAATGACAATCTCTGTCTACAAAATCTGTATATAAAAAGCTAAACTGCTCACTTGCAGTAATATCAATTAAAACTTTATGTTCGTAGTCAAGCTCGCTTATCGCATTAAGTAAATCCGCAGCTTTATAGCTATTCGCCTCATGCTGCCATTGAGTTTTCCATTGCGATATATTTATGCCACTTGCATTAAATAACATATGTTTAGAGCGAATCAGCCCTACCAATTTAATACTAAAGTCGCCTGATAAACGCTCAAACTGTGCCGATAACTGCTCAATAAAAGCATCGCCTACATTACCAAGCCCCGCAACTATAACGGCTATTTCTTGGCCTTTATTGATTAGTTTATCGTGTAAGGCGCTTTGTATATCGCTATCTATAAATTGGTCTGTTAATAATAAAACATAACCATTATCTTGATGCACAAAACGCGGCTTTATAGTCTGCTCAGCTAATACCTCTAAAGCTTGCAGTTTTAGTACGCTAATGTCTTGCTCAGGGGCAACAATTGCACAGCCATTTAAATTTGACTCACTAATATTAGCTCTACCAGCAAAGTAATTAATAACTTGATATGTTTGTGCAGCCGGTACTACTAAATACACTTCACCATTATGGTTAAAGTGATGAAGGCTATGTTGAATAAGCTGACTAACGCTTGCGACCTCACCTTCACTTAATCCTTCAACCATTAACAAGTCAACATTTTGCAGCGTGGTTATAAAACGCTTTTTCTTTGCTGAACCTGCTTTTACTATATTTGTTGGGCTTGCTTGCACATCAAAACTACTACGAACAGCTAGCTTAATATCTGTGTTTTTAAGTGGCGATAGTGTTTTTGCATGTAATACAGGGTTACCCAAACGAGCTAATAAATTAGCTTGCCCGCGACAAATTTTACTATATTTAATCGCTTTTTTTACCTTACGAGGATCAGTGCTAAACACTCCCTGTGTATCGGTCCAAATACATACTTGCTTAGCATTACAGTAATTTGCAAGTAGTGTTGCGCTATAATCGCTACCGTTGCGCCCAAGTGTTACGGTCTCACCTTTCGTATCTGCGGCAATAAACCCAGTAACAACATTTATCTTATTAGGTAAAATTAACTGCCCACATTGCTGCGCATTTTGCGCATGTATTAATTCACCATCGTTTAAGGTAAAAAGACTACGGGCATCTTGAGCACACGCCTCAATATTTAGCTGCTGTAAATAAGTAGCGAGTAAACGTGCTGACCACAGTTCCCCATGCGCAAGTAACGCAGCCTCTTTTAGCTGCTCAGCTTGAGCAAGTTCTGCAATATTACTAAGTTCGGTATTTAGTGTTTTAAGTGCGCTGCGCTTTAAATCAGCTTGTAATAACTGCTCAATTAAATCGCTTTGGTGGTTATTTAACTGCAGTAAAATATCAGCGACAGCTTGCGTGTCTTGCTGCTGATAACTTTGCCACAACGACACAAGTGTATCTGTAGTTTTACCTGCAGCCGATACCACTACACAATCACCCGGTTGAGTATGTGTAATTATTATTTTTGCTACGCTTTGGTAGCGCTCACTAGAGCTTAAGCTTGAACCACCAAATTTATGTACACAATTGACCATATTTATACCAATTCGCTTAATTAAGTTGTCTATTTTGAGGTAAGAAAACCGTGTCGATAACAAGGCAAAAATTTCGTTACTTAGTTGTTATCACTAATTGCTCCTGCATTGCTCCACCTCCTGCATCCATGCAGTCGTATATCAGAAACTTTTAACGATGTTAGCGTGCGGTTTAATCCCTCAAATTGATTAGGTATCATTGCGGATTGGTATTACTTACCAAAGCGCCGGACGGGCTACACTTAATTTAACATTCCCACCAGAAGTGCCAGCCCCTTTGCCTACACGGCCAACATTTTTATTTTGCCCTGGTTTTACAAGTTCAAACACTCGTTCAAAATCAGCTATTAAATCGTGTATATCTTCAATCCCAACCGAAATACGAAGAAGCGTATCTCCCACACCCGCTTCTAAACGTGCCTTTGCCTCCATGCCTGCGTGCGTCATAGTTGCGGGGTGACAAATTAAACTCTCTACGCCACCTAATGACTCAGCTAAACTAAACGTTTTAAGGCTAGTTAAAAATGCTGCAGCGTCGTTTATATCGCCTTTAATATCAAAACTAACCATGCCACCAAAGCCAAGTTGTTGTGCTTTAGCAAGCTCATGCTGAGGATGCGACTCAAGCCCTGGATAGTAAACTTGGCTTACAAATTCAGAGTTTTCAAGGTACTTAGCTATTGCTAACGCATTTTCTTGGTGCTGCCTTAAGCGCACATTTAAAGTACGTAAACCACGAAGTGTTAAATAACTATCAAAAGGGGCGCCCGTAATACCAATATTATTTGCCCACCAAGCAAGCCCTTCACCAAGATCTTGTGTTGCCGCAATAACAGCACCGCCCACTACATCTGAGTGTCCGTTAATATATTTAGTAGTTGAATGCACCACAATATCTACACCAAACTTAATAGGGTTTTGTAAGGCAGGAGATAAAAACGTGTTATCTGCGGCAACCAAAGCACCGCATTGCTTAGCAACATCGGTAACCGCTTTAATATCGGTTAAACGAAGTACTGGGTTACTTGGAGTCTCTATCCAAATAAGCTTAGGTTTAATTGCTAAAATTTGTTGAAGGCTTTTCTCTTTTGTTAAATCTAATACTTCAAGCTTCAATAGTCCGCGTTTTTGTAGTGATGTAAATAAACGATAGCTACCACCATAACAATCATGTGGAATTACTAACGTGTCGTCACTGTTAAGTAGCTGAGTAGCTAAATGCACGGCAGCCATACCAGTAGCCGTAATTATGCCGCGAGCACCGCCTTCAAGCTTAGCAAGCGTCTCTGCTAAAATATCACGATTAGGGTTACCACTGCGGCCATAATCATACTCACGCTTAGTATCAAAGTCGGCAAACGAATAAGTCGTTGATAAATAAATTGGCGGCACCACTGCACCATGATGTTTATCAGCATCAACGCCGTTACGCACAGCAATGGTCGCTTTGTTTTTTTCGCTCATATTCGTCACCTAATTAATTTGGATGTTTAGACGTCTAAAAGAGTAAGTTATCCGTTTTAATAAGTCAAAGTATTTTAAAGCTCTAGATGGCTAAAGTTAGGAGAGGCGTTTGCTAGTATCATATTTTAACTCACAAAAGTGAGCTTATCTTTACATCCCAAATAGGCTTATTAAGATAGATTGGTATCTATTATTTGACTATCTTTTTTAAATCGATAGAATTTCACGCATATTTACACGCTTTTTATACCGTGTGAGAAATTAATAATCTGAGGCAACGATACATCTTATGGCTAAATGGAATGGTGAGTATATTCACCCATACGCAGAACACGGGAAAAAATCAGAGCAAGTTAAAAAGATCACCGTTTCGATCCCGCTAAATGTATTAAAAGTTTTAACGGATGAGCGTACGCGTCGTCAAATCAATAACCTTCGCCATGCAACAAATAGTGAATTACTATGTGAGGCGTTTTTGCATGCCTTTACTGGTCAACCTTTACCAAATGACGATGACCTACGTAAAGACAACGCAGAAAAAGTACCAGAAGAAGTTAAAAAGATAATGCAAGAAATGGGCTTAGAAGTGCCTATTTTAAACGAAGAATAAATCGTTACCTTTTTAATCAAAAAACCTCAGCATTACTGAGGTTTTTTGATTTAAGCGTTATATATTACGCCATATAATTTTCAGGTAAGTCAATTTGCGAAACACCCGACTCTACCGCAGCAAGTGCTACAGCTTTAGCTATACGCGGTAGTAAACGCGGATCCATTGGTTTTGGAATAATGTACTGCGCACCAAACTCTAGTTTATCTACGCCTGCTGCTTTTAAAACTTCTGCAGGTACAGGTTCTTTGGCAATACTACGAATAGCCTCAACTGCAGCAATTTTCATTTCATCGTTAATCGCGCTTGCACGTACATCAAGCGCGCCACGAAAAATAAACGGAAAACATAAAACATTATTTACTTGGTTAGGGTAATCAGATCGCCCCGTTGCCATAATTAAATCATTGCGTGCACCGTGTGCAAGTGCAGGATCGATCTCAGGATCTGGGTTTGAACATGCAAACACGACCGGCTTTTCTGCCATTAGTTTTAAATCTTCGGCAGCTAACAAGTTAGGCCCCGAAACGCCAACAAATACATCCGCATCTGCAATTACATCTTGCAATGTGCGTTTATCTGTATTGTTAGCAAAAAGCTGTTTATATTCATTTAAATCATCGCGACGAGTATGAATAACACCTTTGCGATCAAGCATATAAATGTGCTCGCGCAATGCACCACATTTAATTAAAAGCTCCATACACGCAACTGCAGCAGCACCTGCACCTAAACACACAATTATTGCATCTTCAATTGATTTACCTTGCACTTCTAGCGCATTTAACATGCCAGCAGCCGTAACAATAGCGGTACCGTGTTGGTCATCGTGAAAAACAGGAATGCTACAACGCTCTATTAATGCTTTTTCAATTTCGAAACACTCTGGTGCTTTAATATCTTCAAGGTTAATACCACCGAATGTGTCAGCAATATTGGCAACCGTGTTAATAAAATCTTCTGTTGTTTTATGCTTTACTTCAATATCAATAGAATCAAGCCCTGCAAAACGTTTAAACAATAACGCTTTACCTTCCATTACTGGTTTAGACGCTAAAGGACCTAAATTACCAAGGCCGAGAATTGCAGTGCCATTAGTGATAACCGCAACCATGTTACCTTTACCAGTATATTTGTATGCATTTGCAGGATCTGCGGCAATTTCACGTACAGGCTCAGCGACACCCGGGCTATAAGCTAGGGCTAAGTCTTGAACTGTTTCAGCTGGTTTTGTTAGCTCAATGCTAATTTTACCAGGTACGGGATGTGAGTGATAATGTAGTGCTTGTTCACGAAAGTCAGACATAACGCGATGGTATCCTGCAATTTAAGTTAAAGTGAGAGGTGAAGTCTTGGGGTACGATACCCTTATTATTTTTAAATTCCAAGCAATATCAGGTCTATCCTGTTACATGCTATATCCTTTAATTTTAATAGGTTTTTCAGTAACTTTGCAGGATCATATAAACATTTAATAAATAAAAATTCACCAAAAAAAGTAAGTTTTTAGGTGAGTTTATGCCTATTAAAATATTAAAAAAATGTATGTTTAACGCATCATCATAAACTTAAAATAACAGCTTACTACTCTACTTTAAAAACAAATAAGCCCACATTAGCTACTTTTATCAACCTAGTTAAAATTTGTACTATTTAAAATATAGAGAATATCTATCGATTTGTCTGTAAAGGTTTATGCATACTCAGAATAAGAATAGGAAATAGTTATGCAAGGTGTGTTGTAGCTCGAGCAAGCTAAATAAGATAAGAAGTGGTAAATTTTAGACAAAAAAAGCACCCTAAGGTGCTTTTTTTAACTAAACAGCAATGATTACTTCTTGCTGCTAAGTGCACCGAAGCGCTTGTTGAAGCGATCAACACGGCCGCCAGTGTCTAAAATCTTTTGCTTACCAGTGTAAAACGGGTGACACGCAGAACATACGTCTAAGTGAATGTCTTTACAAAGAGTTGAGCTAGTTTCGAATTTGTTTCCGCATGAACATGTTGCAGAAATTACTTCGTACTTAGGGTGAATACCTTCTTTCATAGGAACCTCTAGTTAAGGCCGCATCGCTATCCAAACCCGAAGTCTGGCACCATACGTCGTTAAAACAAATTTGTTGGTGGCGGATTTTATCCAACAACCTCCCCACGCACAAGTATTTATTTATGTTTTCGCTAAAAAAGTGAACAATCTCTTTCTCAAGTACTATTGCTAGTAGGTTTTTAACGGTATTTTTAGTACATTACAGCATTAATTTTACGGGTTGAGTTGTTATGAGTTTTGTTGAAGTTGCTATTAAAGTCCCGCTTCCACGCACCTTTGATTATAAAATAGAAGAGCAGCTCAGTGGCTTATCAACACCTATACAACCGGGCATGCGGGTTTTAGTGCCTTTTGGTAATCAAAAAAAAGTGGCTGTTGTTCTGGGTATTAAAAAAAGTACCGGCGTCCCTTTAGATAAAATTAAGAATATTATAGAGGCAATAGATGACACCCCTATTTTAAGTGCTCAACATTTAGAACTTCTTAGCTTTACTGCCCGCTATTATTGCTATCCCTTAGGCGAAACTATTCACATAGCACTACCTAGCGCACTTCGCCAAGGTGAATCACCAGATAAAACCAGTATTAACATGGTTGCTCTGACAGAAAAAGGCGCAAAAGTACCGTCATTAAAAGCCAAAACACAACTCAATTTATTAAAACAGTTGTCGCAATCGGGGAAATCATCGTTAACCGAATTAAAAGCACTTGGCTTTAGTAAAAAAACAATAGATAGCCTAATAGATAAAGAACTCATTACGCAAACTATTGAACACGATAACCAATGGCAAAGCGTTGCACCAACTGTCGGTAATAAACCTGTACTTAATAAAGAACAAGCAGTTGCCTGTACAGCAATAAATCAAAGCACCGGATTTAGCAGCTTTTTACTAGAAGGCGTAACTGGCAGTGGTAAAACAGAAGTGTATTTACAGTGCCTAGAAGAAGTATTAAAACGTGGCGAGCAAGCATTAGTATTAGTGCCAGAAATAGGCTTAACGCCACAAACTGTAAACCGTTTTCGTCGCCGCTTTCCTGATACACCTATTATGCTTTGGCATTCAGCCCTTACCGACAACGAGCGATTGCAAACATGGCGTTTTTGCGAAAAAGGCAGTTGTGCAATAGTTATAGGCACACGTTCGAGTATTTTTCTGCCATTTTTAAAACTCGGTATGATTGTTGTTGATGAAGAGCACGATTCATCATTTAAGCAACAAGATACCCTTCGTTACCATGCTCGTGATTTAGCCGCATACAGAGCTTTTCAACATAAAATACCGCTAATATTAGGCAGTGCTACACCCGCACTTGAAACACTTCACAAAGCAATTAATAACAAATATCAGCTACTAAGTTTAACCGAGCGGGCACAAACTGAGACAGATAACCAATTTAAGTTACTCGATATGAAAGGCCAACCCGACCAAGCAGGTATTGCACATGCAAGCCTTGCAACGATGCGTCAGCACTTAAATCGCGGTAAACAGGTTATGGTTTTTTTAAATCGTCGAGGTTTTTCACCCACTCTTATTTGCCATGAATGTGGCTGGCTAAGTGAATGTAAACGCTGCAGTACCAGTGCTACTTTTCATAAAGCGATTGGCCAAATGATCTGTCACCACTGTGGCGATCAATACCCTGTTCCTCATCAATGCCCTGACTGCGGAAGCACGCAAATATTTCCAAACGGTAAAGGGACTGAGCAAATAGAAGAGTTTTTATCGAGCGAGTTTCCTGACACACCAGTAACACGTATAGATCGCGATTCGACCCGCCGCAAAGGGAGCCTTGAAAAAGCACTGGATGAAATAAACCTCGGGGGCGCACGCATTTTAGTAGGTACACAAATGCTTGCTAAAGGTCATCACTTTGCAGATGTAAGCTTGGTCCTTATTTTAGATGTAGATAGCGGTTTATACTCTTGCGATTTTAGAGCAACAGAACACTTAGCACAGTTAGTTACGCAAGTAGCAGGACGTGCTGGTCGCTCTGGCGAACCTGGGCAGGTATTATTACAAACGCACTTTCCAGAGCACCCTCTTTTACAAGATTTAGTTAATAACGGCTATCAAGACTTTGCCCGTTTTGCTTTAAGCGAGCGGGACGACGCTGATTTACCGCCAATCACTAATATGGCGATTGTCAGAGCACAGGGACACAGTATTAAACAAGTCGTCGATTTTTTGACAGATTTGGTTCCTGTAAATGGGGTATCTGGTATACAATTGCTTGGTCCGATCCCCGCACCTCTTGAAAGAGTTGCAGGCATGTATCGTTTTCAATTACATATTCAAGCGCAAGATCGCCGCGTATTACACCAGTATCTTTCGCAAATGGTTGATTATTTAAGTACTAGCAAACTCGCCCAAAAAGTTCGCTGGAGCTTAGATGTAGACCCTATAGACATGATTTAGTTAAGGCCACAATAACACCATGGCACAGCACGATTATATTAATAAAAAGCCTGCAGGCAGAAATAGTAAAAAACAAGCGCCGGCTAAAAAGCCCTTTCCTATCCTATTAGTTCTTGTTGCCCTCATTCTTTTTGGCGGCTTTGCTTACGGGTTATGGTTTATAAAAAGTAATGCCGACCCAAAACTGGTAGAAAAACAAGCTAACCCAACTCCTGCAAAAAAAGTAGAAGTAGCGATACCACGCACTCCTGAGTTTATTAAAGAAATTAGAGAGCACGAGATTCAGGTTGAGGTAAAAGAAATTGAGCAGAAAGGTCCGTATGTTATGCAGTGCGGTTCGTTTAAAACTCATGCACAAGCCGAATCACTTAAAGCTAAGATAGCGTTTGCTGGGCTAATTTCTGAAATAAAAGAAGCAAAAGGCAGCAATGGAATTTGGTACAAAGTACGCTTAGGCCCTTATAAAACCAAACGCCAAGCCGAAAGTGATAAGAACAAACTAAAACGTGTAAAAATAGTCGGCTGCGGAATTTGGGGCTGGACTTGAAAATAAACCATTCACCCATATAACCTCATCATAATCGTTTTTTACGAGTTGCCAATGCAACTCGATGATGAGGAATAACATGACCACTATTGTAAGTGTACGCCGTGGCGACAAAGTAGTAATTGGCGGCGATGGCCAAGTTTCACTTGGTAATACCGTGATGAAGGGCAATGCCCGCAAAGTTCGACGTCTTTATAATGGCAAAGTAATCGCTGGTTTTGCTGGCGGAACTGCTGATGCCTTTACCCTTTTCGAACGCTTCGAAAGCAAACTAGAAATGCACCAAGGTAACCTTACCAAAGCTGCAGTAGAAATGGCCAAAGATTGGCGCAGCGACAGAGCCCTCAGAAAACTTGAAGCCCTCCTTGCGGTTGCCGATGAAACGGCCTCTTTAATCATTACCGGTAATGGTGATGTTGTGCAGCCAGAAAACGACCTAATTGCCATTGGCAGCGGCGGTAACTTTGCCCAATCAGCAGCTACTGCTCTATTAGAAAATACAGATTTAAGCGCTCGTGAAATAGTAGAGAAAAGCTTAACTATTGCAGGCAATATCTGCGTATTTACTAATAACTTCCAAACAATTGAAGAATTATAATAGGAATTGCTATGTCTGCTATGACTCCAAGAGAAATCGTTCACGAGCTTGATCAACATATTATTGGCCAAGCTAAAGCTAAAAAAGCAGTCGCTATTGCACTTCGCAACCGCTGGCGTCGTATGCAACTCAATGATGATTTGCGCAGCGAAGTTACACCAAAAAATATTTTAATGATTGGTCCTACAGGTGTAGGTAAAACAGAAATTGCACGCCGTTTAGCAAAATTGGCCAATGCACCATTTATTAAAGTAGAAGCGACTAAATTCACGGAAGTGGGTTATGTTGGTAAAGAAGTTGAAACCATCATTCGCGATTTAGTTGATGTATCGATTAAAATGACTCGCGAGCAACAAACTAAAAAGTTTAAGCACCGCGCCGAAGAAGCTGCAGAAGAGCGTATTTTAGATGCACTTTTACCACCAGCGAAAGATCAATACGGTGAAACGCAGCGTGATGATAATTCATCAACTCGTCAAACGTTCCGTAAAAAACTACGCGAAGGCCAGCTTGATGATAAAGAAATCGAAATTGATTTAGCACAAGCACAGCCAAATGTAGAAATTATGGCGCCTCCTGGTATGGAAGATATGACCAACCAGCTGCAAAGCATGTTTCAAAACATGGGTGGTGATAAGCGCACTAAACGTAAATTAAAAATAAAAGAAGCCTTCAAGCTATTAACGGAAGAAGAAGCAGCTAAATTAGTTAACCCTGAAGAGCTAAAAGAGCAGGCTATTTTTGCAGTAGAGCAAAATGGTATTGTGTTTATTGATGAAATAGACAAAATTTGTAAGCGTGGCGATTCGTCAGGCCCTGATGTTAGCCGTGAAGGGGTACAGCGCGATCTACTACCGCTAATTGAAGGTTCAACGGTAAATACTAAGCACGGTATGGTTAAAACAGACCACATGCTATTTATTGCCTCTGGTGCATTTCAAATGTCTAAACCATCAGACATGATCCCAGAGCTGCAAGGTCGTTTGCCAATTCGTGTTGAGCTTGAAGCACTCACTGCTGATGACTTTAAACGTATTCTTACAGAGCCGCATGCTTCACTTACTGAGCAACAACGCGAACTTCTTAAAACGGAGCAAGTTGATGTTGAGTTTAGCGATGATGCCATTGAGCGTATTGCTAAAGCTGCTTGGCAAGTTAACGAGAAAACTGAAAACATCGGTGCCCGTCGTTTGCATACTGTAATGGAAAGGCTGATGGAAGAGATTTCATACGATGCTTCTGAAAAAGCAGGCTCATCATTAGTAATCGATGCCGCTTATGTTGAAAAACATTTAGGTGCACTTGTTAAAGATGAAGATTTAAGCCGCTTTATTCTATAGAACGAATATAAACGTTATACTAAAAGCCTCCAGAACGGGGGCTTTTTAATGGGACATATAAAATGAAACACGTAACAAAAGTACATTATCACAGTGTGAGCAGAAACCTTGATGTTTACTTTGATGATGACAGTAAAGCTGTATTTAGCTGTGAGTTTTTACGTGTTCACTCCCCTTCAGCAGAGGTGCAAGGCCACGGCACTGGCCCAATAAAGTTAGTACTTAATAAGCAAGCTGTAGGAATAAAAAACATAGTACCAGTTGGTCATTATGCACTGCGTTTAGATTTTGACGATGGCCATGATAGCGGGCTATTTAGCTGGCGCTACTTTGAAAAACTACAGCAGCAACAAGATACGTTATGGAGTGAATACTTAGCGCGGGTAACTGAGCATGAAGAAAGTAAAGATAACGTGCCTATAAAGTTTGTTCCTTAAACTTTATAGACGCGCACTATTAAGCGTTATTACACCTTAAACTTATCAATTGCAGTGAATAGAACACGTGCTTGCTCAGACACTTCTTCACTTGTTTGTGCATTACTGGCAGCATTCCCTGATGCTGTTTGTGCAATGTCACGGATCCGAACAACATTTTTATTCACCTCTGAAGCGACTTGGCTTTGCTGCTCAATAGCTACAGCAATTTGCGTACTCATTTCCATAATAGTTTTTACATCATCTGTAATTGCACCCAATAACGCCCCTGTTTTCATTGCCTGCGATGCACTTTCATCACCTTGCGCTCGACAATCAAGCATAATGCTGACAACTTCCTGAGTTCGCTGTTGTAGTGTATTTATTATACCTTCAATTTCACTTGTTGACTCTTGGGTGCGCTGTGCAAGCGTTCGCACTTCATCAGCAACAACGGCAAAGCCGCGGCCATACTCGCCAGCTCTAGCCGCTTCAATTGCAGCGTTTAGTGCGAGTAAGTTAGTTTGATCTGCAATTGATCGAATAACATCAAGCACCGAGCCGATCGTTTCACCATCTTTCTCAAGCTGAGATACAACAGCTGATGCATTATCTAACGCGCCTGAAAGCCCTTTGATATGCCCAATTGTATTTTCAACTTCTGTTCGACCTTGTTGCGCGCTTATATTAGTGGATTCTGCTTTTTTAGCTGCGGCTTCTGTATTTTGTGCAATGTCTTGGATAGTTGCTTGCATTTCAGTCGCTGCAGTTGCAACCATATCAGCCTCTTCTAATTGCTCCTGCATACCAGAGCTTGTTTCGGTAGTGCTTTTTGATAAATGTTCTGTTGCAATATTTAACGTATTTAATGCGCCATTCACTTCGTTTATTAAGTTATTAAAATCACCAATTAAGCTGTTGAAATCAGCACTCATAATGGTAACTTCATCTTTGCCTGTTTCTTCGATCGTGATTCTTAAATCATTACTGCGGCGAATATTATTGATAGTGTGATAAACGCGCTCAATGGGGAGAATTATAGAACGGCTAGTAAAATAAACTAATACCAATACAATAATACCTGCAATTACAAAAATACTAACGGCTAACATTTTTGCTTGCGATACGCTTGTTTGCACTTTCAATTTCGTACTTTGTACTACCTGAGTTACAACTGAATCACTCTTATCAACACTTGAACGCATTGCACCTAATGCGCCTGAATCAAGATCAAGGCCAAGCTCCACCTGAGCTTCGACTAACGTTTTAAATGCATTTTGATACGTTGAAAGCAAATCTTTTAAATCATTTTTTGTATTGTCATTTAGTGTTGAGTTAGCGAGCTTTGATTGTAAGCTTTCTAGATCATCATTAAAGCGCGCTAAGTACTTTGTATCAAAACGAAGCATAAAGTCTTTTTCTGAGCGTCTAAGCTGCAACATTAACGTTAATAGTTGAAAGTCATTTTGTGTATTTAATAATTCTTCAACTTGATGCACTGAATTTCTAAGCTTGCCATATAAGGCATCCTTTGGGTTCAATCCAATTTTCTTTTGTAATAAAACCACATTATCAAAATCGTTTTTATAGGCTTTCAAGAACGTTTCAAATTGTTCTACTTTGTTTATATCTTCAACCATACTAAGTTGGTTCATTGATGCTTCTAATTGCTCTAATTTTTGAAGCAGTATGCTATATTCTTTCTCGAATGAAGTGAGTGCATCTCCTTGTTTATAAAATAAAAAGTTTTTTTCATACTTCCGAAGTTCTAATTCATGCATATTAAGCTCTTGGGCTAATTGCACTGTATTATTTAAAGCCATTGTGGTTCGCGATTCATACATGATCACGAATAAAAGCAGTAACATAGCTAAACCCACTACAACTGAGTTTAATTGTAAACGTCGCTTAATTGTTAAATTTTCTAAAAACCGCATGCTAATTACCTATAAATTTATACGCTACATTATTATAACTTAATAATAGGTAATACATTTCTTATTTTTATTTAGTTATGAAAGGCTCTCTAAAGTAGAAGTTAAATACGCACATTCGCCCACAAATTATTATGAAGTAATTGAGTGTTATGCCACTGCTTTATTAACAACCAATCAATTAATGGCGCTGGGTTGCTAGGATAATTTATTTGCTTATTTTGCGGGGCGCTATTCCAGTCATCGAGGGCTTGCGGGTTTAAATAGTTCATAACATGCGCCATGCCCATTGCAAATAAAGTTTGTGCATTTGCTGTTTGTTCAAACTGCCCATCTAAAGGCTTTAATAGTAACTTCTTACCTAACTTAAGCGCTTCACTGGCAAGCTCAAACCCTGCATTACCTATAACTCCGCTAGTGTTTGCTAAATCATTTAAAAAGCCAGAACGTGAGGGAGATCGCAAATGTATATGTCCAAAAGAGTTATTAGATGCATTAGGGTGGTAACAATAAAACTCTTTTTCAGGAAAATCTTTTAAGTAATCAACAACGCTATCTAAGTTTTCAAAAGGTAAATATACCAATACCTTATTCATTACTGCTACAGGGTTTTCATGATTATGCTGAGCAATAAAGGGCGGTATTATATTATTTGCAAATGGTTGCCAGTGTACACCTAAGTAAATAGATGCAGGCGCATAATGTTTAATAAGTGACTTTCTAAGAATGCCACGACCAGACATAGGTACATTATCTGACAAAAACGAGGCTTGGTGACTAATGCCTATAACTGGTATACCAACTCGCTTTGCAGCCCACGCTGTAATTGGCTCAAAATCGTTAAGCACAAAATCGTACTGTTTTATATTAAGTGACTTAATATCACTAACTAGGTTACAAATTCGCGCATTTTTCAGTGTTGCTAAACTCTTTACTTGTCCATTTTGAGTACTAAATGATAAACCACGAAACGCTCTATAATCTGAAAATTCGTGCATATCAAAGTAATCATTATTTACTCGCCCTGAAAAAACATAGTCAACATCAATACCGAGTTCATTAAAACAACTAGCCATAACGCGTGCACGGGTTATGTGCCCATTACCAGTTCCCTGTACCCCATATAATATTTTCATACAGGTACCACTAACGCTAGCGCCAATAAACCGCAGCAACTACCAATAGTTGCACCTATAATAATATCAGCAGGAAAATGAACGCCTAATAAAACTCGAGAGATAGCTACACCCGCAGCCCAGGTAAGTAGTACCCATGTATATTCTGAAAAAAAGTGGCTTAATATAATTGCTACTAAAAAAGCAGCAGCACTGTGACCCGATGGCAAACTAAATTTATCACTTGGTACTATATAGGCATTGTTTACTAGACAATCGCATGGACGGATCCGAGCAAATCTATTTTTAGCTAGCAGGTAGATAGGTCTTTCTATAGCAAAACCAATTAATATAGTTGCAGGTAATAATTGATGCGGCTCATTATTACTAAGCCACCATACTACTAAGCATATTAAAATATAAAGCCCACCATCACCGCTTTTAGAGAACCCAAAGGCCATTGCTTTTAACCACCTAGGTGAGTTGCAATTAAACAAAGTTAAAAATAGCTGCTCATCTATCTGAGCTAGTCTTTTAAGCATATTATTGTTGTTCATCGCCTATGTCCTCATTGCCATAATATATAAACACCGATTCAGCTTATGTGCTGTAAATAACAATTGAGTGACGTTTTTAATACACTATTATTGCTATTAATGATTCAGTCCTTGTTTTGTCTAAATTTACTGCGATTAAGTCGTTGTTATTGCCTATAAGGAGGGTATACTGAGGAATAAATTAATGTATCTTTTGAGGATAAAATAATGGATTACAGCACTTCTGATTTATGCGACCACTTTGCTGATGTGGTTGACGTGCTAGAGCCAATGTTCATCAACTTTGGTGGTCAACACAGTTTTGGTGGTCGCATTAAAACGGTTAAATGTTTTGAAAATAACGAACTGATCCGTGAATTACTTTCTCAAGATGGTACAGACTTAGTACTTCTAATTGACGGTGGTGGTTCAACTCGTCGCGCACTAATCGATATTGAACTAGCAGAACTAGCACTCGAAAATAATTGGAATGGTATTATTGTTTTCGGCGCAGTACGCCATGTTGATGAACTTGAAGAACTTGATTTAGGCATTCAAGCAATTGCCTCTATCCCTGTTGCAGCCGACAGCGAAGGTGCTGGCGAAGATGCTATAGGTGTTAACTTTGCAGGTGTATCATTTTTCGATGACGACTTTATTTATGCTGATAGCACTGGCATTATTTTATCTGCAGAAGAGTTAGAATTGGAAGTCGTAGAAGTATAACGTGGCCTCTCACCTAAAAGTATATGATGAAAACGCGGTTAGAATACTTTGTTCTTCCCGCCTAGGTGAGAAAAAAGCTTGGCAGTCAATGGCTTTACTCGACACGAAAATAAATGTTCAGCAAGCACTTATTGATGCAGCCCAATTTGGAATTCGTTATGTGCTACTCGGTATTTGCGAAGACATAGGCCCTAGAGCAAATTTAGGCACTGGTGGTGCCGATAAAGCATGGCCCGCTTTTTTAAAACATTTTTTAAACCAACCTCATAATCAATTTATCGCTACTCAAAAAGTATTGCTACTCGGTGAAGTAAATACTGATGATTTGATGGAAAAAAGTAATTTACTTAATAATCAACAACCAGAACAATTAGTTAAATTACGAGATCTATGCCGACAGCTTGATGAACGCGTAGAGCTAATATTAAGCCTTATTTTTAAAGCAGGACTTGAACCAATAGTTATTGGCGGCGGCCATAATAATTGTTTGGGAATAATTCGGGCGTTAAGCAAATCTGAAAACACGCCTATCAATGCTATCAACTTTGATCCTCATGCAGACTTTAGGGAGTGTGAAGGCCGCCACAGCGGAAATGGGTTTCGTTATGCCTATAATGAACAACATTTAAATAGCTATCACGTAATTGGCTTACATGAACTTAAAAATAATCAAGCTATAATTAATGCTATGACCGAAGCAAATTTTAATTTCACCAGCTATCAATCAATTAAAGTAAGAAGAGAAGTTACCTTAAGCGATGCAGTCTCTCATAGTATTAATAACTTTAGCAGTGCACCACTTGGAATTGAGGTTGATTTAGATAGTATTACTTACATGCCAGTAAGCGCTTATAATTGCAGCGGTTTTAATGTAAGTGATGCTGAACACTTTGTACATTTAGCTGCAAGTAACCGTAATGCTAAATACTTACATTTATGTGAAGCTGCTCCCTCAGAGCACCCTAGTGGGCTAAATTTTGGTATGATATATTCTGGACAAATTATTAGTGCCCTTACAAATAGTTACCTACAAGCAAAAGAGCTCTAGAGAAGCTCTTTTATATGTCAGCATATTTTATATCGGCATTTTTACGTAAAAATCAGACCAACTGTGAACGAAGTAATACTAACTCGCTCTACCCAAAGTCCATAAATTTAATAGTTTATTTACGCCAAATTGGTAACTTAATTGTGATGGGTGACTTATTTGCCAATGCGCAATATCAGCTCTTGCACCCACCTTTAAAATACCACGGTCGTCTAACCCTAGTGCTTTAGCTGCATTACGAGTAACACCTGCCAATGCTTGCTCGGGTGTTAATCTAAACAATGTGCATGCCATATTCATCATCAAGTGCACTGAGCACAGCGGTGAAGTACCAGGATTAAAATCACTCGCAATAGCTATAGGTACTTTATATTGATTAAGTAACTCAATAGGTGGGAATTTAGTTTCTCTTAAAAAATAAAATGCACCGGGCAATAACACCGCGACCGTTCCGGCGTTTGCCATGGCCTTTACACCTTCTTCATCAAGATGCTCAATATGATCTGCCGAAAGGCCATTGAACTGCGCCACCAGCTCAGCACCATGTTGATTAGATAACTGCTCAGCATGGCATTTTACTGGGAGGTTATGCTTTCTAGCCGCCTGGAAAACACGTTTGGTTTGCGAATAACTAAAGCCTACATTTTCACAAAATACATCGACTGCATCAGCAAGGTTATTAGCCACTACCTGATCAAGCATGTCAGTACACACTAAATCAATATATTCATCAGCACGGCCTTTGTATTCAGCCGGTAGAGCATGTGCCCCTAAAAAAGTAGTTTTTATATCAATAGGGTGATGTTCACCTAATAAACGAGCGACTTCTAATATTTTTATCTCGTTTTCAGTATCTAGCCCATAACCCGACTTTATTTCAGCGGTGGTTACACCTTCTTTTAATAACGTATTTAAGCGATCTTTTGCATCAACAAACAATTGTTCACGGTCGGCTGCTCTTGTGGCTTTAACCGTACTTGCTATGCCACCGCCTTGCGTTGCAATTTGCTCATAACTTACACCCTGCAAGCGCTGCTCAAACTCTTGCGACCTTGAACCTGCAAATACTAAGTGAGTATGGCAATCTATTAAGCCCGGCGTTAACCATTGTCCTTTTACACTCAATGTCGGCGTTGATAACACATCAAAACTAGGCAATGTTGATTGCTCTCCAATCCACGCAATTTTACCATTTTTAATGGCTATAGCAGCATTTTCAACTGCGCCATAAGGGGCATTTATATTGCTATCCATAGTGGCAATATTGGCATCAGCTAAAAGTAAGTCGATTTCTTCTAACTCATAATTTTGTGTTGTGCTTTGCATTTTACAGCCCTTTTTACGCCCAGAGTGATGAAAATATAGTCTAACAACCCATCTTGTATATACAAGGTAATTGTGTCATCTTATTTATATAGTTTATTTTTAATGTAACCATAAATTTAATGACGACACCTAAATTTGCGCAAATAAAACAATTCATTGTTGATAAAATTCGCAGCGGTACGTGGCAAGAAAACCAACGTGTTCCCTCTGAAAACGAACTAAGTAATCAATTTAGTGTGAGCAGAATGACAGCCCGCCGAGCATTAAGCGAATTAACCGAGGCAGGTATTTTAACCCGCAGCCAAGGGTTAGGTACATTTGTGGCCACATTTAAATCGCAGTCATCGTTGCTCGAAATAAAAAACATTGCTGATGAAGTAAAAGAACGTAACGGCAACTACACCTGTAGTGTACTCATACTTGAATCAATAAATGCAGTCGCGCCTATTGCCATTGCGCTTGGTGTTGAGATTGACAGTGTTGTATATCGAAGTGTACTTGTGCATAACGAAAACGACAGCCCTTTGCAGCTAGAAGAGCGTTTTGTAAACCCTGCACTTGCCCCTGGTTACTTACAACAAGACTTTAGCACGCTTACACCTCATGAATATCTATCTAGTGTTGCACCACTTACCCAAGCAAGACATACCGTAGAAGCCATTATGCCAAACAGCGAAATGTGTCAATGGTTAAACTTATATAATGAAGAGCCATGCTTACAAGTAATCCGACGCACCTGGTCTATTAACGGCATTGTAAGTTTTGCACGCCTTGTATCACCAGGCAGTAAATATCGCTTAGGTGGTCACTTAACATTTAAAAAATAACAAATAATAGCGCTTACTGCGCTTTTTTTATAACAAATTATCTTGTATATACAACAGGAGTAAAACATGAACAACCGACTCGACACAAGTCGCGTAATACGTGCACCTCATGACGATAAAATAAGTGCTAAAAGCTGGCAAACAGAAGCTGCTAAGCGCATGCTAATGAATAATTTAGACCCTGAAGTTGCAGAGCATCCTCATGCACTTGTTGTATATGGTGGTATTGGTCGAGCAGCTCGTGATTGGCCAAGTTATGACAAAATTATAGAAACCCTCGATAGACTTGAAAACGATGAAACCCTGCTTGTACAATCAGGAAAACCCGTTGGTGTATTTAAAACCCACAGTAATGCCCCTCGCGTACTTATTGCTAACTCAAACCTTGTTCCACATTGGGCAAATTGGGAGCATTTTAATGAGCTCGATAAAAAAGGCTTGATGATGTACGGGCAAATGACGGCGGGTTCTTGGATTTATATTGGCTCGCAAGGCATAGTACAAGGAACTTATGAGACCTTTGTAGCTATGGCAAAGCAACACTTTGCAGGTAGCGCTAGTGGTAAGTGGGTATTAACAGGTGGTCTTGGTGGTATGGGCGGTGCGCAACCACTTGCCGCTACAATGGCTGGCTTTAGTGCACTAGTTGTTGAATGTGATGAAAGCCGTATCGATTTTCGTATAAAAACAGGCTACGTTGATGTAAAAGCAACAAATCTTGAACACGCACTGCAATTAATAACCGATGCATGTGTTAAAGGTAAAGCCCTCTCAGTGGGTTTACTAGGTAACGCTGCCGATATTTTTAGTACACTGGTTAAAACAGGCATTACCCCTGATGTAGTCACGGATCAAACATCAGCTCACGATCCATTAAATGGTTACTTACCACAAAAATGGACAATGGAGTACGCTGCAAAAATGCGTGAGCAAGATCCAAAAGCCGTAGTAAAAGCTGCTAAACAATCAATGGCAGTCCAAGTTAAAGCGATGCTGGCACTACAAAAAGCCGGTGCCGCCACTACCGATTACGGTAATAATATTCGTCAAATGGCGTTTGATGAAGGTGTTACCAACGCGTTTGATTTTCCTGGGTTTGTGCCTGCCTATATTCGCCCTTTATTTTGTGAAGGTATTGGACCATTTAGATGGGTCGCATTATCAGGCGACCCTGAAGATATATATAAAACCGACGCTAAAGTAAAAGAGCTTATTCCTGATGATGCACATTTGCATAACTGGCTTGATATGGCGCGGGAACGTATACAATTTCAAGGGCTACCTGCACGTATTTGCTGGGTTGGCCTAAAAGATAGAGCGCGCCTTGCACTGGCCTTTAATGAAATGGTTAAAAATGGCGAACTTAAAGCCCCTATCGTTATTGGTCGTGACCACCTCGACTCTGGCTCAGTTGCCAGCCCTAACCGCGAAACAGAAAGCATGAAAGATGGCTCAGATGCAGTATCAGATTGGCCACTACTCAATGCACTGCTTAATACCGCAAGTGGCGCTACTTGGGTGTCGCTTCATCATGGTGGCGGTGTAGGAATGGGATTTAGTCAGCACTCTGGTGTAGTTATTGTTGCCGATGGTACAAATGAAGCTAAAGAGCGTATTGCTCGCGTACTGTGGAATGACCCTGCAACGGGTGTAATGCGCCATGCTGATGCTGGATACGACATAGCAAAAAACTGCGCTAAAGAACAAAATTTAGACCTACCAATGTTAAACGAGGAATGATCATGTTCGAACTTACTCTCACACCAGGATCACTTGATTTAAACACATTAAGAAAAATTAATAATTCACCGGTAAAGTTAAGCCTTGCAAAGCATGCCGAGTCGCAAATAGCATCAAGCGCGCAAACTGTTCAAAACGTTATTAATGAGCACCGCACTGTATACGGGATTAACACAGGCTTTGGGTTATTAGCCAATACCAAAATTGCCGACGACGAACTTGAATTATTACAGCGCTCCATTGTGCTTTCACACGCTGCGGGTATTGGCGAATACATGGATGACAGCACAGTAAGGTTAATGATCACCCTAAAGGTAAACTCGCTTTCACGTGGCTATTCGGGCATTCGCCTGCAAGTAATCCAATTTTTTATGCAGCTGCTTAGTAGCGAAGTATATCCATGCGTGCCTAAAAAAGGTTCCGTAGGGGCATCGGGGGATTTAGCCCCTCTTGCGCATATGTGCCTACCTTTATTAGCTGAAGGTCAAATGCGACATAAAGGAGAAATAATTAGCGCAGCACAAGGGTTAAAAATAGCAGGGCTTGAGCCCCTAACACTTGCAGCTAAAGAAGGCTTAGCATTATTAAATGGCACACAAGCGTCGACTGCGTTTGCACTACAAGGCCTATTTAGAAGCGAGAACTTATATGCACAAAGCTGCGTTATCGGCTCGATAAGCATAGAAGCTGCAATGGGCAGTCGTGCGCCATTTGATGCGCGTATCCATGAAATTCGCGGACAGCGCGGACAAATAGACACCGCTCAAGTATTTAGAGAGCTACTCGATACGCACTCTCAAATTAGTAACTCCCACGTCAATTGTGAAAAAGTACAAGACCCTTATTGCCTTCGCTGCCAGCCTCAAGTGCTAGGTGCTTGCCTAACTCAGATACGCCAAGCTGCAGAAGTGTTACTATGCGAGTCAAACGGTGTAACCGATAATCCGCTAGTTTTTGCCGATGTAGGCGACATAATATCGGGAGGAAACTTTCATGCAGAGCCCGTTGCAATGGCCGCTGACAACTTAGCAATCGCAATTGCCGAAATTGGCGCATTAGCAGAAAGGAGAATTGCATTACTTATCGATTCAAACCTATCCAAATTGCCGCCATTTTTAGTTGAAAACGGCGGTGTAAATTCAGGATTTATGATTGCCCAAGTTACCGCAGCAGCGCTTGCATCAGAAAACAAATCGTTAGCGCATCCGGCTTCGGTCGATAGCTTGCCTACATCTGCAAATCAAGAAGATCATGTTTCTATGGCAACCTTTGCAGCAAGGCGATTAGATGAAATGGCCAATAATACCCAAGGTGTTTTGGCAATAGAATGGTTAGCATCGGTTCAAGGGTTAGAATTTAGAAAGCCGCTTGAACCATCAGATAAAGTGCAAAGCGCTAAAGCGTTGTTACGCGAGTATGTGAGTTATTATGATAAAGACCGCTACTTTGCTCCCGATATCGAAGCAGCTAATACATTACTAAGTGAAGGTAAGTTATGCGACTTTATAAAGAGCAACCCTCTGCCTTCAGCATATTAAATACCGTGCTGATAGCTAAACCCTAAGGCTTCAATGGCTGAGCCTAATACTTTGCGCTCAGCCGAATCAGTTCCTGTGAACGTTGGCATTTCACCATCATGTTGCTGACACTTCATCGCGTAATATGCAGCTTTTGTGGGGTGCGCAGGATTAACCACATTATAAATATTTTGCCCTACTTGCCAGTGCTCTATCACTGCAAAAATAGCATTTATTACATCTTGTTGATGCACCATATTCACCACTTGCTCACTTGATGTATTAAGCTCTTTGCCTGCCACAAAACGCCCCGGCTCTCTATTAGGCCCCAGTAATCCAGCTAAACGAAGTACTTTGCCATCTTGTTCAAGCACTTGCTCTTCAGCTTCATAGAGCTTTATTTGGCGCTCGTTTGTGCATGAAATATCGCTACTTTCGCTATACACACCAGGCTCTTGATCGTATACCCCGGTTGATGAGCACAATAAAAAGCCCTTTGCGTTTAACTCCTTTGAAAGCTTAAGCGCTGTGGTGAGTGTTTCAGGATAATTACTTTCACTGTGCCTGCTACGTGGTGGAATAGCACATACCCAATAAGCATCTTGTAAATCAATTTGATGTGTTAGTTGCCCATCTTCAAGTGAAAATTGACGCTCAAAATCAAACTCGTGTATATCTGTTCTATGCGTTCCTTGTACTTGCCAATCAGATTTTTGCGCACTTACGCATAAAGCATGTCCTAACCAACCGGCACCTAATACTACTAATTTATTACTTTTATTATCCATTTTTACGAGCACCACCATTTTAAAAGAAAATAAGTATTCTTTAATTCAAACTAACCATGATGTTAGATAATCTGCAAGATTAAAATAATATATACACTTGCGTTGAAATTTACTATTACACAAAATCCAGCATCGGTATTTAAAGTATCATCGATTAAATTAAGAGTAAAAATAACGCTTTGAAGATACATATTTATAAATTAAATTTAAGCATAAATACGGCCCTTGTTTTTAATTTATTTAGCACCATATCTTTACAGTTAACAGCTATGTTTACTGAAGCTTAATAATACAAAGTTATTTTTAGGAACCAGATCAAATTTTTCGATTTTATATACAAATCTTTCCCTTGAGATAGTTTGTTGTTTAGCAGAGTCTGGTATAGTAGCGCACGTAATAAACAGTGCTTTTTGAACGGTTTAATACAAAATTGCTAATTAATATGTACTAAGTGTTACTTGAAAGCACATATTAATTACCAATTGTTAAAAATGGGTTAGCCGATACTCGGCTAACAAAGAATACATTGTAACGGTTTTATCATGATATCTAATTTATTTACCAAGCTTTTTGGTAGTCGCAATGACCGCACTATTAAAAACTTAAGAAAGACGGTCGCGCTAATTAATGCGCTAGAAACGCAACTTGAAGCGCTTTCTGATGAAGATTTAAGAGCTAAAACAGCTGAGTTTAGAGAACGTTACGATAACGGGCAAAGCCTTGACGACATTCTACCAGAGGCATTTGCAGTAGTACGTGAAGCGTCAAAACGTGTAAACGGCATGCGTCATTTCGACGTGCAGTTATTAGGTGGTATGGTTTTACATCAAGGTCGTATTGCAGAAATGCGTACCGGTGAAGGTAAAACACTCACAGCAACTCTACCCGCTTATCTAAATGGCTTAACAGGTAAAGGGGTTCACGTAATTACCGTGAACGACTATCTTGCAAAGCGTGATGCTGAAACCAACCGAGAGTTATTCGAATTTTTAGGTTTAACAGTTGGCTGTAATGTACCCGGTATGATGCCACAGCAGAAAAAGCAGGCTTATACTGCTGACATTACATATGGTACTAATAACGAATTTGGCTTTGACTACCTTCGTGACAATATGGCCTTTAGTATTGAAGAACGTGTACAGCGCCCGTTATTTTATGCCGTGGTTGATGAAGTGGATTCAATCTTAATCGATGAAGCGCGTACTCCACTGATTATTTCAGGCCCAGCAGAGGATAGCTCTGAGTTATACACTGAAATCAACACCATAGTTCCTTTACTTGAACTTCAAGAAAAAGAAGATGAGGAAGGTGTTGAAGGTGACGGTGATTACACCATTGATGAAAAATCTAAGCAAGTTCACTTAACTGAACGTGGTCAAATTAAAGTTGAAGAGCTACTTACTGAGCGCGGTTTAATTGAAGAAGGTGACTCACTTTATTCAGCTGCTAGCATTACGCTACTAAGCCACGTTTATGCCGCTCTTCGCGCGCACAAACTATATCAAAGAGATGTTGATTACGTTGTAAAAGAAAACGAAGTAATCATTATCGATGAGCATACAGGTCGCTCTATGGAAGGCCGCCGCTGGTCTGAAGGTTTACACCAAGCAGTTGAAGCTAAAGAAGGTGTAAAAATTCAAAACGAAAACCAAACGCTTGCCTCTATTACGTTCCAAAACTACTTCCGTTTATACGAAACATTAGCAGGTATGACCGGTACAGCCGACACTGAAGCTTTTGAATTTCAGTCTATCTACGGCTTAGATACTGTTGTTATGCCAACCAATAAACCAATGATCCGTGATGATCGCGCCGATTTAGTTTACTTAACGCAAGAAGAAAAATACGAAGCCATTTTAATTGATATTAAAGATTGCCAAGAGCGCGGACAGCCTGTGCTTGTAGGTACTATTTCGATTGAAAGCTCTGAGTATTTATCACAGTTTTTACGCAAAGAAAAAATTAAGCACAACGTACTTAATGCTAAATTCCACGCGCAAGAAGCTGACATTGTATCGGATGCAGGTTTACCTGGTACTGTTACTATTGCAACCAACATGGCCGGTCGTGGTACCGATATCGTGCTTGGCGGCAACTGGAACAGCGAAGTTGAAAAACTAGAAAATCCAACAGATGATCAAATTGCTGAAATTAAAGCGGCATGGAAAATACGCCATGATGCAGTAATTGATGCTGGCGGTTTACACATCATTGGTACTGAGCGTCACGAATCGCGCCGTATAGATAACCAGTTACGTGGTCGTTCTGGTCGTCAAGGTGATGCCGGCTCTAGTCGTTTTTACCTATCAATGGATGATGCGCTAATGCGTATATTTGCCGGCGAACGCATGACTAACATGATGCGTAAACTAGGTATGCAACGCGGTGAAGCAATTGAGCACCCATGGGTTAACCGCGCAATTGAAAACGCACAACGAAAAGTAGAAGCACGTAACTTTGATGTACGTAAGCAACTACTTGAATACGATGATGTAGCAAACGATCAACGTCGTGTTGTTTACTCTCAGCGTAACGAACTGCTTGAAGAAGGCGATATTTCAGAAACTATCACAGCTATCCGTGGTGATGTACTTGCTGGTGTTATTGACCAGTACATTGCACCGCAAAGCCTTGCTGAGATGTGGGATGTGCCTGGCCTTGAAGAGCGCTTAAAACAAGATTTCCTAATTGAGCTGCCTATTTCACAATGGCTGGCTGATGACAATAAACTCTACGAAGAAAAACTTCGTGAGCGTATTGAGCAAGCGGTTGAGCAAGCATACAAGCAAAAAGAAGAGCAAGTTGGCGACTCTGTACTACGCCAGTTTGAAAAAGCGATAATGCTACAAAGTCTTGATCAGCACTGGAAAGATCACCTTGCTGCAATGGATCACTTACGCCAAGGTATTCACTTACGAGGTTACGCGCAAAAGAATCCAAAGCAAGAGTACAAACGCGAGTCGTTTGAACTGTTCTCTGAAATGCTTGAAAACTTAAAAGTTGATGTAGTAAGCATTTTAAGTAAAGTACAAGTACGCGCAGAAGAAGATGTTGAAAAAGTAGAAGAGCAACATCGCAAGAGTGAAAACGCTCCTCACGAGTACCAGCATGAAGAAGCTGAGCACGTAGGCGGCGAAGCACCTCAAAGCGCAACAGTAATGGCTAGAACAGAGCCAAAAGTTGGCCGTAATGATCCGTGTCCTTGTGGTTCGGGTCAAAAATTCAAACAGTGTTGTGGTAAATTAAAATAACCACGTATTGTAAGTAATTAAAAAGCGACGCTAGCGTCGCTTTTTTTATGGAGTAAAAATATGACAATAAAAATAGTAAATGTAGCCGTAGGTGTTATTAAAAAAAACAATGCCATATTTATTTGTAAGCGCGGTGATGAGCAACATCAAGGTGGCTTATGGGAATTTCCGGGTGGCAAAGTAGAAGCTGGCGAAAGCGTATTTGCAGCACTTAAGCGTGAACTAACAGAAGAAGTGGGGATCACAATTCACAGCTCCAGCCAGCTAATGGTGATTGAGCATGACTACGGCGATAAATGTGTAAAACTTGATATTCATGTAGTTAGTAATTTTAGCGGTGAAGCACGTGGCGCTGAAGGACAACCAAGCGAATGGGTAGCCATTAGCGAGCTTAGTAACTACGACTTCCCTGCGGCTAACGCTGATATTATTGAAAAAATACAAGCTCGATACGCGTAAGTAAAATGAATACGTTAATTCAAAATAAGTTAAGTGAGCTTTTAGCGCTAAACCCTAAACAAACTCAGGTTAGCGCTATAGGTAGCGGGCACATAAATACGACATGGCTGCTTAGTAATGCGTCACAGCAATTTATTGTGCAAAAGCTCAATACCCATGTATTTAAACACCCTGTGCAACTCATTAACAATGCAAAATTAATTGAACAGCACTTATGCGCTAAACAGCAAAGTAACAGCTACCCGCTCGAGATTGTTAAACACATACGCAC
The DNA here is from genome assembly GCF_038155085.1 of Pseudoalteromonas aliena. Classification (GTDB taxonomy): domain Bacteria; phylum Pseudomonadota; class Gammaproteobacteria; order Enterobacterales; family Alteromonadaceae; genus Pseudoalteromonas; species Pseudoalteromonas aliena_A. Next base: position 103,752 of record NZ_JBAKAU010000010.1, read on the forward strand.
ACGCACCAACGAGTACTTAATAAGTATTGAAAACGAGCAATACCGAGTACTTAACTTTATTAAGTACAGCTTTAGTGACGATGTAGTTAAAACCAAAGAGCAAGCACATCAAGCAGCTTTAGCATTTGGCACCTTTGCAAGCGCCCTTCATGATTTTGACGCTGCAATGCTTGATACTGTTATTGAGGATTTTCATAACTTAGCTATGCGCTTTAAGCAGTTAAACTCAGCTATCAATACAAGTACTGATAAGCGGCTCATACGCAGTGAAAGCGAAATAGCCTATTGCTTATCGCAGCAGCATTTAATTAAAGAACTCAGTGATATAGCCGCCGACTTACCTATTCGCGTATGCCATAACGACACTAAAATAAATAATATGCTGTATTGTAGTAATACGCATAAAGCAAAAGCGGTTATCGATTTAGATACCTGTATGGCAGGGTTTTTACTATATGACTTTGGTGACATGGTACGTACATTTTGCTGCGCTGAGGCAGAAGACTCGACCAACCTTGATAAAGTAGTTATTCGTAAAGAGATTTTTGAGGCGCTCGTTAAGGGCTACCTAGCTCCCCTTAAGCCTGTTATGAGTAAGGCAGAACAATCAAGCTTGTTGCTTGGCGCTAAAATTATGCCGTTAATGCTTTGCGTGCGTTTTTTAACTGATTACTTAAATAACGATGTGTATTTTAAAACCATCCATGCAGAACATAATTTAGAACGAGCTCAAAACCAATTGGCTCTGTACAAAAATATTTTAAATAATGAAAGCTGGATGCATAAAACCCTCATGCAATAGCAGCAATGTTATTGGTATAAAAAAACCAGCAAGCTAAACACTTGCTGGTTTTTTATTAAGTTAGCCAAAGTTCGGTTAAGCTAATTAAGATAAATATCAATTACCAAATTTTTACGCGATCTTCTGGTTTGATATACATTTTGTCGCCTTCTTTTACGTCAAACGCTTCATAAAATTCTGGCATGTTCGACAAGATACCGATTACACGGTAGTGGCTTGGTGAATGTGGGTCTGTCATTAAGCGGTTACGTAACTCTTCATCACGATACTTACGACGCCAAATTTGAGCCCATCCCATAAAGAAGCGTTGATCGCCTGTGTAACCATCAATTACCGGTGCTTTGCTATCGCCTAAAGATAACATATATGCTTTATGCGCTACGGTTAAGCCACCTAAATCACCAATGTTTTCGCCAAGCGTTAGCTCGCCGTTAACACCTGCATCTTCAAACGGCTTATACTCATTGTATTGTGCAACGAGTGCACCTGTACGCTCTTCAAACTGTTTAAGGTCAGTCTCGCTCCACCAATTACGTAGGTTACCGTCACCGTCGTATTTAGCACCTTGGTCGTCAAAACCGTGACCAAGTTCGTGGCCAATTACCGCGCCAATTGCACCGTAGTTTACAGCATCATCCGCTTCTAAATTAAAGAAAGGCGGTTGTAAAATGGCGGCAGGAAATACAATTTCGTTGTTTACAGGATTGTAATAAGCATTTACCGTTTGCGGCGTCATGTGCCACTCAGAACGATCAACAGGCTTGCCTAATTTAGCAATCATGTCTTTGTAAGCCCATTCACTGTAACGAATGTAGTTACCTACTAGTTCTTCTGAATTAATTTTAAGCTCAGAGTAGTCTTTCCAGTTATCTGGGTAACCAATTTTAGGGGTAAATTTGTTTAGCTTTTCTTGGGCAGCAAGCTTAGTTTCAGGGCTCATCCACTCAAGGTTTTCAATAGCTACACCGTAGCCTTTAATTACGTTATCAACTAGCTCTTCCATACGCGCTTTCGCTTCTGGCGGGAAGTTATCTTTAACGTACACTTTACCTAAAATTTCACCCAGTACACTGTTAGAAGCATCAACTGCTTTTTTCCAAAGTGGCGCTTGCTCTTCTACACCACGCAATGTTGTGCTGTAAAAGTTAAATTTAAGGTCAACTAAATCGTCACTAAGTAGCTGTGCATAGCCACTCACAAAATGGAATTTTAAATAGTTTTTCCACGTTGTTACGTCTGTGTTTTTATACACATCGGCAAATGTTTCTAGGTAGCTTGGCTGACGCACAATAATTTCTTGTATATCCACACCAGCGTCTTTAAAAAACGTAGCTAAATCAAAATCGCCCATTAGTTTATCAGCATCGGCAACCGTCATCTTATTATACGATTTTGTTGCATCACGGCTTTGCACTCGGCTCCACTGTGCATCCGCTAAAGACTTTTCAAATGCGATAACACTTTTAGCGGCCTCAGGGGCATTTTTAACACCTGATTTAGCTAAAATATCAGTCATGTATTGCTCGTAAGCTGCACGAATTTTAGTGAACTTTTCGTCATCTTTTAAGTAGTAGTCGCGGTCCGGTAAACCAAGACCTGATTGCGATAAGTACAATGCATATTCGCTTGAATTTTTAGCATCGTTATTTACAAACCAACCAAATGGTAAGCTAGCACCTTGCTTTTGAATTTTAGCCATTAGGCCAGCTAAATCGGCTTTAGACTTAACACTATCAATTGTATCTAAAGAAGGCTGAAGTGGTGAAATACCTAATTCCTCTCGGGCACCTATATCCATATAACTTTTATAAAATGCACCAATTTTATATTCATCACTACCTTCTTTAGCTTCTGTATTCGCAGCTGCGTTTTCAAGCGCTATTTTCATTGCTTTTTGTGACTCATCATACAGCTGTGAAAAAGATCCATAGTTAGATTTATCACCCGGTATTTCAGTTTTTGCTAGCCACTCACCGTTTACATGGTAGTAAAAATCGTCTTGTGCACGTACGGAACTATCCATATTAGCTAATTCAATACCAAGCCCTAGTGGTTTTTCAGCCGGTGCTGTTGCTACTGGAGCGTCGGTTACTTTAGCTTCTTGTTGTTTTTCACCACAACCTACTAGACCAAGTGCAAGCGCTATGCTCGCAGCGGCCATTGTTACTTTATTCATAATGATTCCGTTTGTTAGTTAGAATTTAATACCAACTCCATTAAATTCTTGAATATAGCAGGAGTAAAAATAGCACTGCCTACACGCTTTTACTTAATGGAATGGGTATCAAGAGCGAACTCAGATAAAAGTACGCCATATGGGTATAATAAACCCCATTAAACAAACATTAAAATAGAATATGTAACAAAGTATTTTGAATGCGATGAGCAAACAAAATAGCCCTACCAATAACAAATTATTTGAATTTCAAAAAATTATTTTTTTCCGTGCAGAGCCAGGCGCTCTAATTTTTCTTTTAAAGAAGGTGGTGCAGATGCAGCAATCGCATTTAAATAATCAGAGGTTTGAGTGCTCATTTTACGAGAATTTCCCGTAGCTGCGCTTTGTGCTTGGCTTTTATTGCCAGTAGCGCTTAATCGTTGAGTAGCTTGCGGATTTGCAGTAATTTTTATTTGCCCAAGCTCTGCCATTCCTGCTGCTCTAAAGTGTGACTGCATATCCATTTTCAAATAATTAAGCTTAAGCGCGATAGAAGCCGATACAGCCTCAATCATTAACGTACCATCACGGTAGTTACTCACTCTGCACTTTTCGCTCAGCTTAGGTCCTAAAAACTCTTTTAATAGAGTTTGCTGTTTATCAAGTGCTTGGCTTTTACCTGCATAGGCCGATAAGCGGTTGTTGAGCCCCGCCATAATGTCGGTTAACGGCTTTGGTGCACATCTATCTTTTGCCATTTAACACCCCATAAATTTAAATAAAGCATTGTCAAGCCAAGCACGTAAATGTTTGGCTTAACTGAGCGCTTTTATATTATACCAATTCACTTAATTAAGTATTATTGAAAATTGGTATTAAGCGCCTGCTATTTGCATTTGCTCTATAAGTACTGAGCCAGTTTGAATACCGCCTCTGCGCTCAATATCGCCACCAATTGCACTAATGCCTTTAAACATATCTTTTAAATTTCCGGCAATAGTAATCTCACTTACTGGGTATTGTATCTGGCCGTTTTCGACCCAAAAACCAGCTGCTCCACGCGAGTAGTCACCCGTAACGGTGTTTACACCTTGGCCCATAAGCTCAGTAACTAATAAACCAGTACCCATGGTTTTTAATAAAGCCGATAAATCGTTATGAGTTTGTTCAACTAACCAGTTATGTATACCGCCAGCATGGCCTGTTGCCGTCATATTCATTTTACGTGCAGCGTAACTTGCTAATAAATAGGTTTGTAACTCGCCACCTTGGATTATTTCACGATCAAGCGTTTTAACCCCTTCGCTATCAAAAGGCGATGATGCCAAGCCTTTTAAAATATGTGGGCGCTCAGCTATATTTACATAGTTACTAAATACCTGTGTGCCAAGGCTGTCGAGTAAAAAGCTCGACTTACGATAAAGTGCACCACCACCAATGGCCGATACTAAATGGCCAAACAGTGAATTAGCAATATCAGCTCTAAAAATAACAGGCACTTTCATTGTGCCTAACTTTTGGCTGTTTAGTTTAGCGAGAGTTTCTGCAGCGGCTTCAAGCCCAACTGCCGCTGCATCGTTTAAACCAGCTTGGTCGCGCGCAACAGTATAAGCAGAATCGCGTTGCATATGCTCGCCCTCTTTACCTATTACCATAGTGCTAATGCTATGACGAGTACGAGGAAAACCTGCAATTAAGCCATGGCTGTTGCCATATACACGTAAACCTTGGTGCGATGAAAAACTGGCACCGTCTGAATTAACAATTCGCTCATCAGCATTTAATGCAGCTTGCTCTGCAGCATGACAAAGCTCAATACCTTGCTCTGGGCTTACATCCCACGGGTGGTATAAGTCTAAATCTTTTGGTGCAAACTCAAGCAATTCTTTATCAGCAACGCCGTTAAATGGGTCATCCGATGTGAATTTAGCTATATCTATCGCTTTTTCTACAACGGTACGCAGTGTTTTTGGATTCAAATCGGCGGTAGACGCCGAGCCTTTATTATTACCAACATATACACTTATACCTAAACCACCGTCTTGGTTAAATTCAATGGTTTCTACTTCACCCATACGTGTACTAACCGATAAACCAGATGTGCTCGACATCGCAGCTTCTGCAGCTGTTGCACCCAACTTTTTTGCATGTTCAAGCACTTCGGCTACGGCATCTTTTACTTGAGAGATTTGAGAATAAATTGGATCGTGTTGTTGGCTTTTCATAAATTAAGTCCTGAGCCTTAAGGCAATATTGCACGCATTTTTTATAGTTAAATGCTAACACACTCACTGCACCACATCAGCTAATATTAATCACTAAAAGAATCGCGTATAATGGCAAAAGTTATTTTTATTTAAGAGCACCCCATGGCAAAGAAAAAAGGCAAGCCTGCTGAAATCGAAGAAGAAATTATATATGTATCAAGAACGGAGCTTAAGCGCGAAGCGCAAGAGTTTCATCAGTTAGGTTCTGAAATTGCCAAAATGGGTAAAAAACAGCGTGAGCGCCTACCATTAAATGACGATTTAAAAGAGGCCATGGTTGTTGCTGATAAAATTAGTAATAAAAGTGATGCTTACCGTCGCCACTTAAACTACATTGCTAAAACGCTTCGTACTGTAGAAAACATCGAAGAAATTAAAGCGATAATCGATGTAATGCTAAATAAAAATAACCAAGCTGAAGTATTGGTTAAAAAAATTGAGCAGCTTCGCGCAGATTTAATTGAACAAGGTGATGATCTAATTAATGAAACCATTGAGCAGTTTCCTGAGCTAGACCGCCAACAGTTACGCCAATTAGTTCGTAATGCGACCAAAGAAGCTAAAGCTGAAAAGCCTGGTAAAGGTTACAAAGAGTTATTTCAGTACCTTAAAGATGCTCATACAGTGACTTACTAGCGTTAAAAATAAAGTTAAAAAGGTGCTGCGGCACCTTTTTTTGTTGTAGATCAAAATCTCTGCTTACAAAGCTTTTTATAATTTGCACCTTATTAATATAAAGGTGCGCGTAATGATAGAACTTCCAAAATGGGATGATTCCCTAATAAACAAATATAATGTTTCTGGTCCTCGCTACACGTCTTACCCTACGGCACTTTCTCTTAGCGAAGGTTACAACCAGCAAGACTTGCTAAGCGCCATTGAGTCATCATCTAGTCGTTCACTATCTTTGTATATACATATTCCGTTTTGTAGTCAGCTTTGTTATTACTGCGGCTGTAATAAAATTATTACTCGTCATCAATCAAAAGCAGATGTATATCTAGATTACCTTGCTAAAGAGATTAAAGCCCAAGCCCCCCTTTTTAAACACTACACGGTAGAGCAATTACATTTAGGTGGTGGAACTCCCACTTTTTTAAATACCAAGCAAATGACTCGCTTAGTGACTTTATTAGAGCAGCATTTTGATTTTACTCATACAACTGAGCGTGGAATAGAGATAGACCCACGATCGCTTAGCGACAACATGCTCGCTGATTTGCGTGTGCTAGGCTTTAACCGCGTATCGTTTGGTATTCAAGATTTTAATGATGAGGTGCAACTTGCTGTAAATCGCCCACAACAAGCCAGTAAAGTTAAGCAACTAATTACTCAAGCGCGCGAGCTTGGTTTTAAATCAATTAATGCAGATATGATTTATGGGCTTCCACTACAAACACCTCAAAGCTTTAAGCATACTATTGAGCAATTAATTGCGTTAAACCCTGACCGTGTATCGGTATTTAATTACGCTCATTTGCCGGAGCGCTTCGCTGCACAGCGTAAAATTAAAGATGCAGATTTGCCTAGCGCGCATGACAAACTGACTATGTTCAAAAACACTCTTGAACAAATGACTCAAGCAGGATATCAATTTATTGGCATGGATCATTTTGCTCGCCCCGAAAACGAGCTAGCAACTGCACAAAACGAAGCTAAGCTACACCGTAACTTTCAGGGTTACACCACACATGGTAACTGTGATTTACTGGGCTTAGGTGTATCGTCTATTTCACAAATTGGCAGTGCTATTTTGCAAAACCAAAAAGAGCTAAAGCAATATTATCATGCAACCGAAACACAAAGCGGCTGTGCGATTAATAAAGGGATGCATTTAAATACTGATGACATAATACGTGCTGATGCTATTAAACAGCTTATTTGCCAGTTTGAGCTTAATACAGAAGAGTTTGCCAATAAGCATGGTATTGAATTTAATAGTTACTTTGCAGATGCTCTCACTGCACTTATACCGCTAATAGATGATGCCATGGTAACAATCAATAACAATACGATTAAAGTAACGCCGCGCGGTAATTTATTTATACGTATAATTTGCATGTGCTTCGATGCTCACTTACAAAACCAAATTAACGCAACGCGATTTTCCAGAGTAATTTAGCCTGAACTTTGGGTAATAAATACATCGACATAAAAAAAGCAGACCTAGGTCTGCTTTTTTACATTATCAAAAGTACTTAATTAAAAACTACTTTATCGCTGCCAGGAGCAGCTTTAAACTCTGTAATAATTTTTGCGCAATCAGCTTTTATAGCATCATTAAGCTTTTCTTCTGCGCGCCAACGAGCCGTGTCTTGTTTAAAAATCTCTTTTTTAGAGTATTTTTTACGAGCATCATGCGTTGGCATTTCTTTAACTACTTCGTACATTTCAAAAATGCCAGGGTACTGAACCGTTAAATCACGCTCATCTTCAAATGCGTATTGAGACATAAGTACCCAAATACGCAAACACCCTTCTGAAAACTCACACTGCTCTTCGTTCATTGCACGAGCAATTAAATGAATGCTGTCGGCCAATTTAGCATTACGCTCTAAACGTGACTTTTTAAGCTTTTTTTGCTGCTCAGCTTGAGTTTTTGCAATTAGCTTTTTTTGTGCACTTAACTTATAAAGCAACTGACCCGCATAAAATGCTAAGCCAGCAATAATCGCAGCACCTACAAATAAGGCTATGATCAACGCTGTACTCATTATTTGCCCTTACTATTTGTCGTCTTCGTCTAGCCATTCATTGGCTAAATCGTCAGATAAGTATTGATCGAAGTCTGCGTTGCTTTCACTTGCAAAGTCATCTTCGAAATCATCTTCAAACTCGTCTTCAAACTCGTCTTCATCCTCATCTTCAATACCAAGGATTTTACATAAGGCCTGATGGCGAGCAATACGGCTATTAAAGTACTTAGCATCTTTACCAGTTAGCATTTCACCTTTTTCATGACGCTCAACTAATTTTAGTAAGCGCTCATCATTTTCAAGAGCTTCAAGCTCTTGTTCTGGTGTAATCTCAGGCTCAGTAACCTTTTTAAGTTCAACCGTAGGTTTTAAGTTACGTTTCATTTCAACTTTAGGTTCAGGTGCTGTAGCAATTAATGGCACTGCTTTTTTACTACCTACACGCTTATCTTTCGGCGTGTAACCGCCTTTTTGGCTATCATTATCTAATAGTTCAGGAGCGTTACGAGAACCAGGCTTAGCACCTTTGGTTTTTTTTACTCGCTGCTCTTTCAATGCGCGCATTTCTTTAAGTTTGTCTTGGCTTAGACGAACAGGTCCATTTGATGGGCTTTTGCGTGACTTTTTAGTTCTACTCATATCTTGATCATCTCACTTAAGAGGTTTTGAGCGAGGCGCAACTTAATGGGCATCGCAGTGCTGGCCTAGCCAGAAGAATTCAGTTTGCGCTATAGAGGTTGGGTTACTCATTAAAAAGCGCCTTAGCTAATAATCGCTAATTTTAAACGGTGGGTATTGTAACAGGACAAATAAAAAGGCGGTAGAGAAAACATCTCTACCGCCTGCTAATCTGAGCGCCATTATCTGGACACTTCTCCCTTCGACTTTTTTTAGTCTTTATTATTTTTATTATTATCAGTCCGTTTTGTTATTATTAATACCTTCCCTGTAACATTCCTTTTTGTTTTTATTATTAAACTTCCATGAGTTTTTTATTATTCTCGGTCGTCCTGACTCTTTTTTATTATTTCCTTTAGTAGCACCATCTTGTGCTATGTAGTCGTGTCGCGCCATTTTCCTTTAGCATAATCCATTTTGTTATTGTTGTTTTGCGACAGTGGTTAATTTACTCGTTAATAATTTTGTTACAACTGGTTTATATAACTTTTATTATAATGATTACATTAACATGAGGTAAAGTATTTAATTTTCAATTAGTTAACTTAAAGCAAAAATTTAAAAGAGGACTTTTCTTACAGCTTGACATGGTCAATGTCTCACATAGACGAAGGGTTATATCGGTAAATTAACATACAAAAAAAGCAGCCTAAGCTGCTTTTTTCAACACATTACAGTCTATTATCTAGTAAGGGCTAGATAAATACGACTTTAGTGTAAACCACCTAAGTACTGAGAAAGCACTTCAATGTCTTTATCAGTTAATTTCTTAGCTATATCGCCCATCATGCCGTTTAGGTCATTACTACGCGTGCCATCGCGGAATTTTTCAAGTTGAGACTTGATGTATTCTGGATGTTGAAAAGAAATTTTTGGAAACTTAGCTAACGATGAACCGTTACCACGAGGGCCATGACATGCTGCACATGATGGAATTCCACGTTCTGCGTCGCCCGCTTTGAAAAGCATTTTACCAACTTCAACCACATCTTTAGGTGTTGAACCTTCAGACATATTCAATGAAGAGAAATAGGCAGCTAAATCTTTCATGTCTTGCTCGCTAAGTGGCATCGCCATAGCGCTCATAACCGGATCCATACGACCTTCTTTACCGCCAGAAGTCATACCTAATTTTAAATCCTGAAGTTGCTTAAGGATATAATCTGGATGTTGACCTGCAAGCTTAGGGTAGATATTAACCGGCGCATTACCATCTGGGCCGTGACAAGCCGCACACGTTGCTGATTTTTCTTTACCTGCGTTTACATCGCCATCGAATGCTGTTGCGTTGCTTGCTGACAACGCACCAAGCAATATTGTTAAAGATAGTGCTATTTTTTTCATGGTGAATTCTCTGTTTCCGACCCTGTATCATCTACAATATAGATAGTTTTAATATATGTATTCTACACGATAAAAAATTCTCTGGCACGTTTTCTACTCATATTAAGCTTATAAATTATAGGGTTTTGACCTAGATTAAGCTTTAAGTGTCTTTTAATGTGCCATTTGTGCTGCTTTAAGGTGTTTAAATACGCTTTTTAATACATCCTTTATAGTATAAAATACGCGCCCTGAGTGAATTTAGTTTACTCAACATGACCATTTTTAAGTTTTAGGAGAGCCTGTGCTCAAATCTCGTATCAAATATAATACTGCGTCTTTCGTAACAAGCGCTCCAGACATTACTAAATTACCTGCTGATACGGGAATTGAAGTCGCGTTTGCTGGTCGCTCAAATGCAGGTAAATCTAGTGCGCTTAATGCGCTTACAGACCAAAAGCTAGCTCGTACTAGTAAAACACCTGGGCGTACTCAGCTAATCAATACCTTTGAACTTGCCGATGTTGACGACATGCGCTTAATCGATTTACCTGGGTATGGTTTTGCTAAAGTGCCAATTGAAATGAAAAAGAAATGGCAAAAGTCGTTAGGTGAATACCTGCAAAAACGCCAAAGCCTAAAGGGTATCGTGGTATTAATGGATATTCGCCATCCGTTAAAAGACTTAGATAAAGATTTAATTAACTGGGCTATAGGTAGCGAAATACCTGTACTTGCCCTTTTAACAAAAGCAGACAAGCTTAAGCAAGGTGCGCGTAAGGCACAGGTATTACAAGTACGTCGTGAATTAAGCGAGCTTGATGGTGACATTACTGTACATGCATTTTCATCGCTTAAAGGCACAGGCTTACCTGAAGTCGCTAAAAAGCTAGATGAATGGTACTTAGGTCCCGTTGTAGCAATTCCACCACAAGACAAACAAAGCGAAGAAACAGACCCTAACGCCTAATTGCTAAGAAAGATAAAACTTTTCTTCTGCTGATTTTATATAATAGCCGCGCTCATCTTCTGCGGCTATTTCAGCCCACTGGTAAAACACACTTCTATTTATACGTGCACAGCAACCATACGGTAGCTGTAAATAGGGCACGGCTATACCTTTATAGTTTTGTATAGTTAATGGCTGTTCAGCACTTATGAGCCATTGCCTAGCAATATTATCTACACAACACAAAACCTTTCCTTGTGCTGTATTTTCAAAACGCCAGTCCACAATTATAAATGGCGCATCTTGCACTTCTATCGCTATTTTTTCGACTGGGGTTTTTAAGTAAAATTGCGTACCTTCTTTACATAAAACACTGGCGAATAGCTTCACCATAGCAATGCGAGTTATCTCACTGCCATCGTAAAACCATTGCCCTTGCTCACCAATAACAATTGGCAGCTCACCACAATGAGTTGGCTGCCAGCTGTCAAACTGTTTGCTTGGCTCGCTTAATTGTTTACTAAGCTGTGCAAGTGAGATCACTGTTTTTTAAGTGTTAGTGAAAATGTAACGGGTACAGCTGTCGCTATTGACGGTAACCCCGCTAATTTTTGTAGCTGCTTAACACCTTCCGTTACGCCAAAATCATCACTATTAATAATAATCGGTGTGAAAGATGACACACTTAAGTCACCGTTTTGTAAGCTAGTTACTAACACATCTATTTTGAATGGCTTTTTATTTCCATGAAAATTAAGTTCAGCATTAATACCTTTAAGCACATGCTGACCTGGCTTTTTAACACTACTAAGTTCTTTGGCTAAATCAGCACTTAAAACAGCATTTGGAAATTTACTCGCTTCAAATAATAGTTTAGCTAAACGCTCATTACGGATTGGGATAAGCGTTTCTGCAGAGCTTAAGTCGACATTTACACTAAACTTACCGCTATCTGTTAGTATACCTTCAAGATTGGTAAAGTGATGGGCCTCTGCAACTGAATCTTTTTTAATTGATACAAAGCTCAATTGGCTTTTATCATTAACAAGCTGCCAATCAGCCTGAGCAACATTAGAAATGACTAAACTTGATAAAGAAAAACCTGCAATAGCTAATGCTTTAAACATAACGCACTCCTTAGTAATAAAATGAAAATAATAGGAATCAAAAATAATAGCTCTTTGATGGTACCACCTGCGATGTACCCAAACCACCTCAAAGTAACGAATGGATAACGCGATAAGCAAAATTAATAAAGCTGAGTTTTTAGGAGCAGAATAAAAAACGGCCCACCAAAAATATGGTAGGCCGGTATAGCAAACTGGGGAGAAGCTATCAATTTGTTGCACCCTTTCAGATGCATCATCAACAGGATGTCCTACAGGATGAGGACGGGCGGGACTTTAACAAAAGAGCGTATAAAAATACAATGATATTCCTTAAAAACAGTTCGAATTGACGAACATATAACTATTTAATACAAATAGTTGCTTAAATTAACCTACTTTTAACTAAACCTTGTTCACAGCAAAAACCTAAAGCATTATTGCGCTAGTTTTTTACAGTCATAAAAAAAGCGCCTAGTGGCGCTTTAAAGTAAATAAATAATTAAGTATTAGTGAGCTTGTTCCCAGTTTTCACCTTCATCGGCTTCTACGATTAAAGGCACATCAAGTGTGGCCGCTTGTGACATGAGTTCACAAAATTGTTTTGTGTACGCTTGTGCACAATCCGTTTTAATCTCAAATACCAGTTCATCGTGAACTTGCATAAGTAACTTAATCGTATTTGGTGCCTGCTCGCTTACCCAGCTATGTACACTTAACATTGCTTTTTTAATAATGTCTGCCGCTGTGCCTTGCATTGGTGCATTAATTGCTGCACGTTCAGCACCTTTGCGTCGAGCGCCATTGCGCGCATTGATTTCTGGTAAATGCAGGCGACGACCAAAAATAGTTTCAACGTAGCCATTTTCAGCTGCTTTTTCGCGTGTTGTTTCCATGTACTCTAATACACCAGGAAAACGTTCAAAGTATTTATCTATGTAATGCTGCGCTTCGTGGCGTGGCACATCTAGTTGACGTGCTAAACCAAATGCCGACATACCGTAAATTAAGCCAAAGTTTACTGCTTTCGCCTTACGGCGCATATCGGTAGTTACATCATCAAGCTCTACACCAAATACTTCAGCGGCAGTTGCACTATGTACATCTAAGCCGTTAGAAAATGCATTTAATAGACCTTTGTCTTGTGAAAGATGCGCCATAATACGCAGCTCAATTTGACTGTAATCGGCAGCAACAATTTTATAGCCATCTGCGGCTATAAAGGCTTCACGAATACGGCGTCCCTCTTCAGAGCGAATTGGTATATTTTGCAAGTTAGGATCGGTTGAACTTAAACGCCCTGTTGCTGTAACCGCTTGATGATAAGACGTATGCACACGCTGGGTTTTCTCATTGACCATTAACGGTAATTTGTCGGTATACGTTGATTTAAGCTTAGATAATCCACGATGTTCAATAATTACTTTTGGTAATGGATAATCATGGGCAAGCTCTTGCAGTACCTCTTCAGCCGTTGAAGGCGCACCTTTAGGCGTTTTTTTAATAACTGGCAGATCAAGCTTTTCAAATAATAGAACTTGTAATTGTTTTGGTGAGCTTAAGTTAAATGGTTCGCCCGCTATTTCAAATGCTTCTTTTTCAAGTTCAATTAAACGCTCGCCTAATCGTTGGCTGTGCGCTGCAAGCATATTGCTATCTATTGCTACACCTGTGCGTTCAATATCAGAAATCACACTAACAAGTGGCATTTCTATATCTTCAAATACCGATTTTAGTTTTTCATCAGCCGCTATTTTTGGCCAAAGCACTTCATGTAGGCGCAAAGTAATATCGGCATCTTCTGCAGCGTAAGGCGCAGCTTTTTCAAGTTCAATTTGGTTAAAGGTAAGTTGCTTTTTACCTTTGCCGGCAATATCTTCAAAGCTAATATTTTTATGACCTAGGTATTTAAGTGCTAGCGAGTCCATATCATGGCGTGTACCCACACTATTAAATACGTATGACTCAAGCATGGTGTCAAACTTAATACCATTTAGCGCAAAACCTGCATTCGCTAATACACTTTTGTCGTATTTAAGGTTTTGCCCTACTTTGGCTTTATTTGCATCAGCTAAAATTGGCCCAAGTTTTTGCATTACAAACTCAAGGCTTAATTGCTCAGGTGCTCCTGGGTAGTCGTGCGCAACAGGTAAGTAAGCTGCTTCACCCGCTTTTACGGCAAAACTCATACCCACTAATTGCGCTTTCATGTAATCAAGGCTGGTAGTTTCTGTATCAAATGCAAATAAATCAGCACTATTTAACTGCTCAATAAGCGTATCAAATTGCGCTTGCGTTAAAATAGTTTCGTAATGGGCGTCTTCTACTTTTGGCAGCTCATTTGCCTCAGTAGGCACATCTATATGTGTATCTGCGGTTTTAGGATCATCCAATAGCTCAGCTAACCAACGACGAAATTCGCATTCACCATATAATGCAATTAACTCATCTTTATTTGGCTCTTGGAGCTTAAAGGTATCAAGATCAGATTCAACCTCAACATCACATTTTATTGTTGCAAGCTCATAACTTAAAGGCAGATGATCGAGAGCTGCAGCTAACTTTTCACCTATTTTACCTTTAATGTCACCAGCGTTATCCATTACACCTTGCAACGAGCCATACTTTTGGAGCCACTTAACTGCTGTTTTAGGACCGCACCCTTCAACACCCGGTATGTTATCAACCTTGTCACCCATCAATGCTAAATAATCGATAATTAGCTCAGGGCCTACACCGAATTTTTCTACTACGGTTTGTGGGTCTGAAATACTGTCGGTCATGGTATTAATAAGTGTTACATGCTCATTTACAAGTTGCGCCATATCTTTATCACCAGTGGAGACAAGGACATGCCGTTTTTGCTCAGTTGCAATACGTGCAAATGTGCCAATAACATCATCTGCTTCAACGCCTTCGATGCTAATTAGCGGAAAACCCATCGCTTTGATAATGCTATGTATTGGTGCTATTTGCGTACGTAAGTCATCCGGCATCGGCGGGCGATTTGCCTTATATTCGCTATACATATCGTTACGAAACGTTTTGCCTTTAGCATCAAATATCACCACCATGTGTGAGGGATCATATTGTCTGATCAAGCTTTTAAGCATGTTGATCACGCCATAAATAGCGCCCGTAGCTTCACCTTTAGAATTAGTTAAATGCGGCGGAGAATGATAAGCACGAAATAAATATGACGAGCCATCAACTAAAATAAGTGGGTTTTCGGGGATCTGAGCCATGGTGAATTTGGATCCTAAATGCAAAAAATTAAGGTAATCATAAGCATGCCATAAGGTAGTAAATAAAACGACAGAGAATTACTGCTTATCGTGTTATTAAAACTATAGCAAGCTGTGGATAAGTGTGTAGATAACAGCCACAAGCTATTCTTCCAAAGCATTATAAAATGCCTAGAAAATACTTTAACTGCATGTTTTAATTTAAAAAAGATAATACGAGGTTCTTTTTTTATTATTTTAAACCAATGTGGAAAAAGGTTTTCTAACGACTACTTGTGTTGTTATTCACTTTGATTATTCGCGTCCATTTAAATAACCGGAGGAGTATTCTAGCACAATGGATCGAAGATCATAGCGATCCTTTATATTTTTTTAAAAGGCAAAGTGATCGCAAATGGCATAAACCGCAAAACAACTTGCACTGCGAATGATTTTTGTACTAAAAATTTATTTTCGCCTGAAATTTTGAGCATGTTAAACTTCATCCGATCGACTTATAAAAAGACTTTAGAGGCACAAAAGCATGAAAAACGTAGCAGTAATATTAGCAGGGTCTGGTGTGTACGATGGTAGTGAAATTAATGAAGCAATTTTAACTTTATTACATATAGCCAAAAATGGTGCAACGTATCAGTGTTTTGCACCAGATATTGAACAGCTTCATACCATTAACCATTTAACAGGTGAAGTAATGCCTGATAAACGCAATGTATTAACAGAAGCTTCACGCATTGCAAGAGGTGACATTAAATCGCTGATTGAACTAGACGTGACTCAGTTTGATGCATTAATTGTACCTGGCGGTTTCGGTGCTGCAAAAAACTTATGTGATTTTGCAATTAAAGGCGCAAAAGCAAATATCAATCAGGACGTCCTTAATGCTTGTAAATCATTTGCAAAAGCGAATAAGCCTGCAGGTTATATGTGTATTGCACCCGCATTAATCCCATTTATTTACGATAACGCCGCACTTACTATTGGTAACGATGTAGAGACAGCACAAGCGCTAAGCACATTAGGCGCTGAACATATAAATTGTGCGGTTGACGATGTAATTATCGATAAACCAAATAAGCTAGTTACCACCCCTGCTTACATGTTGGCAGAATCGATTATTGAAGCCGACGAAGGGATCGCAAAACTAGTTAGTAACGTATTATCAATAAATTGATTTTGATCTTAGGATCTAAAAAGTTAATTGTATGACTGATTGCGCTTATTAAATTGCTTAACAAAAAACAGTAAATAATTAAATTTTATTGCGTTAACGCAAAAAGTAGTCAGTTTTATTAATAAAAACGGCTCTTAGCATTTTATAAATTGGCTCAGAGAGTTATAATCGGTTTAATTTCCGTCATCTTTAATCGTGATTGATCACGTTCAAATCGAAGTGAGCAAGGCAAAATGAAAAAATTAACAGCTGCAGCATTATTAATGCTAGCAACCACTGCATACGCACAGCCATATGATAACTCTATGACTGAAGATGCAATTAAAGCACGTCTCGCGCCGGTTGGTGCTGTATACCTTGAAGGCGATAAAGCTGCAGTTGCAGCGGCGCCTACAGGCCCTCGTTCTGGTGAACAAGTGTATCAAGGTGCATGTTTTGCATGTCACGGCACTGGTGCACTAGGCGCGCCTAAATCGGCTGACGATTGGGCCCCACGTATTGCTAAAGGTAAAGACACTTTACTTGAGCATGCACTAAATGGCTTTAATGCTATGCCTCCAAAAGGCACATGTATGGATTGTTCTGATGATGAGATTAGCGCTGCTATTGACTTCATGACTTCTAAATAAATATTATTTAATATTAAAAAGGCTTACTTTATGTAGGCCTTTTTGATACAAAATTTATCATTTTCAACCCAAACATCACTATAATAGCTACTTGACCACTAGCTTGAAAAATGAAATTATAGGTTAATAACTATACAAAAAAAATAATCGGCAACATCATTGGAAGATAAACTCACTGTATTGAGTAAAATAGCGCGAAAAAATAAAAAACTCCAAGCGCTACTTGAAAAGTACAAGCAATCTCATCACTTACAAAGTGCCCTGATCCAATTATCAGAGCAGGCAAGTACTGTAGCTGAACTAAGTTTACTTTACCCTGCCATACACGATATTTTACAAAAATATATACCGAGTAAGAGCTTCTATGTCGTGCTACTAAATCAAAATAGCCAATCATTAGAGCTTTCTTACTTTTCAGATGAAAAAGATGGTATTTCAGTTGCTCTGAATCAATCAAATAGCTTTGATGAAGGCGCCACAGGTTATGTATTTAAACAGGGTAAAACGACATGTTTTACTAAGCAACAAATGCAAGATGCTGCAGCAGAAGGCTTATTTAAAGCATTAGGCACCCCGGCAGAACATTGGGTAGGCGTACCGGTTTACCAAGAACAAAATATCATTGGCGTATTAGCAGCACAAAGTTACGACACAAAGAAAAGCTATAGCGCTCAACAAATACAATTACTCGAATTTATGTCACTCTATTTAGCGACAGCAATAGAGCGAGTAAAAAAACGAGAGCTCCTTGAGTCAGAAGTAAAAATTCGTACCCGTGCACTTACTCAAAGTAATGATGCATTGAATATTGAAGTGGAGCAACGAAGACACGCACTGCAAAGACAACAAATATTATTTAAAATTTCTGAGCTTGCCACACAAGTAAAAAATCTTGATGATGCCTATCTTCAAATACATCAAATAATAAAAACCATTACTTATGCCGAAAATTTATATATTGCGCTATATAACAAAGACAGCGGATGGATAGACTTTCCCTATTACGCTGATGAATTTAGAGAGGTAGCAAAGCCACGGCGTTTTGCTAAAGGTTATAGTGAGTTAGTAATTAGTACTGAGCAAACACAGCTCATACACCCTTGTAGAGCTAGGGAGCTATTAAAAAGCGGCGTGGTACAACGCTCAGCCCCTGTCCCTTTAGAGCACCAAGCAACTAGTTGGCTTGGTGCTCCTCTCAAAACATCGCAAGGTGTAATGGGCTTAATTGTTTGCCAAGCGTATAATAATAAACACATTTTCAGTCAAGACGACAGTGAACTAATTACCTTTGTATCGCACCAAATTGCAGCTGTTTTACAAACTAAGTTAGCTAATCAAGCTATTGAAAAAAGTCATCAAGAGCTTGAGTTTAGAGTTAGTGAAAAAACAAAAGAGCTTCAACAAACAAATCTGCATTTGCAAATGCAAATAGATGAGCGTAAAAAAATTGAACAGCAACTTTATCACGATGCTCATCACGACTCATTAACCGGCTTACCCAACCGTAGCTTATTTTTAACACAGCTAGAAAAAACACTACAAAATTATCAGCGCTTTCCAGAGCACCATTTTGCAGTACTGTTTATTGATTTAGATAAATTTAAAGATATAAACGATCAGCTAGGGCATCAAGCTGGCGATCAGTTTTTAATAAGCGTGGGTGATTTGTTTGCTCATTGTATACGCGAGCATGATTTACTTGCACGTTTAGGTGGCGATGAATTTGTTATTTTATTAACTCATCTAACAGAGTCACAACAAGCAGAAGATGTTGCGAATCGTATTATTGATATAATGAAAAAACCATTTTGTAGTAAAGGCACGTGTATTAAAAGCGGTGCTAGTATTGGTATTACGTTTTCACAGCCACAATATACTCATACAGATGAAATTATACGTGATGCGGATGCAGCGATGTATTATGCTAAAAATTCAGGTCGAGACCGCTACGAGCTCTATCATCCATTATTAACGCAATCAATTCCTACACAAGAATCGCAAACACTTCATCATCTAGACATGCTTCCAATGCATTTTAAAAGCAGCGAAATTATTACACTTAATGAACAATTTCAGTCAGAGTCTTTATTTGAAGCCTTTGGCGAACACCCTGTTTTAGGTTGCACTAGTTTTGATATTTTGAAAAAGTTTGCAACTGATAAAGATCAGCACGTACAAGTTGAATTAGAATTATTGCAACAAGCATATTCGCAAGCTATTAGTGCGGGGGTCGCAATGGCACTTGTACCCTGTTCAAGTATTTTGCTTGAACAGCTGGAGTTTATTGTTTTTACCGAGGTATTAAATAAACAACAAGGGCAAAGTCAGCTTTGCTTATTATTTGATGAGCAAGAAATTCGCCATGCCAGTGCGATGCAAATAGATAACCTTAAAAAGTTATCCCAGTTAGGGTTTTCTGTAGGGCTTAATAACTTTGCCAAAGATAGGTGCGAGCTAAACTTACTAACTGAAATAGACTTTGATTATTTACTACTTAGCTCAACATTTAGTAAACGTGTTTTACAACAAGATAGCTTTGATTTACAGCTACAGGGAGTGCTTACAATTACCCAGCTTAAGAATATTAAAGTGATTGCAAAAGGCCCGTCCATACTTAATTTTAGAGCCCTATTAGATAAGCACGGACTAGCTTTTTTTGTAGGTAAGCAGCACACGCTCACACACACACAAAACACATCTTCGGTGTCTCAGTCGCAGCTAAGTTAAGCTACTCTGGCTTTTTAAGCATAGCCCGTAAGTTTGCAACTCGAGCTTGACCTTTTTCCATTCGCTCAGCTTGAGTGTTAGGCGCTTTTTTATTCTCAAACGCTAAATCATCCTGCGGTAATTCTTGTACAAATCGGCTTAACTCTGTTTGTGATGTTTCACCGAATTGACGACGTATTTTTGCATAAGTAAGTGTTAACTCCTGCTGAGCACGAGTTATACCAACATAAGCTAAACGACGTTCCTCGTCTACGTTGTCTTCATCAATACTTACCTGATGAGGAAGCAACCCCTCTTCCATGCCCACCATAAATACGTACGGGTACTCTAAGCCCTTTGATGCATGCAGTGTTGATAAATGCACTGCATCGGTTTCATCTTCTTCTTCGTTACGCTCAAGCATATCGCGAAGGGTTAGCTTGCTAACAACCTCAGCTAATGTCATTGGTTCGTTGTCGGCATCACCAGTCAACATATCTGTTATCCAACGATACAGCTCGGATACGTTTTTCATACGCATTTCAGCGGCTTTTGCACTCGGTGACGACTCGTACAAATATGCCTCGTAATTAATATTGCGCACTAAGTCTTTAACAGCTTCGAGCGTATCACCGCGTACGGCGTTATCTGATAGCTCAACAACCCAACGAGCAAATCCCGAAAGTGCATTTAAGCCACGGCCTTTAAGTCTGTAGCCTAAGTCGTTATCAAAACAGGTGGCAAATAAACTTTGGTGCTTTTCGTTTGCAAGCGTTCCTAATTTTTCAAGGGTTGCTGTACCTATTTCACGACGCGGTGTATTAACAATGCGTAAAAAGGCGTTATCGTCATCCTGATTAACGAGTAAGCGTAAATACGCCATAATATCTTTAATTTCTGAGCGAGAGAAAAACGACATTCCACCGCTTATTTTATAGGGTATTCGGTTGCTCATTAATGATTTTTCAAAACCACGAGCCTGATGATTCCCGCGATACAAAATAGCGTAATCTTTATAACTCGTTCGCTTCATAAACTTATGAGATATGATCTCTGCAACCACACGCTCCGACTCATGCTCTTCATCACGACAACCAATTACTTTAATGGGTTCGCCGTAACCTAACTCACTAAATAATTTCTTTTCAATATCGTGCGGGTTATTTGCAATCAGTATATTTGCCGATTTAAGAATCCGTTGTGCACTGCGATAGTTTTGCTCAAGCTTTATTAGCCTAAGGCCTGGGTAGTCTTTACTTAAAAGAATTAAGTTTTGCGGCCTGGCGCCACGCCATGAGTAAATAGATTGGTCATCATCACCTACCACAGTAAAGCGTGCGCGCTCGCCCACAAGTAGCTTAACAAGCTGATATTGGCTGGTATTGGTATCTTGATACTCATCCACCAGCAAGTACTTAAAGCGCTGTTGCCAACGCTCTCGAGAAGTCTCGTTATTGGTAAGTAGCAACGTTGGGATCATAATAAGATCATCAAAATCTAGTGCGTTATAGGCGCGTAGCTGAATTTGATAACGCGCATATAGCTGCGCAAATAAAGACTGCTGTGCATCACGTGCCTCACGCACTGCTTGCTCTGGTAAAACGAGTTCATTTTTCCAATTGCCTATTTGTATTTTCAATAGCTTGAGTAAGTCTTTATCGTTTTTTAATTCGTCTTCTGTTAAATCGTTTAAAAGCTGGTTTGTGTCTTGATCATCAAATAGCGAAAAGCCCTCTTTGAAGCCTAACGTTTTTAACTCTTTTTTTATTATTTCAAGGCCTAAGGTATGAAACGTCGATACCCATAATCCTTTTGCCTCTTGCTTACTAAGCGTTTGTAATACGCGCTCACGCATCTCTTTAGCGGCTTTATTTGTAAACGTTACAGCTGCAATATTTCGCGCTTTGTATTCACATTGTTGTACCAAGTAAGCAATTTTATTTGTTATAACACGAGTTTTACCAGAGCCTGCGCCAGCTAACACTAAGCATGGACCACTGATATATTTTACTGCTTCATCTTGTTTAGGATTGAGTTTCATAACGACCAAAGAGATTTAAAAGACGCGCAATTTTAACGTAACCACCACAGCAGGCAAAGCAATTGCCTTAATTAATTCGATAAAGATGATCATGTGTTAAATACAGTGGGTATAAGGTAATATGAGTTATTATCATTTTAGGCAAGGCCGAAGGGACAATTATGATCAACCCAGCAAAACTTGAAGAAATTGCAAAGCAAATCACGAGCAATATGCCACAAGGTGTAAAAAATTTAGCGGACACACTTGAAGGTAAAACAAAGCAAGTTTTACAAAACAAGCTTGCTGAGATGGACTTTGTGAGCCGTGAAGAATTTGATGTGCAAAGCCAAGTACTTATTCGTACTCGAGAAAAGTTAACCGAACTTGAAGCTAAAGTTTCATTACTTGAGCAACAACTTAGCGCTAAAACTAACGCTGAGTAATTAATTTAGTGTACAAAAAGGCAGCTTAGGCTGCCTTTTGCGTTTTACTAAGTTTATTCAAATAGCTCATCAAGTACATAATAGGACAACTTAGCCTGCTGGGCTAAACTCACGCTCAGCATTTTTTGCGAAACTTGCTCGCCAGTTATTGGTTTGTAACGCTTTAAAAACGCAAATCGTGTAATAACAGGAAAAATAATACTGCCTATCTTTTCTGCCACTCTAAATTGCTCACGATCACCTAATAATAAAGATGGTTGTAAAATACTTATTTTATCAAAAGGGAGTGCTTTAATATGTTGCTCAAGCTCACCCTTCATTTTCAAATAAGCACTATTACTGTGCGTGTTCGCCCCGCTTGATGATACTAAGCAGTAATGCGTAACAGCATTACATGCCGCTAACTGCGCCGCTATAAACTGATAATCAAAATCTACTTTACGCTGGGCTTGTATCGAGCCCGCCTGTTTACGGGTTGTGCCCAAACACGAAAACAATACGTCACCTTTAAAAAGCTCAACGTATTGAGTTAATTTTTCAAAATCAATAACGTGATTAACTAGCTTTGCGTGTGTAATAGGCAAAGCCCGACGACTTAACGTAACCACTTTGGTATAACGATCGCTATTAAGTAGTTTATGTAGCAACTCATTACCGACCAAACCTGTAGCTCCTATTAATATCGCCGTTTTAGTCATAAATTTATTTATTCTCACCCACTTTTTTAAGTACGTGCTGTATTGCTTTTTTATAACTTTGCGTTTCTTCATTCGCGCATGTTACTACAGATTCTAAATCATGAAGATGGCCATTTTCTAAACCATAAACCCAACCATGAACGCTTAGCTCTTGGCCGCGCTCCCAAGCATCTTGCACAATGTTAGTACGGCATACATTACGTACTTGCTCAATTACATTTAGCTCAATAAGGCGGCTTAAGCGTTCACTTTCTGGCATTGCGTCAAGTTGTTCAAGATGCTTTTCTTTTACATCTCCTACATGGCGTAGCCAATTATCAATAAAGCCAAATTTAGCGTTGTTTAAAACGGCTTGTACGCCACCACAACCATAGTGACCTACTACCATTATATGTTTTACTTTTAAAACCTCTACAGCGTACTGCATAACCGATAAGCAGTTATGGTCAGTGTGTACAACCACGTTAGCAACGTTACGATGTACAAATAATTCGCCTGGTAATAAATCAACTATTTGATTTGCAGGTACACGAGAGTCTGAACAGCCAATCCATAAGTACTCTGGATTTTGTTGCATAGATAAAATTTTAAAAAACGCTGGATCAGCTTCGCTTGTGCGAGCAGCCCAACGTTTATTGTTATCGAATAAATTTTTTAGCTTTCTCATTGCATCTCTTATTAAGTCGAGGACGGAAATTTAATGGATATTAGCAAGAATCAAAATATTACGAGGCGTTAACTGCTTATCGCAAAACGTTTTAACACTGACTTGATAGCCTTGCTGTTGCAAATATAAAGCACGATCGAGTACAAGCCAAACCTCAATTGCTCTTCTGAACACATGTCGAACCAGTTCAATTCGATCAGTTATTTTTTTTCTAGCCTGCCCCTTCAATATAAATTCATTATAATCAACATTTTGAGGTAAATTTAATGTTTTTTTATCTGCAGCCCAAGCACAAAATGATTTAAACGAATCTGAAAATATAGCTTTGTTAACTGAAGGTACGCTTACATAATGTTGATCGCCAGTAATCGACTTTCTAAGTGCGTCAAAACCAAGTCGCCATTCAAGTTCTGTTTTACGTACTTTTTCCAGACGAGAAGGCGCTGTGACAGTTTCTTGTAATGCAAGCTTTAAATCGCGATGCGTTAGGTTAAGCTCACTTTGCTTTGCAACCTCACTCATTACACGGTACTCATTAGCCGTAAATAAATGATAGCAACAAGGTGAAAAGCTAATTTTCTGTACTTTCGCTAAACTTGCTTGGCGCATAAATGCTTGGTGTAAACCACCACATGCATGCAGCGCTACGGCATGCATATCAGCATTAAAAAATTGAGTGATATCGTCTTTTAATACATCTGCTTGGCTAAAGTGCATTGCCAAGCCTTGTTTCTGCGCACTTTTTTTTCCTTGCTCGCATAAGCTTTGTTGCAGTTCAATACTATGCACATCACTTGCGCCATTAAAAGCAAGCATTCGCCCTAAGTGTCCTTTACCCGCACACCACTCTAAAACTGGTTGCTTAGTATTAGGTAGTGCAGATACAAAATCTTGTAACTGATCAAACTTACGACCTTTAATGCCGTTACTTATCCAAAACGGATAATCAGCTCGAGAGTGTGCAGCACTAGGTAACTCGCATAACTTTGCAAGTTCATCAAGTTGGTTTATGTGTTGGCTAAAAAATTGGTATAGCTGATTTTGATCGTTATCAAGAACGCTTACCTGATCATCAGTTAGTTCGCAGAGCATGCCTTGCAGCTCTGGCCAAGGAATAGTGTCAAAATCAAATGCGGTGCACTGCCAATACTGGCGATGACGCATTAAAAGTGAATCAAGTGCTAAAAATTGCTCAGCTAAAGTCATAACAGCTTAAAAAATAAAAAAGGCAATTAATTATATCAGCTTCGTGAATTACCTAAGCAATTAATTTTTATTAAAAATAAGCCGTAAATACAAAGGTATTGAAATAATACTTACCAAAATAGCTGTCATGAGCATCCACGATAGCTGTATTTTTTCGGGCTCTTGGTATTTATAAATAAAGTGAGATTTCACTTCGTCAAATTCGTTTTGCTGTATGCCATATAGGTCCGCAATTAAACGCCACTTTGCTATCGACATATGCCCTAACCCCGTAGTAGGTGGAGTTATATAGTCTTTTAATACTTCAGCTTCAAAGGCGAGCTGATGAAAGTTTTTGCTCGGTGCATATATTTGTTGGGTGATTGCAATTGCTTCATCCATGTTCATCATTGCATAGCGCCACCCTTTTAGACTCGCTTGGTAGAATTTTTCGACCGTTTGCGGATTTTTCTTTAGCATGTTTTCGCTGGTAAATAAAATGTCGCTATATACGTCCATACCATAACGCTGTGGGCAAACAAGTCGATGAGCTACGCCTTGTTGAGTCATATTATAAGGCTCTGTAGTAACATACACTTGCATAGCATCTAGCTTGTTTTCAATCCAAGCCTGACCTGGATTTTCGCCATTGTAAACTTTGAGTTTATCTACATCAACGCCACTGCGTTTAAGCATAATAAGTAGCTCGGCGCCGTCATTTTTGCTCACAGCAGTGATACGTTTATTAGCAAAGTCACGAGGGTGAAAAATATCAGACGTGTCTTTTACCATCCAGCAGTAAGGTGAGAACTGCAATAAAGCAGCCATTGCAACAAGAGGTTGGCCATTAATACGTTGCTGTAAAATACCAGAATGCCCCACACCAAATTGTGCTTCGCCACTGGCCACAGGACCAAAGGTATCAGGCTTCATTGGGTTGGCTTGTTTAATAGTTACATCAAGGCCCGCTTCATTGTAAAAGCCTTTTTGCTTAGCCATATAGTAGCCAGCAAACTGGAATTGATGTGTCCATTTTAACTGTAATATGACTGATTCTTGCGCCGCGATATGGCTGCAAAAAAAGCACAATCCAATGATTAATCCTTTAAATAGCAACTAGGTGCCCTCAAAAAGTACGACTATTACCTGTAACTATATGTAATATGCGCTACAAAGCAAGCACCCTAGTTAGGTGCCTGCCTTTAAAGAAGGGTTATACTGAGGCGAGTTTTTCGGCTTTTTCTGCTTACGGCTTTGATGTTAAAAATTGGCTAAAACACGGGTTTTGTGTTTCATC
The DNA here is from genome assembly GCF_038155085.1 of Pseudoalteromonas aliena. Classification (GTDB taxonomy): domain Bacteria; phylum Pseudomonadota; class Gammaproteobacteria; order Enterobacterales; family Alteromonadaceae; genus Pseudoalteromonas; species Pseudoalteromonas aliena_A. Next base: position 129,795 of record NZ_JBAKAU010000010.1, read on the forward strand.
TTGAACACTGTAACCTAAACGGTTTAAGTGCTCGTTAAACATATCAAACTGACTTGGTTCAATAGCAAAACCAGCCAATACATTCCCCATTGAGCCACCGTGGTTACGATAATGAAATAGCGTAATGTTCCAATTACTACCAAGCGTATCTAAAAAGCGCGCAAGGGCGCCTGGGTATTCTGGAAACTCAAAACGCAGTAATCGCTCGTGTAACTGCTCTGGCGCTTTACCACCTACCATATAACGTACGTGCAATTTAGCGAGCTCGTTATCTGATAAGTCACAAAATGCATAATCGTTTTTGGTGAGGTCTTGTTTTAATTCGTTGAGCTCTTGCTCACCTTGGCGCAGTGCAATACCTACAAAAATTTGCGCTTCACCTGGGCCCGCATAACGGTAGTTAAACTCAGTAATAGCACGCCCCCCTAAAGAAGCACAAAACTGTTTAAAACTGCCTTTTTCTTCTTTGATAGTAACGGCTAATAACGCCTCATTTTTTTCACCCAATGCTGTGCGCTCAGCAACATAACGCAGGCGATCAAAGTTTAAATTTGCACCCGAAAGCACAGCTGCTAAGTGCAACCCTTTTAACCCTGACTGTTGGCTCCACTTTTTAAGCCCTGCTGTTGCAAGTGCGCCCGAAGGTTCTGCAATTGCGCGGGTAGATACAAAAATATCTTGCATGGCGGCACAAATTTCATCACCAGTGACAGTCACAACCTCATCGCAAAACTTTTGCGCTAGGCGAAATGTTTCACTGCCGATAATTTTTACCGCAACGCCATCGGCAAAACTGCCGACACGATCAAGCTCTACAGGTTTTCCCGCTTCAAGTGCAGCTTGCAGACATGCACTTTCATCTGCCTCTACACCAATAACTTTTATATCAGGGCGCAATGACTTGATATAAACAGCCATACCTGCAAGTAAGCCGCCGCCACCAACAGGAATAAACACAGCATCAAGCTCGTTTAGTTGCTGCATTAATTCGCGAGCAACTGTACCTTGCCCAACAATAACATCGGGATCGTCAAAGGGCGGAACAAATACACCATTTCGCTGCTCTGTAAGTTCAAGCGCATGTGCTTTTGCAGCATCGAATTGATGTCCATGTAGTACCACTTCGCCACCAAGTGCGCGTACCGCACTTACTTTTATTTCAGGTGTGGTAACGGGCATAACAATAGTGGCTTTATGACCAAGGTGCGAAGCACTAAGTGCAACACCTTGCGCATGGTTACCAGCCGATGCCGTAATAACCACAGACCCTTTAGGTAACTTATTTAATTTATTATAAGCACCGCGTAATTTAAACGAATACACGGGCTGTTGGTCTTCACGCTTTAACCAAACATGATTACCTAGCTTTTTACTGAGTTCAGCCATTTCACTGACCTCGGTAACTTTAGCCAAAGGCTCCATATTTGCCTGAATGATAGCGCGAAAATAATCGAGCTCTTGAGAAACCATAATTAACTAAGCTCCTCCAGTTTGGCTAAATCACGTACTGCGCCTTTGTCGGCACTCGTTGCAAGTAGTGCATAGGCTTTTAATGCAGACGATACGTAACGCTCACGATCAACCGGTTTGTAGGCTAATTTTCCGCGTGCTAATTGTTTTTGCTTACGCGCTTCAAGCTCTTCATCGCTTAATGCCAAGGTGATTTCACGAGTAGCAATATCAATAATAATTTTGTCACCATTTTCAACATATGCAATAGCACCGCCACTTGCCGCCTCTGGCGATACGTGACCAATAGATAAACCTGATGTACCACCTGAGAAACGACCGTCGGTGATCAGCGCACACTTTTCAGCCAACCCTTTTGATTTTAAGTAGCTAGTTGGGTAAAGCATTTCTTGCATACCAGGGCCGCCTTTAGGGCCTTCGTAGCGAATAACCACAACATCACCGGCTTTTACCTCATCGTTTAAAATGCCTTCTACTGAATCATCTTGTGATTCGTATACCACTGCAGTGCCTTCAAAATGCAGCATTTCGTCAACTACGCCTGCGCTTTTAACAATACAGCCATCAACCGCTAAGTTACCTGAAAGCACAGCTAAGCCACCATCTTGTCTAAAGGCATGCTCAACACTTCGGATACAACCATGTTCTCGGTCGTTATCGCCTTCATCCCAACGGCACTCTTGGCTCATTGCTTTTGTAGTTCGAATACCGGCAGGACCTGCACGGTAAAACTTTTGTGCTGCTTCGTTTGTAGGATCAGTCGCGTCCCACTTTTTAACAAGCTCACCCATCGTCATACCCGCGACGTGGTTTACCGATAAATCAACTAAACCGGCTTTACCTAGCTCACGCACAATCGCCATCATCCCACCAGCGCGGTGCACATCTTCAATGTGATACTCTGGTGTAGCTGGCGCTACTTTACATAAAAATGGAGTTTTACGAGAAAGCTCGTCAATGTGCGACATATCAAAATCTACGCCGGCTTCTTGTGCCGCTGCTAATAAATGCAATACGGTATTAGAAGAGCCACCCATTGCAATATCAACCACCATTGCATTCATAAAGGCTGTTTTGTTAGCAATAGCACGTGGCAATACATCTTGATTATCTTTTTGGTAGTACTCACGACATAAATCAACAATACGAGCACCCGCTTCTACATATAACTGCTTACGATCTTTATGGGTTGCGAGCGTTGTACCGTTACCCGGCAGTGCTAAACCAATAGCCTCTAGTAAACAGTTCATTGAGTTTGCAGTAAACATGCCTGAACACGAACCACATGTAGGACATGCAGAGCGCTCTACTTGCTCTGAATCAGCATCACTTACTGTTTCATCTGCGCCTTTAACCATGGCATCAACTAAATCTAGTTTAATATCGATGTTAGCAAGTTTCGTTTTACCCGCTTCCATTGGTCCGCCCGATACAAAAATAACCGGTATATTTAAGCGTAGCGCTGCAAGCATCATCCCAGGGGTAATTTTGTCACAGTTAGAAATACAGATCATCGCATCGGCGCAGTGCCCATTAACCATGTACTCTACAGAGTCGGCAATTAAATCGCGAGAAGGCAGTGAGTAGAGCATACCGCCGTGACCCATTGCGATACCGTCATCAATGGCGATGGTATTAAATTCTTTTGGTACGCCACCCGCCTGAGTGATTGTTTCAGCCATTAACTCACTAAGCTGATTAAGGTGTACGTGCCCTGGTACAAATTGTGTAAACGAGTTAACTACAGCAATAATTGGTTTACCAAAGTCTGTGTCGGTCATGCCTGTTGCGCGCCATAATGCACGTGCGCCTGCGCGTTTACGTCCTTCAGTAGTTGTTGCACTTCTTAATTTAGCCATAGTTACCTCTGTTTTGCCGCTCTGTAAGCGGGCATTCCTCATTCTAAAATTGGTGAGTAACCGAGAGATTCAGTTACTCGTAAATTTGTGTCGTTAGCAATTACACAGCTTGTTGCTGTAGATTTTGCAAAGTGATTTCTTTAACGTCTATCAGTTTATTTAACTGGCTTGTTAAAAGGTGGATTGGCTTATCGCTATCTACCGTCATATCGACATTGTAATGACCATCATCTATGTTGAGCTGAAAATGCGTAAGATCAAAACCACGGTGACGCACTACACGTAAAAAACGCTCGACCGCTATACTTTGGCTCTTTAATGCAATAGTTAGGCTGTGTTTCATTGTGCTTTCTCCGTCATCATTTCGTCATTTGCAGCCCCAGGTGGTACAAGTGGCCATACGTTTTCTTTATCGTCTATGCAGGCATGTACTATGTACGGCCCTTTACTGTTAACTAATGCGGTTATTGCATCATCAACTTGATTTGCATGTGTAATTGTTTGCCCAGGAATACCAAATACAGCGGCTAATTGAACAAAATCAGGGTTATCTGACAGGTTTGTTTCAGAGTAACGCCCTTCAAAAAATAGCTCCTGCCATTGGCGAACCATACCTAAGCGTTGGTTATCTAGTATTAGTATTTTTACTGGTAAATTGTTACGGCGAATAGTCGCAAGCTCTTGAATATTCATCATGATTGAGCCATCACCCGACACCGTGATTACAAAATCGTCTGGGCGCGCTACTTGTGCACCAATGGCGGCAGGTAAACCAAAGCCCATTGTGCCTGCACCACCACTACTTAAATGGTTGCTCGGGTGGCTAAACTTCATGTGTTGCGCTACCCACATTTGATGCTGACCCACATCACAGCACACTACGCCTGTTTTTGGCATACGCTGGCTTAATTGGTTCAATAAATACGGGGCAAATACTTTTTCGCCTGGGTAGTCGTAGCGCCACGCATGCTTTACGCTTAACTGCTTATTTGTATCGCACCATGCTTTAGGGGTTACAAAGGACTCAAGTGCAGGTAATGACGTTTTTAAATCAGCAATTAATGAGGCTTTAGCAGGTTTACGTTTACCTACTTCAGCCGCATCAATATCTAAGTGGATTACTTTTGCTTTGGCTGCAAATTTAGCTAAGTTACCTGTTACGCGGTCATCAAAGCGAGCGCCTATACATACAAGTACATCACACTCTTGTACTGCTATATTAGCGGCTTGTGTACCGTGCATGCCTAGCATACCTAAGTAATGTTCGTAATCTGGTAATACACTGCCTAACGCCTTAAGTGTGGATACTGCTGGCATCTGTGTTTTATTTAAAAACTGCATTAACTCATTTTGCGCATCAGCTGCTTGCACGCCGCCGCCAACATATGCAACAGGCTGCTTTGCTTCACTTAATAATTGGTTTGCAATAGCCACTTGGTTTAAATCAAGTTGCGGTAAGTATTCATCAGCGGCTAACCACGGCTTAAAAGGCACTTGCGCCATTTGAATGTCTTTTGGAATATCAACAAGTACAGGACCTGGGCGACCACTTTGGGCTAAGTGCATGGCCTCTTGTAGTATTTCGGCTAAATCTTCGGCGCGCTCTACCATGTAGCTATGCTTAGTACACGAAAGCGACATACCTAGTACATCTACTTCTTGAAATGCATCTGAGCCAATGGCTGCAGTAGGTACTTGGCCGGTAATTGCTAACAATGGCACTGAGTCCATCATCGCATCGGCAAGTGCGGTTATTAAGTTAGTTGCCCCTGGGCCTGATGTTGCTAAACATACGCCTAATTTACCTGTGCTGCGGGCATAACCTACAGCGGCAAACCCTGCACCTTGCTCATGACGAGTAAGGTAATGTTTGACTGGCGCACCATACAGCGCATCGTAAATTGGCATAATAGCTCCGCCTGGGTAGCCAAATACCTCTTTTACGCCGTGCTTGGCTAATAAATCGATTGTTAGTTCTGCGCCTGTCATTAATTAATCCTCATTCCTCAGTGACAACCCAATTAAATACTTACTTAAAACTTATAGCTAAAATCTTTAAAACTTTGTACTTAAAACTAAAAAGCCCTCCGAACGGTTAGGTGCGGAGGGCTTTTTAATGCTTAAGTTTATAGCACTACGAAGCCCTCGCGGGAATAATCACCACGATAATAATCAGGACTAGGTTAAGTGCATTTGTAAGCATGTAATTAATACCAAATTTAAATCATTTGTTACGAAAGGTAATCTTTCGCTCTGTTATGTATTAATACCGCGCTGAGCCCTTTAAGTCAATACCAAACTCAATTCAAAAAAAACACTAAAACTCAAATTAAGTGGTTTTAAAATTCACCATAAATCCATTTAAAGGATTTTTTATGCTTTAATTTCAAGCATGGAAATTCACTATTCTTATATCTCTCATTTATGGTTTGATTAATTTTTGAGGTTTTTTGCAAATAAAAAATATTTATTTTCCTCAGGGAATACGTAGGTTCTCTTAAGCAATTCTTAAGTGTTGTTACATAGCATGGCGCTGTTATTTTAAACGAGCCCAAATATGAACATACTTAGCCAAATACCAGTACAAAAAAAGCCAAATCGTAGTAAGCGGTTTTACATTCACTGTAGTGCTAACGCCTTTGTAGTAATGATTGCCTGTTATTACTGTTTAGTTATAAACATTCCTTTTATTCAAGGTTCGTTTAGCGCCATTACCTCACTTGCGTCTTTTTCATGGCTGTTTTTACTCTCAGTCCCGCTACTTTTGCTATGCCTTTTAATTATTTTCTTTTCGATAGTGTCGGTCAGATGGTTGCTAAAACCTATTAACTACCTCTTACTGATAATTTCGAGCGGTGTGCTTTACGGCTCATTAAATTACGGCGTCGTGTTTGACTATTCAATGATTCAAAACACGTTCGAAACAGATTCAAGCGAAGCACTGAGCTATTTAAACCCGCAGCTCATTGGTTTTTTACTACTGTTTTGCGCGCTACCTGTTTTTATATTAAGCAAAGTAAAAATACACTTTACTCGCCCCCATCAAGAAGCGATTAGCCGTATAAAACTTATTATTGCCTGCTTAACGCTAGCTGCTTTAGTGGTCGCCAACTTTTACGCCGACTACGCAGCCACTGGCCGCAATAACCGCATTTTGAAAAAAGAAATCATCCCATTTCAGTATCTCTCAAGCGGTTATAAATATATGCGCGATCAGCTGTTGTACTCAAATATAGAATTTAAAAGTATAGATACTGCACCCACTTTAATTGCGCCTAATACCACCAGCGTAACAGTTATAGTTGTTGGCGAAACCGCACGAGCAACAAACTTTGCTTACCAAGGTTATAAACGCAACACCAACCCATATACACAAAAGTATAATGTGACGTATTTTAATAATGTGGCGTCTTGTGGCACAGCTACCGCAGTGTCTGTGCCGTGTATGTTTTCACTGCAAACACAAGATAACTTTGATCGATTAGCAGCCGACAACCAACAAAACCTGATTGACTTAGCACAACAAGCTGGCAGCGACGTACTGTGGGTTGATAACAACAGCGGCTGTAAAAACGTATGCACCCGTGTTGTTAATATTGATATCCCAACCACCCCATCAGCGCTTTGCGATGGAAAATATTGCTTTGATGAAGCACTGCTTGCTCCACTTAAGCGCAAACTCGCTAATTTAAGCCAAGCTAATACCGTTATCGTCCTACATATGATGGGCTCGCACGGACCAACCTACTTTAAACGCTACCCAGATAAATTTAAGCAATTTACGCCCACGTGCGACAGAAGCGACATTCAAAACTGCTCACTCGATGAATTAGTTAATACCTACGACAACACAATTGCGTACAGCGACTTTGTTAATGCCCAAGTAATTGAGCAATTAAAAGCACTACCAAACAACATAGATAAGCAGTTTTTATATGTCTCTGATCATGGTGAATCACTTGGCGAAGCCGGTGCTTACTTGCATGGTTTTCCGTATAGCTTTGCACCTAGCACACAAACGCACGTTCCTCTTTATATGTGGGCTGATGAGCATAACCAGCGCATTACTAATACCTGCTTAGCTAATTTAGATACCAGTGCTGCACGCTCACACAACAATATTTTTCACACCCTTTTAAATTTAATTGGCATTAAAAGCAAAACGTATCAGGCATCCCTTGATTTACTTGCTAGCTGCCAAACAACACCAAGCGAAATAAAACTATGAGTAATAAAACCGCTATAAAACGCCAAGGCTTAATGCGCCTTATTTTTACCTTAAGCCATTCTTTTAACGGCTTAAAATGGATGAGTCGATTTGAAGCGGCGTTTCAACAAGAGCTAGCACTGTTTTCGTTACTTGGGGTGTTTGTGTGGCTACATGAAATTGCATTAAGCGACAAGTTATTACTGATAGCCAGCCTGCTTTTTGTATTGTTTGCCGAGATGGTAAATACAGCAGTTGAAGTTGTGGTTGATAGAATAGGCAGTGAATACCATGAGCTTTCGGGCCTCGCTAAAGATATTGCCTCTGCCAGTGTGTTTATAGCCATGCTGATTACTGCTCTAATTTGGTGGGCTGTATTATGGGCTTAACACTCAAAAATAATAATTTTACAGTCAAGCAGGCACTTGGCCCTGTGTGGGTACTTATTGTATTTACTACTTTAGCACTGAGCTTTTTAACACTTGCCCGCTTTGGCCTGAGTGTTTGGCAAGGTGAGCGTGTATTTGGATCGCATGCGTGGTTATCTATATTTATAGGTGGCTTGAGGGTAGATATAGCCACTTTAAGCTACATTATTATGCCTGCATTACTACTAACTTTAATTATGCAAAGCATAGGCTGGCAAAACAAAGTACGTGGCCTAATTAAAATTTACTTAGTAATAATGTCGGCTTTACTCGTTTTTTTTGAAGTGATTACGCCTACATTTATAAATGAATACGACTTGCGCCCAAATCGCTTATTTATAGAGTATTTAATTTACCCTAAAGAAGTCTCAAGCATGATTGTTTCTGGCTACAAGTTAGAAGTATTTATTGCTGTTATAACACTTATTTTAAGCTGTAAATTAGCAAGTAAAGTATTTAGCAATCAATGGCAAAGCAAGTCATCACTAACGAGGCTGAATCAATCAATTTTAGCGTTAGTTTTAGTATGCTTAACTATTTTGGGCGCGCGTAATTCATTAGGACACAGGCCGCTTAACCCCGCCATGGTCTCGTTTTCTACCGATCACTTACTTAACGACTTAACCCTTAACTCACTTTATAGCGTCGCGTTTGCAGTTAAGCAACTTTCTAATGAGCAATCAAGCCAAGACTATTACGGTAAAATGCCCACCGATGAATTGCTTAGTATTGTGCGTAGTAACATGCAAAATACGCAAGCCGCATTTAGCGATGTAACCGCACCTACAAAAACGTTTCATGAAGCAAGTAATATAGGTAAACCAAAAAATCTAGTCATTATTTTACAAGAAAGTTTAGGTGCTCGTTACGTAGGCACGCTTGGCGGTTTACCACTTACACCTAATATAGACGCCCTTTATAAACAAGGCTGGGGGTTTGACAATTTGTACGCTACGGGTACACGTTCAGTGCGTGGAATTGAGGCGGTAATTACAGGGTTTACACCAACGCCTTCACGTGCGGTTGTTAAGCTTGATAAGTCACAACGCGACTTTTTTACCATTGCTGATTTCTTAGCGAAGCAAAATTACAACACGCAGTTTATTTATGGTGGCGAAAGCCATTTTGATAACATGCGCAGCTTCTTTTTAGGCAACGGTTTTAAAAATATCGTAGATACAAATAACTTTAAAAAAATAAACTTTAATGGCTCGTGGGGTGCATCAGACGAAGACTTGTACGACCAAGCCGACATAGAACTTACTAAGCTTAAAAATCAAAACAAACCCTTTTTTAGCCTTATATTTTCCAGCTCTAATCATAGCCCGTATGACTTTCCTGACGATAAAATAACGCTGTACGATAAACAAAAACAAACCCGTAATAATGCAGCCAAGTATGCCGATTACGCACTAGGCACGTTTATCGAAAAAGCTAAAAAATCGAGCTACTGGGACAACACCGTATTTATTGTTATTGCCGATCACGACTCGCGCGTATCGGGTTCTAACTTAGTGCCCATTGATCACTTTAAAATTCCGGCCGTTATTTTTGGTAAAGATATTACCCATAAACGAGATAGCCACCTAGCCAGTCAACTCGATATTCCTGTTACTCTACTGTCTTTAATTGGCGCAAGTGGTAAGCACCCAATGATAGGTCATGATTTATCAAAGCCAATTAGCGACAACAAACAACGCGCAATGATGCAATACGACAAAAACTTTGCTTATATGCACGATAATAAAGTGGTGGTGTTACAACCACAAAAACCAGCAACCACCTATACGTATAGCAATAACCAGCTTGTACCATGTGAAAACGATGAGCAACTAGTTAAAAAAGCCCTAGCCCACGCGAACTTAGGTAATCTAGCTTATACAAATGGTTGGTATCATTAAGAAAGTGACTTGATAATAAAGCCTTGTTAAAGTAACAAGGCTATTTTTATAAACCGAGTAAACATGAAAATCCTCGTTATTGAAGACTCAGAAGCATTAAGACGCAGCTTGCAAGTTGGCCTTAGCAACCTTGGTTTTACCGTAGATGAAACAGGTGATGGCTCAGAAGGGTTGAGTATGGCACTGAGTGGAAACTACGACCTCCTCGTACTTGATTTAATGCTACCGAACGTTGATGGCATGAGTATTTTACAAGCACTGCGCAGCAGTAATAGCCAAAGCCGTGTGCTAATTTTATCGGCACGAAGTGAGCCTCAAGATAAAATTAACGGCCTTATGAAAGGCGCTGACGATTATCTAACTAAGCCATTTTCGTTTGAAGAACTCCATGCTCGTGTCCTTGCATTACTTCGTCGTGGTTCACTGCAAAACCAACAAAATACCCTTAGTGTAGGTGATTGCGTATTAGATCTGTCACTTAAAACTCTTCACTACAAGCAACATGCCATTGAGCTCACGCGTAATGAATACAAAATAATAGAATGTTTATTTAGCGCCCCAGAGCGAGTATTGGGGCTTGAGCTTATAAGCGAAGCAGTGGTGGGTCAGTTTGATATGCTCTCTAAAAATGCACTTGAAGCACACATATCAACCATACGTAAAAAAGTAAGGCAGTTTAATGGCGAGCTTCCGATAAAAAATAAACGGGGGTTTGGCTATGTTGCCACAGCAAAATAAAACACACTCAATTAAACGTAAACTGGTTAATTATATTAGCGCAGTAATTTCAGTTATTTTATTCACTATATTTTTAACCGTTGATTTAAGTGTAGATACTTGGGTAGAAGATCAGTTCAATCAATCTTTAACTAATAAAGCGAACTATTTAAAAACCTTAGTAGAAGATGATAACGGCAATGTAGAGTTTGATTTTGCTGGCGAGTTTATGTCTGAATATGAGCAAGCACAAGCCAGCGAGTTTTATCAGCTTTGGCACGGCGAAGCGATATTTGAACGTTCTGATTCACTCGATTTGTTTCCAAACGCAAACTTACCTTTTTTAGACATGCCAATAAATGAATCCAAAATAATCGATATTGAACTTCCTAACGGACACGATGGCCGCGCACTTATAAGCCATTTTATTGCACATAAAGACGATAGAAGCATCACAGGTTTAGATGTATTTAACCGTATGACACTAACAATAGCTGCACCTACTGATGAACTTAATAAAGTGCTCATAATTATAGATGTTGTATTTATTCTAACCTGTATATTTGGTGTATTTGGCGTACGCTATTTAGTGACACGTATTGTAAATAAAGGCCTATACCCTCTACATAATTTAAACGACCAAATAAAGTTACTCGATATTACCGGTGTAGCACAAACCATAGAAAGCGATATAAAAGTAGAAGAATTAGAACCCATACGTAACGAACTAAATAAGTTTATCACTATAAATCAGAAACTCTACAGCAATGAAAAACACTTAACTAGCGATATAGCACACGAACTAAAAACCCCTATTGCTGAACTCATAAGCCTTTCAGAGGTGGCTATTCGATACCCTGACGATAAACGTATTAGCGACACCTATACCAGCGACGTACTCAATATATCCCAGCGAATGAAAACGATTGTAAATAGCTTACTGTTATTACAGCGCTCTAGCAGTAATGCTTTTGAGCTGAGCAATCAAAATATCATTTTAAAACGCTTAATTGACCAAGTTATTGAGGAGCTGACCTTCAAGCATCTAAATATATCAAAGCGTATTAATAATATGCTCGATGATGATTTAACTATTATTGCAGATGAATTTAGCTTAAATACCATTTTATGTAATCTTATAGATAACGCGCTATTTTACGGTATAACTGACCAAGCCATCATATTAGATGCCATTGAAAATGAGTATAGTGTAACAATTTCAATCAGTAACAAAGTCGACAAGCTACTTAACAATGAAGAGCTAAGTGCTATTTTTGATCCACTGTATCAACTCGATTCGTCACGAACTAATAACCAGCGCCACGGTTTAGGGCTTTCTATAGTGCAAAGCTTATGTGATTTAAATGGCTTTAAAATCAATGCTCAAAATAACGAAAATAATACCCTTACATTTAATTTAACACTGCCCATAAAGTGAATTTAGGTTAGTATTTATCTAACTCAACAACGGGATTTTAAGGACAAGCTATGAAAGCAATACCTCGTATTAGTCACCTTTTTATTATGGTGCTGTTTACAGTACTTAGTTTTAATAGCCTTGCGGCACCGGCTTTATATAAAGTAGAGAAAAACGGCATTAGCTCATATTTGTTTGGCACAGTTCACGTAGGTGATGCCAGCATGGAAGGTTTGCCAAAAAAAGTAACCGAGGCTATAGATCAAAGCGATGAAGTGATTGTAGAAGTAGATATTAGTAAACTCACGCCACTGCAAATGCAGCAACGCTCAATGCCTTTTATGATGCTTAAAGACGGCAAAACTTTACAAACAGAACTATCAAAACAAAATTACAATAAACTTAAAGACTACTTTGCTAAAAAGTCGATTGATATTGCCATGTTTAACGGCCTAAAACCGTGGGCTGTAATGGTAACCATGATGCAAATTGAGTTTCAAAATGCAGGTTATTCAGATAAAACCGGCATAGACAAGCAAGTACTTAGTTATGCTAAAGAGCATAATATTAAAATAGGCGAGCTAGAAACCCTAGAACAGCAGTTACAAATGTTTGATGGTATGGCGCTATTAAGCAATGAAATGATTGAAGAAACCTTTAAGCAACTAGCCGATATTAATACTTACTTTATCAAGTTAGTTAATGCTTGGAAAAGCGGTGATATGGACACACTAACCGATTACTACAACATGAGTTTTGATGACAGTAATTACGGTGAAATTAGCGAGCAAGTAATGCTAGTTAATCGTAATGATAAATGGGTTGAGCAATTAGTTCCTCGTTTAACTAACGAAAAACTATTTGTTGCTGTAGGTGCGTTACACCTGCCAGAGCAACATGGTTTAATAAAGCAGTTAAAAGATAAAGGTTTTAGTGTTACTAGCCTTTAAAATTAGAACCCAATAGAGCTTACGAAATAGCAACTCTACGTAGGCTCATAATATTTAGGTGAGTTATGAAACGTATTCAATTCGAAATTTTATTTTTTCTCTCCATGCTTTTTATCAATGGAGTATATTACTACCAAGAGGGGTATTTTAAACCAAGTAGTGGGTTAATCCTTGCCTCTATTTTTATTACGATTGAAATTGTTATTTTTGCAATACAAAGTATTAATAAAAAATATAAGAAACGAACTAATACCTAAAATCTTCCATTTTTAAGTAATTCTCTATTTCTTTAATTTTGTCAGCCGCATGATGATTTACATAAATCACAGTACTTGTTTTCGCCGCACATACCTTCTCAATTAATACTAACACCCGCTGTCTATTCGCTTCATCTAGTCCTAAGCAGGGTTCATCTAAAATAAGTAATGTTGGGTGTTTTACCATTGCGCGTACAATTAATAACATACGCTGATCGCCATAAGATAGCTGAGTAAATGAAGTGTTTTGCTTATCACTTAAACCTATTAATGCAAGCCACTGCTTAGCGATACTTACTTGTGAATCACTCGGCTTTTGATATAAACCAATGCTGTCATAAAACCCTGAAATAACAGTATTTAAAGCCGATATACTTACGCGATAATCCATATGCAGTGCGTTTGATATATAGCCTATGTGCTGCTTTATATCCCAAATGCTCTCCCCTGTACCGCGTTTCAAACCGAACACCTCAATGTCATTATTATAACATTGAGGGTTGTCACCTGTTATTAAGCTTAATAAGCATGTTTTACCTGAGCCATTTGCTCCACTTAGTTGCCAATGCTGATGCTTTTGAATAGTCCAGCTTAAGTTTTTAAATACAGTTACATCACTGTAACTAACTTTAGCATTATTTAATTTAACTAAAGTCTCACCTGAAAATAGCGATTGTAACTGCGTGCTATCGGGTTTTGGTACACTTAATGTAGTGTGTTCTAAATGCAGTAATTTTAGTAAGTCGTTTAACTGTTCAACACTTGGGTTAGCTAATGTATGGATCAAGCACCCTTGGCTAACATAACCATAATGAGAAATAAAAGCAGGGATTTCATCCAGACGGTTTAAGACAAAAACAAAAGTAATTGTTTTACTAAGATCTACTAGTATTTGATTAAGCTGAAGGCACGAATCCGCATCAAGTCCATCAAAAGGTTCATCAAGCACCACTAAGTCACAGCTTGAGCTAAGCGCATTAATAAGTAATAACTTGCGGGTTTCACCTGTTGAAAGATCTCTAAAACGCCTGTTTCGTAGCGTATCAAATTTAAAAAGCTCAATAAGCTGAGTTAAAAGGCTACTGTGTTGGTTTTGCGAGGTAAATATAAGATCTTTTACTAGGCTTTGCTTTTCATGCTCTAACTCATTTGCAAGTAACTGCTTTTGCGAATCAGACGAGACCAATATTACTCTATCAATACTACTTAACCGTTTGCCACTCTCACACTGTGCCTCGCCTATTAAGGTAGCCGTTAGCGCTGATTTACCTGCGCCATTACCGCCTAATAATAGCCAATGTTCCCCCAAATTAACTTGCCAATTTAAAGTACTAATATTGTAACGGCTTTTACCCTGCCCTTTTAAATAACCATTAAATTGCTGAAGCGTAATTGACTGCACGTGTGTTTCCGAGTAAACATAAAACAATAACTTAGCGCATATTTAAAGGGCTTAGCAAGCACCTTCGCTACACGGGTTACTAATTTTACTTATACTGTTTAAAGCATCCTCAATTGCCTGCTGACTAATGGGCTTATAGATATGAGCATTAGCGCCACTTTCATATACTTCTTCCATATCATCATCCGAGGTATTTGCTGTTACAGCTATAATTGGCATCGTTTTATTAAGCTCAGCACGTATTTTTTTTATGGCTGTGAAGCCATCCATTACTGGCATATTTAAATCCATAAAAACAACGTCGTACTCGTTTTTACTCACCATATCACACGCTATTTCTCCATTTACAGCGCATTCGTAGCTTAAATTTAAAAGAGTTAGTATACGGGTAAGCAACATAGTATTAAGCGGGTTATCCTCAACAACTAAACACGTTAGATTACTATTTAATGTATGCTCTTCAAGCGCTTCTTTATGGCTTATTATTGGTAAGCTTAAAGTTACTATAGCACCATGCGGCACGTTATTTTGAAAGCTAATTGTGCCATGAAGTGCCTTAACTACATACTGTACACGGGTAAGTCCAGTTCTTAATCCTTGAAAGTGATTATTCTGTTTGAATGAATCAAATTCAAGGTCAGCAACTGCCTGTGAAAAACCACAACCAGTATCTTTCACAGTTAAGAAAAACTCATTATTTAAAAGCTCTGCAGATACATTAATTTCACCTTCGGCAGTAAATTTAATCGCATTGCTCATCAATTCAGTAAACATGTGCTGCAAGCGCTGGTGATCTAATTTACAAATACAGTTTAACGATTCATCTAAATGACTAGTTAACTTTATACCTTTTTGCTTACATGCATATTTATAAGCTATCACTACTTTATTGCACGACTCTAATAGGTTTTCATCTTTTAAATGGGGTACCCACTTCCCTGCACTCAACGCCTGCAGGTCTTGTAGCTCATCAAGCATGGATATTAATCTGAGAGAGCAATATTTTGCCTGAGTTTTAATACTTTCTTGCTCAGAAGTTACATCTAGCGCTTCTATAGATGTGATTAAACCCTGTAAAGGTGTTCTAAATTCGTGGCTCGCTCTGGCAATAAAATGCTCTTTATTTTGGCTAATTTGCTGTACAAAATCTTTTTGTTTTTGTAATTCTGACAGCGTATTTGTTACTTCTTTCTCCATTGGCATAAAAACAAATCTTAGCTCAATCAGCAGTAATATCATGGCTAATAGCCAGCATAATATTTCTAAATTAGAAACCCAGTTAACCTTACTGAGCGCACTTTGCTCATATAAACTAACTGCCTTATCGAGGTTTAATAAAAGCGTTTCTACCTCTTCGATAGAAAAAACTGACTGCTTTACCTCTCCTTTTTGGTATAACAGCTTCTCTGCTTCTAGTATGTATTGTGTAACACTTTTATCTAGCTGTATTGGCTCATATAGGTATAACTTTATAAGCTCAGGCGTTAAATATTTATACTCCCCGCTAGGGTTTTGCACTAATAATTGTTGATGCGCAGAATTAAATGTATTTAAAGATTTTTTTAGGGATTGAGTATGTGATACAGAGTAGTTATTCGTATTAAGTATAGTATTACTATGCCATGCTATTTTTTGCGAAAGCATCCTTTGCTTACCTGCAATATTAATAACTTTAGCATCGTACTTTTGAACCGAAATACTTAATTGAAGTAATAATGCAGAACCACTGATCAAAAGCGCAATAGCTAATAACGCCCATCGGTATCGCTTTCTAACACTTTTAATAATATTGAACATATAAGGGCCTGTTTTTTTATTTAAGTGTAGCCTAATTTTATGAAACGAAAAATCAGTAAGAGTAATACCATTTATATGATTAAGTAAGCTATGTTTAGACAAGAAAACTATGACAATAAAAACCCAGCAAAAGCTGGGTTTTATAAAGTTAAACGTTATCTATTTTCTAATCGGTTGTAATCAAACATTCCATGTTCTATACCACGATACTCTTTTGCCACAGAGTGTAAAATGTCGCTGTATTGCCAAAACTGTGGGTGAGTGCGGCGTATTCCAAATTCACTTTTTAAAACACGATAATCAGCTTCAATTTGCATCATTGGCAACTGCTCGGCAAATGCATTAACTTGTTGCTCATTATTTAAATACCAAATAGCAGCTGGGTAATCACCTATAAAACCAGGTACGATTGTGGCTGTATCTTCATCATAGGCGCGTTGGCCATCCTCGTTTAATAAACTCGATATATTGTAGTGCGCATTATGATGGATGATTGTATAACCTTTATGGCTATTATCAGCTTGCTTAACGAGTACAAAAGAAATTTGAGGCAACAAATTAACTGCTTTTGCAGGCATATTATTTATTGCACTTAACGACTCTGGCACTTTAGTGTAATCGTACCTCTCACTTAGTACAGGCGCTAAAGCCTCTTTCATTAAAGCGTATAACTCGTGCTGAGGGTTATCGGTTTTATACTCAATACCGGTTGGCTGGCTAAATTCACGATTATTTTTAAAGAACTTAGATAAATCTGGTGGCGAGTTACGATACCACTGCTTTTTAATTTGATTACGCTTTGCCTCTGGCAGCAATGATAAAAAGTTTTGCTCCCCTTCTAAACGTAAAAAATCCATGTATAAGCGTGTTACTAATTGATGGCCAATATTCCCGTATACATCAAAACCGGCTACAAGTAAGTAGTGGATGCGCTCAAATAAAGCATAATCAAGTATCCAAGTTGTTTTAGGCTCTTGCCCTATAAAACCTTTAACCACAGTAGCACTGTCAAAATGCCGAAAAATAGTTAAGGCTGCGTTCTTATTATGCCCATCACCTTTCCAAAGTAAACCGGTAGTAAGATGCTCGCCACCTTTAAACATATCGTTTGCGAGCTCAACTTTAGCCTGTAAATATTTTTTCTCACGTACTGAATATTTAACCCAGCTAGAGATAGGTAACGCATTACTTTCTTCAGCAGCAGGGAGCTCTAGAGCATCTTCATGCTGTACAAGCATTTGCCCTACAGCGGGTGTAGCAACTTTATCAGGGTCAGCAAAGGCTACCCAAAAATGATCATTAATTACGTTTAGCGCAATCTGACCACGACAAACAGGCCCTTTTATAAAACCCATAATAATAAGTTCAGCTTCATCAAGCATAAACTGATACTTAGAATTAATAGGAATTACTTCAAATGTTTTAAATGGATTTGAAGCCGACTCAGCTTTATAACTAGGCATTTTAGTTACGGTGTAATCAGGTGCAATAAACTGCTCGTATAAACGTAGTAACTTAGCTTCATTAAGCTCAAGTGGTAAATGTGTTTTAGAAAGAATAGTTGAGCGTTCTTGCATAAAACGATAATAAACACGGCTAACTTTAGGATCATCATATGGGCGGCGCGTGTTGATTAGCTTTATTTCTTCACCAGGGGGCGTACTTGAACGCACAAGTTTAAAAAAGCTTTGTGGATTTTCGGGAGTAAAATAAATGTGCGCTAAAAACCAATGTTCATATATATAACGCGCTGATAACTGATACTTTAAACTATCTTGATTTAAAAATGCTTCCCAGCCTTTTATCTTGTTTAAATCAAATTGGCTAGGTGGCTTAAGGTGCGACATTTTACCGCCACCTTTAAGCCAGTTTTGTAAATGATTAAACTCTTCTCGCGATACCCCAGGTAAACCATAAGGCATACCTGCATGAGGTTGCTCATCCGCAAGTCGATCAAATTCGCCCATTGTGGCACACGTTTGTGAGCGACTAAGTGAAAAATCAAATTCATCATCTAATACTTCATTAGCAGGTAATTCATGGCTTTGCTTTAATACCAAACTATTAAATAGCACGCTACCAGCTAAGTTGGCCTCTTCTGTTTGAGCGCGCTCATTAAGCACAGGCGTAAAGTTTTTCTCGCGCCATTGCTTTGTATTAGTTGCATCAAATAACAAACGGCTCGGTGTAGTGGCAAGTAAACGTGTTCCATCATAAACAAGATCTTTGCTTAGCCCACGATCAATCCCCTCAGGCGATGAAAGCTTCAACTGACAAGGCGCATCATAACAGCCATGACATACAACACAGCGAGTATCGAGAACTGGTTTTACATTTTGTAAAAAATCAGCCCCAGCCCCCGTGGTATGTGGAATAATCCGTTCTTGTGTTTGCTCTGCACCAAATACATTATCGTAATGAGCATTACCCAAATATGCACACCCACTCAAAATAATCAGTACTAAGGCACTTATTAGAATTTTTTTCATTCTAAGTCCTCATCACCTAAGTCAAATGTTGGCATCATATCCATTTGTGGAGATACAAATGTTTGTTGCTCTGAGGTATTTAGTACCACACTCAATAAAGGTCCATGAGTTAAAGTAATTTGCGCATCGTGCTCTTGTTCTAAAGTCGCCGAGTATACAGAATCAGTAATTAATAGCTGGTAATTACTTAGCGTAATAGCGACACTGCTACCTTCGCTCGGGTTTTGGCAAATTTGAGTTAGTAACTCATCATTTAACGCAATAGAAATTTCAAAATCAGGTTGCTCTAAATCTCTTTCACTTAAAGTTTCATCAAGAAGAAATAAAGGAAGGGTTAAGTTGCTATCTTGTTCAATTTCCATTGTGCTCTCAGTGCTACTAACTATTTAATTGTGTGCATTATAGCAAGAAAAATTGAACAATAATTCATAATGGATAGCCAAATAACGTGGGGAACTTAGTCGCTGGTATTAAATAATATTATCTTTAATACCAGCATATGTTTACGCTAATGAACTACTAAGCATATCCGGCTGTATTACCGAAAATACAGCCCCCTGAGGATCACAGATAACACAAAACCGACCAACGTCAGGAACATCTGTAGCAGGAACACATACTTGCCCGCCAAGCTCTTCAACTTTTTTAATGGCTGTACCGCAATTTTCAACAGCAAAATAAATCATCCAATGAGGAGGAGTATCTGCTGGCCACTCGTTTGTCATCTCAAGCATGCCTGAGATAAGTTTACCATTCACTAAAAATAAGGTGTATTGCATATTCTCCATTGGCTTTGTTTCACTTTGCCAACCCAACAAAGAACAGTAAAAATCTTTACTTGCTTTAGTATCTCGCGTTGCTAATTCATACCAATATGGCGTATGTAGCTCTTCAACACGTTTACACCCTTTGTGCGCATTCCCTTGCCACAGAGCAACAGTTGCTCCACCTGGATCTTTTATTATTAATATTCTGCCAGCATCCATAACATCATGAGGACTCGCAATAATTTCAGCACCAAGGCTTTTTGCTTTCAAAGCACATTCATCAACATTATCTACTGCAATATATGCTAACCAATAACTCGGAACACCCGCAGCAACCTGTTCTTGATCTATTTCGTACATAGCTGCAATATCATCACCTTGTTTTTGCAACACGGTGTAATATAAGTTTTCACCAATTGGCTGGTCATCATATCCCCAATCAAATAATGAAGTATAAAACGCCTTACCGTCTTTCCCATTGTACGTACAAAGTTCTGACCAACAAAAAATACCATGGGGATGATTATCAATTTCGCTCATTATTAAGCCCTTATTATTCTAAGTTCACCTAAACAAGTTCTGTTACATTTTTATAAACGACATAATTGAGCAGACCATAAATTAAGATTAGAGCAACAGCAAAGCAGAGTCGATAATTTAAAGAAGAGATATTGAAAATATTTTGTTACACCAATCTACTTAATTGAGTAGGCTATTGTGAGGTAAGGAACCTACGTCTATAACAAAGCAAAAATTTCGGTATTTAGTAAGACTTTAATCGAAGTAGAAGCTTTATAAGAGTACTCGCAGTGCTTTTATTATACTCGCTCTACCTACGTGCTCGGGGTTGCTGTGAGTGTGTATTAATTGCGCACATTTCACTTTTCTGCAGACGTAAAAAAGCCCGACTATTTCTAGTCGGGCTTTCTACAATTTGAAGCCTGGTAATGTCCTACTTTCACATAACAAATGCTACACTATCGTTGGCCGGGGCTCGCCTTCGAGCTATTTGGTTTCATTACTGAATTCGGCATGAGCTCTTGACTATTTATTAAATCCCAAACAGCAAAAAACCCGTCACATAGCTGTAACGGGTTTCTTTAATTTGAAGTCGGTA
>NZ_JBAKAU010000011.1:0-144758 GCF_038155085.1 Pseudoalteromonas aliena
CTTTTAAGTTAATTAATACTAAAAAAACCCGAGCTTAGTCTCGGGTTTTTTAATGCCTGAAATTTAGCTTACATGAAGGTGGCGTTCTTACCTTAGGCGTAGGTGCTCCGTAGCAACGTTCAACGAGTAATAGTTAACTTTTAAGTTAATTAATACTAAAAAAAACGAGCTTAGCCTCGGGTTTTTTAATGCCTGAAGAAAAGTGATTAGTTTTCAGCTATCAGCCGCTCAGAGTTAAATTTATAAGGCTAGGTTTACCTTTAAGTTTAAGTGACTTAGGTATAATTAAGGTATTAAAAAGCACGACTTTAAGCCGTGCTATTAATCAAATTCTCGAAATCTTTATAGGCTAGTGTTTCTTCGCGTACTCTTCAGCTTGCTTTAACACTCTTAATAAATTGCCACTTAAAATCTTTTTGATATCAGCATCGCTATAATCTCTGTCCATTAAACCTTGAACAAGATTAGGGTAGCTAGATACATCTTTTAAGCCTATAGGAAGTGAATCACCCACGCCATCGTAGTCAGAACCAATACCAACATAATCAATACCAATTAGTTCAACAACATGGTCAATATGATCCAGCACCTGTTCAAGGCTTGCATATGGGTATGGGTTTTTAGCACGATACGCAGCATCAAAATCTTTACTTAGCTTGGTGCCTTCTTTTTTAGCTGACTCTTTTGAACTTTTTAACTGTTTACCCCAGCTACCAGCTTTTGCGGTAACAAAGCTTGAGCCAAAGTTAATTTGAATAACGCCGCCATTTTCTTTAAGTGCGAGTAGCATATCGTCATTCATATTTCGCTCAAAACCAGGCGTGTACTTACGTAGCGATGAATGCGAGGCAATTACCGGCGTTTTAGAGAGCTCCATTACTTGATAAAACGCATCATCTGAAATATGCGATACATCGACTAACATACCTACATTGTTCATTTCAGTTATAAGCTTTTTACCAAATGGGCTTAAACCTTTCCATTTACGGCGTATATCGTAAGAAGAGTCAGAAATATGATTGCTTTGCGAGTGAGCTAGCGTGATGTAGCGAATACCACGGTCATAAAAATGCTGAAGGTTTTTCATATCACCTTCAATTGGTGAACCGTTTTCCATACCCATCGCAATAGATAGCTTGCCTTGTTTAAACTGCTCTTCTATATCAGCGCTTGAGCTCGCAATAGCAAACTTATCGGGTACGCGCTGGGCAATCGCTTCCATACTATCAATCATTTGATTGGCTAATTGGTAGCTTTTTCCTTTGCCTTCAAATTCTAAATGCGCAGGAATATAAATCGACATAAAAGGGGCGTTTAAACCGCCTTTAACAGCACGAGGGTAGTCAAAGTCGCCATCAGCTGTGGCTTTAGTTACATCAACCCAGCCTTCGTGTATACGATAAGGCACATCAATGTGGGTATCTATTAAAATAGTGTCTTTGGCAAGTTTAACTGCTTTGTCTGACGGGCTTTTCACTTGCTCTGCAAAGGCTTTGGGGATTAATGCTAGTGATATGGCTACCACTAGAGTGCTGAGTTTTATCATGTTTTGGCTCTTTGGGTAAAAAGCCATTGTGTACGTTCAGTTCAAAAGTTACAAGTGTTACGCTTTAATCAAATGACTGCGTCTCATGCTCTTCACTTTGTAGTGCTTTAAATTCGCCTTTTGAAATTATAGTTACTGACTCATGTAGCTCTGAAAAAAACACCATCGCTTCGCCGCTGTTTAGTTGTTGGTTAACCTGAGCGACTTTGCTTTCAATTGTTATTTCTTGCTCGCCATAATCAGTGCCTTCGCGCAGTACATAACTTTCAATTAAATTATAAAGAGTGTCTTTATCGAGTTGTTCAAAAGGGATAATCATTACTGCTTGTTACTCGCTTTATTTAATATGTGTTGGCCAAAATAATACGGCACTGCTTTCTCTAACCAAAATATAGGTTTAAAAGGGTTGTTACCGCTAATAAAACCTACGTGTCCGCCTTTCTCTGAGACGCACAGCGTAACATGCTCACTGACATCTTGCCTACTCGGTACGGCTTTAATAGAGAGCATGGGGTCGTCTTTAGCGTGAATAATAAGCGTAGGAATAGCGATGTCTTTTAAATACGGCATAGCGCTGGCTTTACGGTAGTAATCGTGAGCGTTTTCAA
Organism: Pseudoalteromonas aliena; assembly: GCF_038155085.1. Classification (GTDB taxonomy): domain Bacteria; phylum Pseudomonadota; class Gammaproteobacteria; order Enterobacterales; family Alteromonadaceae; genus Pseudoalteromonas; species Pseudoalteromonas aliena_A. The sequence goes on from NZ_JBAKAU010000011.1 coordinate 2,155, forward strand.
AGCCATGTAATGGAGCAGTTAGCTGGTTATCAAACTCTAATAAATCGTCAATTTCCATTAGTTGGTCGGTAGTAATTGGTATTTGCTGCTTTATTTGCGGCAATTTGCGTTGCATTGACTTTTTCATTCTGTCGAGCAGATACTTTTGATAAATTTTACCTAAACTTTTACGTATAACATCGCTTGATGACGATAAGTCATAAGGTGCAGAAACAACCGCTGCTGCACTTAATGGGCATGTTTCGCGTTCTTCACCTAGGTACTTAGCAAGTACATTACCACCTAGCGAAAAACCAACGGCCATAATTGGGCGGTTTGGGTATTGTTGACGCAAATAATCTATAAAAAAAGCTAAATCGGCTGTATCACCACTGTGATATGCGCGGGGGAGGCGGTTTACTTCAGTCGAGCAGTTTCTAAAGTGCATAAGCACAACTGCATAGCCTTGTTTTTTTAAGGCCTTCATCATGCCTTTGGCATAAAAGCTATTTATGTTGCCTTCTAGACCATGTAAAACAACGGCAAGTGGTGCAGTTTCGTTATGTGGAAGCGACCACGCAAGCTCAATAAAATCACCATCAGGTGTATCAAGTTGCTCAAGTTCGTAGGACGTATTGTGAAATGGGCGGAAAAAACGCGGCATTATGGTCTGAACGTGACGATTGGTCATCCACCATGCTGGTTTGAACTGAGAGATCATGTTTGTACTACGCACTTTGTATTAAACGAAAAGCTAGTGTATCAAATTTTTCGCTGCAGAAAATAAAAAGCGCCTAACTAGTAAACTAATAAGGCGCTTTAGTGCGTCGTGCTTAATTTTTAATGCTAATCAGGAACTTCCGCTTCACTTATTTTTTTAATAAAGTAAAAAGCGTAAAATAAACAAAGAGAAATCACGACACCTAAGATCCCAAAAGACATAAATAATACAGGGTCGCTAAAAAAGTCTCTAAAGAATACGTTCATGAGTTTTCTCCTCGTTGGTTGATGAGTTAATCATAGAGGGAGTTTGCAGGGAGTAATGTGATCGAGATCAAACTATTTTTCTAAGTGGGAAGAGTAGCCACTCTAAGTTGATTTAGATCATGTTTTAAAGACTATTAGATTATTACCGAAGCGCTGTTTTAATTTAGGCTAGCTTTACGTATAGCTCGATATTATTAGGTTTTATCACTTCTAACATTTTGAACTGGTTAGCTTTATCAACAAGCATTTGCTGTTGCTGCTTTTCAAGTTTTAACTCGGCGCTTAATAGCTCTTTACGTATTATTGCGTAGTCACTAATCGTATGCTGATGTTCTTTCAAATAGCTACGGGCAGAGCGAAGAGGCTTAAGCGCTTGCGTATCAAATCCGTTAATTGAGGCTATTAAGTCACTCAGCTGCTCGGCGCTAATGCTAAGTTTAAGTGAGTCTAAATACAATAAAAATAGACACACATTAACATTTTTACCTTGCTGATTTTGCAGTGCCAGCAAGGTTTGTTGTTGCCCAGGCTTTGCGTACAAGGTGCACGCAAATTGCCAAAAGTCATTGCTATTGAGCAAGTTCATCGGCAAAGGCCTGTTCTTTTTCTTCCATTTCTTCAAGCGCCATGAGGAGCTCTTCTTCAATGTCGTTAAGTTTAGGTGTGAGCGTTGCTTGCTTTGCAATTAACTCTTTTAGCTGGGCTTTATTGTCGTCGTTGTAGAGTTCGTTATCGCCAAGTGCGACCTCTACTTCGCTAAGCTCTGCGGAGTATTTGTCTAGTTGCTTTTCAAGCTTTTCAATTTGTTTTTTAAGCGGTTGAATGGCTTTTCTAAATTCGGCTTCTAGGCGTTTTTGCTCTTTTCGGTTAACACCTGGGTTAGCTTTAGGCTCATCACTTTGCTGGGCTTTAACGGCTTCTTTGTTGGCATTTAGTAACCATTGATAATATTCATCTAAATCGTAACCAAACTGAGTTACTTTGCCATCGTCTACTAAATAAAATTCATCAGCGGTGTTTTTAAGCATGTGGCGGTCGTGCGATACAGTAACCATGGCGCCCTCAAAACCTTGTAGTGCCATAACAAGTGCATGGCGCATTTCTAAATCAAGGTGGTTAGTTGGCTCATCGAGAAGCAGTAGGTTTGGCTTTTGATATACCAACATGGCAAGCACTAAGCGTGCTTTTTCGCCGCCCGAAAAGGGGGCTACCGGTTCGAGGGCTTTGTCGCCAATGAAAGCAAAGCCACCTAAAAAGTCACGCAGCGATTGCTCAGTGGCTTTAGGGTTTAAACGCTGTAAATGCGTAATAGCGCTGGCTTTTAAATCAAGAGATTCAAGTTGATGCTGTGCAAAATAACCAATGTTTAAACCATGGTGCTGCACAACCTTACCTGCTTGTGGCTCTAAATCACCAGAGAGTAGTTTAATTAGCGTTGATTTACCTGCGCCATTTCGGCCAAGTAAAGCAATACGACTACCAGGGACTAAATTAAGCTCTATATTATTTAAAATAGTGACTTCACCATAACCCGCTTTCGCTTTATCTAAGCTCATAAGTGGGTTTGGAAGGGCAGTAGGCTCTGCAAATTCAAAGTTAAACGGTGAATCGGCATGAGCAGGAGCCAGCTTTTCCATACGCTCTAGGGCTTTTACGCGGCTTTGTGCTTGTTTGGCTTTACTGGCTTTTGCTTTAAAGCGCGTAATAAACTGCTCAAGGTGTGCAATTTGATCTTGTTGCTTTTCAAACATAGCTTGCTGCTGTAGTAAGCGTTCTGCTTTTTGGCGCTCAAATTGCGAGTAGTTGCCTTTGTACACATTAATAATTTGCTTATCTACATGCCAGATTTGATCAACCACCGCATCTAAAAACTCACGGTCATGCGATATAAGTACAAGGGTGCCAGTGTAGGCACGTAAAAAGCGCTCAAGCCAATATACTGCGTCTAAATCAAGGTGGTTAGTTGGTTCATCAAGTAGCAGTAAATCGGCGTCTCGTATCAATGCTTGAGCAAGGTTTAAGCGCATACGCCAACCACCAGAGAATGCGCTTACGGGGTTTTCTATTTGATTGTTGGCAAAGCCTAAACCATGCAGTAATTCGCCAGCCTTAGACTCTATACTATAGCCTTTAATATTTTCTAATTGAATGTGTACTTTAGCTTGTGTATCGCCATCATTGATTTGCTCTGCTTCACGAAGGGCAATACGCAGCGCGTAATATTCAGGATGGCCTTGCAGTACGTAATCAATGGCGCTTATTTCAAGTGCAGGGGTTTCTTGCTTAACAGAGGCTATAGACCAATCTTTAGGAATGCTACAGCTTCCGGCGTCTAACTGTAGTTCTGATTTTAATAAACCAAATAACGTTGATTTTCCGCAGCCATTGGCCCCTACAAGGCCAACTTTATGTTCTGGAAATAAAGTGGCTGATGCATTTTTTAATAAGGCTTTACCGCCACGAAGTAGTTCTATTTCTGAGATTTGGATCATGAATGCGTTACTTTGCTGTGCCCTTGTTAAGTTGCCCCTATCATACCATAGAACTTAATGCGCTTATCAAGCGTATCAACAGGTGAAGTTATACGATAAAATAGCCACAGTTCAAACCACAGGAAAAATGTTGTGAGACAAAAGAAGCGATTTATTGCTGGTGCGTCGTGCCCTGAGTGTAAAGCCATGGATACTATGATGCTATACAGAGAACATGATGTTGAAAAAGTAGAGTGTGTTGAGTGTGGGCATAAAATGTCGCAGCCCGATAATGCTGTTCAGGCGTCAACTCGCCAATTTGAACAAGTAATTGGTGTATTTAAACCGGGCGACTAACCCGGTTTTTTATTGCGTAATTTTTACCGGCTTTAGTAATGCGGTGGAGGCGGCTCTGGTACTTCAGACATCATAGACGATGATGACTGCGATTCTTTAATTTTTTCTGCTAGCAGTTCTGTTTGGCGTTTCATGTTAGCTAACAATTGTTGGTGCACTTTTATTTCATCATTTAAGACTTCAATCGTTTCGTCTTGAAAAGCCACTTTGGCTTCAAGTTCCATTAAGCGATGTTCAATTGTGTTCATTCATTCTCTCGTATAATAAATCGCTCTGCGATACCGCTGGAGCTTTCGGTTAACAACGACTTATCGTTATTTGTAAATGTCACATCTAGCACCACCGCTGATTTAGGCTTGCTGCCTTCACGCGGGGTAACCTGCCAAGTTTGAATTTTTTCACCACTTGGTATTTGCCACAAATCTACGCGCTTATTTGGCGAGCCGGTTGCTAGTAAAGTACCTTGTTCGTTAAAACGCACAGCAGTAAAAATTTTCTGACGCGCAATATACTTCAGTTTACTCACAAGATCACCTGTAGTCAGCTTCCATACATTTGCCTGTGCCATACTATCTGCCGTAAACGCATAGCGACCTTGTGGATCGAGCGTCACCTGGGTAACACGCGTTGGGTGATTAAAGCGATGAATTACTTGCCCTGTACGTGTATCCCAAAAGTAAGCGACATAATCGTTTGAACCACTTAAGGCATAGCGTCCGTTAGGTGATAAGTCAACGGTGTTCACTTTATCTTGGTGGCCTAAAAACTCAATGCGGCGTCCAGTTTCTAGGTTTACAAATACGACCACACCATCGCTACGGCCGTATAAAACACTACGGCCTTGATCGCTAATGGCAATATCGCGAATACTGGCTTTTTGTATTTTGTAATAACCTTTATTTTTTCCTGTGGTTATATCCCACACAGCAAACGTTGTTTTTTCGGCGGTAACAGCTACGCTGTTATCAAAAGCAATGGCAACAGCGTATACCAAGCTGTCTTGATCTTGTTGCTGAAACCATTGGTATTTTAGTACTTGCTGTTGATTATCCCAAAGAGCGACCCCATGGTTGATAGAGGAGATTAGGCTGTATTTACCGTCGTTTGATAGGGCTGAGGAAAATGCGCCTTGTGCGGCATGTTCGTAGCTTGCTATAGCTTGTTGTTTTTTATCAGTGCAGGCGATGGTTAGAAAACAGCTTAATACGATTAAAAAAGTACGAAATATCGACATGTTACAGGTATTTCCTCTTAACTCTTAGTGACTGAGAGGTTAGACTAGGGCACGTTAAATGCCTAGGTTGTTTGTCTAATCACTGGATATGTTTTTAGTTTAGCTAACAACATGGAATTTAGTCATTAAACAAGCAGCCTATCATGTAGGCCGTTAATCTTTAACTAGTAATAATACATTAAAATGACAACTGCAAAGTATGTCGGAGATTTAAAATGAAAAAGACGATTAGATTGTCATTGATTGCAGCGTCAGTTTTAGCGCTTACTGCTTGTAATCAAGAAGCAAAAAAAGAGCAAGTTGAAGTTAAATTAGACACTGTAGAACAGCAACAAGCATACGGTATTGGTGCATCTGTAGGTAACTTTTTAAATAAAGACCTAGCAGATAAAACAGAAATTGGTATTGAACTAGACCAAGCACTTTTAATCCGTGGTTTTGAAGATGCGCTTGCTGGCAATGCAAAAATTGACGAAGAAAAAATTCGCGAAGTGCTAACTGCACTAGATACATCAGTGCGTACTAAGCAAGAAGAAAAAGCAAAAGTAGAGTCTGAAAAAAGTAAAGAAGCAGGCGCTAAATACCTAGCAGAAAATGCTAAAAAAGAAGGTGTTACAGTAACTGAGTCTGGCCTACAGTACGAAGTACTTAGCGAAGGCGATGGCGAAAAGCCAGTGGCAACTGATGTAGTCAAAGTACACTACAAAGGCACTTTATTAGACGGTACTGAGTTTGATAGCTCATATGCACGTAACGAACCGACAACTTTCCCTCTTAACCGCGTAATTGCGGGTTGGACTGAAGGTTTACAACTTATGTCGGTAGGTTCTAAGTACAAGTTTACTATTCCTTCGGAGCTTGCTTACGGCGACCGTGACTTAGGTAAAATTCCAGCTAATTCAACACTTGTATTTGAAGTAGAATTACTTGAAATTCAAAGCGAAGATGCAGAAGCAGCACAATAATAGCTAACGCTTATAATGTGAACAAGAAAGGGACATTAGGTCCCTTTTTTAGATATGTATATAAGCAACGTATTAATTTGTGTGATTAGAAAACAAGTTATCAATAAGTTCATCTTCAAGTGCAAAGCGTACTTCTAATGCCTCACCAATTACAGATAGGTCATTATCAAAGCCTTTCAATAGGTCTTCTTTGTCTACTTCAGCGTATTTATCATTAAAATCTAATGCCACATCGGTTGTGCTAGAAATGCGAGGGTAAATAGAGTTTGCAAGCTCTTGGCTTTGTAAGCCCTTTTTCTCGCATGCTTTTGCTATATCGTCATATACTTCAAAATGGCCTGCAGATAGGTAGTCCATTAAAAGTTGGCAAAATGATTCAATTAGTTTTGGCTCTGGCAATGCTTGATCTTGTTTTTCATACGGCGTAAAACCTGCAATTTTGCAATAAAGTACAATAAGGTCTTGGCGTTCGTTTAGCCATTTATCAATTACTGTGTGGCTACCACCCCATTTTTGTTGAGCTTTTTCTACACGCGTCAGCATAACTGTTCTCCTAGCTGGGTTGGTCTTTCAATTAGAATATAATAAGTTTATGTACATCAAGATATATTTAATTTGCGCGTATATCAACAAGTAAAGTTGAGCTACTTTGAGGGGTGTACCTTTTTATATAATCTAAGACGAGGGATTTTATTTTAGGCAAGAAAAAACCACCAGTTACGGTGGTCTAATTTCTTTCAGTGACTTGTTATAACAAGCTTTCTTATTTTTATGAGATGATTTTTATTTTTATTGTTTTAAGATTTTTATTGTTGTTTTTGTTAACGCGGGACAAACAATATCAAGGTTTTCTTTATGTTGCAAACATATTAATAAAAAGTTTTAAATGTTATTCTTTTTTTGCTTGTTTTATAATCAAAATGGATTAAAACACTCCATTATATTGATCTACCTCTAGGGGATCTTGTTTTCGTCCCTAAGCAATAGAGGGTGGATGAATATGGTGGTACAATCTTGCACAATTTCTACAAGTCTTAGGATCATTTACGCCATGAGCGAATTAAAAAACGACCGTTATTTACGTGCACTTGCAAAACAACCTGTTGATGTAACTCCGGTATGGATGATGCGCCAAGCAGGACGCTATTTACCAGAGTATCGCGCTACACGTGCACAAGCGGGCGATTTTATGAGCCTGTGCCGTAATGCTGAGCTTGCATGTGAAGTAACATTACAACCATTACGTCGTTACCCGTTAGATGCCGCTATATTATTTAGTGATATTTTAACGATTCCAGATGCTATGGGTTTAGGCCTGTACTTTGAAACTGGTGAAGGTCCTAAGTTTGAACGCCCTATTTCATCACTTGCTGATGTTAAAAAAATTCCAAAACTAGACCCTACAGACGAGCTTGGCTACGTAATGAACGCAGTAAGTACTATTCGTCGTGAACTTAAGGGTGAAGTACCGCTTATTGGTTTTTCTGGTTCACCTTGGACATTAGCAACTTACATGGTTGAAGGCGGTAGCAGTAAAGTATTTGGTAAAATTAAAAAAATGGCGTTTGCAGAGCCGCAAACATTGCACTTATTACTCGATAAGTTAGCTGATTCAGTTATTGATTACTTAAACGCGCAAGTAAAAGCTGGCGCGCAATCGTTGATGGTATTTGACTCATGGGGCGGCGTTTTAAGCCCGCGTGATTACAACGAGTTCTCATTGCAGTACATGCACAAAATCGTAGATGGTTTAATTCGCGAATACGATGGTCGCAAAGTACCGGTAACGCTATTTACTAAAAACGGTGGCCAATGGATTGAAGCAATAGCGGCTACAGGCTGTGATGCGGTTGGTCTAGATTGGACTATTAATATTAGCGACGCTAAACGCCGTGTAGGCGATAAAGTGGCGCTGCAGGGTAATATGGACCCGTCAATGCTTCATGGTACGCCAGAGCGTATTCGCCAAGAAGTAGGCACTATCTTAGAAGACTTTGGCACAGGTAATGGCCACGTATTTAACTTAGGCCACGGTATTACGCCTGACGTAGACCCAGAAAATGCCGGTGTGTTTATTAACGCAGTGCACGAATTAAGTGCTAAATATCATAAATAATACCAACTCGCTTAATTAAGTGATCTATTTTGAGGCTGGAAAAACGTGTTGATAGCTAGGCAAAAAATTCGCTATTTAGTTGTTCTAAATGAGAATTTTTTAACGCAGGTAGCGACACGTTTAGCCCCGCAGAATGATTAAGTATTATTGCGGGTTGGTATAATGTGTTTTATGCATCAATAATAAAAAAGCCCGCTCAATAGCGGGCTTTTTTACTTTATCCAAATACAATTATTTAAATAATCGGTTTAAGCCATTTAACGCTGCAACACGATAAGCTTCAGCCATGGTTGGGTAGTTAAATGTGGTATTTACGAAGTAATCGATATTATTGCCGCCATTTTTTTGTTCCATAATGGCTTGGCCAATGTGAACAATTTCAGAGGCACGTTCACCAAAGCAATGTACGCCAAGTACTTCTTTGGTTTCGGTGTGGAATAATATTTTTAAGCTACCTACTTCAGTGCCTGCAATTTGCGCGCGCGCTAAATGTTTAAACTGAGCACGGCCAACTTCATAAGGTACTTTAGCTGCGGTAAGTTCTTGCTCGGTTTTACCCACAGAGCTCATTTCTGGAATAGTATAAATACCAGCAGGAATATCTATAATTAGCTTATCTTCACAATTACCACAGGCAATAGCATCAGCAGCTATACGGCCTTGATCAAATGCAGCACTGGCAAGGCTAGGGTAGCCAATTACATCACCCACAGCGTACACGTTGTCTACTTCTGTTTGGTATGTTTCGTTAACTTTAAGTTGGCCACGGCTATCAGCTTTTAAGCCAATGGCTTCAAGGTTAAGTGTATCAGTGTTACCAGTTCGGCCATTGGCAAATAAAATACAGTCAGCCTTTACACGTTTGCCCGATTTTAAATGCATAACAACACAGTCATCACGTGTTTCTATACGATCAAACTCTTCGTTGTGACGAATAACAATGCCGCTATTCCAAAAGTGGTAGCTAAGCGCATCTGATATTTCAGCATCCATAAAGGCAAGTAAACGGTCGCGGGTGTTAACTAAATCAACTTTAGCGCCTAAGCCTTTAAAAATAGAAGCATACTCACAGCCAATAACCCCCGCACCATATATAAGTACACGGTGTGGGTCGTGCTCAAGGCCGAGTATAGTGTCACTTTCGTAAATACGAGAGTGGCTAAAGTCTACCTCTGGTGGACGATAAGGGCGTGAGCCTGTAGCTATTACAATCGTTTTTGCTGTTAGGCGTTCAGTTGAGCCATCATTACGTTTAACTTCTACCGTGTGTTTGTCTACAAAGCTCGCATCGCCTTGAAACATATGAATGCGGTTACGGTCGTAAAAACTACTGCGTAAATTAGACTGTTTTGAAATAACCGAACTAGCGTGACGTAAAATATCAGGAAAAGTTAAACGGCTAGGGCGCTCGCCTACATTGAATAATGGGTTTGCTTTGTATTCAATGTAACGACTAACCGAGTGACGTAGCGCTTTTGAAGGAATAGTACCCCAATGTACACAGCCGCCGCCTACCGTTTCTTGGCGCTCAATAACCGCTACTTTTTTGTCGTTTTTTGAAAGGTTCATGGCGGTACCTTCACCGCCAGGACCCGTGCCAATAATTATTGCGTCATATTGGTATGTCACGGGTACTTTTTTTTGTTCTGGTTGTTTGGCCACAGCCACTCCTAAATTAATTAAAAGAGGCTTTTAATAACCTCGCATTAAGTGCTAGCCATGCCTGTTTTTGATTTTCCCAGGCGGCTTCCAACTCATGGTATTGTGCCATTAATGCTGATTGTTCACACTGCTTTGCCATGTTATTTTTTTTAACTTCTAACACTTGTTTTTGTAGTGAACAATAATTTTGCAGTTTTTTCAGCAATAAATCGTACTCTTGTTGTAATAATGTAAGCTTATCTTGTGCTAAAGGCAATTTTGCAAGGCGAGTTTGGGTTTTACTCATGAGCGTTTCGGCCTTTGCTTTTTCTATACGCTCAACCGGAGTGCGCTTTAATTTACTGGCTAAACCCAATGCTGCTAATGAGCGAATCATCCATTTTGTAGGGTCGTAATGAAACCACTTAATACCATTACGGTAGTCGCTTGCAAAAATATGGTGGAAGTTGTGGTAACCCTCGCCATAAGTAAATAACGCTAAAAAACCGTTATCGCGTGCTGTATTTTTTTCAGTGTATGGGCGTGAGCCCCAAATGTGCGCAACTGAGTTAATAAAAAAAGTAAAATGCTGGCTTAGTACCAAACGTAGTAAGCCGGCTAAAATTAACATTCCCCACACATCACCCACTAATAAACCAAGCACAAGCGGGAGGCCTACATTCATTGCTATAACAAGTTTTAAGTAATGTTTGTGTTGCCACGTGACTATTTTATTGCGTTGTAAATCGCGACAGTTGCTATAGTCACCGTAGCTGTCACCTTGATAATCACGAAGCATCCAGCCAATATGACTATACCAGAAGCCGTTAGTTGCGGCGTATGGGTCTTTTACTGGATCGTCAACTTGGCCGTGGTGTATACGGTGATCACTACTCCAATGCAGGGCACTGTTTTGCAAGGCAAAAGCACCGCCAAGCGCAAAAATAAATTCAATTACAGGATGTGCATTATACGCTTTATGAGCCCATAATCTGTGGTATCCAGCAGTGATAGATAGGCCTGCATAAAACATGCAGCCTACAAATGCAATCCAATGTGCGCTGGTAAATCCGTAGCTAATGCCGTACCAAGGTACAAGTGTGGCAGCCGCCAAAAAGGTTAGGCTAAAAAACAGGACGTTTGTCCAAATAATCGGTGGTTTATTCATCGTATTTACTCTCAGCGTACAACTGTAAGCTAAAATAGTGTTTCAATCTCTTGCCGTCAAGTATTAGACTAGACAATTAAGCTAATTATCACTAAAACTTCATATAAATAACTTCAGGGAGCTGTGGATGTCGGGTGTTAGAGCACAACAGAAACAAAAAACACGACAAGCCTTAATTGAGGCGGCATTTAACCAGCTAAGTGCTGATCATAGTTTTTCTAATTTAAGTTTACGTGAAGTAGCGCGTGAAGCCGGGATTGCTCCCACCTCATTTTATCGCCACTTTAAAGATATGAACGAACTAGGCTTAACCATGGTAGACGAAGCCGGTTTAACCCTTCGTCAACTTATGCGCCAAGCTCGTAGACGTATAGCGAACGACGGTGGAAGTGTTATAAATACCTCCGTAGTGACCTTTATGGAGTTCATTGACAACTCAAGTAACCAATTTAGATTACTACTGCGCGAGCGCTCTGGTACCTCAAAAGCTTTTAGAGCCGCAGTAGCGCGCGAGGTAAAACACTTTATTTTAGAACTTGCTCACTATTTAGAGAGCGAAACTAAATGCGATGCCATACATGCCTACATTCAATCTGAAGCCATGGTAACGCTTGTATTTAACGCTGGTGCAGAGGCACTCGATCTAGAAGGCCAGCAACGAGATGAGTTAACTGAACGTGTGATTTGGCAATTACGTTATATTACCCGTGGAGCAGGGCATTACATCAGAGAAACAAATAAAGAAGCGTAGCTTAAAAAAATAGCAAAAAGTTAATATAAGCAGAGTATTCTAAAGCGCTTGTTAAATTAAACATAAGCGCACCTATTTGTGGATTTTTAATTCTTTCAGTGGGCTCTTGTTAGATTAACCCTCCTGTTTGATTCGATTTTAAATATGATGCGTGGAATATTTATGCTTGCACCCGCTGCGCTGTAATGTTAAAAATAAGCCTCACTGAACACACACACAAGAAACAAGATGCAAGATATTCGTTTAATTACACTAAAACTTAACCTCTTACTGCTATGGTCAGTGAGCGGGGATTAGTGTGTTTGCATCGAGTTAAACATTAAAAACCCCGCAATTGCGGGGTTTTTTTTATCTCGCGGCTGGGATAAATTGAAATTTGGGTAATAGAGGAATGAGGGGCAGTTATGCAAGACAAAGATAAAGTATGGATTTTTGATACCACCTTACGTGATGGCGAGCAGGCACTTAAAGCAAGCCTTACAGAAGACGATAAAATTCAGTTAGCGCATACTATTAGCCGCTTGAATGTTGATGTGATGGAAGTGGGTTTTCCGGTTTCGAGCCCTGCTGATTTTCGCTCGGTGCAACGTATTGCAACCGAGGTAAAAGGCCCGATTATTTGTGGTTTAGCACGCTCTGTTGCTAAAGACATTGAAGCCTGTGGCGAAGCACTTCGCACAGCACAGCAAAGCCGTATTCATACTTTTATTGCCACAAGCCCTTTGCACCTTGAACACAAATTACGCATGAGCCTAGATGATGCAACGGCCATGGCGGTTAAATCAATTAAATTAGCGCGTAACTACACAGATGATGTTGAGTTTTCGTGTGAAGATGCTGGGCGCACGCCGCATTGGGATTTATGTAAAATTGTTGAGCAGGCAATTAATGCGGGTGCCTCTACTATTAACTTACCCGATACCGTTGGCTTTGTAACGCCAGACGAATACGCTGCGATGATCCGCCACTTAATGAATAACGTGCCAAATATTGATAAAGCTCGCTTAAGTGTGCATTGCCACAACGATTTAGGTTTAGCTGTGGCTAACTCGGTAGCTGCGGTACAAGCGGGTGCTCGCCAAATAGAATGTACAATAAATGGTATTGGTGAGCGTGCGGGTAACTGTTCGCTTGAAGAAGTGGCGATGATCATGAAAATGCGCAAAGACCACTTAAACGTACACACCGATATTAAAAGCGAAGAAATTTATCGCGCATCTCGCCAAGTGGCAAAAATATGTAATATGCCGGTACAGCCAAATAAAGCCATTGTGGGCGAAAACGCCTTTGCACATAGCTCGGGCATTCACCAAGATGGCGTATTAAAAGCGCAAAATACTTATGAGATTATGTCGCCAGAAAGCGTCGGTGTGCCAAATAACCAATTAAATATGACTTCGCGTTCGGGTCGTCATGTTATTGAGCACCGCTTAGAAGAGTTAGGTTACCAAAAAGCTGATTACGACATGGACAGCTTATACGAGAGCTTTTTAGCGTTAGCTGATCAAAAAGGCACCGTATACGATTACGACCTTGAAGCCATGATTTACTTTAATCAAATTAACGACAAAGACGAAAAATACCAATTAGAGTTTGTAAACTCAGCGTCTAACTCGCAGTCGGTAGCCAGCTCTACCATTGGGATGTTAATTGATGGCGAAGCAAAGCAAGAAGCAGCCACAGGTAATGGCCCTGTTGAAGCGTCGTTTGCAGCAATTGAGCGCTTAACAGGTATGAGCGTTGAAATGATTGAATACAACTTAGAAGCCACTGGCCAAGGCGCAAGCTCGCTTGGTCAAGTAAACATTATTGCTAAATACGATGGCCGCCCTTATCACGGTGTGGGTATTGCTGCGGATGTGGTAGAGGCGTCGGTACGCGCCATGATCCGTGTTTACAACTTAATTTATCGTGCACAAAAAGTGTCTGATTTAAAACAACAAAGGAAAGCAGGATGAGTAAAACAAACTACAGCGTTGCAGTATTAGCTGGCGACGGAATTGGCCCAGAAGTAATGGCAGCAGCAGAGCAAGTGCTTGATGCTGTAAGCAATAAGTTTGGTTTTACCCTGAACCGTCAGCATCATGCCATTGGTGGCGCAGCCATTGATGAATTTGGTGAAGCATTACCACCAAAAACGCTAAGCGCGTGTGAAAACGCCGATGCCATTTTATTTGGCTCAGTAGGTGGCCCAAAATGGGAAAACCTACCACCCAACGAGCAACCTGAGCGTGCATCGCTTTTACCGCTTCGTAAGCACTTTGGTTTGTTTTGTAACTTACGCCCAGCACAACTTTTACCAGCACTTAGCGCTGCATCGCCATTGCGTGCAGATATTAGCGAAAAAGGCTTTGACATTTTATGTGTGCGCGAACTTACTGGCGGCATTTACTTTGGTGAAAAAGGCCGTAGCGGCGAAGGCGCTGAAGAAGCTGCTTTTGATACGCAAACATACTCGCGTAAAGAAATTGAACGCATTGCTCGTTTTGCTTTTGAAGCGGCAAAATTACGCAGTAACCACGTAACCTCGGTAGATAAAGCAAACGTATTAGCATCAAGCGTATTATGGCGTGAAGTAGTTACCGAAGTAAGCAAAGACTACCCAGAAGTAAGCCTAGATTACATATACGTAGATAACGCAGCGATGCAGTTAGTTAAACAGCCTAGCCAGTTTGACGTACTACTTTGCGATAACTTATTTGGTGATATTTTGTCAGATGAGTGTGCAATGATCACAGGCTCAATGGGCTTATTACCTTCGGCAAGCTTGAATCAATCGGGCTTTGGTTTGTACGAGCCAGCTGGTGGCTCAGCCCCTGATATTGCAGGCAAAGGTGTTGCAAACCCTATTGCGCAAATTTTAAGTGCCGCACTTATGCTACGCTACTCATTAGGGCAAGACGAAGCAGCACGCACTATTGAAAAAGCCGTAGCCGAAGCCGTTGAAGCAGGCGTTGGTACGCCAGATATCTACCCACAAGGTGGATACAGCACAAGCGATGTGGCAGCAGCCATCGTTTCACGTATTTAATTATTAAAGCCGCAGCACCGTTATGCTGCGACGTAACAGAGTAGGGAATTAGCAAGTGGCCCAAACGTTATACGACAAAATTTGGCAAGCACATACCGTTGCCAGCATAAACGAGCAAACTGATTTACTTTATATTGACCGTCATTTAGTGCATGAGGTGACATCACCACAGGCTTTTGCAGGCCTACGTGAAAAAAACCGTACGGTGCGTTGTCCTGAAAAAACTTTTGCAACGATGGATCATAATGTATCGACTAAAAGCCGATCACTTGATGCCGCTAGTGAAGTATCTAAAAACCAGTTAATGGCGCTAGATGCAAACTGTAAAGAATTTGGCATTGTACTTTACGACTTAAATTCAATTAACCAAGGCATAGTGCATGTAATGGGGCCTGAACAAGGTATTACCCTACCTGGCACTACCATTGTATGTGGTGATAGTCATACCTCTACGCATGGTGCGTTTGGCGCATTAGCGCACGGTATTGGTACGTCTGAGGTTGAGCACGTATTAGCAACGCAAACGCTACAGCAAAAAAAGGCAAAGTCGCTAAAAATTCAAATTAACGGTGTGCTTCGCCCAACGGTAACCTCTAAAGATTTAATTATGGCGGTTATTGGTAAGTTAGGTACTGCTGGTGGCACAGGTTATGTTGCTGAATTTTGCGGTGAAGGCATTGAAGCACTTTCAATGGAAGCCCGTATGACGCTATGTAACATGAGCATTGAAATGGGTGCTAAAGCAGGTTTAATAGCGCCAGATAAAATTACCTATGATTACTTAAAAGGCCGCCCATTTGCACCAAAAGGAGCTGACTTTGACGCCGCAGTTGAATACTGGGAAACCTTAAAAACAGATGAAGGCGCTGAGTTTGACTTGAGTGTTGAGCTTGAAGCTAACGACATTCAGCCGCAAATTACGTGGGGGACAAGCCCAGAGCAAGTAATTGGCGTTGATGAATGCATTCCAGATCCAGACCAAGAACCTGATTTAATTAAAGCCGACGCTATACGCAGTGCACTTAAATACATGGACTTAAAAGCAGGCGATAAATTATCAAGTGCAAAAGTAGATACAGTTTTTATTGGTTCGTGCACTAATAGCCGTATTGAAGATTTACGTGCAGCGGCAAAAATTGTTGAAGGTAAGCAAGTTGTAGCTGGCATAGAAGCGTTAATTGTACCGGGCTCTGGCCTTGTTAAAAAGCAAGCAGAGGACGAAGGCTTAGCCGATATTTTTAAAGCGGCAGGTTTTGAATGGCGCGAGCCGGGTTGTTCAATGTGTTTAGCAATGAACGATGACCGTTTAGAAGCAGGAAAACGCTGTGCATCTACGTCTAACCGTAACTTTGAAGGCCGCCAAGGCCGTGGCGGGCGTACGCATTTAGTGAGCCCTGCAATGGCAGCCGCTGCTGCAATACATGGTCACTTTGTTGATATAAGAGGAGAAGCCTAATGAGCGTATTTTTTAGTGGCTTAATGGCCCCACTTGATAAAAACAATGTAGATACAGACCAAATTATTCCTAAGCAGTTTTTAACATCAACCAGCCGTGATGGTTTTGATGCAGCACTGTTTTACGATTGGCGTTACCTAGAAAACGGCGAACCAAACCCTGATTTTATTTTAAACCGCCCGTGCTACCAAGGTGCGCAAATATTATTAACGCGCGACAACTTTGGTTGTGGCTCATCACGTGAGCATGCACCGTGGGCACTTAAGCAATATGGTTTTGAAGTGATTTTAGCAGAAAGCTTTGCTGATATTTTCTTTAATAACTGTGGTAACAACCAAATGCTAGCCATTGCGCTACCAGCCGACACGCTTGAGCAATTGTTTGTACTTAGCGAGCAGCACGACGATATAAACATTCAAATCGATCTTGAAAACCAA
This sequence comes from Pseudoalteromonas aliena, assembly GCF_038155085.1. GTDB lineage: Bacteria > Pseudomonadota > Gammaproteobacteria > Enterobacterales > Alteromonadaceae > Pseudoalteromonas > Pseudoalteromonas aliena_A. Next base: position 18,748 of record NZ_JBAKAU010000011.1, read on the forward strand.
ACACTAACAAGCGATAAATTTGCGCCAATTAGTTTTGATATTCGTAAAGACGTAAAAGAGCGTTTATTAAGTGGCTTAGATTTTATTGGTGTGACCGAAACGCTAAACCCACAAATAGATACGTTTGAAAAACAACTTGCAGCTGAGCGCCCTTGGCAGTAACGAAAAGCAATTAATTACATATGAAAACAAAGCGCGGCTGAGTATATAAGCCGCGCTTTTTTATGTTTAACTCTTCTAATTATTAGTGTCTAAAATCTGCCATTAGCGCAGGTATGCCTGGCAGCATACCAACAATAGCCATTACTGTGGTTAAAACCACAAACATAATGAGCGGAATAACCCAGCGGCTCATTTTAGTTAAATTAGCACTGCGCTCTTTACAGCCAATTAAGCCTAAGTTATCAAGCAGCATAGTCAGTGACCAACCAAACGCAGGGTTAACCAAGCTTGAGGCAAATACCACAATTGCGGCCGATTGCGTTGTTTTACCTTCGCGTGTCATTTCCATACCTGCCTCAAGCAGCGGAATAAACACACCAACAATAAGTGCAACACACAGCACGGGTTGCCAAATGGCTAAATCCATCGGGTAGCCCCATAAACCCGCAATAATACAAAATACGGCTGTTAAAATGGCGCCTGCCGGAATAGGGCGTTTAGCAATAGCGGCAGGGACAATGTAGGTTCCCCACGATGAGGTAAAGTTAGCACCACCGGCAAGCGAGCCAAAGGTTTGCCTAACCGATGCACTTAGCATGGTGTCGTCTATGTTCATTTGTACTTTTTCAGTACGTTGTGGGTAACTAATTTTTTGAAAAACTTGGTGCCCTAAAAAATCCGGTGACCACATAGCTACAGCCAGTACCGCAAACGGCAGTACAACCACAAAACTTTCAAGCGTCGGTAGGCCAAGCATCCAGCCTGTATTTTCGCCCCACCAATAAGCTGGGTTCATATTTGGTAAGCCCGGTGCTGTATGAAATTCAAATGGGGCACCGAGTGCAAATGCAACCACACCGCCAATGAGGCAGCTAAGCGGTACAGCTAACCAGCGCTTTTTAAAATGCTCAAGTAACGCATACAGTAAAATGGTCGCCAAAATAACAATAAATGCAATGTGCGCCATATCAATGGCCTCAGCCCATGCAAACAGCTTTTTAACCTGCGAAATAGTGCCAATAAAGCCTAAGTATATGAGCAAGCCTCCGCACACCCCTTTACTGGTTAAGCGTGCCAGCAAACTCCCTCCTTTGGTTATCGCCAAAATAAAGCCAAAGGCACCAATGAGCAAGCCAAATGCCATAGGGTGTCCGCCAGCGGCAACCACAATAGGAATAAGAGGAATAAGTGGGCCGTGAGTACCGGCTAAGTTAGCCGTGGGTAGAATAAAGCCCGAAAACAAAATAATGAAAATAGAAACAATGAGTAATTCATAGCGTACGTTTTCTAAAACAAACGCATCGCTTAAACCGAGTGGCGCTGCAAATGTTGCCGCAATAGCGCCCACCATAACGACTTTACCAATGGTGCCCGCCATGGCTGGTATCATGTCTTCAAATTCAAAGCGGTAGTCTCTAAATGGTAAATTAGGCCGCCAGCGCTTAGGCTGCATAATTTGTAATTCATGTTCGAGATACTCGTCGCGAGTATTAAACTCTGAACTCGGTTTGTGAAGCTGCTCGTAGCTTTGAGTATTCTTGTGCGTGTTTGATGGTGCATCACCGGGTGGTGTAGTTTGCATGCGTTCTCCTGCAACATTGTTGCTTAATCAAATAAATACGGCTTTTGTTAAAGCAAATGAATATTGAACATGCAGGGTAGATCAGCTTTTAGGCTGCTATGTATAGGCAAAAGGTCGTGCATGATTATTTTTAATACAGTTAATTTAAAAAACAGCTTTACACTAAAAATTCTGAAATTACAGGAGGTGATTAAAAGTTACTACAAATCAAGCGCTTGTATTTTTTATTGAGGGGAAGAGCACTATTTTTCTAATAGTATCGTGTTAACGGAAGGTTATTATCCTTTAGTCTTAGTGGTTGTTAAAGCCGTTTTATTTCAAGCTATTTGTTTGCAGGAGCTGCTACTTTCGTTTTATTTGTGGTGGAATAATACTTCTGTTACTTTCAGATTTTTAATAACAACAATAAAGAATAGAGATGCAACTCAACTCCCCTAAATCAATTGGTATTTTACTTGGTACGCTTTATGGCATATTTATGCGGCTGTTTATAGAGCTATTCAATGCTTATAATTTAGGTAGCCTTGTTTCTATATCATTTATGTTTTTAGTGCCTGTTGCTATTGGTTATATTCGTATTCACTTTGAGTACAATGAATCAAAAACATTAACTAAAAGGCAAATGGTCACGATTGCTTGGCAGCCAATTTTTGTTTTTTTACTTGTAAGTGTTATTACGTTACTTGAAGGCAGTATTTGTGTGGCCATGGCTTTGCCTGCTTTTATGCTCTTTGCAAGTATTGGCGGTTTACTGGCAGGCTTTATTAAGAATCGTCAAACAAAAAATGCTAACCGTTCTTTACTTTCAATAGTTTTGCTCCCTGTACTGCTCTCACCTATTGAGGTGAGTTATTTACACTTATCAAAAACGTACGAAGTCACTAACTCTATAATTATTGAAGCGCCTATAAACCGTGTGTGGCAGCAGCTTGCAAATGTAAGCACAATAAAACCACAAGAGTTACCATTTTCGCTTACCCAATTAATAGGTGTGCCAAAGCCATTAAAGGCAAGTATGAATGCAAGCGGTATAGGTGCTGTTCGCATAAGTACTTGGCAAAAAGGGGTTATATTTAAAGAAGTTATTACGGATTGGCAACCAAATAAACAGATGCTTTATAGATTTGAGATAGACCCTGATGCCATTCCCGATGACGCACTCGATAAACACGTAAAACTAGGCGGTGAATACTTTTCACCTCTATACGGTGGGTATGAGTTAAGTGAAGATAAAAGCGGAAATACTATTTTAACTTTAAAAACAACCGTGCAAGATAATACAAATTTTGGTGTTTATTCGCGAATATGGGGTGAGGTAATTTTTCAAGACTTTCATCATTCACTTTTAATACTAATGAAAAATAGATCAGAAAAGCCACTTGTCGCAGCTATTTCCCATTTTTAGCTTAAACCGCTATGGTATTAAAAAACTATTATAAGAGTACTTTATGAAATTATTAACGGCAGCAACGTTATTACTTGCCTCATCAGCGGCTATCGCGCGCCCTGCGCCTTTGGTATCTATACCAACACATGATGCGTTTTTTAATAATATTGCAGCGCATTGTGGTAAAGCGTTTGAGGGTAAAGTAAGCGTAGATAACGCAAAAGGCCCAAGCTCATTTGATAATAAAAAACTAATTATGCATGTACGTAAATGTACTGATAGCGAGCTGCAAGTGCCATTTCATGTAGGTGATGATGCATCACGTACGTGGATCATTACTAAAACGGGCAGTGGTTTGAGTTTAAAGCACGATCACCGCCATGAAGATGGTACTGACGATGCTTCAACTATGTATGGCGGTCATACTCTTGATGCGGGTTTTGCGCAAATGCAGTCGTTTCCTGCTGATCAATATTCAAAAGAATTATTTGTAGCACAAGGTATTGAGCAATCTGCGGGTAATACATGGCAAATGTATATTTACCCTGAGGTATTTACGTATCGGTTAATTCGCCAAGGGCGAGAGTTTAAGGTGGACTTTGATTTAACTAAACCAATTACTCCACCAGCGGCGCCTTGGGGTTATGGGCAATAAAACAGGTTGTTTTTTTTGCTTACCTTATTTAGGTAATAGCACAATGTGTTATTTTGCCTTTTTCTTTGGGGTATCGCATTGTAGTAAAACATTTAATGGTGGTTGATAAGCGCGTGGTTTGGTAGGAAAACGTTCGTACTCTTGCACGCCTTCAAGCACTTTTAACATAAAGGTTCTGCCGCGGCATAATCTGTCTGCGTGGCGCAGTAAAAACATACTTTGATTAGCAAAATGCTTGTAATCGTCTGATTGTATTTCTATTTTATAGTTGTCTTCGCCAATTTTTGTTTGGTAATAGTGCACTTTATTATCAAAGTCATATGACTTTTCTTTTTTACCTACTTCTGCAAAGGCGGTCCCTATACTATAAAAGGCTAGCACTGCAGCGCCAGCAAGTAAGTGTGGTGTGTATAAGCCCTTCATAAAAATCTATCCTTTAATTTGCGAACTTAATACCCATTAATTACTCATACAAGTTCGATTTCTTTATATTCAGTCTAACACCCAAAAAGGGATAACGTGATGTTCAAACAAATAAAACAGCTTTTTGCAGTATTCGATGATCAAGAGCCAAGTATAGAGCCACACGATTTAAAAACAGCTGTGGCTGCATTGCTTATTGAAGTAATGCGTGCCGACACCAAGCTTGAACATGATGAACAACAAACCCTGACTGTAACCTTAAAAAAGTACTTTAATTTAACAGATATCGAAGTTGATGAGCTCACCACTAATGCGGCGAGTAGTTTGGATGGTGCGATAGATTACTTTCAGTTTTCAAAACAGATTAATGAGCATTGCAGCGCGGTACAGAGAATAGAAATAATAGAGCTATTATGGCGCTTAGCGTATGCCGATGGAGAAATAGATCCCCAAGAAGACTACGTAATACGTAAAGTCGCAGGGCTTTTATATGTAACGCATACCGATTTTATCGCCGCAAAAATAGCGGCGACAAAGTAAGTAAGCGGGCGTGCAAGTTATTTTAACTTACTTGCAACGCTTACTAATTGATGAGCAAGGGCAGATACTTTTTCAGCCGTTACAGGTTCATTTATTTGCCCATTTTCATCAAACAAAGTGTGTACAGCGGGTACAGCAAGCTGATCGGCAAGCACTAACGAACCAATGCCGCTTAATATATCACGCACATGATTTAAACCTCGTAATCCGCCAAGCCCACCTGGCGATGCTGCAAACAAAGCGACCACTCTATTACGAAAAGCAGGAACAGCACCTTGTTCTGTGCGCGATGCCCAATCAATGGCGTTTTTTAGTGCTGCGGTAATAGAGCCGTTGTACTCTGGGCTTGCTAGTAAAATACCGTCGGCTTTACGTAGCTTGTCTTTTAAAAGCTGTACATCGGTTGGTGTACCTTGCGCTTCTATATCTTCGTTAAATAGTGGGATGTTTAATTCGTTTAGTTTTATTACTTCTACTTCAGCACCTGTTTGTAGAGCAAAACGTGCTGCTTCATTAATAATTTTTTGATTAAAGCTTTCTTGGCGAAGGCTTCCTGCTAGAGCGATAATTTTTGGTGCTGACATGATAGTGGCCTTTTAATGTTTTAATTTTCATGGCTAATGTAGCAAAATTTGGCTTGTAGAAAACCCCAATAAACGCAACACTTGTGTGCATATATGCACATAAGTTAAAGGTAGGTAGCATGGCGATTAAATTTGAAGATTGGCAAGACGTTAAAGTTGCGTTTGAAGTGGCACGTTTAGGCACGCTAACAGCCGCCGCCGAGGAGCTTAATGTGCACCACAGCACAGTGCTTAGAAGAATTAATAACCTTGAAAAAAACTTAAATGCACGGCTTTTTCATCGTCATGCTCGTGGTTATAAGGTTACTGAAATTGGCACCAAGTTATTTGCAACAGCACAAACGATTCATAGCTCCTTAGAGCAGTTACATAACGATATAGCAGCGGCCGATAGCACCCTTAGAGGGAGTTTATTATTAACTACAGTAAGTGGTTTTATGGATGTACTTGGTGATGTATGTGAGCAGTTTCAAGCGTTACACCCGCAGGTGCAGTTAGAAGTTATTTTAGAACAAAAAAGGCTAAGGCTCGATCACGGACAAGCACATATTGCAGTGCGTGCAGGCCCAAGACCTGATGAAGGCGATTATATTGCTCAGCATTTGGCGCAGCTTTCATCGGGCTTATACGCTAATAAACGTTATATTAATAAATACGGCATGCCTAAATTATTAAGTGATTTACAACAGCATAATTTTGTATCGGGTGTGGCAGGTTTTAATGCCCGCGTGCCTTATTTTGCGTGGGCTGATGAATATATTCCCGCATCGCAAATAAAGCTGCGAGTATCTGAAACCGCAGAAGCGACTCGTGCAATAATTAAAGGGCTAGGTATTGGCGGATTGCAGCATGACGTAGCGGCGCAATATCTTGATTTAGTGCCTATATTACACAGTGAGTTAAGCTGGCCTACCGATGTATGGTTAGTCACGCATCACTTAGTGCATCGCACTGCTAAAGTACAAGCTTTTGCAGGATTGCTAAAAACGCATTTTAGTAAGTTAGCTGCTAACCAATAGTTTTATACCAACCTGCAATAAATCTTTGATCAATTTAACGAATTAAATTTCACTATAACGTCGTTAAAAATTTTTTATTTAGAACAACTAGATACAAAAATTTTTGCCTAGTTCTAGCGTAATTTTCTTAACGTTAAATAGAGCCCATATATAAGCAGATTGGTATTAGCGGCATTTTAGCTATGTTTTAAATGATTATAGTGTTTTTTTAACTTCTATCCCTAGGCGTTTAGCCAAGCGTACTAAGTTAGCTCTATCTAACTCAAGCACTCTTGCTGCTGCTGACCAGTTGTAGTTATGCTGTTTTAATTGCTCAGTAATTATGTTGTATTGCAACGATTCTACAGCTTGCCTTAAAGATTGGTTGATTAAGGTGTTGGCTGTAATTTGGCTCGCTGCTAGAGAGTCTTTCGGCACACTCGGTGTTAAATCACAGTGCTCGCTTGTAATGGTTATTATCGGATTTTGCCATTGGCTTTGTTTCGCTTTTAGGGCGCTGCGGCCAATGACATGTTCAAGCTCGCGAACGTTACCTGGCCAGCTGTACTGATTAAGCGATGTTTGCGCTTCGGGGCTTAGTTTTAATTGTTTTATCCCTAATTTACGGGCTGTTTGCTCAATAAAATAACCGGCCAAGAGTGTTATGTCGTGCTCGCGTTTACTAAGAGGTGGCACAGTAATAGGGTAGACACTGAGGCGATGGTATAAATCGGCTCTAAAGCGACCTTGAGCTACTTCTTCTTTTAAATTTCTGTTGGTTGCGGCAACGACGCGCACATCTACGTATTTTGGCGTGTCTTCACCTACAGTTTGTATTTCACCACTTTGCAGCACTCGTAATAGTTTACTTTGCATGGCTAGGGGCAGCTCGCCAATTTCATCTAAAAATAACGTGCCGCCATCAGCTAATTGAAATTTACCTTGGCGCGAATTTTGTGCGCCTGTAAAAGCGCCTTTCGCATGACCAAAAAATTCACTTTCGGCAAGGTTTTCTGGAAGGGATGCACAATTTAAATGAATAAGTGGCTGGTCTTTTCTAGGTGAATTTAAGTGAATGTTGCGTGCTACAAGCTCTTTGCCTACTCCTGTTTCACCTAATATAAGCACGCTAAAGTTAGATGCTGCAACGAGGTTAATTTCGTTTTTAAGTGTTAGCATTAGCGGACTTTGACCAATAATTTCACAGCCGTCCCGTGTTAACGCTTCACGATTTAGTTCTTGTACTAATGCACTTGAATGCTGTACATGCTGTTTGTAATGGGCAAGCTCTAAAGCTGTTTTAAAGTGCGCACTACACAGCGTTTGTAAGGTGTTGAGTGTATCTGCGCTTATGTTGTTAAATGCATTGGCGTTAAGGCTATCAAACGTAAGTACACCAAGTAGTGAATTTTTATCATAAAGAGGTAAGCCTAAACATGCGTGCACTGGTATATCACCGGTTTTAGCTAATAGTAATCCGTCGTATGGATCAGGTAGTGGGCAGTCGTGTGCAAATTGTAGCGCGAGTGTACTTTTGCAAATAGCTTCTAGGCGAGGGTGTTCTACTATTTTGAATCGTCTGCCAAGACTGTCGGGCATTAACCCTTTAATGGCCAGTGGTTTTAATTGCTCGCCCTGAAGCACTAATAACGCACTTGCATTGCTAGGAATCACCCGCTCAACCGTTGCTAGTAATTGATCAAAGCTATGCTCGTGGAGTGTACTTTGCGCAAGTTCTAAAGCAACTTGTGTAAGGTTGAATTGCTGATTCATGTCAAAATGACCTTTTTGTGTTTTTATGACTCAATTTATAGTAGGTCATAAAGACTCATAGTGTAAAGTGGCTTTATTTAACTGTTTGAATTTAATGAATAAATATATTGGCACGGTATGTGTAATAGCTAAGTAACGTAGTTAGTTACAGAGATCGCCATGCACACTCTAATACTGAATAATTTAAATAATCAAACACAGTTTAGTTCACTGAATGAGGCACTAGCGTACGCTGAAAACTTTTTTGATCAGTATGGTTTAGGGCAGGAGGTACGATAATGCGCCCTATAAACTTAACTGAGCCAATGCCAGCACGCGTTGCTATTCATCAAGTATCTCAATGGCCGTTATGGATGCTTGCTTTTAGGCCTTTCTTTTTGGGTGATGGTTTATTAGCGTTTTTTTCGGTGGGGTATTGGCTACTTATTTTAACAGGCCATGCAAGTTGGCACTTATCGATACCCGCTACATTATGGCACGCGCACGAAATGCTGTTTGGCTTTGCGGGAGTTGTAGCTGTTGGCTTTTTACTTACCGCTGCACAAACATGGACAGGTGTAGCGAGCATAAGTGGCAAAGCTCTTATGTGGCTTGCGTTTATATGGCTTGCAGCACGCTTAGCATTTTTTGTAGTACTGCCTGATATTGCTCATTTTAATTTATATGCTGCACTTACATTACAAGTTATTTGGTGGTTAGGCGCCATAGCCGCGTTGGCTAATATGTTATTAAAAGCCAATAGCAAAAGTAACTATCCATTTTTAGCTATTTTAGCTGTGCTTTGTGGGCTCAATGTATTGTATTTAATACTCATTTTACAGAAAAACATGCAACTTGCACTTGGTGTGGTTGATACCGCAGTACTGGTTATTACTTTACTAGTTGGCATTGTTGCGGGTCGCGTTTTACCATTTTTTACCGCTAAAGGTCTGGGTTTAACCGAGCAAGTTCGCACTCCTAAAATAGATAAAGCGGTGATGTATTTATCTATTGTGGCTATCACTTTATTTTTTATCGACAAGTTGTTTTTGAACACGATTAATCCTGCGTTGGTTGTTGCAACGGTTGCTGTGCTTCATCTGTTCAGGGCTGGTTGTTGGTGGGATAGCAAGGTATTGAGAGTACCTTTGTTATGGTCTTTGCATTTTTCGTACCTTGCTCTAGGTGTTGGTTTGATGCTGGTGGCAATAAGCTTTTATAGCAGTGCAATACAATTTAAAGATGCGCTGCACTTAATCACTATTGGCACAATAGGTATGATGATTTTAGCAATGATGACGCGTGTATCGCATGGTCATACAGGGCGTACACTCGCTATTCCTCATTACATGACTGTTGCTTTTGCGTTTTTGCTCGTGGCCGCCATTACTCGTTCATTACTCCCTTTTATTATTGGGCCCCACCTTGCTTGGCAAATAAGTGCTTTGCTTTGGTTAGTGGCTTTTTCATTATTTTTAATTCACTGCACACCTATATTAACGCGGCGTCGTGTTGATGGGCGCCGTGGTTAGTTTACCCATAGGAAAACACATATGTTATCTGATAAAACCATTGAGATCGTAAAAAGTACTGTTCCGTTATTAGCGCAGGCGGGTACGGTTGTTACTGATCATTTTTATAAGCGTTTATTTAGCCATAATCCTGAGCTTAAAAATATTTTTAATATGGCGAATCAAGATACAGGTCGTCAGCAATTTGCACTTTTTAATGCATTGGCTGCGTATGCACAAAATATTGATAATTTAGCCGTATTAAAAGAAGCGCTAACACGTATTAATCATAAGCATACAAGCTTGAATATTTTACCTGAGCATTACCCTATTGTAGGTGCGCATTTAATTGGTACTTTAAAAGAGCTTATTCCTGAGCAATTTACTCCCGATGTTGAATACGCTTGGCGCGAAGCTTACGGCGTACTTGCTGATATTTGTATAACCGAAGAAGCTGCTTTGTATGAGCACAGTAAAAATAAACACGGTGGTTGGGCGGGAACTCGCCAATTTGAAATAACCAACAAACAGGCTGAATCAGAACTAGTAACGAGCTTTACACTTACGCCAGTTGATGGCGAAGCTGTTATTACACATAAACCAGGGCAGTATTTAGGTATTAAAGTTAAGCCAGAGGGCGCCAAATATGAAGAAATTCGCCAGTATTCTATTTCGCAAAAAAGTAACGCTAAAAACTACCGTATTAGTGTTAAAAAAGAGCTACAGCCAAAGCCTGGCATGGTGTCTAATTATTTACACTCATTAGAGCAAGGCACTATTGTTGAGTTATACCCGCCGGCAGGAGACTTCTTTTTACGCAATAACACAAACCCAGCGGTACTCATTTCAGCAGGTGTTGGGCAAACGCCAATGCTGGCTATGCTTGAAACGTTATTAAGTGATAATTCTAATCAAGAGATTATGTATTTACATGCCTGCGAAAATACTCAGCAGCACTCGTTTTCAAAATATTTAAATGATCTAACAGCGCAGAATAACCACTTGCAAACAATAACGTGGTTTAATCAAGCGACAGAGGGCGCTGATTTTACTGGGTTAATGAACCTAAATGCAGTGCAAGCAAAGCTCCCATTGAGTAATGGCGACTTTTATTTATGTGGTCCTACTGGTTTTATGGCGTTTATAAAAAACCAGTTACTTGAGCTAAGTGTTAAAAACGAGCGGATTCATTATGAAGTGTTTGGACCGCATCAAGACTTGTAATCATGTTTTAAAATAGAAAAGGCGCGTAGCGATATGCTGTGCGCCTTCTTCACTAATTTATAAGCGTCAAAAAAGCGCTTTATAACTCTTTGCAGTTTACATCTTCAAGTACAATCGTAAGCCCATTTTTTGGGTAATAAAGCTCGCATTGGTTATTACGTATTTGCAAAATAAACTTTTCAGACTTTATATTATGCGCGCCCATAATCGCTGTGCCATCAGGTCCTTTACTCATTGCATGGTCAATTAGCAGTTCGCTACGTTTAGTAAACACTGAATCAGAAAGTGTTACTAATGCGCCTCCTTTAGCTTGTTGAATTGCCTGCTGTAGAGTTGTAATAATAGCGGGATTAACGCTTGTTAATATAGCGGGTTTAGCGGGCTCACTATTTACATTTTGGCACCCGCCTAAAGCGAGTAAAGTAGCTAATGGGAGTAATAATTTAGCCATTACCTCTCCTCACTCAGTGTTGGCCAAGTTAAGTCCATATTACGCTGGGTAAATTGTTCAGGCATATTTAAAGGAATGAGAGATTCACGAGAGCTTGAAAAAGTAGCTGGTTCTGCTTTTGCAGCAGCTGTTCTTACTGGGCAACTATCATTTTCAATATGGAATAATGCAGTAGCTAAAAGAGCCTCGTTACTGTCGCCTAATTGATGATCAAAGTCGTCCTCAATTTTACAGCCTTGTACGTCTGCATCAAATTGTGGTGTAGGCGTTGGTGTAAAACCCGCAGCATACTCGCCAAACCCTTTGCTATTTACACCGCTAAATTGAATAGTGTAGTAGGTTGTTGCGCAGTTATGTGTTGGGGTAAAGCCGTAGGGCTTGCCGCAGGTTGTGTCGCCAATTAAAATAACTTCGGCATCTATACCTTTTAAGCCATTAATAAAAGCTTCTGATGCCGAACAGGTACCGGATGTACTTAGCACATAAATCTTGGACAGGTTTAAATCGGGTAGGCTTTCACCGGTGCTAAGAAAAGTAGAATAGTCAATTTCTTCATCAATAAATGGAAAAGGCGAATCAACGGGTTGTTTATCGTTTTGCTGGGTTTGATAATAAAAACGGTTGTTAACGTTAGCATTACCAGCAACCATATAAGCCAATTGCGCTGATAGCGCCAACAAACCACCACCGTTGTATCTAAAGTCTATTACAAGCTCATCAATACCATCGGTTTTAAACTTATTGACCGCATTAATAAGTCCTTCTTGGGCAATGCTTATGTGGCTATTAAACTGCATATAACCCACGCTTGAACCATTTTCGGTTGTAATCGTTTTAACGTTTTGAACAGGTGTTTGCTCAATGTTACCAGCTGTTATGTTAAATGTTTTTTCCGTTCCGTCATTGCTGCGTACAGCAATTGTATGCGAGTCACCATTTTCTGGGCTAAATAAGCCTTCGTTAAGTGTATCAATACCCGTTTCAGTAATAGTATTAATGCTAATGCTATCGACTGAAAGTACAGTATCACCACGTTGAAAGCCGATACTGCTTGCAGGTGAGTCATCTTCAAGGTAAGCAATGCGTAATACTCGATCAGCAGGATCACCAATAAATGCCCAATTTATACCGTAACCAGAAGTAACGCCAGACTGCGCTTCTTGAAAATAATCCTCAGTGGGTTCTGAAAAGTGAAAGTTATCTTTTTTTGCACCTGAATCGGTAAGCTGCTCTGTTTTTAATTGAGCAAAGTAATCGGCTACTGTAGCAAAGTCTTCAGGGTCATTATCAGCAATTTCATCGTACCAAAGGTAGGTTTCATCACTCCAAGAGCGAAGCCAAAGTTTTTCGTACAGATCTGAGCCTGCTTGGTCTGGATAAGGGGTGTTGTTGTTAAATGGGTCATTGCCAGTGCGTGGTGTTTCACAAAAATTCTTTAAGTCATCAGATGGCTCAAACTCACCTGCAGTCCACGTTGGTTCGTCACTAACAGGTGGTGTAAATAAAGGCGTTGTAGTGGTATCCATGGTGCTGCCACCTCCACAACCAACTAAAGAAGAGCCTAACAGTACTGTAATTATGGCTAGTGATATTTTATTATTTTTAAGCATGTTAAGTACTTTTTGTAAATAAGTTGTTTAAAGCTTACAACACTTACCCATTTATTCAACACCTTTGAGCTTGTTAATGTAATTAGTATATAAAGCTTATAGTTTTTTTGAGTTGCTTTTATCCACAAACGCCTGTTTCTTCCATGCATTAAATAGCTTTTTTTGTTTATCAGATATTTTTAAACCGTATGTTTTTTGCATATAAGCGTAGGTGTCGGCAATGCGTTTACGGGCATAAAATGGTGGCTCTACTACGCGTTGTTTAAAGTTAACTTTTACTTCGCAGCGGCCATATTGTGTGGCGTTTTCGCTAAGCATACCAAAGCGATAGTTAGAGCGATCTGCGTTAATTTCGCCAATAGCGGGGGCTAAGTTGTGTATGTCGGCTTCCATTTTCCTAAATTTAGCACTGACCTTACGGCAGTTTTTACGCCCACCATTTTGCCAGCATTGTAGCTGGTGGCCAAATTCCCATGCGGGCACTATGTGCTCCCATTCAATACGTAAAGCGCGCTGGTTTACTTTGCCTGAGCGGGTAAATGTATTACGAGGCACATAACCACAACCCGTTGGATCTGGCACTAGTTTTTTACCTTGTTTTTTAATGTCGCAGCCGCAGTAGAGGCTTTTGGCGTTATTAGGTAGGGTTTTAATTAAGTGCCTTTTAGCCGTTGAAAAACGGGTGAATTCTTCACTCGATGCCGAAAAACAAATACAACAAGCCACAAAGGCTAAAATAAATTTAAGCATATCCATCACATACGTGAACTACAGGAGTCGATAGTTTAAAGCCTTGAAATTAAAATATAAACCTATTTAAAAATCCTTTTAAGCCTTAAATTTTGCAAAAGTAGCAACATGCCGCATAAGCAAAATAGCACGCTGGTGGCTGCAAAGCTGATTAGTAACGGGTTGTTAAAATCTTCTCGCTCGTCGTAATCCATTATGTGCAGCATCCAAAAAAAGTCGAATATACGCCATAGAGTGCTGCGAACAGTAATTACTTTGCCGTTAATTGCATTTAAATACAGCGTGGTATTTAAGGTGTCGTTAAATTGTACTTGCCATACATTTGTTTTGTATCCAACCTCTCGAGTCCCTTGTTTTAAAAGTGTGGTACTTACTGGTTTAGCGTCGATGAGTAAATGAGCTTGTGCATTCGCTGTTATTTGTATTTTAGTGGGTGGTTCAAAAGGGCGACCCGTTAAACCATTAAAGCTCTGCTGCTCGGTATTATTGATAACAGTAATAAGGGGAGTAGTTAAAAAATTTTCAAATGTTATTTGAGTGGGATTAGCCACTTGTGAAGTAATATTATCGAGTGATGCAGGGTAGTCTGCTTGTGTAAATGGGTTTATCAGTGTGCGCTTAGCAAGGTGCTTGCCGTGCACATAGTCAAGTGGAATAGCGCTCATAACTAGGCCACCTAAAAGCCAAGCCAAAATTTGTAAGGCAAGTAAATAGCCCAGCCACTTATGTAATTTGCGTGCACGCTTAAATATTTTTTTGCTCATATTTATCTTCTTATTATTTTTAGCGTTAGTTTATTATAGCTTCCCATGCTTTTGCTGCGGCATTTTGTCGCAGTTTTTCATAAGTTTATAAATATGAGGCTTTAATGGCATCAATAGATTTTAGTTAATTTTAGCTTTCACGCAGTGCATTTATTAACTCTTGTTTGCTCATTTTAGAGCGCCCGCTAATACACACTTCTTTTGCTTTATCGTATAACTGCTTTTTTGTGCGTTGCTCATACTGAGAGGCTTTGCCGCCTTTAATAGCTGTTTTGTGGGTATTACTATTGGCAATACGTGCTGCTTTTTGTTTACTCATGCCTTCATCGCGAAGTGCATCGTACTGATCGTCGTTTTTAATTTGTGGACCATGATCTACCATTTTAATGCTCCTTAAAAATCGTTACTTACACAATGTGTGTATTAATTTCATTGTTTAATTGTAAAACTAAGCGATTAAGCCAGCTTAATTAAAACGAGCAAGTTAGGTGCCAAAAGCGTTAAAAAGTGTATTTATGAAGATAAAGCAAGGATTACTGCTTTGTTAATTTGGTATAAAAGTAAAACTGCGTTAAAGTTTGCGATGAAACTATAAGAGGGTAAAAAGCAGACAATGTCGGAAATTCAATTTTTAAATGTAGATCTAGAGCTTGAGTCTAAGCATGATATTAGCGCCTTAGTGGCAGACTTAAAGAAAAACGCGACGGTTTTGCATTATGATAAAGACGAATATCGTCAACTTGCGCGTATTGAAGCCTCAGGTGAAATATCAACACCAGATAAAGCGATTAACCATTTGTGCGAGCTTATTGAGTCGTGTTCACGTAATGCGCTTAAACAATGGCTCAGCTGCTCGCGAAGAACGTTTGATATTGGCTTTGAATCGGGCACGTCGCCTAAATGCTTTAACCAAGCCTTACATGCAGACACACTGCTACGTATATCTGCGATTGGTGCAGGTATGGAAATTACTATTTATCCTATCGAAAAATAATAATAAGTAATTATCTGCGCTCTACCACTGCTGCGGTCATTTTTGATACGCAGCACAGCTCATTGCGGCTATTTGTTATTTTTATTTCCCACACAGAACTACGTTTACCTATATGAAAAGCCCTAGCGGTTGCAGTTAAAGTACCATTGCGAGATGCTTTTAAATGGCTTGCGCTAACTTCCTGCCCTACACAATAAAACTTTGTAAAATCGACAACAAAATTAGCAGCATAGCTTGCTACTGTTTCAGCAAGTACTACATTTGCACCACCGTGAACCATACCCATAGGATTATGATGCTCAGGAATTGCTGGCATAGTAGCAACTAGGTAATCGTCACCAATTTCTGTGACTTCAATACCCATGGTTTTCATTAATGTGCCTTGGCCGTTAATGCCTTCCTCTAACTGTTTGCAAAGCTCTAAAGTGATGGGTTGGTGCCAAATACTCATAATTACTCCTTTGAATTAAGACCAAGTTTATTGCACTTTATAAATGTGAATTTTATAAATACCTAAAATGTACACATATGCTTTTAGTTTAGCTATTTTAAAGCAGAATTTAAATTTGCGATTTTTATTTAACTGTATATACTCACAGTTAAATGTACTGTATGGAAAACCAGTTGTATGCGACCATTAACGAAACGCCAAGCTCAAATACTAGAACTCATTAAAGTTTTTATTAAAGACACTGGTATGCCTCCTACACGTGCCGAAATAGCGCAAACATTAGGTTTTAAAAGTGCTAATGCAGCAGAAGAGCACTTAAAAGCGCTTGCTAAAAAGGGTGTAATTAAGATGAAGCCAGGCGCAAGCCGTGGCATTCAATTAATTGAAGAAGAAGAGCCAGAGCAATTAGGCTTACCTCTTATTGGGCGTGTTGCTGCAGGCTCACCTATTTTGGCGCAAGAACATGTTGAGAGCCATTGCAAAATAGACCCTCTAATGTTTAAACCTGCCGCCGATTTTTTACTTCGTGTAAATGGCATGAGTATGAAAGATATTGGTATTATGGATGGCGATTTACTGGCTGTACATCGCACTCAAACAGCTGAAAACGGACAGGTTGTGGTTGCACGAGTAGATGAAGATGTAACCGTAAAACGCTTAGAAAAAGCAGGCCGAAAAGTATTATTACACGCCGAAAACGAAGAGTTTACGCCAATAGAAGTAGACCTTGAAAATGAGTCTTTTAATATTGAAGGCTTAGCAGTAGGCGTAATTAGAAACGCCGATTGGATGTAATTTCTAGCCTATATTAGATAGTAAATTTATAAATGCGCACTTTTTAGTGTGCATTTTGGTTTTAAAAACCCACCTTTTAGCAATACTAAAACAGCTATATAGTTATTTAAGCTGTAAACTTTTTTGCACTCGCACTTAACTCTTCTTTTATGTGATACACCCCCTATTTTTACTCGTTTTTTGATTATTAAATTGTATTTATGTTGGTCTAATTAAGGCAAGTTTCAAAATACGAGTAGGTTGTTTTTTGTACTAAAGCTTGCTTGTTGTATATTTTTTGGCTAATCATTAATGTGCTGAACCAACAATAACTCACAACTTTTAGTTTTGAGCACACACACAATACATACCCTTTGTTGGTGCAGCTATACCAATTAATTACACAAATAAGATTGGTTAAATAATAAAAATAACGAATAGGCGTTTAAGCCGTATGCCTCTTCGCTTTGCACTCGCAATAGCATCAAAGGAGCCGTCACATGGGTAAACTGACCTCTACCGTGTGGCTTGTATTGATTGTTTTTTCGCAGCATGTAATGGCAAATAGCCAATACAATATGCGCAAAGGCGTAACCGATATAAGCAATAATGTATATCAGCTACACATGACCATATTTTTAATATGTTGTGTGATTGGGGTGATAGTGTTCGCCATTATGTTTTGGGCACTTATTCATCATCGTAAATCTAAAGGGGCGATACCTGCCCAATTTCATGAAAGTACTAAAGTAGAAATACTTTGGACTGCAATTCCATTTGTTATTTTAATTGCCATGGTAATCCCTGCCACTAAAACACTTATTGCAATGGAAGATGCCAGCAAAGCTGATTTAACCATTAAAATTACGGGTTCGCAGTGGAAGTGGCATTACGAATATATGGGAGAGGACGTCGCGTTTTATTCTATTTTATCTACCCCTCAAGATGAAATAGCCAACCTTGCAGATAAAAACCCAAATTACTTGCTTGAAGTTGATAAGCCATTAGTGCTGCCAATTAATCAAAAAGTGCGTTTTTTAATGACCTCAGATGACGTTATTCATTCTTGGTGGGTACCTGATTTTGCTGTTAAAAAAGACGCCAACCCCGGCTTTATAAACGAAACATGGACCAACATTAACGAAGAAGGTATTTACCGAGGACAGTGCGCTGAGCTGTGCGGTAAAGATCATGGTTTTATGCCAGTGGTGGTTGAAGCTAAATCGCAAAAAGATTTTAACGCTTGGCTTGCCGATGCAAAACAAGCAAAGCAAAAAGCGGCATTAGCCGATGCAGCACTGCTTGATAAAACGCTACCAAAAGAAGAGTTAATGACTTTAGGCGAGCAAGTGTATATGGCAAGTTGCGCTGCGTGTCATCAGCCAACGGGCATGGGCTTACCAGGCGTATTTCCTGCACTTAAAGGTAGCCCAATTGTACTGGGAGATATAAAAGATCACATAGATGTTGTGATTCATGGCCGCCCTGGTACTGCAATGCAAGCTTTTGCTAAACAGTTATCAATAAAGCAACTTGCAGCAGTAATTACTTACAAACGCAATGCGTGGGGTAACGATACGGGTGATGTAATTCAACCTAGTGAAATTCAGGCAGCACTTGATGCTGATGGGGAGGCGAACTAATGAGTAGCATAGTAGAACAATCTAACGCCAATGAAGCTCACCACGGTCATCATCCTGCAAAAGGCTTTAAGCGCTGGTTATATACAACCAATCATAAAGATATTGGCAGCTTATATTTAATTTTTTCGCTGACTATGTTTTTAATTGGCGGCGCTATGGCTATGGTAATTAGGGCCGAATTATTCCAACCTGGGTTACAGCTAGTTGAGCCTCATTTTTTTAATCAAATGACCACTGTACATGGCTTGATTATGGTATTTGGTGCGGTTATGCCAGCCTTTACTGGCCTTGCTAACTGGATGGTGCCATTAATGATTGGCGCACCAGATATGGCATTACCAAGAATGAATAACTGGAGCTTTTGGATATTACCCTTCGCATTTTTAATCCTGCTGTCTTCTTTATTTATGCCTGGCGGTGGCCCTGCATTCGGCTGGACTTTTTACGCTCCACTTTCAACTACTTACAGTAACGATAATACTGCGTTGTTTGTATTTGCCGTTCATATTATGGGTATCAGCTCAATTATGGGGGCAATCAATGTAATTGTGACCATAGTTAATTTACGTGCCCCGGGTATGACATGGATGAAGCTTCCGTTATTCGTGTGGACATGGCTAATAACTGCATTTTTATTAATTGCTGTTATGCCTGTACTTGCGGGAGCTGTGACCATGGTACTCACTGATAAATACTTTGCTACTAGCTTTTTTGATGCAGCCGGCGGTGGCGACCCGGTGATGTTTCAGCACATATTTTGGTTTTTTGGTCACCCTGAAGTATACATCATGATTTTGCCAGCTTTTGGCATTATATCGACCATAGTGCCTACCTTTTCGCGTAAAAAACTATTTGGTTATGCGTCCATGGTGTACGCCACCTCATCCATTGCGCTACTTAGTTTTATTGTATGGGCTCACCACATGTTTACCACAGGTATGCCGGTGGCTGGCGAGTTATTTTTTATGTACGCAACGATGCTTATATCGGTGCCAACGGGAGTAAAAGTATTTAACTGGGTAGCCACTATGTGGAAAGGCTCAATTAGCTTTGAAGTCCCCATGCTATTTAGTATTGCCTTTATTGTGCTGTTTACCTTAGGAGGCTTTTCTGGGTTGATGTTAGCCATTACACCTGCTGATTTTCAGTATCACGATACGTACTTTGTGGTGGCGCATTTTCACTATGTATTAGTAACCGGGGCCATCTTTTCGATAATGGCGGGTGCTTATTACTGGCTGCCTAAATGGACCGGTAATATGTTTAATATTACCTTGGCCAAATGGCATTTTTGGCTATCGCTTGTCAGTGTAAACGTACTGTTTTTTCCTATGCACTTTGTAGGGCTTGCAGGTATGCCTAGACGTATTCCCGATTATGCGCTGCAGTTTGCCGATTTTAACGCCATTATAAGTATTGGTGGATTTGCCTTCGGTTTATCGCAGCTTTTATTTGTGGCCGTGGTAATTAAATGCGCCCGTGGTGGCGATAAAGTACCAGCAAAGGTGTGGGATGGTGCCGAAGGTTTAGAGTGGGAAGTTGAATCGCCAGCGCCGTATCATACCTTTTCTACACCACCGGAAATTAAGTAATGACTCACGCGCCGCTACTTAAACGCTTAGTACTTATTTGCATAGGTATGTTTGCTTTTGCTTTTGCCTTAGTGCCCTTATACGACGTATTTTGCGATGTAACAGGGCTAAATGGTAAGCCATCGCTTGAGAAAGCAAAGCTAAGTACACAAGTAACTCAAAACCGCGAGGTAGCGGTGAGTTTTACAACCCATGCGCAAAGTGGCGCGCCATTTGTTGTTAAGTCAAAAGAATACAGTGTTGCTGTTAAACCCGGCGCTATGCGTGAGGTAATGTTTAGCGCTAAAAATAACAGTAACCTCGATAAAGTAATGCAAGCTGTGCCCTCGGTTTCTCCCGGTAAAGCGGCTAAGTATTTACATAAAATTGCCTGTTTTTGCTTTGATCAGCAACCACTAAAAGCAGGGGAAGAACTTGAGTTTAAACTACTTTTTTATGTCGATACCGCATTACCAAGCGATATAGAAGAGCTAACTTTATCTTACACCGTATTTGATATTAGTGAGCAGCTAGTAGCGAGTAATAACTAGCCTGCATGTCTAGTGTAAAACTAGGAGCAAATAACATGAATCAAGAATATGAAAATTACTACGTACCAGAGCAAAGCCCGTGGCCAATAGTGGGCGCTATTGCTTTGTTTTTTATTGCAGTAGGCGCTGCATTAACGGTTATGAGTGCCTCAAAAGAAGAAGGTGGGAGCGGCGTTTACTTGCTATATGTTGGTATTGCCGTGCTTTTATACATGCTTTATAGCTGGTTTAAAAATGTAATTACTGAGTCCGATCAAGGTTTATATTCAGCGCAAATGGACCGTTCGTTCAGACAAGGTATGAGCTGGTTTATTTTTTCTGAAGTAATGTTTTTTATGGCCTTTTTTGGCGCGTTATTTTATGCACGAATGCTATCGGTGCCTTGGCTTGGAGGTGCAGGCAATAATGCGATGACTAACGAAGTGCTATGGCCTACCTTTGAAGCCGTTTGGCCTTTAATTACAACACCTGCAGGAGATACAACTCAAGCCATGGGTTGGCAAGGCTTACCGCTTATAAACACATTAATACTACTTACCTCATCGGTTACTTTACATTTTGCCCACGTAGCAATGGAAAACAATAAACGTACGCCACTTAAAGTATTTCTAGGGGCAACTATTTTATTAGGTGTTTGCTTTTTGGCTCTGCAAGTTGAGGAGTATATACACGCCTATAACGATTTAAATTTAACGCTTGATGCCGGTGTTTACGGTAATACGTTCTTTTTATTGACTGGTTTTCATGGCATGCATGTAACCCTTGGCACTGTACTGTTGCTGGTTATTTTTTTACGAATATTAAAAGGGCACTTTACTAAAGATAAGCATTTTGCATTTCAAGCTGCTGCTTGGTACTGGCATTTTGTAGATGTAGTATGGCTGTGTTTATTTGTATTTGTATATGTGCTGTAGCATTTATTGGGGAATTATTAGCTTTAATAAAGCCAAATTTAAGTGCGGCAATTACCATAATTAATACAACAACCGAAAACATCACGCGGCGGCCTAAAAAGTGAGACACAGGCCGTCCATTTGTTTTACCCGATACCATAATAAATAAAGCTCTAAATAAGTTAAAAAGTATAAACAGTAACAACAGTACGATAATAATTTTAATAATCACTGGGTTGAACCTTATGCAGTTAGTTTTATGGCACAAACAAAAGCTTAGCTCAATAATCACACTTTGTATGGTGGCGGTTGTGGTACTTGTTTGTGTGCGCTTAGGGTTTTGGCAGCTACAAAGAGCTGAGCAAAAACAGCAACAGTTAACGGCTATTGAAAAATTGCAAACCCAAGGTGTTATGAGTTGGCAGCAACTTACTAATTTACCCTCTAACTGGAATAAAACAGGGGTGTTGGTTGAATTAACTGGGGTATTTATTCAAGATCAATATTGGCTGTTGGATAATCAAGTTTACAATGGGCAAGTCGGATACGACTTATTAGTATTGTTTAAACCAGCAGATGACTCCCACACTATTTTGGTAAACCTTGGCTGGGTTAAGGCCCCGCTATCTCGAAGTGAATTACCAAAAATAAAGCTTCCTACTAAGCGCTTTATATTAATTGCACAAATAAAAGAGAACAATCTTAGTGGCTTTACGCTCGAACGCGAAGCTGCTCCCTCCAATATTAGAATTCAAAATATTGACCTTAATAAGCTAAGCCAAACCAGTCAGCAAAAACTCGTTAACTACATGGCTTATAGGCAAGGTGAAGGGGATGAATTAGCTACTCCTCATTATAAAGCTGTTGTTATGAGCCCGCAAAAACATCATGCCTACGCAGTTCAGTGGTTTTTAATCGCCATTGCCTGTGTATTCGTGGCTGTTTTTGCTAGTAAAAAAAGGACACACAATGAAAAATAAACCACTTTTATTATTTGTAATCTGCTGCGCCATACCACTAGCTCTAGCGTATAGTGCGCTTAAATTTGATTGGTTACCAACGGCGATAACAAATCATGGTGAGTTTTTAAAACAAGAAGTAAAGCTTACTAATTGGCAAAAAAACAACCCCAAACAGTGGACGATTGCGCTTAATTACTCCGCAGAGTGCACCAGTGCATGTAATGAACAGTTAAGGGCGCTAGATAATTTATATGTGGCATTGGGTAAAAACCAAGGCAAGGTCGATATGGCGGTGATGGGGACCGTTAATGATAAAAAACTGCCTTGGAAAATGATAAGCGGCCAACAAAATTTAAAGCCAGCCAGCTTGTATTTAATCGATCATATGGGGCTTGTGGTTCTTGAATATCCTTTTAAAACGCAGCCACAAGAAAACCGTTTAGTACAAAAAGGTTTATTAAAAGATCTAAAAAAATTACTTAATTATTCTCGTTCGAGCTAATTGCTAAGCTTACTTAAGTTGGAGTATTTAATGTATAAAAATTATAAAAACTATGTATTAATAACAGGCTTACTTGCTTTAGTTGTAGTGGCATTGGGTGCCTACACCCGACTAAGTGATGCAGGCCTTGGTTGCCCAGACTGGCCCGGCTGTTATGGTTTTTTAACCGTCCCAAAACATGAAGCCGATATAGCACTCGCTACGCAAAGCTACCCCGACATGATGTTTGAAACCGCAAAAGCGTGGAAAGAAATGATCCATCGTTATTTTGCAGGTGCCTTAGGTTTACTTATTTTAGGTTTGTTTATATTGGCCTTTTTAAAGCGCCAATATCCAACTACACCCGTTAAGTTGCCTCTGGCTTTACTTTTACTTGTAGTATTTCAGGCCGCACTTGGTATGTGGACTGTAACCATGAACTTACAGCCGCTTATTGTGATGGGCCATTTATTAGGTGGCTTTAGTATTTTATCGCTAATTACACTTTTGTATTTACGCTTAACAGCCAACCCTATAATGGGTGGCGATAGCAGCGCAAAGCGTTATTTTAGTTTAAGCATAGTGGCATTGGTAGTACTGGTAATTCAAATTTCGCTGGGTGGTTGGCTTGCTGCAAATTATGCGGCACCGCATTGTAATGGTTTACCTTTGTGTAGCTACGCTCAACCATTTTCGCTCAGTAGTGTATTTCAGTTACCCCTTGAGCACAGTAATTACGAGTTTGGTGTGTTGTCGCAACAAGCGCGTATGTCTATACATTTATTGCATCGTATTTGGGCGCTTGTAACGTGTGTTGTTTTGGCTCTTATAATGTGGCGAATATACAGCCAAGCTTACTCGCACAAAATAAAAAATTGTGTGGCTAGCGTACTTGTTGCCTTACTTTGTCAGATAAGTTTAGGGCTTGCTGTGGTGCATTGGCACTTTCCGTTAGGGGTCGCACTGGCGCACAATTTAATGGCTGCCATACTATTATTAACAATGGTTAGGTTGTGTTACTACCTGAAGTCACGCACATAAAGGGGAATTGTTATGGCACTTACAATTGATAAAAAAGCACTACAGGGCGAGCATTCGCAACCTCTAATTAATCGTACTTATAATTTACTTCAAGATTACTTAGCCATTAGCAAATTTAAGGTTGTGGCTATGCTCGTTTTAACAGCTTGGGTAGGCTTAGCACTGGCTCCAGATGTAGGTAGAGGCATAGCTGTACAATTTACGAGTTTATTAGGTATTGGTTTACTATCTGCGGCGGCTGCGGTGATCAATCACGTCGTTGACAGCGAGATAGACTCAAAAATGGCGCGTACGCGTCATCGTCCTGTTGCTAAGGGGCGTTTGAGTAAAACCCACGCACTTAGTTTTGCTGCTGTTACTGGCGTAGCAGGTTTTATTATGTTGATGGTATGGGCAAATACACTGACCGCAATACTGACCTTATTTGCCTTGGTTGGCTATGCCTTTGTGTATACTTCATTTTTAAAACGCGCCACTCCGCAAAATATTGTTATTGGTGGTTTAGCGGGCGCTATGCCTCCGTTGCTTGGTTGGGTGTCTGAAACAGGCCAAATGGCAGCTGCTCCATGGTTACTTGTAATGATTATTTTTACCTGGACACCACCGCACTTCTGGGCGCTGGCTATAGCACGAAAAAGTGATTACGAACGTGCCAAAATCCCTATGTTACCAGTAACCCATGGTATCGATTTTTGTAAAACCTGCGTCGTTGCTTACTCTGTTTTACTCGCTGTTGTTTGCGTATTACCTTATTTAATTGGTATGTCTGGATTAATCTATTTGATAGGTGCTTGTGTATTAAATGCAGTGTTTATATATAAAGCTGTCAAATTAAAAATTGCCGGAAACGATGAAACTGCGATGGACTTATTTCGTTTTTCAATTATTCATTTAATGGTACTCTTTGTTGTATTATTTATAGATAAATGGTTCCCTTTATGAAACAGTTATGGCTTGGATTTATTGTTATTTTAGTTTTGTTTTTATCAGCATGTTCAAATGAAAATAGTTCACCAGATGTAGATGCATTAGTTTACGAAAATGCAAAGCCACTGTCTGATTTTACACTAAACGATCAGCGCGGCGAATTAGTGACTAAGCAACAATTTTTAGGGCAATGGAATTTAGTATTTTTAGGTTATACAAGTTGCCCCGATATTTGCCCATTGACTCTTGCTAAGTTAAATGCTGTTTATAAAAACTTACAAGCAGATTATCCGCTACAAGTTTGGTTTTTATCGGTTGATCCAAAGCGCGATACACCAGCTAAACGAAAGCAATATATAGATTACTTTAACCCTGACTTTTTAGCTGTATCAGGGGAGCATAAACACCTTTTTCCTGTTGTTCGAGAGCTTGGTTTAATTTACGCCATTAGCGATAGTAACGAATTAGAGTATACGGTTGATCATAGTGCCTCGGTCGCTATGGTTGACCAAAGTGGAGCCGTTAGAGCTATTTTTAAACCTGAATTTAAACAAGGTAGTGTGCCATTAATTAATACGACTACTTTAACTGAAGAGTTTAAAAAAATAGCTGATTACTACAAAAACTAGTTTTTACTTTTTATACCATCAGCTTAATTAAGTGATCTATTTTGAGGTAAGAAAATCGTGTCGATAATAAGGCAAGAATTTCGTTATTTAGTTGTTTTAAATCAGAAAATTTTAACGCAGTTAGCGACAGATTTAATCTCTCAAATTGATTAAGTATTGCTGCGGGTTGGTTTTACTAATTTTAAAGGAGCTTTAGGATCCTTTTTTGTGCTCTAGAGTGGTTAACCTGAACTCTGGATAATAAATCTATCTCAAACAGCTATTTTCAGCGCTAACTGTGTTGAATTTACTTGCAATAAGCCAGCTATTGACGCGTAAATTCGCCTTGTTTTCACTGAAAATCTCTGGCTACAGAAAATAAATTTAAATATAACCATGATCCAATACGTTAGTAAACCTCTTAACCAGAGTTCAGGTTAGTTAATAAAATAACCCAGCCACTACTCTATCGGTTTTTAAGATTTAGGAGCTTCAATTACCCAAGGCTGTGAAAACCAAAAATAATCACCAGGACTTGAAATAGAAGGCGCAGTGCAATTAAAGCGTGAACGGCCTTTATTAAGTACTTTTGGTGAGGTTATTTCTACTGTGCTTTCACTGATCCAGTTTAAATCTGCTTGGCCTACGCTTGATACGTAACAAGCAAATTGGCTTTTATGAAAGTCACCCATATTAAACTCAATTGTAAGCATAGGTGGGTTTTGCTCTGTCACGCTGTCTTTGTAAGTTAGTTTAGTAATATTAAAAGCCCGCGAATTAA
Source organism: Pseudoalteromonas aliena (assembly GCF_038155085.1). GTDB lineage: Bacteria > Pseudomonadota > Gammaproteobacteria > Enterobacterales > Alteromonadaceae > Pseudoalteromonas > Pseudoalteromonas aliena_A. The sequence goes on from NZ_JBAKAU010000011.1 coordinate 44,818, forward strand.
GCTTAGTAATAAGTGTTTCTAATTTACTGTAAAAACCAGATGCCGGAAAACGCGGTAAACGGCTAAAGTTAGAGTCTTTATTTACCGCTCCTGAGTGCTGGCCAATACCAATAAAGCCAAGGTCTGTTACCAGTGCTTGTAGCTCGTTATTAAACTCACCATACGGATAGGCTAAGTATTTGTAATCTTGTCCGGTTTCTTCTTTTATACGTTTTTGCGAATCTAAAATGTCTTTTTTAATACGAGAGCGCCACTGAGCATTTGTTTCGTTTTCAAGCGTGCGATGTAAGTAGTCGTGTTGCCCACTGTGATTAGCAATCAGCGCGCCTTTTTTAGCGAGTTCTCTGAGTTTATCCCAACCCATAACGTAGCTCTTGCCTTCGTCTATTAATTTTGGGTTTACAAAAATAGTGTATGGGTAGCCAAATTTTTCTAAAATAGGCGCTGCTTGTTCGTAGTTATTGTTGTAGCCGTCATCAAAAGTAATGGCAACGGTTTTATCGGGCAGGGTTTCACCTTGCTTTAGAGCGCTAATTAACTCATTAAGCGCAATAACGTTAAAGTTGTGCTCTTTTAAATAACTCAAATGCTTAGTAAATGTATTTGCACTAACGCTTGTTACGGCGGGCAGGGTTTCGCTAACATGATGATACTGTAAAATAACGGCTGCTTGAGCACGTACAGATACACTAATGAGGATAAATAATACTAAATGAAACAATTTCTTATACATAATAAGGCACACCATAAAAGCTTGCTGTTGTTAGCGGGTCCGATGATACTATCAAATATCACAGTGCCATTGTTAGGAATTGTTGATACCGCCGTAATAGGGCACTTAGGTAGCGCTCATTACTTAGCGGGTATTGCCCTAGGCTCCGCTGTTATTTCTATTTTATTCTGGCTCGCTGGTTTTTTAAGAATGAGTACCACGGGACTGGTTGCTCAAGCATATGGAAAAAACGATTTAACTCAGCTTGCTGCTTTACTTAAACGAAGCTTATTGCTTGCAAGTGCAGTTGCTGTGTTATTAATTGTGTTATCCCCCTTAATAAAACACGCTATAGCTTACCTTTCAGCTGCGCATAACGATGTACTTATTCAAGCCTATCAGTACTTTAGCATTCGAATTTTTAGTGCTCCAGCAGCATTGTGTAATTTAGTGTTACTCGGTTGGATGCTCGGCGTGCATTATGGCAGGGGACCATTTTATCTTTTATTAGTGACTAATATAACTAACATCGTGCTCGATATTTACTTTGTTGTGTACTTAGATTGGGCGGTTGCAGGGGCTGCATGGGCATCACTTATTGCTGATTATACCGCTTTAGTATTTGCTTTGATTTTGGTCGTAAAACTAGCTAAAAAACAAGGGATTAAATTAAACACTCCTCATTGGCTTAGCATGAGTAAAATGACTGAGTTACTTAGCTTAAACCGCGATATATTTATTCGCTCTTTAATACTGCAATTATGTTTTAGCTTTATGACATTTTATGCGGCGCGTATTGGCGAAACCACACTCGCCGCTAATGCTGTATTACTTAACTTTTTAATGTTGGTGAGCTTTGCCCTAGACGGAATTGCGTATGCCGCAGAGGCTAAAGTGGGGCAGGCGAAGGGCCAACAAAGCGTTAAAAAAATAAGGATGTGGGTTAAAATTAGTGTGTTTTGGGGAATGCTTTTTGGCATTTTATACAGTGCCTTTTTTGCATTATTTGGCAGCACTATAATCAAGCTTTTAACTAATGTACCAGAAGTAATACAAGAGGCTATTCACTATTTACCTTGGGTAATTGTATTGCCTATTTTAGCGATGAGCTGCTTTTTGTTTGACGGCGTATTTGTTGGTTTAACACGCGCTAAAAATATGCGTAACAGTATGATACTTTCAGCTGGTGTAGGATTTTTTGGTGTGTTTTGGGTATTTATTGATTGGCAAAACAATGGACTATGGCTTGCAATGAGCTGCTTTATGTTAATGCGTGGTGTTACATTAATTATTAAATATCAGCGCTTAAAAGCAAATAACCAATTATTGGATTAGGTTACTTCCATAGGTCAGGGTCGTGATTTTTAGGGCCCATATCTTTTAAAACCTGAGAAAAGCGATTGGCAAAAATACCGCTATAGCCCCAAGCAGCAAAAAAAAGTGCAGGGATTAAAATAACAATACCGATAATTTGTAAACTGAAGTGGGTGTAGTACCCAATAGATATGAAAATCACGGCTAGCACAAACAGTGCTAAGCCGCGAAAAAAGCGCTTTAAGCTCAGCTTAGGATTGCTTCCTAAGCGATAAATAAGCTGCTTTAGCATCAATAATGCTTAATAGTAAGAGTGATCGCCTGCTTGGTGCTCTGTAATATCGGCAACACCAGTGATTTCTTCAAACTTAGCTATCATCTCTTTTTCGATGCCTTCTTTAAGTGTTACATCGATCATAGAACACCCATTACAACCACCACCAAATTGAAGTACAGCAATACCTTCGGCTGTTACTTCTACAAGGCTTACTTGACCACCATGGTTAGCAAGTTGTGGGTTTACTTCTGTTTCAAGCATGTGTTGTACGCGCTCGTTTAATGTAGCGTCTTCGCCAATTTTACGTGCTTTAGCATTGGGTGCTTTTAGTGTTAACTGAGTGCCCATTTTGTCGGTAACAAAATCAATTTCAGCTTCTTCTAAAAATGGTGCACTTTCTGTATCTACAACGGCATCAAAACCATTAAAGTTTAAGCGAATGTCACTGTCTTCAACAGCGTCTTCTGGACAATAAGAAACACCACACTCCGCTTGTGATGTACCAGGATTTACAACAAACACACGAATGTTGGTTTGCTGTGATTGATCTGCTAAAAGTTTAGCAAAATGCGCTTGTGCTGTTTCGGAAATTGAAATCATAAAACCGTCTATACTTGACTAAATTACTCGGATACTGCATATCATACTCCGCTCATCGTGTTGCGGCTAGTGTTGAGCGTAAAAAGTTGGCATCTATTTTAAGCAATGCTAGCGTGCAAATAACAAACATTTTTAGAGTGATTTATATGCGCTGGATAGTAACTATAATGGTGGCAATGCTTAGCTTTTCAAGTATTGCAAAACCACTTTCGTATTATTTTGAACAAGATATAGAATTTGATAAAAGTATTCCCACACCCGAGCAAGTGCTTGGCTACGAAGTGGGCGAATGGCATGTAAGGCACGACCAACTCGTGCGCTACATGGAAATACTTGCCGATAAAAGCGATAGAATAAGCTTTGAAGTAATAGGGCGTACGCACGAGCAGCGCCCTTTAGTGATGCTGAGTATTAGCACGCCTGAAAAACTGGCCAATTTAGAGCAAATTAGACAGACCCACTTAGCACGCTTATCAAATAATGATAAAACTAAAACCAGTGCAGAGCAGCCTGCAGTTGTTTGGATGGGTTATAGCGTGCATGGTAACGAGTCGTCAGGTAGCAATGCCGCTTTGCTGGTGGCTTATTATTTAGCTGCCGCACAAGGTGCTGAAATAGAAAAGTTACTAAATAATACTGTTATTTTACTCGACCCTTCGCTTAACCCCGACGGCTTAGCGCGTTTTGCTAATTGGGCTAATAGTAATCGCGGTATGAACTTATCGAGCGATCCTCAAACCCGTGAACATGTTGAGAGCTGGCCAAGTAGCCGTACTAACCATTACTGGTTTGATTTAAACCGTGATTGGCTATTACTACAACATCCAGAATCACGCGCACGTATTGCTAAATTTCATCAGTGGAAGCCAAATGTTTTAACTGATTTTCATGAAATGGGACCAAACAGCAGCTACTTTTTTCAACCTGGTATAGCGAGTCGCAAGCACCCAATTACCCCAGATGAAAACGTAACACTCACCAAAGCAATTGCGAACTATCATGCAAAAACCCTTGATGAAAATAACGCGCTGTATTTTACAGAGGAAAGCTTTGACGATTTTTATTACGGTAAAGGTTCAACTTATCCCGATGTTAACGGCGGAGTCGGTATTTTATTTGAACAAGCCAGCTCGCGCGGCCACGTACAAGAAACCATAAACGGCACGCTTACATTTCCTTTTACAATAAAAAATCAGCTTTTAACGAGTTTATCTACTTTTGAGGCCGCTGTTGATAATCGCGAGGCTTTATTAAACTACCAAGCTAAGTTTTACAATCAAGCAATTGATTTAGCAAAGGATGAAAGTTTTGAAGGTTACGTAGTGGAAGGTGCTAAAGACAGCACGCGCATTAAGTTATTTTTAAATCTATTAAAGCAGCATCAAATAAACGCCTACCCACTTACGAAGTCGCTAAAAGCTAACGGTAAAAGCTTTTCTACTAATAGTTATTTTGTACCATTGGCTCAGCCTCAATTTCGTTTAGTGAAAGCTATTTTTAGCGAACAAAAAAACTTTGTTGATAACACGTTTTACGATGTATCGGGTTGGACGCTTGCCCATGCGTTTAATTTAGAGTTTGCGCAGGTAAAAAGTAGCAGGGGCTTAGAAGTGGCAAGTACTGAGTGGAAAAAAGCTGTAAAGCCTTCATTCGCTTCATTAAAACAGGAGTATGCATTTGGCTTTGCATGGGATGATTACTTAGCGCCTAAAATGCTAAATAGTCTTTTAAAGCAAGGTATTAAAGCACGTGTTGCACTAAGTGGTTTAACGGCTCAATCACGTTCGGGAGAAATAAAATTTTCACCGGGCAGTATTATCGTACCTGCTGGGCTGCAAAATAACAGCGATTGGGTCGCTATATTAAATAAAGCCCAAACTCAATTTGGCATTGCTATTCAGCCTATTACAACAGGCCTAACACGTGAAGGTGCTGATTTAGGGTCGCGCACTATGGCGGTACTAGAAGAGCCTAAAGTGTTACTTGTAGGCGGTAAAGGCGTTAGTCAGTATGAAGTTGGCGAAGTATGGTACTACCTTGACCGTTTTGTGGGTGTTGCGCCTACGATTGTTGAAATGCAGCGTTTAAATAGCTTGGATTTAACTAATTACACACACATTGTACTTACGAATGGTAATTACTCTGGCCTGGCTGATAGCGAAAAAGTGGCTATTAAAAGCTGGGTAAGAAAAGGCGGTGTGATTTGGGGCCACAAAGGCGGGGCTAAATTTTTAGCTGATCAGCAATTATTAAAAGCCAGCTACTTATCGCGTCAAGATGTAGCGAGTGCGTTTAATACGCAAGGGTTAAACTACGCTGATAAAGATCATTTAGCAGGGCGTCAGCGCATTGCTGGTGCTATTTTTAATACTCAGGTCGATACAACACACCCACTTACGTTTTCACTTAATCGCGATACATTACCCGTGTTTAAAAACAGTACGTGGTTATTAGAAAAGTCAGATGCTCCGTTTGTAAATATTCTTACTTATCCACAAAAACCGCTGCTAGCAGGCTTTACTGATGGGGTAAACGAGGAGCAAATTGCGGGTGGTGCAGCTATGATTGCTCACTCGTACGGACGAGGAAGTGTTATCGCTATGACAGATAACCCTGTGTTTAGAGGGTATTGGTATGGTACGAGCCGCTTACTAAGTAACGCTTTGTTTTTTGGCCATACATTCAGAGTAAATGGCGGTTAATATTATTTATATTTAAAACAGGCTGCTAAGGCCTGTTTTAAGCCACAGGGTTTTATACATTTGTGGTTAGTTTTAAATATGACATTTCTATGAATTTACAATGCAAACGCATTTTAGTTCGTCATTTTAATTTACTATCTACCCTCTTTTAAAAGCATTATCGCTATAGGTTTCATTATGGTTTCCAGAAGACAGTTTCTTTTAAGCGCAGGTACGCTTGCATTTATCGGCCTTTCTAAAAGCGCATTTGGTAAAGTTACTTTAGCTAACTTAGCAGATAGCGTATATGCATACGGTGGTTTAATTCCTGATACAAAAAAACTACTCGATTTACCAGCTGGTTTTAGCTACAAGGTTATTTCTCAATTGGGCGATACTATGGATGATGGCTTAAATGTACCGGATAAAGCCGACGGCATGGGTTGTATAGCACTTGACGAAGACACTGTCGCGTTAGTTCGTAACCACGAACTTTCACCTAAAAATATTAAGCACGCAGCCACTAGTATTCAATTGCATAAAACACCGTTAGCGTATGATGAATTTGAAGATGGCGTGGCGTTACCTGGCGGCACAAGCCATGTAATTTACAATATTAAAGAGCACAAAAAAGAGCAAGAATATTTATCCTTATGTGGAACAATACGTAATTGCTCTGGTGGTATTACTCCATGGGGGAGTTGGCTTACTTGTGAAGAAACAGTCGCTAGTCAGGCCGATGGATTAGGCAAATCTCACGGTTATATATTTGAAGTACCTGCTACGGCAAAAGGTTTGGTAAAACCAGAACCACTTGTTGCAATGGGCCGATTTAATCATGAGGCTGCCGCGATAGATCCACGTACAGGCATTGTTTATCTTACTGAGGATAGGGGGGATAGTTTATTTTATCGTTTTATTCCTAATGAATATGGCAAACTTAATAAAGGTGGCCAGTTGCAGGCTATGGTTATTAAAAAACACGCTCAATTTGATACCCGAAATTGGAGTGAAACTGCAATGCTTAAACACACACAAATGGAAGTTGAGTGGATTGACTTAGATGATCCACAGAGCCCAAAAGATGATTTAAGAATAAGAGGTCATAAACAAGGGGCGGCACTGTTTGCCCGTGGAGAAGGTATACACTGGGGCAATAACGAGCTTTATTTTTGTTGCACTAACGGCGGTAAAAAGCAGCTAGGCCAAGTAATGAAATATCAGCCATCGGAATTTGAAGGCGCTGATAATGAAAGCTCTTCACCAGGTAAAATAGAATTATTTGTAGAAAGCGAAGACGAGTCGTTATTTAACTTTGGTGATAATTTAACTGTTGCACCTAATGGTCATCTTATTGTTTGTGAAGACCAATATACAGATGTAGTAGATAACCATTTACGGGGTGTTACACCTTCCGGAGAAGTGTATACGTTTGCGCGCTTAGCTGAGCAAACAGAACTAGCCGGCGCTTGTTTTTCACCGGACGGGACAACGTTATTTGTAAATGTATACTCGCCAGCTAAAACGCTCGCCATTACTGGGCCTTGGACTCGCTTTAAAGCATAGCTATATAACCTGTTAAGCGCCTATATTCGTAGTGCTTAACAGGTTTATTATGTGTATAAATAATAAATTATTCTATCGACACATCCTATAGTAACGTTATAGTATATCTATTATGCAAGCATCTGTTTTACATTCACTTAGAAACCACAAAACACTATTAAACTATAGTGCGGTGTTTTTTTTGTTGTTCAGTGTTTTTTCTGTATGGCACGATACTGCACATGCCTTAAAAACTGAGCAAGAATGTGAGCTGTGCTTAAGCTCCCTTGATTTAGAACATTCTATACCTGCCAAAGTAAGCCTGTTTGCGCTAAGCACAGATTATTTTTCTGCAATACAATTTAGTAGCCAGCACTTTTACAGTGAATTTGTGGCTATTGCAGGAAACAGAGACCCTCCAATTGTTATCTTAAATTAACCAGATCTCTAATTAAGTGGCTTTCTAACCAATTAAAGTTGTGTTGATATTTAAATTATTTTGCTAGCGAAAGATTTTCAGTGCGCGAAATAAATTTATGATTCAGAGATCTGGTTAAGTTCATCAGTTAAAACATCCTTAGCACTCTTAATAATAACGAGTGTGTTTTATTGTGTACTTTAGAGATAACAAAATGAAAAGTAACTATTCACCTTTAGTAATCGCTTTATTAGCAGCAATGAGTAGCACGGCGTATGCCGATGAAAAAAACCTTCAAAAAGACGAAACAGACATTGAAAGAGTCTTAATTACAGCGTCGCCAATAAAGCGTACGGTGCTTGAGTCAAGCACCCCTGTAACAATTTTAAGTGGCGAAGAGTTAGATCAAAATCAAGCTGCAACGTTAGGCGATACATTAAAAAGTGTACCTGGGGTACACAGCTCTTATTACGGACCTGTGGCAAGTAGCCCTATTATTAGAGGCTTAGATGGCCCAAGAATTAAAGTGGTTCAAAATGGTTTAGGTGCATCTGATGCATCGCGTGTAGGGCCTGATCATCAGGTTTCAACCGAAACATCTACAGCCACCCAAATTGAGGTATTAAGAGGCCCAGCTACGCTTTTATACGGCAGCGGTGCTATTGGCGGAGTAGTAAATGTGGTTGATAACCGCTTACCCGCGCAAAGGCAAGAAGGCGTAAGTGGTGAAGTATTTGCGCAGTACGATAATGTTGCAGATGCTAAAACTCTTTCAACAGATTTAAACGCAGGTTCCGGCGACTTTGCTTTTCATATTGATGGGTATACCCGTAAAACCGATGATTACAAAATCCCTGTACCAGCAGATATTGATGAAGAAGGTGGCAGTACTACACTTGCAAACTCAAATATTGACGCAAGTGGCTATAACCTAGGCGCAGGCTGGATAACTGATGATATGCGCGTTGCTTTTTCGTATGGGCATATGGACTCTGACTATGGCTTACCGGGTGAAGAGGGCGTATTTATAAAGCTCAACCAAGATCGCTATCAAGGCGTAGTGGATTGGAATAATTTAGATGGCTTTATACAAGCAGTGCATTGGCAAAATGCTTATACCGATTACGAGCACTCTGAAATTGAAGGGGCCGAAATTGGCACTACTTTTAAAAACGAAAGTATAGAGTCAAGGTTGTGGGCTGAGCATGCACCTATTTATGGCTGGAAAGGGATTGTGGGCTTACATTATAACCATAGCGATTTTGAAGCGATTGGCGAAGAAGCATTTACGCCTCCAACCAAAACAAACAGCATTGCTGCATTTTTAATGGAAGAGAAAAAAGTAGGCTCGCTATTGTGGCAAGTAGGTACTCGTGTTGAGCAGTCAACACATAATGTAAACAATGACTTTTTTACAGCCCTTAGTTCGTCTAACTCAGTTTCTTTTGACGATAAAGATTATGACGCGGTTTCAGGCTCTGCTGGTGTTGTATGGAGTGTCAATGATAGACACTCATTAGCTTTTAATTACGCATATTCACAGCGTGCACCTTCAGCTTCAGAAATATATGCATATGGGCCCCATATTGGCTCTGGCACTTATGAAGTTGGCGGTGGATTTGAGCTTAGTAACAACGCCGGTCAATATAGTGTTTTTCAATCTAATGAAAGTATGGATAAAGAGGTTTCAAATAATTTAGACCTTACATATAGATATACCGGTGATACATGGAACGCTAACGTTAGCATCTTTAATAATGATATTAGTGACTATGTTTTTGAAAGCTTCACAGATTTAGTTATCAGTGATGGTACTTTTATTTCCTCAGCCGATTACGAAAACCAAGTGGCTGTTTCAGGTGAACCTGACGACGAAGCTGATGGCTTGCCTGTCGTGTTGTTTGCACAGCAAGACGCTCGTTTATATGGATATGAAGCGCAGGTAGATTGGCATTTAAACGATGATTGGCGCTTAGAAGTATTTACCGATTATACGCGCGCTAAATTAGACTCAGGCGGTAATGTACCAAGAATACCACCAATGAGAGTTGGCTCGTCAGTACATTATGAATATGGAAACTGGCACACTGAGATGGAGGTTATTCGTAACGCTAAACAAGACAAATTATCGGATAACGAAACTTCAACAAAGGGTTATACCATGCTATCGGCCTCAGCTAATTATTATCTAGATTTAGGTGATGTAGATATGACCATTTATATAAAAGGCGATAACTTAACTGATCAAGAAGGGCGAGTGCATTCATCGTACTTAAAAGATGAAGCTCCTTTACCGGGACGCTCAGTTAGTTTAGGCGTAAGAGCTCGTTTTTAATTGAAATAATTAAAGCGGCGTTAAACAGGTGGTAAATGCCCACACATGTTTAGCGCCCGCTTGTTTTAAAGCCTGCGTAGCAGCATTAAGTGTAGCGCCTGTTGTCATCACATCATCAATAATAGCAATTGTTTTACCGCTCATATCCTGTGTACAAATAAAAGCATTTTTTAAATTTTTAACTCGCTTAGCCTTTGAAAGTTCAGATTGCGCTTGCGTTTTTTTATTGCGAATAAGGCTGTTATTTAAAGGTGCAATTTTAATCAATAAAGGTTGCCACACTTGGGTTACTTGATTAAAACCACGCGTAACAAATCGACTTTTATGTAACGGTAAAATAATAAAGAAATCTGGCAGAGTAGGGCTTTGCTCAAAAAACTGCTTGAGCTGCTTTTTAATGATTTGTTGTAATGCCTTTTTATAATGAATTTGATTATTAAATTTAAGCTGTTTAAGCCAGAGCTCAAAAGGTGCTTGATAAAATGCACAAGCAAATAACGTATCAAACTCACAGTTAGGGAACATGTCAACAATATCAGGTCGATGCAGTAAGTTTTTATGCGCTGTAAAATCAAATAATGGTAAGTCTTCAAGGCAAAAACTACATAACCCTAAATTAGTAGTAATAGGGCTTTGGCATTGCACGCAGTATGAAGGAAATAACCAATTTAAAATCGCCAGTTTCATTGATACAACCTTCGCATTGCAATCGCCTTTTTAAACGCTATGATGAACCTAAGTTTGGTAAAGGTTTGGTAAATATGCAAAATGAGTTAGTGCTATTGCACGGATGGGGAATGAACCAAGGCGTTTGGCAATTAATAAAGCCAGAGCTAGAGTTTTTATATTCAGCAAATGTACGCAGTCTTGATTTACCAGGATTTGGTGATAGCCCAGCTTGCCCAACGCCCTATACTTTACATGATGCGGCAGCACTTTTAAGTGAGCAACTAAAGCCAGACTCTATTTTAATGGGGTGGTCGTTAGGTGGCTTATTTGCTCTTTATATTGCTAAGCATTGGCCAGAAAAAGTATCAAAAGTAATTTTAATTGCCTCAACCCCTTTTTTTGCTGAGGCAGATAATTGGCCGGGAATAAAAGCGAATGTATTGGCGCAGTTTAAAGAGCAGTTAGTTAATCATCGAGAAAAAACAATAGAGCGCTTCTTAGCTATTCAAGCGATGGGTAGCGAGTCGGCGCGTGATGATATAAAGCTGCTTAAACAATTACTAAATCAGTACAGCGCACCACAAAGCGAAGCTCTGAGTGCAGGTTTAGGTATTTTACAAAATGACGACTTGCGTGACTTATTTGCACATTGCCCTGTGCCTATTAAAGCCATATTTGGCCGGTTAGATGCGTTGGTGCCGTACAAAGCGATTAGTAAAATGGCAGCACTAAATACTGACTTTGAATACGAGGTGATAGATAAAGCCTCACATGCGCCGTTTATTTCTCATAAAGATGAGTTTTTATTTACCGTTAAATCAATGCTTTAAAATAGAGCTAAGAATAGCGCTGTTTAAAGCTTTATTTTGAGCAGAACCTGAGCGATAATTAAACAATGTTTATTTGGTGGAGGTTTTAATATGCCAATCGGATCTGTATTTAATAGTGGTGTTGAAGGGTTTAATCGTGCAAGCCAAGGTATTGAAAAAGCCAGTGCTGAGATTAACCGTGCCAGTATAGAACAGCAAGATGACGCGCAATTAGCGCAGCAACGTCAGCTTACAGCAGCACGCCCTGAAGAAGCTATTACTGCACCTGTAGCACAGCCTGCTCGTGTTGATGAAGCGCTTGTTAACTTAAAAGTTGAAGAGTTTAATGCCAAGGCAAATACTCAATCAATTCAAACGGCCGATGATGTACTTGGCACGTTAATCGATATTAAAGTTTAGTATTATGAATATTGTCACACCATTTCCGTCTATCAATATAAACACTGCAAATGTTTATACGGAAACTGCACGGCGTGACAACCAACTACGCGAAGTTATTCCTGCTCCCGCATCTAGTAGCGCAAGCAATACTGAAACTAAAGCTCAAAGCGACGCTGAAAAAGCTAAGCTGCCAGGCAATAATAGTGATGTATCGACTTATGATGCCAGCGGTAAACTAGCTGACGATAAAGCAGTTGGGCAGCGTGAAGGCAGTTCAGAAAATTCAGAGAGTGCCGACCAAGAGGCCGAGCAAGAAGCGTCTCAACAAGAAACTGAGCAAGAAGAGCAACAGCTCGAACAAGAACAACAACAAATTAAAGAACTTAAAGCTCGCGATACGGAAGTACGTGTGCACGAACAAGCTCATGCTGCTGTTGGCGGGCAACATGCAGGATCGCCGAGCTATGGTTATGAACGAGGTCCGAATGGCATCAACTATGCTGTAAGTGGTGAGGTACAAATTGATGTATCTGAAGTCCCCAACGACCCGCAAGCAACAATAGATAAAATGCAAACGGTACGCGCTGCCGCATTAGCGCCTGCAGAGCCATCGGGAGCTGATCGCTCTATTGCCGCAGATGCTACGCAAAAGCTAGCAGCGGCTCAAGCTGAGCTTGCACAACCTGAAAAAGACGACGACGCAAAAAGTAAACTTGAAGCGTCATTCTCTAGTGATGAAAGCAGCGATACAAAAACAGCTAAAAGTGATGAGCAAACTCGTGGTGCTGATGTTAAGGCAAGGGCGGGGCGTATTGCTAACTTTTATCAAATGGCTACATCGCCAGCAAGCCAAAGTAGTTTTTCAGCGTTAAGCTAATCATTTAGCAAAATGTAACTACAAAAAAACCGCTTACGCGGTTTTTTTCGTTTTAGTTTAGCTGAACAACTATTATTTTTTCACTTTAGCATTAGCGAACGCATCGGCAAATGCATTACCCATTAATGCATTACTGTTGTCACGTTTCGGCTTTGCAGCACGAGGTTGCGAATTATTAGCACGTGCTTGTGGCTTTTGCGTAGCTGGAGCTGCTGACTTGCTTGTGTCAATTTCGTCATCTAAGCGCATAGTAAAGCTTATGCGCTTACGTGCAGCGTCTACTTCAACTACTTTAACCTTTACAATATCACCAGCTTTAACAACTTCACGCGGATCTGAAATAAACTTATTAGTAATAGCTGAAATATGTACCAGGCCATCTTGATGAACACCTACATCAACAAACGCACCAAAGTTAGCAACGTTTGAAACTACGCCTTCTAAAATCATACCTGGTTTAAGGTCGCTAATTTTTTCAACGCCTGCTTTAAATTCAGCAGTTTTAAACTCAGGACGCGGATCGCGACCAGGTTTATCAAGCTCACTAATGATATCGGTAACCGTTGGTAAACCAAATTTCTCGTCAATATAATCGTTAGCAGCAAGTTTAGTTAAAAAGTCACTGTTACCAATTAAGCTACTTACATCAAGGCTATTACGCTCACAAATACGCTTAACAATCGGGTAAGCTTCAGGGTGAACTGATGAGTTATCTAGTGGATCACTACCATTATTAATACGTAAAAAGCCGGCCGCTTGTTCAAAGGCTTTTGGCCCTAAACGTTCAACTTTTTTAAGTTCACTACGCTTAGTAAATACGCCGTTAGTATCGCGGTAATTAACAATGTTTTGCGCTAGTGTTTTGTTTAAGCCAGACACACGAGTAAGTAATGGCACTGAGGCCATATTTAAATCTACACCTACTGAGTTTACACAGTCCTCAACTACAGCTGTTAGCGTTTGCCCCAATTGACTTTGTGACACATCGTGTTGATATTGGCCTACACCAATTGATTTTGGCTCAATTTTAACAAGTTCAGCAAGAGGGTCTTGTAAACGACGAGCAATAGATACAGCTCCTCGTATAGAAACATCTAAATCTGGAAATTCGTTAGCAGCAAATTCAGAGGCTGAGTAAACCGATGCACCCGCTTCGCTCACCATAATTTTATTAATATTAAGCTCGGTATTGGCTTTAATTAGTTCGGCAACTAATTTATCTGATTCGCGAGAAGCCGTGCCGTTACCGATCGCAATCAGCTCTACTTTATGTTGACGACAGAGTTGTTCTAATGTGCGAAGTGATTTATCCCAATGGTTTTGTGGCGCATGAGGGAAAATAGTTTGTGTGGCAAGCAATTTACCTGTGCTATCTACAACGGCAATTTTACAGCCAGTTCGTAAGCCAGGATCGAGACCAAGTGTAGTACGCGGGCCTGCTGGAGCTGCCATTAATAAGTCTTTTAAGTTTTTAGCAAATACATCAATAGCGCCAGTTTCTGCTTTTTCGCGCATTGCTGCTAAAAACTCATTCTCAAGGTGTAAGCCGAGTTTAATTTTCCATGCCCATTGCACAACATTTAAAAGCCACTCGCTTGCAGCTTTATATTTAATGTCTAAGCGGTAATGCTCGGCAATCATTTGTGCGCATAGTTGCGCTGAATTTTCTGAGTTAGGCTCTGGGTTTACATTTAACTGAAGAATACCTTCGTTACGAGCGCGCAACATAGCTAGTGCACGGTGAGAAGGAACTTTTTTAAGGGCTTCTTGATGCTCAAAATAATCACGGTATTTCGCACCGGCTTGCTCTTGGCCTTTAATCACAGTACTTTCAATTGCGCCGTTTTGACTAATATGGCTTCTAAATTTAGCTAGTAATTTTGCGTCTTCAGCAAAGCGTTCCATTAAGATGAATTTAGCGCCTTCAAGTACCGCTTTTGTATCTGCAAAGCCTTTATCAGCATTTACAAACTGCTTTGCTTGTTGCTCTGGGTCAAGGTTAGCATCTTTAAATAGTGCATCCGCAAGAGGCTCTACACCAGCTTCAATTGCTATTTGGCCTTTAGTGCGGCGCTTAGCTTTATATGGTAGGTATAAATCTTCAAGTTCTGTTTTACTTTGTGCATTGGTTATATCGGCACTTAGCTCTGGTGTTAATTTATTTTGCGATTCGATTGTCGATAAAATAAAACTACGACGCTCTTCTAGTTCACGTAAATACGATAAACGCTGCTCTAAAAGGCGTAATTGGGTGTCGTCTAGGCCGCCTGTAATTTCTTTTCTGTAGCGGGCGATAAAAGGAACAGTTGCACCTTCATCAAGTAACTTTGTTGCTGCAACAACCTGTTGCTGCTGTGCGTTTAACTCACCGGCTAAACGTGCAGAGATATTGCTCATGCAAAAACCTTTTTTTATACAATAAAATAAGACCAGAAGCGTGTTACTGGCGTAGTTAATTTCTTGAATAATATCACAGGAGGTATTAATAAAAAGATCTTAAAGCAAGCTATTTTGCTTGCTCTAAGGTGGTTGAGGTAGTTGGGGGTGTTTAAGTTTATAAGAGTGCTTAATGCGGGTGCTCAATACTCTCAAGCACCTGACTAAATGAACTTGCTATAGGCGTAATATGTAAAGGAATATGTAATTTTTTAGCTATTTGGCGAGCTGAAATTAAACCACAAATTTCATTACTGGCTGCTGTTACCAATAGAAACATTGTGCCCTGATGCTCCATTGTTTGTAGCGCATCACCAATGCAAGCATAGCTTAAGCTTTGCATACTCACGCCCTTGAGTTGGCTAATTGGTGTCATAATATCGTGCAAGCTCACTTCACTTCGTGGGGTATTTAAACGCTCTGCAATAATCGTAATTTTAGAGCTTTGTAAATCAGCGCTAGAGACTAAGCCAACTAATTTTTGGTGCTCGTCGGTTACTAAAATATAGTCAGACTGTTGCGCACTTACTTGTTTAAGTGCCTCTGTGATAGTTGTTTCATATTCTGCTCGAATAGGTGTTTTTTGAGTAAAGTTATTTACCATTTTTAACGCAGGAGATGATAAATCAATTAATGGTTGATCGTCTGCAAATGTGCTTGCAATAACACCGTGAGATACATTTTGGGTACGTAATTCTTTAAAGTTAGACATAATAGTCACCTTAGTCGTTATAAAATTTAATTAAGTTGTAAAATAATGAATTAAATTAAATAGCTAGGTGGTCCACGTTGGTACGCAGTGCTAAAAGGTCTGTTTAGGTTGGTGCTCTTATAAAAAGAGTTTATAGCATTAGGAAGTGGTTGAGGCGACCTAAAAGTAATAGTGTTAACGTGGGAGTCTACGTCAAAATCGAGGTTGGCTTGGTCAGGAGTGTCACAAGCAATAAAGTGGTTAGATAGCTTTGCATTATCAAGGTTTACTTCAATTTTACTGGCGTGCAGCGTCAAACTTACACTCATTAAAAGTGCAAACAATACGGCATTGCTTAATATGCGCTGTACTATATTTGACATAATTACTACCTTAATTAACCGCTCTCAAATTGAACAAATCAACTTGATAATTCAGTTATAGCTTATTGTCTTAATTTACACAATCAAAAGTTAATATGATCTGAATCAAAACTTCTTATTTCTTTTCTTGGTAATTGATGCTGTTTACATACCACTCCTTTTTACCTTGAGGTGTAACTACTTCAAAGTCGTCATCTACTTGCTTTTTAATAAGTGCGCGAGCCATAGGTGAGTCTATTGATATGTAATCTTTGCGATCGTAAATTTCATCAGGGCCTACAATTCTGAACTTTTTAGTTTCACCTTGCTCATTTTCTATTTCTACCCAAGCACCAAAAAATACCTTACCGGCTTGCTCTGGTGAGTAATCAATAATTTTTAAATCGGGCAAACGCTTGCGTAAATAGCGCACGCGGCGATCAATTTGACGCAATAGTCGCTTATTGTATTGATAGTCTGCATTTTCAGAGCGATCACCTAAGCTTGCTGCCCAACTTACAATTTTGGTTACTTCAGGGCGCTTTACGTTCCATAAATGGTCGTGCTCTTGCTGCAGTTGCAAATATCCCTCACGGGTCACTAAGTTTGTTTTCATGATGAATTCTTTATTAACTCTAATGGTGTGCACGTTATTAAAATTGCCAAAATTTGTCGAGCGTAAACTTTAATAATATAGGTTTGAAATGTTCAGTAACAATCTAAGCAAGTAATTAGTTTTAGATTATTAAGTTTTTCATTTATATTAACTAGTAATTGGATATAAAAATAAGAAAGAGATTATGGGACACGAGACCACAAAAGTATTGGTTGTTGATGATGACATGCGCTTGCGCAGCCTGCTTGAGCGTTATTTAGTAGAGCAAGGCTTTATTGTTAGGACGGCTGCAAACTCAGAGCAAATGGATAGACTCATTGAACGTGAAAATTTTCACTTAATGGTTCTCGATTTAATGCTCCCAGGCGAAGACGGCTTATCTATTTGCCGCCGCTTACGTCAAAAAGAAAACGAAATTCCTATTGTTATGCTTACTGCAAAGGGCGACGAAGTAGACCGCATTATTGGCCTTGAACTTGGTGCCGATGACTACATTCCAAAACCATTTAATCCACGAGAATTATTGGCTCGTATTAAAGCTATTTTACGCCGTCGAGCAAAAGAGGTTCCCGGTGCGCCAGCCGCTGAAGAAAACTTAATAGCTTTTGGTAAATTTACGCTTAATTTAGCAACGCGCGAAATGAGTGAAGGGGACAAAACAATATCGCTTACCAGTGGTGAGTTTGCAGTACTTAAAGCGCTTGTTTCGCATCCGCGTGAGCCACTTAGCCGCGATAAGCTAATGAACTTAGCGCGTGGGCGTGATTACAGTGCGCTTGAGCGAAGTATTGATGTGCAAGTGTCGCGACTTCGCCGCATGATTGAAGTAGATGCTGCTAATCCGCGTTATATTCAAACCGTTTGGGGTTTGGGTTATGTGTTTGTTCCCGACGGTGAAAAGTAATATTTATGGGTTTTTTTCCGCGTAGTGCGTTTGGGCAAACTGTATTCTTAGTGGCGGCTCTGCTGCTGATCAATCAAATAGTGTCGTATGTTACTGTTAGTTTTTACGTTGTAAAGCCAACTATTGAGCAAGTTAATTTAATGCTCGCTAAACAAATTAAAACGGTATTTATTGATTGGGAAGACGGCGTTGAAATAAACGATGAAGTATCTGCAAAGTTTTTTGAAATTACTGGCATTGAAGTAATGACGCAGCGCGAAGCAATGCGCCAAGGACTTGGGCAAAGCCGCGAATATTCTATGCTATCGCGTAGCATGACTGAGCAGTTAGGTGGTTTTTCTCGTGTACGTATTAGTCAAACAGATCCGTTAATCTATTGGGTTGAAGCACCTCAAGCGCCTGGTTATTGGGTAAAAGTACCGCTTAAAGGCTTTAAAGAGAACAATTTAGAGTTTTTAACTTTTTACTTATCAAGTATTGGGTTTTTGAGTGTGCTGGGGGGGTGGTTGTTTGCAAGGCACCTTAATAGGCCTTTAAAAGCTTTGCAACAAGCCGCAGTAAAAGTAGGCAAAGGCGATTTTTCTACCAAATTAGAAGAAGAAGGCTCTACAGAAGTAATAGAAGTAACGCGCGCGTTTAACCAAATGTCGCGCGGAATTGCCGCCCTTGAGAACGATCGCCGTTTACTAATGGCAGGTGTATCGCATGATTTACGTACGCCGCTTACGCGTATTCGTTTAGCCACTGAAATGATGGTTGATGAAGACGACTACCTTCGCGAAGGTATTATTTACGATATAGAAGATATGAACGGGATTATCGATCAGTTTATTGAATATTTACGCCACCATAAACGTGAAGAACTAAGCTGCGAAGATATAAATGCTTTAGTTGCCGAGGTTGTGAATTCAGAGTTGCAACATCAACGTACTATTACGTTTAAAAGTAACCCAAATATTGGCAATATTCCATTAAGTCCAATAGCTATTAAGCGTGTGATTACAAACATGATCGGTAATGCATTACGCTACTCTGAAAGCGATATTGAAGTGTTCAGCTACTTCAATTCAAACAAAAAATATGTAGTTATTGCGGTAAATGATAGCGGTCCAGGTATACCTGAAAACGAGCTAGAGTCTGTTTTTGAGCCTTTTAAACAAGGTGATGCTGCTCGCGGTAGCGAGGGGAGTGGCTTAGGTCTTGCAATTATAAAACGCATTATCGATATGCATGATGGTAAAGTAAAACTAGAAAACCGCCCTGAAGGCGGTTTAAGTGCACAAATATACCTACCTATGTACTAATTTATAATTACTTGAAAAGGCAACTTGAGATTAAAAGGTGTAAATACTTATTTGTCGAGCATGTTACGCAGTACATATTGTAAAATGCCGCCGTGTTTGTAGTAATCCCACTCCTTAGGGGTATCAATACGTACATCTGCACTAAAGCTTATTTTTTTACCTTCAGCATTAGTGGCTATTACACTTACTTCGTCCGTTTTATCATAAAGGCCTTCAATATCAAATTGTTCTTTCCCTGTTAATCCTAACGACTCGTAGCTTTCGCCATCTTTAAATTGCAGAGGTAAAACCCCCATGCCAATTAAGTTAGAGCGGTGTATACGCTCATAACTTTGTGCGACAACTGCTTTTACACCAAGTAACAATGAGCCTTTAGCTGCCCAGTCACGTGATGAGCCTGTACCGTACTCCTTACCGGCCAAAACAATGAGTGGTGTTTCATTTTTTTGATACTCCATAGCTGCATCATAAATACTTGCTAGCTCGTTTTCTGGCTGCATGCGTGTAACACCACCCTCGGTGCCCGGTGCAAGTAAGTTTTTAAGCCTTACATTGGCAAATGTACCGCGCATCATCACTTCGTGATTACCACGGCGTGAACCGTATGAGTTAAACTGCGCTTTTCCTACGCCTTTATCTTGCAAGTACAAGCCAGCAGGGGCTTCTGCTTTTATCGCACCAGCGGGCGAAATATGATCGGTAGTTACCGAGTCGCCTAATTTAGCTAAACAGCGTGCACCTTCAATTGTCGGAACGCCTGGCGGTTCTACTTTCATGCCATCAAAGAATGGGGCTTTTTTGATATAAGTTGATTCATCATTCCAATCATAAAGTTTACCATTTGGAATTTGAATTTTTTGCCAGCGGCTATCGCCTTCGTATACATTGGCATAGCTTTTTTCAAACATTTCTTTAGTTACCGTTTTTTGTACTAACTCATTCACTTCACTTACACTTGGCCAAATATTTTTAAGGTAAATATCGTTACCGTTTTTATCCTGCGCAAGAGGTTCGTTGTATACATCTATATCTGTTCGGCCAGCAATTGCATAGGCAACAACCAGGGGTGGTGATGCTAAAAAGTTCATTTTGACATCTTGGTGAATTCGCCCTTCAAAGTTACGGTTACCCGATAAAATTGAGCTTACAACCAGTTTATGCTTTTGGATCGCGTCTGATATCTCTGTTGCTAGTGGACCTGAATTACCAATACAGGTTGTACAGCCATAACCGACTAAATTGAATCCTAGTGCTGCTAGATCATCCATTAAGTCTGCTTTTTCCAGGTAGTCTGTTACAACTTGAGAGCCCGGAGCTAGTGATGTTTTAACCCAAGGTTTTACGTCAATGCCGAGTTGCTTAGCTTTTCTTGCTACTAAACCAGCGGCTAAAATTACACTTGGGTTTGAGGTATTTGTACAGCTTGTTATGGCAGCGATAACACAGGCGCCATCGTTAAGTTCAAACTCTTGTCCTTTGAACTTAACTTTTGCAGCTCCCATAAACTGCGCTTCTTCAACTGGCTCATCTGGGTTTGTGGCAGGGCCTTCACTTTCAATGCGAGCTTGCTCTATATCACTTTTATCGCGGCGCTCCATACGCTCATCTTGAAAGCCTTTTAAGTGCTGGCCAATAACATCGCCGGCTTTATCTAATGCTATTCTGTCTTGCGGGCGTTTAGGCCCTGCAAGGCTTGGCACTACATCATCAAGTTTAAGCTCAAGGGTGTCTGTATAATTAGCTTCATCGCCATCGTTGCGCCATAAACCTTGGTGCTTGGCGTAATCTTCAATTACTTTGAGGTGTTTTTCATCACGGTTTGTTAAGCGTAAATAATTAATGGTTTCGTCATCAATAGGGAAAATACCACACGTAGCGCCGTACTCAGGTGCCATATTAGCAATCGTTGCTCTATCTGCCAGTGGTAGGTCGGCTAGGCCGTCACCATAAAATTCTACAAACTTACCTACAACACCATGGTTACGTAGCATCTCGGTCACTGTTAATACTAAATCGGTAGCTGTTGTTCCCTCAGGAAGGCGACCATTTAGCTTCATGCCAACTACCTGTGGGATGAGTAAGCTAATGGGTTGGCCAAGCATTGCAGCTTCGGCTTCAATGCCGCCTACGCCCCAACCAAGAACACCCAAGCCATTAATCATAGTGGTGTGGGAGTCGGTACCTACTAAGGTATCTGGGTAAGCGAACTTTTTACCCTTGCTGTCTTCGTTAAACACAACACGTGCTAGGTATTCTAAATTTACTTGGTGAACAATGCCGGTTGCTGGTGGCACAACTTTTAAGTTATCGAATGCTGTTTGTCCCCAACGTAAAAACTCATAGCGTTCTTTATTACGTTCGTATTCAAGCTTTGCATTTAAATCAAATGCGCCATCATCGCCATAGCCATCTACTTGCACAGAATGATCTATTACAAGTTCAGCAGGAGATAGCGGATTTATTTTTGCAGGATCGCCACCTAGTTTTTCCATAGCGTCACGCATAGCCGCTAAATCTACAATGGCAGGCACACCTGTAAAATCTTGCATAACAACGCGTGCTGGGGTGAAAGCGACCTCAGATGATGGTTTAGCTTTAGAATCCCAATTCAAGAGGGCTTGGATGTCTTGTTCTTTTATATTTACGCCATCTTCGTTGCGTAGCAGGTTTTCGAGTAATACTTTGAGAGAAAAGGGCAGTCGCTTAGCTTTATCGCCTAATCCTTTAAGTGAGTGAATATGATATTGCTCGCCATTAATAGTCAGTTGATGTTCTGTTTCGAAACTATTCATTTTTTGCCCCTTTGGTAATTAGGTAAATATCCTTGAAAAGATGACCTCTTTTATTTTCTTAATTGCAAAGTACATACCAGCGTAATTAATGTGGTTAAAAGTGCGAAATTTGTACAGTAATAAGTATAGAGGTGATGGCGAAGAATAGTTTTTCAAGGGGGATAAAAAAGCCAAATAATATTGGCCTTAATTTTAATTAGCCTAACCAGCTTTGTTGTTTGCCTTTGGTACTTATATATAAAAGGAGGATGGCAATAGTAATAACGAAAATCGGCATAAATACAGCGCTTAAACCTAATAGCTCAATGCTGTTTATAACAACAAAATTATAGTATTGCTGTAGCAAAATAGCGCCTAAAGACACTGCAAATATGGGTATGGCGAGTGCCTTTTTCATCAGTAAAAGAATACATCCTAGTAAGCCTCCAAATACAGCTATAGCAAAAGCAATGGTAGACCAAAGAGGAATATCAGAGTAGGCAGCTTGTTGATCTATAGGCAGTTTACTTATCATTTCCGGGGTCATCATCATTTGCATCACAAATGCGATCACACCTAATAAGTTCCAAATAAGCGCAGCCCAAGCAAGCGATTTTAACCAAGTGGGTGTAGACATGTTATTACCTTGTTTTTATTGTTATTAACGAGGTAATTAAAGAGCATAAAAGCCAGCATTACAAGCTAGCTTTTATGTTTAGAAGCTGCGAATAACCTTGAAGGCTAGCCAAATGAAATTGGACGACGCCCTGTATTTTCATCTCTTTTAGGCTTTTTAGTGCGCTTACGCTTATTTTTTGCAGGTTGATTTGCAGTGCTTTGGGGCGCTTTCTTAGGCTCTGGTGCAGTTTGTGTAACTGCTCGCTCTACAGGTATGGCATCTTTACTTAATGATAATTGAAAAAGCTCACCATCAAATTCTAATACATCACCACTGTATAATTTTTTCCGTTTTATTGTACAAATTTCATGGTTAACACCCACATAGCCTTCAGCGATTAGGTTTTTTGCTTGGCCGCCACCTTCAACTAAATCGAGTACTTTTAATAATTTGCAAAGCTCTATGGGTTCTTCTTCTAATTCAATTTCTATGTATTCTTCGTTCATGTTAGCTCCAGTGGGGTAACGCATAGTCCCCTAGTATAAAGGCTTGTAGAGCATTTTGCACCAAAGCAAATACAAAACTGAGAAGGTAGTCGTTAATTATGTTGAAACTTTTATGCCTTTTTCTCTGTCTTTAAGAAAACTGAAGCAATTGCAGGTTAAGCTTCACGGCAAATGATTTTTATTGATGGCTCGCTAATTGCTAAAACTCTGGCGGATTAACTGATGTGTAATGTATACATATAAAACGGAGTAGAAAATGGGCGTAAGGTTAGCAATGAAAAAAGAGCTAATGGGTTTAGAAAATTCTGATATGTTAACTGCTGACGACGTAAGATCGCATCTAGTGAGTTTAGTAAAAGAGCAAACACAACTTAGCGACAGTGGCTTTTCGGTTATTTCAAAATTTAATGATACGCACAGCCGTTTAATTAGTGGCGATCCGCTTAAAAAATCAAAGCTTGAATTTGAACGCCACCGCTTGTTTAACGAAGTTTTATACACTCGACAAAGTGTTGATGCATGGTTAGATAGCCAAACCAGTCATATCAATCAGTGACAATATTTAATTAAGTGCATTGCGATTAATAGTACCTCCTAATAGACTACAGGTGTAATTATTGGAGGGTAACTATGAAAAATGGAATTTTAACATGTGCGTTGGCATTACTATTAGCTGCATGCCAACAACCTACCGTGTATGTATTTAGTGAAAACTTGCAAGATGAGCAGCGTAATCAACTAGACGCTGCACTAAATGCACAAACACTCCCCTATGAATATGTAGATCTAGAGATCCCATCAGATTTTGGTGAAGCAACATTGCTTTTATCAAGCGATAAAATTTACCAAAAAGAGACTGAGCAGTTAGCTATTATTATGCAAGAGCTCGGTCATCAACCCGAAATTAACTACACCACACGATCAAATCACTTTTATGATGATGGTAATATCGGTTTTTATTTAAAGAATACAGATGGGGAAGACGCGTTCATTATGCCCTCTCGGTTACGAACAACCCATTGCAGCGACGATAAGTACAATGATTTAGAGGTCAAATTTGAAAATGAATATGCTGAATTTACATTACCAAGAGGTGCAGTTGTGAGGCTCAGTTGGGAGTACTTGTATGGTTATGTTGTAATTTATTATAAAACCTATTCCCAGACATATAGCCATTCACAGCCACTTGTAAATACCCCCTTTGGTGCCAAGCCTTCAGATACTTACACGTTTACTGCGCACGTAAATAATCCCGGCTGGCTTGATTGCTCATTACAAACTGTTTATATGGACTGATCTAACCGTGGGTTTCTATGTGCTCACTAAGTTTAGCGATGCGCAGGCTCATACCTTCAATAATTCTGTCTTTAATTTTTTCTCGTATTACATTAGGTAATCGGGTGAGTGCTTCAGGGGTAATGGCAAGTACTATGGTGTCGGTTTTAGCGCGAGCACTGGTACTGCGCTCTCGGTTATTTATAAAGGCACCTTCACCTATAAACTCACCGGGCTCAATAGTACCTAGTTCTAGCAAATGATTATGTTTAAATACCAGTAAAGCGCCGCTAAGTACAATGTACAAACGTTTGTCATTATCGTATTGCTTAAATAAAAATTGCTGCTGGTTTACTAGATATAACAGGCCGAACGACTCTAATAAGACTTGACGCTCGCTGAGCGTAAACTCTTTAAAAAAGTGTAGCCTATTTATAATTTCCATTTGTTTAAACAAAGGAATGTTTTCGATTAACTTCATCAATGATCAAACTTGTTGAAAGTGTTTAATTAGTTAATATTGCGCTCTTTTAATTTTCGGGTCAACGTATTGCGTCCCCAGCCTATTTTTATGGCAGCATCTTGTTTATGACCAGAGCAATTAGCTAGCGCTGTTTTTATTAAACGAGTTTCGAGTTGTGCTTGAATATTTGGCCAAATATTTTCTTTGCCTTGTTTAAGCTCTTGATTAAGCCATTGTTGGAATGCATCGAGCCAATCACCTTCTTGTTGTATTGGTGAGGCATCAAGTATTTCTGGCGGCAAGTCTTGCTCGCTTACCAATTCACCAGGTGCCATAACTGTAAGCCAACGGCAAGTGTTTTCTAGTTGGCGAACATTACCTGGCCAGGTAAATAAGCGTAATTGCTCAGTAGCTTTTGGGCTAAGTATTTTGCTATCTACTTGTAGATCTTTAGCACTCTTATGTAAAAAATGCTGCGCAAGACGTTCAATATCCTCTGTACGCTCGCGAAGTGCTGGTAAGCGAAGGCGAACAACATTCAAACGATGAAATAAATCATCCCTAAATTTGCCCTGTTTAACTAAATCCTCTAGGTTTTGGTGTGTAGCTGCAATAATGCGTACGTCTACTTTTATACTTTGATGGCCGCCAACACGATAAAACTCACCATCTGCGAGCACTCGTAATAAGCGTGTTTGTACATCGAGTGGCATATCGCCAATTTCATCTAAAAACAGTGTGCCGCCATTGGCTTGTTCAAAGCGGCCTTTGCGTACGCTGTCGGCCCCCGTAAACGCACCTTTTTCGTGGCCAAATAACTCTGACTCAACAAGCTCTTTTGGAATGGCCGCCATGTTAAGTGCAATAAATTGATTTTCTTTACGTGGGCTGTGGTTATGCAATGCACTAGCTACCAGCTCTTTACCTGTACCAGATTCACCATTTATCAATACGCTCATACTAGAGGCAGATAGTTTACCTATTGCTCTAAATACTTCTTGCATAGCGGGTGCTTCACCAATTATGTGCGCACTTTTTGGTGGAGCTTGCTTTCGCTTAGTTTTTTTAGTGGAGTTTGCTCTGCATGCACTTTCTACCAAAGCTACGGCTTCGTTTAAATCAAATGGTTTTGCTAGGTATTCAAATGCACCTTTTTGAAACGCATTAACTGCTGAGTCTAAATCTGAATGGGCGGTCATTATAATTACCGGCAACCCAGGATTTTGCTCTGCAATAAGTTCAAGCAATGCCATACCATCCATGCCTGGCATTCTAACGTCAGATACCAAAACAGTAGGTTGGCTAAACTTTAATGCGCTCAATACATCTTGCGCATTAGCAAAGCTTTCCGTGGTAAACCCTGAGCGGGTAAGTGCTTTTTCGAGTACAAATCGAATTGATGCATCATCATCTACAAGCCAAACTGTTTTCATGAAAACTCCAAACATTAATCTGCAAAAGGCAGATAGATATTAAATTCAGTATGGCCAGGCCAGCTATCACATTCAATATAGCCATCATGCTGATCAATGAGCGTTTGTGCAATTGAGAGCCCTAAACCCGAGCCACCTTCTTTATTGGTGATCATAGGGTAGAAGAGCGTTTCACGTACACTAGGATCAATGCCTGGTCCGTTATCAGATATTTGGATCATCAAGGCTTTTTTAGGTGCTTTACCAGGGCGACGATGTTGATGATTAATGCGGGTTTTTATTTTTATTTCACCGCCATCTACAAGTGCCTGTTGAGCATTACGAACAATGTTTAATACAACTTGTTGTATTTTACCTTGATCAATGAATACATCAGGAATGCTCGGGTCGTAATCTTTAACCAAACTAATGTTAGAGCAATTGTCTAACGTACTGAGCTTAACAACCGACTCAAGCGATTGATGTATGTTGCCGTAAGATTTCTGCGGAAGTTGGTTTGGCCCTAAAAGCCTATCCACTAATTCGCGCAATCTATCTGCTTGCTCAATAATGAGCTCGGCACATTGATCTCTTTCTTGCTGATCAACCTCATACTGCAATAACTGCGCCGCTCCGCGAATTCCGCCTAAAGGATTTTTAATTTCGTGAGCCAGACCTCTAATTAAATTACGAGCAGCTTGATATTGATGCATTTGATTAGAGGCTTGGTCGTGTTTAATTTCGTCATCGGTTTGACGCCATTCAAATAAAATATATAAGGTATTGTTAAACTTAATTTGCCTTGTACTTACTGCAACCTTGGCATGGCGAGAATCGCTGAAAACCACGTCTGCTCTATGCTGCTGGCAATCTAATCCCTCAATTAATGAATATTGTTCAATGCGTTGTAAATCAATCGAATGGTAATTAAAAAGGCTATCAAAAGGCTGATCTAGTAAGCGCTTATTACCAAGTCCAAGTAGCTCACTGGTACTTGTATTGGCATAAACAACATTAAACTTTTTATCAAGAAGCATGATAGCTGTCGTTTGGTTTTGCCAAATGGCGTCGAGTAGCTCAGGGCTAAAATTTTTATTATCAATCATGATTGCACCACTTTAGTGCGCTGGTATTTTAAAGCAAGTTATTTCACTTAAATCCCTACAGCACCTATTAAGTAAAGCCACTATTCAATTGCCAAGGTTTGACCCTTTTCGATGCATAAAAAATATACATGGCTGGCTAACGGCAATAATTTGGTTTTTACTGTTAAACAGTTTTAATTGAAGTGTGTGCTCGCCTCTTTCTACATTTCTTATTGCAAAGGTTGAGCTATCACTAGCTGGGCCATTCGTTTTGCCATCAATAAAAAGTTGAATAGTAAAACCACTTTCAAAGCGTGGAGTTATTCGGCTAGTAACATAAACACTACCGGTATTTTCACGTATAGTTTGCTTATGTTCAGGCGAGGAAATGGTAATGGTAAACGCCGCTTGTTGAGGTTGGGTTGGCTCGTTAAAAACGTCATTACTAGGTGCAGGCATATTAAGATTTTGGCTTGTGAGTTTTACCTCAGTAGCGCCTTTATGAGGTGTGTCAGAGAACACTAATACGCCATTTTTATCTTTCCAAGCGTATATTTTCTTTTCACCCGCATAACTGTAATTGCTTAATCCTAAAGCAATTAATAGTAATAAAATCTTGTTATTCAATCTGCAGCCCTGCATTTTTATCGGTAACTTAACTCTAGTGGAGTTTGATAAATTTTACCATTAAAAAAGCCCGCAAAGCGGGCTTGAGAACACACATTTTTTGAACAGCTAAATTAACAGCTGTAGTACATTTCAAACTCAACTGGGTGAGTTGTCATGTTAAGCTTTTCAACTTCTTGAGACTTAAGGCCGATGTAAGCGTCAATTAAGTCATCAGTGAATACACCACCTTGCGTTAAGAATTCACGGTCTGCGCTAAGTGCAGATAGTGCTTCGTCAAGTGACGCTGCAACAGTTGGAATCTCTGCTGCTTCTTCAGCTGGAAGATCGTATAAATCTTTATCCATAGCATCGCCAGGGTGGATCTTGTTTTTAATACCATCAAGGCCAGCCATAAGCATTGCTGAGAAAGCAAGGTATGGGTTAGCTGTCGGATCTGGGAAGCGTACTTCAATACGACGACCTTTTTCAGAAGGAACCACTGGAATACGGATTGAAGCAGAACGGTTACGTGCAGAGTATGCAAGCATTACTGGTGCTTCAAAGCCTGGTACTAAACGTTTGTACGAGTTAGTAGATGCGTTTGCAAAAGCGTTAATTGCTTTAGCATGTTTAATAATACCGCCAATGTAGTAAAGCGCGTCTTCTGAAAGACCACCGTACTTGTCGCCAGCAAATAAGTTTACACCGTCTTTAGCTAAAGACTGATGACAGTGCATACCAGAACCATTATCACCGACTACAGGCTTAGGCATAAATGTAGCTGTTTTTCCGTAAAGGTGAGCCATGTTATGAATAACATATTTCATCTCTTGGATTTCATCTGCTTTTAATACCATTGTATTAAAGCGAGTAGCGATTTCGTTTTGACCTGCTGTTGCTACTTCATGGTGATGTGCTTCTACCACTTGGCCTAATTCTTCAAGAACTAAACAGGTAGCTGAGCGCCAATCTTGTGAAGAATCAACTGGTGAACAAGGGAAGTAACCGCCTTTAACACCAGGACGGTGGCCTGTATTGCCGCCTTCGTAATCTTTATCTGAGTTCCATGCTGCTTCTACAGCATCAATTTTGTACATAGAACCTGACATGTCTGATTTGTATTTAACATCGTCAAATAAGAAAAACTCTGGCTCTGGGCCAAATAATACAGTATCTGCAATACCAGTAGAGCGCATGTAGTCTTCAGCGCGTTTTGCAACAGAACGTGGATCACGCTCATAACCTTGTAGTGTAGAAGGTTCTACAACATCACAACGAACAATTAGTGTTGTTTCTTCTGTGAATGGGTCTAATTTTACAGACTCAGGTACTGGCATTAGCACCATGTCTGATTCGTTAATGCCTTTCCAGCCTGCAATTGAAGAACCGTCGAACATTTTACCGTCTTCAAAAAAGTCTTCATCAACTTGGTGATGAGGAATAGATACATGTTGTTCTTTACCCTTAGTGTCAGTAAAGCGTAAATCAATGAACTTAACGTCATTTTCTTTAATAAAATCTAAAACCGATTGTGACATGTGTCCTCCAACTATTGGGTTTTGTTATTGCTGCATAATTGCTTTGGCATCTAATAAGCTGATTTTGTGCCATGATTGTAACTAGCTGTTTATGCGTTAAAAAATTATAGTTGCATCAAAATGGAATATACAAAAGCACCAAGTTGGTGCGTAAAGATTCCCTTTTGGTGCAAAATTTACAGGGTGTAATTTGCTGCTAATTTAATCGCTTGGAATTAGCATAACCTAAATGCAAAAGAGTGCCAAAAATATCGCTTAAATAGCAAAAAATGCTGTTTTTTAAAAAATAATTGAAATTTAATTCATATAATTGTCATATAAAAAACAGATACTTAGTAAAATTATTGAGAAAGTTTTCAAATTTATATTGGATAAACTTTCATCCATACCATTAATGAGGGATAATATGCGCCCTTTTAAATCCTATGCTGGGACATCTCGCGAAAGCGTGGATGAGTGCGTAGATCTTGCAGGATCAATGAGAATTTAATTTCTCTGAGTAAAAATATGAGCATCGAACAGTTAAGAAATATAGCGATTATCGCGCACGTTGACCACGGTAAAACAACTTTGGTTGACAAACTACTTGAGCAATCAGGTACATTAGAAACACGCGGCGGTAACGAAGAGCGCGTGATGGACTCAAACGACATTGAGAAAGAACGTGGTATTACCATTTTAGCTAAAAACACAGCTATCTCTTGGAAAGACTACCATATCAATATCGTAGATACCCCGGGACACGCCGATTTCGGTGGTGAAGTTGAACGCGTACTTTCGATGGCTGACTCAGTATTATTACTTGTTGATGCTCAAGAAGGTCCAATGCCACAAACGCGTTTCGTAACGCAAAAGGCATTCGCGCAAGGCTTAAAGCCAATCGTCGTTATCAATAAAATTGATAAGCCAGGTGCACGCCCAGATTGGGTTATGGATCAAATCTTTGATTTATTCGACAATCTTGGTGCAACTGACGAACAGTTAGACTTTAAAGTAATCTACGCATCAGCTATTAACGGCTGGGCCACACTCGATTTAGACGAGCCATCAGATAACATGGAACCTATGTTTAAGATGATCGTTGACGAAGTATCACCACCGGATGCAGATCCTGAAGGTGACTTCCAAATGCAAATCTCTCAGCTTGATTACAACTCGTATAAAGGTGTAATTGGTATTGGCCGTATTAAACGCGGCTCTGTTGAGACTAACCAACAAGTTACGGTTATCAGTGCTGATGGCACAACTCGTAACGGTAAAATTGGTTCAGTACAAAGCTACTTAGGCCTTGAGCGTATCGACACTGATAAAGCTTATGCTGGTAACATCGTTACTGTAACAGGTCTGGGCGAGCTTAAGATTTCAGATACGCTTTGTTGTCCTAACAACGTTGAAGCATTGCCACCACTAAGTGTTGATGAGCCGACAGTAACAATGACGTTCTCTGTAAACAATTCTCCTTTTTGTGGTAAAGAAGGTAAGTTTGTAACATCACGTAACATTCGTGAGCGTTTAGACAAAGAATTAGTACACAACGTAGCACTTCGTGTTGCAGATACTGACAACCCAGATAGCTTCCGCGTATCAGGTCGTGGTGAATTACACCTAGGTATCTTAATCGAGAACATGCGTCGTGAAGGTTACGAGTTAGCTGTATCTCGTCCAGAAGTAATCTTACGTACTGTTGATGGCGTGTTAGAAGAACCATATGAAACACTAACTATTGACTGTGAAGAAGAGCACCAAGGTTCTATCATGGAGCAAATTGGTCTTCGTAAAGGTGAGCTTACTGACATGGCACCAGATGGTAAAGGCCGTATGCGTATGGACTTTATGATCCCAAGCCGTGGCTTAATCGGTTTCCAAACTGAGTTCATGACATTAACGTCAGGTTCTGGCTTACTTTACCACACGTTCGATCACTACGGTCCGCACAAAGGTGGCGAGCTAGGTGTTCGTAAGAACGGCGTAATGATTGCAAACGCAACAGGTAAAGCACTTACTAACGCATTATTTAACTTACAAGAGCGCGGCCGTTTATTCATCGGTCACGGTGTTGAAGTTTATGAAGGTATGGTTATCGGTATTCATAGCCGTGATAACGACCTTACAGTTAATGCACTTAAAGGTAAGCAACTTACTAACGTTCGTGCATCTGGTACAGATGAAGCACAAACACTTACACCGCATCTGAACTATTCACTTGAGCAAGCGCTTGAGTTTATTGCTGATGATGAATTAGTAGAAGTTACTCCTGAGAACATTCGTATTCGTAAACGTCATTTAACTGAAAATGAGCGTAAACGTGCGGGTCGCGCTCCTAAGTAATAATCTATTAATTTAGAATAATGATTTTAAAAGCCGCTGTATTGGAAAATACAGCGGCTTTTTTGTGAACAATAGTTAGTGAGAGAAGAGCTGTAAGCTCTCAGATTGGAAGAACATCGCGGTTGGTTCGATACTGTTAAACAGTTTTTAATATTGAACCTAAAAAAGGTATTAAGTTATTATCAAGGCTATATTTAATATGTGCGAGTAAGCTAGTGTGAATACCGAAAATGTAATTAAGGCAAAACTAGAGATAGAACATATTGCTGAACTGCAAAAATATAAAGATGAATTTGAAACGTTAGGAAAAAATGATTGGGGCTTGAAAGATCTCATATTAATTTTTTTACCGTTTGTTTTGTTATCAATTGCTAATAGCTTCTATGATATTGAAACTGAATTATTTCAAATAATATGTTTTATTTTCCTTGCTTCAGCTGTGGTGCAGGGAATGATTAGGGAGCAAACCAAAAAAACAAATCGCAGAATTGATTTGCTTCTTAAAATTATTAAACATGAGCAAAAGGGTGGCTGAAATTAGTTTTATATTAGAGCGCAGCGCTCTTTGTCTAAGCAAAAACGTGCTTGAAAATTAAATAATCGATATTGCAAAGTCTCTGTTTTTGTTAGTTGGGTATTTTTCGTTGGGTTTCGCTTCGCTCAACCCAACCTACTTAATTATTTTGTTGGTGGTGGTTGGTAGTAACTTACTTTTTAGGAAGTAGGGTGATTTTGCCAAATACGTCTGCGTCTATAAAACCACGATTTCTGTCGCCATTTACTGGCTGTACTTCGTGTGAGCCCATAAAGTGTTCGCGCACGTTACTGCCGTCGTTATCGCAATACGCTAGCATAAAACCTATTACTTGTTTTTCACTAAGTGTAATGGGGGTGTTTACAGCGCCTTCTTTGTAGTCATTAGGGTAGAGTTTTATTGCTACTTCCCACGTGATGTTAAAAGGTGCAGTGGTGTTACGCTTCCAGTTACTTATTAGGTGGTCGGTATACAAATGGGCTTTTTTATCAGGGCCGTAATCGGCGGCTTGGTTATCAAGGCCGATATGGTACGCCAAAGCGGTGTGATTAAATTGATGATTACCACCGGATGCGTCGCTATCAATAAATATTTCAAGCGCATCGTCATCCCAATATTTTACAGTTGGGTCTGGGTGCATATCTATTAATACATCATCGCTAATATCGGCTTGTAGGTATAAATAGTTTTGATCCCATAATAAGCGATAACGCCCTTTAAAGTCTGCGTCTGATGATGGCAGTGTGCCATCCATTAAATAAGGCATATCGTGCCAAGCGGCTTTGTTCCACGCACTTTCTGATATGCCATCAATAGTAATTGGAGTTGATGTGTGTTCAACATCAATAGCCATTGCTGGCATGCTTAATAAAAAGCTTAAGGCGAGTGCTAATTTTTGCATTAATTTCTCAGTTTTATTGTCGATTTGTCTTAATGTAATAACAATCTTAAAACAGCTAAGTAAATAGTTACAGCGAAATACTTTCGCCTTCGCTTAAAATATACAGCGGTACTTTTGAGTCCATTTTAGTGTACATATGCAATAAGCGCAGTAAAGCTGAGTGACTGCTGTGGTCGCCCATTTTCCAACTTGAGTTACCATATCCCCACGGTATCATTACTTTACAGTTAAGCTCTTGTGCTGCATTAAGTGCATCCTCTGGTGTTGTGTGCACATTACGATACCAATTAGGACTTTCTTTACTGTAATAAGACGCTATTGGCATTAAGCATATGTCCACATCACCATATTTTTGCTGAATGTCTTTAAAGTGCTTTGAATAGCCGGTATCACCTGCAAAAAATAGGGTTTTGCCGTTTTGTTCGAGTAACCAACCATTCCACAGGTCTTTATCGTGATCTTCGTAAATAAAGGGCACTAATACACGAGCGCTAAAATGATGAGCTGGCACGGCATTAATAACTAGATCGTCAATATTTGTTTTTGCGTACCACGCCATTTCGCTAATGTTAAACTCGCCAGTAGGGAAGTTGTCGGCCATACCCAATGGCGTTAAGTAACGTGGTTTATTACCTATTTCTTTTATATTTGCTTTATTAAAGTGATCATAATGAATGTGGGAATACAGTACCGCGTCAATATTTTCGAATTCTTGCTTGTTTAGCCAAGCTCCCGGCTTACGATAAATACCACCTGCGAGTTTAAAGCCAAGTGCGACTGGCGAGTCGAACTGCTCTTTTACAGGATCAAACACCACTTGCTGAGCGTTTGGAGTACTGATCGTAAACCCTGCATGGCCAAGCCAGCGAACAGTGTACCCGGTATTTAACTTTGGAATGACTTGCTCAGCAATATATTGGCAGTTTTCACTTCCTTCTTCGCATTGCAAATGAGTGCTGCTTGGATAGCAGTCATTTTCACAAGTGGTAGGGTACGTTTTTTTGCCTGGGTATAGGTTATGGAAGCGCCCTTTACGTTCTCCATCTTTATGTAGTGGCACAACGGTATCAGGCCCTGCGATTCTTTCAATATGATTAGCAGTTCCGCAAGCGGTTAATAGAGCAGAAACAATTAAGAGACTAAAAGTACTTATTTTCATTATGGTATTTCGTTTTATTTTAATTTTATAAAAGTGTAACAAAAACAGAAAATTAACTAATGATTTAAAGGTAACAAAAAGTAACAATAAAAAAGCCTGCAAAATAGCAGGCTTTTTCTTATTTGTTGCTGTCAATTAACCCGCATTATTCATTTGCTCGATAAATTTATTAGAGTCTTCAATCGATTTGTTCATGTCATTCATGAGTACCTGAATATCGCGCTTAAGGTTAGTGAACTCACCTTTTATTGCCGAAACAGCTTGTGCATTTAAGTTATGTTTTAAATATAAAACGTTGTCGTGCAGCGACGTTAATACTGGCTCCATTTTACTCTCTGCGCTGCGCATTGAGCGTAATAGCTGATCAAATTGACGCTTAGTCGCGGTTAGCTTTTTACTGCTCTCACGCTTAAGTGATGCACTTTTGTATTGCTCTAATTCATCGGCCCACTCATCAAACAGAGCTTCTGCTACATCTTCCACTTTATTTATGTTAGTTGACACTTCGTTAGCTGCATTTAAGCTCGACTCGTAGTCATCGTTTAACTGATTGTAAGTGTCTTGTAGTTCGCCACCATTAAAATCGATTAGTGTAGTTAAGCGCTCAAGTGCTGATTTAAATTCTTCTTGCGACTCTTGTTGAGAGTCTTTGGTTTCTTCTACGCGGTCAATAAGGATGTCACGTTTGTGAACACCTACTTTTTCCATTGCAGAATAATAAGCTGATTGGCAACCAGTTAAAGTAAGTGTTAGTAAAAGCATTGAAACACTAAGTAATGTTTGTTTTTTCATTTGAATTCCTATTTACGAGTGTTAGTGCTGTAAATTATGGCGCTGATTGATATGATAATCAAAATTACATAAGCACAAGTCAATTGTATGAATGATAAGCTCTCCCATTACAAACAGCAAGTTAAGTCCTTTATACGCCAACAGCCTGCATGGTGGATGCAGTACGTTAATCGATGTATAGACGATCAAATAACAGTGAATGCAGGTTATTTAGCCTACGTTACTTTGCTTTCATTAATACCGCTTATTGCTGTGGGTGTTGCCATATTTTCGGCTTTTCCGGGCTTTGAATCTACTCGCATGGAAATTGAGAGCTTTTTGTTTACTAACTTTGTGCCTACTTCTACCGATGTTATTAGAGAGCATATTAGTTCCTTTGCAGGCAATGCCAATCAAATGACGGCGGTAGGTATTGGCTTTTTAGCTGCAATTGCATTGCTGTTAATACGTAATGTAGATGCCACATTAAACCGAATTTGGCGAATTAAGAAAAAACGTCCAATGATGATCTCATTTGCTGTGTACTGGATGGTTTTGAGCTTAGGGCCTGTATTACTCGGAGCGAGTATTGGTGTTACCTCTTATATTGTATCTTTGGTATCGTTTGCTGATCAGGGTATTCCTGGGTTTAGCGGGTTTTTGTTAAAGTTATTGCCGTATGGGATTTCGATGGTGGGCTTTATTATGCTCTACACTTTAGTGCCTAATACGCGTGTATCGTTTAAAGCGGCAATACCTGGCGCTTTTTTTGCGGCACTTTTATTTGAGCTGACCAAAAAAGGGTTTGCACTTTATATTAGCCATTTTCCGTCATATGAAGTTATTTATGGCGCAGTAGCAACCATTCCTATTTTGTTTGTATGGGTGTACTTATCGTGGGTAGTTGTGCTGCTTGGCGCTGAATTTACTGCGTGTATTAGCCCAAATGATATTCCAGAAACACCAGAGCTTGAGCTAGAAGATGATGAATCAGCAGTAAAGGACACAGTTTAAATGCAAGGTTTAATACAACGCGTAAAGCATGCCAAAGTAGAAATTAACAACCAAGTGGTAGGCGAAATTACCCAAGGTATATTGTTGTTGTTGGGCGTTGAAAAACACGACGATACGCAAACGGCCGATAAGCTTTTACATAAGGTAAGTAATTATCGTATTTTTACTGATGAAAACGACAAAATGAACCTAAGCCTAAAAGACATTGGCGGTGAGTTATTAGTGGTGTCGCAATTTACGCTAGCGGCTGATACTAAAAAGGGTATGCGCCCTAGTTTTTCATCTGCGGCAACGCCAAACCAAGCTAACGAGCTTTACGAGTATTTTGTTGCTCAAGCTCAAGAGTTAGGGCTTACAATAGCCACAGGTGAGTTTGGTGCCGATATGCAAGTAAGCTTGTGTAACGATGGGCCCGTTACATTTAACTTATCTGTCTAAGCCTCTTTTTTGGTAACTACGATAATATGATTTACATAGCCCGTAATTTTTTGCGGGCTGACGTGACAACCAAATACATCGAGTAATAGCTGCTGAAGTTGTTTTAATTGCGACTCATGCTGCGATAAAAAGTTAATAAATAGCACGCCGTTGTTATTTAAAGCTGAGTAGATTTTTTTATAAAATGCCTCTTCAAATAAAAATCGAGGTGCATCTATTTGGCTAAATAAATCGAGAATAATCCAATCAATATTTTGCGCATTTTTTAAAACCTGCTGTGCATCGGCGCAAAGCAATTGCTCATTTTTATTCGATGAAAAAAACTGGGTATAGCAATCAATAATATCAGCGTTTTTTTCAACGGATGTTATTTGTGCTTTAGGGTATTTGTGCTGTAAATAATTACGAATTGCACCGCCGCCAAGGCCAAGTTCTAGCACTTTTTGTGGCGGCTTAAGACTCTGCCAATGCTTAACTAGGCATAATAAATGTGGAAAAAGTAATAAACCTGGGTTATTTAAATCAATAACAGATTGAAGAGTGTCGTTAATCAGTAACCAGCGTAACGGCCCGTGCTCACGTACTTGAATGTGATCGCCACTGCACTTATGCCAATAGATTAGCTGACCAATGCGGTGGCTATTTTCAATAAATTGATCGCCCAGCAAACCCGTTAGTGAATTTATATAATTGATTTTTTCCATCATATTCTCAGCATAAACTAGCAACGTTAAAGCGCAATGGCCTTTGCTATTATTTTTTACGTTATTTTACAGCCATCACCAAAGTCGTATTTGCAGTTTTTTTAAGATGGAGTATGGTATTTGGCATAATAACGCCAATCAATTTTATTTATTAGCTTGGTAAATAACCAGTACGATTAGTATAACGCCGTAGCCTTTTTTGACTTTTATTTACGGCTGATATAACAACAGGAGTATGTATGTTTCAGGTAAGCACCCCACAAAGTAGCGAAGATTGGCAAGCGTATTACCAATTGCGTTGGCAGGTATTACGCGCGCCTTGGGGCGAACCTCGTGGCTCTGAACAAGACGATATGGAACAAGACTCTGAGCATCGCTTTATAAAAAACAAAGAAGGTGAAGTGCTAGGCGTAGCACGTTTGCACTTTAACAATCATGAGCAAGCACAAGTGCGCTATATGGCAGTTGCAGAGGGTAATCGTAACCAGCATATTGGTAGCCGCTTACTTCACGAGCTTGAAAAAATTGCATGGGTTCAAAATGCCGATGAGCTTGTATTGTTTGCACGCGAACGAGCGCTTGAGTTTTATAAACGCCACGGTTACGAATTAAAAGAAAAAGCACACTTAGCGTATGGCGATGTACAACATTTTAAAATGATAAAGCAAAAGCCAAGTGAGCCAGGCTGGTTTCGTCACCCTAATTGGACGCAAGTGCTGCAAAATATCTGGCGCGAATCAATTCCAATTAGTGACGCGATGGGTATTAAGGTAGAAAGCTACACCGATTGGCAATTTACAACCAGTGCAGATTTAGACGCTAACTTAAACTTACATAACACGATGTTTGCAGGTTCTATTTATAGCTTAGCAACACTTACCGGATGGGGCGCTACGTACTTAGCACTTAAAGAAGCCGGATTTGAGGGTAATATTGTATTAGCCGATGCTAACATTAAGTACTTAAAACCGCTTACTACCGACCCACGAGGGTGTGTTGATATACAAACCTGTAAGGGTAAGTTAAGCGATTTAGAAACCGAAGGTAAAGCAAGTTACGTAGTACCTGTAAGTATATATGATGGCGGCAATGTAGTTGCAGAGTTTGAAGGTGTGTTTGCTATTAAAAAGTAATAGCGAGTATTTAATTACAAAAAAGCCAAGCACTTAATAATTAAGGCTTGGCTTTTTTATAGGTTTATTTTATAACAAATCAGTTAATAGTATACCTACACCTATTCGCTCAATATCAGCATTGTAATCAATTAAGCTCTCACCGTAGCCATTAAAGTATTGGGCATAACCACGTAAACGACCCCACATTGGGAAAGACCAATCTAACTGAATAGCACCACGATTATCTGAATTTAAGTTATTACGCGTCATAAAGCTAAACTCATGATCGTGATAACGATACGCACCGCTAAATTCAAAGTAACCCATGTATTTGTAAATATCTGGGTTATCATCGCCATCGGCTTCTAATGGATCTTCTTTTTCATCTTCAGCGATTCGGTACCAAGGCTTAAAGCTAAATACAAAGCCGCGATTTTCCCAAACAAAGTTGGCGTAAATGCGGTTCCATGAACGAGAGTTAGGCTGGCTACGGCCATTTGATTGATGCGAAAGGCCAAGAGTAATAGCCATTTCGTCGCCCCAAAGTACATTTTCTTCGTCGAGGTAATTTACCCAAAAAATTTCTGGTTCGTAATTCGTTTCACGAAATGGAGACGAAATTTCTGAGTTATAAATCTGCCAATATGATTGTAAAGTAAAGCCAAAAAAGATGGATTGATCGTCGTCGGCAAAATCATCATAAAGCGGCACTTTAATAGAAAGCTGATATTTGGCCTCTAGATTATCAAGTGGTTCGCCATCTTGCTCATCGGTTAATTCGTCAAAGCCATCAAACGGGCGGTCGTTAGGGTGCGATACGTAAGACAGGGGTAAAATATAGTTACGCTTGTGTGGTGTAATTACATTGCGATTTTTTTTGCTAACTTCCTCGCGAGCTTGGCGTTTATCAAGTGCGGTAAGCTGTTTGTTTTCTTCCAGAGCTGAACACTTTTTACGAAGATCGTCTAATGTTTGCTTACCATCTCCGCCAATTACCTCATTTAAAATACATTGTTTTACAAGCTCGATGTCGTTGTCTTGCTCGTTTTTAGCCACTTTTTCTTGTGCGAAGGTAGCGGTACTAATTAAAGCAGAAAGAGTTATCCAGTGGCGCCAGCTCATTGTAATTCCTTGTGAGTTTGGGTTGTTGTATGCATTAATTTAATTATAACGTCTTTTTACATATGTAACGGTGAACTTTTACTGAATTTGTATTCGTAACAAGGCCTATACGTATACAAAGTAAATATAGATCAAAAGAAAAGCGGCCTAAGCCGCTTTTCTAATGCACATTAACTACTTTAGTTAATGTGCTCTCACGCAATGAGAAGGGTGAGCTAAAGCTCAAATATGTTAGTAAAAAACTTATAAAGCTCGGTACCTTGATTAACACTCGCTGAGGCAAAGTGCAAAATAGCAATTGCATCGCAATCGAGAGTAAGTGTTTGCAATGGTTGCTCACTTAAGTAGCGCTCCATGCGTAAAATATTGGCAATAGGCTCACCGGCTTTAATGTGCCCGCCAAGTGGGGCTAAATATTCAACCATGCCGCCAATAGGGGCGTAATAAGCAAAGTAGTCATCTAAATTACATGCATAGCGAGTGATATTGGCTGGCGTATGCGGTGCGTTTTGTAATACGCCTTTGTGATTTAAGTAACTTAAAATGCTGTTTGCATCGTTTAATGCTTCTTTTAAGTCTATTTTTTCTTGGCTGCCTAGCTCTACAGTAAATGCTTCTACAGGTATTGCCAATTCGCGACCTTGTCCGCTAAGTGCATCACTCAAATGCCACCATGGGCAAAAGTTAGCTTCATCCATAGCGCCGTCAAAATCACTTGGAATAAGCAGTACGTGCTCGATATTAAAATAACGCGCGCTGTTAGTTGCATAGGTTGGACAGTACAAATGTTTGCTTGAAATAGGACCTGTGTGTAAATCGAGTACTATATCGGCCTGATGCGCGAGCTTTTGTAAGTTAAGCGCAATGCGTTTACCTGTATTAAGTAAATATGCAGGGCCGTTAAGTTTGCTGTCTACTTCGTCAATTAGCGCCTGTTTAAAGCTACTTTTTAATGTCGCGTCATCATACTGAGTATGATTTTGTGCAAACTGCGCCACTAAATTTTTATTATAGTGATACATGCGATTCCAATTAGTACCGGTAATTGGATCGAATCGGCCAAGGGTAAACTCGCCAGATTTTTGATTACAACCAATAGGATTGGCATAAGGCACAAGGGTAATATCGCCATTAAGATTAAGGTGTTTTAATTGCTCAAGCAGCTGAAAAATAACTGCGTTACCTTGTACTTCAGCGCCATGCATATTGGCTTGAATGTAAACACTTGGTCCTGTGCCGTCGCCTTTTAAGCGATACACCGGAATTGTAAGCGGTAAGCCGTTTGCAACTTCCCCTACTACAATGTTTTCTTGGCTGATGTGTGTTGTATTACTCATATTTATTACCTTAAATAATGGCTAGCACTTTCGGCTTGGCGCACGCAGGTAAGTGTACCGCTTTTAAGGGTGTATTCTGCGGCTAGCTCATGGCATAAAAAATACGGCATACTTTCGGTAAAACCGTAAGCACCACATTGGCTGAACACCAGCCAATCGTGCTCATTTAAGTCGCTTGGTAGTGTATGTTCGCCTAAGCAATCAAGCGCGGTACAAAGCGGTCCGTATAAGGTTACAGCTTGGGTTTTAGCACTGGATTCACGCAGTAACGCAGCAGGAAAGTCTTGGCTGGTAACTGCAGGGCGTAATAAATGATTTATACCGCCGCTTAAAATTACTTGCTGTTGATTATAGTTTTGTTTGCTCTCTACTACTGGGTTTGCGTAATGGCCGCATTCTCCAACGGCATAGCGGCCCAGTTCCATCCATAGCTCTTCTACACCCGCATCATTTTTAATTTTAGCAAGCGCAGCAATTAAGTCATCCCATTCAAGTGTTGCTTCATTTTTTGTATAAGGAATACCTAAGCCGCCACCTAAATCGAGAATTTTAAGGTTGATGTTTAAATCGCTGGCAAGTTGGCTAAGGGGGGCAATCATTTGTGACCACAATTCGCTTAGTTTTTGTGTGCTAAGCATGTTGCCCCACTGAAAAATATGCAAACCATCAAAACTAAGAGCTGAATAATCTGATATGTTTAAAGCTCGCCATTCATCACAACCCAAACCAAATGGCGTAAGACTGTCACCGCCCAGTGGGTTTTTTTCACCTTCAGGCCAGCGTAATTGCACGCGCAGTAATACTTGTAACTGCATATTTTGCAATTGTGCTTGTTGGTTTAACCAACGTACTTGATTGAGACTCTCGGCAACAAATATGCGTACGCCGCGCTCAATAAAGTGTTTTATTTGTTTAGGGCTTTTTGCAGGCCCCGTGTTGAGCACGCGCTGCGAGCTAATACCTTGTGCGAGTACTTGCTCAAGCTCACCTTTACTTGCTACGTCAAAATTAAAACCAGCACTGTCTAAGCTTTGAATAATTTTAGACAGTGGATTGGCTTTTACCGCGTACCACAGTTTTACATCGGTTTGCGCAACTAAACGCGCAAGATGCGTGTTTAGTTGATCTAGGTCGTAAACAAAAAAAGGTGTATCAAGTTGTTGTGTAATTGTATTTACAGCGGTTTTGATAGGCGTGCTCAAAAAGCTCATTATCGTAAAACCTCTTCTAGCAATAATGATGCATCGCTTTGCTCATCGCGGTATTTAACAATTAACGCACACGACATACTTAAGCCTTGCTCACGTGCCCATTCGTTAGACGCAGGGCGAGAGCCCGGTATTACAATTGCGTATTCTGGAATTGGCTCGCCTTTATCTAGTTGGCGCTCATTTACACAGTCGTAAACTGGAATAGTCGCAGATAAACGCACGCCTGGTGCAAGTACTGCGCCTTTTTTAATCACTACGCCTTCAACTATGACACAACCTGCGCCAATAAATGCGTCGTCTTCTACAACTACAGGGCTTGCACCAATTGGCTCAAGTACACCACCAAGCTGAACTGCAGCACTTAAATGTACGTTTTTGCCTACTTGTGCACACGAGCCCACTAATGCATGACTATCTACCATTGTGCCTTCGTCGATGTATGCGCCAATGTTTACGTACGCTGGTGGCATAATAATAGTGCCTTTAGCAACATAAGCACCACGACGAACACTAGAGCCACCCGGCACCATACGAACGCCATCATCAGTACTAAATTCTTGCGGAGCTAAGTTATGTTTATCAACAAAACCACCTGCAAACTCAGTATTAGTGCCATTTTTAAAGGCTTCTAAAATGCCTTGTTTTACTTCTACGTTAGCTTGCCATTGGCCGCTTTCGTTTTGTGATGCTGCGCGTACTGCGCCCGATTCTAAATTATTTAATAGTTCTAACCAGCTCATTATAAAAACCTGTATTTAATGCCAAGATAAAATGGTGTTGTTTGCAGTTGTGATGCAATCGGTTTGAGTTAACTCAAGATGTGTTAAAGGTGGACGAAGTTGCGGGCTGCTTAAGCGGCCTTGCAAATGCATCAGTACCTTTACGGGAATAGGGTTTGCGACAGCAAATAGGCTATTAATAGCGCTTGACCACTGGGCAAATAAATTAGGGTGTTGACCACTTAAACTGCGCTTAACAAACTCGTGAGTTTGTTCAGGCCATGCGTTTGCAGCTACCGACACTAAACCTTTTGCGCCAGCTTGAGCAAAATAAGGCATTAGCGCATCGTCGCCACTAAAAATAGCTAAATTAGGCGCCGCTTGGCGGTAAGCTTCA
The DNA here is from genome assembly GCF_038155085.1 of Pseudoalteromonas aliena. Lineage (GTDB taxonomy): Bacteria > Pseudomonadota > Gammaproteobacteria > Enterobacterales > Alteromonadaceae > Pseudoalteromonas > Pseudoalteromonas aliena_A. Next base: position 87,799 of record NZ_JBAKAU010000011.1, read on the forward strand.
AACTGAGCAATACTGCCGCTCGCTTCTTTTAACGCCCATAAGTTTTTATTGTTTTGTAAGTTTTGAATTGTTGCCACTGGGATGCTAACAGCACTTCGTCCTGGTACGTTATAAAGCATACATGGGTGAGCGCTTGCATTTAGTAGGCTTTCAAACCAATGAGTTTGACCTATAGCACCAGGCTTTGCATAAAGCGGTGAGCCAAGTAAAAAGCTATGAATTGGGAGTGTATTACAGTAGTTAACCCACTCAATTTGTTGCTTTAAGTTACTACCGCCCACAGCTACCATGAGTGGTACTGTTGGTTTTAGCTGGCATACGTGCTCAACAATGGCTTGTTGCTCTTGTAGCGTTAGTGCTAAACCTTCGCCCGTACTACCAAGTAGCAAAATACCGTTATGTGCCGCTTCTTGATCGCTAACCAGCTTAGTTAACGTGTTGTAGTCAACATCGCCGTGTTGATCAAATGGCGTAACGAGCGCGGTCCACAGTGAGTAGTAGTTTAAATTGAAGTTGTTGATCATCTCTCACGAACTTATAATTTGTACCAATTTTATTAAAAACGTGATCATTTTAGCGATAACTAATTTAATGCAATTGGTATTATTCGAAGAGTTAAAAAGCTTTATGGAAGGAGCCGCATTAACGTCGTTCGAACTAATAATTCGAAGAGCGAATGGGCTTAAAATAATAGGGCGCACGGCCTTAATATTTAAGACCAGAAGCTCTCCACCAAACTAACAAGCTGCTTTTTATAAGCAGCTATTGGTGACAGTCGCTAGGGTTCAACCTAGTCGCCCGAAATAAACACCTCGCAAAAGTGGTTACTTCTCGGCGTTAATTCCCCTCACGTATGCTTACTGGAGTTTGCGCTCCTAACATACGCTACCTGAATAACGCACCTCTTCTAGCCCTTTGCATTTGTTTGTAAGGTACAAGCAAATGCAATTTAAATAGGGTAATTGCAGCGATTAAAGCATTTTAGCCATCTGGGTGTCAAGCTACTAAATACAGATTAATTCATCGAAAAGAGAGGTGGTTACGTATTGGGTGCTTTTCTCGTACACTAGCACCATAGTAGCAGTAAGGCATTAATCAGATGGAAAAATTTAGCGATATTTATAAGCGAGCGGTAGAGCGAAAAGGCTCTGAAAAAATGCTTAAGTTATTACTTGCAAAACCGCTATCTAAAAAACAACTAAGCACGTTAAGTGACGATGATTGGCTTGAGGAATTTACTCGAAAAGTATTTCAAAGCGGCTTTTATTGGTCAGTCATTAATAATAAGTGGGCGGGCTTTAGAGAGGTTTTTTGGGATTTTAGCGTTGATAAGTTATTAATGATGCCACCCGATATGCTGGAACAAAAAGCTACGGATGAGCGCATTGTTCGTAATTATAAAAAAGTAAAAACAATTACCGAAAATGCTTACATGATCCACGAAATAGCAGAGGAACATGACAGTTTTAGCCAGTTCATCGCTAATTGGCCAACAGACGATATTATTGGTTTGTGGGCGTATTTAAAAAAACATGGTTCGCGTTTAGGCGGAAATACAGGGCCTTATGCGCTACGAGCACTTGGTAAAGATACTTTTTTACTATCACGGGACGTAGAGAGTTATTTGCGTGCCCATAAAATTATAGACGGCGGCTTACAAACTAAAAAGTCACTAAATGCAGCCCAAGCCTTTTTTAACGAAATGCAAAAGCAAAGTGGCTTAAGTATGCAAGAGTTAAGCTTAATTGTTGCTTATGGCGTTGGTGACAACCGGGTTGGTATAAGTCAGCAACATTAGGAATTACCATGAAATTAGTGCCAAGATACACAGATATTGCGGAAAACTTCGCAATAGAAGATTTCCCTGCAAGTGTTGCCTCTCCACAGTTGTTGCTGTGGAATGAGAGCTTAGCAAAACAATTTAATATTAATATTGCTGACGATTTACGTGCCAATATTTTTAGCGGTAACGAACAGCAAGCGATTCCTGCAGTAGCACTTGGTTACTCTGGGCACCAATTTGGACATTTTTCACCACGCTTAGGCGATGGGCGAGCGCACTTACTGGGCGCTATTAGTGATGATGAAAACCAGTTATGGGATATTCAATTAAAAGGCTCTGGAGCTACACCTTACTCAAGAGGGGGTGATGGACGTTGCGCACTTGGTCCTGCTATTCGAGAATACGTAATGAGCGAGGCAATGCATGCGCTGGGAGTTAAAACCACACGCTGCTTAGCGGTTGTTGGTAGTGGTGAAACGGTTTATCGTAGCCTGCCACAAGCAGGGGCTATCGTTACTCGCGTAGCAACTAGCCATATTCGTGTTGGCTCATTTCAATATTTAGCGACGCAAGGCGATGTTGAAGGGCTTAAAAATTTAGCCGATTTAGCTATAGAGCGACACTATCCAGAAATAATTGATACAGGTTCGCAGCGCTATTTAGCATTTTTAGGCGCTGTGATTAAAAACCAAGTTAAGCTAGTTGTGAGCTGGATGCGTGTTGGCTTTATTCACGGAGTAATGAATACAGATAATACGTTAGTTAGCGGAGAGACTATTGATTATGGCCCGTGTGCCATGATGAATAGCTTTGATTTTGATACCGTATTTAGCTCTATAGACAAACAAGGCCGGTATGCCTTTGGTAATCAACCTAATATAGCCAACTGGAACTGCGCACGCTTAGCTGAGAGCTTAATACCGCTTATTAGCGATGATGACGAGCAAGCGGTTTCATTAATGACGCCATTTATTAATAGTTTTGCTGAGCAGTTTAATACTCAGTTTACAGCTATGTGGGCACAAAAATTGGGTTTAAGTGGGGCACACGCTAGTGATGATGAATTAATTGCTGAGTTATTAACACTATTAAAAGGTAGTGAACTTGATTACACCGATACTTTTGATGCACTTACTGAATCGTTAAATGGTGAAGTGCTTATGCCTGATGTATTAACACAATGGGTAATTAAATGGAAAAGTCGAACTGATGAGAATAGTTATAAAAAAATGCGAACAGCTAATCCTCGAGTTATTCCTCGTAATCACATTATTGAAAAAATATTAGCTGAGTATGTCAATACCGGTTCAAGTGAACTGCTAGGCTCGTTTATGGGGGTGCTCAGTGACCCTTACTTTACTAACAAAAATTTAGCTGAATATCGGGCATTACTGCAGAGCGATAAAAATTACAAAACATTTTGTGGTACTTAAGTGTTAATGTGGGTTTTAAGTATATGATTATAAAAGCTCATATTTAACTTAAAGAGTCTTGAACAATTGGTTGAAGTAAGTCCTGATGATATTATTAATCATATTAGGCCTAATTTTACTACCTCAAAACGTTTCTTTTTGAATTATTATTTCAGTGCACGAATAACTAACCTATCTTCAGAAGTAAATTATTAATCTCAACTATAATATAGGTAGTTGGGAGTATTACCGTGAACTAAAAGAGTTATAAACTTTATTTTTCGTTAAGTATTGATTAACTAAAGTTCAGTTAATCTGTACAAAACTGATTGAGCTAGAATTAATTAGCTACAATTTATTAGTTGTTTAAAATGGGAAGAAAACAATGAAATTAAAATCACTTACAATCGCTATCGCGTTGGCTGCAACTAGCGCATCTACATTTGCTGCAGATAAAGAAGAAGGTTTCTACATTGGCGCATTTGGCGACTATTACGATGCATCTTGGAAAAATATGCGCGCTCAAGCTGGTCTTGACGTAAACGAGTCTACTGGTTGGGGTGCTGAAGTAGGTTACCGTTTCAGTGATTACTGGAGTGCACGTCTTGAATATGCAGACATGGATTTTAATGCTTTTGATAAAGTTGCTGGCAACCGTGACAATATTGATGGCGAGCGTTACGGTATTGATGCGCTTTATCATCTTGATGGCGGCCCTTTTTACGGTCTATTCGGTATTAAAGAAATAGACGTTGTAGATGACAACACATTTTTGAATGCAGGTGTTGGTTACCAATATTTTATTACAGATGGTTTATTTGTTAATGCTGAGACTGCGGTATACCAAGGTCTTGATAAAGGTTATACAGATGTTGGTGCCAAAATTGGTATAAACTACTTATTTGGTCAAAATGCAGCGCCAGCTGAGCCAGTTCAGCCAGCTCCTGAAGTTGTTGAAGTTGCAGTAGTCCCTGCTGATAGCGATAATGACAACATTTTAGATGCTGATGACCAATGTCCAAATACACCTATGGAAGATGCTGTAGACGGTACAGGTTGTACATTATATGAAGACCGTGAAGTAACAACTAGTCTATTAGTTACTTTCCCACACGACTCTGCAGAAGTAGGTGCACAGTACTTCACTGATATCGCATCAGTATCTGAGTTCTTAAAAGAGCATACAGATACAACAGTACTTCTTGAAGGTCATGCATCGGCTGTAGGTAATGCAAACTACAACAAAATACTTTCTAAAAAGCGTGCTGATGACGTAGCTAAAGAATTAGTTAAAGATGGTATCGATGAAGACCGTATCACTACAGTCGGTCTAGGTGAAGAGCGTCTTAAAAACACAGCAAATACTAAAGCAGCTCACGCAGAAAACCGACGTGTAGAAGCGCATGTAAAATCTATTGAACGTGTAAAAGTTAAGCGTTAATAGTAATTTACTAAATCGAGAAACCCAGCCATGTGCTGGGTTTTTTGTGGGCGAAATAAAGTGAACAAGCAATCAAATAGTAATGATTATTACTTAACAAACATTCATGAAAATAGATTTTATTAAAACCACTATTCATAGCGTTTATAGTCGGTATAATCAGTTGCTTAGTTGGATGGATTTTCATCTATTCATAAAAGCTTTATAATCACGTGTTAGAATACTATAAGTATTGGGTAACTTACTCTGCGCATGAAGCGCTACCGAATATTTTCACGTCACCAAGAGGGCAATATTGTGCTACAAGAATATCGTAAACACGTAGAAGAACGTGCCGCGTTAGGTATCGTACCAGCGCCATTAGATGCTCAGCAAACTGCTGATCTTATTGAATTAATAAAAAACCCACCTGCAGGTGAAGAAGAATTCATTTTAGATTTGTTCATTCAGCGTATACCAGCTGGTGTTGATGATGCTGCTTATATTAAAGCGGGATTTTTAGCAGCTGTAGCTAAAGGTGAAGCTAATTCTCCACTTGTTTCTAAAGAAAAAGCGGCAGAATTATTAGGTACAATGCTGGGCGGCTACAATATCGCACCAATGATTGACCTGCTTGATGACGAAGCACTTGCACCAATCGTAGTTAAAGGCCTTTCAAATACGTTACTTATGTTTGATGCGTTCTACGATGTTGAAGAAAAAGCAAAAGCAGGTAATACATTTGCTAAGCAAATTATTGAGTCTTGGGCAAATGCAGAATGGTTTACTAATAAGCCAGCTGTTGCTGAAAAAATCTCAGTTACTGTATTTAAAGTAACTGGCGAGACAAATACTGATGACTTATCACCGGCACCAGATGCATGGTCTCGTCCAGATATCCCACTTCATGCTTTAGCAATGCTAAAAATTGAACGTGACGGTATTACACCAGATAAGCCAGGCGAAGTAGGTCCAATCTCTCAGCTTGAAGAATTAAAAACTAAAGGTTTACCACTTGCTTACGTAGGTGACGTTGTTGGTACCGGTTCTTCTCGTAAGTCTGCAACTAACTCTGTGCTTTGGTTTATGGGCGATGATATTCCATTCGTACCAAACAAGCGTGTTGGCGGTGTATGTCTAGGTAATAAAATTGCTCCAATCTTCTTCAATACAATGGAAGATTCAGGCGCATTACCAATTGAACTAAATGTTGATGAGCTTAACATGGGTGAGCAAATCGATATTTACCCGTACGAAGGTGTTGTTAAGAGCCACGGTACTGACAAAGTAATCTCAACTTTTGAACTTAAATCTGATGTAATTTTAGATGAAGTTCGTGCTGGTGGTCGTATTCCACTTATCATTGGTCGTGGTTTAACTGATAAAGCACGTACATCACTTGGCCTAGGTCCAACTGATGTATTTAAAGTTCCAACAGTGACAGAAGTTTCTGAAAAAGGCTTCACACTAGCACAAAAAATGGTTGGTAAAGCGTGTAATGTTGCAGGTATTCGCCCAGGCCAATACTGTGAACCTAAAATGACAACTGTTGGTTCGCAAGATACTACAGGTCCTATGACACGTGATGAACTTAAAGACTTAGCATGTTTAGGCTTCTCTGCAGATTTAACAATGCAGTCTTTTTGTCATACGTCGGCTTACCCTAAACCAATCGATGTAAACACTCACCATACGCTTCCTGATTTCATCATGAACCGTGGCGGTGTGTCATTACGTCCAGGTGATGGTGTAATTCACTCATGGTTAAACCGTATGTTATTGCCAGATACTGTAGGTACTGGCGGTGATTCACATACACGTTTCCCATTAGGTATTTCATTCCCAGCAGGTTCGGGGGCAGTCGCATTCGCAGCAGCAACAGGTGTTATGCCACTTGATATGCCTGAGTCAATTTTGGTTCGCTTTAAAGGTGAAATGCAACCAGGTATCACTTTACGTGACCTTGTACATGCAATCCCTTACTTTGGTATTAAAGAAGGCCTATTAACAGTTGAGAAAAAAGGTAAGATTAACGAATTCTCTGGTCGTGTACTAGAAATTGAAGGCGTTGAACACCTAACTGTTGAGCAAGCGTTCGAACTATCAGATGCATCTGCAGAGCGTTCTGCTGCAGGTTGTGCTGTTAAACTTTCTAAAGAGTCTATTGCAGAATACTTAGAATCAAACATTGTTATGCTTAAATGGATGATCTCTGAAGGTTACGGCGATGTACGTACTATTGAGCGTCGCATTACTGCAATGCAAGATTGGTTAGCTAACCCAGAACTAATGGAAGCTGACGCTGATGCAGAGTACAAACATGTACTTGAAATCGATTTAGCAGATATTAAAGAGCCAATCCTTTGTGCTCCAAATGACCCAGATGATGCACGTTTATTATCTGATGTTACTGGTGAGAAAATAGACGAAGTATTCATCGGTTCTTGTATGACTAACATCGGTCACTTCCGCGCAGCAGGTAAGTTACTAGATGGCTTTAAAGGTCGTATCCCAACTCAGCTTTGGGTTGCTCCGCCGACTAAGATGGATAAAGATCAGCTTACAGACGAAGGTTACTACGGTATCTTTGGTCGTATCGGTGCGCGTATCGAAACTCCAGGTTGTTCACTGTGTATGGGTAACCAAGCACGTGTTGCAGACAAAGCAACAGTTGTGTCTACCTCTACACGTAACTTCCCTAACCGTTTAGGTAATGGCGCAAACGTATTCTTAGCATCAGCAGAGCTTGCAGCTGTAGCAGCTATTTTAGGTAAATTACCTACTCCAGCTGAGTACCAAGAATACGCAGCGAAGATTAATGCAACGGCTGCAGATACTTACCGTTACTTAAACTTCCACCGTATGCCTGCTTACACTAAAAAAGCAGACAACGTGATTATTCAACAAGCTGTATAACTTTTAGAGTTTGTTTAAAAACCCGCTTCGGCGGGTTTTTTATTGGCTAAAATAAATATTAGATAGTTCATGCTTCTTTTTTTGTATTATTGTATTAACCCTAGTCTTAAACTGCTTTTAAAGTAATTAATCGCGCAAAAATTCCTATCAAAATGCATTAAAATCCTTATCAATATTCTCATTATTTTAGGCGAGATTTTATGACAGCATTAAACAACCAGAATTTATTGCAACTACGTTTTGTTAACCAAGCAAATATTGATTTGGTTAAGCCTTCTTTTGATAACCTTCCTGCAAATCCTTATGCAGATGGTGCCTTTCGTAAACGCCGTTACTCAGTAGTTAAAATGCAAAATGGTGAAATAAAGCTACAACAAGCCAAAGCATTTGTTCAAGACGATTCAATTAATACTTTTCAAGGTAATGTAGAGCGTACTTACGAAAACCTAGAGCAAAGTTTACTTGAGTCTGAAGGCATGAAAAGCATTGTAAATGAGTTTCGCCAACTTACCGGTATTGACGAAGAACGTGATATTGAAATTCATCAGTTCCGTATGCTTGCCATTGATAGCGATACACCTGCAGCGCCAGAAGGCGTGCATCAAGATGGTTTTGATCATGTATGTATATGCGGTGTTTCTCATGAAAACTTAGAAGGCGGCGAGCTACTTGTATACGAAAACAAGCAAGCTGAACCGTGTTTTAAAATGGAAATAAAAGACGGCATGTTTGCATTAATAAACGACCGTCAAGTGTGGCATAACGCAACACCTATGAACAAAATTGATGCTAGCAAACCAGGTTACCTGGATTGTTTTGTATTAACGTCTTAAGGAAGTTAGGCATGAACATAACTCAATTACGTGAGCTGTTTCCGGCATTAATGCAAAGCGTTAATGGTAAATCGCCGATATTTTTAGATGGTCCAGGTGGCTCTCAAGTGCCGCAGTCAGTGCTTAATGCAATGTCTGCTTATTTAGGGCATTACAACTCAAACCTAGGTGGCGCATTTTTTTCAAGCGATAAAACGGTAGAGCTAATGGCAAATGCTCGCCAAGCCGCCGCTGACTTACTTAATGCACCAAACGCACAAAATATTGTGTTTGGCCCTAACATGACAAGCCTTACCTTTAGCTTTAGCCGAGCTATTTCACGCGATTGGCAGGTAGATGACGAGATCATTGTTACTAACGCTGATCACTTCTCAAACGTATCATCTTGGCAGCAAGCCGCAGAAGATAAAGGCGTTAAAGTTAATACGGCTTTAATTAATGAAGCTGATTGCAGCTTAGATATGGCTCAATTTGAAAGCTTGCTTAACAGTAATACTAAACTAGTGGCTGTTACTTACGCTTCAAATACCACAGGCTCTATAAACGATATAAAACGTATTATAGAGCTTGCTCACGCTGTAGGCGCTCTAGTTTATGTTGATGCCGTACATTACGCACCGCATGAGCTAGTTGATGTGCAAGCGCTTGATTGCGACTTTTTAGCCTGCTCGGCGTATAAGTTTTTTGGCCCACACTTAGGTATGGTTTACGGTAAAAAAGAACATTTAGACGGGTTTACTCCTTATAAAGTTGAACCTGCTAAAGATGTAGCGCCTGGTCGCTGGGAAACTGGAACGCAAAGCTTTGAAGCAATGGCTGGCTTTATTGCCGCTGTTGATTACATTGCAGCAATTAGCGAACTTGACGATAGCCATTCACGCCGCGAAAAGCTAAGTGTTGCTTTTGCTAAAACTAAACAACACGAAATGGCGCTTAGTGAGCACTTTTTAACTCGCTTGGTAAACTACCCACGCATTAAGTTGTTTGGTATTGATGACTTTGATCGCTTAGACGAGCGTACGCCTACTTTTGCTTTAATTTTTGAAGGGCTTGAGCCACGCGCTGTTTCAGAATTTTTAGGCAAACAGCATATTTGCGTGTGGGATGGTAACTTTTATGCCCAAGGTTTGTGCAAGCAATTAGATGTGCTTGATAAAGGCGGTGTAGTGCGTATTGGTTGTATGCACTACAACACCATTAAAGAGCTCGATCAGTTATTCGAGTTATTTGACGAGCTACTAGGTTAAGCGCCCGTCTATTAAACGCATAAAAGGCCATAAGTAAGTTTTACTTGTGGCCTTTTTATTGGTTTAGCTTTTAGGTGTCCCGTATATTTGTTCTGCACGATTAAACAGCACCCACGACGTTAAAATATACTTATCGTTTGATACTGGCTTATTACCTCTATGAGTATGGGTAAAGTAGCCTGGGGCTATTACCAGTGTGCCTTTTTTAGGGGCTATTTTACGATTTTGATAGTAAAACTCAGTTTCGCCACCTTCCTCTACATCGTTTAAATAAAACATAAATAGCAACACGCGATGCAACGCTTCATTATGTTGTAGCTGCGGATAAACCTCACTGTGCCAGTAAGGGTAGCCACCTTTATTTACCTCGTATTTTTGAGCTTGAATATTACCAAGCCTAAAAATTTGCTGCACAAGCATAGGTAATTGTGGTCTGCCTACTTCATCAAAGTTTTCGTGAGTTAAATCGACAACGTCGCCCGTTTTTGGGTGATAAACCTTCAAGCCAAACGCACCAATCATCATAAAAATATGCTCTTCAACATACTTAAAAACATGCTGTGCAGTCGTTTGTTGTATATGTTTTAATTGTTGTGCATATTCGGGGTGATTATTTAAATGTAGGTCGTGGCTGTCTTTTTTCTTTAAGTCGACACCGCCAGATGTTACCCCTTGTCTTACATGCGGGCTTTGCGCGAATGTGGAAATAAATTCATCGCAAAACTCATCGCTTAATGCGTTATCAATAACGCGTATAAAGTCCGTCATGGTTTACCTTTATATAATTATTATTGGATGTTTATGTTTATTGAAAAAGTAATGCCGCGCTTTAGCGAAACAGATGCACTCGGACACATTAACAATACCGTACTCCCTGTATGGTTTGAAGTCGCGCGTGGACCTATTTTTAAGTTTTTTACACCGGATTTAAACCCGCATGATTGGAAACTAATCATTGCTAAAATAGAAGTATCGTTTGTAGGCGAGCTATTTTATGGCCACGAGATCACGATTAAAACGTCTGTAGAGCATATAGGCAATAGCTCTTTCGTACTTAAGCAAGAGGCATTTCAGCACGATAAATGCTGCGCAATAGGGAAAGCTGTTATGGTCAGGTATGACTTTACCGCTAAAACTAAGCAAGCACTTTCAAGCCAAGAAATAAATGCATTAAATGAGCATCTAAGTTAAAAAGTAGCGATAACACACCCATATGTAAACAGTACAAGGCAGCTGTAAATTTTTGTCGAGAAATTTTAACGCATATAGATTGAGTTACTGGCTTCACTTATATACTATTTATAATATATATTGTTGCACCGTTACGACAGGAATTGTTAATGCGGTAATTAGGTGGGGAATGAATGTGGCATCTATATCTATTAATAAACCTTTAGAGGTTATTAAACTTAATGATGGAAAATCTTTAACAGCTGAAATTTTACCCTTTGGCGCAATAATAAAAAGCATTAAATTTAATAACCAAGAAATGACACTCAGCGTTGACGACCCGCAATACTATCTTGAAAACCCATTTTACCTAGGCGCAACGGTCGGTAGATATGCTAACCGCATTGCTGGTGGATGTTTTAGTCTATCGGGTACAGAATATCAGCTAGATACTAATAACGGCCCAAATAGCTTACATGGCGGTGTTAAAGGCTTTAATAAAGTACTTTGGCAAGTAACCAAACAAACTGAAAGTGAAGTTGAGCTTTATTATTGCTCGCCCGACGGCGATCAAGGTTTCCCGGGTGAGCTGCAGATTTGGCAAACGATTAGCGCTAGAAACGGCGAGCTTACTCTGTACTTTAAAGCGATAACGAATAAAGAAACGCTCGTTAATTTTACCAATCATTGCTACTTTAACCTTGATGGCAGTGAATCAATTAATAAGCATCTTGTTCAAATTAATACCGATCGTTACCTTCCTATTGATACAACTAGTATTCCACTTGATGAAGCCGCTTTAGTTTGCGGTACCTGCTTTGATTTTACTAAGCCAGCTCAAATTGGTGAGGCCTTAAGCACTGTTCATCCTCAGCTAGAAGCTGGAAATGGCTTTGATCACTGCTATATTTTTAATGATGACAGCAGTTTAAAGACGATGGCTACATTAACTTCGCCACACACGAATGTTAGTTTAACCCTTAAAAGTACGCAGCCAGGCATGCAATTTTATACCGCAAACTTTGTTGGTTCGCCTTTTAAAGCACGGCAAGCTTTGTGTTTTGAAGCGCAAAATTGGCCTGATTCGCCAAATCGTGAAAATTTTCCAAAGGCTAATTTATTGCCAGCAGAGAAGTACGAACAGGTTATTAGTTATGCTTTTTCTGAGTAAATACAGCCCTTTAATGTTAATCAAAAGAAAACCAAAAGAAAAGATACAGTAATTAAATGCTATCCATAATTCAGGAAAAGGTTGCACTTTTTACTGGTTTAAAGTATTTATAATATAAATAGTATTTGAAACTATACGCACTACCACAACGACACAACGACTACACACAATCAGGAGTTTTTAAAAAATGATAATTAACAATAAGTTATCGTTCAACAAGAAAACCGCACTCAGTATTGCTATCACAGGTATATTGGCAAGCGGAAGCGTTGCAGCTCAAGGCGCTGAAGGCGACACACCTACAGTAAATCAAGATGTTGAAGTTATCGCAGTAACGGGTATCCGCAGCAGCTTGCGTTCATCGATGTTAGATAAAAAAGCATCTAACGTTGTAACCGACGGAATTAAAGCAGAAGATCTTGGTAAATTCCCTGATTTAAACGTAGCAGAATCTTTGCAACGTATTACAGGTGTAGCAATTGACCGTAGTGGTGGGGAAGGCCAAGCGGTAACTATTCGTGGCTTTGGCCCACAATTTAACACGGTACTTGTTAATGGCCGTCAAATTGCGACAGACAGTGCAGGGCGTGAATTTAACTTTGACGTATTAGCAGCAGATCAAATCACCGGTGCTGATATTTATAAAAGTAATACAGCAACGCTTCAAGAAGGCGGCATTGGTGGTACGGTAAACGTAACTACAGCTCGTCCTTTTGATTTTGGCGGATTACATGTTTTAGGCTCTGTGAAAGGCATGTACGAAAGCTTATCTGAAGAAGTATCTCCTTCAGCATCATTTCTAATTAGTAATACGTTTAACGATGACAAGCTAGGTGTGCTTTTTGCTATCACTAATCAGCAACGTAAGCTTCAAAATAACCAAATTTTAACGGCGGGTTGGCGCGGCGGCCAAACAATTTCTAACCCTACTGATGGTGTACTGTTTGAAAATGCATACATTCCACGTAACTGGGACCAGATAGTTGATGAGCAAGACCGTGAACGTACAAACGCAAGTTTAGTGCTTCAATATGCACCATCTGACGATGTTACGATTACGGTTGATGGTATGATTTCAAAATTTGAAGTTGATTCGTCAGTGCGTGATTTAGCATCTTGGTTTGAACCAGACCGTGTAGGCAGCGCAACGATTGATCCAGAAACTGGTACGCTTTTAACTTTCTCTCAAGAAGTTGGTTTAGGCGCACCAAGTGGCGACCCTGCAAGTGATTTTGTATCACACACGCGTAACTCACGTGACGTAACCAACAAAGCATTTGGTATTAACGTAGATTGGCAAGTAAATGATTCATTAAAAGCAAAATTTGATGTATCTCGCTCAACTGCAGAAAATGACCGTGCTGGCACTGACCGTTTTAACGTTGTAGGTATTATCAATAGCTATACTTTTGACGGTACAGGCAGCATTCCTACCGTACAGCATGATGGCTTTGAAAATGGCTCACTTCCAGATCCTAGCCTTGCACGCCTTCATTATAACGAAGTGGGTCTACAGTTTACTGATGAAGATGAAATTACTGAAGTAAAAGCTGATTTTGAATACGTGCCAGATAAAGGCCCAGTAGATCGCATTAACTTTGGTGCTTATCGCCAAGAGCGCGAAAAATCAAGCTTTCAAGTTTATGGTACTCAATGTCAGTTCTGTGGTTATGGTACTGAAGCACCACTTGATGCTATTGACTTTGAAGCATATACAGCGAGTAACTATTTCCCTGGTTTAATCGACACATTTTATAGTTACGATGGCGATAAAATGCTGGATTATTTAGCAGACCAAGGCTTCCCGGTAGAGCCAACGTTACAAAATAACCGCTATACAATTAACGAAGATATTACTAGCTTATACATGGACTTTACGCTTGGTTTTGACCTTGCCGATATGCCTGTCACAGTTAACTTTGGTGCACGTTATTCAGAAACTGATATCGAAGTTGCTGCAATACAAAGTTTTATTAGCGATGTTATCCCAACGACGGATGCAACTTTGTTTGCTAACGTATTTGGTCCTGCGACTAATATTGAGGAAGGTACAAGTTATTCAAACTTATTACCATCTTTGAATGTTAAGTTAGAGCTGCAAGACAACATGATTTTACGCTTTGCCGCGTATGATAGTATTACACGTCCAACAATGTCGCAGCTATCACCTGCTACTACGTTTAACGAGCCACGTCGTCAAAACTTAACGGCAAGTGGTGGTAACCCAGCGCTTAAGCCATTCCAATCAGAAAATTGGGATATCTCCTACGAGTGGTACTACAACGATGCTAACTTATTTAGCTTTGCTGTATTTAGTAAAGAAGTAGATGACTTTATTGTTACGCTAACAGGTGCAGAAACATATGAAATGACTGACCGTTCAGGTCCTGATTTTGCGTGTACTACATGTACAGACCAAACAGATGACGAACTTATTGGTAGCTCAGAAGTTTACACGGTGACTCGTCCTCAAAATGGCGAATCAGCTAAAGTAACGGGTTACGAAGTTGGTGTAACTCATATGTTTGAAAATGGCTTTGGTTTTATTGCTAATGCAACAGTGGTAAACAGCGACATTAGCGTGGGCGCAGACACTACACAAACATTTGCACTTGAAGGTTTAGGCGATTCACAAAACTTAGTATTGTTTTATGAGCAAGATAACTGGCAAGCACGTGTTGCATTTAACAACCGTGAAGGCTTTTTACGCTTAGTTGATAACGGCTTTAACGGTGAACCAGTGAACGTAGAAACTTACGGTCAGTGGGATATTAGTGCAAGCTACGATATTAACGAAAACTTCACTATTTTCGCTGAAGGCATCAACATCACTGAAGAAGAGTTAGTGCAAACAGGTCGTTTTGCTAACCAAATCTACTCAGTAGAAGATAATGGCTCACGTTACGCGTTTGGTATTCGCGGATCGTTTTAATTAATGTTTGAGGTGAACTTTTCGCCTCTAGTTTCATTGCAGCACTTTGGTGCTAATACCAATTAGGTTAATTTAACAGCAATGTATATTAGTTAACTTAATTGGTTTAAATGAAACCACATTTAACCCCAATGCCCTAACGGGCATTTGTTGTATAAAACGTTATCAAGAATACTCAAAGAGTAGTCCATTATGAATAAAGCAATAAAAACAGTCGCAGTAATTGGTGGTGGCACGGCAGGATGGCTAAGCGCTGCAATTATAGCTTCGTATCACCAAGGTAAAAACGGTGATGGCTTAAAAGTGATGTTGGTTGAATCGTCAGATATTCCAACAATTGGTGTAGGTGAAGGTACCTGGCCAACGATGAAAAATACGCTTCAGCAAATTGGTTTGCGTGAAGTTGATGTATTTAAAGCCTGTAACGCGACCTTTAAGCAAGGTGGTAAATTTGTAAATTGGACGCACGGCAACAACGACTTTTACTACCATCCATTTACTGTACCGTTAGGCTACGGCCGCATAGATTTAGCCCCTTATTTAGATAATGTTGAAGATTTTGCACAGCAAACTAATTTTCAACATGATATTTGCGAAGCAAGCTTAGCCCCAAGAGGTATTGCTCAAGGTGAATATCAAGGTAATTGTAACTACGCCTATCATTTAGATGCAGGTGCTTTTGCTGAATTATTAAAACAACACTGTAAAAGCAAGCTTGGCATTGAGCATGTTATTGGCACAGTAGAGCAAGTAAAGCTTGATGATAACGGCGCTATAGATACGCTGACTTTAAAAGATCAAACCCGCACCATAAATGCCGACTTATACATAGACTGCACTGGTTTTTCATCGCTGTTATTAGGCCAAGCCCTTAGTGTGCCATTTAAAAAAATGGACCACGTGCTATTTAATGACAGCGCGCTTGCTATGCAAGTTCCTTACGATGAAAACGACGACTCCTTAGCCAGTCATACCATAGCAACAGCGCAAAATGCAGGGTGGATTTGGGATATAGGCTTAACGCATCGTCGTGGTGTAGGGCATGTTTATTCAAGCAAATTTTTATCAGATGAAGAAGCAGAGCAAAACTTACGTAACTATTTAGGTGATGCTGCAAACGGCTTAACCGCCCGTAAAATTAGCTTTGAGTCGGGCTACCGTGAAAAGTTTTGGCATAAAAACTGTGTTGCAGTAGGGATGTCGGCAGGCTTTGTAGAGCCGCTTGAGGCAACCGCTATTATGCTTGTTGAAATCTCGTCTCGCTTTGTAGCAGAGCACATGCCAGCCGATACCCAAGTAATGTCTATTGTAGCTAAGCGTTTTAACGAACAAATGGATTACCGCTGGCAACGTATTATCGATTTTTTAAAGCTGCACTATATGCTAACTAAACGCCCAGAGCCGTACTGGCAGGCGCATGTTCAGCCCGATACTATTCCACAAAGCTTACAAGAAGACTTACTACTTTGGGGGAGCCGTGGCCCGCTTATTCAAGATTTTCATGGCGCTTTAGAGTTATTCCCTGCCGCCAGCTACCAGTATGTTTTATATGGCATGGGCTTTAAACCAGACTTTACTAAACAAGCATATTTGTACTCACAAGATGCTCAAGCTAAACAAATAATTGAACGTAACAGCCAGCTTACACAGCAGATGTTGCAAACTTTGCCGCCACACCGCGCTTATATTGAGCAGTGGTTAGCGGCTAACCCAGTTTAAGGATGTGTAACTATGGCTATTAGTGAACTATCTAATACACAACACCAAGCATTAAAAGTTAAACATAATGCAGGTGTTGAATACGCAAAAACGCAGCACTTAGTTAATTTAAGAGCTAACGAAGTGGCAAAAGCCGCGTGCGACTTACCTATATTTTTAGCGCGAAATGCGCAAAACGGCAGTTATACCGTATCGGGTTTAACAAGCTTTAGTGCTGGGCAAAGTTTATTGGTTAATAACAGCCAGTGGCAGGCACTTTACACACCTGTATGTATACAAACACATCCCCTTTATTTAATGACTCGTGAAGCAAATAGCAGCGATTACTTTATTGCCTTTGACGAGCAAAGCCCTGCATTGAGCACCGAGCAAGGTGAGGCGTTATTTGATGCTAAAGGAAAGCCAAGCTTATTTTTAAACTCGCAGCAGAAGCTACTGGAGAGCGATTTAAAAAATGATTACCAAACGTATCAATTTAGCCAAGAAGCTTCGCGGTTAGGGCTTATTAAAAACATAGATATTGTTTTGCAGTTTGAGCAAGGCGAAGCGCAAACCATTCAAGGTTTAAGCACCGTTGATGAAGACAAACTGCAAACTTTAGATAGCGATACCATTGCAAACTTACACAAGCAAGGTTACCTAAGTGTGCTTAACAGCATGCTTATTTCATTGTTTCAGCTAAATGCACTGGTAAAGCTGCACAACCAGCGTCCCGACCTTATGCCTTTAAAGCAAATTAAGTTAGAACTAAGTCGAGATGCGCACGCGATTTAGCGTGCACTTTTTTATTACACAGACATTGCGTTAACGCGCAGGAGACACACACATGTCAGACAACACTTTGCAGTTGGTGGTTTTTTTCTTTGTGACCGCTTTAATTGGTGGACTTACATATTGGAAGTGCCGAGGTCAAAATCGTAATAACGGACAAAGCCAAACTAAAGAGTATTTTTTAGCGGGCGGTGGCCTTACTTGGATGTTTGTTGCAGGTTCAATCACACTTACTAATTTAAGTACCGACCAGCTAGTAGGTATGAATGGTAACCAAATGGCCTTACTTGTTTGGTGGGAATTAGCAGCGATTATTGGCTTAATTATTTTAGCTAAAGTATTCATTCCTGTTTATTACAAATACAATTGTACCACCACCACAGAGCTACTAGAAAAACGCTATAACAACAAGCACATTCGCGCTGTTATAGGTGGTTTGTTCTTCCTAGGTAATGCACTTATTTATATGCCAGCGGTAATTTACTCAGGTGCGCTGTTTATGCAAACCATGTTTAAAGTAGATATTCCACTAATGTATATAGCGACCGCATTTGCGCTTGTGGGTGCTATTTACGCATTTTTTGGTGGTCTGCGCGCTGTTGCGGTATCAGATACTTACAACGGGCTACTGGTGCTCGGTATGGCAATACTTGTCGTGTTCTTGGCGCTTAATGCAGTTGATTACAACTTTAGCGGCATCCCACAGGAGCGTTTAACACTCATTGGCGACGCCGATTCACCAATTCCTTGGCCAACTCTTTTAACCGGTATGATCTTTATTCAAATGTATTACTGGGGTACTAACCAAACAATTACGCAACGTGCAATGGCGGCACCCAATGTTAAAGAAGCGCAAAAAGGGATATTTGCAGCTGCGGGAATTCGTTTTTTAATCGTCCCTGCAATTGTGGTATTACCGGGTATTATTTCGTTCAAACTTTACGGCGATATTGGCGACGCTGCTTATGGTCGAATTGTGGGTGATGTAATGCCAGCATGGTTAACTGGTGTGTTCGCTGCGGCAATGGCAGCGGCAGTGCTGTCTACTTACAACAGCTTATTAAATTCAGCTACAGCACTATACGTGTGTGACATTCACGAAGCTTACTTTAATAAAGAGCCGAGTGTGGTAAAGCTGAGTGGTTACGTTACGCTGTTGCTTACTAGCTTAACACTCGTGCTTGTACCTATTTATCAACAAGCCGATAGCATTATTAATTTACTACAGCAGTTAAACGGCTTACTCAGTATGCCTATATTCTCAATCTTTGTTGTAGGCTTATTATTTAAAAATGTTGATGCGCGAGCAGGCATTGCAGCGGTAATTTTAGGTGTGGTTATGTATGGCATGCTTACATTTGCAAATTCACCACTACATACTGATTTGCACTACATTCACTTAATGCCAATTACACTGATTGTGTGTGTAGCCTTTGCATTAACTGTAAATAAAGTAGTATTTGGTTTGAGCGCTCAATGGGCAGGTAAAACACCTGCTTTAGATGATACAGGTCAAGCGCAAGTACAAAAATAATATATAAAAAGTTTAAGCTAACAAAATCGGTCATGGGGCAGCTTTGACCGATTTTTTATATGCATAAAAGCAGTATCAGAGCTTTAAAACTAAAGTTAGCCTTAACCTTTAAGTTGCAGTGGTACTTCCAGTGAGTTTATCTGGGTATTTAAGCTCTAAAAACTATCAAAACCTAATTTATATGATATATACTATTATTGTTGAGTGTCACCATCAGCTAGATTGTCTCTCAAGCATCGAAAGTAATAAAGCTAAGTAACTTTCGTCACATTTATAACTCACACAATGAACAAGAGGATAGGAAAATCATGGCCGACACTAAATCATTTTATCGATTAGACAGTGTAAACAGCACCGTTATTTTCGACTGCCAGAGCAAAACACCGGCATTACTGTACTTTGGTAAGCGCCTATCTGAGCAAACAACTGAAACAATGCTTACTCAGCTTGCAACTCGCCAAGAAGTAAAATGTGCCGTGGTTGAAGAAGCACCTATTTCTCTTTCTCCACTTTTAGGTGAGGGCTTTACTGGTGCACCAGGACTTGAGCTTGTAAACGATTCTATTGCTTGGTCTGTGGGGCCAAAGCTTAAAGAAGTTCGTCAGCCATCAACTGCAACGCTTGAGTTTGTAAGCGTAGATGAGCTTCGTGGTATTGAAATAGTGCACAGCATCACGCTTGATAACAACACAAATGTTTTAAGTGCACATACTATATTAACTAATTTAGGTGACTCACCACTGAGCGTTAACTTTTGTGCAGCACCCACATTTCAGCTGCCAGATAGTGTAAGCAAAATTGTAAGTTTTGAAGGGCGTTGGTCAAACGAATTCCAGCGTCAATCTGTTGATTTAGTGCTTGGCAGCTTTGTTCGCGAAAACCGTAAAGGCAAAACATCACACGATGTATTCCCTGGTTTATTAGTGCATAACGAAAATGCAGGCGAGCAACACGGTGAATGTTACGGCTTTCATTTAGGTTGGAGTGGTAACAATAAACTACGTGCAGAGCTTTTAGCTGAAGGGCGCCGTTATATACAAATGGGTGAATTATTATTACCGGGCGAGCTTACACTTGCTAAAGGTCAAACGTATCAAAGCCCTAGTATTTATGGCTCGTTTTCAAGTGAAGGTTTTAGTGCGCTTTCGCGTAATTTCCATCGCTTTGTTAAAGCCAATTTACTTAGCCAAGCACAGCGCGAAAAAACACGCCCAGTGCATTACAACACCTGGGAAGGTATTTACTTTGACCACGATGTAGACACGCTGAAACAGCTAGCTGATAAAGTAGCGCCATTAGGCATTGAACGCTTTGTACTTGATGACGGCTGGTTTAAAGGGCGCCGTGGTGATTATGCAGGCTTAGGGGATTGGACGGTAGATTACGAAATTTATCCAGACGGCTTATCGCCAGTAATCGAGCATGTAAATAGCTTAGGTATGGAGTTTGGTATTTGGTTTGAACCAGAAATGGTAAACCCAGATAGCGATTTATACCGTGCTCACTCTGATTGGGTATTAGGCTCAGAAAATAACGAGCAACTAAGCTTTAGAAACCAGCTGGTGCTTGATTTAACGCGCACTGAGGTTGTTGAGTACTTATACAAAGCTATTGACGATATTTTAGTTGAATATCCAACTATTAAGTACATTAAGTGGGATATGAACCGCGATATTAACCATGCAGGTAATTTTGATGGTAAGCCGGCCGTGCATCAACAAACACTGGCACTGTATCGTTTAATTGATCGTATTAAAGCGGCGCACCCAGGCCTTGAAATAGAAAGCTGTTCATCAGGTGGTGCACGTGTAGATTACGGCGTACTAGCACATACAGACCGTGTTTGGACGTCTGATTCTAACGATGCGCTCGATCGTCTTGAAATTCAGCGCGGTTGTTCGTTCTTCTTTCCATCGTCGGTTATGGGGGCACACGTAGGTCCACGTGATTGTCATATTACTGGTCGTAATGTAAGTATTGAAATGCGTGCTGCGGTATCAATGTTTGGCCACATGGGAATCGAAATGGACCCACGTGAACTGACCGAACACGAATACAATACCCTTAAAGCGGCTATTGCACTGCACAAAGAACATCGTGAATTTATTCATGCTGCCGATTTATACCGCCTCGATAGCGACGATTTATCAATTAACTTTGGTTTAATCGATGAGCAAAAATCAAAAGCGTTGTTTTCTTATAACAGCGTTCGCGAAACACCGCGCACAGCGCCTAATAAGCTTCGTTTTGTTGGTTTAGATGCTGATACACAGTACACACTTAATTTAGTATGGCCTGTTAAATTTGAAGAGTATCGTCCTTCATCTATTGCGGCTGTTAATGGGCAAACATTTACCGGTGAAGCGTTAATGGAATTTGGCTTACAAA
Source organism: Pseudoalteromonas aliena (assembly GCF_038155085.1). GTDB lineage: Bacteria > Pseudomonadota > Gammaproteobacteria > Enterobacterales > Alteromonadaceae > Pseudoalteromonas > Pseudoalteromonas aliena_A. Next base: position 109,095 of record NZ_JBAKAU010000011.1, read on the forward strand.
TGCCAATTTCATTCCCGCAAACATCACTTATTTTTGAGCTTAACAAAGCTTAAAATATAATAAGCAGTAAAAAGGGAGCTAATTGGCTCCCTTTTTTAATGATGTTTTTTAAGCCATTAGTCGAGTTTAGATTCAATAAGCTCTAAGGCTTCTTCTAAAATAGTTTCTACTGCTTTTTTAGCGCGTTCTGGGTTACGTGATTTAATTGTATCTAAAATGTCAGCATGTTTTGCTACATCGGCACCTGGCACACCCTTAATATGGTTTGTGTAACGAATACTTACACGTAGCGCAGTGCTAATAAATTCTGTTAACTGCACAAAAAAGCGATTGTTACTGGCCACTAAAATACTGGTGTGAAAGGCAATGTCAGCCTCTAGCGGGTCGTCTAACCCTTCATCAGCATCGGCCATACGAGCAAGTGCGTTATCTATTTCAGCAAGTTGTTCAGCTGTAGCATTTACAGCGGCTAAAGCGGCTGCTTGTGGCTCAAGTGCTACACGTACTTGGGTAAATTCTTTTAATAAAGAGAGTGATGGTTTGCTGCTTAAAATCCAACGTAGTACGTCGGTGTCAAACATATTCCAGCTACTTTCTGGTAAAACACGAATACCTTGCTTAGGTCGAGAAGAAATAAGTCCTTTAGCTGAGAGCATTTTAACTGCCTCTCGCGTTGCGCTGCGGCTCACATCATACTTTACACATAAGTCAGCTTCAGATGGTAATCCTTCACTTACAGGGTAAACACCACGCACAATAGCAAAGCCCAGATCGTGGGTTAATTGTTGTGTTAAATTTTGACGGGGATGGCTTTTCATTGCGTAGGATTCCATATTGAAACATTACTTTATTATATATCATATATCATATTAATGTACTGAAGGATATGATATAAACTTTTAATCAGTTAAATATTTTAACACAGTGTTTTAGTGCGTTATAACGACTATTGGCGTTTTTAATAAACAAAGCATTGATGCAAGTTGTTGTTTGGAGAGTTTAATTTGGACACCCTAGCTCAATATCATAGTATTTCTGGCAAAGTTGTTTTTATTACCGGTGGCGCATCAGGCATTGGCAGGGCAATGGTTAAATCCTTTGTAAAGCAAAATGCAAAAGTGGCATTTATAGATATTGACGATGCTGCAGCAAAATCGCTTATTAGCGAGTTACCCGATGCAAAACTATGGTACAGACAAGTTGATGTGACCGACTCACACACACTCCAGCAATCACTGGTCGATGCGTGCGCAGCTTTAGGCACTATTAATATTTTGGTAAACAACGTAGCCAATGATCGCCGCCAAGCAAGTGAAGACGTTACTGTGCAAGACTGGGATCAATGCTTACAAATTAATTTAAACCCAGCTTTTTTTGCCTCTCAAGTTGCTATGTCTTTTATGAAAGGCGAGGGTGCTGGCAGCATCATTAACTTCAGCTCTATCAATGCCATTATGGGACAACCCCAAATGGCCGGTTATGTAACAGCTAAAGCGGGTTTAATTGGTATGACTAAAGCTCTGGCTCGCGATTACGGCGAACACGGTATTCGCGTAAACGCAATACTGCCAGGTTGGGTTGCCACCGACCGTCAGCTTGCAAGCTGGTTTACACAAGAAGAGCAAGTAAAGTGGATGGAAGCCATGGCACTTAAAAAGCTAGTAACTCCTAATGACGTTGCTAACTTAGCGCTGTTTTTAGCCGCTGACGAAAGCAGTATGATCACCGGTCAAAGCATAAAAATTGACGGTGGGAGGCTTTAAAGCTTGGCGACTTCAACTTTTTTTATTGCTGTTGATTGGGGAACAAGCCATTTAAGGGCTTATTTGTGCGAAGTAAACGCACAATCAACACTTAAACTATTAGCGCAAAGAGACGGATTAGGTGTTGTTAAAGCTAATCAAAACTTTGAGCAAACCCTAATCGACACTGTAACGGTTTGGCAGCAGGAGTACGGCAATTTACCTATTTATATTGCTGGACAAATAACTTCAAGTATTGGCTGGCACGAAACCCCTTATTTAGCGTGCCCAATAAACCCAGAGGGCTTACTTAGTGCGGCAGTTACATTTGATTGCAACGGACATACTATAAAAGCATTGCCGGGCACAAAGTGCACGCTGCAAAATGGTTTATTTGATGTTATGCGCGGGGAAGAGCTACAAATACTCGGTTTTTTAAAGCAAAATCCTGAGTATCAGCAAGGCAAAATATTACTTTGTTTGCCGGGTACTCACACAAAATGGGTACTACTGAATGACGGACAAATAACCTATTTTAAAACGGCGATGACCGGTGAGTTATATGACTTACTTTGCCATCAAAGCGTATTAATACCTAATGACTGTGCAGAGGGGGAGTTTGACTTTAAGGCATTTGAGCAAGGTTGCGAGCTAACGCTTGGCAGCGATAGCGGTAACTTAGCGCATGGCATTTTTAGTGTGAGAACTCGTCAGCTTTCAAAAGAGTTAACGCCAGTGCAAGCTAAAGCGTACTTATCTGGAGTATTAATCGGCAGCGATGTACGTGCAGCACGTCATGCTAGCGAATGGCAATTACTAAGCGATACACAAGTCGTGGTTATTGGCACAAAGCAGCTTAATAAATGCTTTACCACCGCGCTTAAACAAATAGGCGTTAAGTGCGTTGAGTTTGATATTAAAACAGCTACTTTGAGCGGTTTTAATTATCTTTTTAATTTAGAGTCAAAAAAATAAACCCCCTTATAACGATTAAATTATAAAGGGCTTAACGGGAAGCTGTTATAGCAGCAATGTCATTAAGCGCTTATAGCTGCCCGCTTGTTATCAATGTATTGATTAAGCGTTGCCACTTGCGCATCATTAAAGCGTAGTCCTAATTTGCTGCGGCGCCATAAAATGTTGTAAGCATTTTCTGCCCATTCTTCACTTAGTAAGTAATCTACTTCTGCTGCAAATAAGCCATGGCCAAAGTCTTGGCCTAAATCACTGAGCTGTGTTGCACTACCTAAAATTAGTTTTGCACGAGTACCGTAGGTACGTACAAAGCGTTTAAAAGTCACTTCTGGTAACCAACTGTAAGCAGCATTAAGTTCAGACTTAAGCGCTTCTACCGAGCTAAAATCGCCGCCAGGGAGCGCACTGTGCTTAGTCCATGCTTCACTCATTTGTGGATAAAACTCTTCAAGCTTATTAACCGCAGCTTCGGCAAGTTTACGGTATGTAGTAATTTTCCCGCCAAATACACTTAACAATGGTGTTTGCTTACCTTCGCTTGAAAGCTCTAATTTATAATCGCGTGTTACGGCTTGCGCATTAACTGACTCGTCATCAAGTAATGGGCGCACACCTGAGAAGGTATGTACTATGTCTTCGCGTTTAATGTGGTTTTTAAAGTAGCTGTTAGTAATATCGATTAAGTAATCGATTTCTTCATCACTAATTTTAACGTCTTGTGCTGCGCCTTTGTGTTCAACATCGGTGGTGCCTACCAGTGAGTAGTCATCCTCAAACGGAATAACAAACACAATACGCTGATCTTTATTTTGTAAAATATACGCTTGTTTTTCATCATGAATGCGAGGCACCACAATGTGGCTGCCTTTAACAAGTCGAATATTTTGTGGTGACTTTTCAATAAGTGCTTCGTCAAATAACTTAGCAACCCAAGGGCCTGCAGCATTAACTATGCCTTTAGCCGAAATAGTATATTTAGCTTTACTATTTTGTTGCTCTAGCGTCACTTGCCATTTGCCTTGCTCGCGTTTAGCGTTTACGCACTTAGTTTGCGTAGCAATGGTAGCGCCTTTATTTTGAGCAGCCAGCGCGTTTAAAATAACCAAACGAGAGTCATCAACCCAACCATCAGAGTATTCAAAGCCTTTGGTAATTGAAGGTTCTAATACGCTATTTTCGCCAAATTTAATACCACGAGAACCAGCCAGTGTTTCGCGCTTGGCTAGATTGTCGTACATAAATAAGCCAATGCGAATCATCCACGCAGGGCGAAGGTGTTTTTGATGCGGAAGTCTAAAGGTCAGCGGCCACATAATGTGCGGTGCATTTTTAAGTAACACTTCACGTTCGGCTAGCGCTTCTTTTACTAATCTAAATTCGTAATGCTCAAGGTAGCGCAAACCACCGTGGATCAGCTTTGAACTGTTTGAAGACGTTGCGCAGGCTAAATCTGATTGTTCGCACAAAAGTACTTTTAATCCTCTGCCTGCTGCATCAGCTGCTATTCCGGTGCCGTTTACTCCGCCACCGATGACTAGTAAGTCATATTCGTTATCTGCTAATTCCACCGAGCTAACCTTTTTATTTGTAATATAAATAAGACATATAGCATCATAAAGCTGTGGCTCTTATTTGACAATAGATAACCGCGCTTTTTGCTTGTTAATTTTTAATCCTGATCTTTTTAAAACACTTTGCGTAAAACACGCTATTTAAATGGCGTTATCTGTGATTTATAAGCCGCTAATTTAATTAGCGGCTTATTTTTATTGCTGCTGGCAATCGTCACTAGATAAACGAACTTGTGCTACACAGTGCTGCCATTTTGCGTATAAATCGTTACGCTCATCGGCGCTCATTGTTGGTTCAAAACGACGGTCACAGGTCCACATTTTTGCTAACTGCTCAGTTGACTCGTAAATACCTGTTTGTAAGCCTGCTAAAAATGCTACGCCTAAAGAGGTGGTTTCGGTCACTGTTGGGCGCTCTACCGTTGCGCCTAAAATGTTTGATAAAAAGGTAAGTACCCAATTATTTTTAACCATACCGCCATCTACACGTAACACACTTGGGCGAAGGCCATCACGTTCCATTGCTTTTTGTAGATCTTTGGTCTGGTAGCCAACTGATTGCAACGCCGCAGCAACAATAGTGCTAATGCCTGAGTCGCGCGTTAAACCTAAAATGGCACCACGTGCATTAGGGTCCCAATACGGGGCGCCTAAGCCTGTAAACGAAGGCACTAAAAATACCCCATGGTCAAGCGGCACATCTTTTACTAATGATTCGCTTTCGCCGGCATGGCTTAATAGTTTTAAGCCTTCAACAATCCACTGCATAGTGGCGCCCGCCATAAAAATACTGCCTTCAATGGCGTAAGTTGGCTTGCCATTTAACCTGTATGCAACGGTTGTCAGTAAGCGGTTTTCAGATGTAAGTGCTTTTTCGCCGGTGTTCAGCATTAAAAAACAGCCCGTACCGTAGGTACTTTTAGCCATACCTTGTTCAAAACATGCATGACCAACCAGCGCTGCCTGTTGGTCGCCGGCAATACCACATACGCGTATTGGCGCGCCAAAAATATCGTCGCTGGTTGAACCAAACTCGTCGGCTGAGTCCATGACTTGCGGCAGCATAGATTCAGGAATATCGAATAAATCGAGTAACTCTTGATCCCATTGCTGGGTATGAATATTAAATAACATAGTGCGTGACGCGTTAGTTGCATCGGTACGGTGTTCTTTGCCACCCGTTAGTTGCCAAAGCAAGTAAGTATCAACAGTACCAAAAGCCAGTTCGCCAGCAAGCGCTTGCTCGCGTGCGCCTTCCACGTTATCTAAAATCCAACGCACTTTAGTTGCCGAAAAATACGGGTCGAGTAATAGGCCTGTTTTGTCACTAATCGTTTGGCAAAGCTCGTCAGTGCTTAAGCTTTCGCAGTAAGCGCTGGTGCGGCGGTCTTGCCAAACAATGGCATTGTATATTGGTTTACCTGTTTTTTTGTTCCATACCAGCGTCGTTTCGCGTTGGTTGGTGATACCAATAGCAATAATTTCTTCAGGCTTTACGTTTTTATTCGCTAATACTTCGCGGCTTGTACTTAGCACTGTTTGCCAAATATCGTTGGGGTCGTGTTCTACCCAACCATTTTGTGGAAAATGCTGCGAAAATTCTTGTTGTGCTGACCCAAAAACGTCTGCATCTTTGGTAAACAAGATGGCTCGAGAGCTTGTAGTTCCTTGGTCAATTGAGAGTATGTATTTTGACATGATATTTGTGTTATTTATCTTATCTTATATATGACTAGATTGCCTTTAACTAAGGTTAATGGCAATGGTTTTTTCTTAAAATAGCCGATTAAAAAATAAACACGCAGGTTTTATTTGCTAACTCTTTTAAATAACAGGCGTTTTATTTTGTGATTATTTTAAGTGCGAGGCGGCTATTGATAAAAATAGCCGCTTAAAACTTAATATTATTTGGTGTGTGGTTTAGCTTGTTGCCAATCCATTCCCGTTGAAAAGCGATTATCAAACCCACGCCATTGTGGCAATGGTTTACCATCAACAATGGCTTGGTCGCCATTTTGTGGTAAATCTAGGTATTCACATTGGCTGGTAATGCCTTTTACGTGGCAATCCATCATAGCAAGCACAAAGTGTTTATTGATTTCGTTTAGCGTGCGCATAGACCACGATGGCTCGTAGTAATGGCCTATATCTAATTCACTGCTGCTTTGTGCAATAGCCGGAGCTGGGTGTGGTGCAATATTATGGCGTGCATTTTTGTAAGTAAGCATGTACTTATCTTTGCTGCCTGTTTGGTTATAAAGGCTTTTAATACCTTCATAGCCTGATATGTCATCTAAACTACCGGCTATGTAAAGCGACGGTACTTTAATATTTTTCATTGCTTTGGCATTAAATAGGTTATGTTGCCCACCCCACGGTGCAAAGGCCACCATAGCCTTTATGCGAGTATCTACTTTTGGATTTTGGTATTGTCCACCAGCACAGCTATTTAGTAATTGCTGAACTTGTTTAATTTGTGCAGGGTCTTTCATGCCCGTAAACATTGCGGTTGTTTGCTCATTAAAGTCATAACAACCGCCAATTGTATTTACCGCGCCATAGCCACCCATAGAGTAGCCAATTACGCCTGCGCTGTTGTTATCTACTTGCTTACTTGCAAAGTTGTTTTGCTCATTAAAGTAATTAATAACAAACTGCTGATCGCGAGAGCGATTTATAAGCGTGCTAAAAAAGCCCGAAAACGGTGCGTTTTTAAAATCTACATCAGCATTGGTTGAGTCGGTATGATCAAGTGCAGCAACTATGTATCCGTGCGACGCTAAGTGCTCACCAAGGTAGTACATAATGGTGCGATAGCCTGTATAACCATGCGAAAGCACAATAACAGGGTAGTGCTCTTTATTATTAACGCCTACATCGCGCATAGCATCGGCTTGCAGGGTAAATGCTTTACCAGTGCGAGTTACATCACTGTAGTTAGTTAGTGCTGCTTTTGCCGTGTTCGCTGCGGGATACCACACTTCTACTTTTAAAGGACGATCTTTTTGAGTTTGTGTTGCTGGGTCAAATTGCGCTGGGTTTACTAAATCAAGCGTTTTTACACCAACGCTGTAACTACCTTTGGCAGCAAGCTCTGGAAGTACTTCGCTGGTTATTGGCGGGTAGAGTTGCTCTGGCGTGTTTTGAGCAGCAAAAACGGCACTTGCCGATAAACAACTCGTTGCTAATATTAAGGCTTTTGAAAGTGCCTTTAAAGTGTGTGTGGTTGTCATTGTGTATCCTTGTTGTGTATTTTTATAATTAGTTGAGCTTATTAGATTCAACGCTATCGCTATATTTTAGCTGCCATTGTGCGCGTAGGTTATCCATTATATTCATAACTCTAAAGCTTGTGCTGAGCGGTAATACACTGCTTTGTGTTTGCTGTTGTAAAATACATTCGGTTACGTGATCAATTTCAAATTTAAAGTTTTCATCGTCATTAAAGCTAAAATCAAAGCGCTGCACTTGTTGTGCGTTTAAATGTAGATCCAGTGACTGAGCACCTACAAATTCATCAATACGAATAAACCCGTGCTCACCTAAAATACACGCTTGTGTAGGGCCATTTTGTTGTAAAGCGCTGCTTAGCTGTGCAAATTGGCCTTGGCCGTAATTTATGAGGGGCACGTTTCGCTCATCTACGCCGGTCGAGCTTTTATGTACTAATGATTTAATTTGCTCAGGGGCTTTATTAAATACCACATCGGCAATAGATATAGGGTAAATACCTAAATCAAGTAATGCGCCGCCGGCTGTTGCAGGGTTCATTAATCTGTGTGATGAATCAAACTCACCCGCTAGGCTAAAGTTAGCATTAATACTGTGTACCTTGCCTATAGCGCCTTCGCATAATAGCTGCTGTAGTTTTACTATGGCCGGTAAAAAGCGCATCCAGACACCTTCCATTAAAAAGCGGTTTTGCTGCTGCGCTAGTTCTTGAAGTGTAATGAGCTGTTGAGCATTAACAGTAATGGGTTTTTCGCTGAGTACGTGCTTATTGTGTGTTAAGCATTGCGCTATGGCTTTAAAGTGTTGCTCATGGGTATTGGCAATATAAATGGCATCAATGTTTGGGCATCGCATAAGGGCTTGGTAGCTCTCATAGCCTTTAATTGAATAGTGTGTGGCAAATTCATTTGCGCGCTGCTCGCTTGTAGATGCTGCGCCAATAAGCTGTGCATTAGCGCAATACGCTATGCTTTTAGCAAAGGTGTGAGCAATATTGCCACACCCAATAATTCCCCAATTAACCTTTGCCATGCTTATTCCTTAATGATGTTTTTAAAAAGACGTAATTTGTAACCCTGAACCTGCTGAACATACGTAAATGTCGGCATTTAAGTTAAAGCGTTTAAAGTAGTGCTGCTCAACTGCTGCTTTAATAAGTGGCACTTCTGCGTCACGGCATAAACATACAATGGCGCCACCAAAGCCGCCGCCGGTCATACGTACTGCACCGCGCTCGCCCATAGCTTCTTTACAAATTTCTACTAGGCCATCGGTAGCGGGTACGGTTACTTCAAAGTCATGTTTGAGTGATTGGTGCGAAGCGGCCATTAATTCACGAAGCTGCTGCATATCGTTTGCTTGTAGTGCTTTAGTGGCTGCAATAACACGCTCGTTCTCACTAATTACGTGGTGCGCTCGTTTGTACTCATTTTCGCTTAGTGTGTCTTTTGTTGCTTCAAGCAGAGGCATAGTCGCTTTACGAAGCGTGGCAACATTCATTTTTGCAGCTGCTTGCTCACAATCAATGCGGCGTTGGTTGTATTCGCTATCTACTAATTTACGTGGGTAGTTAGAGTTAACAATAACAATATTTAAGTCATCCGGTACTTTTACTGATTCAGTGGCTAAGTTTTCACAGTCAATTAAAAGAGCATGGCCGTTTTCGCCTTTTGCTGAAATAAGCTGATCCATAATGCCGCATTGGCAATGCATAAAGTCGTTTTCGGCCTCTTGGCCTAACAAAGCAATTTTTTCTTCACTTAAACCAAGCTGTGCAATATGGTTAAACATACCACCAACAGCAACTTCCAGCGCAGCCGATGAGGATAAGCCACTGCCTTGTGGTAAGTTACTATCAATCAGTAAATCGGCGCCGCGTAAAGTATGGCCTGCGCGCTTTAATACAAATGATACGGCACGAATATAGTTACCCCACTGCGATTGCCCTTCGCTGATGTCTTCATCAACACTAAAGCTGTCTTTTTCGCCTGGGTAATTTAATGAATGCACGGTAATGACGTTGTCGTCGCGCTGTTTAAACATAACTTGAGTACGAAACTCTAACGAGCACGGAAATACAAAGCCGTCGTTGTAATCGGTAAATTCGCCAATGAGGTTTACACGCCCAGGTGCAGCAGCAATACCTTGAGCAGGCGCACCATACAGTGATAAAAAGTGTTGTTGAAAATCGTTAAGCGTCATCAGTGTGTCCTGCTGTTTTTTTATAGTGTGTAGTACTGGCTGCTTGTAAAATAGAGGCAGCTGTTTCGGCGCTTAAATCGCGCTGGCTTTCGCCTAACATTTCGTAGCCAACCATGTGTTTTTTTACGGTAGCAGAGCGAAGTAGCGGCGGGTAAAAGTGGGCATGTAAGCGCCAATGTTGCTCATCTGAGCCACGATTAGCGGGTGCATTGTGCCACCCCATAGAATACGGGAAGCTACAATTAAATACGTTGTCGTATTTAGTCGTTAATACTTTTAGTGCCTGAGCTAAAGAATCTGTTTGTGAATCGTTTAGCTGGCTAAAGTTTTGAATGTTATCTTTAGTTACAAGCAGTGTTTCAAACGGCCATGCTGCCCAAAATGGGACAACAACAAGCCAGTGCTCGTTTTCGAATACGACGCGGGTTTTATCTGCTTGTTCTTTTTGCACGTAATCGGCAAGCATTGCGCTGCCATGCTTTTTATAATAAGCAAGTTGCTGCGTATCTTCGGCTTCTATTTCGGTTGATAAATGCGAGTGAGCCCATACTTGGCCATGCGGATGAGGTTGGGAGCAACCCATTATCTCGCCTTTATTTTCAAACACCTGAACACACTCATAGTGCTGTGCAAGATCTGTGTAATTGTCTTTCCAAGTTTTTACTACTTCGTGTAGGGCATCGTGCTCAAGCTCTGGTAATGTTTTGTTATGCTCTGGCGAAAAACAAATCACACGGCATTCGCCGCTTGCTTCGTCGGCAATAAATAAATCACTGTCTGACTCTAAGCTTTGTGGTTGCTCGCTGGCATTAGGCGTAAGTGCACCAAAGTCATTTCGAAATACATGCGTGTATTTGTAATCTGGGTTGCTATCGCCATTTGCACGAGTGTTACTTGGGCAAAGCGGGCAGCTTTCATCGTGTTTTGGCAGCACGCTTTCGTTAACTGCTTCTGTTGCACCTAACCACGGGCGGTTATTACGATGCGGTGATACTAATACCCAACGTCCCGTTAGCGGGTTTTTACGTCTGTGAGTACTTTCTAATAAAGCCATGTTAACTCTCCAACCCACTTGGGTAATTAGTTTGCCAGCGCCATGTATCGTTGGTCATGTCGCTAAGTGTTAGTTCTGCGTGCCAGTTAAGTGTGTTTTGCGCTTTTGTGGCATCGGCGTAATTACAGGCAATATCGCCTGCTCGGCGCGGTGCAATTTTATATGGAATATCTTTATTGGCTGATGTGCTAAATGCGTTGATCATATCAAGCACTGAATAACCTTGGCCTGTGCCTAGGTTATAAGCATGAAAGGCGGTATCTGTTTTGTGTTGCATAAATGCCGCTACATGGCCTTTAGCTAAATCTAAAACGTGAATATAGTCGCGCACGCCTGTGCCATCTTCTGTGTCGTAGTCGTCACCAAAAATATTAACCACCTCACGTTTACCTACCGCAGTTTGGGCAATAAACGGCATTAAGTTATTAGGAATACCATTAGGGCTTTCGCCTAATAAACCACTTGGGTGTGCACCTACTGGGTTAAAGTAACGAAGCGCAATGCCCATAAATTTGCTATTAGCCTTACATACGTCTTGCATGGCTTGTTCAACCATGACTTTAGTCCAACCATAAGGGTTAGTAGCGCGTATAGGGTGTTTTTCATCAATAGGTAGGTAGTCAGGCTCGCCGTACACAGTGGCCGATGAGCTAAATATAATGTGGTTAACGCCTTCATCTTGCATGTTTTGTAGCATGCTTAATGTGCCCGACACATTGTTTTGGTAATAACGCAGTGGTTGCTCAGTTGATTCACCTACCGCTTTTAGTGCTGCAAAGTGAAATACAGCCTCAGCTTGGGTGTGTTTAAGCGCAAGTTTAAATTGCTGCTCGTCTTGAATATCTCCTAGGATAAACTCAAAGCGAGTGCCTGTAATCTTTTCGAGCTGGTCAAGTACGCGAGGGCTAGCATTAGACAAATTATCGTAAATAACAGGCGTAATCCCCGCCTCATATAATGCAATACATGTGTGGCTACCTATGTAGCCCATACCGCCAGTAACTAAAACTTTCATGTGTTTTCTCGAAAAAGTGTATTTATATGATAAATACTACTATTAAGGTGGTTTAAAAACAATAGTTATGATTGCGCGTTATTACAAATAAAAGTTCAAAAAACGTACATGCCTTACAGAGGGTAAAGCATACAAATACATTGTTTTATAAATACTAACAAATACTTAGGTTTATCAATCAATTCTATAAACTGATTCTCTTATCGACCTAATTATCACCACAGATAAGCAGTGCTAATATAAATCGATAAACAGCAGTCATCGTAATATGTTTAAACGTTTGCCCGTAAAGTGCACTGTGCGTTAAAAAACATTTAATAAATTAGGAACGCTCAATATGAATAAAACAATTTTGTTAACCGGTGCTACTGATGGCATTGGCCTAGAAACAGCAAAAATGTTACTAGCCCAAGGTCACACAGTATTATTGCATGGCCGTAGCCAAGATAAATTAAATAACGTACAAAGTGCCCTAAATGAGCAATACCCGCAGGCAAGCACTGTAACCTACGTTGCTGATTTAAGCGATATGGCGCAAGTACAAACATTAGCGCAAAGTGTTCTGAGCGATTTACAACAAGCAGATAAAATACTTGATGTACTTATTAATAATGCAGGTGTGTACAAGCTTGCAGATATAACGACAAAAGAAGGGCTAGATGCTCGTTTTGCGGTAAACACTATTGCCCCTTATTTACTTACTAAATTGCTATTGCCTGCTATGAATGCGCAATCGCGTGTTGTAAACGTATCATCTGCTGCGCAATCAAGCGTTAACTTTGAGTCCTTAGTAGGTAATAAGCCACTTTCAGATAGCGCAGCCTATGCACAAAGTAAGTTGGCCATCACTATGTGGTCACGTCATTTAGGGCTTTCGTTCAAAGGCACAGGGCCGTTAGTTGTATCGGTAAACCCTAAATCGTTACTAGGTAGTAAAATGGTTAAAGATGCATACGGGCTTGACGGTGGCGACCTAAAATTAGGCGCTGATATTTTTTGCCGAGCAGCACTAAGTGATGAATTTAAAGAGGCAACGGGTCTTTACTTTGATAACGATGCAGAGCGTTTTGCGCCTCCACACCCTGATGCTCTTAATAATGATAAAACCCAGCAACTTATTGATACATTAGACACTTTGCTACACAGCTTAATAATAGTTGAAGAATAATCTGAAAAAGTGATATCTCTATAACTAATAAAGCCTTTGCTGGCTCAAGTACACTTTTTATAAAACGTATGATTGGGTTTATAAAGTAATAAACGTTTTACCTTTTGTTGATTAAAAGAGCTCATCTCATTGGTGAGCTCTTTTTATTTATATAGCACTACTCTTGTTGCAAGCGCTCGTAGAGCCAATCTTTTAACTCAGAGCGGTCATGCTTGAGCTGGTGCATTTGTTCATCGCTGATTGGCGCATCTTTAAGTTCTAATACTCTTATTTCTTTGTCTAGCTTATCGTACTTATCTGCCTTTTTAGCAAACTCGGGATCGCTTTCATTTAGCTCTGCAATGGTATTTAAATACTGTGGAAAGTCATTAGTAAGTGAATGGTCTTCGCCTAACATATTCGCTCCTTAGTAGGAAAAATGAGTTACTTAAGTGAATTACTGTCTTGTCATATATTACTCTGGGGTTTACTCAATCATAAATCAACCATAGGAAGCTTAAATTGATATAGCGCAACAATTGCTTTGGGTTTTGTTTAATAGCTACTTTAAAAGTAGATTAAGAGGATGATTTTTACGCTTTATTATCAATATTATTTTGAAACAGATTGTGTATATTGGCTTATTATCATTTATAAAATGTATAACTACAATAAAGCCTCATTACAAAATTACTCATCAACATGTATCAGAGGCAATATCTATGAAAGCAATGACAATTAATAATTTTGGTAGCACTGAAGAATTTGTAGCAGCCGAGGTTGCAAAACCACACGTAACAAAAGGTAACGTGTTAGTTCGTATTGCTGCAACGAGCGTAAATACAATTGATATGATGATTCGTCAAATGGGGGCTGACTTACCCTTTGCTCCAGCGTTACCGGGTATTTTAGGGATGGACTTTGCGGGTACCATTGAAGCCGTTGGCGAAGGCATAACAGAATTTGCAGTAGGCGATGAAGTATATGGTTGTGCAGGCGGCCTAGGCAATTTACCCGGTGCACTTGCTGAGTTTATACTCGCTGATAAGCGTTTAATTGCGCGTAAACCTAAAAACCTATCAATGAAAGAAGCGGCGGCTATTCCACTAGTTGGTATTACTGCACTTGAAGGCTTAACACGTGCAAGTATAAGCGCAGGCCAAAAAGTATTAGTACACGGCGGGGCGGGTGGTGTAGGTCATTTAGCAGTACAACTTGCTAAGCATTTTGGCGCAGATGTTTACTCAACAGGTAGTAACGCTGAGCAATTAGCCCTTATTGAAAGCTTTGGCGCAACAGGCATTAACTTTAAAGACGAAACCGTAGAGCAGTACGTTGAAAAACACACAAGCAACGTTGGTTTTGACATGGTATTTGACACTGTGGGTGGTGGTAACCTGACTAACTCATTTGCTGCAGCAAAGCTAAATGCACAGGTATCTACAACGCTTTCTTTATTAGAAGTAGACTTAAGCCCTGTACACTTTAAAGGGTTATCGTTAAACGTCATCTTTATGCTTATTCCGATGATCCATGACTTTAACCGTCAAGATCATGGCGACAAACTAGCAAAGCTTGCACAAATTGTAGAAGCAGGTGGTATGCGCCCAGTCCTTGATGAGCAAGATTTTACACTAGAAGAGACGGCAAAAGCGCATGACCGTTTGGCTAGCGGCCAAGCAATGGGCAAGGTCGTTATAAACGTACAGTAATGTATAAAGGCCGGCTTTTTAGCCGGCTTCTTCACTACACCTCATATTCCTTTAAAGGTAGCCAATTAACTTACAAACCTCATTTATGTTGACGAAATAATAGTGATAGAATGCAGCGCGTAGAACCACTTGCACAAAGTAAATGGTCGATAATTTTATAAGGTTTGTTGTGTAATGCTGTTAATGATCGATAACTACGATTCGTTTACTTACAACTTAGTACAATATTTTCAGCGATTAGATCAAGACGTATTAGTAAAGCGTAATGATGAGCTAAGCGTTGCTCAAATAAAGCAGCTAAACCCACAGCATATCGTATTATCGCCAGGCCCATGTACACCTAATGAGGCAGGTGTATCACTTAGCGTTGTTGAGCAGTTAAAAGGGCAGTTTCCTATTTTAGGCATATGCCTGGGGCACCAAACTATTGCACAAGCACTGGGCGGCGATGTAATTAGAGCCAAAAAAGTGATGCACGGAAAAACATCACCTATAGTGCACACTAATAAAGGTGTATTTAAAGGTTTGGTAAACCCATTAACCGTTTGCCGTTATCATTCGCTGGTGGTTAAGCAGCAAAGCTTACCGAGTGAATTAGAAATAACAGCGTGGAGTCAAACTGAGCAAGGCGAGTTTGATGAAATTATGGGGTTGCTTCATAAAGAGTTAGCGATAGAGGGAGTGCAGTTTCATCCTGAAGCAATTTTAACGGCTCAAGGAATCCAATTACTTGCTAACTTTTTAACTCGGTTCTAACCTAGTAATATTAGAATGTATGTTAGGTATTAACATTGAGTAGACCCTATGCGAGAACTTGTTTCTCAAAGCGAGTCGCTACGATGCTGAATAAGCGATTTCATTATTTTCTCTTCAACAAATCGGTTTTACTCATACATTAGTCACTGACAACTCAATGAAGCAGAGGACTCTACTTTAGGTGATAGCTTATAAGAAACGAAAATAAGAAATACAGCTCATTGTGAATACTAAGCTCAAGCCGATGGGCGACATAATCGTGATGTAGAAATGCCAATTCTTAAACAGCTTAACAATATAGATACAGCTGTTCAAAATACTATGGGAATAGAAGACGGTATCGCCACTGTTCTTGATGTTTTAGTGGTTAAGTCTGCATCTATAGCTCGTTTAGAGTCATTAATTAATAATTTAAGTTGGCTTGTGAGTGAGTTAGTGACCTCTATCAATTTACCTTGCTCTCGAAAGCTTTGTTAATTCGGCTATATTTAAAAAAATTTGAGCAAGTATGGCAAAGCAAAACTTGCTGGTAAGGAAAGTAACAAAACCTACACACCGTATTATTAGAGGTTAAACCTGACTTTAGCAACACTACTTAACAGTAAATCTTTAGACGTAAGCACTAGAGTAATAGATACAATGACGTTCAAGTATTTATCGTTTGAAAGCGTAATGCAGCAGTTTGTTAATGGGGTAGAGAAAGCTGATTCAATATTTCTTTTAACTGAAGTTATGCTAAAAAACCATAGTTACTCTCAGTATTTAAGCTTAAAAGAGCATCAGCTTATTGAGCCTAATGAAATAGTCGCGTGGTTTTCGTATTTTAAGTTCACTAAAACGGAACTAAAAACCCTTAAAACAAGTAATTTTACCAATTTAGCTATTCAAATTGACTAAAAATCTGAATTTTTTGTTAATTTTTTTGCGACTAATCATTCATCCTACACGCTTTCTTATAGTAACTTATTAGCGCTTAAAGCTAGCCGCAGTTCAATACGCAGCCGCAAAGAGCCTAAAATGCGGTGGTTATTCACTTTGCTAATAGTTATTCACTATCTATGAAATAATATCCCAAGCCCTTTATTTTCAAGGGGTAGATGAAAGTTTTTAACGAGACAGTACTCATTAATTCTGAAATAATGTGCGTCTGAAAATTGAACCACAAAGCAATTTTGCGCAATTATCAGGGTCTGATTTTGCCTATTAAGTTGGTTACAAACATTAACCAAACACCTATTTTGATGTTTTGTGTTGCTCACAATTAAGAGGAAATAAAATGACAGTCAATCGAGAATTATTTGATCAAGTAATGGTTCCTAACTACGCACCTTCAAGCGTAATTCCTGTTCGAGGCGAAGGCTCTCGCGTATGGGATCAACAAGGTCGAGAGTTTATCGATTTTGCTGGTGGTATTGCAGTTAACTGTCTAGGTCATTGCCACCCTGCATTAGTAGGCGCATTAAAAGAGCAAGGCGAAAAAATCTGGCATCTTTCAAATGTTATGACTAACGAGCCAGCACTTCGTCTAGCTAAAAAAATGGTTGATGCGACATTTGCTGAAAAAGTTTACTTTGCCAACTCTGGTGCTGAAGCAAACGAAGCCGCACTTAAATTAGCGCGTCGTTTTGCACTTGATAAATTTGGCGCAGAAAAATCACAAATCATCGCATTCAACAAAGGTTTCCACGGTCGTACATTCTTTACCGTAACTGTTGGCGGCCAAGCGGCATATTCCGATGGTTTTGGTCCTAAGCCAGGCGATATCGTTCATTGCGATTACAACGACCTAGCTGCTTTTGAAAAACTAATTAGCGACAAAACATGTGCCGTAATGATGGAGCCACTTCAAGGTGAGGGCGGTATTGTTTCGCCAACTGATGAGTTTGCTCAAGGTGTTCGCGATTTATGTACTAAGCATAACGCTCTACTTATTTTTGATGAAGTACAAACAGGTGTAGGCCGCACAGGCGAGCTATACGCATATCAAGGTTTAAATGTAGTACCTGACATTTTAACGTCGGCTAAAGCACTTGGCGGTGGTTTCCCTATTGGCGCTATGATCACAACGACTGAGATTGCACAGCACCTTAAAGTAGGTACTCATGGCTCTACATACGGTGGTAACCCACTTGCATGTGCCGTTGCAGAAGCTGCGTTCGATACTGTAAACACACCAGAGGTACTTGCTGGCGTAAAAGAAAAAGCCGCATTATTTAATGAGCTACTTGCAGCCGTTAACGAAAAATACAATGTATTTAGCGAAATTCGTGGCCAAGGTTTATTAATTGGTGCAGTAGTAAACGAGCAATACAAAGGCCGTGCTAAAGAATTTTTAGTAGCGGGTACTGAGCAAGGCTTAATGTCATTAGTGGCAGGCGCTGACGTAGTTCGTTTTACTCCTTCACTAGTTATTACTGAAGCAGATATTCGTGAAGGTATGGCACGCTTTGAAAAAGCAGTAGCAAGTGTAGTAAACGCATAAACTACTCTAGCCAAGTAATTAAGGGCAAACCGTGTTTGCCCTGTAAATCCTATTTACCGTTATTTATAAGGGAGCAAGCGGACTCATGATGATCCTTCGCCCAATCCAGCAAAATGATTACTCAGCATTACTGAAAATTGCCCACGAATCAGGGCATGGTTTTACGTCTTTGCCTTTAAATGAAGAGCTATTACAAAAAAAGATTGACCATTCAGTAAGCTCATTTGCTAAACAAACGTCACAACCCGGTGACGAAGGCTACTTGTTTGTTCTTGAAGATAGCGAAACAGGTGAAGTAGTTGGCACATCTGCAATAGAAGCAGCTGTAGGCCTTGATGATGCGTTTTATCATTACCACTTAAGTAAAGTGATTCATTCATCACGCACATTAGATGTATACAAAGCCGTTGATATTTTAACGCTGTGTAATGACTACACCGGTGCAACAGAATTATGTACGCTATTTTTAAAAGATGGCTATCGTAAAAACTGTAACGGTAAACTTCTTTCAAAAGCGCGCTTTATGTTTATTAAGCAACATCAGGCACGTTTTGCACAAACCGTAATTGCAGAAATGCGCGGTGTGTCTGACGAAAGCGGCAGTAGTCCTTTTTGGCAGTGGTTAGAAGAGCACTTTTTCTCAATGGACTTTCCTACAGCCGACTATCTAACAGGTATTGGCCAAAAGGTATTTATTGCAGAGCTAATGCCAAAGTACCCAATTTACGTAAACTTGCTAAGCAAAGATGCGCAAGCGGTCATTGGTAAGGTGCACGACAACACACGCCCAGCTATTGAGCTTTTAAAAAGCGAAGGCTTTACGTTTAATGGCTACGTAGACATTTTTGACGCCGGCCCAACGGTTGAAGCAAAAGTAGATAACATTGCCACTATTCGTAATGCACATAACTTTAAAGTTGAAATAGGCGAAGCGTCAGGCGATACCATGGTGCTTTTAGCCAACGAAAAGCTTGAAGGTTTTAGAGCAACCGTAGCGCCTATGTCTTATGACGACAGAGCAGACAGTCTTGTTTTATCGCAAGAGTTAGCCGATGCACTGCAACTGCAAGCTGGCGATACAGTAAGCGCAACCCCAGTTTAATTTAGGAGAAAGTATAATGACTCATCCTGCACAATTTATTAATGGTCAATGGTCACAAGGCCAAGGCACAAAATTTAACTCAGTAAACCCTGCAAATAACGACGTTATTTGGCAGGCATCATCGGCAACTGCGGCGCAAGTAGACACCGCAGTAAATGCAGCGCGCGAAGCGTTTTATGTTTGGGCTGATAAAAGCTTTACTGAGCGTTTAGAAATAGTTCAAGCATTCGCAGCACAATTAAAAGAAAACAGCGAAGAGCTTGCCATCACTATTGCACAAGAAACAGGTAAACCACTGTGGGAGACACGCACAGAAGCGGGCGCTATGGTTGGTAAAATTGCCATTTCAGAAAAAGCATTTTTAGAGCGCACAGGCGACGTAGAAAACGCAATGCCACTAGGGCGTGCCATGATCCGTCATAAGCCACATGGCGTGGTAGCGGTATTTGGCCCGTATAACTTCCCAGGGCATTTGCCTAACGGCCACATTGTTCCTGCGCTTTTAGCGGGTAACACAGTTGTGTTTAAACCATCAGAGCTAACTCCAAAAGTTGCCGAGCTTACGCTTAAACTTTGGGAAAAAGCAGGTTTACCAGCAGGTGTTATCAATCTTGTTCAAGGTGAAGTAGAAACGGGCAAAGCCCTCGCTGCTCACAAAGGTATTGATGGCTTGTTCTTTACGGGTTCTTCGCGCACGGGTCATATTTTACATGAGCAGTTTGCAGGTCAGCCGGGTAAAATTTTAGCGCTTGAAATGGGTGGCAATAACCCGCTTATTATTACCGACGTTGAAGATACCAAAGCAGTTGTACACGATATTATTCAATCGGCGTTTATTTCAAGCGGCCAGCGTTGTACGTGTGCACGTAAATTGTTTTTACCTAAAGGTAGCAAAGGCGATGCAATTTTAGAGCGCCTTATCACTGCAACTAAAGCCATTAAAGTAGGCAACTATGACGATGCAGATCAGCCATTTATGGGCTCTATGATCTCATCAGCGGCAGCTGCAGGTATGGTTAAAGCACAAAGCGAGTTAGTTGAACTTGGCGCTCAAGTACTAGTAGAGCTTGAGCACACAGCAAATACAGGCTTTGTAACGCCAGGTATTATTGAGTGTACAGCTATTAGTGATTTCCCTGATGAAGAACATTTTGGCCCACTTTTAAAAGTATTCCGCTTTGATAGCTTTGACCAAGCAATTGATAAAGCAAACGACACAACGTTTGGTTTATCGGCAGGCTTACTCAGTGACAGCGAAGCCGACTACGACCATTTTTTACGTCGTATTCGCGCGGGTATTGTTAACTGGAACCGTCCAATTACGGGTGCATCAAGCGCAGCACCATTTGGTGGTATTGGCGCGTCGGGTAATCACAGAGCAAGCGCGTATTACGCAGCTGATTACTGTGCATACCCAGTTGCTTCAGTAGAGCTTGAAAAAGTAGCGATGCCTGCAACACTAAGCCCAGGCTTAAAAATAGATTAACCTTGTTTGGTACTAAATAACTAGAAAAGCAGCATTGGCTGCTTTTTTTGTATTGCCACCGTGCAAAGCTAGTAATTTGAATTGCTTTCTGCTTAAATCAGAGAAATGATTATTTTATGGTGGTATGAAAATGGTTTTAGATAGGCAAGGGTATGATGATTTAATCATGTATCTTACTCAAAATTTAGCGTTGTTTGAGAAGCCAGGTGAAATAAAACCGAATGCCCCCACGGTTATGGAATTAATTGAAGATGTCATTGCACAAAACGTGATGCTTATCTGCGAGCAGCACACAGAGCTAAATACAGAGCAACGTAGCTTAATTGTGCGTGAAGTTGATGGCATAGTTTATGATTTAGAAGAAGTTCTCAGTAGTATTACCTCTCAGCCAGTTACAGTTGAGCAACATGCTTTTATAGATGAATTTGCTGGTTTAGTTAAAAACTTATTCGATAATGCAGTCTCGCAACAGTATTAATCAATTGCTATATAGCCGCTTAGTACATTTTCATTTGCAACTGCGGCTAAGTTGCTTACAATCAAGAAAATATTTTTTGAGATAAGCACATGCAAGCAAATGTAAAATGGGTTGAGGGCGATACGTTTATCGGTCGTTCTAATTCTAATCATAATGTTGTTTTTGACGCTGGTAGCGATAGTGCAGCGCCAAGCCCTATGGAAATGGTTTTAATGTCGGTTGGCTGTTGTTCGTCAGTCGATGTTGTCAGTATTTTAAAAAAAGCCAAACAAGATTTTTCAGACGTGCAGGTCCAATTAAGTGCTGAGCGCGCAGAAACAGCCCCACGCGTATTTACTAAAATCAACTTACACTTTGTTGTTAAGGGTAATAATGTGTCTGAAAAACACCTTGCACGCGCCGTATCCCTCTCTGCTGAAAAGTATTGTTCGGTTGCATTAATGCTTGATAAAACAGTAGAAATTACGCATAGCCACGAAGTTGTTCAAGAACAAGCAAAATAACGCTTTTTCCACGAGGGAAATTCGTATAAAATCCGCGAACTTTTCATTCTGCAGGTGCAGAGTTCACTAATTTATAGGTTGGTTTATTATGAACAAACCCTTCGATAAACTTAAACTTCATGGTTTTAATAATTTAACTAAAAGTTTGAGCTTTAGTATTTACGATATTTGCTACGCAAAGACTGAGCAACAACGTAAAGAATATATTGAATATATCGATGAGCAGTACAGTGCAGATAGACTAACCGATATTTTAGGTGAAGTTGTTGATATTATTGGTGCCAACATTTTGAATGTAGCGCGCCAAGACTATGAACCACAAGGCGCAAGTGTAACTATTTTGGTATCTGAAGAACCAGTAGAAGAGCAGCAAAATTACGATGCTGACGAAGCACCAGGCCCATTACCTGATTCAGTTGTTGCGCACCTAGATAAAAGCCACATTTGTGTACATACATACCCCGAAGCTCACCCAGATGATGGTATTTGTACATTTCGTGCTGATATTGAAGTGTCTACCTGTGGCATTATTTCGCCACTTAAAGCGTTAAACTTCTTAATTCATAGCCTTGAGTCAGATGTGGTAACAATTGACTACCGCGTTCGTGGTTTTACCCGCGACATAAACGGCGTTAAACACTACATTGATCATGCTATTAGCTCGATTCAAAACTTCATGACAGAAGATACCAAAGAAGCGTATCAAATGATGGACGTCAACGTGTATCAAGAAAACCTGTTCCACACTAAAATGATGTTAAAAGAAACTGATTTAAACACGTATTTATTCGGACTTTCTACGGCAGATTTATCAGAGGGTGAAGAAGAAGAAATTCGCTCAAAACTTACCCGTGAAATGCAAGAAATATTCTATGGCCGTAATTTGCCAGATACAGAATAAGTATTTTTAATTAAATTGAAAGTGGCGCTCATTGAGCGCCATTTTTGTATTAATTATAAAAAATGGCTATTAGCGGATGTTGATATCTCAGGATTGGAGCTTATTCAACCAAGGAAGATTTAATCACAGTACGAGATTTTTTGGTACTTTTTGTTACTTGTAAGAATCAGTAAAAATTGAGCTCAGTTCATGTGTATTTGGTATTGATGAGTCGTTACTGCATATGTGGGTTAATAGCCACACCTATGCTTGTGCATAATTAGACTTATTACCAAGCCATCTATTAATGAGGGAATCTACTTGCTGTGGGTACTGTTTTAGCATTTTCTGTGCAACAGGTCTTACTTGATTAAGTATGTGTTTATCACGGGTAAGATCGGCAATTTTAAACTCGGCTAACCCTGTTTGTTTTGTACCAAGTACTTCACCAGGGCCTCGAATTTCTAAATCGCGCTCAGCTATCACAAAACCATCGTTGCTATCGCGTAGTACACCTAATCGCTTTTGAGCGGTATGAGACAGTGGTGCGTGATATAAAAGCACACAATGCGATGCCGTTGCGCCACGGCCAACTCGCCCACGTAACTGATGCAGCTGTGCTAAGCCTAAGCGCTCGGGGTTTTCTATAATGATTAAGCTCGCATTAGGGACATCAACACCAACTTCAATAACTGTCGTGGCAACTAAAACATGTATATTACCTGCTTTAAACTCGCTCATAATGGCTTGTTTTTCTGCTGATTTCATTCGGCCATGTACTAAGCCTACGTTTAGCTCTGGTAATGCTTCTTTTAATTGCAGTGCACTGTCTTCGGCGGCTTGGCATTGCAGTACTTCAGACTCATCAATAAGTGTACACACCCAATAAACTTGGCGGCCTTGCTCGTTACACGCTAATTTAACGCGGGCAATAATATCGTCTCTGCGAGTATCAGGAAGTGCCACTGTTGTGATTGGTGTACGCCCTGGTGGCAGC
Source organism: Pseudoalteromonas aliena (assembly GCF_038155085.1). Taxonomy (GTDB): domain Bacteria; phylum Pseudomonadota; class Gammaproteobacteria; order Enterobacterales; family Alteromonadaceae; genus Pseudoalteromonas; species Pseudoalteromonas aliena_A. The sequence continues at coordinate 132,428 of NZ_JBAKAU010000011.1, forward strand.
TCGTCAATGACCGAGGTTTCTAAGTCGGCATAGGCGGTCATAGCGAGTGTACGTGGAATGGGTGTTGCGGTCATGACTAGTTGATGAGGGTGACAATCACCAAACTTACCTTTTTCACGCAGTGATAAACGCTGGTGGACACCAAAGCGGTGTTGTTCATCAATAACGATAAGTACTAAGTTATTAAACTTAACTTCATCTTGAAATAAAGCGTGAGTACCTACAATCATTTGCGCCTCACCAGAGGCTATTTTTTCAAGTGTTGCTACGCGCTCTTTGCCTTTTGTTTTACCGCCAAGCCAAGCAACGGTTATACCTAGTTGATTAAACCACGTTGTAAAATTAACGCCATGTTGCTCTGATAAAATCTCTGTTGGCGCCATTAAAGCTACTTGAAAGCCCTGCGCAATGGCTGTTAGTGCACTAAGTGCTGCTACTAGGGTTTTACCTGAGCCTACATCGCCTTGTACTAAACGCATCATAGGATACGCGTGTTGCATATCACCTTTAATTTCAGCAACTACGCGGCTTTGCGCATTTGTGGGTGCAAAAGGAAGTTGCTCTAAAAACTGGCTTTCTAATGTGTTTACCGGATTTAATGCCACGGCTTTAACTTGTTGCCCTTGCTCTCGTACTTTTAATAAGCTGAGGTTTTGAGCAAGTAACTCCTCAAATACAAGGCGCTGTTGAGCAGGGTGAGTACCTTGCTCTAATGCAGTGACATCAGCATCATTTGGTGGGCGGTGCAGTAATAATAAGGCGTCACTTAGCGGCATATTTGATGGCTGCCACTGTGAAGGCAGTAGTTCTTCTACTGAGTATTTATGTAGTAAATCAATAGCCTGTTCGCTTAAGGCTCTAATCGATAGTTGCTTTAAACCTTCGGTTGTTGAATAAACGGGCGTTAATGTCGTCGCTACCGGCTGCTCGTTAGAGGTATCGCTGATGCTGTATTCAGGATGACTCATTTCAAAGCCAACGCGGCCACGGCGCACTTCACCAAAGCAGCGTATTATTTTACCAGCGTTAAATGCGTTTTTTTGTGCGGCGGTAAAATTAAAAAATCGTAGTGTTAGCCTGCCAGTACCATCATTGATTTGGCACACAAGCATGCGCCTTTTACCAAACGTAATTTGGCTTGTTTCAATTGTTGCTTCAACACTTACGTGGCTGTGAAGTGACAATTCGCTAATCGCGTATAAGCGAGTACGATCTTCATAGCGAAGTGGCAAGTGAAAAAGCATATCTTGCACAGTTAAAATACCTAGCTTTAACAAACGCTCAGCCATTTTTGGGCCGACCCCTTTGAGCTCTGTAATTGGGTATTGATTTAAGCTAGGTTTAGACAAATTATATCAATCTTATTATTTGTGAATAAGTTAAGTGTACTTACAGAGCTTTGGTCCATCAAGTATGTTTTAAAGCTTGCCAAAATTGCTCGTCAGCGACTATTTCGCCGTTTTCATCAAGTGCAGGATAAGGTAATTTTTTTTGTTTACACTGCCTTGCAATAATAGGATGGCAGCCTTCAAAGTAAAGTGGGTGCTTAACTTCGGCGCTCAGCATATCTCTATTATATAAACCAGCCAGCTCGCGTTGGCGCTGTGCTTCAAACAATATTAGCGCAGCAGCAACCGAAACATTTAGTGATTGCACCATGCCTTGCATTGGAATAATAATATTTTGATCGGCATATTCTAGGGCTTTTTCTGAGATCCCCGTTTTTTCTTGGCCCACAATAATAGCCGTTGGCTTGGTGTAATCTACTTCTCTAAAATCAACGGCATCTTCTGATAGATGAGTCGCTAATATTTGTATTTCTGGATTGCGTTCACGCATTGCCACTACGGCATCATCAATGTTTCTGTGTAGGTGCGTTTCTAGCCAGTTTTTACTGCCACCAGAGGTGTTATTTGTTAGCCATTTCTGTTTTTCAGGCCATACAGCATGTACGTGATGGCAACCAACCGCATCAGCACTTCGTACAATTGCAGATAAGTTATGGTGTTTGTGCACGTCTTCTAAACACACAGTTAAGTCTGTTTGGCGGCGCGAAAGTACGTCTTCGATTCTTTGATAGCGAGTTTGCTGCATGGTTATCCTCTTTTTTCGGCAATTATACGAGATTTTTACAGTTAAGGCATTACCGTACGGCTAATTGGGTTTTGTAGAGAAATAAGTGTTTCTGTTGATTGAATGGCTTCTATTGCCTGTATTTTATTAATCAGCACATCTTGTAAGTGATCAATGGACTTTGTCATTACCTTTATAAATATACTGTAGTTACCTGTTGTGTAATAAGCCTCTACCACTTCCTCCAATGCTTCTAGCTTTATAAGCGTTTGCGGGTAATCACGTGCGTTATTTAAATTAATGCCTATAAAGCAGCATACATCGTAGCCGAGCTGTTTAGTATTAATCGTTAATTGGGTGCCTGTAATGATCCCTGCTTGCTTCATTTTTTCAATTCTTACGTGAATTGTCCCCGCGCTTACATTAAATCTTTTTGCTAATTCGGCGTACGCAGTACGGGCATTTTCCATTAACGCATGAAGTATCTGTTTATCGAGATTATCGATCAAATAATTTTCCATTATATTTTCATTATGAAATTATCGAATATATAGTTTTTATACCATTTAATTAATGCTTTTTATATATTGAAGCTATTTTTGTTGTGGGATATTGAATTAATTCATCAAATGGTTAAATTAACTTCATTAAAGGCGCTCATTAGGGGGCTTTTTATTAATTAAGCAAGTAACAATAACTGGGAATGAGGCCAATTATTATGAGTTCACACTATGTGCAGCAACAGCAGCAAATAAGTAAAGTTAAGCAATTTTTTTCACAGCAACTAGAAACCCAACTTGGGCTGGTTGAGATTCAAGCTCCTATTCTGGCTAAAGTAGGTGACGGTACGCAAGATAACTTAAGCGGCCATGAAAACGCAGTTGCTGTAAATGTGAAAGCGATTGCAGATAGCCGCTACGAAGTGGTGCATTCACTGGCTAAGTGGAAACGTAAAACACTTGCAACTTATGGCTTTGGTGTTGGTGAGGGAATTTACACTCAAATGAAAGCTTTGCGCCCAGATGAAGATTCATTAAGTCCTATTCATTCTGTATATGTTGATCAATGGGATTGGGAAAAAGTAATTAATGAAACCACAGAGCGTTCGCTGGCAACACTAAAGCAAACTGTTCAATCTATTTATAAAGGGATAAAAGAAACTGAAGCTTTTGTAAGTGAGTCTTATGGTTTGACGCCTTTTTTACCGGACGACATTAAGTTTGTGCACAGCGAAGAGCTACGTAAAATGTATCCTGACTTTAGCGCCAAGCATCGCGAAAAAGCCATTGCACAAGAATATGGTGCTGTATTTTTAATTGGTATTGGTGGCACGCTTGGTGATGGCAAAATCCATGATATAAGAGCTCCAGATTACGATGATTGGTCTACGCCAACATGCGATCAATATATGGGTTTAAATGGTGATATTTTAGTATGGAACTCAGTACTTGAAAATGCATTTGAAATTTCATCAATGGGTATACGTGTAAGCCCTGAGGTTTTAAAAGCGCAGTTAAGCACAACTGGAGATGAAGACCGCTTAGAGTTTGATTGGCATAAAGCGCTACTACAAAGTAAGTTTCCGCAAACGATTGGCGGTGGAATAGGGCAGTCGCGCTTGGCTATGCTCTTGCTACAAAAACAGCATATTGGTCAAGTACAAGTGGGAGTATGGCCGCAGCAAACACATGCTGAGGTAAGTGACTTACTATAGTAATAAAACCAAAGTGTTATAAATACTTTGGTTATGACGTTTTAAACTCAATTTCGATTTTATTATTTTCTAGTTTAACAACACATGGGGGGTAATTACGGGTTGTTTTAAGAACCTTGTCAAATATATGGATTTCTACCCCTGAGTGTAAGACAGTATTAACAGCAAGTTGGGTATTATCTAATAGGCTGAGTAGGTCGTTTTCTAGAATTGATAAATCTTTTTCAAGTTGCTCAGCTTGTTCACAATAATGTAATTGAGTTGCACCAATTTTAGTTATGAGTGTATTTTTCTTTTCTGTATCTTTCACTAATTCTGCTTTTTCAAGCGCTGCCTGCAAAGTAGTTAGTTGTTCATCTGTTTTTGCTAAGTTCTTAAAGCAATTATCTGATTTTTTTGTAATGTCTTTAGCTGAGGTTGCCAGATTAATAACCATTTTGGCACCAGATTCATTGCCAATTTCACCAGTTATAAGTGCTGAGGCATTTAATACTTCTCCACCAAAAAGCTTACCTTTAGGTGTATTGGTTTGACCAACTTGGAGTAGCTGATTTGCTTCTATCATACAGTGGCTTGCTTGACGATCAATAAAAATATTATTAGCTTCTAGGTAACAATATTGAGCATGAGATACATGTATATCACCATTGCAAATAAGTTTACAGGAGAGAATTCTATCTTCAGATTTATGATGTCCAATAACTCCTTGCTTTACAGTAATATTACCTCCTGCTTTTACTTCACCAGACTCAACTGTACCAAAAATAGTTATATCACCTTTGGCGCTAACCCTCATACCTGGTTCTATATTGCGAGTTACAATTACACTACCTTCAAACTCTATATGGCCACTTTTAACATTCACATCAGAAATTGTAAAAATATCGTCTACTCGCATACCGTTGTTAATCTCAACGGGTACTCCAGACATAGTAGCCACTAGTTCTAAAGGGTTTACTTTTGATATTTCAGTTCCTTCTCCTGCTATTAACTGTTTGTTTTCTCCTGGTTTTGCAGGAAGAATATCACCCGTTACTGTAAATCCTTCTTTGCCAGGTGTTGCTGGCTGTTGTCTTATTAGTACCGAACCCGGCTCGACACTTGCAAGTTTACCGAAATCACGCATATCGACACTGCCATCTTCTTTTAATTTAGGTTTCTTGAGACGATCTTTAAGTGTTTCAACGGTAACTACAAATTCTGTTGCAACTCCTTCAGCAGGTAAGCGGCCTTTAGCGAGAGTTCCTTTTATTAAAGTACCAGCAGATAATTCAAATTGTTTTTGTAGTAGCTGCTCTAAGAATATTTGTTTGTAGCCACGGACTATTCCTGCCTTTACTAACTGTTTTTTTGCATCCTCTAAGCTTAACTTCTTGCCGCCTTGTGCTAAGGTTAGTTCACCAGTAGCAAGCATTTTATCATCGCTAATTGATACATTTAGTGATGCGTTATGTTTACTTGCTACGACTAAGACTGATTCAGTACTCTTATTTTTAAAAAAGTTGTGAATGGCCTCATGATCAATTTTGCAGTCGCAGAAAGTCGACCTCTCAAGAGCTTCAATTACGAATGCAGCACTTGGAGGAAGATGTTTACTTACGTCAAGTAAAACATTGCCATTATGAGCAAGCTTAAACAAAAGTTAATCCTTTTATATTAGAAAAGTAGAGTTTGTATTAATAATATAATTATAGAGTGCTAGAGATTTAGTTTTGAGTCAAGAAATCAGAAAAAACAAATTGATAGAGCTAGAGGACAAGAGAGCTATAGCATAGCGCTATAGCTTTAGAGTAACATTTAATTTGTAGAAGGTAGCTCCATTATTCCATCTATTTCAACCTGCGCACCTTTTGGCAATGCACGAACACCTAGTGCAGCTCTCGCTGGGTAAGGTTGCTTAAAGTATTGGCTCATCACTTCATTTACTGTGGCGAAGTTAGATAAATCAGTTAGATAGATGTTTATTTTAACCAAATCTTGAATTTTCCCGCCAGCTTCTTCACATACCGCTGTAATATTTCTAAATACCTGATGCGTTTGTTCACTAAAATCTTCAGAAATCATTTCCATCGTCTCTGGTACTAATGGAATCTGACCAGATAAGTAAACAGCAGTACCTACTTTAACTGCTTGGCTATATGTGCCAATAGCTGCAGGTGCTTTGTCGGTAGAGATAAATGCTTTATTCATGTGTTTCCTATTTTATTTTTTACGATAGACTTTTTGTACATCAGGCATAACGCGAATACGGCGCATGATGTTAGCAACATGGATACGGTTTTTAACGGTAATCCCTAAATCTATCACGTATAAATTACTTTCTTTTTCATCAGTCGCAATTTCTACAATGTTGGCCTGAGTTGTGGCAACAACATTGGTTAATTTAGCAAGTGCCCCTTGATGGTTGATAATTTCAACTCTTAGAGCGGCAATATATTCTTTTTCTGGGCTATCGTCCCACTTTACAACTAAGTATTTAGAGGGCTCATTTTCCCAGCCTCGTATGTTTTTACATTCTTGGCGATGAACAGTTAGACCCTTGCCTTGGCTTATATGCGCAGTAATTGCATCCCCAGGCACTGGACGACAACACTTAGAGTAATTAACTAACATACCCTCAGTACCAATGATAGTTGCTTTAGCTTGGTTTGTTATATCAGCTAAATCATCGTTATCGCCTTGTAGTAAGCGCTTAGCAATCAACATACTCATTAAATTACCAGAGCCGATTTCTACAAGCAGTTCGAGGACTGTAGAAAGTTCATGCTCTTCGAGTACTCTTGCTATATTTTCATCGGCAATGCTATCGAGTTTGTTTTCGCCTAGTGCAGAGTCGAGTAAACGACGACCTAAAAGCAACGCTTCTTCATGATGTTGACTTCTAAGATAATTACGTACACCTATACGTGCTTTACCAGTAACAATAAAGTTAAGCCATGTTGCATTAGGGTGTGCGCCTGAGCTTGTAATTATTTCTATGGTTTGCCCTGTATCCAAAGGTCTACTTAAAGGGTGAGGTTTACGATTTACGCGTGCGCCTACGCAAGTGTTGCCGACATCAGTATGAACAGCATAGGCAAAATCCACTGCTGTAGCACCCATTGGTAACTCAACAATACGACCGTCAGGCGTAAATACGTAAATTTCTTCTGGAAATAACTCAGTTTTTACGTTTTCAATAAATTCAAATGATGAGCCTGCACTTTGCTGTAGTTCTAATAGGCTTTGCATCCATTGGCGTGCACGTTGTTGCGCTGTATTACCTGCTCCATCACCTGCTTTTTTATACATCCAGTGTGCAGCTACACCTTTATCGGCCATATGATCCATATCGTGGGTACGAATTTGAATTTCAACAGGAATACCATGTGGACCAACTAAAGAAGTATGTAGTGATTGATAGCCATTTGTTTTAGGAACCGCAATATAATCTTTAAAGCGTGTTTCAATTGGTTTATAAAGATTATGAGCAACACCTAGCACGCGATAACATGTATCCATAGAATCAACAGCAATTCTAAATGCGTAAATATCCATAACTTCGTTAAACAGCAGCTCTTTATTCAACATTTTTTTGTAAATACTATATAAATGTTTTTCACGGCCTGACACTGTTGCTTTTATTCCACATTCTTCAAGACGTGCTTCAATTTCATTTTGAATATTAAAAATAACTTCTTTACGATTCCCGCGTGCTTTAGCTACTTCTGATTTTAGTGCACGATGACGCATAGGATATAAAGCTTGAAAACCTAAATCTTCAAGTTCATTTTTAATATCGTGAATACCTAGGCGGTTTGCTATTGGCGAGTAAATTTCAAGTGTTTCGCGTGCTATTCTGCGGCGTTTATCTGGGCGCAGTGCACCTAAAGTTCGCATATTGTGTGTTCTATCAGCAAGCTTAATCAATATAACCCGAATGTCTTGGGTCATTGCCATAATCATTTTGCGATAGTTTTCAGCTTGGAATTCTTTTTTATCTTTAAAGCTGAGTTTATCGAGTTTACTTACACCTTCTACAAGTTCAGCCACTGTTTCACCAAAAATTTCGGCTAAATCTTGTTGGCTAAAATCAGTATCTTCAATTACATCATGCATTAAAGCAGCCATGAGGGTTTCATGATCAAGGTGCATACCAGCAAGAATTTGAGTTACTTCAACGGGGTGAGTAATGTAAGGTTCGCCGCTTGAGCGAGTTTGTCCCTCATGGGCTTCTCTAGCTACCACGTAGGATTTTTGAACTAGCTCTACATCTGCTGTAGGCAAGTATTCTGAGATTTTCTTTTTAAGACCTTCAAAAAGATACATTCACACTCCAATGTTCTTGTGAAGCAAATTAGGTAACGGTAAGTTAAGAATATACGATGAAAAGAGAGGATTGCCAACGGCTATAGTAGAAATACTGCGCCGTTGGCTAAATCAGACCGGGAGGTCGATTACTGATTGCCACCAACAATGGCAGCAACAGCAGCTAATTCAGCTGCTTCTTGGTGTTGTTGTTCTTCACGGTCAATTACGTCCATTGATGAACTATCAACTAAACCTAATTCAATTTCACGTAAAGCAACTACCGTTGGTTTATCGTTTTCAGGATCTACTAGTGGATCTTTACCACCAACAGCAATTTGGCGGGCACGACGAGCCGCAACTAAAATTAAGTCAAAACGATTACCAACTGCATCTACTGCATCTTCAACTGTTACGCGAGCCATCTCAGCACTCCAAAATATTTTAAAAGCAAAGGCGTAGTTTACTCCAAGGAGCAAGTTTCGCCAATAGCCAGTGGTTAATTTTTATCAGTTTTACATATCTAATACTGATTTAAACGCCGCTTAGTTATTAAAGTAAGCTGCTGAGTAAGTTTTGATGGCGGTTTTGCTGCGCTTTTAGTGTTAAACGCTGAGCCATCACAATAGTTTCTATATCACTAAGAGCAGTATCAAATTCATCATTTACAACTACAAAGTCGTATTCATTATAATGCGAGGTTTCTGATTGTGCTTGTGCCATACGCCCAGCAATTACCTCAGCTGAGTCTTGTCCGCGGTTATTTAAACGCTGCTCAAGTTCTTCTTTTGAAGGCGGTAAAATAAAAATAGTCTGTACGCTAGGCATAATCTTACGAACCTGTTGCGCTCCTTGCCAATCAATATCTAAAAATACATCAATACCTGCATTTAGCTGCGATTCAATTGCTTGCTTTGATGTGCCGTAGTAGTTATCAAACACTTGAGCCCACTCAAAAAAATCATCTTTGGCAATTAACGCTTTAAATTCATCGGCACTTACAAAGTGATAGTGGACCGCGTTTTCTTCACCAGGGCGAGGTGAGCGTGTAGTATGCGATACCGATACTTTCATATCGTCATGCTTTTTTAGTAATGCATTAATTAAGCTAGATTTACCCGCACCAGAAGGCGCAGATAAGATAAATAAGTTTCCGCGAGTTTGAGCCATGTTTTTCTCTACTTAAAAATAAACAGGCTTGAGTTACAAAAATAACCCAAGCCTTTAATGATACTATTGTACTTTATTTAACTAATTGTGCTCAAGTGAGTCACAAAATTGAAATAGCATTATTCAATATTTTGGATCTGCTCTCGCATCTGCTCAATGAGCACTTTGAGCTCTACGGCTGCACTAGTGATGTCACTATTGATAGATTTAGACGCGAGAGTATTTGCTTCACGGTTAAACTCTTGCATCATAAAGTCTAGACGTCGGCCACATGCTCCGCCTTTTTTAAGAATTTTTCGTGTTTCTTTTACGTGCGACTTTAAGCGGTCTAGTTCTTCGGCAACATCTTGTTTTTGAGCAAGGTAAATAAGTTCTTGTTCAAGGCGAGATTCGTCAATGTTTGCTGTTAAATCTTCTAGCTTTTGCGCTAGCTTTTCACGCTGCCATTGAGTGATCTCAGGCATGTGCGTTTCTACAATATCTACTTGCTCTAAAATTGCATCAAGGCGGGTGGCTATCATTTCTTCAAGGTTTTCACCTTCGTCGCCACGTGCTGATTTAAAATCTTCGATTACTTGATCAAGGCCAGTTATTAGTGCTGTATTAACGCTATCCATATCAAGTTCTTCAGCTTCCATAACACCAGGCCAACGCAGTATATCAACAGGATTAATGTCGCCATTACTTTGTCGTTGAACCCATTTAGCGCTATTAATAAGTTGCTCAGCTAGGGCTTGGTTAATTGAGAGCTCACCAACATGAGCAGGATTTGCTACGAATTTTAAAAAAACCTCAACTTTACCGCGTTGTAAGTGTTTGCGTAAACGCTCACGAATAACTGGCTCCATGCCACGAAATTGCTCTGGTGCGCGTATAAATGTTTCAAGGTAACGCTGGTTTACTGAGCGAACTTCCCAAGTGCCAGTACCCCAATCGCCTTTTATTTCGCGACGCGCATAAGCTGTCATACTGTGGATCATGGATATTTTCCTAAATTTATAAATACAATATTATGATGATTATACCGTAACACCACTTAACCTCTAGGGAAAATTTATTAGGCTGAATATTTTACAATCAGCATGGCATCTACCTTCACATACACTTATAATGTCGCAAATTCAGAATAAAGGGGATCGTCCATGCGTCCAAGCAAAAGAACACCTAACCAAATTAGACCTGTTACATTTACACGTAATTACACTCTACATGCTGAAGGCTCAGTACTAGTAGAGTTTGGTAACACCAAAGTACTTTGTACTGCAACTGTTGAAGCGGGTGTTCCTCGTTTCATGAAAGGTCAAGGCAAGGGTTGGGTTAATGCTGAATATGGTATGTTACCTCGCGCAACGCATACTCGTAATGCTCGCGAAGCGGCACGTGGTAAACAGGGCGGTCGTACAATGGAAATTCAACGCTTAATTGCGCGTGCATTAAGAGCTGCTGTAGACTTAAAAGCGCTTGGCGAAAACACGATTACTATAGACTGTGACGTAATTCAAGCCGACGGCGGAACGCGTACAGCTTCTATTAGCGGTGCATGTGTTGCTTTAGTTGACGCACTTACCCACATGCGCGCAAAAGGGATGATCAATTCAAACCCCCTCAAACACATGATTGCTGCTATTTCGGTTGGTATCTACAACGGCCAAGCAATTAGTGATTTAGAGTATATTGAAGACTCTGCCGCTGAGACTGACATGAACGTAATTTTAACCGAAACAGGTAAAATTATTGAAATACAAGGTACCGCAGAGGGCGAGCCATTCTCGTTCGACGAGTTAGATGAGCTACTTACGTTAGCCAAGCATTCAATCCGTGAGATCATCGACGTGCAAAAACAAGCGTTAGCATAAGCGAGTAACCCAATGAAAGATTATCAAAAAGAGTTTATTGAATTTGCTCTTGAAAAGCAGGTACTGAAGTTTGGTGAGTTTACCCTTAAATCAGGCCGTACTAGTCCGTACTTCTTTAATGCAGGTCTTTTTAATACGGGTCGTGACTTAGCGCGTTTAGGGCGCTTTTATGCTGCTGCTTTGGAAGATGCAGCAATAGAGTACGATGTTTTATTTGGTCCTGCTTATAAAGGTATTCCAATTGCAACAACAACTGCGGTTGCGTTGGCTGATCATTACGACAAAGATGTGCCTTATTGTTTTAACCGTAAAGAGAAAAAAGCACATGGTGAAGGCGGTACATTAGTAGGTTCATCATTAAATGGTAAAATCATGCTGGTGGATGATGTGATCACCGCGGGTACTGCAATTCGTGAATCAATGGAAATCATCGCAGATAATGGCGCAGACTTAAGTGGCGTATTAATAGCACTCGATCGCCAAGAAAAAGGTAAGGCAGAGCTTTCAGCTATACAAGAGGTTGAACGCGACTTTGATACTAAAGTGATCTCAATTGTAAAATTGGCAGATCTAATTAGTTACCTTGAAAGCCAAGGCACAATGGATGAGCATTTAGCATCTGTTAAAGCGTATCGTGATCAATACGGTGTAGCGTAAATATAAATTTTAAAAGCCTCGCTAAGCGGGGCTTTCTTTTGACTATTATTAACAGAGCTTACAAATGAAAGATGTATTCAAGCCAAATGGCCTTGGCCTAAAGCGAGTTTTTAAAGCAACGTATTGTTCTTACCTTGGCTTTAAAGCAGCCTTCAAAGAAGAAGCAGCCTTTAGGCAAGAGCTTGTATTTAGTGTAGTGTTACTGCCTATTTCATTTTGGTTAGCTACATCAGTATTACATTGGGCATTATTAGTAAGTACATTACTGATCATATTAATTGTAGAGCTACTTAATTCAGCAATAGAAGCATTAACAGATCGCGTAAGTACTGAGCGTCATGTGCTTTCAGGCCGGGCAAAAGATATGGGATCTGCAGCTGTAACACTTTCATTGTTGATCGTTATGATCGTGTGGGGCGCAAGTTTCTATATAAAGTTGTTTCAATAAACTCTCTATATAAACCAATTAACACACCTAAAATGTTAAAAAAGTGCTAGTTATGTTGTATTTTTAGCGTATTTAGCTCAAATACTCAGCGAACAGTCATTTATTTCACGTTTTCTTCAAAAAAGG